>CAXXNY010000001.1:0-12825 GCA_963674805.2 Christensenellaceae bacterium
TTTGCAAAATTACCACCCCGGAAAAAGTGTTTTAAAGCCTTTCTGAAATACAAATCTTTTTTATTATCAGTCATTTTTAAAAATTAGCATTTTGCTAATAAAGATCAACAAAAAAAAGTTTGCAAAAATCAAAGTTTTTCTTGACACATAGTTTGCGTTTTGCAAAGATTCACACCATGGAAAAGACAAAACAATATGAGATAGCCGCAATGGCGAATATTTCAGAGGCATACCTAAGTCAAATCTTATCAGGGTCAAGACGCCCCTCCTGGTCCACTGCCAAAAAACTCGAAGCTGCCACCGGCATTTCCGCTGTGGACTGGATCGAGGGCCGGGTGACCCGGGATCTTCTTTTTAACCAATTTCAGGAGGCCAGTTAATGGAACGCCAATTCTTCAGCCCGGATTCTGACCAGCAGCCGGAGGAAATCCGGTTTAAACACATTGAAACGGCCATGAAAGCCCTGCGGGTGGAAATAGATATCATGCGGCGGGGCATTGAACAGGTAATCGATCAGATGATGGATATCCGGGCAAAACGAGGCGAGCCGGTAGAGGTGGAGACGAATTTGGCGCACGTAGAAAAGTGGTGATTTTTTAACTACTTATTTTCTGCCATACATTCGCATATATTTTTTACGCTGTAAAAACCATAATAAAAACAACGATTTTTTTACCACACAGGAGGTAGTGCTCATGCCGAAACGGATTGACAAGACACCGCTGATCGACCAGCTGAAAATTATCGGCCATGCCTACGGCATGAAAGGGATGGCCAACGAGCTAAACAAACCGTATTCCACGCTGTCCAACGAGCTGCGGGAGGTGGAGTGGGCAAAGCCGGGGTTTCGGGATGCCATGAGCATGATCGAGATCGCCATGGAAGATGACAGCCCGGAGCAGGCCCAGATGGCGGCCGGGATCATGCTGGACATGATTGCGGAATCCTTTGGCCGGATCATGTATGAGATCCCGGCAGTGAACGGGAAAAACCCGTCCCGGGTGATGCGGCTCACGGCCCGGCTGACCAAGGAATTTTCCGACGTGATGGAAGGGCTGGCCAACGCCGTGGATGACGGGGTGATCGAGCATCATGAGGTAAAAAACTGCAAACGGGACATCTCCCGGCTGATCCGCCAGGCATTGGAGCTGATGGCGTATCTGGACCGGGTGCACAGCGTGCCGGACGGGGAAGGGGGGATGGGGTGATGAGGTATAAGGTGGAAGGTAGAAGGCATAAGGTTGGAGGATTGGGGCTGAAAAGCATGATTCCGCATGCCGGAGGGTTTCTGATGATGGCCGGGATGATTGTTGCCGGGTCTGACGGGTCCTGGTTCCCATGGGCGAATTTTGCCGCCGCGGCTGTGATGTGCTGCGGCGCGCGGATGGTTTGCAGGTTTGAATAAATCAAAAAAAGGAGACGGTAAATGCAAAAAGACAACGACGCCAGCAACAAGGAAATGACGGTTTTTAATTTCGGTGGCAACGACATCCGGGTTCTTCTGGATGAGAACAAAGACCCCTGGTGGGTGGCAAAAGATGTCTGTGATGTTTTGGGGCTAATGGACTCGGCACAGGCGGTCGAAAGATTGGATGAAGATGAAAAGCTGATCCGTACTTTATACGTATCAGGTCAAAACAGGGACACCTGGACCATCTCCGAATCCGGTCTTTATAATCTGATTTTTCGGTCCAACAAATCGGAGGCGAGACATTTCCGGCGATGGGTAACCCATGATGTGCTGCCGGCCATCCGGAAAACCGGCGGATACAGCCTGCACCCGGCGGTGGTCTTTGCGCGCATGGCAAATGACGGGCTGAATCCTGGCCAGCGGATCAGCCTATTGAAGATGGCAATGACCGCGGCAGAGAAAGGCATTGACCTGACCGCTGATGCGGCGCGTAATTATTCATTTCTTTACTCTGCCGCGGTGAGCAGCGAAGCGACACCCAGGGGAGCTGCTGCGGATGTGGAAGACCGGCTGAACGATCTGAATGAGTTTCTCCTGGGGGCCTGCATTATTGATCCGGATATGGAAACATCCACGTCCGATCTATATGAAGAATATGTTCGACATGCCGAAGAAACGGGCATTCAGCCTATTTCCCGGCCTCATTTTTTCCGCACCATCTACCAAACCATGAATGTAAAAAAATTTTACGCCAAGCGCGGCCAGGATCGGGAATATATGCTGTCCGGCATCGGGCTGGTGAAATAGTTTGCTGAAGCGGCGTTCCGGGCTGTCCTGTCCCGGTTAGAGTAGCGGCCACACCTCCTTGGCTTGCGAAGATCAGGGCATGGTTTCACCCCGGAGAGGGGATAGGGATTGCAACCCGACGGCGGCCCGTCTCACCGCTTCCCCTCTCCATTTGAATCGCGGGCATGGCCCGCTCCTACACTGAGACATCATGAAAGGAGACATCATGAATACACACACCAACATCCGGACCAAGGCCGGGACCAATTATCTGACCGTGGCTGAAGAAAAAAAACTGTTTGGCACCATTCACCGCACCAAGGGCCGTATTGCCCGTCGGGATTATGTGCTGCTCAAAACCATGCGGGTGCTGGGGCTGCGGCGGGGCGAGGTGATTGAGCTGAATTGCGGGGATGTGCGGGACCGGACCCATCTGAAGGTTGACTTTCGCATTGCCAAGAAAGGGGCGGTGGGCGAGCTTTTGCTAACCAAGGAGCTGCAGGACCAGTTCCGGGTGTTTCTGAAGCAGAAGGCCCGATGGGGACAGGATATAGCCTATGACGCGCCCCTGTTTGTCGGCAAAAAAGGCAACCGGCTGACGGTGCGGGGGGTGAATCACCTGATGGACCGATGGTGCCGGGCGGCCCGGATCGAGCGGGTGACGCCGCACGCCATGCGGCACACCAAGGCCCAGCGCATCATGGCGGACGTGACCCATATTGACGGAGATCATGCCAGCAAAAAGCTGCTTTTTGTGCAGAAACAGCTCCGGCACAAGTCCATTAATTCCAGCGCCATTTATGCGGCTCCGACCAAGGAAGAGATGGATGTGGTGGCGGGGATTTAGGGAATAATGACGAATTACGAATTAAGAATTACGAATGACGAATTTTGAGGGGTGAAAAAATATGAAACACCTGGTGTATGCGTGTGATTGCGAGATTGTAAGGGATGATGACCGGCATCCGGGCATGGCGGTTCTTAACACCTGCGACGGGGACCAGATATTGATGGTGCCGGGGGCTGAGTGGACCGATATCCAGATTTTCACGGCCCTGCGGATCGCCAACAGTTTTTATGACCTCGGGGTCCGGGCCGGGGCCAGGGAAAAAATGAACCAGATCAAAACCGCGCTGGAGATATCCTCACCATGCCAAAGCTGAAAAAGAAGCTGATCGGGATCTCCGGGACCCACGGGACCGGAAAGACGTATGCGGCCATGTATATGGCCCAGGCGGTGAAAAACACGCACCCGGACGCCAGGGTGGGGCTGCTGATGGAGATCGCGGCGGAGTGCCCGTTTCCCATCAACCGGGAGAGCACGGAGGATTCCCAGTTGTGGATCTTCACGGCCCAGATTGCCAGGGAAATCGAGATGATGCGGCATTATGACATTATTGTGTGCGACCGGACCCCGGCGGACACCATCGCCTATACCTGGTGTCTGGGGTTTGAGGCACTGGCGCTCGGGATGTGCAAAATTGCCGGGCCACATATTGAGCGGCATTATTCCGAGATCGTGTTTCGCACCATGGCCAAGAATAACTATTGCGCCATTGACGGGCGCCGTGATCCGGACCCGGCGTGGCGGCGGGATGTGGAGTTTGAGCTTGCCGGGATTTATCGGAAAATCGGCGTGTGCAAGGAACGGATTCGGTTTGTATAGCGCAAGCACAAAGCTGGAAGCTCAAAGCTGAAAGAAGGCGGATGGAAACCACAGAGCCAAAAGGGACGCACGGGCCGAAGCCGGTAACGCCGCTGGGCGGCATGGATTTATTTGTATGCAAGCATCACGGACACCGGGTGACATCCTATGAATGCCGGCAGTATCAATCGGTAAATGCCTGCCCGGCGGACTGCCCAAAAATAACGGAGGAGACCATGGACGCCAACAAAGAGACGGTTATCATTGACGGTTCCCAATACCACCTGGTGAAAGCAGAGAAGCGAAAAGGCATGCGTAATGAAGTGGCTATTCTGCTCAATACTGATGGGACCGTAAAAGGAAAAGTTTGCAGCAAATGCGGTGAACCGAAACTGTTTGCTGATTTCCACGCCCATAAAGATTGCCTGTACGGATATGATTCGGCATGCAAGGTTTGTCGGGCCGCCAAGCAAGCGGAGTATGACAAGGCAAAAAAAACAAAAAAAAACCGGGCGGGGCGGACCTTCCGGTGCAGCGGGCCGGGGGAACCAAGATAACACTGAAAAAAGCATTCAGGACACCCTGGGCCCGGCGTTGAGCCAGACCGACGGGGATATCAAGAGAATAACCATCATTATCGAGCTGGATTAAAGGTTTTTTATGGCTGTCGGATACAATGCAGGTAATGTGTGGGGCGACCTGGTGGAGATAAAGGATTTCACCACCCACAAGAACAAAAAACCGTATGTGGTGCTGTCTGTGGACTGCTCCGGTGGGCACGGCAATGTGATGGCGTTTGGCCGGATGTTTAACGAGGGCCAGATCGCGGCGCTGAAAGACCTGGTTTCCAAGACCCCCCCCGGCGGCCGAATATCCGGCTGCGGGGTTTTTTTTTCGCAGTTCTGGGAGCAGACCCGGGATGCGGTGCTGTATAATTTTACGTTTTACAAATGGGAAGTGACGGACGCTCCGAAATTTGCCGCGGCTTTTATTTTGCGGGGGATGGTGACCGCCTTCAAGCCGGACGGGGAAAAGCTGAAGATCCGGCTTTCTGTAACCCGGGACGGCAAGGACGGATACAAGGACCAGGAGGAGATTTTTGACCTGTATACCACGGATGAGGAGCTGGTTGCGACCGTTGACAAAGGGGAGTGGGAATTCAAGGGATTTATGCAGCAGGGGGCCGGGGAAGACGAATTCGGGGACTGCTCCGGACCGGTGCTGCCGTTTATCAAAAAAGCCAGGAAGATTGAGCAGAAAGGAGACAAATGAGCGCATCCAATATTAAACAGATTCTTGATTTTTTCCGGCGGGGAGGGACGATTGCGCAACTGCCAGGTGCCGGGGTGGTGAAAAAAGCAAAAGGCATGAAAACAGAGAGCTACCGAAAAAAACGGAAAATCAGAAAAAAGATAGCAGCGGCATCACGGCGGCGGAATCGTCAAAAATAAATGAAATTCAACCGGGAGACGACGGTGGAGAACGTTTTTGATCAGGTAAAAACAGCATTAAATATCCAGGAGGTTATCTGCAGGGAGACCTCTCTGGCCATGAAGGGGAAGCACCTGGAGGAGTGCCCGTTTTGCGGCGGGCACGGGTGTTTTTCCATCCAGGCGGAAAATGGCCGGTTTAAGTGCTTTCAGTGCGCTGAGGGCGGATCGGTGATTGATTTTCTGATGAAGCATCTGGGGATCGATGAGGCCGGCGCGCTCCAGCGCGGGGCCGCCATGGCCGGCATTACCCTTGACAAACCCGCATCTGCCCCACGGCTGACCGTGGTGGATAAAATACTTCAGCAGGCAGCGGAATATTATCACCAAAACATCCAAAACGGGGCGCGGGCGTATTTGATTGAAAAACGCGGGCATCGGGATGATGTGCTGAAAAAGATGATGGTGGGGTTTTCAGACGGGGACCTGGTGAACCATCTGGCCAAACAAAAGTTTTCCTATGACGATATGCTGAAATCCGGGCTGGTGCGGATGGATGCAGAGAACGGGAAAACCATCCGGTATTATGATTTTTTCAGCAAGAACCTGGTGATTTTTCCGCATGTGTGCGGCAAAAAAATATTCCATTTTTCATCCAAAGACCCTTCCGGGAAAAAACCGCCGTATCAGCTGCCGGCGGATTTTCGTCACAAACAATGGTTTTTCTACAACCAGGACGCATTGAAATATGACGGCGGCATCCTGGTGGAAGGTGAAAACGACCTGTTATCCGTGCTGGAGGCTGGTTTTTTTAATGTGTTCGGCCTGATCGGGCAGATATCGGATGTCCAGATCAAGCGGCTGGAACGGTATTGCAAAACCAATACCCTGTATTTGTGGATGGACAATGATTATGATCCGGAAAAGCCGTTTGCCAAGGGCCTGGGGTATGTTCGCAAGATCTGCCAGGCCATTGACACGGACAATATTAAAATCATTGTGTACCCGGATCAGGTGAAAGACCCGGATGATTTTATCCAGGCCATAAAAGACCCGAAAGAGCGAAAAAAAACCGTGGACGCGCTGATCGGCGCGAGCGTGGATTACATCACCTGGGAAATCGGCCAGGCGGCACGGATGGAAGACAAGGCAAAAATCATCAGCCACCTGGAAAAGTTCGGGATTTTTCAGCGGATTACCCGGCAGCCGGAAATATGGCAGCCGGTATATGTGGACCGTATCGAGGCCCTGGGGTTTCCCAGGAAGGCGATCGAGGCCAAGCTGGAGACGGAGCATGACCTGAAACAGAAACTGGCGCTGTATTTTGAGGCGGTGGGGAACAAGGGGGCTGCGGATCCGATTGTGATCTCCAACATGATGTTTGAATTTTTCAAAAAAGAGGGAAAGTTTTACCGGACCCGGGAAGATGAGGTGTTTCTCCTTTATAAGAACCGGACCTATTCCATTTCCAATAATTTGCCGTTTAACGCGCTGATTATGAAGACGGCAAAACCTTCTGCCAACCCAGGAGCCGGGGAGGAGCGTTTGGAACGCTCTGGCGAGCCAGGGTTTTAATTATGGCGTTGAAATCAAAATGGCTTCCTGGTGCCACACGGATTTTGAAACCGATGCGCTGTATGTCAATCTGAACGCCAAAAACAGCCATATTCTGAAAATCAAAGACAAACAGGTGATGGAGATCGCCAACGGCCTGAATACGGATAATGTGCTGCTGCGATCATCCGTGACGATATCGCCGTTTACCTATGTTCCGGATGTAAATATCAGCGAGGGATTCAAGCTGATCCGGGAGCTGATTTTCGACAACCTGGCGTGTGAGCGGGAGCAGCGGTATATGATTATCTGCTGGATGATTTCCGCGTTCCTGATCGATTTTGTCAACAGCCAGGCGATTATGAAGTTTTCCGGATCCAGTGCTGCCGGGAAGACCACGGCGGCCAAGCTGGTGTCCTATTTATTGTATGGAAACAACCAGGTGGGCGCGCCGAGTGCGGCGGCGGCATTTGCTGACGCGGCCCAGACGCCCATGTTGTTTCTGGATAATCTGGAGGCTCAGGATATCAATAACCAGATGCGCCAGTTTTTGCTGCTGTCCGCATCGAGGGCGAGTAAAAAGAAACGGACATCCGGTACGGAATCCGGGGTGACCCAGGAGGAACCGAAATCCCTGGTGCTCTCTACGGCCATTGAGCCGTTTCAACTTCCGGAGCTGATCAACCGGACCATTGAGATTGATTTTTCCGTAAAATACAAAAACCTGGACTTCCTGGAAGATGAAGTGGCCAGGGCCATCGTTAAAAACCGGGACATTATCCTTTCATCCATCCTGAAGCTGATCGCGGTGCAGATCATTCCAAAACTGAGCAACCGGAAGAACCTGATCACGGTATTGAAGCAGCAGTTTAAAGGGCATGCCAAAGAGCGGAACAATGAGTATATCGCGCTGCTGATGCATATTTTGACACTTATTATGCCGCACATTCCGTTTTATTCGCCGCAGGATCTAATGTTTGGGGTGGAAAGCGGGGATGCGGATATCTGGTATCGATGGATCGAGTATCAAAACAGCAAGGCCAGGGAAACGGAAACCGGGTCCAACAGCATTATTAAAATGCTGGACGGTATTGTCCAGGATTACCTGTATAAGATGGTGGAGAGCAAAGTGGAGCCGGACTATCTTCATAATTATGATGAGAAGGTTTATCAATATCAACATCCGGATTATCTGCTGATTATGATTAAAACGCTGCCGGTGGTGAAAAACAGCCAGGAGGATGGGTGTTACCAGGAGAGCTATATTGAGTTTGTGGCCACGGCCAGCGAGATCGTCTATGCGTTTGATACGTACTGCCGGAATAAAGGGATAAAGAACAGTTATTCCTCCGCCAGTGTGTTTGGGCGGCGGATTGAAAACGATATTCCAACCCTGAAAAAGAGTAATTGGAATGTTGAAAGCAAAGAAAATATTCATCCATATTATAAAATTGTTAGAGGTAAGCGATTTTATAAACTAATTCAAACGTTTATCAGCGTTGAATAACATATGAGCGGAAAGCCTTTTTTTTATATAGTAGCGTCGTACAACATTAGCTATTTTTTAAGCCCAAAAAAACGGAGGGCATTTTTTGAAAATACCCGTTTACTTACACCCTGGAGCACTATTTCTAATTATTTCAATAGGAATTTAGGGTGTAAGATGGGGTGTAAGATAGGGTGCAGTGGGTGTAAGGAGGGTGTAAGTAAAACGGGGCAAAATTTATCTTACACCCCATCAATTTCAAGAAAATCAAATAGTTATGAAAAATGATGCAGGGTGCGGGTAATTTAAGGGGTCCCTGTTTTCCAGAGGGGTATTTTCATAAAAAATGGAACGATTTTATAATTTTTATAAGTTATTGTTTTTGTTTGTTATGTTTGGCTTTTCGGGGTTTTATTGGCTGGCGTTGAAATGCGCATTGGATAGGGTTTCGGTAGGGTATCTTACACCCTTTTTAAATATATCTAATAATTCAGGTGGTTTTATTGGGGTGTAAGATAAACCATGTTTCAGGCTGTTGGTGGGGATTTGTGATGATGGTTCATAATATACATAATGCGACGTGCTTCTGCGGGGTTTTTCCCCGGATGTGATTGTTACTGCTCCATGGGCTCATGAAACCCTGTTGGCTGCCTCGGTTGGCTCAAAGTTTACGTTAACGTGAGATTATGGACGGAATTTTTAAGGGTAATGTCATAAAGTTATAAAAAGTGACGTTAGAGTGTTGTGTGGGGTTGATAAAACGGGGGGTGGCGGATGGGTAATGATTTTAAAAGTGACATTAGATTTGATTTTTCAGTGATTCAGGGTGTGGGTTTGGTTGGGTGGGGGTGCCCCCCTGGGAAAGGTTTGGGCGGGTTGGGCTGGGTGCACGCCGGGGGGTGATTATAAATTGGCGTGATTTTTGTGAACCGGGTTACAAACAGGGGGGTCTGGGGGGATAAATGGATCTGGACGGGCTTTTGGGAAAATGGGAGCGGCATTTGAAAGTGTTGCGCGGGCTGAGTGACCGGACGGTATCTGTGTACCGGCGGTATGTGATGGATTTTTTTGACTGGTTTTCCGCGCATCACAGCAGCGAGGTGATGATTTCCGATGTGGGCCAGAAGGATGTGGAGGCGTGGCTTGAATCGCTTTATTATGAGCGGAAAAACGGGAACTATACCCGGAAAACAAAACTGCTGGCCGTGGCTACCTTATGGCGGTTCATGGTGTATGACGGGATTGTTAAACAGGATGTGACCGCCACAATTCCCCGGCCGATCGTCCGGTCCCGGCTGGTGCAGAGTTTTACCCGGGATGATGTGCTGCGGATGTTCCGACAGGTGGATATCTATTCCGAAAAAGGGGTCCGGGACGGGGCTATTTTGATTTTGCTGGCGTTTTGCGGGCTTCGGGTGGGCGAGCTGACCGGGCTCCGGCTGAATGACGTGAAAGACGACGGCACTTATATTGACATCCTGATACCGGAGGATATCGGCAAAAAAGGAAGTTCCCGGACGATTGACCTATGGAAAGCGCCGTCTGTTTTTGTGCGTCAATGGATCGCCATCCGTCTGGGCCAGGGCGGCGTTGGCCGAGATCCACTATTCACCTCGTACCGCCGGAATGATATGGCTATCGGGAACAAACTGGCGGCCAGGGATGTGGAACGGCTGGTGAAATCCATTGCGGATGCCGCGGGAATCCGAAAACCCCGCATTACCTGCCACATGTTCCGGGCCACCCACGGGCATGATCTCCGGCATGTGCAGGGGTATGACATTGCGGCGATCGCGTCCCGTCTGGGGCATAAAAATATTTCCACCACGGACCGGTATCTGCCGAAACGGGGGCGGATCAAGAAAATGTATCCGTCTTTGCGGGAATACTGGCTGGAATGGGAGCGCATCTGGCTGAAGGGTTCGGAAGGGGGTGCCTGATATGGTCAAGTCCGTCAACCGTGAACTTCTGATTCATTTTGCCCGGCGGATATTTACCACCTACCCGGAGATCGCGGTGGGGATTATGAAAATTTTTTACGAGGAACTGGGGGGCTGCCGGATCAGCATTCCAACATTGAAGGATTTGGCGATTGAGGAGCGAGACCAGCGGATCAGAAATCGTTTTAAGGGGTTTAATCATCAGGAATTGGCGGATTTGTTCGGGTTGTCGGTGCGGCAGATCCGGCGGATTGTGAATCAGTGAAATATTTAAAGGAGAAAAAAATGGCAGAAAATTTCGAACAATGGGGAATTGTTGAGTTATTCGGGCACAGCAGGATCGCCGGGAAAATTTCAGAGTAGGTCGGAGATTCTTTGGCGAAAATTTGAAATTTAACCAATAACGTTAAAAGGAAAAAAATGCCGACTGAAAATCAAAAAAGGATTCTCCGGTTGTTTTGCAAGCCGGGTATTTGCCTAAGAAAAAGGGATATTGTGAAGGTTTTGGACCGATATTATTTTTGCAATGCGGATAAATATGTTGGGGAAATTTTACGCCGCATGGTTAAAAATGGTGTTTTGGAACGGGTGGAGACCGGAGTATACCGGCTGGGGACCGGTGGAAACCTGGTGAAAAAAAAACGAAGATGAAAAACAGCTGTCGCTGCCGATATGAAACACTTGACACGCATTCTCTATTCAAAAATAGAATCGTAAAAAAAGTGACACCCTCTGCCAGCAGGTGTCACTTTTTTTTTATATACTTCATCTGAATAATTTTAATTGTTTGGAGGAAGTATCATGTCTGAAGACGCACCCACCCCGGATGAAAAAACCCGGCCGCCGGATTCCGGTGCCGGATCTATACGAACCGGATGAGACGCCGATCGGGTTGCCGCGGCGGATGAAGATCACCCGGAAATATACTTTGAGCGAGGCGGCGCTTGAGCAGCGGAGAAAAGCCGCACAGCAGCCGAAACCCGGCATGGAAGGCAAGCGGAACAACTGGAAGCACGGCCAGTTTTCAAAAACGTTTCTCACCCGGATCAAGCCGTGCCTTTCCACATGCAGCAAGTACCCGTGCCGGCTGGTGCAGGAAGGGGCCACGGCGCCGGGGGGTGACTGCCTGGATGCCGAGGAGCTGCTGTTTATTGTGCGGGCGGTGTCCGAGGCCATCACCGATCCGACCAATGCGGAAAATTTCAAGGAAATTTCGCCCTGTCCATTGCCAACTCCATCCAGATCCTCACCCACCTACAGGAAGATATCCTGCGCGACGGCACCCTGGTGCGTCAGATCAAGGTGGACAAGCACGGCAACACCATTGAGGAAGTCAAGCTGCATCCGTCCCTGTTTGCCCTGCCCAAGATGATTTCAGAGCTGGGCATGAGCCCGGATAATTTCATGATCACGCCCAAGGCCCAGGAGAAAAAGAAATCCGAGGATGAGGCCGTGAAAACCCTTGCGGATTTCATGTCTGCTGCCGGGGCGCAGCTGGCTGCGGCGAGGGAGAAGAAAAAAGAATAACAGGTTGCAGGTTTCATGTTGCAGGTTATGGATCCGATAAATTTCGCCGACTTGTCTAAAGGGTTGCTGATCCCCAAAGATGTTTTTGAGGGGGTTCTGGCGTCTTTGGACTGGACATGGCACCAGGTGGCCCGTGATGAGCTGCCGCCGCCGTTTACGTCGCTTTCGGATTTCCAGATGGCCATTATTTGTGATGATCCGTATTTGTGGTGCCAGGCGTTTTTGCGGGAACCTGAAGACTACAATCATGCGGACCCGTACAATTTTTTTGATTATCAGGTGGAATCGGTCCGGTATCCGGGGTCCACGATCCACAAATGCGGGGCGGAAGTGGGGAAAACCCGTGAAATCGTGGCCTGGGTGAGCTGGAAAATGTTTACCACGCCGGGCGGGTCCGGGATTATCGGCGCGCCACAGCAGACCCATCTGGAAGAGATCATCGAGGCCCTGGTGGACCAGACTATCTGGAACCCGGATCTGGGCCGGGTGCTCAAGCGCCATAAAAAACACCCGCACCATGCGTTTTATCTTCACAACGGGTTCAAGGTGGATTTCCGGCCGTCCGGACATGACGGAGAGGCGTATCGCGGGGTGCATGTGCGCACGTTCGCCATTAAGGATGAGGCGGCAAAGGACAAGAACAAAAAGCAGTGGTCTGAGTTCTGGCGGGCCATGAAGCCGGGCGCGGTGGCAAAAATATATTCCGTGCCGGACGGGGACCGGAGCTGTGAATTTTTCAACTGGCCCAGCGGGCCGCGGGGAATCCGGACTCGGTGCAGGTGGATTCCGATCTTCCGAAAAACCTGACCTTCCGGCTTTTTAAATGGGCAAAGACGTTGATGCCGTATCCGTACTGGAGCGATGATCGCCGCCGGTTTTATGTGGATCAGTACGGCGGGGAAGACGCGCCGGAATACCAGCACAATGTGCTGGGAGAAGACGGGGATCCGGAAAACACTGTTTTCCCCTGGCACCAGTTTTCCCTGTGCGTCAAGGAGATTCCGGAATATCGCGGCATGAAAGTCCTGGTGGACGCGAAAAACAAC
>CAXXNY010000002.1:0-3013 GCA_963674805.2 Christensenellaceae bacterium
CAACCCAATCGGGTTGCAATTGTAGGAACCGGCAACGTAGGAGCAACCTTTGCCTACGCATTGCTCTTAAGCGGACTGTCCGCAGAAATTGTCCTGATCGATGTCAACAAATCCAAGGCAGAGGGTGAAGCCATGGATCTCAATCATGGTGTGCCTCTAGCGCATCCTACCCGCATCTGGTCCGGTGAGTACGCGGACTGTGCCGGTGCGGCCGTAACCGTGATCACCGCCGGGGCAGCGCAAAAACCCGGTGAAACCCGCCTGGATCTGGTCCAGCGCAACATCCGTATCTTCAAACAGATTGTCCCTGAAGTCGTGAAGTACAACCCCGATGGCATCATTCTGGTGGCGACCAATCCGGTTGATATTCTGACCTATGCTACCTGGAAGATTTCAGGGCTTCCCAAAGAGCGAGTGATCGGTTCTGGCACCATCCTTGATACAGCCCGTTTCCGCTATATGCTCAGCGAACATTTCGAAGTTGACCCCCGCAGCGTTCACGCCTATATCATCGGCGAGCACGGTGACAGCGAGGTGCCCGTCTGGTCGCTTGCCAATATCGCTGGTATGCACCTACCCGTCTTTTGTGCGGAAAATGGCATGAGCTGTCAGGATGACGCCCTGAATCAAATCTTCCACAAAACACGCGATGCGGCTTATGAAATCATCAAACGCAAAGGTGCCACCTATTATGCGGTGGGCAACGGGCTGCTGCGGATTGTGGAAGCTATTTTGCGGAACCAGAGTACTGTCCTCTCAATCTCAAACTACATCGAAAACTATTATGGCGTTGATGATGTCTATTTGAGCCTGCCGGCAATCGTGGATCGCGGCGGAACCGAACGGGTGCTCCGTCTCCAATTAGACCAGGAAGAAAATTGCGGGGTTTCAAGAATTCCGCGAAGGTCATGCAAGAAATCATTGAACAGTTGGAGTTCTGAAAACTGTTTTCATAACACCAACAACTAAAAAGAAAGCCGCCTGAAAGCGTCTCGTCCTTCAAGCGGTTTTTATTTTTAATATATCGTCTTTTAGGACATCGACACCCTGAGTGCCGTTTACAGTAGCGTATTGATGCCATCAACAAAGGACAGAAGTCCCCGCTTGCTATGCCCGATTTTGAAAATCAGCGTAAATTAACAATGTTTCATACCATCTCACCCTTAAGCCCTGTGCTGGTGAGCGCGTTCAAACGCACCGCGCTGATCTGATTCCAAAGCTGCTGCGTTGCCGTTGCGGAAACACGCAGGTAGTTATCCGTCAGCCCTTTCATCTGCCAGCCATCCGTCCCCAATGAATCGCAGGCCTCCCACAGAACAGATACCATCTCTCCCACAAACTGCTCGCGATAACGGTCAGCCGATTCAGATAAAGCCTCCCGGAAAGCAGCATTTCGGGCTTTTTTACGATGAAAATCAACCTGATCCGAATAACGTGCTGCTGGCGTTCCATTGCGGGGGGAATAGGTAAAAACATGCCCTGCCGCGAATTTCATTTCCCGGACAAAAGTCAGGCTTTCCTGAAAATCCGCTTCCGTTTCTCCAGGAAAGCCGGCAATAATATCCGTGGTTACCGCCATTCGGGGTGAAACTTCCCGGGCCATCTCCAACAAGCGTGCGTAATCCTCCGGTGTCGTCTTACGCGCCATTCGGCGCAGCGTATCACGTGCGCCGGACTGCAGCGGCAAGTGCAGGTGACGGCACAATCGCTCATCCTGCCACAAATCAAAAAATCCTTCGTCCAAGTCCCACGGCTCCAATGAGGAAAGCCGTAAGCGGGGAATATCCGTTTTGGAGAGTACTGCTTCAATCAATCCAGCCAGCCGGAGAGGCGATTCAAAATCCTGTCCCCACGAACCAATCTGCACACCGGTCAGCACAACCTCTTTCACACCGCCAGCCTGCGCGTTTTGAACATCTCGGATCACTTCCGATATGCTTCGGCTGCGGCTTTTGCCGCGTGCTACCCGAGTGATGCAAAACGTGCAGTGATTATCGCAGCCATCCTGTGCCTTTACAAAGGCACGCGTACGCAGATGCGCTCCAGGGAGGGGTTCACGCGCCAGCGGTTCCAAATCAAATTCTGCTGCCGGCAGGTTAAGGATATCGGCAACCAGATGATCCTTGTGATCATTGTTCACCACTCTGTTCACACCGGGCAGTGCCAAAGCGTCGGCCGGGTCCAGAGTGGCCCAACACCCCGTCGCCACAACCTGACCCGCCCCTGCCCGCCAGGCATGCCGGATCTTTTTTCGGGAATCTGCCGCGGCCTTTGCTGTCACCGTACATGTATTCACCACCACCAGATCTGCCTCGTCAGGCGCGCCGACGATCTCGTGTCCCGCGGCGCGGAACTGTCCGGCCATTTGTTCAATTTCACTTTGGTTCAGGCGGCAGCCAATCGAATCCAGATAAACTTTCATAAGTTTAAACCAATAATCTCAATTTATTCCTAAATACATTCAGTCACAAAACCCGGCAAGTTCTGCCGGGCTTTTGTTTCGCTTCTCAGCCAATCATAAAACAGATTCTATGGATTGTAAACAATGAAATTATCAAAAAAGATATCCACACCGGATTCATCATACGAGCCGGCAATAACCCCCGTTTCGCCATACATAAAATCAAAGTCATCCACTGCCAGGAGCTGCTCTCCGTTCGCGGAAAGAATCAATTTCGATCCCACGCACTGGCCTTCCAAACGGTTCAATGCGGTTCCCTTTTGAATGGCCTCAAAGTAATCCATACTCTCACCGCTGATGAGGTTGTACTCCCCTTCTTTAACCTTCAGTATACCGGCATAACCATCACTGCTGATCAACAAAGCGTAAAAATTATCGGGGTCCTTGTAGCGGCATAAAATGCCAAAATCATTATCATCAGAACCGCTTAATTTGGCAGCTTCAACTTCCACCCGCGTATCCAGAAATTTCTTGCCTGAGGTAGACCAATAATCAAACTGCGCTTCCCCCACAAAGATCCGCAGCCCCCCATCCTGATAATTCACCATTGAA
>CAXXNY010000003.1:0-22891 GCA_963674805.2 Christensenellaceae bacterium
TCAGGCTCCAGAACTGGACAGGTACGATGGAATGGGACTGGTGCATCTCGAGGCAGAGGATCTTTGCAACCCCGATCCCGATCTGGTACTGCAAAAAGTGCGGGGAAGTCATGATCGCCGAAGAGAGCTGGCTCCCTATTGATCCTAACGAAAATACTCCAAAGAAAGCCTGTGCCTGCGGTTCAACCGAATTTGAACCCGAAACCGATGTGCTGGATACCTGGATGGACTCTTCGATCACCGCCCTGCACGTTTCAGGCTGGGAAAGCGAACACGAGCTCCGCCTACCTTCACAGATCCGCCCCCAGGGGCATGACATCATCAGGACCTGGGCTTTCTACACAATCCTGAGGAGCCTGGCCCTCGAAGGCAAGAGGCCCTGGGATTCCATAGTGATTAACGGGATGGTGCTCGGACCTGACGGGCATAAAATGAGCAAATCCCTCGGAAACGTAATCTCTCCCGAAGAGGTAACAACCCAGTACAGTGCCGATGCTTTCAGGCAGTGGGGTGCGGTCGGAGGTTCCACAGGCTCGGACGTAATGTTCCGCTGGAAAGACGTGGTCTCAGCTTCCCGCTTCCTGCAGAAAATGTGGAGTATTTACAGATTCTCGATGTCCCACTTAAAGGACTTTGAGCCTGCAGATGCCGAAAACTTCTCTCTAAACTCTCTCCATACAATTGACAGGTGGCTCCTGAGCAAGCTCAACAGGCTGGTTGAAACCGCCACAAAGGAACTTGACGACTACCAGTTCGATTCCACATTCAAAGCCATAAGGGGCTTTGCCTGGGAAATCCTTGCAGATAACTACCTGGAGCTTGTGAAAGGCAGGCTCTACGGAGAAGACCCCGAAGGCAGGAAAGCCGCCCAGTATGTGCTTTACACGACAACCAGGACCCTTTCCCTCCTGCTTGCCCCATTCATACCCTTCTTTGCAGAAGAAATGTATTCCAGATTTAGCGAGGAAAGTGTGCACACTCAGGCCTGGCCCGTTGTTGATGAAAGCCTCATAAGTGAGGAAGCCGAAGCCGCCGGCGAAATGATTAAAGAGATCACAGGTGAGGTCCGCAGATACAAATCCGACCTGGGGATGGCTCTCAATGCTCCACTGAAGAAAATAGAGATCTACAATGCAGAGATCGATACAGGGGATATTGCAGGAGCCACAAACTCTGAGGTCGGGCTTATGGCAGGGGCTCCCTCATTTGAGTATGTGCCTGTGGAAGTAAAACCCAACATGGGCTTCCTTGGACCGCGCTTCAGGAAAGAGGCCGGAGCCGTTGTAAAAGCTCTCCAGGCAGAAGACCCTGCTGCAATTGAAGCCCAGGCAGCTTCAGGAATAATAACCGTTACCGTAAACGGCGAAGCAGTAGAAATCGAACCCGAGGCGGTCGAAGTCCGGAAAGAAGTAATCTCCGGAGGCCGCGAGGTAGACGTTCTTGATGTAAAAGGCGCAGTTGTCCTAATTGTCAGGTAAGCAAAAATCGGAGGTTTCCCGGGGGTTGCGATTACATCGCAACATCCCGTCGTCCGTTTCGGCAGAGAGCGGTCTTTCTATGAATTTTCTAGTTCCTTTTTTCGTTGTAGAAAAGAAAAATTCAGCTCTGTAAGGAGTAGAAATCAAAAAACAAAAGAGCCCGGTTTCGGATATCTGGATATATCGACTGATTAATACGGGACCACCTTTTTAATACATCTCGGAAAAACTGCGGGAGTGTTGGGTTATATCTGCTGTAATTTAAAAAGCAGGTGCCGACGTTAAGAATTTTATTTATCTGGCTGGCAGGCCGGATTAATTCCGGTGCGGCGCGGAAAGAAAAAAGCTGAAAGCTTCTTTCCTGGACTCCGGGACAGGTCAACAATTAATCAGGAACCAACAGTGGGAGATGGAACCGCTGTGGGGAGGATTCGATTAACCTGAAATTTCAGGTAAATTCCGATTGGAATTTACACTGAGGGCGGAATTTATATACGGATTCCGGATTTACAGGTCTTTCGAAACCCTCGGGACATGGGACATATTTTTAATTCGTTGATGAGTTTTACCTCTTTACCAGCATAAGGGAAAAAGAGAGGATAAGAAGCGCTGCATAGAACATTACACTTGGATCAAATCTGTTATACAAAGACAACCAGGTGTATACGAGCATTGATCCTGAAAAAACTGCTAAAACTATAAGTCCGATATATTTTGCATCCACCATTTTCCATCACTCACTTTTCATGTTATTGTACAATTTATTTTTGTTTTTTAAGTTGGGTTTCTTTTTCAGGTTTTATAACCCGTTTATCAGTTATGACCCGTAAATTGTCTGTATTTTTTCAAATCTTTGAGCACACCCTCAAGGTCGGCTTTCATCAGCTTCAAATCCAGATCTTCACCCTGCATACCATCCATGAAATTGATCTTTTTCTCATTCGAAACTATGATATCGTTCCTGAGTGAAATTAAGAAAATGTCACTTTTGTCCTCGAACTTTATCTCTGCAGCGTCGTCGTTAAAAGCAAAGGTATCTTCGTCAGATTCCTCCTCAAAGCCTTCGACTTTGATCGCAAATTCACTCCCGTCTAAATTAAAATCGTTATCGAATGATGAATCGAGCTCTGAAGACATCTCCCCGAAGAATTGCTCTGTCGTATCGGCTTCAAGACCTTTGCTTACAGGATTATTGCTCATTAAAGTGCCCGTATTGGATATTTTAGTCAGAAAGTCGTCATCCAGATCTAACTCGTCTTTTTTGGATTCGACCACTTTATCAAGCAGGTTAACTTTTTCAGCGTCACTTAACTTTGCATCTGTCTCCTCGTAACCGGATAAGGAAACAAGCTTTTCCCCATTTTTTTTGTTCCTGCGAAGCAGGGAAGAGGAAAATGAAGAAATTTTGTTGCTAAAGCTTGCAAAAAGCTTCTGAAGAGCGCCTTTTGCTTTCAGGAATACTGTTCCCACTTTTTCCAGGGAATTTTTGCCGGAGGTTTTTTTTGACTGAACCGGAGTTTTTCCGGTTCGAACCTGACATTTTCCGGCTTGAGCCGGAGCTCTTTGGGATTAAACTTCTGAGTTTTTTGCCATATTCCGGAAAATGTTTCAGGCCTCCGGAGCTGAAAATTTTTATTTTCTGGCTCAGGTTCGTAAGAAGTTTAGACTCATCGGGATTTACTGAGGCTCCACCTTTATTTTTATATCTATCGTATAGAGTTGTGGTTCCCATTACGGCCAGAGCTACAAAAATACCTATGAAGATAGTGAAATTCGTTTCATATATGGTTACTAAGTCCAGATTCATACACCTCCCGCAAGACTATCAAGTACTCCATCAAAGGAGAAGGCCATTTTCACCAGTGGAGGAACTATAATCATCAGTATCCCTGACAGGGTGAACATAAACATGCCATAATAGATTGCCAGATACATCGGTCCCCCTTTCACCGCAACAATTGCGAATATGTTTGCAAGGGTCAGGATAATGGTCACTATCACAACGAACTGGCCCAGCAATTCGATGGGAACCCCCCCGAATATCCCCAGATTCATGCCCCCCATACCGCCGGGTATACCTTCAAGTTCGGACCCGCTTATATCAAACTGGGTAAAAAGGGACGATATGATAGTGGAAAAGATCGTCAGGATCTGGCCTATGAATAGAAGAAGGGCAACCATTGCCACATGCAGGGGGATTACCAGACTGGAAAATCCTTTGGCTATGCGCTCCCTTTTCATTCTCAAAAGAACCAGTTCAAGGTTGGACGAGCTCACAAGCTCGCCTACTACTTCTGCATTGCCCCCCAAATTTACGGCATCTACAAACACACTTGTCAATTTGTAGATCAAGTAACTGCCCGTCTCTCCTACAAACCTTCCCCAGCACAGCGCAGGGTCCAGCCCGGATGCCAGTTTCTTGTAAAGCTCCTGGCTCATATCCTTAAGCTCCCCAAGGTTTTTGGGATCGATCTTTAGAAGGGCTTTTGGTACCGTTAACCCGGACCCGCTTACAATGGACCCGAGGCTCCGGATAAAGGTTGTAAAGCATTCATCCCTTTTGTTAATTTTACTGATATCTTTATTTGCCGCCATTCCGACAGGCATCAGGATGACCCCTGCCAGAACCATTCCGACTCCTTTAATGTCAATGAAAAAATCGGTTGAACCGATAAAAGCCGGTATAACAGTGAGTAATATAACAGCCAGGACAGCCAGGGTAATGGAAAGAGGAGCCCACTTATAGATGTAGACCTGCTCCTGCGATTTTATACTTAAGCTGTGGACTTTGGAATCTTTCGGAGAGGCTTTAAAAAGTAATCCTACCCCAAAAAACGCCATGAAAAATATGATGAACATTGTGGAATAAAGGGTATCTGCCGGGTCCCCAATATTATACAAAATGACTGAAAGTAAGATAATGATAGCTACGAGGGATGTGGAGACAAGCAGAGCTGTGTAAGCGTTTGACCATTCTTTGGTGGTTTCGAGGTCTCTTTCGAACTCGTCTTTTCTTTTTGTCTTAAATAATTTCCATTCTTTCGTAAGGAAATCGCTATCAGGTTCTCCTGCCGCTATGGCGTTTGATAACCTGTTAAGAAGTTCCCGCATTCTCTCATGCGTTACTTTTGTGGATATGAGCTCGCATGCATTGGAGTAATCATAGTGCCAGTGCTGGGCCAGCTCTTTAATCAGATTGAAATATTTACTCGGGCAGTATTCCTTCTTGTCCGAGATGCTCGTGAATATTTTGTCCCTTGTCAGATTGGCAGTTGAGATTGACGCCATATAAGTAAGGGAAAAGAGCATATCGTTACTCATATAGAGTTCTTTCTGGTAATGTTTGAATCTAAGAGCAAGCTGGTCTAAAAGGGGCTGTGATCTAGGCTTTTTGTTGAAAAGGTTTTTTATCGCAGAGCTTTCCATCCAAAACACCTTCAGAACTGAATCCTCAGCATCCCGGCTTTTGTAATCTTTGCGACCGTGTTAAAAAAGTCCCAGTAATTTACAATTCCTTCATTGTCCAATCTCTCCAGAATTCTTGCTCTTTTTTCAATTTCATCGTAAATTACCTTCTTTTTCTTGCCAGGAATCCCGAGCCTTGTGGCAATTTTATTCTCAAGGATGTACGAACTTCCCATAGCACTGAAAACATGCGTATCAGTAACAGGGTCCCAGGAAAAGGCTTCGATAAAGGAAATTCCGCCTTTATCCGGATTGTATCCGAGAACCTCGTTTATACTGAGGACTCTTCTCACAAGCTTGCCATCCGGTCTCCGTACTGCAGATTGGATGATGACAAAGTTGAGGTTGTCCACATACGTTTTAGGAATGTTTATAGGGTCGGCAGTAAGCCTCTGGATCAGTTTCTCAACGGTTGCAGCGTGGAACGTTGACATGACGGGGTGTCCGGTCTGCATGGCCTGGAATGCGACATTACCCTCAACTCCTCGGATTTCTCCTACAAGAATGTAGTTTGGCCTCTGCCTCAATGCCGCTTTGAGAAGGTCGAACATCGTAACATCCGATCCGCTGCCTTCTCCTATCCCCCCGCCCCTCGTACTGCCTCTTGTTGTCTCCCGGGTCCAGTTTTTGTGCGGGATCTGCAGTTCAGGCGTGTCTTCGATTGAAACCAGTTTTGACTCGGGATTTACAAACGCTGTAATCCCGTTCAACGTGGTAGTCTTACCACTTGCGGTTTCTCCGCATATGAAACCGCTCATTCCTTCTCCGATCAGGATCCACAGGTAAGCTGCCATCCTGTAATCCAGGGTTCCGCCTTTTACGACCTGAAGAATACTGAAAGGAATGTCAGCAAACTTTCTTATGGTAAAATTACTCCCGTTTTTACTGATATCGTCCCCGAAAACAATATTAATTCTTGACCCGTCCGGGAGTGTGGAGTCCACGATGGGGTTTTTGAAAGTGATGGGCTTTCCGATCCTTTCTGCGAGCCTGACGATATACTGATTGAGAGCGTCATTATCGTTGAATTCTATGACACTCCTGAGCCCCTTGAACACCTTATGTTCAATAAATATGGGCCCGAGACCATTGCAGGTAATATCTTCAATTTTATTGTCATTTATGTAAGGGTCAAGGAAACCCACACCGATTTTATCCCTTATAATTGAGTATTTCAACGCTTCGTACTGTTCCTTTGTTACATAAATGTGATTTTTCTCGGGATCCTCCTTTGATGGAAAAAACTTTGCCCCCAATTTTTTGATCCCTGAATCAGCACCTGCAGAGGAACTGTCAACCTGCTTTTTATTGCCTATTACACAAATGGCATCGAGGGCTTCTCTCAGTATCCTTTCTTTTTCTTCTATATTTTCAGGGTCGAACTCAATTCCTGTAAGGTAATCTACAAGCCTGGATTCCAGTTCTTTAATGAGACTCCCGACTCCTGTAAGCAGTATGGGCTCGATCGGGATATAGAAGTTCCTCACGTCGTTTTTGTTCGGGTAAATGTGCACATATATCTGGTCATTGACCTTGTATATGAGGTTGGGGTCCTCTATTTCACCGTGTTTGGATTCAAGCCCGGAGACATATCTGGGTATGCCCATCGTATCTATGGGCAGAATATGCAGGTACTCCAGAAGATGCAGGTTTTTTTCAACTTCCGCTTTCATTTCCGGAGGGAGGAGTTTGTAAAGGTTGCACGTTTTCAGGTTTGAGTGGTCATGCCCTTCATACTTTTTTGGTTTAAACGGGAAGTTGGTATATATTCCTGCATTAAATGCATGCCCGTGTTCAGTACTCAGCTTTTCCTCAATGCTATCCATGTATACCCCATGCGTGCTGGTCAGAATTTTCCTTATACTTTGGCCTGTGAAATTGGAATTATCTTTAAACCGAACCCTGGCTGGACTTCAAAACTCACTATATTACCCGTACTTTTCCTGGCGCCTCTTATTTTTGAAACTTCCATGACGCTAATATAGCGGTCAGTGAGCTGTTCTTTTCTTAAAAAAAGGTGACAATCGCATGCAGACCGTATTCTGACAAGTGTGTCTTCCTTGAAAGCATGCTGGTGCAGAGTTATGAAGATCGTGTATCCCCTGTCGCACAAATTTTTCAGACTTGTGAGGAATTCAAGGATATTATCCTCAGCGGAATAAGTAGTAAACATCGTGAGAGAATCAATAATGATAACTTTTTCCCGGATATTTTTTATGTGAGATGTAACGAGGTGCAGAGTACCTTTCATCTGTTCGGACGTCCATTCCACACCTTCGAGATGGACAGGAAAAATCCTGAAATAGCCCCAGCTGTAAAAGTCCGAGATATCTAGGCTCAGGCTGTCCATCTGAGCCAGCATACTTTTAATAGTATTCTCGGTTGAATAGTAGGCAATCCTGTGAAGCTGGTTCAGACCTCCATACACCATTTGCTGGCAGAGTACACTCTTTCCGGTATCGTTTTCTCCTTCAACTAGCACAAGGGAGCCGAGAGGGATCCCCTCACCCAGTTTTTTATCAATTTCGTCATTGCCGCTCGAAATAATATTTTTTTTATCTTCATTTTCTTCCATTTTATACACCTGCCTCGTGCTCTGCGGAAGAGACGATACCGTTTTCAGTGATAATTTTTACAATGAAACTGTCATTGGAGTCAAGGTCAATCAATAATTCAATGTTAATGCTTTCATGCGGGTCCAGAATCTCCGGATTAAGGATATCGATATCAGGTGTTACACTGTATTGAGATTCGTTTAAATAGGACACCTGGCCGTCTTTGACCAGGAGGATGTCCCAGAGGTCGAAGTTGCTTAATTTGGTCTCACCGGTATTCGCAACAGTGAAACTGGTATGATTTGTTGAGACGTTGAAGACTATATTCCGGATCTCAATACGGGTCTGGAGCCTGTCCATCATTGTTTGATGGGCTGAAACGTAGCCGTGATAAGAAGACTCAACAAGAGTATTGGTCCCCATTGTCAGAGTACCTGCAACAACCAGAACCGTTCCGATTACAAAGAACGCTACGATTATTGTATCAAAGCCCATGATATCACGTTGAAAAGGTATCTGATGTTGATACCCCGTTGTACAGGAAAAATGTAAGTTTGTAAATGTCACTTGGAAGGGCATCAAGCGCTATTGTTACTTTGATAGTTTCTCCGCGATTCCAGGTATCTCCGTCTCCGTTTTCAAGAGTGTAAGCCCAGGACGGAGCTGAAGCAGCTTCAAGTCCGGGGTTCCAGTAACCTGAGGAAGACACGATAAAGACGTCACAGTACTGCAGCTTTGAAAGAGGTATATCTGAAGACCCTACGTTTTTTATCCAGACACAAACGTCGTTCCCATCGGGATAAATGAAGATGATATCGATATCGGTTTTAAACTGGTCTTCCATACTGCGGGCAACGGAGCTATAAGATTCGGACAGACCATATACGGAAGGAAGGACGGCATTTACAAAAGCCACTGCAGCTATAACACTCACAATTACGAGTATTGCTGAAGTTATCACTTCCTTTGACATTTTTTTTTCACCATATCGTTTTCGTTGAGAAAGTAATGCATTATTAAAGAATCAGGCGACAGACTTTCTGTCCCCGACCACCTTATTTGCTATCGAGGAGATGCCCCAGTACCTTGGAGTCAAGAGACAGGTCTTCCGGGTAAAGAATATGATAAAGCCTGTACAGGTCTATCACTGCATCATCAAGGTTGTTGTTTTTGTCCAGGATCTCAATGATTTTAGCAATAATTTCTTTAGTCTCCTCTGGAATATACCCCAGAAGGCAGAAGACATCAATTAATTCCGTTATAGCATCATGGTCATATTTCTCGACCATGTCCTTGCTCCAGACAATAGTCCTGTAGAAGGAAATCGGATCGATAATTTTGGAATCACCTTTTTTAGACTGTTTTTTAGCAGCCTTTCTCAGATCCTCAAAGAGATTTTTTGGAACCTGTTCCATTTCCAGGTCAACTTCATCGTCCTCATCTTCTTCAATTCCTTCGTTTTTTTGAAGCTGGGGATGATCTTCTATTGATTTGGGATTTACTATGGCACCGGAAATATTAGCAATACCCTGAATATTCTGGAAAGGATTTTCAAGCACCCCCATCGTTTCCCTTATGTCCATGAGAAGAGTCTTTATGGAGCCTTTGATCTCGGTTACCTCTTCTTCAAGGCTTGCAACCCTGGACTCTATAGTGTCGCTTTCAGCTGAAGCTACAATACTATCAATCATGGACTGGTCAAAGGATTCCCCACTATTCATCATATCACCCAACTGTAGCGTTAAAAAATAAAATAATGGCACTCAAGGGAGTGTCATTATTGCTTGAATTTTAGTTTTAGACGAGAGTCATTATTTCACTGATTGATCCGGGTGCAGTCCTGTGAATGGTGTAAGAAGCCCCCTGAGGTGGTTTGATTTCAAGCTGGAACTCGTTGTAAGGTCCTATCCCGTAACTACTCGTATTAATGCCTAAATCAAATTTCTCAGCGCTGTCTATAAGATTATCTACGTTAGCGTTATACTTGGCGGATATGTTGAATCCATTTCCAAGTGTCAATTCAGTTGGTGCTGTATCCGGATCTGAATAAACTATAAGAGTTTTATCCATATCAACCGATGAACCGCCTGAAGTCAGCTGCAAGCATAGTGTAACACTATCAATAGAATAATTTGCAGGGCTGGCTGCAGTAGTGTTACCTCTGGCAATTACATCTCCACTTAATTCGACACTGCTACTTGCCTGCTGTACACCCGTGTGCACGACTTCCTGACTTTTCTGGGTAGTATAAAAGCCCGCCCCGAGCATAACGTAGCTGAAAACCGCAGCTACGACTACAAAAGCTACGAGAACAATTGCTGCTTCAAGTCCAGTGAATCCTTTTTCATCTTTCGAAAATGTGTTCCACATTACAGATCACCTCAGTAAACCGGATAATAGTTGTCCGTGACAAGTGCAGCAGGCAATGTCCTGGAAATTGTAAGAACTGCACCCTCTGGGGGTTTTACCTCAATCTTGAATTTTTCATTCACAGTAGGTAAAGTACCAGTCCCAAGAAATGTATCTAAATCAATTACGACTTTATACTTTTCACCTTTTTCAAGCAAGTTGTCATCGTTGGTGACAATTGTACCGTTATACACCCATCCGTATGTGTTACCCCAGGCACCATCATCCGGAATGGCAGCCGGCCCTTTGGTAACAGGAGTTGCAGTTTTGTCAACAGCATATTCCTGTGTTACGAAATCATCGTCATCCGTGTAGGAAATAATTGTCTTATCCAGATCTACGGCTGTTCCGCCTGCAGTATTCGTCATATAAAATGTAATCTGACTTGCATTGCCTCCATTATCATCTCCTCTAACAATCACATCACCGGAAGGTGCAATGCTACTGCTTGCCTGGGTCACACCCGTGTGCACGACTTCCTGACTTTTCTGGGTTGTATAGAACCCCGCTCCCAACATGACGTAGCTAAAAACCGCTGCTACGACGACAAAAGCTATCAGCACAATTGCAGCTTCAAGCCCTGTAAACCCTTTTTCATTTTTGATTAATCGATTCCACATAATGAATCACCTCAATATTGTGTGATTATTATAACAGCAAATATAATATCTGGAATTATTATAAATCTTTCGGCAGTTATAGGGATTACTTTGAATAAAAAATTAAGCAGTGTGCAGGGGAGTTGAAAGGGTTTCCTTGAAGAAAAGGAGAATCTAATGAGATTCGTACAGAGGGGAAATTGGAGATATTTTAGCTCTAATGATACCTTTTTTAAGAGAAGATTGCCGACTGGAATGGAGAACAATAGTTATCATTAATTAGTATTGGAATGAACGAAGATCAGAAAGTAATTAAATTTTATATTTAGAAAGTACTAAATTAAAAAAATAAATGAGTTTACGGCAGAATAATCAACTGATATATAAACTTCTTCTAATTCGATCATTCAGAGACGGGTCTAATTCAGATACGGATATCACATAAAATATATTAATTCATCTGATATTAATGCCGCAACCGCGTCCTGAATATAAGAAACAAGCCTGACCAACATCCAATTATACTTTTTTAAAAATCTTTTCTTTCACGCTTACAGGAGTAAACAGTTCCCTTATTTCAGCGGGTAAAGTTTCGGACTTTCCGACAACAAGATAGCCTCCTTCAGAAAGAGAGTTATAGAAATCAGTTAACATTTTTACTTTCTGATTCTCATTAAAATAGATCATTACATTTCTGCAGAACACGGTATCAAAATGCTTTGAGATCGGAGCTTCGCTGGTCAGGTCATGTTTCTGGAAGCGGATCGAAAGTTTCGGAATGTTTCTTACTTTGAAGTCCTCTCCGAAAGGCTCAAAGTACTTACGTACAATGGAAGGTTCCAGGTTTTTCAATTGCTCTTTACGGTATATTCCCTGGGAAGCGTCCTTCAGGCATTTTTCGTTGATGTCGGTTGCATAGATGGAGACGCTCCAGTCTTCCGGCAAAACTTCTCTGGAACAGATGCCGATTGAATACGGTTCTTCCCCATAGGAACAGGCTGCGCTCCAGAACCTGACTATGTTGCTTCTGGACTTATTTTTCCGCTCCATTATTTCGGGAAGGATTTCTTTCCGGAAAAACAGGAAAGGGGTTTTATCCCGCATAAACTCGGTAACGTTTACTGTAAGGGCATTTATAACTTCCTTTATTTCGTTTTGATTTCTTTCCAGAAGTCCCTTGTACGTTGCATAGTTATCCGCACCTACGGCTTTCATCCTCAGGTCGATCCTCCTTCTGAGATAACTATCTCTGTACCCGGTAAGAACGATTCCCGAGGACTTCGAAATTTTTCGTACAAGGAAATTAAAGTCTTCATCCAAATTTACAACCACAGTACTTCCCCTTTGGTATATTTGACAATCATGCTCCCGTCCACAGGATTGAAGAAAACGTTCCTTCCGACTTCCCCACCCACATCCTTTGCCAGAATCGGGATATTTCTTTTAACCAGAGCTTCCTCAACGGATATGGCGTTTCGATCCCCGATTTTGAGGATATCCAGGCTCATGTGCTTAAATACCTGGGCTCCCCCTGCAAACTTTGCAGTAATCCGGTTTTTTCTTGCTCCCATCCTGATCATATCTTCAAACATATTTTCTATGGCTGTCTCGGCATACTTGGCTTCCCCGGTATTCGATGCCCCCGGAAGCAGCACGTGGGCTATTCCGCAGATACCTGTTGAGAAGTCAGAAAGAATAACTCCAATACAGGAACCAAGGCCCATAACTTTTAAGAGGACATTTTTCCCGATTTTGTATTCTCCGATTCCGGCAGAGAGTTCCCCGGCAAGGTTTTTAACGTTCAAATTTGATTTATTCCCTGCCAGATGACTTTTTGCGGCATCAACCATGTCACACCCCCGGCAGGAATCCCTAAATAGACAGGTTTTTGAAAGCGAACAAAAAGACTTAACCAGCACAGCTCCGCTGGTTAAGAAAATAGCTTTCCCACTCTCATTCGAGATGAATAAGATATCCTCGTTCATAGTTTCCCATAATCTTCATCATGTCGTCAAGCAGGCAGGCTTCCGGAAGCAGGGCTAAATAAACCTCTATATTCGAATAGGAGCTAAGAGAAGTCTCAAACAGGATAACATGGTTACTATTCTTAGCCATCTGCGAAACTACGGAATCAATCACTGCCGTAGGGACATCTTCCGCGAAATTTGGGGGGGACGGGAGTAAGGTTATGTCCATAAAGTCAGCGGATGCATCACAAAAAGAAGAGGACAGGATGTTTCCGACCTCCATAATTGTGGAAGCATACATTTCCTCATCCAGATCTTCCATACAGAATAAATCGCCTGCAATTTTTCTTGCTGACTTTTCAGGAAACATAATGTACAGATACCCGGATTTTTTTTCTTCAAGGTCCTGCAGGGCTATAATCACGCCTGCAACAATCTCACCAATGAATTCACTGGAGATATTTTTTATTTCTCCCACCCTGACCTCCGGAACTGAGAGGTAGACATCTTTATTCAGTAGTTTAGAGAGAGATGTGGCAGCATGTCCTGCCCCTATATTTCCGAGTTCCTTCAAAACATCCAGTTCCACTTCACTGAGATTACCTAAATCAGTCATCGATATCACCCTTTATAAGCATTGAAACATCTATAATCGGAATTACACGCCCATCCCCCAGTATTGTGGCTCCGATAAATCCTTTTGAATTTGAGAAAATGTTTCCTAGCGGTTTAATAACAATTTCCTGCTGGTCTATAATCGAATCAACTATAAGGCCAACTTCTTCATTTTCTTTTTCAACAATTATGGCGATTTCTTTATCCGCTTTTTTGCATTCAACATGGAAAATTTCTTTTAGTTCTGCAGTTGGTATCAGCTTATCCCTTATGTAAAGCACAGGGGTTTCTTTAATGAGCTTATAATCACTGCTGTCAACACTCAGAGCTTTCACAACGTTGGAAATCGGGATAGCATATGTCTCAGGCCCGACCTCCACCAGGAGGGATTTGATTATGGCAACAGTAGGAGGCAGATCGATTCTGATTCGGGTAAACTCTCCTTTCTTTGAATAAACCCTGACCTTCCCGCCCAGTTTCTCAACAGCAGTTTTCACCGCATCCATACCCACACCCCTGCCGGAGATCTCTGTTGGGGATTCCTTTGTCGAAAAGCCCGGGGCGAAAATTATCATCCGAATTTCTTCTTCACTGAAATTTTCCACATCAAATGCCGAGAATAAGCCTTTCTCAACGGCTTTCTTTTTCAGTAACTCAACATCTATACCTTTGCCGTCGTCTTCGATCTCAATTATTACGTTGTTTTTCTCTCTTCTGGCGGAGAGTTTTATGTGTCCCACTTCATTCTTCCCGGCTTTTTCCCGCTCTTCGGGATATTCTATACCGTGATCAACGGCATTTCTGACAAGGTGGACCAGAGGATCGCTAATTTCGTCCAGGATCGTCCTGTCCAGTTCCGTGTCCTGACCTTCAATTTCAAACTCGATATTTTTGTCGAATTTTCTGCTCAGGTCCCTGACCATGCGCGGAAACTTACTGAACACCCTCTCAATTTTTACCATCCTTATCCGCATCACTTCGTCCTGCAGGCTTGAGATGGACTTATCCAGCGTCCCGGTAGCTTCCTCCAGTTCCGGGAGGTTATACTCCTGGGAGATCTGGAGCAGACGCCCCTTGTTTATAACAAGCTCCCCGACAAGGTTCATTATATTATCGAGATTGGAGGTCCTGACCCGGATAGTTTCCTGCCTCTGTGTTTCCAGCGGCACTTTTGCGGGTGCTGCCGATTCGGATAAGTGATAGCTTGATCCGGCTTCCGGCTCCTCGCTTTCCCAAGCCTCCTGTGGCTTTGGCCCAGGGAAATGGGTGGCTTCGGATTTCTCTACGGGGGGCCGGACTTTATCAAGCAGCAACTCCGGATCGGAAATTTCCGTATCAGAAAGACTCGCGTCAGAAATAATCTCATCAGGAATAATCTTATCAGGAACCGGTCCATCAAAAGCCATATCAAGAACAGGCTCATCAAAAACAGGCTCGGAAATCCCGGCTTCTTCCGGCTTCGACTCCTGACCAGGAACTGCAGGACTCACTTCCGGATCGGTCCCCGGAACCCGGACTTCCCGAGACTTCGGAACCTCAGGGGAAGATTCATTGCATTTTTTATTTGGAAGTATCCCCGCGGATTCGGTAATTTTAAAACAATTTATTGACCTGCTTATTCTGTCCGGAATGCAGCGCAGTCTTACTGCCAGACTGTAGATATAGGAGTGAAGCGAATTTGATTTTTCTGCAGTTGAGACTGCCGGCTCTTCAATCACAGGGAATGAAGTTAAAGGGGTATCGGAGAGCTTTTCTTCCGCTACAGGACTGTTAAATGCAGGACTGGTAGCTTTAAATTCTTCATCACAGACAGGACCAGGCAGTTTAATTTCGGAAATATCGAAACTTTCTATCTCCGAAATTCTGTCCATCGCCCCTTCGACTTTGTTGCGGTCTCCTGAGAGGAACACTTTCAGGTGACCGTCAAAAGTATTATCCAGCTCATTTTCATAGGGGTCCGTGCGAGTTATATTGCAAAAATCCCTGAGGGATTCTATAACCAGTGCTGCCCTCAAATCCTTCATAACACAGTCTTTAGCAAGGGTCAGATCCAGAACGAGATTGCAGGCATCCTGATTGCAGGCGATTCCATTTTCCCCGTTATCAGTGTATTCGGATGGTGCGATAATTTCCTCTGTTTGCGGCACGAATGCAGTCATCGTATCCGCGTTCTTCTTTTCAATGGAGAACGGACAAAGTGACCCCTGCTCATCATCCTTCATTTTTTCGTAATTTTCGAAAACTTTCAGGAGATCGTCTATTTTGACAGAATCATTATCTGCACTTTCTATTTGTTTGACGATCTCTGTAATTCGGTCAACTGTCGAAAGCAGGATGTCAACCAGTTCCCCGTCTATCTCTATGTCTCCGTTTTTTATGCCACAAAGGACTTCTTCCATACTATGGCAAAGATGTTCAAGGGAGACATACCCGAGAAACCCGGCCATTCCTTTTATGGTGTGGGTTATCCTGAAGATTTCATCAATTGCGCCAATTTCTCCATTTTCCAGATCCACAAAGGATTGATTGAATACATCGAGACATTCGTATACTTCCTGAAGGAAATCGCTTTTATAAGCTGCCATGTCACTTTCCATTGCACTTCGCCTCCAGTTTCGTCACAATTTCTTCAGGGATTTTAAAAATGGGTTTAACGAAATCAATTGCTCCGGCCTCTATTGCAGCCTTTGGCATCCCGAAAATAACACAGGTATCTTCGCTGCAAGCAATAGTGAAACCGCCTGCATCCCGTATCTTTTTAAACCCTGAAGCCCCGTCAAACCCCATACCCGTAAGAATAGAGGCAACTATGTTCTTTCCATATACTGCAAAGCATACTTTCGGCAGTTACATCAACCGCAGGCATTACGGCATGGACAGGCTGACTTTTTATGAGTTTGATCCTGGTGACATCCAGAGCCTTTCTAACAGTCATGTGACAGCCCCCCGGTGCTACATAAACAACACCTGCCGCTACTTTTTCATTATTTCGGGCTTCCTTTACTTCCAGCTCCGACATAAAATTCAACCTTTCTGCCAGCTGCCTGCAAAAACCGCCTTCAGGCATATGCTGGACAACAAAAACCGGAGCAGGCAAATCACCAGGGAGCCTTGGAATCACCTGTTCAAGAGAGGAGGGACCGCCTGTAGAGGACCCTATGAGAACTCCAAAGTCGCCGGCACATTTCCATTTCCCCCTAACGACCTCCCCTTTGAATACTCTCATATTAATTAATCTCAATATGTTTGGGTTTGAACTGTGAATATTTCTTATTTTATTAATAAGCTCTTTTTCGGCCTTATTCACATCATGGTGAGAATCGGATTTTGCAGTAAAATCTATTGCTCCGAGATGCAAAGCCTCCAGCGCCTCTTTTGAACCCTCTGTTGTCAGGGTACTGAACATGATGATGGGAACAGGATTCGTATTCATAATGGTTTTAACAGCCGTCAGCCCATCCATGACCGGCATGTTAACGTCCATTATAAACTATGTCAGGGTGTAATGTTTTTGCCTTTTCTACAGCTTCTTTTCCATTACGCGCATCTCCGACTATCTTTATGTCCTGGCTGCTTGCAAGCATGCTTCTTATTGCCATCCGCATGAAGGCAGAGTCGTCAACAATAAGAGTGCGAATCATGCTCTATCTCCAAGATTTATGCACCGATTACTTTCTTTATCTCTTCAATGACTTTAGGAGCCTGGAAGGGTTTTATAATGTAGCCTCTTGCTCCAAGTTTTATCGCCGTTTTTACTATACTCTCCTGCCCGATGGCAGTGCACATCACAACTTTAGCTTCTTTATCAAGGGCTTTTATTTGCTTTAGGGCATCAATTCCTGTCATTTCAGGCATGACGACGTCCATTGTCACGACATCCGGTTTGAGCTCCCTGTACATTTCCACGGCTTGTTTCCCGTTTTCGGCTTCTCCTGCAATATCAAATCCGGCACCAAAAAGAATATTTTTAAGAAGTTTCCTCATAAAAGCTGTATCATCAACAATCAAGACTTTTGCCATAAGTATCCCCCGGAAAAATTATCTCTTGGATATTTTATCAACCATACTTACCCCATGAGGGGTCAATTCGATTTCTTTTCTAATTTTTACAACCTTAGCCAGGCCGGAATCGACAAGGCGGTCATAATAAGTATTCAGCTCATCAGTTGACATCCCTACGATGTTTTCAATCGATGCGAAGTCCAATCCGGAATATATCAGAGTGAGAATCTGCATTTCATCATCAGACAGGGTAATTGGAGGTATATGTTTTTCAAAAAGTCTCTGCAGATAGCCTTCAAGCATTTCCAGCGTACTTTCCGGGCAGAGAACAAGGCTTGTCACTACATTACTTTTTTCAACATGAGACAGGACAAGAATTTTTCTCTGTTTCCCACCTACGTTTCTGAGATCGGTTTTAACGGACCCGAGATTTTCAATAGGAATTCTCTTCTGGTTCCTGACGGACAAAAACCAGAATCCTTCATCGGTTACGCTGAAATACCCTTTTTCCCACCTGGCACTCGAGGAAACTACACCACCTACAGTAGCAGACTCCAAAAAAAACACTGCAAATTTATCTGCTTTGAGGTGGAATGCAATGAATTTGAAAACCTGTTGATGAAGATTGAGAGGAAGTCTAAGGATGATTTTATTCTCTTTCTTAATCCGGATGCAACTAACGCCCTCCACTTCAACTTCTTCAAGGTCTTCTATCTCCTTGAGGGGGATGTTCCTTTTGCCTATAACAAGGTTGTTGTCGGTAACTACCAGCTCTACATCCGCCCATCCACCATCATAAGTTTTAATAGGAACCCCGAAGGTGGACTTTTTCGGTCATCCCTTGATCTCCTTCAGCTCGTCTTCACTGAACAGCTCTTTAAGGTCCATCAGGGTGAGAAGCCCATCCTCAAGTTTTCCCACGCCTTTCAAAAACCTGGAATCGTCTCTCAAAGCTAAAAACCTGGGAATTTCTTCGATATTCTGGGAAGAGAGATATTTGACTTCACTGACACTGTCAACCATCATCCCAATGGTTGCATTATTGTATTCGACAACAATAATCCGGGTATTTTCATCATTTTTTTTGGATTCCTTGCCCAGTCTTTTCCTGAGATTGATAATGGCTGCAATTTGCCCTCTGAGGTTCAGGACTCCTTCTACAAAGCCAGGCACGTTTGGAATTCTGGTGATTTGAGTCGGCAGGATAATTTCCTTTACCTGGGAAATTTCAACTCCATATCTTTCTTCACCAAGATTGAAAACAATCACCTGAATCGTATTGTTCACATTTACAATCTGACTATGGTAGCTCATTTTTCATCACCTGAAAGGGTTAAGGAATTGCAGAGTACGGACTGCTGCACCCCATTATCCCCCTAATTCAAACAGCGTCGGACTCGGCATTCAGTATATTTTCGTACTCTTTTTCCTGTCGAAATGCTGTGGTTTTCCAAAAGAAGGTTGATTGCTTGTCTGCTCCCCCGACACTTTGAAGTTTTCCAGAAGAGTGTCGACGGTTTTCTGGGCAAGCTCGCTGACGCTCTGTACCGAAGTGCTTACCTGCTGCATGGCAGCTGTCTGTTCCTCAATAGCTGCAGAAGTTTCTTCGCTGCTCGCTGCATTTTCCTCAGCGGTAGATGCAGCTTCACTGATGCTCTTCTCAATGTTATCGATCTTATTCAGGCCTTCGTCCGAAAGCTTGTCCAGTTCGACAAGCATGGAGTTTATGGTGGCAACTGCAGCGGCAATCTCATGACTCTTGTTCAGAGCCTGTTTGATGTTCTTGCTCCCGGTTTTAGCCTGGACATCAGCGGCATTGATGGCTTCCGTTACTTTCTTGGTCTCTTTCTGGACGTTTGTGACAATCCCGTTTATCTCATCAGTGCTCTTCCTTGAGTCTGCAGCAAGTTTTCGGACCTCATCGGCCACAACGGCAAAGCCTCTGCCGTATTCCCCGGCTCTTGCGGCTTCAATGGCGGCATTCAGAGCAAGGAGGTTGGTCTGGTCTGCAATAGATTTGATTTTCCCGGTAACGGCTCCGATGTTGTTAACGGCGTCATCCAGAGAGTGAACAATGTTTCCAAGTTTGAAGATTTCCGCAACAAAACTGTTCCACTCCTTCAAGAGCCATGTTATTGAGCTCCTGGGCTTCTTCACTGGTCTTCCCTGCCTGGGAAGCATAGCTTGAAGACCCGGTGGAGGATTCACTGAGCTTTCTGAAAATATCCTGAGAAGCTTTTACATCAGTTGCTGCTGTTCCGGCATGCCTGGAGAGGTTCTCCGAACCGGTTGCGATCTGCTCTGCGGCCGTTGAAATCTGCTGCATGCCCGTATTCATCTGGCTGACAGCTTCTTCGGACTGCCGGGCTTCTTCAAGGGTTGTGAGCATATCTTTAAGAATAATTTCAATAACTGATTTCAGATTGGCTACAAGCTTATTGAACTCATCAAAGGTTTTGCCGAAATCGTCGTCCTTGAACTTTTCGAGATGGACTTCGAGGTCCCCCTTACTGATTCTTCGGATCCCCTCACCAAGGTCCTTCAGACAGCTGTTAGTATAGTGCAAAAGTTCCGCAATTTCCTGTTCTTTCTCTTTCATCTCGGTCATATCGGTCCATAACCATGAGACAGCCGATAATGGAATCAGCCTCATCTTTTACAGGCACTGCAGAAGTTATTACATATATCGTCCTGTCTGCGCCCCTGAATTTGACGGAACCTTCAATGTTATAGACCCCTGTCCCAGTATCCAGCACTGCTTCAGCAATTGATTTGGATTTCCCGTTACCATGGACAAGAGTGCTGCTTTCCACGATGTCAGAAGGAGTGAGTCCTATCATCTCTTCTGCACTTTTATGATTGCAAATTTCTACAAAGTAGTCGTTGATAAATCTGATTTTTCGAGACGAATCGATTAAATATGCCAGAGAAGGCTTGGGAATACTGTTAACAATCATCTTTTGAGATTCATCCCGTTGCTTAATCTGATGAGTTACATCCAGAAATACTCCGTCAATATAAGCCAGGTTTCCGGCCTGATCGTTCACAAGATGAGCCAGCTCCTGAATGAACACTGTACTGCCATCTGTTTTTTTGATGCGGTATTCTACCTGGTAGGCAGTCCGATTTTTCATAGCCTTCTGCACTGTTTTCTCGATCAGTGGAGCATCTTCAGGATAAACAATATCAGACCAGGATATTTTTTGTGAAATGAAATCCGTCCTGGGATGTCCTGTCAACATTTCTACATTTTTACCAATGTACTTGACCGCCCAGGATGAATCAACAGATGTCCTGAAAATAGTAACGGGGAGGTTATCTATTAGTGAGCTTACCTCTTTTGCTTTAGAATCTTCATCTTCAACTAAATTTTTAGATGAGTTCCTTTGCCCTGTATTTTCCAAATCAGTTACAATTGAAGACATTTTTAATCAACCCTCGAACCATTTATATATTAACTATGATTATAATTAGAAGAAGTATATAAGTCTATAGGTGAAAAAAACCGACTTTCTTCCAGCCAAAATCTCGTATACTGTATGAGTAATTATTCATAGAAAAAGGCAAAAAAGTGAGTTATAAGTATAATTATAAGTTATATAATAACACACACGAAATTTAAAAATATATATGTGTATATATAAAACAAGATTCAAGAAGGGATAAAGCGGAACTAAAAAAGTACCTCGCAGAAATTTCCGGAAACAAAAAAGAGTGCTTATCAGATAGCCATAAATCGGTGCTTATCAGATAGCCATAATTTCTGTTTTACGCATACTTATGATACATTCTGTTGTTTTTACTTTTCTATTCAAGAACTGATTCCTCCGGTATGAAACATCAACCATACAAAAACAGATAAATAGTCTTTATAAACCCTGATAATCATCCAAATAGAACTTTAAAAATTTGAATGCTATAATCGTCTTCAGGCCTTATAAATTTTTTGAGTGTTCCTGCTTCAGACCTCTTGAGATTCAAAATGCAACTGCATATTTTCAAACTGCAATAGAATTAGCTAAATTATGTACAAGCGTATGGATTTTACAAATTTCTGAGGGAGTTGGCAAATTTATATAAATGCAGGGAAAAAGTGAATATAACCGCAGATTCAATGTGAAACTTTATATACATCCAGGTAATCTGTTTCAGAAAAGTATTGTTCAGACCTGGGGTTCTTATGACAAAAGTCGAAAAGGTATTACTGCTACTCAAAAACATGGTGTATGAAAGCACCAGCCCGCAGGAAACTCTCAAGTTCGCGAAGTATTATAGAAGTAAAGGGCTCGACGTTCTGGTAATTCTGTGGGGACCTATGGGAGTGTTGCTTGCAAAGAAAGATAAAACGAGAGGGTCACCCAAGTACGATGCCTCAGTTCAGGAATGCATAGAGATGGGAGTAGAGTTCCGATGCTGTCAGCTTGCCTCAGATATGATCGGCCTTAAGAAGGAAGAATTAATCCCTGGAATTGAGTTCATTTGCTCAAAAGATGTGGCTGAACTTTTTCTGACGTACAGAGAGGAAAACCAGTTGATTATAAACTTTTGAATCTGAGAATGGAGCCAAAAATCAACTTTAAGGATGAGTCAAAATTCCTTAAAATACCATAAAATTCATTTAAAATTTATTCACATTTCATCAAATTTTTTTTTAAACAATCATTTAAAATAGATTTTGATTATTATCTTTCAAAGATCTTCCTTTAAAACCACGTTTTTAAAAACATTTTTGAATTATTCTTAAAGCTGTATTTGTTATAAGGGTATTCTTGCTAACGATTATTTTATTATAAGAGTATTCCTGCTAGCGATTAAGAAACTAGTTTTGAAAACTACTGCTTCAAAACAGGCAACAATTTTTATGTTTTCCGGGGTATCTTGATGGACTATGTGAAGTAGTCTGAAAACTGTTTTTGAGGAATGAGTTATATGCTAAAATGGAGATATTTAGGATAAAAATGGATCCTAATACAAAGACACCATATTCAAACGTGTAAAATATTCGAATTAGCTTTCTTACTGTGATATGGGACATTAATTTTAAGAAAGAGAATAAAAAGATCAACCGGTGATTTCATGTTTTTAAATGATTATGAACTTAGTGAGGAAGAAAAGCTTCTTTTACAGAAAGTTCTTGATGGAGATATAGCCTTTCGTAAGATCGAAGAGTTTGCAGACCCGCTAACAGCCGTAAAAATTCGGAGACTTGCTATTCAGGAGTATGCAAAACTCGAATTTGAACACATCCAGAACTTCTCTTTAGATGTAGAAATTGTGACAAAGAAAAACATTGAAAACATGATAGGAGCAGTCCAGATCCCTCTGGGGGTTGCCGCCTTCTGAAAGTAAACGGGGAATATGCAGACGCCGAATACTATATCCCTCTGGCAACAACGGAAGGAGCCCCTTGTTGCCAGTGTAAACCGCGGCTGTTCGGGTCATCACAAAGTCAGGCGGGGCAAATGTCAGAGTTTTTGAAGATGAAATGACCAGAGCCCCGGTTTTCAAGCTTGAGAGCCTTGACAGAGCCAGGAAATTTTACGAATGGGTAAAAAGTCCTGAGGTTTTCGAGCAGATGAAAGAGGTTGCTGAAAAAACTACCCGGTTTGGAAAGCTGCTCTCGGTAAAGCCTTTCGTGACCGGGACGTATGTTTACCTCAGGTTTTCCTATGACACAAAAGATGCAATGGGCATGAACATGGTGACCATAGCCACCGATGCGGTGATGCACCTCATAGAAGACGAATTTGGTGCCCATCCAGTCACCCTTTCAAGCAATATGTGCACCGACAAAAAGCCTG
>CAXXNY010000004.1:0-1808 GCA_963674805.2 Christensenellaceae bacterium
CCATGATTGAGGGTCAAACCGATGGTTTTGTCAAGATATTGAGTGAAACCAAATATGGCGAGGTCATAGGGGTTCATATCGTGGCCGCGCAGGCGACCGATATGATTGCCGAGGCGGTCATGGCTATGAAGCTGGAAAGCACTGTGGATGACATGGCCCATGTGGTGCATGCCCATCCCACTGTCAGCGAAACCGTGATGGAGGCCAGCATGGTCGCCGATGATCGGCCGGTACATATTTAAGATTATGAATATTGCGATATCCGAAGATTATAATTTGCCCGATTGCGAACTTCTGCAGTCGGGCAAAACTTTGAGCGGACTCAAGGTCTGGGAGCCGGATCAGGTCTTTGTGATTATCGGCAAGGGTTCCGATCCGGAGGATGAACTGAGCGCAGACAATATCCTGCGCGATAATATCCCGGTTATCAAACGCACCACCGGAGGCTGCGCCGTGGTGGTCGCGCCCGATATGTTCGTGGCCTCGTTTGCCATCCGGAACAATCCCGCCAAAAAGAATAATGAATATTTTGATCTGTTTAACGGTGTGCTATTAAAAGCCTTTCAAAAAATCGGCATACAAAATCTGTCAACAGCCGGTATTTCGGATATAACCTTAAACGGACTCAAAGTGGTTGGGTCGGCTATTTACCGTAATAAGGATCAGGTCTTTTATCATGCGGTGATTAATATTGCCGGGGATATTGATTTGATGGAGAAGTATCTGAAAATCCCCAGCCGTCAGCCGGACTACCGTCAAAACCGCACTCATCGCGATTTCGTGACATCATTTAAAGCTCAGGGCTATCACATAAAATTAACGGATTTTGAACAGGCTCTCAAATCCGAATGGCTCTGGCATTTTAAATAAACTATTCGGCATCCGCCATTTCATCTTCCAGAATACGGGGTGTAATAAAAATAGTCAGATCGGTGTTTTCGGTCTGAATGCTTTTATGCTGAAATATCGCTCCCAGAACCGGAATCGAACCCAGCACCGGAAGTTTGCTGACTGTTTCGAAAGTACTTTCTTTCAAGAGTCCGCCCATGATTAAAGTCTCCCCGTGTTTGACCCGTACCTCGGTAGTCATTGTGCGATTGGAGGTGATCGGACGTTGATTGTCCTGCGGACCGGTGTAGCCGATAATCTCTTCGATAATCGGATTGACTTTAAGCGTGATGACATCATCCTCATTTATGCGGGCAGTCACCTTAAGCGTGATACCGATTTCCAAATCCTGAAAACTGACAATATCCTGAATTACCGAACCCTCTGTAAAACGATTGATCGTTTCAATCGGGATTGTGGTGGTCACGCCGATTTCGGAGGTTTTATTGGATATCGTAGTGATATTGGGATCGGACAGAATACGGGCATTACCGTTTTCCAACATCCAATCCAGCGCCAGTTGAATATTGTCGACACTGATTTTACCCCAGGCCCAGCTTCCGCCCTCCAGCGAGTACAGACCGACTCCGGCCAATTCACTGTTCTCATCCACCAGGCCGCCCAGGGTTGAACTGTATGAGGCGGGCCAGTCAATTCCCATTGCACTCTCGGCGGAAAGATTGGTTTCCACCAACTGCACGCTGATATTAATCAGCGGCATGGGTTTGTCCATATTCTTAATAATATTAAGCATCTCGGCCACAATATTGGCGCGATCGGAGAGCACGATTCCGGAGGGAATTACGTCACTGTCGTCATCTTCACTTTCTTTCAAAATTTCTATTTTACCCCCCTCGGAAAGCAGATTGGAAACCGCCAGTTTGACCTCGTTGGCGCTGACATATTTCAGATGCATGACC
>CAXXNY010000005.1:0-527988 GCA_963674805.2 Christensenellaceae bacterium
GTTTTTTCGTCTAAAGCAAATGTTTCCGCCCAGGTTCTGAGGGAAGTTGAGCTTGGGATTTCTAACGGATTAACGCTGATTCCGATCCGGATTGAGGATGTTATCCCGACCGGCAGCATGTCGTATTACCTTTCCACCACACACTGGATTGATATGCTGGATCTGGTGATTGAGAAGAAAATAAAATCCCTGATCAGCACCATTAACACCGCACTTGGCCAGGACCAGCCGCATGAACAAAAAAAAATATGTCAGTGCAGGCTGTGAGAAGCTGGGGAGTAAAGAAGACAGCATCTCGCTAGTTGATAAAAGCTATCAGAGATATGCTGTTAAGTATTTTCCCGATCAGGCGGAATACCTAATCGATATCCGCCAGAATGGTATTGCGGTTAAGTACCGGTACGATAAAAAAGAGAAGTCAGCCGAAATACTGGACGATTCAGCGGGTGAAGGCGAAACCCTCCGCAGACTTGAGATGATTATGGCAACGGATTCCGGCTCACTAACCGGTCCGGTTAACGCATTTGACGACTATATTAAAAAGACATTTGCATTATCGCCTTTTGCGCTATTTGAGAAGTGCAGAAAAACAGAAGGACGCTGTATGGCGGCGCTCGGATTTGCATGGGAAGAAGATATCAGCAGCTTTGAGTTTGTGGATAAAGGCGTCAGCCGGAAAAGCATTAAAACAGTCAAGACCGCAAGGCGGAACGGAAAAACGGCTGTATTGGGTAATCGCGGCTGCCTTGATTGTTGTCGTACTTCTGGGCATTTGGCTCATTCCGCAGCTTCTTTCGGATTCGGGAAGACCTCTGAGTGACGGACGCAGTGAAGAAACAACGGTAGCTGAAGAAGCAATTGCGCCGGACGATTTTTCGATTGTAGAGGAATTAAAATCAGAAGCCTATAATCCGTTCTATGGTGTCGAGATAGACGCAAGTTTTAATCCGTATTATCAGGGGTTCATGTATGAAGGAGACAGCAGTACTGCCTGATGATGCTGTCTGAGGAGCCGCTGGAGAATATCGTTTCGTATTTTGCTGAACTTGTAGGCGAAACGGCCGATACCTCAGCGCTCAATGAACAGCCGAATGGAAGGAATGGTAGCCATCGACGGAATGAATAACGGGCGCGGTATTAAAGCAACCGTTATGATTACCAAGGCCAATGAAGATGATGTGCGCTATACCTACCAGCCGGGATACAACGTTGTGCTGTCCTGCGGGGTAGCGCCGAAGGATGCGGAACGGTATTTTGCACTGCTGGATATGGTGATTGACAAGGACGCGCTGAGAGAGTCGGGCGTAATCCCGATGTTCGAAGAAAAAGCGCCGGCAAGTATCGAGATAAATTTTGATCCGCAGACTGAAACCCCGTTTACGGTCAACTACTTTAAACTTGATAACCAATATGACGACTATGTTGAAGGCATATTAAACACGACCCAATCAGAAGTACAGCTGGACGGCAAGTTGATGCTGCAATACGGTGACGAGTTTACGCTGGTGGATTTGACGATGAAAATTAAAGCAATATTGGTTCTGCAGCGGCTGCTGGTGTCGGGGGTGGCCCTCATCAGCGTATAACGATCCGCTGTATGCTGACTATTGATATTAATCGGCAATAATATATAAATTAACGGATAAAAGAATACCGGTGCACTCTGACAGCCGCCGGACAAGGAGCGAGGATATGAAACAGAATATCGTATTAGGGAACCGGGCATACTGCAGTGTTTATTATGAAGACGGCGGTATTTTCTTAAACAGCCAAATCGCGGTTAACGGCATGCTGCTGGCGGAAAACTTAGAGGACTTTGAGTTTATCCAAATTGAGGAGGAAGAGACTCAAGATTGTTTTGCGCTGGAGGTGTTCGGCGACCATGCGGTGAGAATCGCCAAACCCTTAGGCGCGGTGAAACCGCCAAAAGCCGTCAAACGGCAGGAAGTGAAAATTCCTGCGGCCACGATCATCATTAATGATTCCTGCGGGCTGAGCGCAGACGCGGTTGTCCACGCGCTGAACGAACTGGCAGATGACCATACGAAAATTATTTACCTGATGCTGAGCAATGTCGATGAAACGCTGTTCATTCACCTTGCGGAAGAATACCTGGACCAGCTGACCGTTGTGACATCTGCCGATATATTGCGGCAGGGCGGTATGGATATTCGGTGCGGACTGTCGTGGGAAAGCACGGCAAAGGATCTGCTCTGGGAAGTGCTGGCGCATAAGCATTTCGTTAAGCTGATCAAGAAATGTGACCTTGTCGTCAGGCTGGGGCTTGAAGGCGCGGTGTGGTTTTCTCCTGAGCGGAAAAATTCCCTGACGCTGGTATTCCGTCCGGACTGCATTGAAAATGATATCTGCAGGAACACCAGAGGCATGATGCCCGGACTGGATGAAATGTTTGCAAAGGAACTGAGTGCATCGGTTACTGCCGAAAGCATTATAAAAGCGGTTGCCGCGGTTTTTTCATATTATATCAATGGTTATACAATTGAAGAACAGGCCGTCAGCTATAACGATTCTGTCATTATTCCGCCGCTGTCTGTTGTGGATATACCCTTTGGCCGCTTATCCAACCAAACCGAAGGCTGGTCGCTCGCGGCCTGCCAGGCAGAAGTTAAAATGGAATCCATTGCGGAAGATATCGTGTTTAAGGGTCTTGGGGCTTTAAAAGAAGTGCCTTCGGTAACCTTCGGGGCGCTGACCACCATTGACCGCAGTGAGATTGAACGTTTCCGCATTATTCGAAATCTGTTTGAAGAATACTTAAAGAATCCAAAACCGGCACGCACCGTTATGCATCGCCGTATTCGGCACACCCGGATCTGGCAAGTCTTTCGGCGTAGCGCAGGTCGCAAAAGCGGTGGGCAAGGGACAGATCGAAAAAATCACATTTAATATTTCGCAGATGCGCGACGATTGTGAACTGAAGGAAGCGTTCCATCAGGTTCAGGATGCCTGCCTGAAAGGCAGTATTCCGCTGGTGTTCTTTGATGAGTTTGACAGCGATAAAAATGCGATACCGCTGGGTTGGATCAAGGAGTTTTTGGCGCCGATGCAGGACGGCGAGTTCACCGATAACGGTGTGCACCCGATCGGCAAGTGCATCTTTGTGTTTGCGGGCGGTGTGTTTGAAAACTTCGACGAATTTGCAGAAGAACAGGCAAACAAAAGCGCGAAAGTCAGGGATTTCATCAGCCGGCTTCGCGGCTATATCAATATTCAGGGACCGAATCCGGTATCCGAACAGGATAAAAACTTTGTTTTGCGACGCGCGGTGCTGCTCCGCTCATTAATCGAACGGAAAATCGGCGGCATTATCGGTGCGGGTGGTCAGGCAAACATGGACCGGGATATCGTGCGCGCAATGCTGCGTCTGCCGAAGTTCAGGCACGGAGTGCGGTCAATGGAGGCCATCATCGATATGAGTATGTTGGCGGGCAAACGCAGGTGGAATAAATCTGACCTGCCCGATAAAAAACCAGTTGGTGATTCATGTGGAAGGAGAAAACTTTAAACAATTGCTCCAAACCCGAAAGTATATGACCGTCTATCGGGAGGAAATTGCACAGGCAATACACGGCTTATATCTGGATACCATTAAAGACCTCCCGGCGGGAGACCAGGCAAAAAATCCGAATAACTGTGCATGGGAAGCGCTGAGCGAGGAGTTTAAAAGAGAGCAACCGAGCGCACGCGGATGACATATTGAATAAAATTGAGATGATCAACTGCGCTCTTCAGCCAAAGTCGATTGAAACCGAAGCCTTTACGCTGACCGATGGCGAAATTGAGATTCTGGCGATCGAAGAGCATAAGCGGTGGATGAGCAACGCTGTACGCAACGGATGGAAATATGGCCCGGTTAAGGACCCCAAAAAGAAGGTCAACCCTTATCTGGTGCCATGGGAAGAGTTGGAAAAAGGTATCAAGGAGCTGGACCGGAATCCGGTTCGCAACATCCCTAAGATTCTGGAAATCGCGGGACTCAGCATCTACCGTGTATTGTGAATGAATGTGAAACAGCCGATTAACATTGCGTTCAGCGGGCATCGCGCTCTCAATAAAAGCGAGACAGACCGCATCACAGGGACGCTTAAAACAGTAATTACGAATATCGGCACCGGAGCAGTAGTGATGACACAGCTGGCGGACGGCGCTGACCAGCTGGCGGCAAGGGCTGCTCTGGATGTCGGTGCGGGTGTGCTGGCGGTGGTGCCGATGGGCATCGACGGATTCTGCTTGAAGGATCTGGAACAAATAGAGAACTTCCGCGAATTTGTCGCGGATGAACGCGTTGTAATATATTGAGATTAAAGCGCAGCCTGATGAAGACCTGATGGATCAGGGCGGTCAGAGATGTTTATTACGGACGGGCGAATCAGTATATGCTGGCCCATGCGGATACCGTGCTTGTCGTATGGGACGGGGATTCAAAGGGCAACGAACTGGGGACCGCGGGCGTTGTGGAAGATGCGCTGCTGAATTATAAAAGGCCTGTGATTTGGGTGTCAGGCAATGCTAAGCAGCCAATCTCAGAAACAAATATGAGAGATATCCAAAACCGGTATCGCTGTAAGACAAGCGTAACGGCGGCGTACGGCGATCTACCGGTTTATTACTTAGCGCCGAATACGGCGGATAAATAGCAGCACCAACTATCGATGACTTTTGAGGAGAAAGAAAATGACCTATGACGTTTTTATCTCGTTTGCGAATAACGATGCGCAGACAGCAAACGCAATCTGCCGCCACTTGGAACAGCAGGAATTGAAATGCTGGATAGCGCCGCGCGATATCGAGCCGGGCGTTAACTGGGCGGAAGCGATTGTGGACGTTATCCCCAAGGTGAAGATATTTTTACTGGTTTTTTCTGAGCAGTCGAATATGTCTAAACAGGTCATACGGGAGGTTGAGCTCGCGATAAAAAGCGAAGCGGTGATTATTCCGGTACGGATTGAGAACGTCCAGCCGACAAAGAGCATGGCCTATTACCTGTCTTCCGTGCAATGGATGAACGCGAACCAGCCTTTGACGGACCACCAGCTTGACAGTATATACAATACGGTAAGGAAGAATCTGGAGAAGAAACCGTCGATCATAAGCGCTGAGCCGAACAAGTCGTTGCTGCATCCGAGAAGGAAGCAGATTATTTGGGCGGTATCTGCGGCTGTGATTGTTTTACTGATTGCGGCAGGAAGTGCCTGGTATTTTGGATTGTTCAGCGGCGGCAAAAAACAAGCGGCGCAAACACCGCCAGAAATAACAGCAGTAGCTGAGGCGGAATCAGCACAAGAAGGAACGACGGAACCTGCAGAGGAAGCAACAGCGCCCGCAGCACAAGAATCGTCTGCAAAAAAAATAATAGAAGTTGAATTTGACAGCACAGATGACTTGAAGTGGTTCGGCGTTAAAGATGAACACCCGATGCTGCAAATCAGCAGCGAGGGGTATCTGGATATTAAGAACGGAGAAATGGGGAATCCCGTGTTTGAAGTAGCCAACGGGGATATCCTGCATTGCAGAATCAAATCCGACTGCGGATCAGCGGTAACACTTGAGCAGTTTTGTGTGGGATTTGACCCGTCTCAACTGGTTAACTTCTATGTAAACGGAATAGGGAAGGATGGACAGGAAAAGGGCTCTACGGGTGGGTTGATGATGAACGGCGTGCCGTTCTTTAATGAGGAACAATGGATAGACTGTCTGCTTTCGGTGTCTGAAGACGGGAGTATTATTTATGCGGTAGCCAGCGACCCGTCTGCACCGGAATCAGTGGTCTACACGGCGTATATTTTACCGGAAGAAATAAGAAAGTCTCAATTCAGGCCCAGCTTCCGTGTGTTTAAGACTGACGTTGCGCAATATTTTTATGTGGATTATATGGCGGTGATTAGAGGGGCGTTTATCGACTACTTAAAAGAAGTTTTACCGGGATATGACCAGTATGAGGAAGAACTGACGGCACTGCTCACGGAGACGCCGGAAAATTTGCCGCCTATCTATGATAATTATTAGAAAAATCAGTAACCGCCTGTTAACGCTTTAGCGAAAGAGGAAGAAAATGACCTATAACGTATTTATTTCATACGCAAATACCGATGCGCGCACCGCAAACGCGATCTGCCGCCATTTAGAACAGCAGGGGACGAAATGCTGGATAGCGCCGCGGGACATCGAGGCAGGCGTCAACTGGGCGGAAGCGATTGTGGACGTGATACCCAAAGTTAAGGTTTTTTTATTGGTATTTTCCGAGAAATCGAATATGTCCAAGCAGGTGATACGGGAGGTTGAGCTGGCGATTAAAAGCGAAGCGGTGATCATTCCGGTGCGGATTGAGAACGTCCAGCCGACAAAAAGCATGGCCTACTATCTTTCTTCCGTACAATGGATGAATGCGAACCAGCCGTTAACAGACAATCAGCTTGACCATATATACAAAACGGTGAAAAAGAATCTGGAGAAGAAGCCGTCTATACGAGATATTGAACCCAACAAAGACATAGTGCCTCCTCCGAGAAAAAGATGGATCTGGGCGGTTTTGGCTGCTGCGTTTATATTGCTAATTGTGGCAGGCAGTGCATGGTACTTTGGCTGGTTTAAAAACAGCACAGACGAAACACCCCGGACAGCCGCCAAAGAGACGGCCGCCGAAACGCATCAGGAAAGCGGAATAATAAAAGTGCTGGAACTGAATTTTGACAGTACGGATGATTTAAAGTGGCTTGGAACGACAGCCGAAGACCCTTTGGCAGAAATCAATGATGCAGGATATTTAAGCCTTAAAAAGGACGGACCGGGGGCTTTACAAACCGATATGAAAAACGGTTTGATATTTCATTGCCGGACCAGACATAATGCATGCGCGGAAATTGTAATCGGAGAGTATGGCATATCGGCGTGTACATTATGCCCGATTATGTTTTCCGCTCATGACATTACGGAAAACGGGTATGAAAAAGGGTGGACCGGTCCATTGGTGATGGACGGCAGAGTGGTCCTGAACCAGGAGCAATGGATTGATTATATGCTCTCAATATCTGAGGATGGCAGCATTATTTATGCGGTGGCGAGTGACCCGGCAGACCCGGACGCTGTTACGTATACGTCGTATGTGATTCCGGAAGACAAGAGAAAAGCTTATTGCAGACCTGAGATGCGCCAGTATCTTGAGCAGTCGGGCCAATATTTTTATGCTGATTATGCAGCAATAGTCGAAGGGCCATTCCTGGATTATCTCAAAGAGATACTGCCGGGATATGACCAATATGAGACAGAACTGACGGCGTTTTTCAGCGAGACGCCGAAAGACCTGCCGCCTTTCTCAGGCGAATAACGAATCCAGTGCTCGTGAATTGGATATCAGTATATAAGAGGAGAAAATGACCTATAACGTATTTATTTCATACGCAAATACCGATGCGCGCACCGCGAACGCGATCTGCCGTCATTTAGAACAGCAGGGGACGAAATGCTGGATAGCGCCGCGGGACATCGAGGCAGGCGTCAACTGGGCGGAAGCGATTGTGGACGTGATACCAAAAGTTAAGATTTTTTTATTGGTATTTTCCGAGAAATCGAATATGTCCAAGCAGGTGATACGGGAGGTTGAGCTGGCGATTAAAAGCGAAGCGGTGATTATTCCGGTGCGAATCGAAAACGTCCAGCCGACGAAAAGCATGGCCTACTATCTTTCTTCCGTACAATGGATGAATGCGAACCAGCCGTTAACAGACAATCAGCTTGACCATATATACAAAACGGTGAAAAAGAATCTGGAGAAGAAGCCGTCTATACGAGATATTGAACCCAACAAAGACATTGTACCACGCCCGAAAAAAAGATGGGTATGGGTGGTTTTGGCGGCTTTATTTATCCTGTCAGCGGCAGGCAGTGTTTGGCACTTTGGCTTATTCAACAAGAATAAAACATATACGGCTAAGGCAGATAAGGTATTAGAGCTGAATTTTGACAGCGCAGATGATCTGATGTGGATGGGTATAACAGAGGGTACTCCGGGTATTGGATTAAATACGGATGAAGGGTATCTACATTATACCCATGGCCAGGAAGGCGGTATTCATACCGGCATTCTACAAGGGCAGGTTCTGCATTTTAGGGTGAGAACAAATTCCAGCGCGGCGGTCACAATCGGAGAGATGTGTCTGGAAACGAACCCTTTGTGTCCGATTATGTTTTGCATGAATGAGCTTAACGAATATGAGCCGACTGAAAATTGGACAGGTTCTTTGGTAATGGAGGGCAGGACAATTCTAAACCAAGAACAATGGATTGACTATATGCTTTCGGTCTCTGAGGATGGAAGCACTATTTATGCAGTGGCAAGCGACCCATCGGATGAAAATACAGTATGTTATACGGCATATATAATACCTGAGAACCAGCGCAGCGCCTATTACCAGCCAAGCGTTCGGCCCTATATTGAGTTATCAGACCAGTATTTAGATGTTGACTATGCCGCAATCATTGAGGGATCGTTTATTGATTATTTACATGAAGTGCTGCCGGGATATAACCAATATAAGGAAGACCTGACCGTTCTGTTCAGCGAGACGCCGAAGGAGATGCCGCCGTTTTCGGTCACTGGATACTAGTAGAATTTCGGCGAATCTTGAATTCTTTTTTGGAGAATAAAATAATACTTGACATATGCCCAAAATAAAGTATAATACAAGTATATTGAACATATACCCAAAAAAGGAGGCGGGCAACATGCCAGGAAGAGACGGAACAGGCCCATTAGGTCAGGGCAGTATGACAGGCAGAGGTCAGGGGCTTTGCGGCGGTGCAAGAGCAGGCGTACGCTATGGAACTGGCTTAAGAAGCGGAAACGGACAGGGCAACCGGGTAAACGGTGCGTCCAAAGAGTCGCTTTTAGCTGAAAAGGAACGGCTTGAACGCGGAATTAAAGACATCGATGCGCAGATTAATGCGTTGGACTAATACACGAAGTAAATAGAAAAAGAAAGTATAAAGACAACAGGTGACACAATGAAAATTGCAGTACCAACAGAAAAAAAAGATTTAAGCAGCAGCGTATGCCCGAGTTTTGGGCGTGCACCTTATTTTTTAATCTATGATTCAGAAACCAAGGCGCATGACTTTATTGTGAACAGTGCGGCGGAAGCACAGGGCGGTGCCGGCATCAAGGCCGCGCAAATAGTCGTAGACGCAGGCACTGAGGCGCTGATTGTACCGCGGTGCGGGAAGAATGCAGCAGATGTACTGAACGCCGCAGGCGTTGCGTTACTGACGGCGAAAGACGGTGATATTAATGAGAACCTCGCCGCATGCACCGCGTCACAGCTGAAGCCGCTGTCAGATATTCATCCGGGTTTTCACATGCATGGATAAAAAAGATATTAAAATTGCAGTATTAAGCGGCAAAGGCGGAACCGGAAAAACCTTTGTCGCTGTCAATATCGCTTCGGTTTCTCCGGACAGTACCTATGCGGACTGCGACGTTGAGGAACCGAACGGGATGTTGTTTTTTAAGCCCGATCAAATCACCACACAGGACGTCAATGTCATGGTTCCGGTTTTTTTTGAAGACGCGTGTACCGGATGCAGGGAGTGCGTGTCATTCTGCCGGTTTAATGCACTCTCATTTATCAATCAAAAGGTAACGGTGTTTGACGACATCTGCCATGCATGCGGCGGATGTGTTTTGGTTTGTCCGCATGCGGCGCTGAAAGCCGGCACAAAATCGATTGGCCGTATCCATCAGGGCAAAAGCGCGGATGTGACAGTGGTGTCGGGTGAACTCAATATCGGCGAACCTTCCGGGGTGCCGATTATTTCACGGATTAACGAAATCGTCGGCGAACAATCCGGCTTTACGGTTATTGACGGACCGCCGGGCTCTGCATGTACGGTAATGGAAAGTATCAACGATGTCAATTACTGTGTACTGGTAGCTGAACCGACGCAGTTCGGCTTGCATAATTTAAAGATGGTAAAAGAACTGTTGGAGTTAAAGCAGATTCCGTATGGCGTGGTTTTAAATAAGTGCACAGAAGCGGATAATCCGGTTGAGGATTTTTGCATGGAGAACAGCTTGCCGGTTTTGGGCCGACTGCCTTTTAACCAAACGTTGGCAGAACAAAACGCGGAAGGCCGAATCATATCACGCGTTGATGATACCTATAAATCGATTTTTACAGACATAAGCAACCGGATAAAGGAGGCGGCGCGATGAAACAGCTGCTGATCATCAGCGGGAAAGGCGGCACAGGGAAAACAACGGTTGCAGCGGCATTTATTCGTCTGGCGCAGGCTGAGGCTTATGCCGATTGTGACGTGGATGCGCCGAACCTGCAGCTTGCGGTGGAGCAGACCGCTGCGCCCGAGAAGTCCGATTTTTACGGCATGGACAAGGCTTGGATTGATCCGGAAGTTTGTACGGCCTGCGGCATGTGCCAAACAGCCTGCACTTTTCATGCCATCAAAGCGGGTGAACCTTATGAGATTGACCCGTACCTGTGCGAGGGATGCGGCGTATGCGAATGGATATGCCCATACAGCGCAGTCATGATGAAACCGGCGATTGCCGGCGAAACAAAGGTATACCGAAACCAGCATGTTTTTTCAACAGCCAGACTGAATATGGGTTCCGGCAATTCCGGCAAGCTGGTCACACAAGTTAAAAAGAATTTAAAGGATGCCGCTTCGGCGCCTTTTGCGGTGATTGACGGATCCCCCGGCATCGGATGCCCGGTCATAGCGTCATTATCCGGCGTGGACTTAGCGCTGATTGTGACCGAGCCGTCTTTATCGGGGTTGAGCGACCTTGAGCGAATTGAAAAAACCGCACGCGGATCAGGTGTTGAGATTGCTGTGTGCGTCAATAAATATGATATCAATCCCAAGATGACCGAGCGGATTGTGCAGTATTGTGAGAAAAACAGCATTCCGATGGTATCCAGCATCCCGTATGATTCGGCCGCGATTGAGGCGGCGAATACGGGCAGGTCGATTGCGGATATCAAATGTCCGGCAAGGGCAGGCGTTTTCGACGCTTTTCAGCAGGTACAACTGCTGTTAGAATAATAATTAGAACCAGCTATAAGGAGGGGAAAAAATGAGAATTGCGGTAGCAAGCGAAAAAGATATGGTGACCGAACACTTCGGCCACTGCGAGAATTTCAACATTTATGATGTGGTAGACGGTAAAATCACCAATAAAACATCATTAGCAAACCCGGGGCACAGACCCGGATTCCTGCCGGAGTATTTATATGAGCAGGGCGTCAATGTCATCATTTCTGGCGGAATGGGCGGCGGTGCCGTTGCGATCTTTGAAAGCCGCGGAATTGAAATTGTCGTCGGCGCTTCAGGAAAAGCGGAAGACGCGGCAATGCGCTTTATTTCGGGCGAATTAAAAAGCACCGAATCGATTTGTGACCGGCATGAACACGCCGATGAGTGTCATTAATAAGGAGGCATAATGATGAATAAAGTCAGCGCAGAATTTAGATCCAGTCTGCAGCCCAGCCCGAATGTAATCGTATCCTGCCGTGGGAAAGACGGCGCGGATAATGCGCTTGCCGTAGCGTACTGCTGTAATTGCAGCTTTGATCCGCCTATGGTTATGGCCGGGATTGTACTCAGTAATTATTCACATCATATGATTAAAGAAAGCGGATGTTTTGTTGTGAACCTGATCAATGCCGACAATAAAGAAATGTTTGACTATGTCGGTTCGCACAGCGGCAGAGACGGGGACAAACTCAAAGCAATCAAAGCGAAAACAAGCGACGGTGAAATGATTAATGCGCCGATTCTGGATGATTGTCCGGTGAATATCGAGTGCGTGGTTGAGGATTCCATTGTTACCGGATCGCATGAGATGTTTGTCGGGAAGATTGTATACGTTCACGCCGATGAAACGCTGCTGAATGACGATGGCACAGTAAACCTTGCAAAAAAAGGTTAATATCTGGTATGATATCAGGCGGAATAAATTTTTATTAACGGCGGGGAGAACGAATGAGCACAGATTGTAACTTTGACTGCGGTTCATGCGGCGAAAGCTGCAGCGACAGACAGGAACAGCAGACCAGTTTTATTGAAAAAGCAAATGATTTAAGCAGTGTAAAAAAAGTCATCGGGGTAATGAGCGGTAAAGGCGGTGTCGGCAAGTCAATGGTCACGTCCATGCTTGCGGTTTTAATGCAGCGCAAAGGTTATCGCGTTGGGATTTTAGATGCCGATGTCACAGGGCCTTCGATTCCGAAGTGCTTTGGGATTACCGAAAAAGCGTCTGGCAGTGAAGTCGCGATTTTTCCGAACAGAAGTAAAACCGGGATTGAAGTGATGTCCATGAATCTGCTATTGGACAGCAACACGGATCCAGTACTCTGGCGCGGACCGATTATTGCGGGTTCGGTTAAGCAGTTCTGGACCGATGTGGTCTGGAGTGATATTGACTATTTGTTTGTCGATATGCCGCCGGGCACGGGCGATGTGCCGATTACCGTGTTCCAATCGATTCCGGTAGACGGCGTCTTTATGGTCACGTCGCCTCAGGACCTGGTATCCATGATCGTGATGAAAGCGATTAAAATGGCGGAACTGATGAAAATTCCCGTACTGGGGATTGTCGAGAATATGGCCTATTACCAGTGCGCGAAATGTGGTGAAATCCACCACGTATTCGGCGAAACGGACATCAAAGAGTTTGCGGGCGAAAACGGCATTCAGATGACGGCCGAAGTTCCGATTGACAGAAAACTGTCCAATGCCTGTGACCAGGGTATGATTGAGCTGTTTGACGGCGCATGGCTGGATGAGACCGCAAATATGCTGGAAGGCATTTTAGAAGACAATGCGCAAGAAGCATAAAACGATAAATCTGTTACACAAGAAAACGCTCTAAGGGGCGTTTTTTTGTTGGGCCGAAACCGTATGAAAAATCGAACTAAAGTACAATAAATTTTGCTTGCCTATTTATATCGCTTGTGATAATATCTCTTAATTTATCATTAAATATTGGAGATATCACATGACACAAATAGAATCAAATGTCCTTGCGTCGGTTACAGATGCGATCGGTACTGAAAAGCGCATTATCATCCCCGAGACGCGGGAAGAGCTGTTTGCGCTCGCGATGGGTTCTCAGCCGGACGGCAGTTTTGAAGTCGGTTATGAGGTTGCCGGAAAAGGGTATGTTGCAGAGGCCTCGGTGGTTCGGTGCAAAAACGGGGTGGCGGTCAATTATTTTGAAGACTATATGCGCCGCCGTGATCCGGACTGTCTGGTGATTGGCGACAAGCAGGAGACAGGGAAGCCAACCTTTAAAGAACTGTACGGAAAGACGTTTGACGGATTGCGTGAACAGACCTTCGAATGGCTGAGAGCGCAGGACTTGATTATCGTCCCGTTCATGGCAGGCGATGAAAAGATCGGATACCCCGCATTATTGGTTGCGCCGCTGAACGCCGCGTTTTTCGCCGCCGGACTGGCGGACTTACAGGGAAATATTCCGAAGAGCCAATTGACAAACGACTTTAAACCAGAGGCTGTGATTTATCTTGCGCCGCCGTTCCGCCATACACACTTCGGCGGAAAGCAGGTTGTGGTGCATAACCGTATGAAGGAGATGCACGAATTATTTTCGTACAACCTTTATCCGGGTCCGAGCGCCAAAAAAGGCGTCTATGGTTTTCTGCTGAATATCGGTGAGCGTGAAGGATGGGTAACCGCGCATGCTTCGACAGTTCAGGTGGTGACCCCGTATGACAATATTATCACCATCATGCACGAAGGTGCCAGCGGCGGCGGAAAAAGCGAGATGATTGAGCCGATACACAAAGAACCGAACGGGCAGGTGTTGTATGCGCGGAACACAGTAACCGGATTTAAGCACTATTTAATCATGAAGGAAACCTGTACGCTGCGTCCGGTCACCGACGATATGGCGCTTTGCCATCCCGCGATTCAGGGCGGAAACGGGCTGTTATCCGTGACGGATGCCGAGAGCGGCTGGTTTTTGCGTATTAACCATATTGATGAATACGGAACATCGCCGATGTATGAAAAGCTGTGTACGCAGCCCAAGGAACCATTGGTTTTCCTTAATATCGAAGGCGTGCCCGACGCCACCTGTCTGATCTGGGAGCATATTAAGGACAGCGACGGGAAACCGTGTCCGAATCCGCGCGTCATCATGCCGCGCCGCTTTGTGCCGGATGTCGTGGACGGAGCGGTGGATGTCGAAGTCAGAAGCTTCGGCGTGCGTGCGCCAATCTGTACGAAAGACGACCCGACATACGGGATTCTGGGATTGTTCCATATCCTGCCTCCCGGACTGGCCTGGATTTGGCGTTTGGTATCGCCGCGCGGGTTTGATAACCCCAGCATTATCTCATCGCAGGAAATGACCAGTGAGGGCGTCGGTTCTTACTGGCCGTTTGCAACCGGAGACATGACCCACCATGCAAATCTGTTGCTTGACCAGTTTGTGAACGCCACTAAGACGCGCCACATCCTGATCCCGAATCAGCATATCGGCGCGTTTAAGGTTGGGTTTATGCCGCAGTGGATTACGCGCGAGTATCTTGCGCGCAGGGGCAGTGCAAAGTTCCCGGCTGATCAGCTGGTCGAATCCCGCTCGCATCTGCTCGGATATGCGCTGGATTCAGTCAAGATTGACGGAACGTACTTGCCCAAAGGACTGCTCCAGACGAATTTGCAATATGAAGTCGGAGAAAAAGGGTTTGATAAGGGAGCGGCGCAGCTGTATAAGTTCTTTAAGCAGGAGCTTAAGAAGTTTAACAACAAAAAGCTTGACCCGGTAGGACGCCGGCTGATTGAGTGCTGTCTGGATAATGGCGCTGTCGGTGATTATGACACGATTCTGCCGATCCGGTTATAAAAAGGTAAAATAAAAGCGCCGGTGCTCATCCAGAAAATATGAATGCGGTTCCGGCGCTGTTTGTTTTATTCGCCTTTAAAAAAGTCGCCTATTTTGATAAAGAATCCTTTAACGCCGTCAAAGAATGTCGCGACACCGTCTCCGGCTTTTTGTACGCTCGTCATAAACTTTCCGAATTGAAGGGCGCGTTCCTGCCAGTTGGTGAAGTCTACTTTCTCAAGCGTTCTTGTGAGATTGATAATCTGGGTGATGTTTTCCTCGGTCAGCGATAGATTCTGTAAGTCAGCGATATAGAGGATTTCCTTGCGCAGTTCCTCGTCGTTCATATCTTTTGTCTGGTCGAGGATCTTCTTCAGCTCGTTGACCAGCTGTACCGCTTCATCGCTGCCCACGACTTCCGCAAGATCGCCCGTCACAACCAGTTCTTCCATCGCAGCCGCCTTTGAGACTTCGTCCAAGGGAACGCCGGTGATGTCCGAATAAGCCTTATAGATGCCGGTTAATGCCGCGGTGCCGGATACATTGAACGGAGCCGAAATCATGATATCAGCGTCGGCTATCCCCGCGGTGACCAATGCGTTTTCATACATGTCTTCGGTGCACCAGTTAATGTTCTTGGTGCTGACGTGAATGCCGGAATCTTCGTCCAGAACAGTGATGAAGATGCTGGACAACGCATGCGTGCCGATGGTCTCTTCGTCCACCAGTCCGGACAGGTATTTGCGTTCTTCTTTGTTGGTGACAAACAGCTCTTTGACGTCGCCGCGGTTGATATTAAAATCATCATAGATCTGTGCAATCTGGTCAGCGTCCAAATCCGCACCGAGCGTCACGCGCTGTTCTCCTACGTTCGCCGCATATGCTGTCGGCATAAAAGCAACGGCTGAGAATACCATCAGTAAACCCAAAATGATTAATTTGTTTTTCATTGTTTTACCTTCTTTGCTCATAATAAATATTAAAATTGCATTATGATACAATACCAGATTCTCACAAAAAGTCAACAAACGAATTGTGAATATTACACGGATTATGTTTTACTTTTTGATGTCAATATTGTGATTGACAAGCGGTATATTGCGCATATAATGGTCTAATGGAATAAAAAGAACACCGAAATCCGTATTGATATAACAAATGAGAAACACGGATAGCAGGCACATATATTGAATACTAAGAGGTATAAACCATGGATATCCGAGAGGCGAATCCTGACGATCTGAATTTTCTAGCCGAGCTGGAAAGGGAATGTTTTAGTGAGCCGCGTCGGGTTGCCCGTCAGTCATTAAAAAACAGCGTGTTAAGTGCGGGGCAAGTCGTTTTAATTGCTGAGGTAAACGGTGAACGCTGCGGTGCCATCACATTAATCCCTCATAAACGGCAGATGCGCATCTGCTCCCTGGCGGTAAAAAACGGATTTCGCGGCCAAGATATCGGCGGCGGATTAATCCAGCGGGCAATTGAAACCGCCCAGCAAACCGGGATCCCGCGCATCGCGCTTGAGGCGGATATCCATGACGAAAGGCTGGTACGCTGGTATGAGAACTTTGGTTTCGAAGCGGCCAGTGTGGCTGTGGATTATTACGGCACCAACGAAGATGCGCTGAAGATGGTGCGTGTGTCGGAACAACGCATCAAAAGCCGCAACATTATCGTGACTGACTATGAGACCGGCTTTTTTGAAGGTATCCCAAACGTAACCCTGATTCGGGCAAAACAGTATATTGAGGATGATGAGTACCAGAATATTCAGAATGCCAAGATTTTTAACCTTTGCAGCAGCCTGAACTATCAGACCGTTGGGTATTATGTGTCCTTGCTGGCGCTGGCGCGCAACCACAGTGTTTATCCAAATATTATCAGTTTGAGGGATTTTAAAAACAGCCTGATTGTGAAGAGTATCGGGGATGAGATACACGACCAGATTCAGCGGGAACTGGCGGAAGAAACCGAAAAAACGCTCAGCCTTAACAGCTGCTTCGGGTACTGCGACCGTCCCGAGTATCAGAATCTGGTCCGGTTATTAAACCTGTTATATGAGGCGCCGCTGATTCGGTATCAGCTGGAAAAGAAGAATGAATGGTCACTGCAGAAAGTGAACACACTAAAGCTCAGTAATATCACACAAAACGCGGCAATCAAGGACTACGCAAAGCGGTATTTTTCTAAAAAACAGTTTATCAGCAGTGCGCTGAATCGTTATGCGTATGATATGGCGATTCTGGTTGACGATGATGAGGCACATCCGCCCTCCTGCCGGATTGCACTCAATAAATTTAAACTTGCGGCAAGAGCGCTCGGGTTCTATGTTGAGTTTATCACCAAGCGGGATTATAAGCGCATTCCGGAGTTTGATGCACTGTTTATCCGCGCCACCACCAATGTCAATAACTATACTTACGATTTTTCCCGGTATGCCTACGCGGAAGGCCTTGTGGTGATCGATGATCCTTGGTCGATCTTAAGATGCTCAAATAAGCTCTATTTGTTTGAAGCTTTAAAGCAGGCAGGGATACACATGCCCAAAACATGGACAATCAACAAGAACAATCATTATGCTGATGCGGTCAAGACGATGACCTACCCCATCATCTTAAAACAGCCGGACAGCGCCTTTTCCCTTGGTGTTTATAAGGCGGACAATCCGGAGGAATGTATGGAGCGGCTGAGTGAACTGCTGAAGCGGTCTGAGATTATTATTGCGCAGGAGTATCTGCCTACCGCATATGATTGGCGGATAGGCGTGCTGGATAAAAGACCGGTCTTTGCCTGCAAATATTATATGGCTAAAGACCACTGGCAGATTTATAACTGGGAGCAGGAAGACGAAGATGATAGCATTGGAGACTCCGAAACATTGCCGGTTGAGAAAGTGCCCAAGAAGGTTATCGCTTCGGCGATCAAAGCGGCCAACATCATCGGCGATGGTTTTTACGGCGTTGATATTAAGATGATTGCCGGAGAGCCGGTTGTGATAGAGGTCAATGACAATCCGAGCGTAGATTTCGGCGTTGAGGATGCGTACTTGAAAGACCAGCTGTATACAATCATGATGCGTTCGTTCTACAACCGGCTGGAAAACGACCGGCGGGTTATCCGCAAGATTTCATATTAAAAAGCACGAAACGGCGCCCCGATCGTGCTTTGTAATTGGTATAATTCTTGTCTTTTTAAACCTTAATGGTCGCGAGGAAGTCTCTCAGCCTTTTATCTTTCGGATTGTTAAAGAATTCCTTGGGCGGCGCTACTTCTTTGATATAGCCGTCGTCCATGAAGACGATGCGGTCAGCCACTTCCTTGGCAAATCCCATTTCATGCGTGACCACCATCATGGTAATACCGGTATGCGCCAGCTTTTTCATAACTTCCAAAACCTCGCCGACGAGTTCCGGATCAAGCGCAGACGTCGGTTCGTCAAACAGCAGGATTTTGGGTTCCATTCCTAAGGCGCGTGCAATCGCGACACGCTGCTGTTGTCCGCCGGATAATCGTGACGGATATTCATTAGCTTTGTCTGCGAGCCCGACTGATTCGAGCAATTTGCGTCCTCTGACTGCGGCTTGTTCCTTTGACTCACCTTTAACAGTGATCGGGGCAAGCGTTACGTTCTCAAGTGCGGTTTTATGCGGGAACAGATTAAACCGCTGGAACACCATGCCCATTTCGGCGCACATCTGTGTGACTTTATCGGGGTCAATCCGCATCGCGTCCTTATCGTTTTCACGGTAATCCACCATTTCGCCGTCAATATAGACTTTGCCGCTTGTGATCCGCTCCAGATGGTTTAAGCAGCGAAGCAGGGTGCTCTTTCCGGATCCGCTCGGGCCGACAACGCACACCACCTCGCCGGGTTTGACACTGAAGTCAATCCCTTTGAGCACATGCAGTTCTCCAAAATACTTATGTATGTTTTCTACTAATATCATATCATTCACCATTCTTTATTATTTATCGTATAATCCGCATTCTGTTAGAGATAAGAAGAATATGTCTTTTCCAGTTTGCTGAACAGGAAGGTGGATATCGTCGTTAGGAACAGATAGACAGCGGCGGCGATAAACAGCACGCGCCAGTCGCCGGATGCGGATGACATTTCCTTGGTCACTTTATATAATTCCGACATCCCGATTGCTGAGACCAGTGAGGAGTCTTTCAGGATCATAATAAATTCATTGGAATAAGGCGGGATAACCCGGGATATGGTCTGGGGGATGATGACCTTCATCATGGATTGTCTGCGGGTCAGCCCCAGTGCCTTACAGGCTTCCATCTGGCCTTTGTCGATAGAGAGAATTCCGGCTCTGAAAATCTCCGCCAGATAGGCCGCTGTATTTAAGGTCAGCGCAATAATCGCTGCAACGAAGGGGGAATAGCGGATTGTCATATCAAAGAATTCTACCGCCATCATCGGAACAGCGAGAAAAACAATTAAAATCTGGAGCAGCAAAGGTGTTCCTCTGAAAATCCAGACATAGATCCATGTTAGTTTATTTGCAATTTGATTTTTTGATATTCTGCCAAGTGCAAGCACCAAGGCGAATACCGTACCGATTAACATGCTGAGCAGGGTAAGCGCCAGCGTTCTGCCCGTACCAATGGTCAGGGCAAGTACTTGTTGAGATGTCATAACTATCCTCAATTCAAAACTTATTTTATAATTGACTACTATTGTACTACATATTTAAGCGAATGATAAGAAAAAAAGTCCAAGTTGAGATTCAACTTGGACTCCGTTATCCAAAAAACTTAATTATCTGAGTTCTGTATCGATGTTGGATGTGTAGTCAGCACCCAGTGTTGCGATAGAGATTTCAGCCATTGTTCCGTTATCCTGCAGAGTTGCAATCGCGTCATTAATCGCTTTTAACAGCTCTTCATTGTCTTTGTTAAGCGCAACAGCAATAGGCTCATTTGTCAGAAGCGCAGAAGTAATCACGAATACATCCGGGTTCTTCATAGCCGCTTCGATTGCAACCGCATAGTCAGCAACGATACAGTCGATCTGGCCGGCTTCCATAGCAGCCAGGCAAACCGTCATATCATCAAAGTCTTTGAGGTCGAAAGATACAGTACCGCCATCAAGCAGTTTAACCGCCGCGATGTCAGCTGTGGTTTCAGCCTGTACGCCGACGATCAGACCGTCAAGAGCTTCTGATGTGGTAACTGAATCAGCTAATGCCGGTGTCGCCATGATAACCTGTCCGTTTGACAGATACGGTGTTGAGAAAGCCATCGTTTCCATTCTTTCTGTGGTCATGGAAACCGATGAGATGATGCAGTCATACTGCTTAGCAGCAAGATTTGCAAAGATGCCGTCCCAGCCGGTGGATACGAATTCGATGTCAACGCCCATTTCTTTTGCTAACGCATTAGCAAAATCTATGTCAAAACCAACGAGTTCGCCGTTTTCATTAACATATTCCATAGGCGGATATGTGTCATCAATACCGACAAGTAAGGTGTTATCTACCAGACCATATTTTCCGGTAGATCCGCAAGCTGTGAATGCAGAGAATGCAAGCAGCAGTACGATCATTAGGATTATAGATTTCTTCATAACAGTCCTCCAAAATTTATATGTTACTTCATTATAAATATAAAAGAATAATTATGCAACAAATAATATCATGATGAAAAATATATCTCGCCCAGAGAAGTCAAAAAACAGGTGAACATATTCACCGGATATCATTTGGCAGATGGCAAATATTAATGCTATAATATTCAAAAGCCGCAAAAGAATGAACGGTATAGAACAGGAGCTTTGCGTTATGAGGTTATCAAAAAAATGTGAATATGCTTTTTTAGCGATGATTACCTTGTCGAACAACTATAACCAGCGGCTGAGCAATATCGCCGATATCGCAGAGCAAAATCATATACCAAGAAAGTTCTTAGAGCATATCTTAACCTTGCTGAAATCAGCGAATTACATAAAAAGCATCCGCGGGCCAAAGGGAGGCTATTCACTGACGCGACCGCCGTCTGAAATTTCCCTTGCGGAGATTGTCCGGCTGGTGGACGGCCCGATTGCGCCCAGCCCCAGCGTGAGCACCTTTTTTTATGACTCATCCCCAATCGAACGGAACACCAAGGTTCATGCGGTGTTTAAGGATATCCGCGATCATGTTTCGGACAAACTGGAAAGTATTCATTTTTCTGATTTAGTTTAGCTGTCATTACATGAGGATTAAAGATTGACTTTTGGACGCGCTTATACTATATTATGTCTATAGACTATATATAATAAAGGAAGCGGACTTATGTTATTTCAAAACATTGATTTAAGCACTGTATTATTTTCTGTAGGCAGTATCGATATTCAGCTTGCGCTTGTGATTTTTATCGTAATCGGATTTGTCGCCCAGGCCATTGACGGCGCGCTTGGCATGGCTTATGGGGTGAGTTCAAACTCATTCCTGCTTTCCTTCGGCGTACCGGTGCCGGTTGCGAGCGCCAGCACGCATCTGGCGGAAATCGCCACCACAGCGGTATCGGGGCTGTCACACTTAAAGCTCGGGAACGTTGACAAATCCCTGATGAAAAAACTGGTGATCCCCGGCGTAATCGGGAGTATCTTAGGCGCACTGCTGTTGACGTTCATTTGGCAGAATACAAGCGGCCCGTTAAAAAACATCATTAAGTTAATCGTATGCCTTTACCTAATGGTCATGGGTATCATCATACTCGTTAAAGCGTTTCGCAAACGAAAACTAAAGGAAGACGAACTGAAGCCTGCCGCTTTGTCAGCATTAGCCGGCGTCGGCGGATTAAGCGACGCAATCGGCGGCGGGGGATGGGGACCGATCGTTACTTCGACGCTGGTATCCAGAGGGTATTTCCCGCGTCATACCATCGGCACGGTGAATGCAGCAGAGTTTTTTGTCACGGTTGCGCAGGTAACGGTTTTTCTGGCGCTGCTGAAGATCATGAACTGGCAGGTCATTATCGGACTAATCGTCGGCGGATGTATTGCTGCGCCGTTTGCCGCAAAGCTGTGCCGTGTGATTCCGGCAAAAGCGATGATGATCGTTGTTGGAATCATCATCATTCTGCTCCAGATTAATTCCCTGATCTCGGTTATCCCAAAATTCTTTTAGGTGATTAAGATAAAAGGAGCAGAATCCAAATGAAAAAAGGAGACCGCCCTGTGCTGTGCTTAAGAGGAAAAATTAAAACCGGCGCTTTGAAGACACAGGCTTCATATGTGTTTTTTTACCCAGACCATCTGGCTGTTTGTGCTGTAAAACAAGAAGAAATGAAACAGCTGAAAAAAGACATTAAGGCGCATATAAAAGAGACGCATATCAACCTTTTAGAGCGGCCGGTTTATATGGAGCAAGGGATTGAGGATTATGGAAGGATAATATCTGATCAGGGTGAGCCCGATATACCGGATCATAGCGAATGCAGTACGGTGTTATCTTATGCTGATATCAAAAAGCTGATTTATGAGCCGCAGGCTGAAGCGGTGAACGGTGAAATGGCGTTTTCTTTGCCGGGTAAAATGATGATTGAGTACAAGGGCGGGGCAGTCACCATCTACCATCATTACGAACCGGGCGAGATGCATGAGCAGCAGCTTCGTAAGTTCTGTGAGCAAAAACTTAAAGCCAGGTTTATCATGAAAACCAGGCGGATATCATAAAGCGGTGACGGCTTCAAATCGCTGATAACTTGATGGATTTTCAGGATAAATATAATATCGTGAAGAGCGGAACAGACAACCAACTGTTCCGTTTTTTGCTGCTCAATAAGCGCCAAACGTAAAAAAACGGCGTAAAAACCCGCCTGTCGGATAAAGCTGTCAAATACATTTGAAAACCCAGCTAAAAAAAAGTATAATGGCGAATATATAGCGTTTTTTGGATAAAAACGCATATAATGAAAATATTTTTAGGGAGGGTTGCGTAAAAAATGAAAATTGCAATTTTAGTCATTTACGCACTGATATTGGCGGCTATTTCGCTCTATACAGTGCGGAGAACCAAGACGCTGGATGAGTTCTTCCTCGGCGGTAGAAAGATGGGTGCATGGATGAGTGCGTTCGCCTACGGAACGTCATATTTCTCTGCGGTTATCTTTATCGGATACGCCGGAAAGCTGGGATGGGCTTTCGGGATTTCCGCCGCATGGATCGGCATCGGCAACGCGCTGATCGGCTCGCTTCTGGCCTGGCTGGTTTTAGGCAAACGCACACGGTCGCTCACACACAAACTGGGCGCATCCACAATGCCGGAGTTCTTTGAAGGCCGGTATAATGCAAAGGGAATGAAGGTGCTGTCTGCGGTCTTAATTTTTGTATTTTTAGTGCCCTATTCCGCATCGGTATATCAGGGGCTTTCTTATTTATTTGAAGGCATCTTTAATATCCCGTTTGTCTATTGTGTCATCGGTATGGCGGTACTAACTGCAGGATATCTAGTTGCCGGCGGTTATTTAGCCACGGCGATATCTGACTTTGTACAGGGCATTATTATGCTTATCGGCGTTACATTGGTTATTCTGTTTGTCATGAAAAACCCGGCTGTCGGCGGATTGTCCGCAGGGATGGCTAAACTCGCCGCGATCGATCCGAAGCTGGCAGGACCTGTCGGCCCTCCGGGATGGTGGCCGCTGTTATCGCTGGTCATCTTAACGAGCTTGGGCTCCTGGGCGCTGCCCCAGATGGTGCATAAGTTCTATGCGATTAAAGATGTGAAGGCTATTCAGCGGGGAACCGTCATCTCCACCTTGTTTGCAGTCGTGATTGCGGGCGGTGCGTACTTCATCGGCGTATTCGGCCGGTTATTCATGGAAGGCGTTCCGGTAGATCCGGTAACTGGCGCTGCAAACTTTGATATGATTATGCCGCAGATGCTGAATATTGCGCTGGAAAACAGCGAGATACTAATCGGTATCGTGGTTGTTCTGGTCTTATCGGCGAGCATGTCCACCTTGTCTTCGCTGGTACTGGTGTCCTCATCAGCAATCAGCATCGACCTTTTGGGTGCGGTGAAACCGGATATCGACAAACAGAAAGTACAGCGTACGATGCGGTGGCTCTGCCTGGTGTTTGTGGTATTGTCCGTCGTTTTAGCGCTGGGTAAATTCACAACAATTATTACATTAATGTCGCTTTCATGGGGCACAATCTCGGGCGCGTTTATCGGACCGTTCCTCTTTGGGCTTTATATGAAGCGTGCGACGAAGGCAGGCGCATGGGCTGGTCTGATCGCCGGTCTAGCGACATCGTTGGTTTTCAACCTGTTTTTCCCGGCAATTACTTCGCCGATGGCAGGTACGTTTGCGATGGCGGCATCGTTAATAGTAACTCCTGTTGCAAGCCTGTTGACTAAACCGATGCCAGGGGATATGATCGAAAAGGTGACGTTATAAACAGCGGAAGGAATTAAGCATGTTTTTTGATGAAAAGATAGAAACTGCTGACAGGAACACGATCGAACAGCTGCAAACCAAGCGGCTGGTCGATTGTGTTCATCGTGTGTATGAGCGGGTGCCGCTTTATAAGAAGCGGTTTGATGAAGCGGGATTAAAGCCCTCGGATATAAAATCTCTGGACGATTTAAAAAAAATACCGTTTACCGTAAAAGATGATTTGCGGGATAATTATCCGTTCGGCATGTTTGCCGTTCCAAAAGAAGAAGTGGTGCGTGTGCATGCTTCTTCGGGCACTACAGGCAAACCCACGGTTGTCGGCTATACACAAAACGATATTGATATGTGGGCAAACGTAACGGCGCGCCTTTGTGCGGCCGGCGGCGCAAGTAACGGAGATATCGCACAGGTGGCATTCGGGTACGGATTGTTCACCGGTGCGTTCGGACTGCACTATGCGCTGGAGCGGCTGGGGGCGATGGTAGTGCCAGCTTCGTCAGGCAACACCGAAAAGCAGATTATGCTGATGCAGGATTTCGGTACGACTGTGCTGATCTCGACGCCGTCGTATGCGCTCTATATCTCAGAAGTCATGGCGAATATGGGGATCAACCCCAAGACGGATTTAAAACTCAAATACGGATTGTTCGGCGCTGAAGCCAGCACCGAGCAGATGCGTGCCCAGCTGGAAGAACGGCTGAACATTACCGCGACCGAAAACTATGGGCTTTCCGAAATCATCGGACCCGGCGTGAGCGGCGAATGCACCCACAAGTGCGGGATGCATATCAACGAAGATCATTTTATTGTCGAAATCATTGATCCGAAAACCGGAGAAGTGCTGCCGGACGGTGAGCATGGCGAGGTGGTTATCTCGGCGGTGACCAAAGAGGCATTGCCGATATTGCGTTACCGGACCAAAGATATCTCCCGGTTAATACCCGATCAATGTACCTGCGGCAGAACATCCAAACGCATGGAAAAAATCACCGGCAGAAGCGATGACATGCTGGTCATCCGTGGGGTTAACGTATTCCCGAGCCAGATTGAGACCGTGCTCCTAAAATCACAGGATGTGGAGCCGCATTACGAAATTATTGTCACGCGTGAAAACTGGCTGGATCAGCTGGAAGTGTTGGTTGAACTGGCGGATGCGAGTCTGCTGGACAACTATACCAAGCTGGAAGGCCTGCAAAATAAAATAAAACACGAGCTGCGCACCGTGCTTTCACTGGATGCGAAAGTAACGCTGGTTCATCCGGCCACCTTAAAGCGGTTCCAGGGCAAAGCACAGCGCGTAACGGATTTACGAAAAGAATAGGCAGGTGCAGATTAGTCAATGAAACAATTATTACTGGGAAATGAAGCGGTTGCCAGAGGCGCATGGGAAGCCGGATGTGCGGTTGCGGCCGCATACCCGGGTACGCCAAGCACGGAGATTACCGAAAGCATTGCGAAATACGATGAGATTTATGCCGAGTGGTCGCCCAACGAAAAAGTGGCGCTGGAAGTCGGCGTCGGCGCAAGCTTCGGTGGCGCACGGACCATGGTATGCATGAAGCATGTCGGCTTGAATGTTGCGGCGGATCCGCTGTTTACGGTTGCGTATACCGGTGTGAACGGCGGACTTGTGATCGTGGTGGCGGATGACCCTGGGATGCATTCATCGCAGAATGAGCAGGATACCCGCTATTATGCGCGGGCGGCGCATGTCCCCTGTCTGGAACCGTCAGACTCACAGGAAGCCAAGGACTTTGTGAAGCTGGCGTTTGAACTTTCGGAAGAATACGATACCCCGGTAATCGTCCGGATGACCACCAGAGTCAGCCATTCGCGCGGGCTTGTGGAGATGGGAGAACGGCAGACGGCTGCGCTGAAAGACTATGAAAAAGATATTGCCAAGACCGTCATGATGCCGGGAATGGCACGGGGCAGACATAAAGTCGTAGAAGCCCGTGAAATCCGTCTGGCAGAAGCGTGCAATCAGCTCCCGATTAATCGGGAAATAAAGAAAGGCAGTGATATCGGTGTGATTACATCAGGACTTCCGTATCAGTATACGCTGGAAGCGCTGCCGGATGCATCGATATTAAAACTCGGTATGGTTTATCCGCTGCCTATGGAAACCATTAAAGCCTTTGCAGCAACAGTAAAGAAATTAGTGGTGGTGGAAGAACTGGAGCCGTTGATTGAACGGGATTTAAAGGCAGCCGGTATCCCCTGCGCCGGCAAGGAACTCTTCACGATTCAGGGCGAATACACCGCTAATATGATTAGAAAAGCGATTTTGGGCGACAGCATATCCGGAGCCGAAGGCGAAAGCGGACTGCCGATCCGCCCGCCGCTGATGTGCCCGGGATGCCCGCACAGAGGCGCGTATTATGTGATGAAAAAGATGAACCTGGTCGTCAACGGCGACATCGGGTGCTATACACTGGGCGCACTGCCGCCTGTTGCGAGTATGGATACCTGCGTTTGCATGGGCGCATCGATCGGTATGGCGCACGGTATGGAAAAAGCGCGCGGTAAGGACTTTTCCAAGAAAATGGTCGCGGTAATCGGCGACAGCACATTCATGCATTCTGGTTTAACCGGGCTTGTGAATGTGGTCTATAATTCGGGAAACGCAACGGTGGTGATCGTGGACAACCGTACGACGGGTATGACCGGACACCAGAACAATCCGACCAACGGATTTAACCTAAAAGGCCAGCCCGCACCAGAAGCGGATTTGGAGGACTTATGCCGTGCGATCGGTGTCGGATTTATCAGGACGATTGATCCGTTTGACCTGATTGGATTCCGTGAAGGGCTGAAAGAAGCCTTGGCATTTGACGGGCCGTCGGTGATTATCTCCAAGCGTGAGTGTGCGCTTTTGGATAAAAGTAAATGGGAAAAACCCGTACATATTGATAAAGAGACCTGTATCGGCTGTAAGGCCTGCTTAAAGCTGGGCTGTCCGGCACTGGTCAACGACGGGGATAAAGTCAGGGTGGATGCGTCGTTATGCGTGGGCTGCGGCCTTTGCGTCTCGGTCTGCCCGGTGCAAGCGATCAAAACGGGGGAAAGCGAATGAATACGACATCCATATTAATCGTCGGCGTCGGCGGACAGGGGACATTGCTGTCCAGCCGAATTATGGGACAGTTCGCCGTGAATATGGGCGAAGACGTGAAAGTCTCAGAGGTGCATGGTATGGCACAGCGGGGCGGCAGCGTGGTCACCTATGTGCGCATGGGCGGACAGGTGGCGTCTCCGATCATCGAAACGGGCGGCGCAGATTATATGCTGGCTTTTGAGAAGCTGGAAGCGCTGCGTTATCTTCCTCTGATGAAAAAAACAGGCCACGTTGTGGTCAACACCCAGCGCATCGATCCGATGCCGGTTATTTCCGGAACAGCGGAATATCCCGATGCCATCATTGAGAAATTATCAAGCGAAGTGGATACCTTCCCGCTGGATGCGGCCGCGGCCGCGCTTGAAGCCGGAAGCATCAAGGTGGCGAATACCATTATGATCGGCAAACTCGCTGCGATTATGGGCGGAGACAAAGCCAAGTGGCTGGAAGCGGTGAGCGCCTGCGTGCCGTCCAAAACGGTTGAATTAAACGAGAAGGCATTTAATAAAGGCTACGAACTTTAGGAGACATCATGATCTGGAACGAAGCAAATGAGTGTATGAGCCGGGAGGCGTTGACCGGACTGCAGAGTGAGCGGCTGAGAAAGCTGGCCGCGTATGCATACCAGAACGTCGCGTATTATAAAAAGAAAATGGACGAAGCCGGCGTAGCGCCGGAGGATATTCTAACGGTTGCAGACTTGACCAAACTGCCGTTTACGGTCAAGGATGATTTAAGGGATAATTACCCGTTTGATGCGTTTGCGGTGCCGATGAGTGATATCGTACGCATTCATGCGTCATCCGGCACGACCGGAAAGCCAACGGTTGTCGGTTATACCCGTGAGGATATCGAAACCTGGGCCGAACTGATGGCACGGACAATGACCGCCGCCGGAGTAACCAGAGACAGTATCGTACAGAATGCGTATGGTTATGGACTGTTTACCGGGGGTTTGGGTGCCCATTACGGGGCGGAAAAAATCGGTGCGTCCGTGATTCCGATATCGGGAGGCAATACAGAAAAGCAGATTATGCTGATGCAGGATTTCGGTTCGCATGCCATCTCATGCACCCCGTCTTATGCGTTGTATTTAGCAGAAGTGATGGAAGAGATGGGTGTGGACCCGAAAAAAGATATACAGTTAAAATACGGCATCTTCGGTGCCGAGCCGTGGTCACACGAGATGCGGGAGCAGATTGAAGAAAAACTCGGTATCCGGGCGACGGATATTTACGGCCTGTCCGAGATTATGGGACCGGGCGTTGCGACCGAATGCGAGTGCCAGTGCGGCCTGCATATCATGGAAGACCACTTCCTGCCTGAGATTATTGATCCGGATACTGGAGAAGTTCTGCCGGCGGGCAGCAAGGGTGAACTTGTGATTACCACACTGACCAAGCAGGGGATTCCGGTCATCCGTTATCGCACGCGCGATATTACATCGCTCGATTACAGTGTTTGTGAATGCGGACGGACTATGGTGCGCATGGATAAGGTCATGGGCAGAAGCGATGATATGCTGATTATCCGCGGAGTCAACGTGTTCCCGTCCCAGGTTGAATCCGTACTCATGAAGTTCTCGGAGATCGAACCGCATTATCTCTTGGTCGTAGACCGGATGAACAATCTGGATACGCTGGAGATTTGGGTAGAGATGAGCGACAGCTTGTTCAGCGACGAAGTGAAAAAAGTCGAACAGGTACGCGAGCGGATTAGGGGGCAGATACAATCCCTGCTCGGATTGAACGCGGCAATCAAGCTGGTTGAGCCGAAAACCATTGAGAGAAGTACGGGAAAAGCAAAGCGCGTCATTGACAAGCGCAAGATTTAAGCGCATAAAGGAGGGAAATAATGGTCAATCAATTATCAATTTTTTTAGAGAACACAACAGGCAGGCTGTCTGAAATGACACATGCGTTAAGCGATAATAATATCGACCTGCTGGCCCTGTCTATCGCGGACACAACGAACTTTGGGATACTCAGAACCATTGTCAGCGATGAAGAAAAAGCAGTGGAGTGCTTGAAGAAAGCGGGCTACACGGTTAATTTAAGTCCGGTGATCGTGGTGGCGGTCGATGACCATCCCGGCGGATTGACAAAGGTGTTGGATATTCTGCATGATGAATCCATCGGCATTGAGTATCTGTATTCGTTTGTCAACCGGCCGAAGGAGAGTGCGCTGATTGTGTTTAAGGTGGATGATGTGCCTGATGCAATCAAGACGCTGGAAGGCCACGGCGTTCCGATGCTGTCAAAGGCCGACTTAATCAAATCGCTTTAACAATTATGATAAAAATAATCAAGCACAGTGCCGGGACGCTGTGCTTTTTTATATCTTTATTAAATTCTTATATATTCTAGTATGTGCCGGATACATATATAACGGCGGCTATGCTATAATATTTTTAATTAATTAAAGGTGTAAAAATGCTGTTATCGGATGATGATTTCACCGCCCGAAAAAGCTGAATGTCAATGGCGTTAAACAGGGAGATAGCTATGGAATGGAAGACAATCAGGGTTTTTATCAGCTCAACGTTCAGCGATATGCATGCTGAACGCGACTATTTGGTGAAGTATGTGTTTCCTGTGCTGGCGGAATGGTGCGAACAGCGGCGGCTCCGTCTGGTTGATATTGATTTAAGGTGGGGAATAACGGCGGCGGACACACAAGCCAGAAACACGGTGCTGGCCTGTTTAAAGAACATTGATGAATGCAGACCGTTTTTCCTGTGTCTGCTGGGACAGCGGCGCGGCTGGGTGCCGCAGGCCGAGGATATCAGTGAGCAGACAAAACAGCATTATCCGGACATCACAACGCATATCGGATATAACTCCATCACGGAGATTGAAGTAGAACACGCGCTTTTATCGCCGATGTACAGCATGGTCAATGATGAGAAGGGCTTTCCGGTCTCTGTCGGGCATGCTTTGTTTTATTTTCGGAAAGACAGGCCCGAAGGATTTTTCAGCGGGACACAGACAAAGCTGTATACCAATGCCGTTGAACCCGATGAGCAAAATGCGGATACACAGCTCGCTGATTTTAAGGAGAAAATCAGACGGAACTGGCAACATGTCGCAGAATACGATTGTGAGTTTGACCGCGATATGGTCTCGCCAGAACTGCTTTCTGAAGGTGCGGAAGCGGCGCAGGGGCGCTTCAAAGATTTCACGATTGACGGCAGACCGCTGAGTGATGTGATTATCGAAAGCCTGAAAAAAGAAATTGAACGGGAATTTCCGGATAGGCAAGGTGTTGCTGCATTGACGGCGCAACAGGCGGAGATGGAACAGCAGTCGCTTTTTTCCGATCAGATCAGGGAGGGCTTTATCCGGAGAACCGGCGATGACCAAGACTTAAATGCGTATTTAAGCGGGAACGATCAAAAACTCTTTGTACTCACAGCGCCTGCCGGCCTTGGCAAGACCATGCTGTTGGCATATTTTTTAGACAGCCTGCATCGCCAAGATATTGCGGTTTATGCGCGTTTTTGCGGGGTGTCTGATTTATCGGCGGATGTGATGAGCCTTTGGAAGAGCATTCTGGAAGAAGCCGGAATCAATTGCCCGCCGACTTTAAATGAACTTGTGTTAAACATCCAGAGTGTTTTAACGGAAATGGCCGGAAAGCAAAACAGCCTGCTGGTCATTGACGCAGTGAATCAGTTGGACGGTGGGATGGATATGCTGTTATGGCTGCCGCGCAAGCTGCCGGATGGGCTAAAACTCATTGTCAGTGTTAAAGAGGATGATGCGTCGCTCCCTGCAATCCAACAGTTCAAACACGATTCGGATGTCATTGTCTCAACAGTTAGACCATTTTCTGATGGCGTACAAAAGCGCGCGATGATTGATGCGTATCTTGAACGCTATCTAAAAAATCTCGACCAGACTCATATAGATTTCATCTGCGGATTACCGGCATCCGACAATCCGCTTTACCTGAAAGTGCTGCTCTCGGAACTGCGTGTCTTCGGTTCGTTTAAAGATATTGGAGAGCAAGTGAAGCGGTACGGCAGCAGTCCTAAGGAGGCATTCTCACGCGTGCTGGAGCGGATGGAGACCGATATCAGTATCACCAGTATTCCGTCAAAAAAGGCGGTGGCAAATCTGTTCGGATTGCTAGCCTGCGCGCGTAAGGGGTTATCAGAGGATGAACTTTTAATTTGTATGCACAGAGACTTCGCCGGCGTTGACGAAACAGAGATCACCAACGCCATACGGCTTTATATCCGTCAAATGCGTCCGTTTTTAACGCGAAGCGGAGGCAGAACTGGTTTTCTGTATGAGAGTTTTCTCATCGCCGCAAACGAGCGATACACATCGTTCGCTGTCGAAAACCATCAGCGGCTGGCAGCCTGTTTTCGAAGCGCCGTGGATATCAATCATAATGACCGGTTCGAGGGAGAAAGCTCACGGGCGTTTGAAGAACTGCCCTATCACCTCAGCCGTGCGGGAGAAGATGAAATTCTAAAAAGCATGCTTGGTGATTATTTATGGCTGAAAGCTAAGGCCGAATGCTGCGGGGTGGATGCCGCGGTAACGGATTATGCCCTGATTCAGGAGCTGCCTCAAGACCTGGTACTGATTCGAGAAACCCTGCGCCTGTCCGCGCCGGCATTGCGTGAAAACCCCGGCAGACTGTTCGACCAGCTGTGGGGGAGATTGTGCGAGGAGGATGCGGAGGAAGTCAAAGGACTGCTTGCCAAAGCCGAAACAGAAGCGAACAGTATCTGGCTGAAACCGATACGATGCGTCTGGAATCCGCCCGGGGAGAGTTTGATGGCGGTAATCAAAACAGGTGAGCAATATTTTCCGCCAGTCCCTCTGTTATATCAGCAAAAACTATTTTGCATCTATAAAGATCGTATAGCCGTTCTTGACCTGTCTACGAATATACAAACGGTGAGATATAAGCAGGAAGAAGGGTATTCCGATGGTGCCTTACTGGACAGCGGCAGACTAATTTTTTCCGTTAAGAATCCACAGCATTCTTTTATCGAAATATGGGACGCCGAAGAAGCGCGTCCGATCGCCTTACCGCCGGAGATGGAAGGATGCAGTGCCCCGCTCTTAATAATCGGGGATAGGCTGATTGCTAAATCTGGAAAGCAGGAGCTTGGCGTATTTGATAAGGATAAATTGACGCGGATTAATACAATCAACTGCTATTATGAGCTGCCGCCTTCCGTTTTCTTTTTAACCGGCATGCAAGTCTCGGAGAGCCGTGAAATCGTATGTATAACGGAGTTAAACGACAATGTTGCCGTAGGATTTTCCAATGGCGCTATCAGTGCGTTTGACTTTAAAACCGGAGCACACCTGATCGATTTCTTTGATCACGCAGATAAAATTTACGCGATGGCGCAGTGTGGAAACCGTCTGCTATCCGGATCAAATGACGGGACGACAAGAATCTGGGACGGCGAAACCGGCAGATGTGAAAAGACGATGAATGTTGTAACATCCGGTATTCATGTTGACGAAACTCGGACGTACACGAAAGGCGGATGGGGAAGCGGCATCCGGATATGGGACACCGAGACGCTGGAACAAACAGGGACGGTGGAAGGCCACAATAAGACCGTTCGCTTTATGACCGGCCATGGGGGCATACTGGTCACGTCAGCCATGGATGAAACGGTGCGGGTCTGGAATCTGCGTGCGCAGCGCAGGCACGAAATGACGGAAAAGCATCAATGGGGTGTGAATTCACTGATTTATTATGGCAACCGTCTGATTTCCGGCGCCGGCGGCGGGGATGTGAAAATCTGGGACAGCAGCACGATGAACTGTATCTCAACGATTAAAGCGCATACGGAACCGGTTTTGGGATTAACGGTTGCCGGCGACGTTCTGCTTACCGCATCCGGTGACGATCAGGTAAGGCTATGGAGCTTGGAGGATTTTAGCCGTTTAGAAAACTACCACTGCAGCAAAGGATTTTTCACCACAGCGGCTACCGGGAAAGAGACTTTCTTTCTTGGCTCGCATGACGGCAGCGTCCGGAGGTGGGAATTTACCGGCGACTTAACGACCCAAATACGGCACGGAGCAAAAGTGAACCGAATTATTCCGTTTCAATCCATCATCTTTACTTGTTCGGATGACGGCACCGTTGCGATGCTGGATGAAAAAAATTTGAGAGAGATCAAGCGACAGGCCTATGGCAGCGGGAAAATAAACAACATGTTTATGGCAGGCGAATGCCTGGTGCTGGCTTTTGAGGACGGGAAAATCAGGCTGGTGCATAAAGAAACGCTGGAGTGCATGATTACGCTTGAGGGGCATGGGGGCCCGGTGAGGGCTCTGGCTGAATGCGGTGGGAAGCTGGTCTCAGGCGGGGATGACTGCCAGATAAAGATTTGGGGCGCGAATTCTCAGTCAAACACAGTATTTTGGTATGATTATCCGATCAATGTGCTGACAGCGAAAGACAATGTGCTGTTCGCCGGTGCGGCAGACGGCAGGGTGCTTTGGATGCGGTTTGAAGATAAAAATGTAAAGTGGAAAGAATAAAAGAAGAATTATAAACCATGAAAAAAAAGATCAAGATACTGGATGAACAGTTTAAAAAAAATAAGGCGCAGTACTTTATACAATGCTTGATGGCGACAACAGCAGTGATGATTATCCTGCTGACCATTGATACCATGTTTAAAGAGGTCATGATTGCATCGTTCGGGGCGACGTCATTCTCGGTTTTTGCGATGCCGCATAACCGGACAAGCCGCACGAGAAGCGTGATGGGCGGCTATGCAATCGGTATTACCTTGGGCATTTTGCTGAGACTACTTGCCGGGTATGTGTTTGCACAATCCGGCCTGCACTGGATTTTCGATGTTACAGGCGCGGCGGCAGTGGGCTTCTCTCTGCTGGTGATGACGATGACCAACTGCGAGCATCCGCCAGCGGCCGGGCTGGCGCTCGGATTGGTCCTGCAGGGATACCATACCGAATCGCTGTTAATTATCTCGGCGTCCGTGATGATTATTCTTGTTATTAAGCACCTGCTCCGGCACTGGCTGATTAACCTCTACTGATTGAGTGACAATTTTATCCGGAGATATTTTTACCGCACAGGTTTTGCATCACGAATATACTGTATGGTATAATTATACAGCATTAAAGTTTGGAATCACTAATAAAGCTCTTATTTTATAATGCTCAGAGAGAAAAGCGGAATGTCAGCGTTTTAAAGGCCGCTTCTCCCAAAAAATGAGTAACAAAGGAGATTTATCATGGATAGCGAACAAATTTTAATTGATATTTTTAAACAGCAGCATTATGACGCAACCCGGGATAAGATGCAGAAAATCATCTTGATTTTGAGTGCAGTAGCCTGCTCTGCAGGGATTGTGGTCATGTCCGTCTTTTACTCCGGATTTCTTTATATCTATACGTTTGCGGGCGCCGTGATTTGCATCGCTATTAACCTGGTGCTGGTACAGCTGAAGGCAATAGTGTTAAATACAGCAAGTTTCTTTATTATGCTGTACTTGTGCTTCTTGCTTATACCGGCGTTTTGGTATCTGACCGGTGTGATGGGCAGTGCACCGTATGTATCTATTATTATTCTTGTTGCCCTGTTGTCAATGTTCTCCGGGAAAATGCTAAAAGGACTGTTATTTTCTTATCTCGGTGTTTTGCTTCTGCTGTGTATTTATTCAGCGTTCAGAGAAATTCCAACGGCCGAGGACGTTCCGGCTGTGGTGTATACGCTGGCTGCCTATTCGATTACGGTTGTTTTAACAGCTACCTATATGTTGTCCAAACTCAAGAAATTCGATCAATTGAATGATAAATTTCTGCGCAGTTCATTCAAAGATGAACTGACACGGGTCTATAACAGAAAGCTGCTTGATATTATCATACAGTATGAAGAAGCGAAGCATAAAAAAGAGGGAAGCGATTATATCTTTGTGATGTTTGATATTGATAAATTCAAACAGATGAATGACGAGAACGGCCATGTCTTCGGGGATATTGTATTACGGAATGTCGCCAAGTGTATTAACGAAAAGGTGCGTTCGACAGATTTTGTGGTCCGCTATGGCGGAGACGAATTCCTGGTCGTCCAGACCAACTCAACGCCGGACAGCGTGGTCGTATTCCTGGAAAGAATCGATAAGGCGATGGAAACATCCTGCTATCTCAATGTCGATATTTCGGTCAGCTATGGTTACGCTGCGCGCTCAGAATGCAAAACGCCGCAGGAAGTGCTTGAACTGGCGGATAAGCGGCTGTATGAAAAGAAAGAGGCATCGAAAAACAAACAATAGTTTTTATAAAAACAGTATCGGATAACTGAAAGCCGTATGCGTCTAAAGCGTACGGCTTATTTTTCCGGGTAGTTTTCCGCATCCGGATGGTTTTTGAGATCATCCGACCATTCTTCTTTAGGCAGCTCTTTATAGACTTCGATAAGGTTGCCGTCAGGATCAGTGAGATGGAAACAACGCAAGCCCCACCCAAGCCTATCTTTGGGCTGGTTTATCATCTTGGCACCGGCGGACTTAAGCCGGTCAAATTCCGCGTCCACATCGCCGGCCTCAAGTATCAGTGCAAAACCGTGGTTGGCTTCATGCTTTGGCTGCATTGGCAGTTCCAGTGCATCCAGCATTAATCCGCGTTTATACAAGGAAAGTAACGTAGCATCGTTCACCTGAAATGATGCGTATGCTTCACCCGGCTTTCCCCAGGTTGCTTTAAATCCGAGCACATTAGCATAAAACGAATAACATGCGTCAAAGTCATCCACAAGCAGCCTGATATAAGTCATTTTCATTTGTTTTTCCTCCAAATTCATTATAGCAAAAAGGGGAGATAAAAAAAGCTGCTTTCAGATAAATCTGAAAGGCAGCTTTGATAATAATATAGGAGAACCGTTACCGGCCCCCGCATTTACATTATAACACATGTTCGGTGCGATTGATAATATCCTGCTGCGTATCCGGGCTTAAAACGGTAAAGAATGCACTGTACCCCGCAACACGGACGATGAGGTTCTTATGCCGTTCAGGATGTTTCACCGCATCCTCCAATGTTGCCCGGTCCACGATGTTGTACTGGATGTGGAATCCTTTTAAATCATTAAAGAATGTGCGGATCAAAGCCTTCAGTTTTTCCTTGGCTTCATGCGTTTTCATGGCGGTTGCCGAAATCTTTTGATTCAGCAGTACACCGCCCAGGATTTTATCGGTTGGCAGTTTTGACACGGATTTTAATGCCGCTGTCGGGCCGAAAATATCTGTACCCGCAGAGGGCGAGCAGCCTTCCGCCAACGGCGTATATGCCTTTCTGCCGTCCGGGGTTGCGCCGACCTTGGCGCCGCTCGGAACGTTCGCCGAGATTGATGAGGTACCCGCATAATAGACGCCGCCGATTGGGCCGCGGCCGTAACGCGTATTCTTATATTTTGAAAGTTCGTTGATGAATTCCATATAGGCGCGGTTGACCATTGCGTCCACTTCATCACTGTCCTGCCCGTATTTCGCTACTTTAGTCAGCAACCTCTGCCTCATAATTTCACCGGCTTCTCCGGCAAAGTCATTATCCAGCATTTCTTTCAATTCGGCTTGGCTGATTTCTTTCTTGTCGAACACAAGTTCTTTCATCGCAGTCAGCGAGTTGCCGAGGTTGGCGATACCGACTTGCAGTCCGCTGATAAAATCGTAAACAGCGCCGCCTTCTTTTAGGTGTTTGCCGCGCCCGATACAGTCATCGGTTAACGCGGAGCAAAAAATATCCGGCACCAAATGCTCCAGCGCTGTGTCTACAGCCGTGTCAATGACAACGGTCTGACGTGTAAAGTAACGGACGGTCTTAGACCAAGTATCAAAGAGGTCTTCAAAAGATCTAAAGTTGCCGAGCTCCCTATCACTATCCAGATACTTAACACCTGTATCCGGATCGACACCTTTATTAAGCGCGATTTTTAAAACCTTCATCAGGTTCAAAAAGCTCATGCCTGTACACCGGTAACCCCATTTACCGGGAACCGCAACTTCAACACAGCCAATGGCGCTGTAATTATAGGCATCTTCCGGTTTAACACCGAGACTCAGCATTGTCGGTATAATGATTTCGTCGTTGTTAAACGCCGGCATACCGAAGCCCAGCTTGATAACATCAACAGCTTTATCTAAAAACGCATCCGATAAATTTTTATGGTAACGCACGGTCAGGTTCGGCTGGGTCAGACGCGTCGCGGCAACAGATTCGAGCACCTGGAAACTGAGCGGATTGACCGCATCCTTGCCTTTCGGGGTTTGCCCGCCGACCGTGACGTTCTGATACAATGGCCCGCCCGCACTAAACCGGGTATGCGACCAGGAACGGATTTTTGCGATAGAATAAAGCTTAATCCACAGGTTTTCCAGCAGTTCTCTAGCACCGGCTTCGGTCATGGCGCCGCTGCCGATATCCTGCTGATAGAGCGGATATAAGAACTGGTCCAGACGGCCGAAAGAGACAGAATGCCCGTTGCTTTCAATTTGCAGGACCAGCTGTACAAACCAGATAGACTGAACGCCTTCATGGAAAGTCTTGGCCGGATTCAGCGGTACGTTTGCACAAATGCGGCTGATGTCAAAGAGTTCCTGCTTACGGACTTCATCGGTTTCCGACAGCGCCATTTTATGCGCCAACCGACTGAACCGTAAAGCGAATGCGGCCATGGCGTCCAGCGTGACGATCACAGCGCGCAGGAACGTCATCTGTTTCAGGTGATCATAGTCAGCCGGGTCCAGCTCATTCATACGTGCCATCGCCTGCGCTTTCACACCGCTGATACCCTGGGTTAAAATCTTCTGATAACTGACTGCAATATGCCCGTCGCCCGAAGTGAGGTTGCCCTCCGCCCGGATTACGCCGTTTTCATATGCGCTGATCGATTCTTCCGGGAACAATGATAAACCATATTTGATCAGCGTGTTGTTTTCCCAAAACGGATAGAGGTCGCGCAGTATCTGCTTGTTTTCCTCGGTGATGGTATATTTATCTCCGGGCCGCTTTTCAAACTCATTCAATTCGTTGATGACCCAGTCCATGGAATATTCCGGGAATATCGGGGCGGCTTTTGCTGCACTTGAATGGTTACCGACGATTAATTCGCCGTCAAGAATATAAATGGACATCTGCTCTAAAATGGCTTTTAAAGACAGTGCCCGTTTCATAACAATCGGTTGATTTTGGTTTTTTTGATATGCTTCGGTGATGAGCCTTGCCCGCTCGGTACAAACCGACGGGGCGGCGCTTAATACTGCCTCTCGTAAGTCCTTGATACGTTGTGATTCGATTTTTCCAAACATAGATTTCACCTTATTGACAGGGATTTAAACGATAATCATTTGAACCCCGTTTTTTTCAAAAACCTGAGCGCTTTTTTCAGGGATATCACTGTCGGTGATTAAGATGCTGACATCCGCAGGCATAAACTGTGTGGCCACTCCAATGGTATGGAACTTACTGGAGTCGGTGAGGATGCAGACCTTATTTGAACGGTCAGCCATTGCCCTTGCGACCTCGGCACGCATCAGATTGATGCAGGTAAAGCCGGTGTTTTCGCTGAAACCATCCACGCCGACAAATACCTTGTCCACGTTAAACTGGGATAAGCACAACCGTGCCAGCGGGCCGACCATGACTTCTGATTCGTGCTGGTAATCTCCGCCGATCAATGTAATCTTAACATTGGGATTTTCACGGATATAGCGCGCGATGAATGCGGAATTAGTAATAATCGTGATGTCCTTCTTTTGAATCAGCTCTTTCGCCAATAAAGCATTGGTTGAACCGGATTCAATCAGCACAGTCTCACCGTCCTTGACCAGCTCGGCTGCGGCTTTCGCGATCTTAAGCTTGATATCATAATTTGCCGGCATGCGCTTCATGATATCATCGTCCGATACCGCCTTAGCACCGCCATGATAGCGCTCTAGCATGCCGCTGTTTTCCAGTTCCTTTAAGTCGTTCCGAATGGTGACCTGAGAAACACCGAACTCTTCCGCCAGCTGCTTAACGTTTATGTTTTCGCCTCTGGTTGCCTTCTCTAAAATGGACAACTGCCGTTTATTCATATCCCCAACGCCCTTAATAAATGACTTTATGCAAAAGATATCAAACTTTCGAAAGAAAATCAACATATTTACGATAAAAAGCTTAAAAAGATTTATAAAATATAAAAAACTATTACAAAAGCAAATATTTACTTGTTTTTCAGGGAATTATTGATTAAAATACGGTTGTGGGGAAACAAAAAGTAAAAAAAGAATAAAAGCTCAAAAACAATAAAGAGATTACAGAAGCAAAAGGATATAGATGACAACCGAGAAAACACAAACAAAGGGATTAATTTTTGATATTCAGCGGTTTTCGCTTCATGACGGACCCGGCATCCGGACCGTGGTGTTCTTTAAAGGATGCCCGCTCAGATGCAAATGGTGTGCCAATCCGGAATCGCTGACGAATAAGCCGCAGCTGTTCTACAGCAAAAAGGATTGTATTGGGTGTCAGCAGTGTGTACGTGCGTGCCCCCAGTCCGCTTTGTCGTTTGGAGACGACGGAGTGGTGATTGACCGGCAGGCATGCACGCTCAGCTTTCAATGTGTGGGTGTATGCCCGTCCGGCGCGTTATCCCAGAGCGGGGAATGGTATACCATTGATCAGGTCATGGACGTGGTGATGAAAGACCTGCCGTTTTTTAAAAACTCGGGCGGCGGCATTACACTCAGCGGCGGGGAAGCCCTGAGCCAGAGTGCGTTTGCGGTGGCATTGTTAAAAGAAGCAAAGGCGCGAGGGCTGCATACTGCGGTTGAAACCAGCGGTTATTGCGCTTGGGAAAAGCTCAAAAGCGTACTGGAATATACGGACATTCTCCTGTTTGATGTCAAACTGATTAACGACGCGAAACATAAAGAATATATCGGCGTCAGCAATAAGCGTATACAGGAGAATCTTAAAAAAGCAGTTGAGAATGGAACGCCGCTTGTTGCGCGGATTCCGGTCATTACATCGGTGAACGGGGATGAACAAAGCATCACAGCGTTTACCGAACGGTTTAAGGAAGCGGGAGTTAAGAATGTAGACCTGCTCCCGTTCCATCAGCTGGGTGCGGCGAAGTATGAAATGGCAGGGGTGCCCTATACATTTCAGGATGAAAAACCGCCCACGGATGCATTATTAAAAGCGATTAAGAAACAGATGCAGGATGCGGGACTTCATGTCAGCATCGGCGGCTGAGAAAAAACATAATCGGAGCGTAGGATGAGCAACAAGTTTGTTTTTGGCATTGATGCAGGCGGCACTAAAGTCGCGTATGGGCTGTTTAAAAGCGGCGGAAAACTGATTGATCGGTTTGTTCATGCTTCGGATATATCCGCGGACGGACCGGCGTTCTGTGATACGGTCATTGATTCGATCCATCAGATGTTGGAGAAAAACAATATATCAATGACAGATGTCGAAGGTGTCGGGTTCTGTATGCCGTCTTTCATTTTTTTTGAAGAAGGTAAGGTGTGCATCACATCGGCGCTGCCTAAAATCAAAGATTTTTTAATGCGGGATTATTTGGAAGAGCGTTTGCATGTTCCGGTGGTGCTGGATAACGACTGTAATGTGGCGGCATTGGCGGAGCATCGGCACGGAGCGGGCAGGGACCGCGACACCATGGTCTATATCGCCGCGAGCACAGGCATCGGCAGCGGCATCATTATCAATAAGCAGTTGTTTCGCGGCTCATACGGATGGGCGGGTGAGTGCGGCCACATGATCGCAACGCCGGGAGAGGGCATTATGTGTGGATGCCAGAACCAGGGATGCTATATGTCCTATGCGTCCGGACGGTATATCCCGATTTATGTTGCGGAGCGTCTGAATGAAGGCGTGGAGAGCGAACTCAGCCAGTACGACAAAATCAACTGCCGTCATATTCTGACCGCATGCAAAAACGGGGATGCGCTGGCGCTGGAAGCGATTGAACGTATGGCGCATTATTGGGCGGTTTGTCTGTTTAACGTTTACCAGATGCTTAACATCAATCTGTTTGTCTTAGGCGGCGGGCTGGTCAACTTCGGCGACATCCTATTTTCAAGGGTTAAAGAGAAGTTTGACAGCTATAACCATATTCCGTATCCTGTCGAGTTCAGATTCGCGGAACTGACGGAAGACTTCGGCATTGTCGGCGCTGCCGAACTGATTGCGCCGATTATTTACGAATAAAAGGTTTTGACATAATTTAATTAGGATACTTGTATAAAGGAGACCTAGTTCATTATGAATGATACCTCTAATAAATACTTTTCCGGCGGGCTGGAAGGATTTTATCAGTCATTAGCCAATGTGAAACCGACCGTCCTGTTCTGTGAACAGTTCGATGAAAACAGCAGCATATGGAATTTTGAAAGCCACAAGCATGACTGCATTGAGCTTTTATACTTCCTTTTTGGTAACGCGGAAGTCACTTGTGCTGAAAAAATTGTACAGGCAACTTTTTATGATATGGTGATATATCCGCCGAATCTTTATCACACCGAACACCTGCAGTTCAACCATCATCAGGAGGTTATCTGTATTTGGGTGGACATTCCCGGGTTGGAATTCAAGGATACGATTCATATACAGGATAAAGATTCCAGCGTCAAATGGCTGCTGGAAAAAATTCATACCGAGTACAAAAGTGAGAACCGTTCCGATACGATGCTGGAACAATACGTGAAAACCGCGGCCATGCAGATCGCTAAAAAGTGCCTTGAAGACACGGCGAAAGACGATCCGTTAAGCCGAGTGATCTTGTATATGCAGCATCATATGGCGGAGAATATTACGGTGGAAGAACTGGCGGACCTGATTTATGTGAGCAAGTCATATTTAAGCCGGCAGTTTAAACAGGAGACCGGTATGTCGCTGATCGAATACCTCCGGCTGATCCGCATCAATGCGGCAAAAAGGCTGCTGGTTTCCACGGATACGACGATCGAAGAAATCTCCAGCATCATCGGATATAACTCCTCCAAGTATTTCAGCAGAGCGTTTAAAGCCTGCACCGGCATGGCGCCGTCGGATTTCAAAAAGCGTGAGGAACTGCATCAGCACACGCGTGATTTATTCAGCACAGACATGAATGCCGGGCTGACAACGAACAGATAAAAAAGGTATAGCGGTTGTACAGGCTTTGCGGCGGTATATTTTAGAGATGCTGCCGCATTAGCTGCAAGGAAAATCGAATGTTTTATTAGAAACAGCAACACATGGATTGGGCAGTATTTTATTCATGTTTTTTTTGCGCAAAGCAGCGTTTTTGAGGCATAGATAATGGTTCACTTTAGGATACCATTTATACGTGATAAACAGTTCTGTACATTTCGCTGGTATCCTATAATAAAAGTGTAAAAAAAGAATACGTGGTCAGCTAAACTTTGTGCTTAAACATAGATAGGAGTTTAATCATGAAAGACTATATTGAAAAAATCAGAGCGTTGGAACAATCGCTTCGAGTCAAACAATTAAAAAAACGGATGCTGGATGAAGAGCGTTTCGCTTCAATCGAGCAGGCACGGATTATTACAGATGTCTATAAAAACAACGAGGGCGAATCCATCATCATTAAACGCGCACTCGGATTATATGAGTCGCTGAAACAGATTAAAATCAGGATTGATGAAGGGGAACTGATTGTCGGCAACCGGACCGCCGGTGTCAGAGCAGGTGTTATTTTCCCGGAATCCGGCATTTCCTGGGTCAATGATGAGATCGAGTCGCTTCACCTGCGCCCGCAGGATAAGTTCCATGTCAAACCCGAAGATATTGATATTTTCAGGAATGAAATTCTGCCTTATTGGAAAGGCAAGACGCTGGAAGACAAGGTTGAGGAAGTGATCGGCGAAGAAAAGTCGCTGATCGGCAAGGTCGCAAAGATCAACCAAACCGATCATGCGCAGGGGCATATTTGCCCGAATACGGAAAAGTGGCTGAAGGAAGGCCCGGCAGGCCTGCTTAAAACCGTAGAAGGCAAGCTGAAATCCTGTGCGTCCGAAAAAGAAGCGTTTTACCGTGCGATGAAAATCGTTCTTCAAGGTGCTGTGCTGTTTATCGGCCGATATGCGGAACTGGCGCGGGAGCTTGTATTAGAAACCGAAAACCCGCAGCAAAAACAGGAATACATCAATATTGCAGCCACCTGCGACGCAATCAAAGAAAGGCCGGCGCAAAGTTTCCGCGAAGCAGTACAATCAATTTGGTTTTTATATGTCATCTTACAGATGGAATCCAATGCTTCGTCTTTTTCACCGGGCAGAATGGACCAGTATCTACTGCCTTATTTTGAGAAAGATTTTAACAGCGGCGTGATCGATTACGCGGAGGCATTGGAACTGATCGAATGCTTGTGGCTGAAGTTTAACCAGATTGTTTACTTAAGAAGCGCCAACAGCGCCAAATATTTTGCCGGATTCCCGATTGGGTTTAATATTGCGCTCGGCGGACAGACACAAGACCGTAAAGACGCATCAAACGCGCTCTCTTACCTGTTTCTTAAATCACAAGAGCATCTGGGTCTGCCTCAGCCGAACTTGTCGGCCCGCGTGTTTGCCGGTTCTCCGGAAGCGCTGTTACATCGGTGTGCGGAAGTCATCGGTACAGGCAGCGGAATGCCTCAGCTGTTCAATGACGAATCGGTGATTCCTGCGCTGATGAGTAAGGATATTGAAGAAGCGGACACGGTGAATTATGCGATTGTGGGGTGTGTGGAATTGACCACGCACGGCAATGCGCTCGGCTGGAGTGATGCGGCTATGTTTAATCTCGTTAAAGCGCTGGAACTTGCGCTCAATGACGGGGTGTGTTTGCTGACGGGCAAACAAATGGGTGCGAAACCGGAACGTTAGCGGATTTTGATACGTATGCTGATTTGGAGCGCGCCTATATTGCGCAGATTGATTTCTTCTTTGACCGGATGATTAAGTGTTGTGAAATCGTTGAGAAACTGCACTGTGATATTCTGCCTTCGGCATTTTTATCCTCGGTGATCGATGACTGCATTGAAAACGGAATCGATGTCACCGGAGGCGGCGCAAAGTATAACCTTTCGGGTATACAGGCGATTCAGCCCGCAAATATTGCAGACAGTCTGGCCGCGATTAAGGCGCTTGTCTATGACGAGAAACGCGTATCACGTGAGGAATTGCTGCAGGCGCTTCGCGATAACTATCAGGATAATGAACTGCTTCGGCTGAAGATGCTGAACAAAGCCCCAAAATACGGCAATGACATTGAGTGGGTGGATGATATTGCTTATCAATGGATCAAGTATTTTGCGGATAAATTTATCGGACTTAAAAACGCACGCGGCGGGCTTTATCATACCGGACTTTATACGGTGTCCGCACATGTCCCGATGGGGGCGAATGTCGGCGCAACTCCGGACGGCAGAAAGGCAAAACAGCCGTTAGCGGACGGCGGGCTTTCGGCGGTATACGGACGTGATGTCAACGGGCCGACTGCGCACTTAAAGTCTGTTTCAAAGGTCAATTCGATGCTGGGAAGTAACGGTACGCTGCTGAATATGAAGTTTTCACCCGACATCTTTAAAAACGAAAAGGATATCTCGAAATTTGTCGATTTAATAAAAGCATTTATTGCGCTTAAAATCACGCATGTGCAGTTTAATGTGGTGACCAAGGAAGAACTGCTGAAAGCGCAGAAGGATCCGGAGCAGTATAAGAGCCTGACGATCAGAGTAGCGGGATATACGGCTTACTTCACAGAACTTGCGCCCGATTTGCAGGACGAAATTATTGCGAGGACCTGTTACGATGGATTCTAAAACGACCGGCATCATCTTTGATATTAAACGCTTTGCGATTCATGACGGTGAAGGAATCAGGACAACTGTGTTTATCAAGGGATGCCCCTTACGCTGTCCATGGTGCCATAATCCCGAAGGCCGCAAGAAAGCCATCAATCTGATGTGGTTTTCCTCATTATGCGTCCGGTGCGGGTCGTGTGTTGCGGCGTGCAAGAGGAACGCGCTTAAACTGGAAAATAACCGTATCCATATTGACCGGAATGCCTGTACTCTAAACGCGGACTGTGTCTGGGCCTGCCCGACTAATGCACTGAGATTGGACGGGCGTGAAGTCACGGCCGAAGATGTATACAAAGAAGTCATAAAGGATAAGCTGTTTTATTTCTCAAAGGGCGGTATTACGCTGTCCGGCGGGGAGCCGTTATCACAACCGGATTTCAGCTTGGCCATACTGGAACAGTGCAAAGCCAACGGAATAAAAACGGCAGTGGAGACCTGCCTGTATGCGAATGAATCCGACTTGATGCGGTTTGTACCGCTGGTTGACCAGTTTTTTACGGATATTAAAATATTGGATAACACCCCGCCATCAAAAGGTGGTCGGCGTCAGCAATAAAAAAATACTAAGTAACTTCGAGGCGCTCAGCAAAACAGGAGTGAATATCTGTGTCAGGATTCCGTTGATACCTGGATTTACAGATGATGATGAGAATATACGCGATATCGCTGAATTTGTGCATGAAACCAACCCCAAAGCCGAGATTGAATTACTGAACTATAATCCGCTGGCAGCGAATAAGTTTGACACGTTAAACGAGACTTATCTGGTCGGGAAGGACACCCAGCGATTGTCTGAGCAGCAAATGGATGCAAAAAGAAAAATAGTGTCTGAAATAATGGAGGCATAGAATGACGATTAGAGATTTTGTGGAGCGGGCAAAACAAGATGAGACGGTTTATATCCCGGAAGTGGAAAAAGCGTTTAACGCGATGGATGATAAGTCCAGTGTAAAGCTCCGGATGGACCTGATTGAAGCCGGCAAGAGCAGAGACTTCAGTTTTAACCTGCCTGCGCATTTTGAGGACCGGGAACTGGTTCGGGACTTTTTCTTCGGCAAAATCTATAACATCATTTCTACACTGGGCGGCAGGAAGCTGACGGTCTATTATGATACCCAAAATGAGAAGATCAGGGCGCTCGCCGAGCAGCTGGATGAAGTCTTCGGCACACATAAACCGAAGCCGGAAAGAACCGGATATGCGCGGAGCATCAATGTGGCGGACCGTATGAACAATGCGCTCTACGGCGGAAGTTTCTGCTTTAAATTAGAGGATATCAGCGGTTGGAAGGAAAGCGGCAGCGCTAAACAAACGGAAACGCGTTCGGCGAAATATATCGAAACGGTCGAGAACCTGAACGGGCTGATGTGCGGCATTGATATCGGCGGTACGGATATCAAAATCGCTGTTTCGGATAATCACAACATCGTCTGTTTTAAGGAATTTGATTGGTATCCCGCCAGCTATCCCACAATGGGTGAAATCATCAACCCTGTGATTGAACTGGTGAAATGCCTGCGAATTAAAGCGACTTATGAACAGTTTGGCGGCAATGCGGAGTTGAACAGCCTGCTTGAAGCGGCGCTGGATAAGAAGGCCGCGTTAGATAATATCAGTGCGTGCGTTAAATTCGGTGAAGAATTGTATAAGGACCGAATTGTGCTATTCGACGGGATCGGCATGTGCTTTCCGGATGTGGTCGTCCGAAATAAAATTGTCGGCGGCGAAGTGTCTAAGGTTAAGAGCGTACGTCATAATCCGGCAGTCGATTTTGAGAAAGAATTTAAAAAGCTGAGCGACTTGGATGAGATACTGCTTGGGCACTGTAAACAAGGCGGTGTGGTCAAGATCACCAATGATGGCCCTATGGCGGCTTATACCGCGGCGGTGGAACTGGCTTACGGTGAAGGCGAAACGCGGACCAAGGACGGTGTGTTTGCCCATACATTGGGGACGGAACTTGGAACCGGCTGGGTGGATGAAAACGGTGAAATTCCTGAAATTCCGCTTGAGGCTTATAATTATGTCGTCGATCTTGGCAGTTATGACCAGCGGACATATGAATGTGATGATTTAAGATCAGTAAAGAATTTTAATACAGATATTCCGGGGACAGTGCAGAAATGCACCAGCCAGTACGGTGTGTTCCGGCTTGCCATCAAATATTTTAAGGCAGAACGCCCAGAACTTTATCAGGAAATGTTTGATAAAGGATTTATCGAAAAACGCGGGGACGGATTATATGTACCAACCGAGCCTGTGGACCAAAGAAAGCCGTTCTTAGAGCACCTGATGAAACTGCCGGAGAGGGAAGACTGCCCGGTATGTGAGCGGATATTTAAAGAGATTGGTGAATACTTGGCGATTGTCTGGCTGGAAACCGAAGATATCCTTTCGCCGATGGCCAAGGAGCGCGTGCTGTTCGGCCGCCTGGTGAAGAATAAAACCTGCTTTAAGCTGATGCAGGAAGGCGCGAAACAGATTGCGCCCGGACTGGAGCTGAGCGTTGCGGACTCTGACCTGGCGAATACCCCATTGATGAAACAGCTGAAATCCCACCCCGAATATACGGTAGCGCAGTTTGCGCAGGCGGTCGGGGCGATATACTTTGCCATGAGTGGCCGGTAACCGGTTAAAATATGAGAGCAGAAAAAAACAGCAAGAGATTTGCTGTTTTTATTTTATACGTTCAAGCTTTGCTTAATGAATCCTGATGTTCTTTCCGGTGGCGGATGAGTTCTGCCGCAACGCTGATGGCAATCTCAGCGGGTGTTTCCGCCAGAATGGGCAGGCCGATTGGGGCATGGAGCCTGTCGATCTCGTCTTTGGAGAATCCCCTTGCGCTGAGCTTTTCGCGGGTAGCCGCTATCTTTGCCCGGCTGCCGATACACCCGATGTATGTCGTATTGGCTTTCAGCGCCCGGCATACCACCTCAAAGTCAGCCTGATGGCCGGGTGTCATGACCACCACATAGTCTTCATGGGATAAATGAACCTGATCTTCAAACGCCGGATAGTCGCCGCAGAGCACGGCTTCCGCATCGGGGAAGTTCTCCGGCACGGCAAGTTCGGGCCGGTTATCATAGACCACAACCTTAAAGTCAATCGCCGCCAAAACCGGAATTAGCGCACGCCCGACATGCCCGCCGCCAAATACGTAGACACGCCCTTTTCGGGCAATTGGCTCCATATAGACGCTTTGCTCGTATACGGTATGGGCGGTACAAAACGGTTTCAGCGCTTCTGGAACCTCTTGTTCTTCATAAACATTCAGCTCAGCCACGGTTTCTTCATCAAAGCGCATATATAACCAGGCATTGCAATTCCCGCTTAAAACTGCGGAGAATTTCTCAAATACCGCAAGCCGGTCCGGCGTTAACACCAAATAACTGACCGTCACGATTCCGCCGCAGATCATATCCGTATTGTTAAGCGCGCTGCCTTCCATGTTATAGGTGGCGAATCCGGCAATTGCCTTACCATCCAGCAGCTTCAGCGCGTGCTGGATTGCGATATGCTCGACCGTGCCGCCGCCGATGGTGCCTGTAAAACGGCCGCCTTCAAACACGGCCATCTTGGCGCCTGCACCGCGCGGGGAAGACCCGGATTGTTTGATAATACTGCAAAGCACGGCGGACTTGCCGGACTTTAAAGTGTCAATAACAGAAGCTACAAGCGTTTTCAACCCAACGCCCCCTTTAAACGATGTTGATATATTTAATCCAAATAAATGCGTTTCTCTTTGGTATACTCCGTGACGACGCCGATTTTCTGCGCGGAAGGCACAGCGGCCTTCAACGCGTCAAATATTGCATCTGCATCTTCGGGAGCTATGGCCATTAAAAGGCCGCCCGAGGTCTGCGGGTCATACAGCAAATCCTGCACTGCGGTTTCAACGGCATTCGCTTCAACCTGGCATTCAGCAAAATGACGGTTCCGGTACATTCCTGCGGGCAGAACGCCCATACGCGCCAGTTCCAGCGCATCCGGTATCAGATCGACAGCCGAAGTATCCAGCCGAACCGAAACATTGCTGCCCTGCGCCATTTCCAGCAGATGCCCCAGCATACCGAATCCCGTGACATCCGTGCAGGCGTGTACGCGGTATTGCACCATGACATCCCGCGCTGACTTATTCAGCGTGGTCATCATTTTGTTTGCGAAGGCTTGCGTCTCTTCGCAGACCATATCGCTTTTCATGCCGGATGTCAAGACGCCGATGCCGAGCGGTTTGGTATAGAATAAAACATCGCCGGGTTTAGCGCCTGAGTTGGTAATCATCTTATCGGGATGGACAAAACCGGTTACGGCCAGCCCGTATTTCGGTTCGTCATCGTAGATGCTGTGGCCGCCGGTAATCAGTGCGCCGGCTTCGAACACCTTGCTGTATCCGCCCTTTAAGATTTCATGCACATGCTTCTTTGGCATATCCTCAGGAACAGCCATGATGTTTAGGGCCAGTTTCGGTTCACCGCCCATGGCGTATACATCCGATAATGCGTTTGTGGCGGCGATTGCGCCGAAGGTAAACGGATCGTCCGCAATCGGCGGAAAAAAATCGAGTGTCTGGACCAATGCCAGCTCATCGCTGATCTTATAGACCGAGGCATCATCACTCCGGTCGAAACCGACCAATAAATTCGGATCGGTATTAATCTGAATATCCTGTAACAATTCTGCTAAAACGCCTGCGCCGACTTTGGCGCCGCATCCCGCACAATTTGCGAGTTTGGTTAATTTAATATTATCCATTGTTATCTCCTTGAAGAACTTGGGAAAGGTTTAATATAGCTTCCAGTACGCCGCCGCCTACAGCCAGCGCTTTATCTGAAGAAGAAAAACAGTGCGAAGGTTCACACCGGGGATCCACGTCGCCGCTTTTCATGCCTTTATGCACTTTAACACCTTCGGACAGAATGCCGCGCAGCGTTCCGTCTATGGTACAGAGCATCGGGACACCGTCCACGGTTCCGGCGGTTTCTCCAGCTTTGACCGTATCGCCGATCGAAAGAACGGGGGAGAAGATGCCGTCCGCAGGCGCACGCAAAACGCGCTCCCCGGCGAATCCGCCGATCAGACCGGGAATACGGGTATTGGGCAATGCGCTTCCATGATAGATCGCACGCCCCAAAAAATGCCCGCGCATGGTTTCGACGACTGCATGACAGTCTTCTTTCGCCGTGAATCCGGGACCGACTCCGATCACCACCGGGGCGTCTGTTATTTTAGTGCCCAGATTCTTTTTTGCCAGAATCGCATCCACCAGTACATCGGGTTTCAGTACGGAAACGCAGGACGCTTCGGGATCCGCCAGTACGGCGATTTTTCCGCTCGCAGCTATTTTTTGCGCCGATTCCAATGTCTCGGCAAGTTCCGCCCGCACACCTTCCACTTCTGTGGCGCCGTTGCGTATCGCTTCCGAAAAACTAACGGTTCTGCGGATGGATGTCGGCACCGCGATATCGGTCATAATGACTTTCATGTGTGCGCGGAACAACCTGAGCGCGATGCCGGACGCAATATCTCCGGCGCCGCGTATAACGACTAACATATATTGATTCCTCTCATATCATCATTTCATAATACCCTTCAACATCCATACCTGCCGAGGCCGCCATAAATTGATCCTTGGCTTCGATCGGCATACACCAGGCCATGCCGCAGCCAGCTGTAATGCTGGTGGGTACGGGAATCAGCCTGCCGGGGATATTTTGGTCCTTACAGCGCTTTTCCATAGCCATTGCACCTGTTGTGGTATGAAAAGTGACGAGTGCTTTGAATTCTTTCTGCCTCATTCTTCTGCGATGTTCCTGACCGCTGAAATGGCGGAATCGACCTCATCCGCCGTATTAAACCAGCCAAATGAGAACCGGACGGCTCCCTGCTTTTCCGTACCCAGCGCGTGGTGCATACGGGGCGCGCAGTGTGCGCCGGCCCTGACAGCGATGTCAAATTCCTGCGCGAGAATATCGGCCGTATAGGCCGAATCAAGATTACCGATATTGATGGTCGCAATCGGTGCGCGGTCACCGGAAAAGTCACCGTATAATATTACTCCGGGAATATCGCGGACGCCCTTGGCAAAGCGGTGCATGAGGCTGATTTCATGTGCGTGTATTTTTTTGGTTCCGGTTTTGATGATGTATTCCAACCCTGCGGCCAGCCCGGCCAGCCCGTGGCCGTTCATCGTTCCGGCTTCCAGCGCTTCGGGATAAGAATCCGGCTGAGTCTCTGAGAATGAATGCACGCCTGTTCCGCCCACTTTGAATGGACGGATATGAACGCCTTCGGCGATACACAGCCCGCCGGTACCCTGAGGCCCCATCAGGCCTTTATGCCCGGTAAAACACAGCACGCTGATGTGCTGTTTTTGCATATCAATATCAAAAGAACCCGCTGTCTGGGACGCATCAACGATATAAAGCAGTCCGTGCTTTTCGGCAATGGCGCCGATGCGTTCAATATCCAGTATATTGCCGGTCAGGTTGGACGCGTGCGTGGTGACGATTGCTTTTGTTTCAGGGCGTATCGCGGCTTCAAAACCCGTATAATCCAATCTGCCCTGCTTATCCGCAGGGAGAAAATCGACGCTCACATTCCGTTCATCGCGCAGACGGTAAAGCGGACGCAACACCGAATTATGTTCCAGATCCGTGGCAATCACGTGATCGCCCGGATTAATTAGACCGTTGATCGCGATGTTCAATGCCTCTGTGGAGTTTGCGGTCAGGATCACATGATCGGGCCTTTGACAGTGAAACAATTCGGCGGCAAGCTCACGCACCTGGTGGATGGCCCTGGCAGCCGAAAGCGCGCCGCCGTGTGCACCGCGGGCGCAGTTTCCCATTCCGGACAGGGCGTCGATCACTGCCTTTTTTACACATTCCGGCTTTTTATATGTGGTCGCCGCATTGTCCAGATAGATCATGGTTTGATGACCTTGTCCGCCTTCAGAAGATATTCAACGATGGAATACATATTGGTGACAATGCCCACGGCCAGTTTTTCCGATAATCCATAGAAATTCAGGCACGTGCCGCATGTCACAATTTCCACACCATTGTCTGCCAGCCACTTTAAGTCTTCCAGTGATTCGCTACCCTCGACGGACAGCTTTGCGCCGCCGTTATAAAGTAAAATAGTCTTCGGCAGTTTCTCCTGCTGGGTGACCGCATAGATGAAGCCTTTCATCAGCGCCTGGCCCAGATCATCACTGCCTCTGCCCATGATATTGGTATCTATCGCGATCAGAATATTTTCATCTGACTCCGGCTCGTCTGCCGCGACAGCTGTATCCGCCGAGCCTCCAATTAAGACCGAATAGTCCTTCGGCCCGTTTTGCTTGGCCGAAACGTCAAAACCCTTTTGCCCGGCCATTCGCTTTAAGTTCTCTACCGCAGCCTCATTATCTACCAACACTTCCAACGTTTCATCTTCCGGTTTGCCATTCAGGGCTTTAATCGCCAGCACGACCGGCTCCGGACATGCTTTTCCTCTCGCATCGATCAACATGGTTATCTCTCCAATCCGTTGTTCTTAATAAACTATAACGCTGGTACTATTATAACGCACGCATACAATAAATCAAAGGCGATTATCATGCTGGACGTGCAATTCTGCATTGGTTATACTATATGAAATGAGGTAAAGCAATGCAATTATCGAAAATGCTCAAAATCAAGCCGGGAATCACATCCGTTATCGGGGGCGGAGGTAAAACATCCCTGATTCATATGCTGGCGGAAGACCTGGATGGTACCGTAGTGATTTGTTCGACCACCCATATGTATCCGTCTGAACGCTTCAAGGCTGTACTGTCGTCCGATATTGAGGATATTGAAGCGGCACTGAAAAGCGCGCGTATCATCTGCGCCGGGGAACCATGCGGAGAAGGGAAGATCAGGTTGTCCGTTGAGACCATCGACCGTATCGCAGAAATCGCGGAGTATGTTTTAGTTGAAGCAGACGGCGCCCGGCAGAAGCCGATGAAAGCGCACGGCGAACACGAGCCGGTGATTCCTGAAAACAGCAGGGAGACCATTTGTGTGCTGGGTGCGTCCGTGTTTGGGCAAGCGATTAAAGAAAAAGTGCATCGTCCGGAGATTTTTATTGGGCTTACGGGAGCTTCTGCGGATACACTCGTAACGCCGGCACTCTGCGCCGAAGTCATCCAAAAGGAGGGATTTTCCGACCGGATATTCATCAACCAGATTGAAACGCCGGAGACGTATGAATCGGTGCTTGCATTTGCGTCACTGACTGGCTTGCCGGTGGTTGGTGGTAGCTTACAGCAGAGGCAGTATTTCGTGCTCTGATAGGAGAACAGTACAATGGAAAGGCAGAGTATACAAATGAAATTTACCCGCCAGCGGATTTATGCCGCTGTATTGGCATTGGGTGCAGGCGCATTCTTGTTTCGTGCAGTTATTATGGTATGCGAAGGCGCGCTAGTCAGATCGGTCCCTTGGGTAAGCGCTTTACTGGTTATTGAAATAATCGTTGACGGGATATGGCTATTTGCCTCAATGAAATGGGGGATATCAAACAGCAGTGGCAAATCCGAATTTGCTTTAATAGCCGGATCAGTAGCGATACTGCTCCATGCCCTGCGCGTGTTTATTTATGCTTTAGGCCAAACTTCCTTGCTTTACAATTTTGATGTTAAAGCAGAGTATTGGCCGCTGCGTGCCGCTCCCGCCCACTGGCTCGTTATTGTATTAGTTGTTTTGGCGCTGCTTAGTGTAATTGGTGTGGGTATTTTCTGGATGGCGAGAAGAAAAAAACGCAATAGCGCCAATGATCACAATGATCATCTTGGCGGAGCGGCAATTTAAGAATCTCAGTGTAAGCTAAAAGGCCCTCCACGGTTTTGCTTGCTGATTATGACTGGAGCACTTTATCAATAGTCTGATAAAGGATTTTGGCGAAAAGTCCGGGGCTTAACCGTGAGAAACAATTCACCAGTCTGGCATCAACACCTAAAACAATACGCTTGCGGTTTTTTTCGATACCGCGGATGATAATATCTGCCGCGCGCTTAGGAGACAACAGAAGAAAAGCAAATTTAGACCGTAATCGGCCCACTTCCATATTTGAATCCGCGTTTGAGTTGCTGATAATGTCCGAGTTGATTCCTCCCGGAAGAACGGACAGGATTTTGATACTGGTTTTGTCCAGTTCCATTAACAGGCCCTCAGACAACATCTTTACCGCGGCTTTTGAAGCGCCGTAAATGGTTTCGCCAGGAACAGGGGAAAGCGCGCCGAAGCTGGAGACGTTAACGATATATGCCTCGGGCTGCGCAGCGAGATAAGGTAAAAATGTTTTGGTGATATGAAGTGTTCCAAAAAAATTGATCTCAAAAACGCGGCGGATAGTCTCATAATCGCTTTCTTCCACGCTCAAAAAAGGATGGACGATTCCGGCGTTATTGATAATCCCATCGATTACCTGATGATTGGACAAAATTTGTTCTGGCAGCCTTTCAACAGCTGAACGGTTTGTGATATCAACCTCATATGTGGACAAACAGCCTGTGTATTCTTTTGCCAGTTGTTCGGTTTCCTTTAACGCCTCAGCATTGATATCGACTGCGGCCACACAGGCATGCCGGGCCAACAAAGATAATACCAATTCACGGCCGACGCCGTTCCCGCCACCGGTGACGACAAAAGTTTTATGGTCTAGTTTCATTTTAATCTCCCGCTTCATTTGACAATCAACTGATAAGTGTATTATATTTGCAATATGTATTATATACAACCAGCTGTTGACTTAAAATCCGCTGTAAAATCAACACTATAGGCAAAACTGTCTTTAAATAAATCATTGAAGGTAAAAGTGATGTTGGAAAATCAAAGAGTCAGGCTTTCGAAAATACTGCTCCAAACCAGTCTGACTGAATTGTTAGCTGAAAAGAGCATCCATAAGATATCGGTGCGTGAAATCTGTGAGCATGCACAGATCAACCGGACAACATTTTATAAGTACTATGCCAATCAATATGACTTATTAAAAGCCATGGAGAATGAAGTGCTGACTCAGATTGACGCATTTTTAAATGTGAATAAAAAGCAGGCGGGGTATGATACTCAGGCGCTCACCAAAATCATGACCTATCTGCAGGACAATCTGGGTCTTTGCCGACTGTTGATTAACAATACAGTGGACAGTGAGTTTCCTGAAAAGCTCATTAATCTTTCCAGAATACGCTTGCTGCTGGATGAGCAGTTGACGCATAAGTATCTAAAAGATGAAATAGACTATGGATATCAGTTTGTGGTGAATGGCGGATTCAGTGTCATGAAGAACTGGATTAATAAAGATGAACGTGAATCACCGGAGAAAATCGCGAAAATTCTTGTCAGTATCATATCCAGACTGTTCCCGTAAAGAGAAACGCAGGAGAAAAGACAGAACGGTTTTATAAGCGGTAATGCCCTTGACAGGTTAAGCCGGTAAAGATAAAATAGTATTACATTTTAACACCACGGAGGTTGGAAAAGGTACATGCGTAAATAGTTGATGAAGATTTTAATGGTATGAATTGAATCTGCCGGAGGATCGGCAGTTGTTCGTGCATCAGGAGAAATCGACAATCAACTGTATTTACGGTGCTTTTTCTGAGAAAGGGATTTATTTCTTTTGATGCCTTTTGGAGGTGTTTTTTATTTTACTTATCGATATCAATCAGTTATTAATGGAATACGGGGAACGCAGGCTGTTTTTAATCAAAGCGTTAACGGTCTATTCAAACGATAAAATCGGCATTATCGGCGAGAACGGAGCAGGCAAAACGACACTGCTGGATATAATCGCGGGGAATATGCAGCCGTCTGCCGGAAGTGCGGCAGCATACGGACCGGTCAGCTATATCAACCAAAACGTTACGGATATCCCCGACAAAGAAGAAACGGATGAGAAATATCAATGGCAGGTGCCCGGCAATCCCTACAGCGGAGGCGAAGTGATGCGGGCCAAGATTGCGGATGCGCTGGCGAAACGCAGTGATATATTAATCTGCGACGAACCAACATCCAATCTGGATGAAAAGGGGATCCGTAAGCTTGAAGATGCCTTGACAACATTTAAAGGGGCCGTTTTATTGGTCAGCCATGACCGCAAGCTGATGGACAAGGTTTGCTCAAAAATATGGGAGATCAGGGACGGGCGCATCACAGTGATAAACGGCAACTATTCGACATTTAAACAACAGCAGGAACAGATACGGCAAAACCAGCAGAAGGAATATGACCAGTACATCCGGACAAAGAAGAGCTTGGAGCAGGCACTGCAGGACAGGAGCGGCAAAGCGCAAAGTATGACGAAAACACCCGCGCGTATGGGAAACAGCGAAGCCAGACTGCACCGGATGGACGTCAGGCAGCGTGCGGGCAAGGTGAGCGGCAGCGCCGGGAACATCAAAAGCCGGCTTGATAAACTTGAAGCAAAGGATAAGGTAAAAGCCGAAACAAACTACCGGTTTAAAGCCAATGTCAATATACAAAAAGCAGGCAGAACGGTAGTCAGCGTTAATGGTTTAAGCTTTTCTTATGGTCGGACGGAAATTCTTTGGGATATCTCTTTTCGGGTTAACCGCGGGGACCGCGTTTGCATCACAGGCGATAACGGAAGCGGGAAGACCACGCTTCTGGACTGCATTGCCCGCGGGCATGAAACCGTCAGGATAAATCCTCAAGACGAAATCGGGTATTTTGACCAGAACAGCCTTGGATTAGACGACGACAAGAATATACTGGAATGGGTGATGCAGACAAGCCGATTGCCGGAGCATTTATCGAGAACGGTTTTAGCCGAGCTTGGCATCAGGCGGGAGAATGTGTATAAGCAGATACGGATGCTGTCCGGCGGCGAAAGAAGCAAAACCGCGCTGGCGGCATTGCTGTGCCGTCAGTGTTCGCTCTTGATTTTGGATGAGCCCACGAATTACCTTGACATTTATATGCTCGAAGCGCTTGAGCGAATGTTGACCGCCTATGAGGGGACGCTCATTTTTGTTTCACATGACCGGCGGTTCAGACAGAATATTGCCAGCCGGATACTGCACTTGGATAATGGCCGGCTTGCAGAAAAAGATTTATGCCTTAAGAAAGAAAGCGGGGAAGTGAAGACACAAATTACGCTGATGGAGCTTAAAGCAGAGGCGTTGATTGAAAGCAAAAAACGGGTATGCGAAGCTGAGCACGAAAAAATAGAGCGCGAATACCAGCAGATTATCAGTAAAATCAACGATTTGAAAATGGAATCAGAGAACTAAAAGAGTGGGCTGATGGGTGGGCCTGACAAGCCAAAGATAGCCTGCCAGGCCCGTGGTGTCAGATTATGAATGAATATCAGCGGACATAGCGGGTTCTGTCTGCTGATTGGTGTGTTGCGTCCATAAACGATCGGCAGTTGCGGCCCAAATTTCGGCCGTGGGTTTTGTCTTGGCGCAAAGCGCATCCACATCTTCGGGGGATTCCATGTCGGTGGATTTAGCGTTTGATCTTTTCACCATGGCGGCGAGCGCTTCCGGATTATCTAACAGCGGGCAGGGGCGCAGATGGTTTTGGTTAAACGGCTGTCCGCAGCGATACGCTTGGAAAAGCGGGGATTTAAGCGCTTCCAGCAATGTGACATCATGAATGTTGACGTTTGAATAATGGATAAAGGCGCAGGGCTCGGCATCTCCCGCCGCATTGATGTGGAAGTAACTCCGTCCGCCTGCAATACAGCCTTTGGTGAATTCCCCGTCGTTCCAGAAATCCAAGGCGAATATCGGCTTGGTTTGGCGTATTTCGCGGACCCTGTGGTACATATACTCGCGCTGCTCTGCAGTTGCTATGAGATCCGGCTGGGCATCTTTACCGACGGGCATATAGGTGAAGTTCCATGCAAACCGGCAGCCGCGTCGGATCATATCATCGACAAACTCATCCGAACCGACGCTTTCGGTGTTATGACGGTGGTAACAGGTAGAATAGCCGAATAAAAGGTGATGCGCCTGCATGCGTGCCATCGCATCAATGACCTTACGGTAAGTGCCTTCGCCGCGCCGCATGTCGGTAGATGCTTTATCGCCTTCAATAGAGAACGCCAGTGTGAAATTGCCGACGCGCAGCAGCTCTTTACAGAAAGCATCATCCACTAAGGTGCCGTTCGTAAATGCGAAGAAATAGCAATCCGGATGCATTTCACAGAGTTTGATGATATCCGCTTTGCGTACAAGCGGTTCACCGCCGGAGAATATGTAAAAATAGGTACCCATTTCTTTTCCCTGACGGCAGATAGAATCCATCGTTTCCAGAGTCAGATTGTGCTTGTTGCTATACTGCGCTGCCCAGCATCCGATACAAGAAAGGTTACAGGCGCTGGTTGGATCCATTAGTATCGCCCAGGGCACATTGCAGTTATAACGCTCTTTTGTTTCACGGGCGCGTGCGGCGCCTTCAAGGCTTGCATTAACCACAAAGTTCTTAACCGCTTTTTCCAAAACATTTTTATCGAGTTCTTCAAACAGACTAACCGCCAACTGGCGCCAATTACTGCTTTCGTCAAGCAGCGCTTCACGTATTAACCGCAGTTGATTTGCGTGAATCTGTTCCCGGTCCAGCTTCTCTGCCACAGCGAGCATTTTGGGCAGTTTATCTATCGGATTATCGGTTACGTAATGTACAAGCATACTGACTGCTGCTTTTTGGAGCTTATTCATGACTGTCCTCCTCTTCATAAAAACGATTAACATAATCACTGACTGACCGTCCGGTCAGTTTTTAGGATAAAGAAACTCCGAAAGGTTTCGGATTAATATTAATTATGCTTGATTGGATAGCAGAATATCACTTCCTTTTGTCAGCGCAGACAGCAGGGTCTTGGACGAACGGATAAACGATGCCTGCAGTTCTTTGTCACTGAGCTTACTGAGAAGCTTGAATTTATCATAATAAACAGCAAAGTTTACAAGCGGCATAATTGAAAAGAAGGATTTAAAAATCTGAAAATCAAATGTGTAGTTAAAATCATTATCGGCCTCCGCTATCGTCTTAAAAATAAGGCTGTCCGACTTGTTAATACCAAGATCAATCACCTGAAACAAAGCATCCTGATGTTTGGTATCCTTTAATGATTCCAGCATGAGTATCCGGAATACAGCGCGGTTTTTAAGGACGAAACCAAGAATACGTTCATAGTAAAGGTTCAGGCTGTTTGTAAACGAATGGACAGCTGCCTCGCTGATGAACCGGAGCCGGTCGGGTAAGATGTCCAGACGTCCGTCCTCTATCATCTGAATGATGCTGGAATGAACAAAGTCCATAGCAATTGAGGTCGCGTTTTCCAACAGCGAATGGACCAAGCCATCCAGAATTTCTTCCTTGCTTTTGAAGTAATAATAGATCAGTGCCTTTGTAACACCGGCAGTTTCCGCGATTTCGTTGACCCGCGTTGCATCAAATCCCTTTTCGGAAAATAATTTGATTGAAGCGTTTTCAATGCGGTTTTTTGCGTCACTACTCTTAGTATTTTCCAAATTAATTCTCCTGACTGACCGGTCATTTAATTTTAGTATAACATATTATTATCGATTGTCAATAGACAGAGCGTTATAAAGCAGGACAAAGAATAACTACTTGACAATTTATAGAAAGAGCCATATAATGTGAATCATGATTCATATGAATCATGATTCACATTTCACTTAGGAGAAAACGATGCCTAAAAAAACATTTTATAATCTGCCGGAGGAAAAGCGGCAGAAAATTGAGCAGGTTGCGTTAATGGAGTTTGCCGACAAAGACTACCGGGATGTTTATGTTACCGAAATTATCAAGCAGTCCGGAATAGCGGGCGGGAGCTTTTATCAATATTTTGAAGACAAGCAGGATTTATTTCTGTATATGATGGAGACCATCAGGCAGGATAAAATTAGATTTATGCAGGACGATGCTGGCAGAAATATAAAAAGTGAAGGCTTTATTGATTTAGTAAAAGCCACTATGTTTTCCGGCATATTATTCGGCCTGAAACGCCCTTTGCAAATGCGGTTTTTAGATCGCTTGATGGAAAGCCCGATCAGAGAAATTGCTGCCAATGAAGTAAAACTGGCGGCTATGGATTACTGGGAAAACCTGATTGCGCAAGCGGTGGAATCCGGTGAACTCCGGGATGATATCCCTGCTGCGTTTTTGAGCAGGGCGCTGTCTGCCGCGAGTATTGAACTCAGCCGTTATACTGTCGAAAAAGGAAAACTGAAAACGCTCAATGAACAGGGCGACAGGGAACGCTTAGAAGAGGAATTATGGATTTTTGCGGAGCAGTTTGCCAACATGTTTTGGGGTGGATTCAAAAAGGGCTCGTAATCTTTGAATGTGTATGAGCGGAAGATAATCAGGAGGGAAGACCATGGAAAATCAAGCGGTTTCGAACCATCAGGAACTCGTTGTGCCCGGCAGATACCGGCCGGTTTGGAATTTTGAGCGCAAATTCGTTAAGTCGCCTGCCGCTAATGTTTCAGTTGTTGCAACACTGAGCGGACCGATTGATGTGCCGCGCATGAAACGTGCACTGGTCAGACTCCAGGAAATGCACCCGATGCTTCGATCGCGTATTGTTGAGGATGCGGATCATAAAGCCTATATACACCTTGACCATGTGCCGGAAGTGCCGCTTCAAGTCATTAAACGTGCTTCCGACCGGCAATGGTATGACGCGTTGGCCAAAGAGCACAAACGTCCGTTTAACCAGGGAACCGGGCCGTTGATACGTTTCATATTATTGTTATCCGACCGTCCCAAACAGCCGTCCGAACTGATTGTGTTCTGCCAGCATACCATTTGTGATGCAACAGCGCTTGCAAACTGTATCAGAGACTTGCTTCAGCTTTATGCCGACCCGACCTGTCCGTCAGCGCCGGTTTTCCCGCCGCAGACATTGGAACGCATGATGCCGCAGGGAGAAGCGCCAAAAGGCCTGGCGTCCGGACTTAAGCGTTTTGTCATGAAAACGATGAACCAGAAATGGCGGAAGAACCCTTTCATTTTCACAAGACAGGACTTTCTGGATATACACAAGGCGTATTGGCAGCAGAAAGCCTACAGGTTTATTCTGATGGAATTAAACCGCAAGGAGACCGCTGTGCTGACCCAGAGGTGCAGGGATAATGGTGTTACGGTTAATTCCGCCCTGATCGTTGCATTTGTCAAAGCCTATCAGGATATTATCGGGCCGCTGCCCAAAGACAATCTGGTCATCCCTTATGATTTGAGAAGAAGGTCTGAACACTATAAAAATGTATTCTGTCTGTTAATCAGCAGTCTGGAACTCTCGCTTTCCAATGTGATACAGGATGACTTTTGGTGTTCAGCCAGAGCGCTGCATGATGAGATTGCAAAAAAAATCAATCAAAAAAGCGTATTTGGGATTATCAGCGATATGCAGAGCCTGGACGGCTCAATATTGGATACGCTCGGCCTTGCCACCAACGCATCTTATATGCCGGAAGAATCCCCGAACTACGAAAAAGTGCGGCAGTTTCTCAACGATAAAAAAAATCTGGCCAATGTTTTCTCTGAAAAATTCAGGGACGCGCTGCCAGACGTGATCATGACTAACCTCGGCCGGATGGACTATCCGGAAGAATATGACGGCATCAAGCTTGACAAGATGTTCTTCACCCCTTCGGCGTCAGAGACCATCCCGCTTCAGCTGGCAGCTGTTGGCGTTTCCGGTGTGTTAACGCTGACGATCAATTTTATTGATGATTTGTATCCGGCGGATGACTCGCGAATGGAGGCATATATCAAAATACGCAATAAGGCATTGGATTATCTGAACCTATCGGATTCCGGCGCCAAATCAGACCGGGCATTTTAATCTCGGACCGATTGCAAAGTCCGGCACAAAGACAGGGGACGCAAACGAATGATGCTTGCGCGTACACTATTTCTTTTGCTTCTCCTGCCGCATTTCAAACAAAACCTCAATGTCTGATGCAAACTCTTCAGCTGTCTGTGTTTCTTTCTTTGTGAGTTCTTCGAGCACTTCAAATTTGAATGCTTCTGAACCGTATGCTTTCCAGTCTTTGAGCATACTTGGTTCGGGGCAGGTTTTTGTGCTGAGCGAAAACGTATGACGGTTTTTTGAACCCTGCATATCTGTGGTTTTATGGAGCCATACCTGTCCGGTTTCCGTACAGCGGATGCAGTAAACACCGCCGGTCATTGTACGGGTTTTATATTGAGCCGCAATATCTTTTCTTGATTGTTTATCCATTGATTTAATTACCACTCCGTTTGTTTGACTTTTATCCGCCTAAAGTCCAGTTAGAACCTAACGCACAATTGCTATTTTAGTATACATCCTTACTTTTTTCAATCAATCATTTAACTTGTGTGTTTAGATACCCTTCACACAGTATTGAATCCGTAGCTAATATAATAGACATTGTCGTCGGCCTGAACGATTGGATACACAATGCCTGCGCCGTCTATGTCAGCACAACTCACTGTATCCGGATTTTGATCAACTTTTTTATAATTATTTTTGTATTTACTGTTCCAAAATCCGAAAATAGAAGTTATGATAGTAAAAATATTATTATTAATTACTTGTGGAGATTCTAATGGAGCTATTAAAAAAGCGTATATTATCAGACGGAAGGGTTAAGAGCGGTAATATCATCAAAGTGGATGGTTTTATCAATCACCAAATCGATATTAATCTGATGAATGAAATCGGTAAAGAATTCAAGGCAATATTCGATGGAGAAGATATTACGAAAATCATCACGATTGAAGCAAGCGGCATTGCGATTGCATGCTTCGCCGCACTGCACTTTAATGTTCCGGTTGTCTTTGCTAAAAAGTCGGAAAGCAAAAATATCGACGGCGAAGTCTATAAGACTCTTGTCACCAGCTACACCAGAGGGAAAGAATATACGGTTATTCTTGAGAAACGCCATTTAACCTCTGATGACAGAATCCTGATTATCGATGATATTCTTGCAACAGGCAAAGCCCAGCGGGGTCTTTTGGATATCAGCAATCAGGCAGGCGCTCAGGTTGCAGGCATCGGCGTTGTTATCGAGAAGGGCTTTCAGGGCGGCGGCGACCAACTTCGCAGTGCCGGATACAATGTACAGAGTCTGGCGATTATTGAAAGCATGGAAAATGAAACCGTAACATTCCGTGATTAGTGCATTGACCTGATTTTCACATGCCGATAAAGGTTCACTTTGCGATATAAATCAACACGAAGCACCCTCAGCTAGACTGAGGGTTTACTTTTATATATTCCATTTCATCATATTCGTATGGCTATTGAAAGCAGTTCGCTTTATTTGCTTACAATCTATTCGCTATAGTATTTCGATTTCACATATTCTAGTATCTTATTGATTTCCCATATCAATTATAATTCTCCACTTTTATTTTTGGCATGTTCTGTCGGGTAGATTAAATTTGTCTACAAAAACTGTGTATGTGCAGTGAAGGGGGACGGAGCAAATAAAAAAGTGAAATAAAATTACAAAATACAAAATAAATATTGAAATATAATAATAGATATATTATAATAGCCCTAAACCAGCAAGATAAAGGGTGATATACGCTATTTTTAACGGATATTCCCCTTGAAACACAATCGAAATAACGTTGATGAGCAGGAATGCTTTTGAAAATGCAATATAAAAGTGAAAAAGAACGGCTGAAAAACAACTCATGAAGAAGAACTTTGCGATAAAACTGAAGCGCATTCAAGACTATTTAAAGGAAACCGGCTATGCAGCAATGCTGCTGGCAACGCGTGAGAATTTTGCGTGGCTGACCGGCGGAGGCAATAATGAAGTGTTTTGGACGAGCGATGTCGGCTTTGGAGTTCTGCTCGTTACGTTGGATGATGTTACACTCGTCGCACACTCAATGGATCTGGACCGGATATATGACGACGAACTCCTGGGACTTGGCATCAAAAAACATATGATCCGCTGGCATCAGGAATCCCGTGAACAATCAGCGCTGAATCTTGTTAACGGTGCATGTGTATCGGATGTGATGATAGAAGGCGCGGGCTGTAAGCCGCTGGATATTATACGCCTGCATTATCCGCTGATGGACAGCGAAGTCGCACAGTATATCGAAAACGGAAAAGCATATGAGTGCATCATCAGCGAAATCGCGCAGCGCATTGAACCTGGGATGACGGAGAACAGTGTTGCGGCGCTGGCAGCACAAAAATATATCAACGCAGGATTCCGTATAAAAACACTGCTTATCGGAAGCGATGAACGAATCGGAAAATACAGGCATCCGAACCCATCGGACAAGAAGATAGAAAAGCTGATCTTATTGCACCCAGGTGTTTATAAAGACGGACTGAATATATACGCAACACGCATGGTTGCCTTCGGCAAAGAAATACCGGATAGTTTTTATAAGAAATATGAACAGCTGAACATGCTTGAAGCGCAGGCGGCTGCCATGAGCAGGCCGGGAATGCAGCTTAAGGATATTTTAGAAAAGCGTAAAGCGTTTCTGGCTGATAATGGGGGAAGCGATGAGTTTGAGAACCATTTCCCGGGATCACTTGTGGGATATACGAATGGGACTGCGGCGCCGCTGATTGAAAATTGGACGATAGAAGAAAATATGGTTTTCGGCTGGTACATTACGCTGACGGGCGCAAAGGTTGAAGAAACAGTGATTGCATCGCCTGACGGCGGAAACCTGATAACGGTGAATGGTATGTGGCCGGCCAAAAGATATCAATATGAAGACTATCAATGTGAACTGCCGATCGTGCTGAAGCGATGAAACGGCTTAGGAAGAACAGCGACATGAAAGACAGGTGGTTTATTTGACGGACAAAGCAATACTGGAGAGCACCACACGCACATTGAATTTAGAAGCGCAGGGCATAGAAGCGCTGGCAGACAGGATACCGCAGGAGGCGATGGTCAAAGCCGTACGCATACTCGGTGACTGCAAAGGCAGAATAATCGTTGCCGGATGCGGGACATCTGGCGCCGCGGGCAAGAAAATTGTTCACTCACTCTGCTGCATTGAACGCAGTGCAACATTTTTGGTCCCGTCCGATGCGGTTCACGGATCGCTCGGGGTGCTTCAAAAAGACGACGTGCTGATTTTAATATCTAAAGGCGGAAACACCAAAGAGATTATCAATTTAATCCCCGCCGGCAAAACCAAAGGCGCATATCTCATCGGAGTTACTGAAAACAGTGATTCGGTATTAGCCAAACAATCGGATCTGGTTTTGCCTGTGAGTGTTGACAGAGAGCCGTGTCCGTTCAATATGCTGGCGACAGCAAGCACGATGGCAGTGGTGGCAACATTTGATGCAATCTGTATCGCACTGATGACGTATACAGGATATACACGCGAGCAATTCGCGGTGATTCACCCGGGCGGTGCGGTCGGAGACCGGCTGCTAAGCGGGGAACAAGATCGATTATAACAAAATATTATATATGTAGAACAGGGAGAGAGGTAATAACAGATATGTACGAGATTGACAGCAGGCTATTAGAGAGACATGAAGCAGGCAAACCGATACGTGTGAGCTTAATTGGAACCGGGCAGATGGGTGCGGAAATTCTGATTCAGATAGGTATGATGAAGGGAATGGAAGCGGTCTGTGCTGTGGACTTAAAGACGGAAACAGTGGTTAAAGCGTTCAGGGACGCAGAATATACCGGTGACATTGTTGAAACAAATGACTTAAAAACTGCAGAGGAAGCAATCAGGGACGGCAAAAAAGTCGCAACAACAGATTACAAATTGGCGATTGAACTGTCATGCGTTGACTCGGTGGTGGACGCGACCGGGCTGCCGGAGATGGGCGCCAGAGCGGCACTGCTGTGTTTTGACCATAAAAAGCACATTGTGATGATGAATGTCGAATGCGATGTAACGGTTGGACCGATCTTAAGAAAAATGGCTGAGAATGCCGGTGTTGTTTATTCATTAACAGCAGGGGACGAACCCGGCTCGATTATTGAAGTATACCGTTTTGCCAAGGCTTTGGGTTACAAAGTGGTTGCGGTTGGTAAAGGGAAGAATAACCCGCTTGATATTTATGCAACGCCGCTTGATAAAGAATGGAAAGAAAAAGCGGAAGCAAGAAATATGTTCCCGAGAATGCTCTGCGAGTTCGTGGACGGTTCTAAGACAATGGTTGAAATGGCGGCGGTGTCCAACGCTACCGGACTGGTTCCGGATAAGCGCGGCATGCACGGCCCTAAATGTAATGTAGCGGATTTGAACAAAGTCTTCAGTCTGAAACAGGACGGCGGAATTTTAGAAAAAGAAGGCGTAGTGGACTTTGGTATCGGCGATATCAGTCCGGGCGTATTTGTTATTATCCAAACCCATAACGAACGTTTAGCGGACGGATTATCACAGCGCGATATGGGAGACGGACCGAACTATACACTGCTAAGGCCGTATCACCTTTGCAGTGTTGAAACACCGATAACCGTGGCGCAGGGCGTGCTGTACGGAGAGTCAACAGGCCATCCGATGAAGAAACTGACCAGCGAATGCATCACAGTCGCGAAAAAAGACCTCAAGAAGGGCGAAATGCTGGACAGAATCGGCGAATGCTGCTACCGTGCATCGATCGACCTGTATGAGGTTGCAAAAGAAGGCAATATGCTGCCGGTTGGGTTGGCATATGGGGCAAAAATGCTTTGTGATGTGAAGAAAGATGAAATCATCACATATGATATGGTAGAATTGGATAACAACTCAGTTTTACTTCAGCTCAGAAGAACGCAAGACGAGATGATGAGCTAAGAATTCAACAAAATATTATTGGAGGGTTAAGATGGACTACAAACTAAAACTTGGTGTTGCACCAACCAGAAGATTTATTTTCTCTAAAGAAGATGCCTTTAAGTTCAAAGGACTCACCTTAAAAAAACTTGAAGCGCTGGGTGTTGATTTTGTTGATATTGAAGACATCAATGAAGAGGGCTTGCTGCGTTCGCCTGAAGATGTTGCGAAAATCGTTAAAAAGTTTAAGGCTGCGGAAGTGGACGCTGTATTTTTCCCGCATGCCAACTTTGGGACAGAAGATATTGTTGCAAAAGTCGCGAAAGCGCTGGATGTTCCGGTTTGTATCTGGGGACCGCGAGATGAAGCGCCGCTGGAAGACGGCTCGCGCCTGCGTGATACGCAATGCGGTCTGTTTGCCACGGGGAAAGTACTGCGCCGGATGAATATCCCGTTCACTTATATCCCGAATTGCAGACTCGAAGATGATGAATTTACGCGCGGCATATTAAACTTTATTGCCGCCGCGTATGTTGTAAAAGAATTTAAAAAACTTAGGGTATTACAGTTGTCCACCCGTCCGCAGGATTTTTGGACTACGATGTGCAACGAAGGCGAACTGTTGGAAAAATTCAATATTCAGATATTACCCAAGCCGATGCCGGAAATGATTGATGCGGTTAACGCGCTTGAAGTAACGGACGACCCGGAACTGCTCCAAACGATTGCTTTTATAAAAGAAAAAATGGAGATTAAAGTCACCGATGAAAAGGTGAAGCGCTTAGCGGCATTAAAGTGCGTGATGAAACGCATGGCAGTGGATAACGAATGTAACGCGATTGCGATACAGTGCTGGACGCAGCTTCAGGACCAGCTTCAAATTCATCCGTGTGTCGCGAATGCGATATTGACAGAAGAGGGCATTCCGGTCGCGTGCGAAACCGACATACACGGCGCAATATCCTCTGTCATTGCACAGGCGGCGGCGTTTGGGGTAACGCCTTCCTTCTTTATTGACTGGTCGGTGAGACATCCCGAAAATCCAAACGGAGAATTGCTGCAGCACTGCGGCCCCTGGCCGATTTCTTTGGCGAAGAAAAAGCCAATCCTTGACGGGCCGTTTGCGTTTGAAGAACATTATGCCGGAGCTATTCACGCCGAATTGATTGACGGCGATATGACCATCCTGCGCTTTGACGCTGACCATGGTGACTATTCCGTACTGCTCGGAACGGCGCGCTCAATCGAGGGCCCGTGGACAGCAGGTACGTTTAAATGGGTAGAGGTTGACGATTGGCCGGCATTGGAAGAAAAGATTGTTAAAGGACCGTATATCCATCATGCATCAGGGGTTCACGGCAACGTGATGCCGGTTGTCTATGAAGCCTGTGGACTGTTGGGGCTTAAAGTGGATTTCTTCTATGATAACATGGAAAAAGACGTAAAAGACTATTTGCGGGGTAGATAGCGTTTGCCCTTAAGCAGACGTTATCAGCGGTTTTCGTCTGCTTAAGGCATTTCAAGAATAATGACTAGAAAATATTTTTTGGGATTGGATGTTGGCACATCCGGCTGTAAAGCAGTTGTATTTGATGAAAAGGGCCGAATTGAAGGGTATGGATTCAGTGAGTATCCGATTATTTGCGACGCGCCGCATAAGGCCGAGCAGGACGCTGAACGTGTATTCGAAAAGCTCAACGATGTTACAAAACAGGCGATCCTAAAAAGCGGAAAGCGGGAGATTGAAGCCTTGTCCGTATCGGTGCAAGGCGACGCAACAATGCCTGTCGGCGATGGGTTTAAGCCGTTGCACCATATGGTTCTGGGGATGGACTACCGTTCACAACCTGAGTGTGACATATTCGAACGAGAAATCGGCGGGAAAGCTGTATTTCTTAAGACAGGGATGCCCAATCATCCAATCAATACGGCCGCAAAGATTTTATGGTTTAAGAACAACGCGCCTGAAGCGTTTGATGCGGCAAAATGGTTCATGACCTATTCGGATTATATCACGGCAAAGCTATGCGGCGAAGCGGTGATGGACTTGACCATGGCGTCACGCAGCATGATGCTGGATATTAGAACACAGGAATGGGATGAAGCCGTCTTGCAGGTCTGCGGAATAGGCGCGGACAAATTGTCCGGGCTGACGCCGTCTGGCAGCGCTGTCGGCAAACTAAGCGATACATTGAAAATCGAATGGGGCTTGAAAAACAACCCGGTGGTCGTAACCGGTGGCCACGACCAAACGTGCGGCGCAATCGGCGCGGGTATGATAAAACCCGGAATAGCGGTGGACTCCAGCGGAACGGCGGAAGTGTTCTCTACGACTTTTGCAGAGCCGCTTCTCAGTGATGACATGCTGAATGCATCTTATCCCTGTTATTCACACGCAGTGGCTGGATTGTACTTTACATTTGCGCTTAACCATACGGCGGGTATTGTCCTGCGGTGGTACCGTGATAACCTGGCTGATTTTGAAAAACAGCATGCGGAAGCTAATGGCGTAGATGTTTATGCGTACATTCAGCGAAACATTAAAAATGTCCCGAGTGACGTATTGGTTCTGCCGCATTTCAATGGCAGCGGAACGCCGACCTGTGACGTCAATGCAAAGGGAGCGATACTCGGGCTGACGCTGGCGACAACGAAGGATGATTTATTTAAAGGGCTGCTGGACGGATTAACATATGAGCTCCGCACTAATCTCGAAACAATGGAAAGAGCGGGCATTCAGATTAACGAAATCCGTGCGGTCGGCGGCGGAGCGAAATCTGATTTATGGATGCGCACCAAAGCGGATGTGATAAATCGTCCGATCACGACATTGCAGTGTAAGGAATCCGGCTGTCTGGGTGCAGCAGTACTTGCAGCCGTCGGCTGCGGATATTATAGAAGCATTGCCGAAGCGGCTGGCCAAATGGTCTATACAGATAAAGTGTTTGAACCAGATGAAAAGAATCACCAGCGGTATGTGGAAAAATACGCGGTATATAAAGATATATATCAATCAATACGCGGGATTAACAACAGGTTTTGATGTTTTAGATTGTCCTGATTAGTAAAAAAGAATATAATAGTCCTATTATAAGTGAAGTGAGGTATATGGTTTGAAGATTGAAGACTATATGATTAAAAAAATTCCCATGAGTTGTCTGCTGAAACTCCAGGCTGTATATGATTCTCTTAAAAGCGCCGAAAAAAAGGCGGCGGACTTTTTACTTGAAAATTCTGATTTTCTGATTAGTGCGACGATTTCCGAAGCGGCGGACCGGGCGGGATGCAGTGCGCCGACCTTCGTCAGAATATCCCACAGGATGGGATTGGACGGGTTTTCCAGTCTGAAAGAAGAACTGAGAAAAATGGCGTATACAACAGAAGCGCCAAAACGGGATTATAGTGAAATCTCAATTTCTGATGACTCGGTTAAAGTGACGCGAAAGGTTTTTGATTCGGTTATTCAGGCGCTGAATGATACGATGAATCTCGTTGATAAGGATGCATACGATCAGGCGATTGATGCGTTAATGAATGCGAAAAAAGTGCTGTTTATCGGTGTGGGCGACGCATATTCGGTCGCATCCTCCGGCACCCAAAAATTAATGCGGATTGGGAAGATGGCAACGGCGACTTGCGATTCTGATGCAATGATTATTCATGCGTCACACTTAAATGACGGGGACGTGGTTGTTGCAATCAGCCATTCGGGGAAATCAAAAGGCGTCGTGGACGTTGCCAAGTACCTGAAAGACACTAACGTAAAGGTGATAGCCATAACAAATTTCTCCGTTTCACCGCTGGCGAAAAATTCAGATATTATTCTGCTCACCTCAACGTTTATCAAACACTTAAACGGTGAAATTGTGGCGAAACGCGTGGTGCAAATGTCGATTTTAGAGTCTTTGTTCGTGAACATGATTATGCGGGATAGTGAAAATGTAAAGGCGCTTGATAAATCGAACTATGCTGTTGAAATTAATAAGATATAGTCATTATAAAGGCAAATGAATGCATATAATTTCATAATAAGAAGATAAAATTTGTATTCAATGAATAAAAAAACGCTATATATTTGAAATATTACGCCTAAAAAGGGCTAAAAATTAGATTATAAGTGAAAAATGAATTTTTTTTGAAATTTAAATTATAAATTTCAAAAATAATATTGAAAATACGAATTAAAGCGAGTATACTTAAACCATCAAAATAACAGGCATTGTGAAATGCCTGATGATGGCTTTAGAACCGACGATTAGTTTTATCCTCGTTTGTTAGGGTAAAAGATAAAATAAATCGGGAGGTAACAAAGTGAAAAAAATAGTTGTAATGCTTTTAGTGGTCATGATGTGCATCAGCCTAGTTGCATGCGGTGGCGCAAAAGCAGAAGATGCTGCGGTTGAGGATAGCGCTTCTAATGAAGACGTTATCGAAGTCCAAGCCCAGATTGAAGAAGAAGATATCACAATTGGTTTCTGCTTTGTCGATCTTGAAACACCATTCTGGGTTGCGGGTTACAACGCGATTATCGCTACGCTTGAAGCACAAGGTATCGAAGTTATCGAATACAATGCTTCTGAAGACCCCATCAAACAACAGCAAATGTGTAATGACGCGATTGCAGAAGGCGTTGATGGCTTAATCGTTATTCCGCAGGATGGTGACACAGCAGTTGCAATCGGCAAAGACTGTAACGACGCTGGCGTACCGCTGGGTATCTTCAACAGACCGCCGACAAACGAGGATGCAAAATACCTTGTTGCTGTTGCTGACAACGAAGCGATTTCTCAGACAGCTATGGAATACATGGCTGAAGAAGCGAAGAAAGTCGTTGAAGCAACCGGTGAAAAGGTACAGCCGCTGGTTATGGTTGGTGACTTAGGTGACCCGAATGCTGTTTTCAGAAAACAGGGCTTTGACAATGTTATTGCAGCAAATCCTGACACCTTCAAAACTCCGATCGAAGTACAGACAAACTGGGATGCGAAAGTTGCTCTGGACAATCTGACAAGCGCAATGAAAGCAAATCCGGATGTTGGATTGCTCTTCTGCGGTTCCGACTTCCTGTATCCGCAGATCAAACAGGTTCTTGAATCACACGATATGTGGAAAAAAGTCGGTGAAGAAGGACACGTTATCTTAGGCGCAGTTGACGGCGACCAGTATGCTGGTGAACTGATGGATGAAGGCTATGTAGATGCTACCGCTGTTCAGGACTTGTACTATGAAGCTGAACTGATTATCACAGCGATGATCGAAGCGATTAATGCAGGCGAAACCACTCCGAATAAGTGGATGGATGACCCGGGATTTGCACTAACACAGGCTAACATGGCTGAAAGAAGAATGGATATGTGGGGCAACAAGGAACGTCAGAAAGCTGGCGACATTGAATAGTTAATACACCATATTCATTGATAGTCATCAAAATGAGGGGAGGGAAACCTCCCCTCAAATAACATCTGATCGAATTTTTGGGAGAGGATTCGATAACCACATGTGTGTGATATAATATAAAACGGCACACCTTAAAAGCTGAAAATCATATTGCGAACAGCAGTTTCTGATATACAATTTCTGGAGGTATACAATGTCAAAATTAAACGCAAAGCCCCCCTCATTAAAGCGGCGATTTACGATAAAAGAATTGTTTCTATCACAATATTTTATCTTGATTTTATCGCTGCTGATTTTTGGGCTGATGACCATTATTAATCCTAAAATCGCGGGGAGCAGATCTTTAACGAATATGCTGAACAACCTGCTGCCCCTGTTTATCATGGCTGTCGGACAGATGTTTGTGCTTATCGTAGCGGGCATCGATTTGGCACAGCCGTCTATCGTGGGCTTAACTTCAGTGCTCGGCGCTGTATTAATGACCAACTCGGTGAATGAAGCGAGATTCGGCTCTTCTGTACTCTGGGGTACGGTGTTAGGTCCTGACGGCGGACCTTTGGCCAATACGGCGGCCGCGGTTCCTGTTGCTATTATCGTGATGCTGTTAGTCGGCATGACGGTCGGATTATTAAGCGGGCTTTTTATTACAAAATTCAAAATGGCGCCATTTATGGTAACGCTGGTGTTCCAGCAGCTATTCCTCTATTTGGCCATCTGGCTGACACAATCATTTAATATTATCGGATTACCGGAATCCTTCGTCAATATCGGCAGAAAAGGCATCGGGATTATCCCGTATGCGTTAATTATTGCCGCGGTTGTAGGTGTCGCTGCACACCTGTTGATGAGTAAATCGAAAACCGGAAAGTGGATTTATGCGGCCGGCGAAAACCCGGAAGCAACCCGTATATCCGGTGTCCCGACAGACCGTATGATTATTACGGCATATGTTTTAAGCGGTTTATTCTGTGCGATCGCATCAGTTATTTATTCCGGCAGACTGCAACAGGGCAGCCCGACCATGACACGTGCGATGCTGATGGATATTATCGGTGCGGCGGTTATCGGCGGAACATCGATGTTCGGCGGAAAAGGGAAGGTCGGCTGGGTGCTAATCGGTTGTGTATTTTTTACCCTGCTGTCCTCGGTGCTGAATATGTTAAAGCTTTCGGCGTTTATCGTAGACATCGTAAAAGGATTAATCATCCTGGTGGCAGCGTTGCTGGATGTGGTCAGAACACGGATGTCAGAAGCGCAGGATATGACAGATACGAATGTAATCAACATAGATAAGGCAGGTGAGCAGAATGCCTAATAAATTTTTTGAAATCGAAAATATATCCAAACGATTCTTTGGCATCCAGGCGTTAAAGGGAGTCGGCTTCTCACTGGAAAAAGGCAAGGTGCTGGGCGTTATCGGTGAAAACGGCGCCGGAAAATCAACGATGATGAATATCATCGGCGGTGTCCACCAGCCGGATGAAGGCGTGATGCGCCACCACGGTGAGCTTTATGAACCGAGCGGCCCTTCTGACGCGATGAAACATAAAATATCCTTCGTTCATCAGGAACTGAATTTGTTTACTAACCTGAGCATTATGGATAATTTTTTTATCGATGATTACCCCGGTAAGGGGTTGATTAATGCGAAAAAGATGAAGCGGATGACGATGGAGATTTTAAAATCCGTTGATTTAGAAGTATCACCGGACACCTTGGTCGAAAAACTGTCCCCGGGGCAGCGCCAGCTGGTTGAAATCGCAAAGTGCCTGAGTACCCAGCCGGAGATTGTTATCTTTGACGAGCCGACCACGTCGCTTACCACGAATGAGTCAAAGCGCTTGTTCGAAATCATCGATAAACTGAAAAAGCAGGGCATTGCGATTGTCTATATATCGCATATTCTGGCTGACATTAAGAATATATCAGACCATATTATTGTACTGAGAGACGGTCAGGTAACGGATAAGGGTGACACAAAAGACTTTGATATTAAGCGGATGATTAAATCAATGGTCGGACGCGACATTACACAGCTTTATCCGGAGCGTATCTCGAAACCAAAAGACGAACTGGTCTTAGAAGTGAAGAATTTGTCGGAGCCCGGGATTTCCCATGATATTAATTTCGATTTAAGAAAAGGCGAGATTCTGGGAATATTCGGCCTTATGGGTGCAGGCCGTACGGAAATGCTGCGCATGGTATTCGGCCTTGAAGCCTACCGGACGGGAGAAGTGCTTGTCCACGGGAAACCGTTGAAGAAGCATTCGCCAACCGCTTCAATTGCCGAACAAATCGGGTTTGTTACCGAGAACCGAAAAGAAGAAGGGCTGCATCTTGAGTTTAATGTTCGAGAAAACATCGGGTTTGTATCAATGCCCCAATATACCACAAAGCCTTTTGAGTTTGTTAACGTAGAAAAACAAAAGAAAGCCATCGCTAAGATTATTGACGGTTTAAAAATTAAGTCCGGACCGATTGACCGCCAGTTGGTTAAAAGCCTTTCAGGCGGGAACCAGCAAAAGGTTGTTATCGCAAAATGGCTGTTGGCTGAGCCGCAAATTCTGTTTGTGGATGAACCGACAAGGGGGATTGACGTAGGGGCAAAGTACGAGGTTTACAGCATTTTAAATCAGTTAGCAGCAGAGGGCAAGTCAATTGTTATGGTCTCCAGCGAGATTGAAGAATTGATGGGTATGTGTGACCGGATTCTTGTCATGAGCAAGGGCGAGATTTTTAGCGAGTTCTCAACCGATGAGTTCTCGCAGCATGAAATCGTCGCTGCTGCATTCAGACAAGTGTAACCGCGAAGGTGGAGGTTGTTATGCGGACGAATAAATTAATACTACTATTACTAAAAAATATACCCATCGTGTTGTTTGTGATTATATTCCTGTTCTTTGGAATTATGAGACCGGACTTTCTGTCATTTGATAATTTCTTAGATATATTAACGGCGGTTGCATACGTGGGTATTTTGGCAACAGGGATGACCTTCGTTATCCTGACCGGCGGAATTGACTTATCGATTGGATCGATTGTCTATATTTCATCGCTGATTCCGGCGCTGCTGATGCGGGACTTCGGCTTCCCCATTTGGATATCGCTGATTATCGGACTGATTATCGGCGCTTTGTTTGGTGCGTTTAACGCATTCTTCATTGTTAAAATGAAGATGCTGCCGTTTATCGTTACCTTGGCAACCATGGTTGCCGGAAAGGGGCTAAGCATACTGCTTTGCCAATCACAGGGCGTGCGTTTTCCGGACAGTATTACGAAAATTGCATCGACGAAATTGTTTGGTGTGATACCCCTGCCGATTCTGATCCTGGCGGTGGTTGTGGGTGCGGCGGTCCTGATAGAGCGAAAAACACCGATTGGGCGGCGCATCTATGCGATCGGCAACGATGAAGAAGTGGCAAGAAAAGCGGGGATAAACTCCGACCGTGTGAAAGCGTTTGTTTATATCTTAAACGGCTTGTTTGCGGCGGTTGGTTCGATTATGCTGATTATTCAGCTTGGCGGGCTGGTCAATCCTAGCACAGGTGAAGGCGTTGAGTTCCAGGCCATCTCAGCGGCTGTACTCGGCGGCGCAAGTCTTGCCGGTGGTATCGGCTCCGTTTTCCCGGGTACGCTGATCGGCGCGATGATTATTAAGATGCTGGACGCGGGCCTGATTTATCTCGGCACAGACGTTTATTTCCAGCCGATCGTATCCGCTATGGTAATCTTTATTGCGGTGTTAATTGACAGCTTAAGAACGACATATATCAGAAAACTGGAAAGCAGAAATATCCGCGTTGAGGAAGACACGGAAGAAGCAGAATGTTAGAGAGGGATGGCATGAAATATTTATTGGGGATTGATTACGGGACAGGTTCGGCGAAAGCGTGTATTACGGATGAAAACGCCGACATATGCGCGTATGCGAATATTGAATATCCAATCATTACCCTTAAACCCGGATGGAGCGAGCATGATGCAAACCGTTATTGGGAGATCGCATGTGAACTCATTAAAACCTGTATCAATAAAGCGAAGATATCCCCTGAAAACATCATGGCAGTCGCAGTTTCATCTGCGCTGCCATCGATGGTGATGGTGGACAAACAGGGAAAGCCGGTAAATAACGCGTATAATCTGATGGACTGCCGCGCGATTAAAGAAATCGAGGATGTACGCGCACAGTTTGGCGAACAGCACATCTTTGATATCACGGCAAACCGAATTGAAGACCAGCCGATGCTGCTGAGCCTGCTGTGGGAAAAACGAAACCGGCCAAAGGATTTTGAACGTATTCATAAAATTCTGACGATTGACGGGTTTATCACGTTTAAGCTGACCGGGGAATTCACGGTGCATCACGCTGGCGCGGCATTTATGAACCCGGGATATGATATCCGGAAAAAAGAATTTGACAGTGATATGCTGGACGGCATGGGTATCAGCCGGGAGCTGCTGCCGACGCTTTGCAGCAGCACGGATATTGTCGGCAAAGTAACGGCAAAGGCAGAGGCAGAATCCGGACTTAAACAAGGAACAGCGGTAGCCGGCGGGCAGGTGGACTGCAATGCCGGATGGATCGGCGGCGGGGCAACAGAACCCGGCGAAATTCAGATGAATCTCGGCACATGCGGCAACTTCGGAATTATCCATAAAGATGATACGTTCTTTGACAGCATGATTGCATGCGCCTACACTGTGGACGGCACCTATATCACTATTCCCACCACAACAACGGGCGGGCAGGCGCTTCGCTATATCCGTGATAATTTTTCGCAGGCGGAGATTGCCGCGGAAAGCCTAAGCGGGATGGATGCATATGAAATGCTCAACGTCCAGGCAAAATCGATCAAGCCGGGGGCTGACGGGCTGATAGTACTGCCATACTTAATGGGCGAGCGGACACCGATTTGGGATGTGGACGCACGCGGAGTCATTTTTGGGCTGTCACTGATGCACGGCAAGGCGCATCTGGTAAGGGCGATTATGGAAGCGGTGGCTTTTGCGCTTTATGATTCATACCGTATCATCAAAGATTCGGGCAAAGAAATGAAATATCCGATTATTTTAAACGAAGGCGGCGCAAAATCCGAGCTGTGGCGTGAAATCATCACTGATGTATTCAATGTGCCGACTGCAATGGTAAAAAGCCGTGTCGGCGCACCGTTCGGGGACGCCATACTTGCCGGTGTTGCATGCGGCTGGTTTAAAGATTTTTCAATAGCCAAAGAAAAAGCAGAGTATGTCGCGCATCGGGAACCCAGCAAAGAAAACCACGATATTTATATGGAAGCATTTCAAATTTACAAAAGCATTTACGGGCATTTAAAGGAAGACTTTAAAGCTCTGAAGGCATTTAGAGACAAGCTTAAATAATGGAGGAGACATTATGAAAATGAATGCGGTTGTATTAAACAGCCCCGGTGAATACATATATACGCAGGTGGACAAGCCTGTTTGTGACGATAAAGGTATTTTGATAAAAGTAAAGGCGGTAGGCCTTTGCGGGAGCGATTTAAGAACGCTGAAAAGCGGGCATAAGAACGTAAAACTGCCGGCAATCATCGGCCATGAAGTTGCTGGTGTTGTTGAGGAAGTCGGCAAGGACTATCACGGCATCTACAAAGTCGGCGATGATATCGCGGTTGCGCCGGTGGTGTATTGCGGCGAATGTGAGTTCTGCAAAGCCGGACGTCCCCAGTATTGCGAAAACATCAAAGAACTGGCCCAGCATTGGCCGGGCGGATTTGCTGAATATATGGCGATCCCGCCGGAGTCATTGGCAAACGGTACGCTGCAGAAGATTCCCGAGGGACTGAACTATGAATACGCTGCGGTTGCCGAACCGCCGTCATCCTGTGTGCATGCGCAGGAACGTTTGCGCGTGGGCATTGAGGATACGGTTGTGATCATCGGTGCAGGACCGATCGGCTGTTTGCATATCTGCATCGCAAAGGCGAAAGGCGCAAAGAGGATTATTGTCGCGGATGTGAATGACAGCAGACTGGAATTAGCGAAGGCATTTGAGCCTGATGTTTTGATTAACTCCAGCGAAGTCGATTTGGTTGCCGAAGTGAAGCGCCTGACCAACGGTATGGGCGCGGATGTGGTGATTACCGCGAATCCGGTAGGTGCGACACAAGTTCAGGCGGTTGAAATGGCGAAGAAAGCCGGCAGAATTGCACTGTTCGGCGGACTGCCGCACGATAATTCGAAACCGGGAATCGATACAAATATTATTCATTACCGTGGATTGGAACTAATCGGCACGACAACTTTTGCACCGCGCCACCATAAGCAGGTGATTGATTTGATGCAGAGCGGGCGTATTCCGGTTGAAAAACTGGTAACGCATCGTATGCCGCTTTCTAAATTCAGTGAAGGCGTTGATTTAGCGGTTCAGGGTAAGGCGTTGAAGGTTGTTTTCGAAATGGAGTAAGCAATGGATAAAGACAAACTTTTAAAAAATGCATGTGAAATGTTCAAAATAGATGGCGCAGTACTGAACGGATTAAAGGATTCGCTCAGTGCTGAAACCTATTATCAGGTTTTTGAAATGATCCGCAGCTGTAAAGGGCGAATCGCAACGGTTGGTATGGGCACCTCGTCTGTAGCGGCACGAAAAATTGCGCATATGCTGTGTGTGGCGAATGTACCGTCATTTTTTGTATCGGCAGGAGACGCGGCACACGGCGCGTTTGGTGCCGTGCAGGAAGGCGACGTGATGATTGCGCTTTCGAAAGGCGGAAATACCGAAGAACTTGTGAACCTGATTGAATCGGTCAAAGGCAAGAAAATTAAACTGATTACGGTCACGCAAAATGCGGATTCACAGCTCGCCAAAGCCGCCGATATTGTGATGCTGCTCAACATCGGGGAATCCGACCATAAACAAATGCTGCCGACGGCGAGTATTATAGCGATTATCGCAATTTTTGATGCGATTGCCGATGAACTGACGAAATATCCGCAGTTCAGCGACGAAGTTTTTTATTTAAACCATAATCATGGTTCGGTCGGCGCGGATTTAAAGGATAAGATTAATCAATAAAAGGCATAAGTATGGTAAAATTAAAGTACAGCTATTTCCAGTTGACCTTTGGACAAGAGGAAACATATCTTCGGCCCGAGCTGACTTATACGCGTTTAAAGAAATACGGATATGATGCGATAGAACTTACACCGCCTAAGGGCAGATACGGGCTGGGTGTTTCAATGGAGCAATTTGTTGGACGCCACAAAGCGCTGTCGCAAGATTTCAATCTGGCGGTCTCATGTATTAATGAATGCTGGGGCGAAGAGTGGGACCCGTTCAGCCCGGTTTATAAAACACTGACAGAACGGAAAACGGCTGATTTAGCAGTTGCTGAAACAAAGTCCAGTATTGATGTTGCTACGGAATTGAGCGCGCCGTTTGTAACCGTTGCGGTTGCGATTCACGACGAAATCACAGCAGAAAACGTTGCAGAGTGCACTGAGATTGCCGTAAGCGCTTTGAAGAAAATGTGTGAATACGCAAAAACAAAAGGCGTTAGACTGGTCTTTGAGGCTACTAACCATCTGGAGATGGGCAAGTTTGTCAATACGGCGCTGAATCACAAGCGGTTGATCGAAATGACGGGCATGGATAACCTCGGCATTCAGCTCGACTGGTTTCATGCGAATTTTGAAGAATTAAATCCGTATGAAGCTGTAATGGATGCGTTCCCGTTGCTATGGCACCTGCATTTCAGGGATTCGAATTCACTGACACCGGGATACGGGACTGTGGATTTTAAAGCGGCCTTAAGGGCGCTTAAGAAAACCGGCTATACCGGATATTGCACAATCGAATCCGCACCCATGGTGCCGGATGTTGAAACGGCCGCACGAATCGGAATTGAATATTTAAAGCTTTTGGAAGAAATTGTGGATTATCAGATATCGGCTGAGTATCCCAACGGATATCAAATAGGATGATAAAATAGCGATGAAAAAGCGAATTTTATGTTTTGGAGATTCGAACACATGGGGATGGAACCCTGTAGCAAAAGACCGGTATGACGACCAGACCCGGTGGACACGTGTGCTGGCGCATAACTTAGGCAGCGTGTTCGAGATTATTGAAGAGGGTTTGAACGGCAGAACAACGGTCTGGGATGATCCGATTGAGGGCTTTAAAAACGGAAGCAAACAGCTGACGCCATGCTTAGAGTCTCACAAACCGCTTGATATGGTAATATTAATGCTGGGGACCAATGACTTAAAGTCACGGTTTTCGGTTCAGGCATCCGATATTGCCGCGAGCGTCGGCGCATTGGTTAAAATGATACAGCAGAGTGCTGCGGGCATTGATGGCGCCGCACCAGAAGTCCTGATGCTGTGTCCGCCGCCGGTGGGAAAACTCACTGAATTAGCAGATATGTTTTTTGGCGCAAAAGAAAAGTCAAAAGCGCTGGACCGATACTACCGAATGCAGGCGGATGAACTGGGATGCGCGTACTTGAATATGGGCGATTATATTCAATCCAGTGATATTGACGGGATACACCTTGACGCCGATTCACATTTAAAGATGGCGGAAATCTTGGCGGCCAAAATAAAAGATAAATATCAATTGAATCATTCTGAATGAAAATATAATACTGCTGGGATAAAACAAAAGCATAAAAATAAGCGGAGTTTCTTATTAATTGAATTAATATTTTTTCAGAAAAATCTTTTTAGCAGCTTTTGTATGTTATAATAGCGGCATCACACAGACGAGGACATAAAATTGAGAAAGATTAAAAAAGAACTGATTGAAACATGCAAGTACTTAGAGCAAAAAGGTTATATCAATGCCGTTGATGGAAATGTATCAATTAAAGTCAATGACCGAATTTTTATTACACCATCAAAAATGAGAAAATCAACGTTAAAGCCAAAAGATATCGCCGTACTGGACTTGACGGGCAAGCAGATTGCGGGCAGTAAGAGCGCTTCCTCTGAAGCCCTGTTACACATTAAATCATATCAACTAAGAGCAGATATCAGTGCGGTGGTGCATGCGCACCCTACATTCTTGACCGCACACGCGATTTGCGGCAAGCCCGTTAAAACCGACGCTTTTGCTGAGATGATTGCAGTGTTTAAGGAGATAAAAGTGGCGGCATACGGGCGGCCGGGCACCACGCATATTTTTGATGGTGTGGCGCCAATACTGGCCACCGACAATGCGGTTTTACTTGGCAACCACGGCGCAATGGTGGTCGGTAAGGACCTGCAGACCGCTGTGAACCTGCTGGAAGCGGCTGAAACCAGCACAAAAAGTCTGCTGATTGCATCTCTGGTAGGGGAACCAAAACCGATAGTAAAAGATGAACTTGCATTTTTAAAAACAGTAGAATATTAGAGGCTGCCTACGGGCTGCTTTTTATATTTTCTGAAGGTACGCCAATTATATTAGGCAAAAGACTAAATGAAACAGAGTTCTAATTCCAGGCCTCAGATTAGATTATTTCCATACTGTCAATACGACTTATTAGCTTTTTATTCTCATTCCTGAAAAAACCCTAATAAGGAAACATAAGAACCATAAATTCTACAGGCCCAAGTTTTCATACTTTTTGTAGTGGTATGCAACAGGGGGTTTGTTAGATGTACAAACCGAAGTAATCCTGTTAAAATGTATCGATTAGCCATAATTTTTTTATAAGGAGTTTTACTATGACAAACAAAAACGAATATAAAGTCTTTCCGTATCGTTGGCTTATTCTTGCGGTAATGGTTCCAATCATAATCTCTACCGAGATATATTGGCTGGCTTTTGCGCCTATTGCCAGTTTAGCGGAGAACTTCTATTCGGTGGGCAGCATGGGGATTACAGCATTTTCGATGATTTATATGCTGATGTATATTTTGTTTACAATTCCCGCTTCCTGGGTAATCGATAAGTTTGGGGCAAAACGATCCGTTATGATTGGGGCAATCATCACTGCGCTATTTGGATTAATCCGATATGTTTTTGCAGATATTTTTATTATCGTTCTTATCACACAGCTTTTTATCGCTATCGGGCAGCCTTTTTTAATCAATATATCTACGAAGATTCCGGCCAACTGGTTTCCCGTGAAGGAGCGCTCTACTGCCTCCGGGATACTTGTTATGGCGCAATATCTTGGCTTTATTGTGCCAATGGCGCTATCTCCAATATTGGCAATAAGTATTGGTATTAAACCAATGCTTGGAATCTATGCTGCTATTGCATGCATTGCGACGATTATGGTAGCTGTTTTTCTAAAGGAAAAACCCGAGATTGCACCTGGGCCGGAAGCGGAGCGTGAGGATATAAGCCTTGCTTCAATGAAAAAACTACTTAATAGTAAGAGCTTTAACATGGTGCTTTGCATTAGCTTTATTGCAATGGGGATGTTTAATACCTTACTCTCTATGATTGAAAAGATATTGACCCCCAGAGGCATCTCATTTGAAAATGCGGGATGGGTGGGCACGGCGTTTATTGTAGCCGGCGTTATAGGTGCGGTGGTTTTACCAATGATTTCTGACAAACGTCTTCAACGCGTGCCTATGTTCCGTTTTGGGCTAGCTTTAATAATTCCGCTGGTATGTGGGCTTACTTTCTTAGGGGACTATTACTTGATTTTGATTGATGCTGCGCTTCTGGGATTTGTGATTATGGGGCTTGCCCCGATCCTTTTTCAACATGGCGCTGAGGTGGCATATCCTGCAAGGGAAGGCACATCATTCGGCCTTATACTTATGGCAGGGCAAATATCAGGTGTTCTTTTCGTTTATCTATTCGACTTAACAAATAGTGTGTTTGGGAGCGTGCTTGTACCTATGATTGGCATCATGGCACTAACTTTAATTCAATTCCCAGTGTCATTGTTTATGAAAGAATCGGATATATTATTTAATTTAAGAAAAAGCAGTAACTTGTGATTAGACAGGCCTATTTAAATAATACAGATCCAAAATGCAGTAATGTAGCTTTGCTGGAAATCGTATTTACACTAATCCGGGAACAAGAATTCAAATTTCTTCCGCAGACCACATAAAAAAGCCGACAAAAACATCGGCTTTTTATTTTTATAATTATTCTAATATTCTAAAGCGCACAATAAAAAGCAAAATTACTATAGCTACAATCGTTATTTAGGTTGAGGCTGACTGATGTTTTTTGCGCGCTGCGTGAAAGGCGTCAATATATACGCGCGACTAAAACATACCGTATTAATTCGCTAAAGAAAATATAGTTTTGTACGGAACCAAAAGGGTAACGTTTTAATTAAAAGATAATAGCATAATAGATGATTAACCGGTTTCTAAACTATAAAATACCTAAAAAAATCGCTATAAATAGGTATTGACGATGAAAAAGGCATATAGTATGATATTTTAGGTTAACCGGTAAACCAACAAATCAGTTTAATTTAACATCATGTTTGGATATCATGCATCCAAAAATTATCTGAAAGGAAAATCAATATGAAAAAGAAGTTGTCAGTAATCGTGCTGGTAATACTGTTGGCGTTTTTAAGCGCATGTACAGGAGCACAAGCGGATAACAGCGCCAGTGAAGCGCCTGCAGAGGCTGTGGAAGTGGCGGCGGCAGAGGAAGACGCTCAAAAAGAAGAGGACGGACCTCTGTACATTGATCCAGGCGGAGAATTTACCCCTATCTTCTCAGTTGAAGGCACACCCGAACAAGCAACGAACAGAGCAATGCAAAACTTTTTCGATGATCTTGAACAAGTTAGCGGAGGGAAGTTTAAAGTTCAATGCTATTATGGTGCGACATTGTATAAGCATGAAGCCACAGGCCCTGCTGTTAAAGCAAATGAAATTCAATTTGCATCCGCATCCTGTGACTATTTAGTAGACGTTTCACCGTGGATTGGACAGAGCGACAGCGCATATTTCTATGCGGATCGTGATCATTGCGCACGTTTCTGGGGCAGTGAAGACGCTCAAAAATGGATGGATCGGTTCCTGGAAGAAACAGGTGTTCGAATTCTTTCCTATGAAGTTCTTGGAACAAGGGAACTTTGGTTCCGTGATATGCCCATTGAAGATGTGCCGAGAAATCCGGAAGAGATGAAAGGCATCAATCTTCGTGCGGCGGGTTCACCAGTTATGATGGCGATGAAAAACGGTATGGGCGCCAACGCGGTACCAATATCAGTTAGTGAAGCGATGAGCTCTATCCTGACTGGTGCTATTGATGGTATGGGCATGCCTGCGAATACCGGCTTAACGCTTAAATATTATGATGTTGCGAAATACCTTTGTTTGACTGACCACGGGCACAATGTGCTGTTCCCGGTAGTCAATGAAGAGTTTTTCCAACAGCTCACCCCCGAATTCCAGGAATATATGATTCAATCCGCAGATAAATGGATGAGATGGGCTGATAATGAAACATCAAAAGAAATCGAAACTGCGCTGAAAGAGCTTGAAGAAAAAGGCGTTATTATCATCGATGATATGGACAAAGATGCTTTTAAAGCGAGTTGCGAAGCTTACATTACAGAACAAACAGATTTAGAAGAAAACTGGGATCCACAATTTTATGCAGATGTGCAGAAGTATCGCTAAGTGCTAATGGTGCTGCACAAGCTGTAAATTTCAAATGAACAGAGCGCTGCAATGGTCTAAATTGCGGCGCTCAACTCCATATTGCGTCGTAAAAGTTATAAGGAAGGAAGTTCTTAATGAAAGTGTTGAGCAAAATTCTCAAATTAGTTGAGGCGTTAATCACACTAATGATCCCGCTTGCCTCATTTGTTCTACTGTTCATCCTTTTTGTTACGCAGGTTTTTTTCAGATATGTTTTAAAAGAACCGCTGTCTTGGTCAAATGAACTTATCACTGTTCTTTATGTTTTTATTGTTTTTTTTGGATCAGCCTATACAGCTAAATCTAAAGATCATATGGTTTTCCCGCTCGTACATGATAAATCGACAAAAAAGACACAGATTATTCTTGAAATTATCGGTAATGTGATTCTAACCATTACATTTGTCTTATTGATAAAGCCCTCTATTGAAAAGATGATTTTTTATTTCAATACAGCGTCAACACCCGTCTTGCATATATCCTATGGCTTCATTGTCCTGCCCATTGTTATTTTAGTTATTCTTTCTATTGTTTATTTCATTCAGGAGATCATCGTGAATATCAATAAGTTTACCATGCTAAAACAAGCAGGGGACGCTGAGGGTATTGAAAAAAAAGCAAAGGAGTTCAATAACTAATATGAGTATCGCACTAATCGTATTCTTAGGTCTGATTGTTTTACTCTTTATCTGTAAGATGCCGATTTGTTATAGCTTTCTTGCAGCTGGTGTTGCATATTTCATTATTTCCGGGAGAGATATCACAGCCATTATTACCAATGTGGCCAGCGAAGTGCTTCTTAGTTACGTCATTATTGCGATTCCGCTGTTTTTATTTTCGGCAAATGTCATGAATGCCGGTAAAATCACAGACAAACTTTTTAGCTTTGCAAACGGAATCGTCGGTCATGCGCGCGGCGGATTAGGGCATGTTAATATCATCTCTTCACTTATCTTCGCCGGTATGTCTGGTTCTGCTGTGGCGGATGCCGCAGGGCTCGGGGAAATTGAAATTAAGTCAATGAAGGATAACGGATATGAATCGTCCTTTGCGGCGGCGATTACATCTACCTCTGCTGTTGTCGGTCCGATTTTCCCGCCAAGCCTGCCTATGGTAGCATATTCTCTTCTGGCCAGCACTTCACTGATTGGCCTCTTTGCGGGAGGTATGATACCGGCGCTTGTCGTTGTTGCCGTGCTGATGGCTTATGTCGCTATTATTGCGAAGAAAAGAAACTATCCCCGCGGTGCAAAAATAGTATTGCGCGATTTTCTGCTTGTGAGCTTCAAAGCGATTCCCGCTTTGCTGACACCGGTGATTTTACTTGCCGGAATGTATACGGGCATCATGACACCGACGGAAGCGGCAGCGATTGCCGGGCTTTATGCGCTGATTGTAGCGGGAATCGTCTATAGAACCTTATCCTTCAAAGCGCTGAAGGATATATTAATCAGCACAATCAAAGGATCGGCAAGCATTGGTACGCTCGTTGCGATGGCGGTTCTCGTGTCCTATATTTTACAGATTGAAAATGTATCAACCGCGTTTAAAGACCTGATGATCAATATATCCGCAGGTTCTCCGCAGCTGTTCTTGCTATATGTCAATATCGCCTTTTTGGTTTTCGGATGTCTGCTTGATGTTTCCGCCTCCATGATGATCTTTGTTCCGTTGATCGTTCCGGTCGCAAATGCATTGGGAATCAACCTGATTCATTTAGGCGTTGTGCTTACATTAAATATGATGGTGGGCACCGTAACCCCGCCGTTCGGTATGTCGCTGTTTATCGTTTCACGGATCTCAAAAGCGCCGATACAAGCCATCATCAAAGAGAACTGGGGACCTGTTATTGCGCTGTTAGTTGCGCTTTTCTTAATAACATACATCCCGGATATCGTATTGTGGCTGCCGCGCGTTTTAAATGTTGGGTTTTAAAAAAAGTACTATATACCAAAGGAGAAAAACATGTATTCAAACGAAATGATTAAGAAGTTCAGAGGGTTTTCAACAGCCGCGATTTCAGATGCCTGTGATAAAGTAGTCGGGAAGCGATGCTTTATGGATCAGGAAATGAAACCGCGTATCCAAGACAAAAAGATTGTCGGACCAGCGATCACAGTGTTGGAAGGAAAGAGCGAGGTTTCCGGTGCACCGACGCACGCCATTGACTTAATCGACTCCGCTGAAGGCGGGGAAGTTATCGTGATAGTTTTACAGGAAAACGATCCGAACGTGTCACTCTGGGGCGGATTAATGACTGCAGGCGCCACAGTAAATAATTTAGAAGGAGCGGTGCTGAACTGCGGCGTTCGCGACCTCGCCGAAATAAAACGCGATTTCGATTTTGAGATATACTCCAGAACCATCAGTCCGGGCACCACGGTTTCCCGTTATGCAACATTGGCGGCAAATGTGCCGGTTGAATGCTGTGGGATAACGGTTAATCCGGGCGATTTGATTGTCGGGGACATTGATGGTGTTATCTGCATCCCGCAGAAACATGTGGAAGAAGTGATGGTAATGGCTGAAGACATCGACGTCAAAGAAGCGGAGCAGACACAACATATTCATAAAACCAAGTCATTAAATGAAGGGCTGAATTTATATAACAAGATTTAAGCAGAGCAAAGCAACGCGTTCTGCTTAAATTTTCCGTTAATTGTTAGTCCTTGATAGAGCCATGCCTGTTAGTGGATTCGCGAAGTTTTAACTCGCAGGGAAGCAAAACCTCTTTAGCTTCCGGTTTTTGCTCTTTGATAACTTCAAGCAGCAGTTCGGCGGCGTGCCGTCCCAGCTCCTTGGTATGAATAAAAAAAGTCGTGATGTTTGGTGTGGTTAAGACAGGCCAGGAGACCTCGTGATGCCAGTCCCAATATTCCGGGCCGCAAATACCGATGTCTTCTGGGATTTTCAGCCCCATTTGTTTTGCGGCGCGGAAAGCGCGTATTGTAGTGATACTGTTCCCGCCGATAACAGCAGGGATGGCACCGGGTTTTAAAGAGGCATAAAGGCGTTTTAAGCAGTCCAGCTCAAACGAATCATTCTCGCTGCTGACGCGAAAGACATCGGATTCCGGACTATAACCGTAAATATCCTGAACTGCCTGAATAAACGCATTTCGGCGATCCATTCGGGACGGATTGCTATCCCAGTCATTGATAAAGAAAACCGGACGGGTATACCCTTCGGTTTTTAAATGCCGGACCAGTTCGGAAATCGCCTGTGATTGCATTGAAGCGACGATATTGAACTTATAATTGTTAATATGCCGGTCGCAAAGCACGATAGGAAGCCCTTGAAACGCCAGCTGCGTTAAATAAGTATTACTTGCTCTGGTGGTGTTAACGATCAGACCGGCGATGTTTTTGGTTAATAAGGAACGCGTGTATTTCTGTTCGTTTTCGTAGTCGTCACCGCAATGAATGAAAAGCGGTGTGTATCCAAGAGGGGAGAGATATTCGACAATTCCAGTCACAACGGCTGAAGAGAAAGGTGAGGAAATATCAGCAATCACCACGCCGATCTGCATCGACTGCTTGTTTTTCAGGTTTCGGGCGTTTTCGTTGGGCATATAATCGCACATTTCAATAACGGCCTTGATACGATTGCGAACGCCCTCGCTCATCATATGCTCTTTACCGTTGATATAACGCGAAATTGTGGTCTTGGAAACACCGACTATCGATGCAATATCAGAAATTGTTACTTTGTTCTTCAAAGTAAAGGAGGCTCCCTTCGAGTGATAAACATGATACGTATAATATAATATTTTTAACATAAAACAAGTAAAAGGTCAACAATTTGAAAATCTATTAAAAGTAATAGAAACCATAATATGGAATTACATGCGTAATGGCTGTTTTAACATTTTCTAAGGAAGTGATTAATTCGGAAATAAGCGAAACAGGCAATAAAAAGATTTGTATAAAGCAACAAACATGAAACCGGTAAATAATTCGAAATGGCGGTAGTAGACAAAGGCAATAAATGAAGCAGCAAAACAATATCAGTATTAAAAAAACTATTTTATTTTGCATAGAAAAACGTTGCAGCAAAAATGACGAATATGAAATATATGCATCGGTAAAATAGCGTATATATCGCATAAGGAGGACAAATTCGTGCGGATAAACATTGGGATTACATCGGAATACATGGATAAATATGACCGGTTCATGGTGAAAGGGCCGGGATTAAAACTTTTAGATGATATTCCTGGCGTCAGTTACAAAATTATGGAACCGGAAGTTTTTCCGGAAGGCTTGACTGAAGAAGAACTCGTTAACCGGCAGATGAATTATAAAGTCACCAAGGAAGCGATAAGCGGGTTTGATATCATCATCACCATGTGGTCATTATGGGACAAGACGGCGCTAGAAGGCAATGACCAATTGCTGAGCATTCATCGGCACGGCGCAGGATACGAGCAGGTTAACATTCCTGACATGACGGAAAACAATGTGCTGGTCTGTAACAATTCTGATGGGATTCGGCGTCCGGTGGCGACCGCCGCAATGACCATGATGCTGGCTTTGGATACACGGCTACAGTTAAAAATTAAGATGGCCAAAGAGGGCGACTGGATTAACAAACGTTACAACGAAGGATACGGGCTTAAAGGGAAAACGCTGGGCATGATTGGACTCGGCCATATCGGACGAGAGATATTAGCGCTTGCGGCACCGTTTGAGATGAAGCGAATCGCATATGATCCGTATTTGAAAAATGCGGACCCGGCACTGGATGTCAGCTTAGTGGACTTGGATACGTTATTGGCCGAAACTGACTATCTGATAATATGCTGTACGCTTAATGACTCGACTTATCATATGATCAATGCTGAGAGACTGAAAAAAATGAAATCAACAGCATTCTTAATCAATATGTCCAGAGGGCCTGTCGTGGATGAAGCGGCGTTGATTGAAGCATTGAAAAATGACGTCATACGCGGCGCAGGAATTGATGTATATGAACAAGAGCCGACACCCACGGATAATCCGCTGCTGCACATGGACAATGTTGTCGCAACGCCGCATTGCCTGGGCTGGACCGAACAATCGTTTATGGGCATATGGGACGGTATCATATCACAGGTGCGCGCGTTAGCGGAAGGGCAAAAGCCGACAGGGATGATTAATCCGGAGGTATGGGACCAGCCGGGATTTCAAGAAAAGCTAAAAAGAATGAGGGAGAGAGATTAATGAATAAAGTAAAAATCACTGTTGTTAAAGTATCGGATATTAATGAAATACATAAGGATACAAAATCGCTGGGCTGCTCCGCGGATATCGCGCCCCGTTGCGGCAAGTTTGAAGTCGGGCAGGAGTTTGTTACGGATATGCAGAGCATTCCGCAGAATTTTTGTCCGCATGCTTTTTGTGATATTTCCCACCATATCAATGTGTTATGCGAAGGCGGGGACTACTATTGGATGAATGAAAAGGGCAAGGTGTTGGTATGCTGTACGGATGGATTCCGCCCGGTGTTTTTCTGCCTTGAACGGATAGACTAATCAACGGAGGGAAATGGAATGAAACTGAAGGATAAGGTTGTTTTTATCACTGGTGCGGCCGGCGTGCTCGGTACTGCGATGTGTCACCGGTTTATTCAGGAAGGCGCATCCATTATCTGCGCAGACCGTAATCAGGATGGACTGAATACTTTGGAAGAGAAGATTAAAAGGGATGGCGGCAAATGCCTCTGCGTAAAGACCGATGTGTCGGATATCGAATCGGTTAAAAAAGCCGTAGAACTGGGAAAGACACAGTTCGGCCGAATTGACCGGCTGGTGAATCTGGCTGGCGGGCCTTCCGGAGACGGCCATGGTGATGTGCCTTTTGCGGAAAAGTCGTTTGATATTTGCTTACGCGTCATTGCCGATAATTTATTCGGCGCGATGGCATGTATACATGAAGTTGTTCCAGAGATGATTGCTGCGGGCGGAGGAAAGATTGTCAGCATCAGTTCGATTGACGGCCTCCGCGGATCAAAAGATTTAGGCAAGTGCGATTATGTAGCGGCAAAATCAGGCCTTTACGGACTAAGCAAATCGCTTGCGAAAGAGCTGGCGCCGTATAAGATCAACGTGAACACTATCAGCTTAGGACAATTCGCAAACGGCAGGGAAAAAACGAATTCCGACCCTGAGAGCTGGAAACGTTATGGGGCAGGATCGATCTTGAACCGTTTCGGAGAGCCTGATGAAGCGGCGGGATTGGTTGTTTTCCTCCTGTCTGCTGAAGCGGACTATATAACCGGCCAGAATTATATTTTGGGCGGCGGATGTTATATGTAGCCGAATGAACGGCGAAAAACGGAGGTAGCTGATGTTGGATTTTCCTATTATCGATTCGCATTTTCATATTTGGGACATTCATGAATTACGATATCCCTGGCTTGACAACCGGGATGCATTGAATAGACCGTACTTGTTTGCAGACTATGAGGCGGCAACAGGCGATATTGAAATTGAAGGCGCTGTGTATGTGGAAGTAACCAGTACCGACTATATAAAGGAGGTTGACTGGGTATCGGCTCAGGCAAAAAAGCATGAGAAAATAAAAGGCATCATATCCTGGTGTCAATTGGAAGGTGAAGCGGCGATTGATGCGGAGTTAATACGCCTAAGTGAAAATCCGCTGATTAAAGGCGTAAGACGGATGCTTAAAAAAGAGCCAAACACGGAACTATGCCTAACTCAATCATTTATTGATGGTATGCGGCTGTTGCCAAAATATAATTTAGTGTATGATATGGCAATTTTACCATCACTGATGGACAATGCATTTATAATGATGCAACAATGCCCGGAAACGAAGTTTGTGCTGGAACACTGCGGTGAGCCGGATATTAAAAATAACGGGTTTGATTTCTGGGCAGAAAAAATCGGCAGAATCAGTGAACTGCCTAATGCGTATTGTAAATTATCCGGTTTTGTGACAAAAGCGGACCCGAATAACTGGACGGTTGATGACCTGCGTCCGTATATGGAATATGCTGTGGATAAATTCGGTTTTGACCGGATCATGTTCGGCAGTGACTGGCCGCCGGTGACACAAGTATCCACACTCTATGATTGGATTGGCATCATCCAAAAAGTCTTTAAAGGCGAAACGCAAAGCAATATGGAAAAGCTGTTTAGACTGACAGCAAAATCGTTTTTCAGTCTATGACGATTAAATTATTGATATTCAAGATAAAAACTTTGAAAACTTAAGAAAAATTGATATCGCAAAATGAAGAGAATCATGTAATGGACATGCCGAAACAGCAGACCCATTCATGCTAGCACGAACCTTATAATGACAGACAGATTAAATACACAGGAGAAAAAAATGAAATTCGTTCGATTTAACAAAACAGCGGATCAAGCCGTTTATGGAATTTTAGAAGGTGAGCTGATTACAGAGATAGAAGGCTCTATTTACGGGGATTACCAAAAAACGAATAATGTTTATCCCGTGCAGAGCGTTAAACTGCTGGCGCCATGTGAGCCGGGGAAGATATTTTGTATCGGGCTGAATTATCCGGATCATATTGCTGAGCTGGGATATGACACGCCGGTAAAGCCCGCCAATTTCATGAAACCGAACAGCTCAATCGTCGGAACAGATGAGAATATTATTATTCCTGAAATCGCAGAGCAGGTGGACTATGAAGGGGAACTGGCAGTTGTGATTAAAGATAAAATTAAAAACGTTACCCCAGAACAAGCAAAAAAGCATATTTTGGGGGTGACGCCGTTAAATGATGTAACGGAGCGCGTGCTCAGCTTTACACCCTCTCTGGTCACCTATTCAAAAGCGTTTGATACATTTACGGCATTCGGCCCGGTGATCGATACGGATATTGATCCGGACGATACGGCTGTCAGGACTTATTTAAACGGGGAAAAGGTGCAGGAAGGCAAAACCAAAATGACCATTTTCAGCCCTTCATATATTGTTTCGTTTGTTTCGCAGGGCATCACACTGTACCCCGGAGATGTCATTAGTACGGGTACCCCGGCGGGTGTTCAGGCAGTGAAAGACGGGGACAGAATAGAAGTCGAAATTGAGGGCCTTGAACAGCGATTAGTCAATATGGTTTATGACCTGAAAAAACATTAACAGCGGGTATATTTTAACCAGCTTTATGAGGCAGGATCAAGATGCTGTTGATAAGCAGAAGTATCACATAAAAACCAGAAAGAGCAAGGAGCAGGCATGTTTTCGGTCATTGATTGCGGGACGACCTTTTCGCGGGTCTATATCATAGATAACAACCGGCAGATTGTCACAGACACCTGTGCGCAGGTTGGCGTACGGGATACGGTGGTAAGCGGTTCAAAAGAGAAGCTGAAGCAGGCGCTGACCGCCCTGTTTCATGAGGCGCTGGATAACAGCGGGCTTGCGGTGAGCGATATTGACTTTGTCATAGCTTCCGGCATGATCACATCGGAAATCGGACTGATTGAGATTCCGCATCTGATTGCGCCGGCGGGGATTGCAGAACTCTCCAAAGGGGTGATCAGGGTGAATGATCCCGGTATACTGCCCATCGGCATCCCGATCTATTTTATTCCGGGCATTAAAAATCATTACCGTGAAGACGCCAGAGCACATGACCTGATGGATATCGACTTCATGCGCGGCGAAGAGGTCCAGTGCGTCGGCATACTGAACCAGGATATTGCCGTGCCGTGCTCCATTGTTACGCTAAGCTCGCATACAAAGGTCGTCTATATCGATAAAAACAGGAAGATTGCCGCGAGCAACACCACCATCAGCGGTCAGTTGTATGATGCCATCTTAAATCATAGCAGCATCGGGAAAAGTTTGGTGGAAAAAGAGGGCGAACCTGCCGGCGGGTATACATATCAGGAACTGATACAAATCGCGTGCGAATGCGTCGCGAATACCGGCCTTGGCAGAACACTGCTGATGCCGCGCTTTTTGCAGGTGCTTTTAAAAACAAACGCATGGGAGCGGGAAGTGTTCACTAATGCCGCGATTGCCGCAGATGACATGAAAGCTTTCGAAGATATGCGAAAACGCGGGCTGGCGAATGACCGGTATATTATTTACGGGCATCAAAACCGCTGTGAGATGTATCAATACATGCTAAGAAAGTTCTACGGCGATAACATGGAAATCACATGCATATCGGACAAGGACAAAATCGGCAAGCTTACCGTTCTAGGGTGTATCGCCGTTGCTGAGCATCTGATCAGTCACGCTTAAGCGGCCGCCCATCAAAACGGCTGAGAGAATAGATTCGACACGATAAAGGAGGAAGTACAAGATGTTTAGAATGCACGGCGTTGTACCGCCGATGATTACCCCGTTTAAAGAAAACGGAGAAGTGGATTATCCTGCGCTGAAAACGCTGGTTACCTTTTTAAAAGATGAAGTGGACGGCCTGTTTGTCAACGGATCATATGGCAGCGGGGTTATGATGACCGAAGAAGAGCGCAAAAAGGTGCTTGAAGAAACGATCAAAACGGCGGACGGCAAGGTTTCGATTGTGGCGCATGTCGGCACAGCGGACAGCCTGAGTGCGGCCCGGCTGGCCCAGCATGCCGCTGACTGCGGCGTTCAGGCGGTATCGGCTGTCGGCCCGTTTTATTTCAAACACGCCCAGAACGATATCTGCGGATTCTATGACGCGATCGTAAAAGCGGTTAACGGGAAATGCGGGATATATGTGTACAACAATCCGAAATTCCAGGGATATGAAATGAGCCTGGACCTGATTAAAAAGCTGAAAAAAGACATCGGGGTCACGGGCGTAAAGGATGCGACGTTTGATATTCTGGCGCATGCAAACTATATGCGGCTGCTCAAAGATGAGAATTTTGATATTGCATTGGGCACGGAAGCGATGTGGCTGTCAGCCTGCACATTAGGCTGTGAGGCGTTCATTCCGGGGCTCGGCAATGTTTTCCCGGAGATCTGCCGTACGATGTTTAAACAGGGCATATCGGGCGATATGGCGGCCTGCAGGGAGACGCAGTTTAAGGTGAATGAGCTTAGGGATATCATGTATCTGGCCCGGTCCACACAGCTGGCGATCTATGCGATGCTGGAAGTAAGAGGAATCGTAAAGTGCTGTCCGCGTGCACCGTTTATACCGGCCGCTGAAGCGGAAAAGGCGGCAATCAAAGAACGCCTTAAGGCGTTAAAGATGCTATAACCGGCAAAATGCCGATAACATACTCTATAAGCAGATATAAAAGAAAGAGACTTCATTCTATGAAGTCTTTTTCTTAAATTAAAGGATTATATGATTTAAAGCATAAACATTCTCAGTTTTTTCTAAATGCATAGGTCATCCAGGCTTATCAGAACCGCTCTCGCAGGCGCCCCATCAGTATCCATTTTTAATGGCAGCGCAGCAAGAAAATATTCACCTGCAGGAACTTTCGATAAATCCAACCACTCTATAATTGCAATATTCTTTTTAAACAGCATCCTGTGCGTATCAAAGTCGCCTACTGCAATAGATTCTACCCCGACGAGGTTGATTTTAGAGATATCAATAGCGCTGAAGTCGACATTGAAATCTACTTTAATCAATATCATTTTAATTCCGCTGTCAATCGCTATGTTTACGTCATCGATATTTTCGCAAACCATACATTTACCAACAAACTTCTCAGGCGAAATATCCTTTATATTTGCACCCCCGGATACAACATGTGATGGAGCGTCCATATGCGTTCCTGCATGGGTATGTAAACAAACACGGTGCTGCAGACAGCCGTCTCTCTCGATATCTCTCGCGACTTCTTTTTTAAAAATCGGATCGCCCTCTATATAAGGTATGTTTTCATCAAGCGTTTTTGTAATGTCATAAATTTTCATTTTCAGCCTCCAGGAAGATGACGTTTCTTCGCGTTACAGTTAACGGTCACTAAATAATGTCATTCATTGAAAAGACACAGGTACAGCCTGCTAAGACCGCAGATTAGTACTTTTACGCGGAAGTATAACATATGGGACAGCCTTGAGTTCTTTTCTGCAATCCGGTGTTGCTATTTAGACGTTTTAAAGAATAGATGCTGTTACCATTATACAACAGTTTGAGATACCGGTAAACAAAAGTTATATCTCAATGATTAAAATTATTGCTAAGATAGACATTTAGATGAAATTCACGCGAATCGAGACTGATTATTATCAAAAAAAGCCGTAAAAATGCGATAATACCCTTAAAAAGCAATATATTATGAAAACGGGTGATTGACAAGGGAGAAAACATATAGTATATTACGACTAGTAAACCGGTAAACAAAACCCTTTTATCATACATCCAATAGAATAAATGTAATAAAGATAGAAATAATAAACCAGTTTTTTAAGTCAGCTGAAGAATAGATTGTAGAAGCAGCAAAATTATCAGTCATTGAACCGGAGGTTATTCTTAGTAAACGGGTTAGCACCTTTATGACGATAGCTCATTTGGTACTCTCATCGTATTCTTATTAATTGTCCAGACCGGCGGCGATATGCCCCCGGATGGCGCGCGTACTCTAAATCATTGATATCTCGATTTGACAGAAGCGATTATTGCTGTGGGGCTAGCTTATGTCAAATAAAACATATTTAGTATAAGGAGGAACATGATGAAACTGAGGAAGATAGTAGTGTTTTTGATGATTGCAGTTATGCTTTTTGCTGTAACTGCGGGATGTGCTGGAAAACCTGCTGACACGGCTGCTGATACGGATGCGGCTGCTGAAGCAGCGGCGCCTGCAGAAGGTGTTGATCCGGATAAAACGTACGAAATTACGATCTGGCATCATGAGCCAAATGCACAGCGTGAGCTGCCTTGGAATGTTGTCATCGAAGCGTTTGAAGAAGAATATCCCAACATTAAAGTCACTACAGAAGCAGTTCTTTGGGATGACTATCAACCAAAGCTGATCAACGCGCTTCAGACAAATACAGCGCCTGACCTTACGTTCAACGCTGAAACAACATGGGCGTCTGCTTATCAGGTAGACGGCTTAGTTCCGATGAATGATGTTTATGAGAGAATCAATGCAGATTATGACTACTTTGAAGGCTGTAAAGCAGGCTATACCGTAGACGGCAATACCTACTGCATTCCGTACATCACTCTTGGGGAGCTGTTGTTCTATCGTCCGAGCATGCTTGAGGCAGCTGGTTTAACTGAACCGCCGAAGACATGGGATGAGTTTGTTGAGTATGCAGAAAAACTGACAGTCGACACTGACGGAGACGGACAGATCGATCAGTATGGTGTAGGAATATCTGCCGTTCGTCTTGACCTGACAGAAAACACTTATGCAGCACTGATGGCAACCAACGGCGTTGATGTGTTTGACGAAGAAGGTAATCCCGCAATTAACACACCGGAACATATCGCTGTGTTGAAGCTGTATGGCGACCTTTATAAGTACACATCTCCCGCTGCATCCGGCTGGGGCTGGGGCGAAGTAGAAATGAACTGGCCGGCCGGCACGTTCGCGCTGTTCCCGTATCCTTCACCGGTTCTGCCCGCATTCTTCGCGGAAGAGAATTATGACATCGCAGCAGCACCGCTGCCGACACCCGATGGCACACATAATTCACATATCAGCATGAACCAGGGCTTGTCGATTACAAAAGATTGTGTTGACAGAGGAAACATGGCTGCAGCTGAAGCGTTTGTAGAATTCATGTTTAAGCCGGAAAATCACTGGCTGATGACAATCTGTGCTGAACCGGGCCTTTTCTTCCCGACAACACAGGCGTGCAATGATTTAATCGCAGAAGGCTATATGGTCGAAGAATATTTCCCGCTGGAAAACTATGATCATACAGAAGGATCACCGACTCGCGAAATATTTGACAGCATAGCCGCAGCAGCTGCCGAAACGCTTTCCGTTGGTTTTCCTTTCGGGCATAAATATGGTCCTGTGAATGAAAACTTCGCATCCATGTATGGCGCTCAGTTGTTTACTGACATGGTACAGAAAGTCTGCCTTGAAGGTGCAACACCTGAAGAAGCCGCAGCATGGGCACAACAGGCTATGGAAGAGATGGACGAATAGCCCTTAGTGCTATGATTAACGAGAAGTATAATAACTAATTATTGCGTCTCGTCCGGCAATTCTATTGCCGCGAGGAGTAGGAGCCGGGTGGGGCGCAATTACTTTTTAATTTAAACACATAATGTTAAGCGTAAAATTTTTAGAGGTTGGTGTTAATGCACATGCTTAAAAAAAACACTTTGAAACAACCGTTTTACAAGACGGATGCATTTAAAGGCTATATGCTTTTGCTTCCAATCATGGTTCTTGTCAGCTTGTTTATGCTTTATCCTTTCCTTAAGGGTATTTGGCTGTCGTTCTTCGGGACGAAATACGGCTATGGTGATATGGATTTTGTCGGACTGGCAAACTATATCAAAATTATTAACAATGAGTTCTTCCTTACCGCACTTAAGAATTCCGGGATATGGGTCTTGTTCAGCATGATACTGAATATGGTGATCCCGACTTTCATTGCGATTTTAATGAATCGATCATACAGAGGAAAAAACGTCTCTATTGCAGCCGTTCTCATTCCCTGGCTGACACCGATTGTCGGTATGGCCATGATGAGCAGGTGGCTGCTTGAGCCGGAAGTTGGTGTTATCAACAATTTTTTAATCAATATTGGCTTGCTTAAACAGGGCATCAATTTTCTTGGCTCGATTGAATTGGCATTTCCAATCATAATATTGTTGAATTTCCTGCAGTTCTGTCCGTTTGGCATACTTTTAAACCTGGCCGCCCTAAGCACTATCCCCGAAGAGCATTATGAGGCTATGCGGATCGATGGCGCCGGCGGGTGGAATATCTTCGCGCATTTGATAATGCCCTCTATCGGCAGAATGCTGGGATTTCTGTTGTTCTTTGGTATCGTCTGGACATTCAACAGTTATGGGCTGATATATATCACAACCGGCGGTGGTCCAAGCCATGCGACTTATACAATACCGGTTATGATCTACGAAAAAGCATATAAGGTGATTAATGTTGGTCAATCAACAGCCTTGGCAACGATGACTGGTGTCGTTCTGATTGTCTTAGGATTTCTATACTTCAAATTTGTTTACACATCGAAGGGGGAAAGGGAATCATGAAGAAAAAAAACATTTGGGCCCTAATCATTATTTGGCTGTTTGTCTTGATCATTGTTACGCCTTTTATATTAACGATCGACGGATCATTTCAGGATGAATCTAAACTCAACAAGGGCGATTTTAAACTGATTTCTGATGAACCGACGCTGGAGAATTATGCCGATCTGCTTTTATCAACTGAGGGCACGGAGTCATTCCGGGGCAATCTAGTCAATAGCTTTAAGGTCGGCCTTGGCGTGTGCCTGTTGTCAATCTTCATCGCGGTTCTTGGCGCATATTCTTTGTCGCACTTTGAATTCCGCGGGAAAGATGTCATTGCGCGCTCTATGCTGTTCTTATATGTGTTTCCGACGATATTGATGATCTCACCGATATACGGACTGCTTGCGGGTATGAAGCTGATCGATACCCACTTGGGATTGATATTAGTTCATACGACATTGGTAGCGCCTTTCTGTATCTGGCTGCTCAAGTCGTTCTTTGATGCTATCCCGCAGCGGGTGGAAGAAGCGGCGCTTATTGACGGCGCCAGCAGATGGACGATCATACGCAGGATCATTCTTCCACTTGCAGCACCTGGCATATTGACGATAGGCATTTATGCCTTGATTTATTCGTGGGGTGAGTATACGTTCTCAGTTATTCTCATCAACAGCAGAATATATAAGACCGTTCCGATTGCGTTGGCGGGATTTGCGGTTCAGCATAGCTTCAACTGGGGCCGCCTGCTGGCGGGTACAGCATTGAACTTTGTACCGCTGATTGTTGTATTCATGCCGCTGCTTAGAAGTTTCCTGAAAGGATTTACAGCCGGCGCTGTTAAACAGTAGCCTTTAAAGCAAGGAGATAGAGAATGAAAGACAGCAGTGCTTTAAAAGTGGGTGTAATCGGCTTAGGGGCGGTCGTACAGATTGAATGGCTGCCGTACCTGCATGAACTCGACGAATATCGCATCACCGCAGTAAGCGATATTTCCAGCCATCTCATGAACTACTTTGGAGATCTATATGATGTCCCGAACCGATTTGAAGATTGGCGGCAGCTGATTGACTGCCCGGACGTGGATGCGGTTCTGGTATTGAACCTAGAGCATGTCGAGGCATGTACTTATGCGGCGGCCGCTGGTAAAGACATACTGGTCGAAAAACCGCTTTGCGTGACCCCGGCTCAGGCAGCGCTTGTCGAGGAAGCTGTAAAGAAAAACAACGTCATCCTTATGGTCGCGGAGATGAAACGCTATGACCCCGGCTTTGAGTATGGGCGAAAACTGATAAAAGAGATGACCGGTTTGCGCATGATTCGCGCAAGGCTTGTATGCGACGCGCTGATGCGTTCGCTGAACGAGATATACCCGGTCAAACGCCGGCCGGACGTTCCGGACAATGTAAGGAAAGAGAAGAAAGAGGCGTTCGACAAGAAGCTACAGGACGTGACGGGAGATCTTCCGCCCAAACTCTACAATTTCTTTTTGGGCGCAGGCATCCATCATGCCGGTATACTGCGCGCTGCTTTCGGAGAACCGAAACGCGTGAGTTACTGTGATTTCTGGGATGACGGAAACATGGCGATGGCTATCCTTGACTATGGAGATGATGTTCGAGGTACCTTTGAGATTGGACTGAATGATCAGAAATGGAATGACGAAGAACTGACGGCGTACGGCGTTGATCAGACAATCCGTATCCGGTTTGCAAATCCTTTCCTGAAGAACCATCCGACAATCGTCGAAGTGATAGAAAACGACAACGGTGCGTTTATTGAAAAGAAGATTACGGTGTCTTATGACGAGGCGTACCGCGCACAGCTTAAACATTTTTATCAGTGTGTGGTAAACCGCGAGATACCTTTGACTAATGTTGAAGAAGGAAGACGCGGCGTTGAACTGATGGCCGCTATGTTCAAAAGCTATGCCGAGAGAGTCTCAGACAGCAGCGGCAAGTGACATGACCGTGGACAAATTGCGCGTAAGGGCGGGATGGCCCGCCCGTAATGCGCTGAGATGTTTTTTATGCGGACACAATAACGAAAACATAGAGGTATGAGCAATGAAAAGCAGCGATGTCCTAAATGTTGGTGTTATCGGCTGTGGAGCTGTTGCACAAATCGAATGGCTGCCGTATCTGCATGAACTAGACGAATATCGGGTTACGGCAATCAGCGATATTTCTGGCCGTTTGGTCAATTATTTTGGAGATCTCTATCATATCCCAAACCGGTTCACTGACTGGCTCAAGCTGATTGAATGCGAGCAGGTTGATGCTGTTATTGTACTGAACACAGAACATACCGAAACATGTATCAGCGCAGCCGCCGCCGGGAAAGATATTTTGGTAGAGAAACCGCTTTGCGAGAATCCCGACCAGGCAGCGCGCATTGAAAAAGCGGTGAAAGAAAACAACGTGACGCTTATGGTCGCGGAAATGAAGCGCTATGACCCTGGCTATCAGTATGCTCAGAAGCTGATAAGGGAAATGAAGGGGCTGCGTATGATTCGTTCCAGAGATTTCTGTGACGGATTATTGCGTTCATTAAATGAGATATATCCCGTAAAGCGCCGCTCAGACGTTTCTGACGATATAAAAAAAGAGATGCGAATGGCGCTTGAACGCAATCTTAAAACTGTGACAGGCGACTTGCCTCCAAAGCTTTACACCCATTTATTAATGGCGGGCATACATGACGTTGATATTATGCGGGGCGCATTTGGCGAGCCGGAAGCAGTCTTGCACTGTGATATTTGGGACGACGGAAAGATGGCGATTGCGTATCTCGATTATGGAGAAAATATACGTGCGTCTTTGGAGGTTGGACTTTCCGACCAGAAGTGGTACGAGGAGGAGCTGACGGCATACGGCGTTGATCAGACGATTCGCATAACGTTTTCTCATCCATACCTTAAGAATCAATCGGCTGTCGTCGAGGTAATCAAAAATGACAGCGGCGCTGTTGTTGAAAGCAGGATCAGCGCATCGTTTGATGAGGCGTTCCGCGCTCAGCTGAGACATTTTTATCAATGCGTTAAAACAGGCGAGACACCGATAACGAATATACGTGAAGGCGTACGCGACGTGGAACTGATGGCTGAGATTTTCCGCAGTTATGAAAAGAGAGTGAGAGATGACAGTGAAGAATAATGAACTGTTTGTGGTCGATGCGCATGCTCATCCGCCGCGCAAAGGAGTGCCGGGCGTCGATGAAAGACGCTATCAAGCACCTGTCACCCTGCAGGAGCGGGGCGATTTTTCACTGCGCGATATGAATGAAGTGATAGGAAGTATGGACCAGCATGCAACGAACATGCGCGGACTGTTCGCGATGCCTTCAGATATTGAGGCGCTCTTTCATTTTGGTGAAACGGATAGCCGGTCCGGGGTAACGACTTATACAACACAGGAATGGATTGAAAGGGCTGTTACATTGTATCCGGACAGGTTTTTTGGCCTTGCCTGTTTAAATCCGCTGATAGAGGAATCAACGTCTTTGCTGGACAAACTTGTGACTAAAGCAGGTTTTAAAGGCGTTAAGATACATCAGGCACATAATAAATTTTTGGTAAACGACAGGCGCGCATATAAATTCTATGAAAAATGCATTGAGCTGGACATTCCGGTAGCGTTCCATACGGGGTATCCGCCGCAGCGCAATATCGATCGCTATATTCCCACTATACCGTTATTGCTGGACGAGTTGGCATACGACCTTCCCGAACTTAGGATCATCATGTGCCATGTGGGCGGTAACTGGTATCAGGACGGCGTGCTGATCACGCTTCGCAACGGGAATATAATGGTGGATATTGCCGGGCTGAAATGGCTGTCGCAGTATTTTGTATGGCCGCAGGTTGATGCAAAAGATCTGATCAGGCGCATCATAGAAGTGGTTGGGGCCGAGAGAGTCATGTATGGGACGGACAACGATGAAGATTTTGACCTTGCCTATATGCAGGACTGCGGGATTTCCGACGATGATCTTATTAAAGTGATGGGGCAGAACGCAGTGCGCTGCTTTAAGCTGGATGCTGAAGTGCAGTGATATTTGCGAATAACGCATTATTATTAAGAGATTCCCGATGATGTGTACGCCATATGGGGAATTTAAGAAAAACATGATGAGCTTACAGGCTGAGCCAAGCGGCCTGCCGGTGAGCATTGCAGTAAACGCCGGCGAATCGGACGGTGCGCCGATACGCGACTGGTCCGGGTGTTATAAAGACAGGTTTATGAGAATCCTTACGGTAGATGAACTGCGGTATGATGATTTGTCAGAAAAGCTGTTTAGCAAAGAAGCCGTATTTGATGTGACGGTTTATGCGCCTATGTGGCTGCAGCATGTTTATAACGGTCGCTTCTTAGACCTTTCAGACTTTTACAAGAATGATCAACTGACCACTGACGATACGCGGGATGGTCTGGACGGGGATTTTTTTAGAAACTATTTGGATTATGCTGCTTGGGTGGACATAGATGCGCATAGATCCGGCAGGACAGACGGCAGCCGTCTGATGGCGCTTCCGGGTACGCATACCGGTGCAACACTGATGTTTTACCGCAAAGACCTTTTCGACAGGATTGGCGCAAAGCCGCCGGTCACATGGGACGAATATAATCTGTTAGTAAAAGAATTGAACAGACCGCAGGAGCAGATGAACGGAACGTTGATTTGCGGCAGGCACAATGGGCAGCCGCCGGTTACGGACTGGTACGCGAGGCTTGCTTCGCAGGGCGGAAGGCAGCTTATTGGAGAACCGGCGCAAAGAAGTCTGCGATCTAATGCCTGCAGTGAAGAGGGCATAAGGGCTTACCGTTTGATACAGGACATTTTTGCGTATATGCCCGAGGATGTCATGGAATATTCAACCGCCGACTGCCTGCATGCAATGACGCAGGGGCACTCGGCTGTACAGATAGGCATTACGTCATTTGCATTTCCGCAACAATATTTCTCAAAGGACTCGCTGATGGCAGATCGAATTGCCGCAGCGCCGATACCCGGTGAAAACGGGTATGAGGGTGTAGGGTATGGCGGAGGATGGTCTTGGGCAGTTCCGGCTGGGGCAGCTAATCCTGAACTTTCATGGCAGACGATACAGTTTTTCAGCAGCAGGGAGTTTGACAGCTATCGCTGTATGCAATACGGCACAACACCGATAAGGCGCAGTACGACACAGAACCCTGATGTTATAAAAAAACAGCCATGGATTGTGCAGGCCGGAGCAGTAATGGACAAAGCGGTTGCTCCGGAATATTTTAATATCCCTGAGGCTCCGGCTGTGATGAAGGTTATTGACGCGGAGCTGACAGCGGGATTGAAAGCGCGGGCTCCTGCAGAAGAAGTATTAAAAAAAGTGGATGCTGGTGTGGACAGTATTTTAAGAGGCGCAGGCTGGCTGGACTAGAATATCTAAACTTAAAGATAAAGCTTAAAAGATATAAGGAAATATTATAAGGAAAGAAACCATGAAATTAGAAGGAAAAGTTGTATTTGTATCGGGAGCGAACGGCGATATCGGGCCGTCGATTTGTAAAAGAATGGCCAAGGAAGGTGCATCTGTAGTCTGCGTTGCCCGCAATGCGGATAATCTTAATGCGCTGGTAGAGCAGATCAAGAATGATGGCGGCAAGGCGCTGGCGGTACCGGCGGATGTTACGGATATTGAAAGTGTCAGAAACGCCGTTAAAACTGCAAAAGAAGCCTTCGGGAAAATCGACATGCTGGTAACGAATGCGGGCGGCACGTTAAAACCCTATTTAATCAGTCCGGAAGACACCTTGTTTATGGATATGGATTTCGATGAATGTAGAAAAGTGCTGGAACTGAATCTGTTTGGCGTGATGATCTGTGCGAAAGAGCTGATTGCTTCGCTGATAGAAGTTGGCGGCGGGAAAATGGTCTTTGTCAGCTCGATCGACGGCATATGCGGCGCTTACGGCAAGGCGGATTATGCGGTGGCAAAAGGCGGCATTATCAACTTTGCAAAATCACTTGCACGCGAACTGGCGAAACACAAGATTACGGTAAATTCGGTGGCGCTCGGACAGATTAGCAGCGGAAGAGAGAAGGACAATTCCGACCCGGAAAGCTGGGCAAAATATGGCAAGGGATCACCGCTGAACAGATATGGAGAGCCTGAGGAAGCAGCTTCTTTAATCGCATTTTTGCTGTCCGAACAGGCGGATTATATCACCGGCCAGAACCATGTCATGGGCGGCGGAGTCTACATGTAATGAACAACAACCTAAAAGGGAAGGTGCTTGGCTATTATGTTTAGTTTTCCGATTGTCGATAGTCATTTTCATATATGGGACCTTAATAACCTGCGGTACCCTTGGTTGGATACACGCGGGATATTGAACAACACCTATCTGTTTTCGGATTATTTAAAGCAGTATGACGGATGGGAACTTGAGGCTTCTGTGTATGTTGAGGTAACCAGTACTGATTATAAAAAAGAAGCGGACTGGGTTTCTGAGCAGGCAAAGACTTATAACCAAATAAAAGGCGTTGTCTCCTGGGGAAAGGTTGAAGACCCGGATTTTGAAGCGGATCTAGCGCGTATGCAAAAAAATCCCTTAATAAAGGGTGTGCGCAGAATGCTGAAAAAAGCGGAAAGCCGCGAGCAGCTTTGTGTCAGCGCCCCTTTTATCAAAGGTATGCGGCTGCTGCCCAAGTATAACATGATCTACGATATGGGCATTGTTCCGGAGATCATGGACAGCGCCTGTGAGATGATAAGGCAGTGTCCGGACGTCAAGTTTGTCGTGGAGCACTGCGCCGAGCCGGATATAAAAGGCGGCGGATTCGATTTTTGGGCTGAAGGTATGACAAAGATGAGCGCACTGGACAATGTATATATCAAGCTCTCAGGCTTTTTGACCAAGGCCGACCGGCAGAAGTGGACGGTTGACGATCTGCGTCCATATATGGAATACGCTGTGGAGAAGTTTGGGTATGACCGCGTGATGTACGGTAGCGACTGGCCGCCGGTTATTCAGGTGGCAGACATAAAAACCTGGCTGGAGATATGTGAGCAGGTGTTCGAGGGTGAAAGCAGGGGTAATCTTGAAAAGATATTCCGCAAAAACGCGATATCGTTTTATGGCTTGGACTGCGGCGAATAGAAAGTGAGCATGACAATGGAGAAGCAATTCAGCGAAAACGAAATACGGGAGATTAATGCCAGGTGGGAGAAGATCCAGGTTTCCAATGTATATGACGCGCTTGAAGCGATGGGGCATCCTTATCAGTGCCTCGATCTGGATATAAAAGCGATTGAGCCCGGAATGAAACTTATCGGGCCTGCAGTCACGCTGCGCGGACACCGTGCAGCGAAGACAGAAACCGAAGCGCAGCAGACGGCCGACCCGAACCACTTTAAGGTGAACTCATATATGTATCCCGGCTGTGTGCTGGTCGTAGACGGCGGCGGAGAGTATAAATCGGCAAAAGTGGGCGAGTTTTTTGCCTGGGGGCTTAAAACATGCGGAGCAAACGGCGCTGTCGTAGACGGCGCGATTCGAGATGCTGACCTGCTGGCGGATATGAAGGGTTTTTCTGTTTTCGCAAAGAATATCTCACCGTTTCCTGCCGGATCAAGGTGGTTTTATAATGAGTTTAATGCACCTGTCTCAATCGGCGGCGCTTTGAACAGTCAGGTTGAGGTGAAACCGGGCGACTGGATTATCGGCGGACGTGACGGTGTAATCGTCGTTCCGCAGGATATCGTGATAGACGTTTTAAAAGAGGCGGAGAAAATCGAAGAATATGAGATTGGCCTTCGCAATGCGTTGAACGACGGCGTGCCTTTTGAAGAAGCGCGGGAGATGTGGAAACGCAAATAAGCCGCATGGCAGGATATAAAAAAAGCATATCAGATATCTAATATGTATTTGAAAAATAGACGGCAGAGAGGGATTTACGGTGAACAGTTCTGAGTTCTGGGTAGGGTCTTATGCATCTGCTGAGCAGAAGAGTATTTATCGATGCACAGTTGATTTTGGCAGGGGTGTTTTAACCTGCGAAGAATCCTGCTCGGGAATATCCAATCCGACATATCTGCTGTACAACAAAAACAGCGGTGTTTTGTACGCTGTAGAGGAATGCATGCCGGAAGGAAGCGTTTGCGCGTTTGATATCAGAAAAGGTGCTTTTGAGAAAAAAGCCGCTTTGGCATGCGGCGCAGCTCCCTGTCATCTGAGCCTTGATGACAGCGAACGGTTTTTGTTTGCGGCAAATTATATGAGCGGCGATCTTGCGATGTTTTTTCTGGACGCACAGGGTATCCCCGTACGAATGACAGATAAACGGCAGCACCTTGGCAAAGGCATAGATCCGGATCGGCAGGATGGGCCGCATGTTCACTTTTCTGCGATGAAAGACGGCGTACTTTATGTTACCGATCTTGGGTTGGATACGATTTCGCGTTTTACGATTGATGCTGATTCTAAAACACTGAAAAGCGATGGAGACGACATACACCTTCCGCCCGGAAGCGGGCCGAGGCATCTGTGTTTTCATCCTGAGAAACAAGGAATCATGTATGTCATCTGTGAGTTATCGGCGCAGATTGCGGTTATAAAGAACGATGGGGATGGCTGCAGTATTGTACAGACCATATCCATATTGCCGGACGGATATACAGGCAGAAAGCATGCCGCGGCAATGAAATTATCTGAAAACGGCAGGTTTTTGTTCGCGTCAGAACGGGCCAACCACAGCATTACTGCGTTTAAGGTTTTAGATAACGGAACACTGGAGGTTTGGGATATCAAAAACACCGGGGGCAGTATGCCCCGTGATTTTGCCCTGGTTGATGATTATATCATCGCGGCGAATCAGGAGTCTGGGGATATTACCGTACTGCAGTTTGATTCAAAGACAGGGAAGATCAGCAAGACCGGTATGCGTTATACCATAATGAATCCGGTATGTATTGCTTTGATTTAATAATTTTCTTGGAGGCTTAGATATGTTGTATGAATTATTAGCGCATGATGATGGATTTAAGATACTAACGAAAAATGACAAGTGGATGGTGGCGATGCTCAATTTTCTACCGCAGTTTCTGCGCGAGGCCATCGGCGCATGGGAAATGCATACGGAAACAGATGAAGCGTTTTTACTGTTAGAAGGAAGCTGTACGATGCTAGTCGGCGGGAACGACGATAAACCAAAAGACGTCGAAGCTGTGCCGCTGAAAAAGAACGAGGTTTTCGTTGCCAAGAAGTATGCATGGCATACGCATATCCTGTCAAAAGATGCGAAGGTGCTTGTCATTGAGAATTCGGATACAAACGAAGAAAACACGATGCGGTGCGATATGACACCCGAAGAGAAACAGCACGTGCTTGAACTGACTTCATAAACTGCTAATGGTGTAGAGAATTTCACCGTTTAATTGACTAATCACTATTTTAAGGAGGACCAATATGGAAAGGAAAAAAGCAATTGTAACCGGTGCAAGTCGCGGTATCGGCGCCGGGATAGCGACCTGCCTTGCGGCAGACGGATATGATCTTGCCATAACGTATTACCATTCTAAAGACGATGCGGACAAACTGGCCGAGAAATTAAAAAAAGAATACGGCGCAACATGCTATGTCTATCAGGCAAGCGTTGAGAACAAAGGTGTTATTGAAAACATTATCAAAGATGCGGCCGAAAAACTGGGTGGCCTGGACTTTATATGCAACAACGCGGTTGCGCTCCATATGGGCGGAGAACTGCTGGATATCACCGACGAGATGCTCGACCATATGCTGCAGGCAAATATCAGGGCTGTTGTGGTTGCGATGAGAACAGCGGCTCGTATTATGGTTAAAAACGGAACAAGGGGAAGTATCGTAAATACGACTTCAATACGCGGCGAGCGTGCGTTTCCCGGTGCCGGACTATATTGCGGCTTTAAAGCCGGAGTAAACCATTTATCGCGCACATTCGCGTTAGATGTTGCACAATACGGTATTCGTATCAACTGCGTGGAACCCGGATATACAAAGGTGCGTACGGATGATGAGATGCGGGCCTCAGGTACTTCTGAAGAAGAGATGAAAGAATGGGATCGTGAGGCGAAAAAAGTCCCGCTGGGACGCGCCGGTACACCTACGGATATAGGCCAGATGGTTGCATTTCTTGCATCAGAAAAGGCGTCATATATCACCGGAGCCTGCATACCGGTTGACGGCGGGATACTGCTTCCCGGAATGCCCACAGAGGTTGGCATTGGAACGGATGTAATTACGCGCGGCTGGGGTGTATACAAGAAGAGAACAACATTCGATTGGTAAGCTTAAAAAGTATTTGTTGCACCAGCATAAGAAAGAGAGAAACAATAATGGACACAAAAGAAATGTTTGCCGATCTTGGCGATTATACAGTAGAAGAGATCAACGCACGCTGGGATAAGATTGAAACTGCAAACGTGTATGACGCGCTTGAAAGCATGGGATATTCTGACCAGTGCCTGGATATCGCGATACGTCCGATTGATGTAAGCCAAAAAATTGCCGGTCCTGCGGTTACCGTAAGCGGTTCAAAAGCGCCGTTTCATCCGGAGGAACTTGCCGAACATATAGATTATCGGCACCGCAGGCTTAATGCGCAGGCATACAAGGGCTGTGTCATCGTTTTTGACAGCGCAGGTGAGCGTTATTCCGCAAAACTGGGAGGATTCGAAGCCTGGGGTCTGCTTCTTCACGGCGCGAGAGGTGTTTTGACAGACGGGCCGATACGTGATACCAAAGAGCTGCTCGATTTCGAAGGTTTTTCGGTATTTTCGAAGGGAAGCACACTGATTCCCTCCAATATGCGATGGTATTATCACGATTTCAATAAGACGATTGGTATTAAAGGGCTGATAAAAAGTCTTGTGCGTATCGATCCCGGTGATTGGATCGTAGGCGATCGTGACGGCGTACTCGTTGTTCCGAGGGCGATCATGCTGGAAGTGCTTAAAAAAGCTGAGGAACTGGAGGAAGGCGAACTCCGTATGCGTAAAGCGCTTTTGGACGGAAAACCTTTGGAAGATGCGTTTGACGTTTGGGGCAGGGAATAGAACGCTGCATTAAACAGCGGGATTTTATGCTGAATTGGAAGCGTTTAAATCGACGTAAAAATATAAAGTGAAGGTGTCTTTGAATGCTTTTCTTTGTTGAAATACGAGATAAGGTTAATGTATGGACTTTTTAATAGACATTAAAAAAGAAGACGGCGTTTTCCCCGTATATCTTCCTTTTGATCCCAGAGCGGAATTTGAAATTCCGAAGGGCGAGATGTATGCGGACTGTATTATCGAAAACGTTTCGCTTACTGCGGAAATCATGCTAAAGGGCGATGGGAGGTATTATATCGTTCTCAGTGATCAATTGCTGAAAGGTATTGGGATTTCTGAAGAGGGCAGAAAGAATGTACATATTAAGGTTGACCCGGCCAAAATGAAAGAAATGCCGAAGCACAAAGCAAGCCCTCCGACCATTAATAATGAAACCCTAAAGGTGATTGTCGAAAGGTCAAGCATACGCAAATTCAGCGATGAAAAGCTAACTGATATTCAAATCAACACAATGTTGCATGCCGGTTTTTGTGCGCCTTCCGCCGCAAATAAAAGGCCGTTTCATTTTGTTGTATCACAAGACAGGGAAAAAATGGTCAGCATTATCGGCGATAATCCGTATGTCAAAATGCTCAGGAACGCTGCCGCCTGCGTTATTGTATGCGGCGACGAAGAAAGACAACGCGTTCCGGAGCTCCTGCTGGCAGATTGCTCTGCCGCTACCCAGAATATTCTTCTTGCTGTCCACGCAATCGGGCTTGGCGGAGTTTGGTGCGGCATCATGAAAGATACGGATTTTTACAACGGTATAGTGAAAGCGTTTAGTATGCCTAAAAATATTCGGCCGGTTTCTTTGATTCCAATCGGCTACTGTAATGAGCAGGTGAACAGGCCTGACAGATTTGAAAGGAATAAAATACATTTCGAAGTCTGGTGAACTTTTATCGCTTGGCTGCGGTTAGTTCATGATGGCGCCTATTGGTCGATTCGCGAATGTTCAGCTCACATGGAAGAAGGACTTCCTGGGGCTGGGCGCTGGGATCTTGTATCACCTGAAGAAGCAGTTCGGCAGAAAGACGACCCAACTCTTGGGTATGGACGAGGAATGTTGTGATATTGGGTGTAGAAAGAACTGGCCAGCTTACTTCGTGATGCCAGTCCCAATACTCCGGACCGCAGATGCCGATATCGTCGGGTATGCTAAGCCCCAACTCCTGAGCTGCCCTGAACGCGCGTATAGTCGTAATACTGTTGCCGCCGATAATAGCGGGTATCTCATCTGGCTTCAGGGATTTATACAGGTTTTTCAGGCAGTCTAGCTCGTTAACGCCATCCGAGCTGTTGATACGAAACACGTCAGCCTCCGGATTATAACCGAAAAATTCTTTTACGGCTTCAATGAATGCGCTGCGGCGCCTGGAACGGGAAGACTTACCCTCCCAGTCATGGCTGAAGAAGATGGGGCGTGTGTATCCAGCAGACATTAAGTGCTGAACCAGCGCATTGATTGCCTGCATTTGCTCGGAAGCGACAATGTTAAATTTATAGTTATCGATATATCTGTCACAAAGTACGATAGGCAGGCCTTGAAAGGCCAGCTGTGTCAGATAGTCGTTTTTGCTCCTTGTTGTATTTACAATGAGACCCGCGACGTTTTTTGTGATTAGTGAACGCGTGTAATGGAGTTCGTTTTCATAGTCGTCATCACAGTGGGTAAAGAGAGGCGTATATCCCCGGGGAGACAGGTATTCCACGACTCCGGTTACAACAGCTGAAGAAAAAGGAGAGGAAATATCCGCGATAACAACACCGATTTGCATAGATTGTTTGTTTTTAAGGTTTCGGGCGTGCTCGTTGGGCATATAATCAAACATTTCGATTGCTGTTTTGATTCGCTCGCGCACTTTTTCGCTCATCATATGCTCTTTGCCGTTGATATACCGGGAGACTGTTGTTTTTGAAACGCCGACGATGTCTGCAATGTTTGCGATCGTGACTTTTTTCTTCAAAATGAATATGCTCCTTTCACTTGCTGCTTAAATAATGTGTCTATTAAAATTTTAACAAAAATATGCAAAATGTCAAGAAACCGATAAACAAAAGATAATTAAGAGGAAATAAAAGGTAAGAAGTATTGTTCGCTAAAGGAAGAATATTTAGTGTAAATGCCTTAAATTATGAGAAATATTGATTAAATTACGACCCAATGTGTTGACACGACGGGGAATATATTGTAGCATAATGGAAATGAAACCGGTAAACTAAAATGTTTAGAAATTTCTAGTTGAAAAGGACTGGATTAAGACGATTAAAGCCTGACCGCGATCATAAGAAGGATCGCAGATGAACATAGGCCCTTGTGTAAGCGCGCAAGACCATAGGGATTATAAACAAAGAAATCCGGGGCAAACCGGAGTTTTAAATAGGTTTAATAAAATGAGAGGGAAAGAATCATGAACAAAGTTAAGATCACCGTTGTGAAAGTATCTGACATTAATGAGATTCACGATGATATTTCAAAGCTTGGGTGTTCGGCGGATATTGCACCGAAATGCGGAAAGTTTAAGGTAGGCCAGGTGTTTGAGACGGATATGCAAAGCGTGCCGGAGAATTTCTGCCCTCATGCATTTTGTGACATTTCGCACCATATCAATGTGCTTTGTGAAGGCGGGAACTACTGGTGGATGAACGAGCAAGGCAAAGTGCTTGTATGCTGTACAGACGGTTTTCGGCCGGTGTTCTTCTGCCTGGAACGGATAGAAGGCTGAATGGAGGCGGGTAACGATGATACTTAAAGACAATGTCGTTTTTATCACCGGAGCGTATGGTGTATTAGGAACCGCGATGTGCACGCATTTTGCGAAAGAAGGCGCCTCTCTGGTGTGCGTAGGGCGCAATCAGAAAAAGCTTGATGATTTGGTGAAAAAAATACGTGAAACCGGCGGCAAAGCGATCGCCGCAAATGCGGACGTTACAGATATAAAAGCTGTTCGCGAGGCCGTGCGCCTCGGGAAAGAACAGTTCGGGAAAATCGACCGACTCGTGAATCTTGCCGGAGGGCCTTCGGGAGACGGTCATGGTGATTTTCCGTTCGCGGATAAAGACTTTGATCTAATAAAAAAAGTGGTTGATGTCAATTTGATCGGCGCGATGGCATGTGCGCACGAAGTAATACCCGCCATGATAGAAGCGGGCGGCGGGAAGATCATCAATGTCAGTTCGATCGACGGACTGCGCGGTACTGGGGATCTTGGAAAGGGCGATTATGCTGCCGCAAAAGCCGGCATGTTCGGGCTTACTAAATCACTGGCAAAAGAGCTTGCACAATACAACATACATGTAAACGCGATCAGCCTAGGGGCATTTGCAGACGGAGTGCTGTTGGACAATAGCAATCCAGAGTCGTTGAAACGCTATAAAACGGGTGTTATAGAACGTTTTGGAGAGCCCTTTGAGGCAGCCGGGCTAGTAGCCTTTCTGATGTCCAGTGAGTCGGATTACATTACAGGACAGAATTATATCATGGGCGGAGGCTGCTACATGTAGTGTTGCCCAAAGCGTGCGTAAATACGAAATCAATATTTGATATATGGCTTAACAATCTGCAGAAATAGACAAGGAGAATAAATATGTTTGAGGATTTAGGTTCAAGTACGGTGTTGGAAATAAACCAGAGGTGGGAAAACCTTACGGTTTCAAACGCTTATGACGTTTTGGAGGCTAAGGGATACGCAAATCAGGTTCTTTCTGCACGTATCAAGTCTCTGGAACCGGGAGAGACGATAGCGGGGCCAGCTGTAACGCTGCGCGGTCCGAGAGCGCCTCTGTCAGATGAGGAGTTCAAGAAAAAACATGACTTTCGACATAGAAAATTAAATTCTTATATGTATCCGGGCTGTGTTCTCGTTATTGACGGGGGCGGAGAGAATTTCTCAGCAAAGCTTGGCGAGTTTGAATCAAGAGGGCTGAAGGAGCACGGCGCAAGAGGCGTTATCGTAGACGGTCCGGTACGGGATCCGGACGAAATTTTGAACATCAAGGATTTCACGGTGTTTTCAGACGGCGTTACTCCGATTGCCTCGGATAGAAAATGGATTTACACCGATTACAACGAGATCATTGGCGTTTCGGGAAGCATATCACAGCAGGTGCGCATAGAGCCCGGCGACTGGATCGTGGGCGGCCGGGAAGGTGTTATTGTTGTTCCGCGGAAGATTATGATGGAAGTGCTTGAAGAGGCGGAGAGGCTTGAAGCGGCGGAAATCGGTATGCGTAAAGCAGTGGAGGACGGTATGCCGCTTGAGGAAGCAAGAGACATCTGGGGGCGCAACTAATCGGAGGTGCAGCAAATGATATTTAAGCAGGAAGACCTCCTGACGCATACTGTTGATCTTGACAGCAACGGCGGGCAGGGAAGTCTAATACAATGTCAAATAGTGCGCAATGAAGAGGTCCCGCATGGAAGGTGCTTTGCGAAGATAACAATGGAGAAGGGCACAGCGATGCCCATACATACGCATCATCAAGAAACAGAGTACTACTATGTCCTTCAGGGCGAAGGCGTTGTGACGCACGATAACGGAGAAACCAAGGTTCAGACAGGCGATGTTGTGCGTACGGGAGACGGGGAAACCCATGCAATACGCAACGAAATGGCACAGCCGCTTATATTCATAGCGCTTATTCTGTCCGATTAAGTTTATGCTTTCAGACGGAGAATAATAGATGACCAGAAGAAGGAATCAGAGTAATTAAGCGATAAACGAATATCCTGTGAAAATAGAGAATGAAAATATGGCGGGCAGCTATGATAAGCGGCCCGTTATATTTTTATAAACAGGAAAGGTTCTAATACAACAATAAAAAGATTGGCACCAAATAACAGCAGATGATGCTATAACTATATTGAAGCAGGACATAAATAAAACAATCGGCGGGAATAAGTTGAAGGCAGGGTAATTGATACACACGACTAGAAAGAAAAACACGCCGGTACCTTTTTTTGATACCGACGTGTGGCAAGGCTGTATTTCCGCTCAGTAATCCGAGTGTTAAGCGGCTGAGATTAATTTTTTTATTAAATTAGATTATTGCATTCTTTATCAAACAAATGAACCATTTCGCCTGAAAAAGTAAAGCTAACCTTATCGCCATAATCAAAGCCTGCACGCTTATCGGCAGGAAGATCGACGGTAGCGATAACGATAACAACATCCTTGCCTTCAACATTCACGTGAAGATGGACGGATGATCCCATCATTTCGCAAACGTCTACTTTCGATGCAATACCTTTGCCTGCAGTGATATGCTCTGGGCGAACACCCAGTGTGATGGTCTGCGGCTGTACACCTTTTTTGGAAAGCGCTTGTTGCTTGTCAGAAGGAAGTGTGATTTTATTCCCATAAAGGCTGACGCAGTAACCGCTGCCGTCTTTTTCAAGCTTTGCATCAAAGAAGTTCATCTGCGGGGTACCGATAAAGCTCGCGACAAAAATATTGGCCGGGTGATTGAACACTTCGCTGGGTGTACCGATCTGCTGGATGAAACCGTCTTTTAATATAACGATGCGGTCACCAAGTGTCATGGCTTCTATTTGGTCATGTGTTACATATATAAACGTCGTATTAATGCGCTGGCGCAGTTTGATAATCTCTGCACGCATTTGGTTCCTTAAATTTGCATCCAGATTGGAAAGCGGCTCATCCATAAGAAATACCTTTGGATGGCGCACGATTGCACGTCCGATCGCAACACGCTGCCGCTGGCCGCCGGATAGAGAATTTGGTTTACGGTTAAGTAATTCTGTTATATCAAGAATCTCTGCAGCTTCTCTTACTTTGCTGTCGATTTCAGCTTTTGGGAGTTTGCGCAGTTTTAGTGAAAAAGCCATATTATCATATGCTGTCATATGGGGATATAAGGCGTAGCTTTGAAACACCATTGCTATGTCACGGTCTTTCGGCGGCATGCTGTTGACCAACTGATCGTCAATAAAAAGCTCACCTCCAGTTATTTCTTCAAGGCCCGCAATCATGCGCAGTGTGGTGGACTTGCCGCAGCCGGAGGGACCGACCAAAACGATAAACTCTTTATCCGCGATATCCAAATTGAATTCCTGCACGGCGATAATGCCTTTATCGGTAATTTGCGGATGGCTGACAGGTTCATTGACACTGCAAGCCTTTTTCTTTTTTTCTTTTTTTCGGTCTTCAGTGTAAGGGTAAATCTTTTTAATATTTTCTAATTTGACAGTTGCCATTTCTTAGAGCAGCCATGATGAGCGCGAAATCCTTCAACCACTCATCTCGCGATGGGAGAGCGAAACCCCCTGACGCATTACGGCAGGTCTCCACACTGCCGCACCGCAGGCTTTGCGGTAATTCCTCCTTTTCTATTGGCTGCTTATGCCTTTGTTGTGGAGAGGACACAGCTTGCCGTGTTATAAAAACTATACCATAGGATATGCGTGATTTCAAGAAAAAATGTTACCGGTAAACAAAGTTTTAGAATTGATAATTGAATATTCTCAAATTGGCATAAACTACTAATAAACAAGGGGAAATAAGCAAAAACAGTCAATAAAAACTCTGATTTAATGAAAAAAATAGACATATTACATGGAAAATGAATGATATTTCGTGTTCCAGCCCTGTAATTGACATAAAAGATAATATATATTATCATATGGAAGATAACCGGTAAACAAAGTTACTTCAGGCCATTTCTTAAAGCTTAAATGTAGCCTATAGTGATACAGTTCTGCAGAAGAATTGATCAATAAATAAGCGGGAGCGCACAGCAAATAACTGTTTACGGAACACCAGAGAACTCAGGCACTCTATATCAGTAAAGAATATAGCGTTTAAAATGCAACCGGCAAAGCAGAGCTGGAACAATATAAAAGCAGCGTCAGTAATACATCATAATAGCAAAGAACGGAAATAATATGGATTTAAGAGAATTAAATACGCAATCGGCAATCAATAGAATTAATATTAGATTTGCCGCTTTGCAGGGAACTTTTTGGGCAAGTTTAGCGCCCATATTTGCGTATGCAGTGATTTATTTGCAGTTTCAAGGATTAACGAACACCCAGGTCGGAATAACGATTGCCGCAGGATCGCTATTCGCAATTATCATTCAAGCCGTTATCTCTCATTTTACAGACAAAAAACCGGACAGCTCGCTAAAAAACATTATTTCTGTATTGTTTTTTATATGCATGGCTGCGAACGTAGTTTTGATGCTGAGGCCTGGGTACAATGCATTCTTAATGATAACCTATACCGTTGGGCTCGCAAGCGCAAACAGCATTTATTCTTTTACCACGGCGCTCTTCCTGCGATATAAAAAAGCTGGGTTCAATGTTAATTTCGGCATACCGCGGGCAATAGGGTCGCTTTTTTTTGCACTCACATCCTTTGGGCTGGGATATTTTATTGAGATATATTCACCAGAGATATTGCCGCCAGTTTGTATTACATTTTGCGCAATAGGCATTTTGGCTACCATTTCTCTGCCGTACCAGAACACGATTGATCGCCAAACCGCGGAAAAGACAGCGCGAAAACCGAAAGTGAGTTCAACGTGGAGCATGATACGGGATAATCCGACTTTTGTTTTATTATGCTTATCGGCTATATTAATCTTTTTCGGACAGACGCATACTTTATTTTATATTAACATTATCAAAGATGTCGGCGGCCATACAACACATCTGGGTTTGATTCTTTTTATTGCCGTATTGTCCGAGCTGCCCGGAATGATGCTTTCTAAAAAGATGATGGCTAAGTATAAAAGCAAAGATTTAGTAGTCGTTTCGATATTTGGCTTTCTTATTAAAACAATCATTGTTGCGTTGGCACCGAATATTTTTTGGATCATTATAAGCGCATTGTGCAATTTGTTTGCAAGCGGGATTTATTTCTTTTCAACATTATATTTTGTTGATGAAATCGTTAAGCCGGATCAAATCACAAGAGGGCAGGCTTTTTTTGGGCTTTGTTCGTTAGGCGGCATAGGGACCGTTTTAGGAACACTTTTTAATGGTATGATTATCGACCGGTTTGGCATATCGGCTCTGTTGGTTTTCTGTACGGCCATCAGCGCTGTCGGGTTTGCTTTGGTTTTATTGGCAAGACGGGTGCATGCAAAAAAATGTGCTGCTTAATCGCTGGTAATAGGCAGCGAATATTGCGTATTATGCATAATACGCCGGTGCTTTATATCGCGGCGGAGAGGTTCGGCCCGAAATGAAGCACAAAAAAGTATACCATATGTGGTGGTTTTGGCGGGGTATAGCACGATGAAAGTATTATGAAAGTTAAATCCCGTATTCTCAAGGTGATTTTAAATTTGGGAGAATACGATGAACGACAATAATCAGTGGATCACCAGAGAAGAGCAAAAGGAAATTAAAAGAATTCATGCACGAACGGCTAATATTAATAAACGCGATATTGAAAAGTCGTTTAAGGAAAACGGAATAGATATCAATGCAGCTGTGCTTAAAGAAACAGCATTGACATATTATGGTTTTATACACGCTGCAGAAGAGTTAAATCTGGAAACTTATGAAGAGATATATTGTATCGTTTTCCCGCCAACCGAGGCGGATGTGATTGCGTATAGAAAAAAAGCGCAAAAGGATTTAATCGACGATGACGGAAATGCATATAAAGATGATGAATTGCCGAGGTGGGTGATCTGGGACTCGGAAGGTGAAAGCTGTGAAATATGTCAACAGTATGATAAAATGTTGATGAAACGCTTAGAGGTTCCGTATACCCACCCGAACTGTGATTGCAAGCTAATCGCAGTCAGCAATGATGATCCGGCCGTCCAGCTCTATGAAGACTATTTTGCAACACATGATATGCCAATTAAAAGAGATAAAATAGCTGGCGCAAATCATGCCTTTTATGTATTAGATTTGTATAGATCAAGCAAAAAAGCAACAGATGAAGTGCTTTTCGTTTATGGCAATACCGAGGACGGAACCAGACAGAATGCGCTTCGACATGCGCTTTGGAATGCATTAATGACGCAAATTGCGGGGTATGATGTGGCAAAAGAGGTGGCCGATGCGCATGAAGTATTGCCGCAAGACAGCCTGAATGATATATATCGAGGTTTTCGGGTTTGGGAACACATCAATATGGACTTGTTCTTTAATGAATTAGGCAGACAAAGCTATTTAGAACTTAAAAATGAACAACAGCTTGGGCTGGTCGATGAAATTACGATAGAAATGCTTATAAACTGTATTGAGGATAATATTGATCAGAACAAAGATATGATATTGAATCAGGAGCAGGCAGATCGGAAGCATTAAAAGGAGATTGTATCTTGACTAGTTATTGCATCATGATTATTGGATTTATCATAGCCGCTTACGAATTGATTTATTTTATGATTGATTTATTTTCGAGCACATGGCCTACTGATAATTTTCTTCCTTTTGCAATCAGTCCCTATCTAATAGTACTAATTTTTATCGCTAGCTTTATTATTGGAAAAGTTGAATATAAACTGAATCCTCAAAACACAAGGGCAAAACTCGCGGCAAAAATCAGCGGAATCGCAGGTCTTGTGATATTCATTATAATTATTGCTATCGTCTTTTTATTAATGGAGCTGTTGTCAGCATCTATGGACTAATTATTGATGGACTTATTTTTAAATGAATTAGGCAGGCTGAGCTATTTGGAGCTTGAAAACGACCAACGGCGTGGCTTAGTCGATGAAATAACGATGAGTATGATTATCGACCGTATTGAGGATAATATTGATTTGAATACTGAGATGATATTAAATCAGGAACAAACAACTCGGAGATATTGAACGAAGAGGTAATATGGTTAGTTTTTATGTCATGATTTTGGGGTTCATAACTTTTTTTCTTTCTTTATTTGAATTTTTTTTCATTTCGCCTTTTGATAGTTGGCTGCCTTTTTCAATTAATCCCTTTGTTTCAGTGGGCATTTTTTTTATCAGCTTTATTATTGGCAAAATTGAATTTAAAAAGAATCCTCGAAATAAAAGGGCAAAGCTGGTAGCAAAAATAAGCGGAATCGCAGGTCTTGTGGTACTAGTGCTAATCGTTGCCGGTGCCATGTGGGTCGGATATCTTCTGTCGGTTTCTATGGACTAACCGTTGAGGGATTTGTTTTTTAACAAATTGGGCAGGCAAGGCTGTTTGGAGCTTGAAAACGAACGCCAGCTTGGACTGGTGGATGAAATAACAATGAGCATGATTATCGACCGGATAGAGGATAATATTGATTTGAATGTAAAGATGATTTTAAATCAAGAACAAGTAACTCGGAAATACTATGCAGAAAGATTACGATGATTAGTTTTTATATCATGATTTTGGGATTTATAACACTTTCATATGAATTAGCCGACGGCTTAATCATTTTGTGCTCGGATACATGGCAGCCGGACAGATGGCTTCCTTTTTCAATCAGTCCATATTTTACGATTCTTATTTTCATCATTAGTTTTCTTATAGGGAGAATTATTCTAAAAAGGAATCCTGAAAATAGGATGGCAAAACTGTCGGCAAAGATTAGCGGGATTATCGTACTTGCGATTTTTGTGTTGATAATTATTTATGTCTTTTTACCTGTAGATCTGTTGCCGGCATCCATGGACTAATTTAATGGGGGATGATTCAAGGTTGAAATAATAATAAATTAGGAAACAATATATACTTAGCCTCTATAATTCTATGGAGGTTTTTTTGTATTAGTGCATATTTATATACTGCATCCCTTAAAAAAGAAGAATTATACCGAGTGAGGTACCGCTCTGTTCGAGACTTTGAGGAAAGCATACATGAATACATGGGACGACATAATAATGAACGTCCACATGCCACATTAAGATATCAGACGCCAAATGCCTATGAACAGGCGTATTTTGATGAACAAAACGAGTAGTCGAATTGGACAAAGGGGTTCAGATGTCTCTAATTTGGCGTTTTGCAGAGCAAAATTTGAATGTTTGTGAGAAAAGGACCTGGACATAAAAAATGCCAATTATTTAGAAAAGGCCGAAAACAGTAAGGGTTTAAACATAGAAAAGGTACCTAGATATGAACTGTCCAATAAAAATGTTCAGATCTAGGTACCCTATTCAGAATCTGGAGTATTTTATAGCGAAGCCAAAAAAGTAAATAAAACGTAGAATCTTTAGTTTTGACGGACTGTGAGGCCATCACAGACAACTAAAATTAAGGAGAAACTTTATGAAGCAAACGCAGATTATTTCCATCGCCAACCAAAAGGGCGGCGTAGGCAAAACCACAACGACGGTCAATCTGGGCACGGCCCTGGCAAGACAGGGCAAAAAGGTACTCTTGGTAGACCTGGATCCGCAGGCAAACCTGACCATGTGCATGGGCATCCAAAAGCCGGATACCCTTCCCATCACCATTGCGAACATCTTCGCGGAACTCATCAACAAGCAGCAGACACTTGAGCCCAAGGATTATATGCTTAACGTAGAAGGGTGCGATATCGTGCCGTCATCCATCTTGCTGGCCAATATTGAACCGTCCATCATCAACGCGACCTCACGCGAAACCCTGTTGAGGAGATTCCTAAAGCAGTTTGTGGGCGTCTACGATTATATCCTAATCGATTGTATGCCGTCGCTTGGCATGCTGACCATTAACGCCTTTACCGCGAGCACAAGTGTGCTGATTCCGGTGCAGGTTGAGTTTTTGAGCGCAAAGGGACTGGAACTGCTGACCCAAACGATCATGATGGTCAAAGAGGATTTGAACCCCACACTTGAGTTTAAAGGCATTCTTTATACCATGCACGATCAGCGGCTAAAGCAGGGCAAAACCATTTTCAACTTCATCAATGAGTCCTACGGTGAGCATGTGAATATATTCAAGCAGAGCATCCCGAAATCGGTGAAAGCCAGTGAGCCCACGTTTGTCGGCCTCTCCGCATTCAAGTATGATCCGGCTTCCACCGTTTCTTTGGCGTATGAGGCTCTGGCACAGGAGGTCGTCGCTCATGGCTAATTTTAAACCGGGAGCGAATCCCTTTGATGTGCCTAATACGTTATTTCCACAAAAGGATAAACCAGCCGAGACGGTGCAGACCGGTGAGCCAATGCGCCTGCCGATAGAAAAGCTGAAGCCTTTCTCCAAGCATCCGTTTAAGGCCTATGATGACGAGAAACTGAAAGGCCTTTCAGAGAGCATCCGGGAGCATGGTGTGATTACGCCTATCTTTGTCCGGCCGATTGAGGATGAGAAATACGAGTATGAAATCATCTCCGGGCATAACCGGGTGCAGGCGAGTCGGCTGGCCGGGCTGGACGAAATCCCCAGCACCGTCAAGGAATTGGATGATGAGGTAGCCACGATATTGATGGTGGATTCTAACCTTGAGCAGCGGGAAAACATTCTGCCCAGCGAAAAGGCCTTCGCGTATAAGTATAAGCTGGAAGCGATTAAGAAACAGGGCAGCAGAAAAGGCATAACTTCAACGCAAGTTGCGTTGAAGTTGCAATCTAATGATGTTGTTGGGAAAGAAGCTAATGAAAGTGGGGATACCGTTCGGAGGTATATCCGATTAACACATCTGAACAATCAACTCCTTGAGAAAGTGGATGAACGTAAATTAGCGTTTATCCCCGCGGTTGAACTGTCCTATCTATCCAAGAAAGAGCAGGGCCTTTTGGTGGACGTGTTGACTCGTGAAGAGAACTTCGGGGTTCCGATGAAGCAGGCGTCGATACTGAAAAACATGTCCCAAACCAAATCGCTGACCTTTGAACAAATCGATCAGATCATGACGGCAAAGACCAGCAATACGGTTTCATCGTTTAAAGTGCCGTATAAAAAGGTGCAGGACTTCTTCCCGAAAACCGTGACGCCCAGGGAGTTTGAGGAAACGATCATCGAAGCGCTGGCGTACTACTTTGAGCATCAGCAAGATTTGGATTTAGACAGATAGGATTAACAACTAAATAGTATTGAAACACTTTTAGGGCATCTATAGGATGCCCTTTTAAACATTTGCATAGTAAAAATCAATTGACTTTTAGAAACAAAACCTAGACAATATAATGGATTAAATAATATAAATTATATATATTTGGAAAAAATGATACATGGGATTTATTGTGCAATCTAAGAATTAAGTTTAGGCGTCAAAGTTTGAATAGATTTATTGTTCTTACAATGTGAAGAGACCTTAAAAAAGCTCAGATATTTGTCTCCCAGATAGCATATTAGATTATTACAAACAAAGGAGCCTGAGGATGTAGCTTAACAGATTATATGTAAAAGAATTAATGTTCCACAGCAGTGCAGTGAGAAGTGTAGCGGAATAATAGCTAGGAACTGTTTCTAAATATGTAAAATTGGATTTACCATCTATTAATCAAGCTTTATACAATAATATTGATGACGGAGGATACACAATGAAAGCAGTAGACAAATCAAGCATAGGCGATTTATCAAATAACAGTAAAAGAAGAACGGCGATTAAAATAGCATTTATAGTGGGATTACTTGAGGCAGTCAGCGGAATTATAGGAATAGTGACTGTATTAAGACAGGCTGCGAAACTAGTGGGATCATTTAATATAGCGCCTTATATTATAATTACTATAGTCATTTCTTTATTGCCTCTCATTGCGGCATTTATTTCGAGAAAGCGTTTACGCTTGGCAGGTATAATATTGCTGATAATTGGCGCTTATCATGTTGTTTCAGCTATTGTTACCTTACATAATTTATCCGGCGGCGCATTGTATATGCTGTTTACATTTATACTCCCCCTTGGCATGATAGTTGCGGGCTTATTGTGTTTCAGGGCATACAATGTAAGTGGAGATAAAAAAGCAGAAAAAGATCCTAATGGATACAAGACGATTATAGAGTTTGCCGCCACGAAAGAAACAAGGGAAATTATTGAGGCGTGGGCATTAAAATCATTATTCCAAAAAGGAAATCCGGCTTTCAGCAAGGTGCTGGATGAAAGTCAGCATACGTATTGCTTTAGCGCGCTGTCCATGTCATCCACAGCGTTCCTGACCATTGACATCATAGAAGAACGAGTACACGTAGCTGCCTGGGTAGAGTATGATATGATAATACGATTGCTCTCGTTTTTTATTATCCCCAAGCGTGTTCCGCTGGGTTCAAACAAAATCAGGCAGATTGCGGTTCGGGTGGCACCGAGAGCCAGCGTGAATAAGCTGCTTAAAATGCTCAACCAATCAGCGATATAGGGCATTAACAGGCAGGCTATGGCAAAAAATCATAATTGCAGGAGGTTCATATGGAATTTTTATCTTCAATGGGTATTTTTTTATGGTTTTCTGAGACTTTTTTTCACAGGCTTATATATGGCATCATTTTAGTTGTTATTTTTGCACTTTCCACTATTATAAATGAGAAAAGACCGGATATGGAGGATGTTACAAATGTAACGGTTGGCTTTATCGCTGCTTATTTAGTCACCTTGTTTTTAAAACAAAATATCTCGTACTGGATATTGATTTTTTATGCAGTGATGGCTATCGTATATGCGCTTTTTAGAAAATTCGCACCTGTCTCTATGAAAAGAGTAAGAAAAAAAATAAAGAAACATATTATTGACGGAAACTATCGAGCGCTTGTTGATACTACAAAATTACATAATGACGAGGCCAATCGTATTATCCTTGATAACATTTCTGGTTTAAAAGGCGGTAAAACAATAGAAATACTTAAGGGAATTGGCATTGAAACCAAAGTATCAGCGATTGAAGCAGCCGTTGCGCGTAATGATAATGATGCAATAAAATCGTTATTAAAAATAGCGAAGGATAAAACTGTTGGCGAAAAGGCTAAGGCAGCAATCCTTAATCTGATCAATACTTCATCGGTGCAGGAGCTTAGCGTGTTAATAAATGATAATAATGAATTTGTATGCAACTCGGCAGTGAAGTCATTGTTAGAACGTGATGAAAGCAGGGCAGGCGAAATTGTCGTGAAGCTTTCTTCAAAAGACCAGCTTCCTGCATACAAAATTGCGGAAAGCGTTTTACTAAAGTCATCGAACGAAAAATCGATTGAAACACTGATTGAAGCAGTGGGAAGAGACGATATTTTATCGGATAAGGCGAATAAAATATTTGATTTGCTAGCTCGGATGGATGAGGAGAAGGTTAGCAAGTCGATAGCCAAACACCTTGATAATACCTTGAAAAACAAAAAACTATCCATAATAAGATTTATTGACCATCATTACAATAAAATTCACGCTGAACTAATCATATCGCTGCTTAATGACGATTGGGAGGTTGTTAAAGAAGAGACAATAGACCTGCTTAAAAAGAAATCATATGAAGAACACAAAAACGTGCTGATAGTTGAAGCCTTATTGAATCTTCTTAAAGAGGGCTCAAATAGCATAAAATTAAAGATAGTAGAATTATTAAAGATAAAACCATATGAAGAACAATATGGCGAATTAGTCGTTGACGCAATACTGCAGCTGCTTAAAGATAAATCAAATGAAGAACAAAACGGCGAATTATTGGTTGGCGGACTCTTGCAGCTGCTTAAAGATAATTCACAGCGCGTTAGATTAGCGACAATCGAATTGATTAAAATAAAATCATATGAAGAAGAGAAGAGCGGACAATTAGCTGAAGCAGTATTAGAGCTTCTCAACGATAATTCAAAAGATATTGAGCTTAAAACAATTGAATTACTAGAAACGAAGAGTAAGATCAGAAGAATGATTTTGAGCCTTGAACTTGGGAACATATTGGGTAAAGAAGAGCGTGAGCTCCTCTTAGTTATGGATGGGTTATTCGAAAAAGATACGTCAAGACAAACGTTAGAACAAGCAATTGATTGCAAGTATCCATATGTTCGACTACGAGCAGTGGAAGCGATTGGAAAGAATATAACCTCGTTTGCCCCCGATATTCTGGATAAGGTTTTAAAGGATGAAGACCAGGAAGTTCGTCAAATAGCAGTTAGGAATATTGCGGAAAGCGAGGGTGAAGAAGGGATTGATATCCTAAAGCAAATCATAAAAGGTGATTATGAGTCGGATATAGCTGCTATTGCAATTGAGAAGCTTAGCAAACAAAATATTGTAGAGATGATCCCTTTTTATATCGACCGTTTAAACAGCGTTAGCGGAAGTGCAGCAGAAAAGGCATTGGCGAATTTCGATGACGAACGCATAACTCAGCCTATAAGCAGTTATTTTGTACAGGCGTTAAAACATTTAGATTTGAGATTTGATACTTTAAAGCATACAAGGATGGAGTATTATACAAAAGGTGACGATATATGGGAAACGGGAGCGTATAATGGTATTGGAAGACCTAAGGGGTATATTAAGGAGCGTATTCAGAAACATAAGGGAGTTGATATGACGGATATTCTATGCAGCGCTTTTTCTGAGTTAACAAAAGAACGTCCGGATGTTCGGGAGTATTCTTTGGATCCCTCTTTTAAAATTTCTGACGAGGATAATCTCCGATTACAACACTGGTCTGAGCAAAGAGTATTATTGATGAGATATCTAGCAGATAGGTTTCAAATACTATATAAAAACGGCAGCGCTCTTTCTGCTTCTGAATTGGAGGAAAAAGAAAAGATATATTCTTTTTGCGAGAATTATCTTTATGATCCGAGTTCAGAAATAAACGTAATGGTTGACAGTGTCATTAATAGGGATAGATTTTTGAAAAAGCAAAAAGAGCACCTTGAGGAGTGGCTGGACGCACAACGCAAATGAGTGTTTCAACGCGAATGAACGCGATTATTCTGGTACAGCATGTCCAGTAAAGCTTGAGTGAACCCGTGAGCGATTGATTGTTTTGTCTAAATCTAATTGTGGGTTGCTTATTCAAGAGCGATGGGTTTGCGGAATGCCTGAAGGTGCAAAGGATATACGTTCTTGAGTGTAAAGAATAAAAGAATATATTTTTTATTCGTGAAATAACGATACTGACAGGTGAAGGCTATGAAAAAATATTCGGATCGTATTATTAGCCTTTTCTTTGTGCAGATGCACCCGAAGGATGATGCGACAACCACGCATGCTGCATTCATGTGAAAGGATAAACGTATGAAAAGGATAGTATATGTTGTTTTATTAAGTTTCTTATGTATATTTTTGTTTTCTTTTGTGAGCTGTATAAAAGCTGATGAAGCAGCGAATACAGGTTTAGACATATCCAACAATCAAGAGATTGATAAGATCGTCGGTCTTGTGCTGAATTCACCCGAAATGGTTGTAGAGCTTGAAGGGCAGGAATTATTGGATAGTATCACACGAGACATGGATGATGCTTCCGAAGCTGCTGATGTCACTGAGACTCATATCAATATATCCATGAACGCAGGCGAAGCCTTTTCAGGCGCGATTATAGACTTAGAAGATTATGAATTGTTATTTGAGAATCAAAGCCAGGCATATTTATATAAGATTCAACCAAGCAGTGCACCCAATGAGTATCAGTTTTCATTGGGATATGAAGATTTATGGGTGGATATGTTTGTACGGGAGCAATCGAGTTTTGAATGCGGGCTGTCGACAAACTCTGGTTGGCAGAGGCTAAGCAGCGATGACGGCAGTGATACGCGTCAGTTTTCATATGTTGAAGATGCCTGGTACTATGTTTTGATTGCAATGGATGAAACATATAACTATACGTTTTTCATGTGGGAAGAAGATAATGCGGCAAACCACGCATATATGAATTACGATTTAAGCAATGGCATAGATAAAACACATAAGCAGAATGCTCAGCCTTTTGGATTAGTCCTGGTTATTATGGAAGCGCCTGTAGATATCAATTTTGGTATTGCTTCATTGAAAATGTATGCGTTCAATCATTCAAATGATTCAGCAAGTCTTGACATTAATGCATATTTGGAAAACAATCAAAATTATGAGCAAGAGATTGTTTCTAACCCTGCGCCCACCCCTGAGCCCACACCAGTTCCGTCAATTAATCGCGTGAAGATGCCCGCGGTGGTGTCTGATCATGCGCAGTTTTTGAAACACGTAAGCGCTGAAGAAACACCGGGATTTGTTACAGAGATGGAAACACCGATTGAGTCATTGGTTTCTCCTGAAGATGATGCTTATTATGTTGAGTTTAACCCGGATAAAATTTACAGTTTACAGATTGATCGCCCAAATATGCCAACCTACACTTGGTATGTTAACGGAAGTAACGAAGACAGAATTTCGGAAATCGTTATTGAATTTGACATGCTGGAGACCATTCACCCGCTTCATCCAGGCTATTTTGGCTACGAAAGAGGATATTATATTACCCTTCACCATTTTCAATTAATACCACTCAATCCGTTCTGGGTAAATATTAACGATAGGGACAATGAGGGCGGCGCAAGAAAAGACACAGACCGTGAAGGGATGCTTGAAACACCTGAGTATGGAGAGAATTTAGAAAAATATGCGCAACAAGAAGGAAAACACATTACCATCACTATTCCATATTCAGAGTTTAAATATGCAGCGAAAGATTTAACGCTGCAGTTTTTGCCGGGAACGACATTTGCGAATCTTTCAATAAACGCTTGGGGATCGGAAGAGCTGAACACGGATACGGTTGAGGAGCTTTCTGAGACTGTGGAACTGCCAAAGCGCAATTTGATGCGCGAGGCCGTTATGCCTTCGCTTTTAGTTCAACAATCAGCAGAGGAAGAGCAGGCTTCATATGAAAGCACGGACACGTCTGAAGCATTTGGCGGGATCTTTTGGTCCAATGAAGTGATGGCAGCGGGGCATGTTATCAATGATGACGGCTCAATTAGTATGCCGGCTCCGTTATATGACCTTGATGAATATGCGGATGAGATACAGGGTAAATATGCGGTAATTCCTGAAGGTCTTGTGGCCGCGCTCAAAACATTGACAACTTATGATTATCTGAATGGGAATTGCAACCAAGATAGAGAAAAATGGCAAAGCGACCGACTCGCGGTAATTAATTTTGTTTTAGAAAATATGATCGACGAAACGGGTCAGTTTTATGGTATTTATGATATTGAACAAGGGAAACTTGTAGCGACCGATCGTAAAAGCGCAGTACTACCAATCCTGACGATGATGCTTCCGACAGGTGAACAAAAGGGCTTATCAAATAATCAAATTGATTTTATGATGAATGCCATTATCGCAAATGAACTTGTTCGGGTCGGGGATACACTTTATTATGCACCTTATGGCGTAAGCGAAGACGGAACAATGAATCTCAAACTATCAGATTTTGCGATGACAAATAATTTGTATGATGTTTTTGTTGAGTATTCCAACGATCGGAGTCGTTTGGAAGAGCCATTTGGGTTAGCCATGCTGCTCGAAGGATATGTCAATTCTCTAAGACTAATATATGAAGCACAACTTCAGGCAGAAACACGGTTACCTGCCTCACAATTAACGGTTGTTTTTGCGGATAATGGCAACACCTATGCGCTGTATCCGTCTGAAACGTTTAATATTAACGATACCTTTTTTGCCGTGGGCTTCGATTCTGTGGCTACTGATAGATTTGGGGTTATTGATAATGGCTTGGGACCTTTCTCTGCCCTAAAATATGACCGCACCGAAGGTGCTAGTGCCAAGAAATTGACAAGCGGTGAAGACGGCGTATATAGTGAAAGGCAGGAAAAATATATTCGACAGTGTGAGGCGGAGTATGCTGAAATATATAATTACTATATGATTCAAACGTTATATTATGAGATTTGGCTGCATACCTATAATTTCCTGCAGATACAAACATCTGATACAGCGTATGCGCCTATGTATAATGTGAAAACAGGCGAGATGATCAAAGCATCAGCAGAGCCGCTTTATCCTGAATTTAGTGAATTCTCTGGTTTGATTGAACGCTTTGGAACACCGGCAACTTCATTATTATATCATTTGCTTGTCGGTGTCTTTAATAACGAAGACGCAATTAGGGAAACCGCACAGCTGGTTGCTGTGCATTATGATATATATACATGCCAAATGTTTTGTTCGCAAGACTATGATTTTTCGAATCCGGATTTCTTTGCAGATAATGGATTTAATGTTTGGGGATATGATTCCTGCAATTATGGTTTTTATTTGACGTCAGAGCAAGGAACATGGCCGCCTTATAATAGGATTGGACTTAATCTTAATCGAGAAGATTGGCGAGCATATACGATGCGAAAGATCAATGAAAACACACGCCGTGAAGCAGATCTTGTAACACCTGACGACGCGTTTCCCCTCTTTTATGACCATATTCCGGAGGTGGAAATTATCAGCTGATGTGAATGTTAACGACGCATGTAAAATGTAAGAAAGGGTCGAACGAAAAAAGCAGTTATTAAGCAGTGCAGTTGAGCGTATTTGATATATTAAACCTCTAAAAAATATCTGGAGGTTTTTTATATGAAAACAACTTATTCAGAGGAGCAAAAACACGGATTAGTAAAGCGGTATTATGATGGGGAATCCGCTTCTAATATATGCATCCAGACTGGCGTGCCCCGTAGTACATTCTACACTTGGGTTAAACCTTACAGGACAGTCGGGGCGGCATTAGGAAATGAGGTTAATGTTGCAAATTATACAAGACAGAAACAGCGTATAGACCGACTTGAAAGCATGATTGAAGTGCTTCAAACTGTGGATTGTTCCCTATCTTCGCCGCTTCAAACCAAATTGAGTGAATTAGAAAAGTTATATGGGCAATACAGCGTTCACGTCTTATGCGATTCATTGGATGTCTCAAGAGGAACATTTTATAACCATATCCTACGCAATAAAAAGGATAAAAATAGTTTTAGGGTGCGCAGAGAAAACTTAAGCAAATCAATTCGCGAAGTGTTTGAAGAAAGCAATCAGATTTATGGAGCCAGAAAGATAAGAGCTGTTTTGAAATCACGTGGTATTAACACGACCGATGAAATGGTTGCAGAGTTAATGCAATCCATGAATCTTCAAAGTACTCGAAGTGATACCAAAAGGCAGTACAGGCGCTTGGGTTTATTAGAAAAGAAAACAGATGCGTTAAAGCTGAATTTTACTGTAAAGGCACCGAACCAAATATGGGTAAGCGATGTAACGTATTTTCGATTATTTAATACGACACGGCATATATGCGTGATTATTGACCTATATTCCAGAAAAGTTATTAGCTATAAGATGTCAAAAAGACATAGTACTCAATTGATTACGGCGACATTTAAGAATGCCTACAAAGAAAGACAACCAGACAGCAAATTAATTTTTCATAGTGACAGGGGTGTGCAATATGCAGCCTATGCTTTTAGAAATCTATTATTATCATTAAATGTTGCGCAATCTTTTTCACCATCCGGTAAACCATGCCATAATGCTGTCATGGAATCTTTTTTTGCATCCCTTAAAAAAGAAGAACTATATCGGGTTCGTTATCGTTCGGTAAGAGACTTTGAGGAAAGCGTTAATGAATATATGGCGCGATATAATAACAAACGTCCACATGCCACATTACGATATAAGACGCCAAACGCCTATGAACAGGCGTATTTTGATGAACAAAACGAGTAGTTGAATTGGACAAAGGGGTTCAGATGTCTCGAATTTGGCGTTTTGTAGAGCAAAATTTGAATGTTTGTGAGAAGAGGACCAGGACACAAAAAATGTAAATTTTTTAGAAAAGGCCGGAAACAGTAGGGGTTTGGACATAAAAAGGTACCTAGATATGAACTGTCCAATAAAAATGTTCAGATCCGGGTACCTTGTTCAGAGAAGCTAAAAGGTCTTTCCGAGAGCATCCGGGAGCACGGCGTTATTACACCCATTCTGGTTCGCCCGATTAAGGATGAGAAGTATGATTATGAAATCATCTCCGGACACAACCGGGTGCAGGCCAGTCGGCTGGCCGGGCTGGACGAAATCCCTAGCACCGTCAAAGAGCTGGATGACGAGGTTGCCACGATTTTGATGGTGGACTCCAACCTTGAACAGCGGTAAAACATTTTGCCCAGTGAAAAAGCATTCGCGTATAAATACAAGCTGGAAGCGATTAAGGCACAGGGAAAGCGCAGAGATTTAACTTCCACGCAACTTGCGTGGAAGTCGGAATCTGCTGATGAGCTAGGAGCGAATAGTACTGAGAGCGGGGATACTGTTCGGAGGTATATCCGCTTAACCAACCTTAACAATCAACTCCTTGAAAAGGTGGATGAGCGAAAGTTGGCTTTTATCCCTGCGGTTGAATTGTCTTACCTGTCGAAGAAAGAGCAGGGCTTTTTGGTGGACGTTTTGACTCGTGAAGAGAACTTCGGTGTTCCGATGAAGCAGGCATCGATGCTGAAAAACATGTCCCAAACCAAGCCGCTGACCTTTGAGCAAATCGACCAGATCATGACGGCAAAGACCAGAAATACGGTCTCATCGTTTAAGGTGCCGTATAAGAAGGTGCAGGACTTCTTCCCGAAAACGGTAACACCCAAGGAGTTTGAGAAAACGATTATCGAAGCGCTGTCTTACTATTTTGAGCATCAGCAGGATTTGGATTTAGACAGATAGGATAAACAACTAAATAGTATTAAGTCACTTCAGGGCATCTTCGGATGTCCTTTTTCTATGATAAAAAGGAGAGATTATGAATATATTTATGATTGTGCTGGCCTGCCTGATCGTGTGCTTTGAGCTGTTTATCTTCATTCTCTTTATTATCTTACTTCAGATGAGGACATGAACATGGGCGAAGTATTAATTAAACGAGTGGGCGCGACGGGGAAGATAAACTTAAGGGTATCGGACAGATCGCCGTATAAACGCAACGGTGACTGCTGTCTTGGCTGTCCGTATGCGCTTTGCCCGAGCAGGCCGATAAGACCGATGGAGACGGAAAGACCAAACTGTGTCTGGGACATGTATCTGAAAATGAACGATAAGTAAAGGAGCAGGTGTATGCTGGATATTTATTTAACGAATCTGGGGAAGTATAACGAAGGCGAGCTTGTCGGGGAATGGGTGAGACTGCCCATGAAATCAAACGAGTTTGCGCAGGTGCTTGAGCGCATCGGCATCGACAACTCCCAATATGAAGAGTATTTCATTTCGGACGTTGACTGTGATATAAGCGGTGTTTATAAGACGATCGGCGAATATTCCAACATCAAGGAAATCAACTTTCTGGCGCTTCGGCTGAAGGAGTCGGACGCCTCTGAGGTCGAGAAGCTTGAGGCGATGATTGACTATGAGGGGTGCAGTAGTTTGGCCAGTATCATCAATCTATGCATACGCAATCTACGAGGACGTGACGAACGAAAGGGAATACGGCGAGATGATTAGCCGTGAAGAATATTTGGGTGAGATTCCGAAAAATCTGGAGAAATATTTAGATCCCGTGGACATTGGAAGGGATTGGATTTTGAGCGGGGATTCAGCGTGATATGAAGCAAAAAAAAGAATACCAAATGTAGTGGATTTGTTGCGGCATAGCAATAAAGATGTATTATGAAATGTAAAAAATTCACAATAAGAAGAAATAAGTTCAAAGGCGCAGATGACGTCAAATAATTCTGCCATGAATATGCAATAGCTTGGTTTTACGCGCCTATATATAAGTGTATAGATGTGATATAATAATTATGTGTATTTGTGTTTTGACATGGAAATATAAGACGAAACCACATTCTATCTTTTCAAAATAACTCACGTCAAAAGACTTCGTCTTCTTTGACAAGGGATCTGAAATGCTGAAAAGCAAAATATTTATCAAAATTTAGAGATGAAACAAAACCATTTCTTTTTTTGATTCTCACCCATTAATTTTAGGAGAATACATGTTAATATTGATTGAAATTGCTGGCATTACCCTATTTATTGTCATGCTCTGGATTGTTCTGCTCAGGGCAAATACTGGTCGCAATGCTATAAAGTCAAAACGGCGTCCGGTTCCCTATGAAAAAATCGAAAAACACATTATTGAAATTGCATCCCAACATTCTGGTTCCGTAGAAAAAAGAATTCCCAGATGGCCAATGAATCGCTTGGATGATAACTATAAGACTATACTTTCGACATATGAATGCTTGAATTACAGTATAGAAAATAATCATGAGTTGCCGCCCTCCGCAGAATGGATATTGGATAACTTTTATCTGATTGAAGAGCAGACAAAACTTTTACGTAGCGAACTATCCAGAAAGTCCTATTTTCGGCTGCCGATATTAGGAAGTGGAGAACACCGAGGGCACACACGAATACTCGCCCTAGTTATTGATTTATCAGAACTTTCTGATGGAAAAATGGATGATGAAAAACTAATTCGATTTCTCGATGCTTACCAAAGTCACAATAAAATTTATGATAGAGAAATTTGGTCACTGCCTGTCGTTATGAAGCTAGCGCTGTTGGAAAAAATCAGAGGAATTTGTGAAAAGGTTAAGGACACACAAATTCAATGGAATAAAGCAGATGATTTTGTCGAAAAGCTGCTTTCCAAGCAAGTGCTATCGGCGGAGAGTATCAAGCGTTTGCTACGAAATGTGATTAAGGAAGGCAAGCATTATCATTCATTTATTGAACACTTGTCATATCGATTACGCACATCGAATTACAGCCAGAAAGAAATCCATCAATTCATTAACGAATTGACGGATAAACATGATAAAAACATTGATTCAATATCACATCGAGAGTTGAACGTACAATCCGCGATGACTGTTTCTACAGCGAATTGTATTACTAGCCTTAGATATTTTACTACGCTTGACTGGTCCGATTTATTTGAAATAGTTAGTGTTGTGGGCCAGGTTTTAAGAAAAGATCCTGATGGGACATATCCTCTGATGGATATTGCTACCCGAAATGCTTACAAAGTAAAAATAGAAGAGCTTTCCGCAATTTATAATATAGAAGAAGATATTATTGCTTCCAAGGCTGTGGAGCTGGCAAAATGCGCCTATAGCATACAAAATACAGAAAACACACGTACTTGGCATGTCGGATACTATTTAGTTGGTAAAGGCATAGATGATTTACGAAAAGCGCTAAAAGCAAAGACAATCTGGAAGTCGATACTGATAAGATTTGCGCAGAATCATCCAACATCACTGTATCTTGGATCAATCTTTCTGATTTCGGTGTTTTTAATCTCTATAGCAACGCAATATGTGGCATATCAAGTTCAAGCCCTCCCACTGGCCTGGATAATAATAGTCATTATTGTTATGGCGGTACCTTCCTCAGAAATCGCTGTCAGCATCGTGAATTGGGTGGCCGCAAAGACCCTAAAACCGGCAGTATTTCCTGCATTGGAATTAAAAGACGGTATTCCTGAAACTATGAGTACAATGATTGTTATTGTGGCTTTACTGTCGAATCAAGAAAGCCTTCAGGCTCTCATGATCAATATAGAAGCGCAATATCTATCTAACAGAGATAAAAATCTATTTTTCGCACTTGCTGGCGCATTTAAAGATTCTGAGGTTGAGATACCGGAAGATTTAACGCTGATAGATTCGGCAATGCAGGGTATAAAAGCTCTGAACGAGAAGTACATGAAAGATGGTGTGGAAACCTTTTATTTCTTTCACCGCTCAAGCCAATACAATCCTAAAAATAAAAAATGGATTGGGTGGGAAAGAAAACGCGGAGCACTGATGGAATTCAATGACCTTGTTTTGGGGAGCAAAGGAACCAGTTTTAAATACCGCTCGAACAGCAAATTTGATTTTCCAAAAATAAAATATGTAATTACATTGGATGCAGATACAATTTTACCCATGGGAATGGCAAAAACAATGATAGCCACAATGGCTCACCCTCTAAATAACCCCATCATCGATCCTAAGAGAGGAATTGTTGTTGACGGATATGGGCTTATGCAGCCAAGGGTTGATTTTGACAGCGAAAATTCTGGCAGATCCACCTTTTCAAAAATATATACGGGACAGGTTGGTATAGATCCTTACGCCAGTGCTATTTCGGATGTATACCAAGACATGTTTGGAGAAGGCATATATACCGGTAAGGGGATTTATGATTTAGAAGTTTTCCAGCAGGTTTTGAAACATGCGATCCCTGAAAATAAGATATTGAGCCACGATCTCTATGAAGGTTCCTATGTCAGAGCAGCGCTGGTGACTAATCTTAAAGTTGTGGAGTCCTATCCGACAAAATATAACTCTTTTTCCGAAAGGCTTTATCGCTGGGTAAGAGGGGATTGGCAGCTTCTACCCTTTCTTTTTAATAAGATACCCGGCGGGGAAGGCATGATAAAAAACCCGCTTTCCTTTCTATCAAAGTGGAAGATATTCGATAATCTAAGAAGAAGCCTTGTTGCACCGGCTCTTATGGTCTTGATTGTCTTGGGGATAAGCATACTCCCTGGCAATCCGCTTCTTTGGTTGGGATATGCGTTTGGGGCGCTGCTGTTTCCGCTTATGTCTTCAACGATGAACTATTTGATGTCCGGTAATTTATTTAGAGAAAAAATTAAAAGCTATATACCTATTATTAATGGATTAAAGGCCTTGTTATATCAGGCGGGATTGACTTTGATTTTATTGCCGTATCAGGCATATTTGATGATCAAAGCGGTATCAGTTACGCTTTGGCGGGTTTTATTTTCAAAGAGAAATTTGTTGGATTGGACAACTTCATTCGATTCGGATGCAAGTCAAAACGACTCGTTATGGGGTTATTATCTGAATATGCATATGTCCGTTTGGCTGGCAGTCGCAACCGTTCTAATTGTGATTGTTTTTAACCCGGAGCTGGTTATGGTAAGCGTATTTCTTCTGGCTGTCTGGATACTGTCTCCCTATCTTGCGCACCATATCAGTCTGGAGCAGAAGAAAAAAGGAATTAAAAAAATTGATAAAATTTCGATTGATTTAGGCAGAATTGCAAGACATACATGGCGATATTTTGAAGAGTTCGCTGGCAAAGAAAACAATTATCTGGCACCTGATAATTACCAGATAGATCCATATAAAGGGGTTGCGGCAAGAACATCACCAACCAACATCGGGCTAGGGATGTTATCAACGCTGACGGCACGGGATATGGGGTATATCGGAAATTATGAAATGGCGGAGACCATCGATAACGCCATAACAACCATAGAGAAATTACAAAAATGGAATGGTCATCTATATAACTGGTATGACACCAAAACATTAAAACCCTTGAAGCCATACTATGTTTCCACGGTGGATAGTGGTAATTTGGTATGCTACCTTATAACGCTAGAACAAGGGCTGAAAGCCTATCTGAACCAGCCAATTGTGGATAATAGGAATATGCGCGGGATATTAGATACGCTTATTTGTGCCAAAGAAGAAGGATTGGAAACAATTACGGGTATCGACGATGTCAACCGGGTGATACGCCAAAAATTCAACTTTGACATGTGGCGTGAGTTATTAGAAAAACTATCGTCAGATGTGCTTTTAGCTGATTTTAAGGACTCACCTTGGCGCAATAAAATTGAACGAATGTTTGAGCTATATAAAACCGAAACATCTTTGTTGATACCTTTAACGGATATGCTGATATCTTTACCACAGACGTTAGAAGAAAAACTGTCGTCCGGGCAAATGGAAATTCTAAGTGATTTCAAAGCAGGCTGTAAAGAACTTCCTTATTTAAAGGATATTCCGACAGTTTACCAAAAGTGTCTGGATCTGCTTGAGGCACTTAATGACAGCAGTGAAAAAAGCGATGCTATATGGCTGGATAAGACAAAAGACGGCTGCAGGCAATCGCGTGATAAGGCGCAAGCGTTGATACTTAAGCTGAATGAGCTGATAAAAAGATTAAGGGTATTATCAGAAGCGACAAGTTTCATCCATTTATATGACAGAAAAAAACAGCTCTTTTCGATTGGCTATAGTATAAAAGAGAAACAGCTGTCCCATTCATATTATGATCTTCTGGCATCGGAAGCACGTCAGACCAGTTTTATCGCAATTGCACGAGGCGAGATACCTGCCTCTCACTGGTTTAGAATGGGGAGAACGCTGACGGTAATGGATGGGTACAAAGGACTGGTTTCGTGGACGGGAACGATGTTTGAATATCTGATGCCGCTCCTTATTATGAAGAGTTACAAAAACACATTATTAGATGAGACGTATGTTTTTGCGGTACAGAATCAGAAAAAATACGGCGCAATAAGAGGGATACCATGGGGTGCATCAGAATCCGGTTATTATGCAAAAGAAAATAACCTTAATTATAAATATAAGGCAATAGGGGTGCCTTGGCTAGGGTTAAAGAGAGGACTTATTGATGATGCCGTTGCGGCGCCTTATGCGACTTTCCTTGCACTGATGGTTGATCCGGAAGAGGCATTAAAAAATTTAGTGCGGCTGAAAGCGGAAGGTATGGAAGGCAAGTATGGTTTTTTTGAAGCTATCGACTATACACAAAAAAGGACTGCAAACCGTAAAATTGCGATTGTGAAAAGCTTTATGGCGCATCATCAGGGTATGAGCTTGCTCGCAATTAATAACTTTCTGAATAATAATATAATGCAAAATCGTTTCCATTCAGATCCGGAAGTAATATCCGCTCGGTTACTTCTTCAGGAAAAAGTGCCCAGTAATGTTGTTTTTCTAAAGAAAAACAGAGAAAAAGTTGTACCAATAAATGACGTGGATGCGGGGAAAAAAGAATTTATACAGAAATATCATGAACCTGATCAGCAATTCCCCAAATCACATATCTTAACCAATGGAGATTATTCGGTTTTCCTGACTGACAGAGGAACCGGATTCAGCAAGAACAACGAAATTGCGATAACGAGATGGCGGGAAGACAGTACGCTTGATGGGTACGGGGTATTTTTCTTTCTAAGACATATGGAAACAAATGAAACCTGGACCAGCACATACGCGCTCTATAATAAGTTGCCAAAGAAGTATAATGTGACCTTCACACCTGATAAAGTGAAGTTTAAAAGAGTTGATGGGAAGATCGAAACGTTGACTGAAATCGTGGTGGCAGCCGACGATAATGTAGAGATTAGGCGGCTAACACTAAAAAACTTCGGCGATAAGACAGCAACCATTGAGATTACGAGTTACCTTGAGGTTGTTTTGGCAACACTTTCACAGGACATTGCACATCCGGCTTTTAGTAATCTCTTTATAAAAACTGAGCATTTAGAAGAAAATAATTGTATCATCGCAGGTAGACGAACGAAAGCAAACAACGAGAAAACATGGATGATGGCAAATGCGGTCATTGTGGATGATGAGCAGCCTGAAAACGTGCAGTTTGAAACTAACAGGATGAAATTCATTGGGCGAGGCAGAAGTATTGCAGATATCGCAGGAGCTCAGCGTAATCCGCTCTCTAATTCGGTTGGTCCGGTGCTGGATCCGGTGATGAGTCTTAGGGTCAGTGTTTCCTTACTCCCCGGTGAAACAGAGGAAATATCTTTTGTTATAGCGGTAGGTAATGAACGCGAATTGCTGCTGAAGCTTGTTAGAAAGTACGCAACTCCTGAATCAATTGATATTGCATTTTATCTCGCTAAGGTTCGGAGCCAGGTGGAAGCCAAGCATTTCAATATAACGGTAAATGAAATAGCAGTATATGAAGAAATGATATCGCATATACTGTTTATTAGTCCATTAAAAAAACTGCATCAGGAGATGGTATCAAAAAACACACAGGGTCAGTCAAGACTTTGGGCATACGGTATTTCCGGAGATTTGCCGATTGTTCTGGTTGTTATTAATAATACGGAAGATATTACTTTAGTATACGAGGCAATGAAAGCCCATGAGTACTGGTTACGTAAGCGACTGGCTGTAGACCTCGTTATTATCGCAAATATGGAAACCAGTTATAATCAGATATTTCATGACTTTGTTTCGAATGTTGAAGTTGAGCAAAAGCACGTAGGAAGCAAATCTTTTGTAGTGAATGCAAATGAAATACCGCAAAAGGATATTTATTTGCTTTACGCTGCTGCACGGATTATTTTAGAAGATAATGGGGAAACAATGAAGGAACAGATGGCAGTGAAGCAAGAACACCGGGAGCCTAAGGCTAGGCGATTTACAGGTAAAACAAGGAAGCACGATATAAAATTCGACCTCGGGACCGCAGGACTTTACTTCTTTAACGGGCTGGGTGGATTTAGCCAGGATGGTACAGAGTATGTCATCCGGTTGAAAGGAAACGAAAACACTCCGGCCCCGTGGACGAATGTGATTGCGAATCCTGAGTTTGGATTTCTGATATCCGAATCGGGTTCGGCCTGTACATGGTGTGGAAACAGCAGGGAAAATAAATTGACGCCGTGGAATAACGATATAGTATCCGACAACCCGGGCGAGATACTATACATAAGTGACAACGATACTGGTGAAATTTGGACCGTTTCAGCATTACCCATCAGAGAAGTTGAGCCGTATGAAATCAGACACGGATTTGGATATTCGATTTTTGCGCATGAGAGCCATGGGATAAGCCAGAACCTTATTCAATTTGTTCCGCTTGAAGATACTGTAAAAATCAGTCTGTTGACTATTAAGAATGAATCCAATCAAACGCGAAGCATTGCCTTAACATATTATATAAGGCCGGTATTGGGTGTCAGCGATCAAATGACAGCCATGCATATAAAAACGCGGCGGAGTGAATCGGGCTTGTTGTTGATGGAAAATTCCTATAACGAGGAGTATTCTGGGCAGGTAGGCTTTTTGGATGTATCGATAAATGAGCGGGATATGATGGCAGACCGAAAAGCGTTTTTCGGAGGAGGAGGTATAGCTTCGCCGGACGCGTTGAAATATGAAAAAATGCCAAATATGTTTGGTTCGGGATTAGATCCATGCGCGGTTATCCAGGTAAATGCTACGTTAACGAAAAATGAAAACTTAGAAATTGTATTTTTGCTCGGTGTGAGTGAAAATGAATCTAAAGCCAAAGCAACTGCTGAAAAATACATAGATGTATCACGGACGAAGCGAGCTTTAGAAGAAGTGAAAGTATTTTGGAAAGATAAGCTTTCAGTCGCACAAGTACAAACGCCCTCAAATTCATTTAATATGATGATGAATGGGTGGCTGGAATATCAGATCATTACTTGCAGGCTTTGGGCAAGGTCTTCCTCTTACCAGTCGGGCGGCGCGTTTGGCTTTCGAGACCAGCTTCAGGATTGTTTGGCGCTTGTCCATACATGGCCTGAAATTGTCCGCAAACAAATATTGCTTCACGCAAGCCATCAGTTTAAAGAAGGGGATGTCCAGCACTGGTGGCATGAGCCTTGGGGAAGAGGCACACGAACGAGATATACTGACGACCTGTTATGGCTGCCTTATGTCACGGCGGCCTACGTAAAAGCGACGGGAGATGAAACGATACTTGAAACACAATTGGCTTTTCTGGAAGAGGATACGCTGAAAGATGACGAAACGGAACGATATGCAAGACCAAAAATATCTGGGGATACCGCTGCGCTTTTTGAACATTGCACAAGGGCGATAAAAAAGGCTTTGAAGTTTGGACAACACGGTCTTCCGCTGATGGGTTCAGGAGACTGGAATGACGGCATGAACAACGTAGGCGTCGGCGGTCTTGGTGAAAGCGTATGGCTTGGATGGTTCTTATGTGCAGTGTTAAAGGATTTTGCACATATCTGCATTAAACACGGAGACTCTAAAGTTGCTGAAGAATATATGACAATTTCAAGAGAAATATCCGAAGCAATCCAGGAAAATGCTTGGGATGGAGAGTGGTATAAAAGAGCGTATTTTGATGATGGAAAGCCACTTGGCTCAAAAGCGAATACTGAGTGTAGGATTGACTCCATTGCACAGAGCTGGTCGGTGATATCCGGGGCAGCAGATAAAGAAAAAATGCACAAAGCAATGGATTCCTTTGAAAAGTATCTTGTTGATGAAAAAAATAAAATCATAAAGCTGCTTATGCCCCCGTTTGATTGTGCAGAGTCAGATCCGGGTTATATCAGAGGATACCTTCCGGGGGTTCGTGAAAACGGGGGACAATATACACATGCAGCGGCTTGGGCCATTATGGCATGGGCAAAACTTGGGGAGGGTAAAAAAGCATGGCAGTGTTTTGACCTGATTAATCCAATCAACCACACCCGAGACAAAGAAGCGTGCGATGTCTATAAATTGGAACCCTATGTGATGGCGGCGGATGTGTATTCGGAATTTCCAAATTCGGGACGAGGCGGATGGTCGTGGTACACAGGCTCTGCGAGTTGGGTATATAAAACTGGGCTTGAGGATTTGCTGGGGTTTCAAAAAAACGGAGACAAATTAACCATTCAACCTTGTGTCCCGAAACAATGGCGGAAATATAGTATAAATTATCGATATCTCAACACGATATTTATGATAAAAGTATTCCTGAAGTCGGGAACTGGAGATGGCATGCCAAAGATTGTTTTAGACGATGAAGAGATTCAAGGGAACTCAATTCATCTTGTCAATGATGGTGCTGTGCATGAAGTAGTAGTTAATCTGATATTAAAGTAGTCATTTTAAACTGTTTGAGGCAATAACACTTGGGTTGCTTTTATTCTTTTTAACACTGAAATTAAATTCTATGAAATACAATGGTTTTCCTAAGTGCAAAAAGTTTAGTACCTAAGAAGAAACCTTATATGGAAAAAGCTTAATACGAAAGGTAATTATGAAAAGAATAAAACTTTCACGTGGAGAAGAAATTGCAAATGCAATAACACATGGCTTTGGAGCAGTATTAAGTATCGCGGCATTGATTTTATTAATTGTAACGAGCGTTAAAAATGGAAAAGGTATTGACATAACAGGCGCAGTCATTTTTGGAGCTAGTGTGTTTTTTCTGTATATAATGTCAACTTTATGCCATGCGTTTGGCTTAAAAGAAGGTAAGACGCGAAAGATGTTTCGAATACTCGATCACAGCGCCATCTACGTGCTGATTGCCGGTACTTATACGCCTTTTTGTTTATCAGCAATCGGGGGAACGCAGGGGTATATTCTTTTAGGGGTTCAGTGGACACTAGCCATTATCGGAGTTGTGTTTCGGGCCGTATACTATGACCGGTTTACACCGGTGCATGTTGCCATTTATATTGCGATGGGTTGGATGGTCGCTTTTTTTGTGAAGTCACTTTCTGTTTCCATTCCGCAAACTGGCATTGTGTTACTTATCTCAGGCGGAATATTCTATACGGTAGGCGTTATTTTCTATGCGATTCGTATGTTCAAATATCATCATATGGTTTGGCACATTTGCGTTATACTGGGAACAGCCTGTCATTTTTTCTTGATATATCTATATATTTTGTCGGGGGTTTAACAGGATAAGCTATATGCTAAGTTAATTTCTCATGTCCTTCATATCGGAAAAAACTGTTGATTTTGAGTATTTTATTTGTGATAAATTATAAAAAATATGAATAATTATAAAAATAATATGTTGACAAATAATTATAATAACTATATAATGTAAATATAGTAAAAATAGGAAAAGGAGATATAGTGAACGTATCAACAAAAGCAATCGTATCAAACTCTGACATGATAAAGAATTATAAGACTTGCAGGGAAAAAGCAGAAGAACTTGGGAAAATATTTATTTTAAAAAACAACCAGGCTGATGCAGTGTTATTTTCTATTAGCGAGTATGAGCGGTTATCGGACATTATTGAGTATCTTGAAAGCTTAGAGGAAAAAGAATTCGTTGAGGTAATTGAGTCTTTGCCAAAAAAGGGAGCTAGGGCAAATTACTCAATCAAAAATTTAAAGAATGAAATGGACTGAGTATTAAAAAAGATTTCCGCACACAGAACTCCGTATCTCCACATCTTAACACTTATATTTAATTATCTGAAGGAAACCTATCCATATTATATGCTCGATAAGCATATGTCTAGAAGACTCAAAATATCAAATCTAAAATCTTTATGAGCCTGCTGGTAATAATCAAGAAAAGTAATTGTTTTTAAATAATGGCTTGCCCCATTACACATTTCTTTGTAGCCGCTGTGGACTAGGGCACTATTCTCGGTATAGTATGTTGTGATTTTGAATTATCGTTTAAACAATTTGGATGAACTATCAAAAGGTTTATTGAAGTAATTCAATCCAAAAAAATGGCGATATTATCAGTTATAAATAAATAGCATAATAGCTATGTTATATACAAAAAAGGCTAAGATCAGCAGAAAAACTTAATTAAGTAGAGATAGATATAGGAAATCGCCGTTGCATGTAGTGAGTATTCAATCTGAGTTACGCGAAAAAAGCAGGAGTGTTTTAGTAGCTAGGCGCGCTTGCATGTATATCCGCGGAAACCATAAAGTAGCAAAAAAAATTGAAAGAAGGCATATTATGAAAAACTTTAAAGACAGAAGCCGTGAATTCTCCGGAAGAATGACGGAAAAAGCGAATCGGATACAAAAAAAAGCAGAAAACAAGATGAATGATATAAAGACGAAGGTTGATGACGTCAAAGATCAGACAGAAGAAAAGGCGGATCGATTCAAGGCGAAAGTCGAGCAGAAAGCAAAAAAAGTCAAGGAAAAGATTGGCTGAATTATTCGATCGTTTGGGAAAGGAGTAAAGCTATTATGTCAAAAATGATGAATGTACTTATGGGATTGGCATTTATCGCATTGGGTGTTTTAGGCATTACAGGTTTGATACCCATGTTTACAATCAATCAGATCTATGTAAGCATAGGAGAAATCTTGTTTGGTACGCTTGGCTTGCTGGTCGGAATATACGCTAAGCAAAATCCAGGGACCAACCAACAGAGCCGGGATAATGCCCGACAGAAGAAAGATATTGCGGTGCAAAGAAAAGAAATCGCTGAACAAAGAAAAGATAGTTATGATCAAAAGAAAAAAGAAAATGATCAGCTGAAAAAAGACAATGTTGAGCAGCTGAAAGAAAAGAACAAACAGCAGAGAAAAGCAAACAAAGCACTGTAATCAAGTAACACGAAGAAAGTAATGCCGTACGGGAAGTGCAGTTAAAATTAAAGAATTAATTGGTTGTTTAACTGCATTTACTACGTACGGGAACATAAGATGAAGTTGAATACATTAACAAATAAAATGAAACAGACAAATTTATTGGAGGTGTAAAGAGTTGAAAAATACTAAGAACGTTATGTTGTTAATTTTTAGCATAATTTTTCTTTTCATCGGCATTTTGGGAATTGGAAATGTGAAGTTTTTCGATTCCAATGTTGGATTGGAAATTGTTGAGACAGTACTGGGCATCGGTGGATTGCTTTATGTGCTGAGACGTCCAAAAGAAAGCTAGTTTTGCGTTTCTTAAGGACATTGAGTATGTTGAACAGAGTATTATGGTAGGACAATTGTTAACGATTGAATTGATTAATTCCTTGACGCAGTAAATGCCTAGAGGGGGTAACGAGATATGTTTTGGATTATATCAGTAGTTTTTATCTTGCTGTGGCTTTTTGCAATGATTACCTCTACCTATGTTTGGGGGCTATATTAGTATTCTTTAGGTAGTTACTGTTATCGTAAAACTGATAAGGATTATTAGGGGAAAAAAAGTTGTTATGTGTTATGCATCGCTAGGGTGCGCTACTGGGCATAGACATTTTGGGGATGGCTGACGAAAAAAGCAACTATCTAACCAGATAAATTCGAAAATAGGGTTTGCTTTGGATGAGGAGTTAGACGAGGTATCCAACCAACGGAACACATAGAATTGCGATGAACAATAACGTGAGAAGGGGAACTTAGCCGAAAGTGTTGACAGCGGCAATTTTAATTTGCGGTTATATTACACAAAATCAACAACTAATGGAGGAAAATATAATGCTATATAAAATAGTCGAGGATTTCCCTAATGATATTCTTTATGACGAACACACACCTTGTATATCTCTGTATCAGCCCACGCATAGATGTTCGCCGGAAAATAAACAAGACAGAATCGTGTATAAGAATTTACTTCGTGATATTGAGCATTCATTAGCACAGAAATATCAAAAGAAAACCATTGACTCTATTATGAAACCATTTTATCAGCTTAAGGATGATAAAGATTTCTGGTATAAAACATCTGATTCTTTGGCCGTGCTTGCAAGCGAAACTAACTGTGTTGTGTATAAGCTTCCAATAAAAATTAAAGAGATGACGGTGGTATCAGATAGTTTTCATATTAAGCCCTTGATCAGGTATTTTCAATCAATGGAAAAATATCAGCTGTTGGGTTTAAGCCGTAATGAATTTACGCTTTTTCAAGGTAGCAGAAATGGCTATCAGAAGATGGAATTAAATCCTGAGGTGCCTCGAACCATGATCGAGGTTTTGGGTGAAGAGATGACGGAAGCTTATGAAGCCCGAGGAAACGGAGACGCGGGAGGCGTTGGAATATTTTACGGTCTAGGAGAGAAAAAAGCCGAGATTGATAAGGATACTGAGCGATTTTTCAGATATGTAGATCAATATATATTTGAAAACTACTCCAAGCCGTCTAAATTACCGCTCATTCTGGTTGCGCTAAAAGAGTATCACGCCCTGTTTAGAAAAATAAGTCACAATCGATATTTGCTCGATGAAGGAATTGATTTGTCTTTTGAATCAATCGAGACAGAACATTTAAAAGAAAAAGCACTGGAAATTATTAAGCCGATTTATACGAAAAAAATAAAAAAGCTGTTAGATGCATATGAAAATGCAAAGGCTAATATGTTGGGCGCTGATGATATTGCTCAGATAGCAAAGGCATCTTTTGACAGCAGAGTAAAAGTTGTTATTATAGAGGCTGACCGTATGATTCCCGGCAGAATTGATGTTAATACAGGGCAAATACTATCAGGCGATTTAGCAGATCCAGAGGTTGATGATGTCTTAGATGACATTGCCGAATTAGTTTTAAAGAACAGAGGTGAGACCGTGATTTTTCCAAATAGTATGATGCCCAGTGCATCGGGGATTGCTGCCATTTATAGATATTAATAGTTCTATGTTGCCTGTTAGACATAAGACAACTGTTCAAATAAAATCGTTATCTATCTGACAAACTAAATGCGACTAAAGGAAAGAGAATATGAAACTGATTAGAAGCTCAAAGAACGACACCTGATATACATAACGATATTCAACATCAGCAAGCAAAAAGGCATATTCTGAATCGAGTTGCAGACCTGTGGCGAGTATTTACCTTGATTTCTTACATAAAACAGTTGCCAGTTTCTTATAAGAGAGGTTCATATCGGAATGAGAAGGTTTAAAATTGTGCTTGTAGATGGGAATAGAGAGAATGTCGTTAGTTTCCGCGCGGCGGTTGAGAAGGCATTACCTGAGTCGGAAGTTTTTTCGGTACCAGATGGCGTAAACAATATAGACATTATTAAAAAAATTTCTCCGGATGTCATTCTGATTGATAGTGGACAGTCTTCAAGCAATACGTTAGTCATTAGTCAGATCGTAAAAGAAGATAGAGATTTACAAGCAATACCGATTTTATTAATTACTGACTTAGACGCTGACCGCCAGCTGCGCTTAAAAGCAATTGATGCAGGGGTAGAGTCTTTTATATTTAAACCACTAGATGAATCAGTATTGATTACCCAGTTAAAGACGATGCTGAAAGTTCGGGAACGGAATATGCTGATTTTGGAGAACAAATCAAAACTTGAAGCACTTGTTAAATCGCGTACTCGAAAATTAAGGCAAGAAATAAATGAACATATAAAAAGCGAAGAGAGCTTGAAGGAAAGCGAAGAGAAATTTAGAGTATATATCGAAAAAGCACCAATCGGAGTTTTCATATCGGATGGTACGGGTCGGTATGTTGATGTGAATGACATGTCTTGCCATATGACGGGGTATACGAGAGAAGAACTTCTACAGCTATCAATAGATGATTTGCTTTTCGCGGAGTATGTTGATTCAGGGTCTAATGATTTTAGCGCACTAAAATCCGAAGGATTTCTTGATACAGAATATAACATACGAAGGAAGGATGGGCAGAGTAATTGGATACGGATGATTGGGGTAAAAATTAATGATAATTGCATTATGGCCTTTTACACTGATATAGCGTTAGCTAAAGAAAGAGAGCAAAAAATTACGTATTTAAGTTATCACGATGCACTGACCGGGGCTTTTAACCGTGCTTTTTTTGAAGAAGAGGTAAGACGGCAAGATACGAAACAACAGCTTCCATTTTCTCTGATAATGTGCGATTTTAACGGATTGAAATTGATTAACGATACATTAGGGCATCAAGCCGGAGATGAAGTTCTTATTGAAACAGTAGCAATACTTAAAAGATTTGCGCGTAATAACGATATCGTATCTCGTGTGGGCGGAGACGAATTTACTATACTATTACCTAAAACAACGAATAGAGAAACTGAATTAATTGGTAATCGAATCTTAAAAGCGTTTCTGGAACACAAAACGAGCATTGCCAAACAAACATTGACCATGAGTATATCCTTAGGGCACGCAACGAAAACGAAAGAAACTGAATCATTCTCTTGCATAACTAAATTAGCTGAAGATAACATGTACCGCCACAAGCTGTTAGAGCGAAGTAGTTATCATAGTTCATTTCTAGAATCATTAAAAAAATCTTTATTTGAGAGAAGTAATGAGACCGTTGAGCATGCTAACAGACTCGTTGCGTTATCAAGAAAAATTTCCAGTGTGATGAATTTGGAGGTCGAGCAATCTGAAAAACTCGAGCTCCTTGCTACATTACATGATATTGGTAAGATAAGCATCGACAATAGTATTCTGACAAAAACGGGCGAGCTTAATGATGAAGAGTGGTTAGAGATGAAGAAGCACCCAAGCATCGGTTATAGGATTGCGATGGCAGCATCAGATTTAAAATTGATTGCAGGAGAAATATTAGGGCACCATGAAAGATGGGATGGGAATGGGTACCCACAAGGAATAAGCGGAGAGAATATTCCGCTACTATCTCGAATTCTCTCTATTCTTGATGCGTATGATGCGATGACAAACGATCGGCCATATCGGAAAGCGCTGGTAAAGGAATGTGCGCTATCAACAATAGAGCAAAATGCGGGAACACAGTTTGACCCCAGCATTGTAAAGATTTTTTTAAATATGATGGCAAACCCTGATAAAGTAGTATGAGCTCATATATCAAGATAAGCAGCTGGATTAATTAGGAGAATAAGTAAAATATGATATAAATGGAAAGCGTTAAAATATTATATATAGTATTTTATCGCTTCTAACACAACACTCCAACTTTCGGGTAAAACTTAAAGTTTTAAACGAAAGGAATGATGAAAAAAGTATAGTGTGACTAAACAATAAACTTTTTCAGGACAGAGGCTGATTGAATGGTTATATGGGCGGTAATATGATATGCTTTACGAAGACAAATAATTAGCACATCTAACTATTATTTTAAATCAGTTTTTTATTAGTAACCGAAAATAACATTAATAAGGGAATAATACAAATGAAGAAAATAAATATGGGCAGCTTAAAGATTGGCAAACTTAAAGCAAAACTCCCAATCGTACAAGGTGGTATGGGTATCGGAATATCCTTATCTGGTCTTGCATCAGCAGTTGCAAATGAAGGCGGTATTGGCGTTATCGCTGCAGCCGGTGTGGGGATATCCGAACCGGATTACCAAAGCAACTTTAAGGAGGCGAACATTCGTGCACTTAAAGAACAAATTAAGAAGGCCAGAGTATTAACCACGGGAATAATTGGTGTTAACATAATGGTGGCGTTGTCTAATTTCTCTGATATGGTCAAAGCGGCTATAGAAGAAAAAATCGATATCATTTTTTCGGGAGCAGGATTGCCAGTTGATTTGCCCAAATATTTAAACGAGACCACGAAAACAAAATTAGTGCCGATTGTGTCGTCTGGGAAAGCTGCAAAAATAATCTCTCAATTATGGATAAACCGATATAATTATGCGCCGGATGCCATTGTGGTTGAAGGACCAAAAGCAGGAGGCCACTTAGGGTTTAAGGCGGAGAACTTGGATAAACCCAAATATTCGCTGGGTAATTTAGTAAAAGACGTGATTGCACAAATAAGGCCAGTTGAAGAGGCTGCGGGAAAGAAAATCCCCGTGATTGCAGCCGGGGGCATATATACGGGTAAAGATATAAAAAACATAATGAAGCAGGGAGCTTCAGGTGTTCAAATGGCAACCCGCTTTGTAACCACAAGTGAATGTGATGCATCACCTGTGTTTAAGGAGTGCTATATTAATGCGAGAAAAAAGGATATTGAAATCATTAATAGCCCGGTAGGGATGCCTGGTCGGGCGATTACAAATGATTTCATTAGAAGTGTTCGCTATGGGGAAAGAACACCGTTTGCTTGCCCATATCACTGCATTACCACTTGTGACTATAAAAACAGCCCCTATTGTATAGCGCTTGCATTATCTAATGCGCAAAAAGGAAAGATGCAAAAGGGATTTGCGTTTGCCGGTATCAATGCGTACAAAGCAAAAGCGATTATATCTGTAAAGGCGTTGTTTGCAGAGTTAAAACGTGAATTTGCAATTGCAAAGTAGTCGCATTTAGGATTAGTAAAAGATGATATCTAGAAGCCCACGCTATGAAAGGAGCTGGCACCGAAGAAATATGGATCTGTCAACGGCTTGTGAAGTGAAAAAAAGTGCAGATAAATAGTGCAATATTAGGCAGATCGATAATGCTGAATCTGATATAGTAAACCTCTATAAAATTTATGGAGGTTTTTTAATATGAAATCAATTTACTCAGAGGAACAGAAATATGAATTAGTAAAGAGGTATAATGAAGGAGAACCAGCTTCCGCCATATGCCTTCAGTCTGGCGTGCCCAGGAGTACATTCTACACTTGGACAAAATCCCATAAAGTAGTCGGAACTGCATTGGGTTATGATGTAAGTGCTGTGAATTTTGTGAGACAAAAAAAGCGTATTGATCGACTTGAAAACATGGTTGAGGTCCTTCAAACCGTAGATTGTTCTGTAGCGTCACCATTGCAGGTCAAACTGAAAGAATTAACAAAGTTATATGGGCAATATAGTGTTCACGTTTTATGTGATTCACTGGATGTTGCAAGAGGAACATTCTATAACCATATATTGCTCAATAAAAAAGATAAGAATAGCTACCTAGACCGCAGAGAAAAGTTGAGCAAGGCAATAAGAGAAGTTTTTGAAGAAAGTAATCAGATTTACGGTGCAAGAAAGATAAAAGCAGTTTTGCAATCTTGTGGCATTAACACGACCGAGGAAATGGTTGCGGAGTTAATGCAGTCCATGAATTTATATAGCATAAGAAGTGATACAAAAAAACTGTATAAGCGCTTCCTTGCGAGAGAAAGAAAAAAAGATGCTCTAAAATTGAATTTTGTTGCGAAAGCGCCTAATCAAGTATGGGTAAGTGATGTGACATATTTCAGGTTTTTCGATACGACATGGTATATTTGCGTAATAATTGATTTGTATTCCAGAAAGGTTATTGGTTATAAGCTCTCAAAAAAGCATAGTACTCAGTTGATTACGGCAACATTCAAAATCGCATATAAGGAAAGACAACCAAGTAGCAGCCTGACCTTTCATAGTGACAGAGGTGTGCAATACACAGCATATGCACTTAGAAACTTACTAATATCGTTGAATGTATCACAATCATTTTCACCATCCGGCAAACCATGCCATAATGCGGTAATAGAATCTTTTTATGCATCACTTAAAAAAGAAGAACTATATAGGGTCCGATATCGTTCAGTTAGAGACTTTGAGGAAAGCTTAAATGATTATATGGAGAGATATAATAACAAACGTCCACATGCCACATTGCGATATAAGACGCCAAACGCCTATGAACAGGCGTATTTTGATGAACATACCGAGTAGTTGAATTGGACAAAGGGGTTCAGATGTCTCGAATTTGGCGTTTTGCAGAGCGAAATTTGAATGTTTGTGGGATAAGGACCTGGACACAAAAAATGTCAATTATTTAGAAAAGGCCGAAAACAGAGGGGTTTGAACATAAAAAAGGTACCTAGATATGAACTGTCCAATAAAAATGTTCAGATCCGGGTACCTTATTCATCTGGCGGAGAGATAGGGATTCGAACCCTAGATAGGCGCAAACCTATGCCGGTTTTCAAGACCGGTGCATTCAACCGAACTCTGCCATCTCTCCATAGTATGAAAAGCGAGTCCATAAAACCCGCTCAGCTAGTATAGCAAATTGTCATACCTGTGTCAATAAAATAGGGGACGCTTTTTGCCGAACGAATCAGCCGTTTTCACTATCGTCAGCGATGTGCCCAAGAGCGGTATGATGCGATACTTCTTTGATGATTACATCTTGAACCGTATTGGGACGGGCAGGCGCACTGACAGAAAAATATCGTTCAGCATATCCGATATAATTTAAAGCCTCAGATGCATTTGGCTCCTCAAACAGCACGCTGACAGTGTCCCCGATAAATTGCTCAATATACTGCGCTTGCAGGACATTATCAAGCGCGATAAGCTTATTGACACGCGCTTTTTTGACTGCGTTCGGAATCTGACTCGGCATCGTAGCCGCCTTTGTGCCTGTGCGGATAGAATAGGGGAATACATGCAGTTTTGAGAACCCGACAGTCTTGATAAACTGATAGGTTTCTTCAAACTCTTCATCCGTTTCTCCAGGGAAGCCGACAATCACGTCGGTCGTAATCGCGGGCCTGTCGAAGTATCGGCGCAGGAACTGAACCGCCTCCAAATAATCTGCAGGCGTGTAGTGCCGGTTCATGCGGCCTAAGACGGATGCACTGCCGCTCTGCAGAGATAAGTGAAAATGCGGGCAGAGCCGGCTGATTTTGGAAGCAGCGTTACAGAACGCTTCGTTAATCAGCACGGGCTCCAAAGATCCCAGTCTGAGACGCTGAAGCGTTGGGATTTTATCCAAAGCCGTGAGCAGCGTCATGAGCGTGGTTCCGTCCTTAAAATCTGTGCCATAGGACGATACATGGATTCCGGTTAACACGACCTCTAAAACGCCGGATTTGGTAATTGATTCAACTTCTTTGATGATTTCATCCAACGGCCGTGATCGCGCCTTGCCGCGCACGTAGGGGATGATACAGTATGCACAGAAATTATTGCACCCTTCCTGAATCTTGATGAATGCACGCGTTTTTTCGGTCGGCGTGCCCAGGGATAAAGATTCATACACAGATTCATCCCGGATCTTTTTAATAACGGCTTTTTTGTTTTTATCCTGCAGGGCGTCTAGGACAATATCCACAACTTTCGTCCGTTCCACATTACCGATGACCACATCCACACCGCAGGCTTCAATCAGCTTTTCGCCGTCTTTTTGACTCAAACATCCGGCGGCACAGATGACTGCATCGGGATTCAGCTTACGGGCACGGTGCATCAGCTGGCGGGATTTTTTATCGGCTACCGCGGTTACTGTGCAGGTGCTGATGAGATAAACATCAGCAATTTCATCAAACGGCACGGTCTTAAATCCCGCATCAGAAAAAAGCGCCAGCATGGCGGCGGAGTCGTACTGATTCACTTTACAGCCGACGGTTGTGCCGGCTATGGTATAAGTTTTCATCCGCATTCATCTTTCTCATACATAATCATCGCGAGCGCCGCCGCGCCCGCAGTTTCGGTACGCAGGATGCGCTTGCCCAAGGTGACTGCGCTTGCGCCGTTTTTAATCAGCGCTTTCGCTTCCTCCGGTGAAAATCCGCCCTCAGGTCCGATAACCAGCGCAATATCTGCGGCGTCATTTTGAGTCAGAACGGTCTTTAAAGACAAAGCCGCTTCTTCTTCATAACATAATATCACAAGTTTGTGTTCAGCTGTGCGGCGCAGTAGTTCATCAAAATTGATCGGGGTTGAAACAATCGGCACCAAGGCGCGCCGGGATTGTTTGACCGCTTCTTTAGCAATCCGTATTAACCGGTCGGTTTTCTTATCTGTACCTTTATCCGGCAGCTTGATACACCGTTCCGAGATAAAGGGAACCACAGCTGAAACACCCAGCTCGGTACATTTTTGGACGATTACATCCAGCTTGCTGGATTTCGGCATGCCCTGATACAGGGTAACGCGCGTTGCAGGCTCGGATGTATTCCTGATTTTATCGGAAACATCAAACGTGACACGATCTTTTTCAATCGCATTAATGACTGCAGGATACTCATGGCCTTCACCGTCCAATAGAAGGCAGGATTCGCCTGTCTGACAGCGTAAAACCTGAACGATATGTTTATATTCGTCGCCGGATATAAACGCGCTGTCGGTGGATATATCGGCCGGATTAAAAAAGAATCGCCTCATGACTGATTCGGTGCCGCGGCAACCGCGCACCATTCTCCCATCCGTTCGACCGTTATAACGCCGAATCCGTTTTCTTCTAGCGAGGCTAAAACATCGTCCAGCCGTTCTTTAATAATACCGGACATGATATAGGTGCTGTCAGGGTTTAAAAATGTCTTAACGTCCGTATTCAGCCGGATGATGATGTCAGCGACGATATTTGCGACAATGACATCCGCTTTGATTTTTGGTGCACCTTTCAGGAGGTCGGACTTTTTCACAACCATTCTATCAGCGACACCATTCGCTTCACTGTTTGCAACAGCGGCCTTAACGCTTAAGTCATCCATATCCAGGGCCAGCACGGATTCAGCGCCGAGCTTAGCCGCGGCAATTCCTAAAATACCGGATCCGCATCCGATATCGATGACATGAGATGAGGGATTAACGAGCTTTTCGAGCAGCCGGATACACAGCTTTGTGGTTTCATGCAGCCCGGAGCCAAACGCGGCACCCGGATCGATTTTAACCACTATTTCGCCGGCATTAGCCGTATAGGATTCCCAAAGCGGGCAGACCACGATGGATTCACCCGCCTTAAACGGTTTAAAGTAGGACTTCCATTTGTCTTTCCATTCGTTGTCGTCACACAATGTGTCAACTAAAAACAACGTGCCAAAGGTCTCCGGCAGGGTTTTCAACAAGTCTTTGACGGATTTTAACAAAGGAGGATACGCATCGTTATCCTCCAAAAATATCCGTACAAACACCTCGTCCGCCGGAGTGACGGTTAGTGAATCGTCTATATAATCCCAGTTGCCTTTTTCAGGCATCCGGCCGCCGACGATTTCATACGCCTCAATCCCAAGGTCCGTCAGCATGGCCCCGACGATGTCGGCGTAGTCTTCGTTCGTCTCAATCTTTATTTCATGATAAATCATTTTTTCAGTGTTTCCTTCACCTGTTCAAAAAAGCTCTTACCCTTTGATTTATCCATTTCCTCGAATTCTTTTAACAAAGCCTTTTGTTTTTCGGATAGGCGCTTTGGTGTGACAACGTTTATCCGCACATATAGATCACCGTACATATCCGTGTTGATATGCTTGATGCCTTTCTTCTTCAATCGGAAAGTCGTCCCCGATTGTGTGCCGTCTGGAATCCGGTATTTCACTTTACCGTCCAGCGTGGGGACTAACAGCTCTCTGCCGAGTGCCGCATCCGCGAAAGATATTGGCATTTCTAAGTAAAGATTATAGCCGTCGCGCTTAAAGTGCGGATGCGCCTTAACGTGAATCACGATCTGCAAATCACCGGATCTGCCGCCGCGCTCACCCGCTTCGCCTTCACCGCGCAGTGTGATGACCTGATTGTTGTCGATGCCGGCCGGAACTTTAACGGAAATCGTTCTGGTCTTGACGACTTTGCCCTGGCCGTGGCAGGTTTCGCACGGTGTATCGATGATTTCACCGGTACCGCCGCACTCATGACAGGGGACGACATTGACGAAATTGCCGAATGCCGACTGCCGTTGCTGGCGCACCTGTCCGGTACCGCCGCAAGTGGTACAGGTATGCTTATGAGTGCCTTTTGCCGCACCCGAACCGCCGCATGATGAGCAGTTTTCATGCCGCCGCACCTGAACGTCACGGGTGATGCCGAAAGCCGCTTCTTCAAAGGATATATCCATACGGTATCTTAAGTCCGCGCCCCTGACCGGGCCGTTTGGATTACGCCGGGATGATCCGCCGAAAAACGAATCAAAGATATCCCCGAATCCGCCCATACCGCTCATGAAGTCTTCAAAACCGCCGAACCCGGCACCGCCGCCTCCGCCGGAAGCCGCATCAAATGCCGCATGGCCAAACTGGTCATACTGCGCCCGCTTTTTTTCATCCCCGAGCACCTGGTAGGCCTCGTTTACTTCTTTAAACTGCTGAGCGGCTTCTTCATCGCCTGAGTTTAAGTCCGGATGGTATTTTTTTGCCATCTTTCGATAGGCTGATTTGATATCGGCATCGGATGCGCTTTTATTTACACCCAATACCTCATAGTAGTCTTTCTTGGAAGCCAAATTGTCACCGCCTCATTTGTCTATATACGTAAACGCACGGAAATCCGCCACCGAAATGATGACGGATAAGTGCGTGTTTATTGATGTTCCGATTATTCTTTCTTTTCGTCGTCATCGACTACTTCATAGTCGGCGTCAACCACGTCTTCGTCCGGAGATGCGTCCGCACCCGGTTCCGGTCCAGCGGCTCCTGCACCTGCTGCATCAGCCTGCTGGTATGCTTTGCCGAATACATCATAGGACGCAGTTGTCAGCGACTCGGTGGCTGCTTTAATCATGTCGGTATCGTCACTGCCGAGCGCTTCTTTGACCTTGCTGACTTCGGCTTCAAGCCGTGATTTGTCGTCAGCGCTGATCTTATCGCCGAGTTCTTTCATGGTTTTTTCGGTCTGGTAGACCAGCGAATCCGCATTGTTTCGCGCTTCAATCGCTTCTTTATTCTTCTTATCTTCATCGGCAAACTGTTCCGCTTCTTTCACCGCTTTATCAATCTCATCGTCTGATAAATTCGTTGATGCGGTAATTGTAATCTTCTGCGAATTGCCTGTACCCATATCCTTTGCGGATACATGCACAATGCCGTTTGCGTCGATATCAAAGGTGACTTCAATCTGCGGCACACCGCGCGGAGCGGCAGGGATACCGGTCAGATTGAATCTGCCTAAGGTTTTGTTTGCGTTTGCCATCTCACGTTCGCCCTGGAGCACGTGGATTTCAACCGTGGTCTGTCCGTCAGCCGCTGTCGAGAAGATCTGCGACTTCTTGGTCGGGATCGTGGTGTTGCGTTCGATCAGCCGTGTGCAGACGCCGCCCAAAGTTTCGATACCCAGCGACAGCGGGGTAACATCGAGCAGCAGCACATCCTTCACATCGCCGCCGAGCACGCCGGCCTGAATTGCCGCACCCACTGCGACGCATTCGTCCGGGTTGATACCTTTATAAGGCTCTTTGCCGGTGATGTCTTTAACGACTTTTTGCACAGCCGGTATTCTTGTTGAGCCGCCGACTAAGATGATCTTGTCGATTTCAGACGCCGATAAACCGGAGTCTTTGATTGCGCTTCTGGTCGGGCCTGCGGTTTTATCAACCAGATCAGCGGTCAGTTCATCGAACTTCGCACGGGTCAGGTTCATTTCAAGATGCTTAGGACCGGATGCGTCCGCGGTGATAAACGGCAGGTTGATGCTGGTCTGCATGACGCCGGAGAGGTCGATTTTCGCCTTTTCTGCGGCTTCCTTTAAACGCTGCATTGCCATCTTATCTTTAGAAAGGTCAATGCCGTTGTTGGCCTTAAAATCTTTGACCATATAATCGATAACCTTGTCATCAAAATCGTCACCGCCGAGACGGTTGTTTCCGTTTGTGGCTAAAACTTCGAATACGCCGTCGCCGATTTCGAGAATCGAAACGTCGAATGTGCCGCCACCAAGGTCATAGACCAGAATCTTCTGGTTGCCCTCTTTATCAAGCCCGTAAGCTAATGAAGCGGCTGTCGGCTCGTTGATGATTCTCAGCACTTCAAGGCCCGCGATTTTACCTGCGTCCTTAGTGGCCTGGCGCTGGCTGTCAGAGAAGTACGCCGGCACGGTGATGACTGCCTGCGTTACGGTATCGGAAAGATAGCTTTCCGCATCCGCTTTGAGCTTTTGCAGAATCATCGCGGAGATTTCCTGCGGTGAAAATGTTTTATCGTCAATTTTAACTTTTCTGTCCGTACCCATGTCACGCTTAATCGAGACAATTGTTTTTTCTGCATTGGTAACAGCCTGGCGCTTTGCGGATTGTCCGACTAAACGCTCGCCGTTTGCGGTAAACGCCACAACTGAAGGTGTAGTTCTGCCGCCTTCCGCGTTGGGGATAACGGTTGGCTCTCCGCCTTCCATTACAGCTACGCACGAGTTGGTTGTGCCAAGGTCAATACCTATAATTTTTCCCATTTTAAATTTCCTCCCGGTTTCTATCAAACATTTTAATAATTATTTCGTTACTATGACTTTCGCATATCTTAAGACTTTATCGTCTTTTCTATACCCTTTTTGCAATACCTGTTTTACGACGCCTTCTTCTTCGCCTTCTTCCTTATCCATCTGCATCATCGCGTCGTGATAATCGTGGTTAAAGGGCGCGCCGTGCGCTTCGATTTCTTCGATACCCATATCATTGAGCGTATCCTTAAACAGCTTTGAAAGATTGATTAGGCCCCTGATAAAATCATCGTCTTTTTTATCATCCGGTATGTTGTCAATCGCGAGCTCAAGATTATCCAGCAGCGGCAGCAGCTTGATCACCGCGTCGCAAACGCCGTTCTGATAACTCACGCCTGCTTCTGCGGTTTTCCGCTTGCGGAAGTTTTCAAACTCCGCACGCTCTTTCTTTAAGTGGTTGATGTACTCGTCTTTTTCCTGCTCGTGCTTACCGCAAAGCTCTTTTTGTTCTTCAAGCTTTTTTTCCAGCTTGGCAATCTTCTTTTCTAATTTTTCGATATGATGGTTGATTTCGGGGGCTTCAGCCTCGGCTTTTTCGCCCTCTGATGCAATTACGATATCGTTCAGCTCGTTTTCTGTTTTCTTCGTCATATTCCTCACCTTAATATCCTATTTTTTCCGATTTGCCTCATCTATGTCGTCAATGAATCCGCTTAAGATGCCGTTCAGGCTTTTTCCGACATAGTCCAGCACAGACACCACCTTGGCGTAATCCATGCGTGTCGGGCCGATAACCCCGAACGATCCGAGATTCCGGTCGCCGATACGGTATGTGGCGGTGACGACGCTGCATTGTTTCATCTCGTCAAAGTCGTTCTCCTGTCCAATCGAGATCGAAAACTCCAGATTGGACGCCTGGTTAAGCATTTTATATAACAGGTCCTTGGTTTCCAGCACTTCTAAAAAGACCTTTGCCTTATCAATATCACGATACTCCGGATAGTTGAAGATATTCTGGGCGCCGCCGAGTATTACATCCTTTTTCATGTGCGCTTCGCCCGTGTCGTGGAGCGAAGTCAGCAGGGAGCGGAAGAACCGCTCATGGGTCTGTATCTCTCCCTTAAAGTCGGTCTGGATAATGGCCTCCGCATCGGCAAGCGACTGCTCTGCCAGATGCTCGGTCAGCATTTCGGACAGCATATCGAGATACGCAGCGCTTAATCCCGGTGCGACCGTAATGATTTTTTCCTTGACCAGCCCGGATGAGGTGATAATCAGCACCAATACTTTGGAGTCCGAAATCTTAACCAATTGTACGCGTTTTAACTTGGACTGTTTCAGCTGCGGAGCCAGTACGACGGATATATGCTTTGTCGCTTTTGAGATAATGTCTGCGGTTTGCTCAATCACATCGTTTATTTCCAGCATCTTTTCGTTAAAGAAGCTGTTAATCGTAGCGGCCTCGTCCCGGCTCAGGCGGGAGAGCTGCATCAGCTTATCGACATACAATCTGTACGCCATATCAGAAGGGACCCGTCCTGCGGAGGTATGCGGCTGTAATAAATAGCCCATATCCTCAAGGTCTGCCATGACGTTTCTGATGGTGGCTGAGCTGATCTCAATCCCCGTCTTCTTGGAGATGGTGCGCGAGCCGACCGGAATCCCCGTCAGGATATAGTCATCGATAATCGCTTTTAATATTTTCTCTTTTCTTGCGTCCAGTTCCAATATCCACACTTCCTTTGGCTGTTAGCACTCTCGTCTGACGAGTGCTAACAACTAATAATAAAATATCACCTCGTCCGGTCAAAGTCAATCACAAATTCGGCGTACGGGCGGGTTTTACACTTTGTTAATATTATGAAATATCAAAAGAAAAGCCGCACAAAGCGGCTGTCATGAGTGAATGGTTATAAGGACTCCAGATAAGCCTTGATATCCGCCGCAGAAGGGGGACAACCGGCGCAGGTAAGATCCCGGCAGGCACAACGCCCGATGCCGATCCAGCCGTCGCCTTTGTTATCTGATTTAAATCCCTGACCGACATGAATCTTTTCCGGCAGGCGGGGGAGACGGCCGCTTTCATCCAGCATATGCAATGCTCTGAACAAATTTCCGGCGCATGCGGAACAAGCATCCCGCTCATCAATATACGCCCTTAACCGGCTGATGCGCGCGGAATGTGTGAATGTACGCGTCACCGTGGGCTGGTTCAATCGAATAATCCTGTCATCCGAAAGGTCCATACTGCCGATACCGGCTTTTGCGGCCAACGGAATATAGCCGATGTCTTCCGGTTTGTATCCGAGCAGATTTGCGGCATACGCGTCCAGTAAAACGCGGTCGAGGCTAGCCAGCATCGTATCCATCTTCACCGGGTTGCCGCCTTCCTCAAAATCGATATCGCCGTAAATCCCGTCCGCAATGGTCAGTACATTCGGGAAAAAAGTGTTAAGGCGTGCAATCGGCTCGTGCAGTCCGTCGGCATGGAACCGACGTTTTTCACGATCCGAGATAACACCCTTCATGTTTTTCAGCGCACAGGTCAGGCGGGTCTGGCAATGCCCTTTAATCACCGGCAGGTTGACGATTAAATCCGCTTCCACAGCGGCTTTGGATATTTCGAACACGTCTCCGTTGAAAGTTTTCTTAACCATCACGTCGTGCTTGGTATCCAAGAGGTCAACTCCGGTTTTCATACTCAAATCCGAATAGCCGCAGGCGTCAAATGCACGTTTTGTATCACACCCGATCCACGCACCTTCAGCGATGATGAGCTGATGGAATCCGCGGCCTCTAAAATAATCGATGACCGCACGCGCGATTTCCGGATTTGTGGTGGCGCCGCTCTGCCACGGTTTTGCCACCACAAGGTTGGGCTTAATTAAAACCTTTGCATCCGCCTTAAGGCCTGTTTCCGGTGACAGTTTATTTAATAATATGGTCGTTAAGTCATAGGCGCGGTCGCCGTAGACAATATATAATGCTGAGCTCATTCGTCCATCCAGTCGTTGTCCGTATAATGACGGCGCGCTTTGCGCCGGTGCGCGGACCGTTTCTCCTCTTCTTTATTCTTGCCGACCAGCGCCGCCCACAACGGAATCGTCAGGAAAACCAGCCAGCCTGGATGCCACAGGCCGTAAATAAAACCGAGAACGAGATAGATAATCGTGACCAATACAGGGTAGGGAAAGGCCTTCCAGTTAATTTTGTTTTCGGATGCGGAAGTGCTCTCAACGCCCGCCGCGCTCTGGTTTCCTGAGAAATCTTCACGGATATTTCCGCTCAGCATTTCATCAATGCTGATATCGTAAACCTTTGCGAGCGCAATCAGATTATCTGTATCCGGTGATGACTCGGCGCGCTCCCATTTAGAGATTGCCTGCCGGCTGACGCCGATGCGTTCGGCAAGTTCTTCCTGCGAAAGTCCGTTTTTCTTTCTTAAGGCAACGAGCTTGGTTGCTGTTTCAACATTCATAAGTTAACCTCCTTAAAACACATACTTCTCTTATGCGAGTGTATCGTCTTTTTTCTCTTTCGGCATAATGGCTTCAATCAGCCAGCTCCACAGCGGGATGGTCATAAAAATCATCCACCCCGGATGCCACAGGTGATAATAAAAGCCCATCACCAGATAAATGCCTGCGATGATAATCGGGAATACCGCATGGAGCACCCCCTTCAGGTTTTTCTTTTTACCCGTCAGTATATAGTAGAGCGGGACGGTGAGGAACAGCAGCCATGTCGGATGCCAAAGGTTAAAGAAAAATCCGAGCGCGAGGTAAAGCAGAACAATGAAGATTGGATACCACGCGTTGGCCGCGCCTTTATCGCCCGAGAAAATCGCGACGATGATGAAGTATAAGGGAATCGTCAAAAACAGCAGCCAGGTCGGGTTCCATATGCCGGTAAAAAATCCGATACCCAGAAATGCTATCACCACCAGCAGCGGATAGGGGAACAGGGCAAGCGCCGACCGTTTTTGTCCGTTTTTGCCGTTTTCCGCCCAGGTAACAATATAGTAGTAAATCGGGATGGACAGGAAGATCAGCCATGTGGGATGCCAGGTGTTGAAGACGAAACCAATAAACAGGAAAATGGCAACCACAAGGACCGGAAACGGAAAGGATGCCGCTGCAGAAGCAGGGCGTTTCTCTTTTGGCTGAGCATTTTGCCTGCCGTCCATGCCAAAGAACGCCTCGCGTTCGGCTTTTAGGTCCGCGTTTTTTGTATCGGGTGCGCCAATCAATTCATCAATTGACACGCCGTAGAGCTTTGATAATGCAATCAGATGGTCGGTGTCCGGCGAGCTTTCGGCGGATTCCCACTTTGATATTGCCTGACGGCTGATACCGAGTTTGGCGGCCAGCTCGTCTTGAGTGAATCCTTTCTCCCGCCGCAGCGACTCTAGTTTTTTTGCAGTTTTTTTATTCATCGTTTTTTGCCTCCAATAGAAAAGGTTGATAAGATGATTATATGGATAACCCGGTTGCGTATCTACCAATTGCAGATGTCGTTTACGCAACCAGCGGTTGCATTTTAAAAAAATGTCCTTTTTTTGACTATAACACGGTTAATCCGCGGGTACAACGTATGAAATGTAAAAAGTCCCTATGCCGCAACTCAGGCATAAGGACTTTAGTATAAATAACAGGTTTAATATGCTTTTGCGAAATACATGACCTTTTTGGCCGGCTTCCCGCAGTGCACGCATACGCCGCTTTCCGGCGGCGCTTCGCCAAACGGCATACACCGGGTGGTTGCACCGGTTTTTTCCTTGATTTCGTCTTCGCATCCGCGTTCTCCGCACCAAAGGCCCTTAACGAAGTTATTGGCGTCAATAGCGGATTTAAACGCTTCAAAGTTATCAGCTTCCACGGTGCGCTGTTCACGCAGTTTTAATGCCGCGTCCAGCATCCCCTGATGCACAGACTCCAGCATATCCGAAATCGTGGACTCAAGCGCATCAAACGAAACAGTTGTTTTTTCGTGCGTATCGCGACGGACCAGCACCACGCTTTTGCTTTCGATATCACGCGGTCCGATTTCCAGCCGGATTGGGACGCCTTTCATTTCCCACTCGTTAAACTTCCAGCCCGGGCTTTGTTCGCGTTCGTCGATATCCGTACGGATACCGGCTTTTTGCAGCCTGTCCAGCAGTTCGCGTGCGTGGTCCAAAACGCCTTCTTTATGTGCGGCAACCGGAACGACAATAACCTGTATGGGCGCGACTTTAGGCGGCAGTTTCAGCCCGCGCTCGTCGCCGTGCACCATGATAACGCCGCCGATCATACGCGTTGAGGTGCCCCATGACGTCTGGTGGCAGTATTCGAGATTACCGTCTCGGCTGAGATATTGGATATCAAACACCTTGGAGAAATGCGTGCCCAGGTTATGTGAGGTTCCCATCTGGAGCGCCTTGCCGTCCAGCATCATCGCTTCCATGGTATAGGTATGCATCGCACCGGCGAATTTCTCTTTTTCGCTCTTCTGGCCGGTGATTACCGGAATCGCCAGTACGTTGTATGCGAATTCGCGGTAGACTTCCAGCATACGTTCGGTTTCGGCCTGCGCCTCTTCGGCTGTTTCGTGTACGGTGTGGCCTTCCTGCCATAAGAACTCAGATGTCCTTAAAAACGGCCGGGTTGATTTTTCCCAGCGGACGACGTTGCACCACTGGTTATATAAAAGCGGCAGATCGCGGTAGGACTGCACCCACTTTGCATACATGGAACAGATAATGGTTTCGGATGTCGGGCGCACACAAAGGCGTTCAGCCAGCTTTTCGTTGCCGCCGTGCGTGACCCACGCGACTTCCGGGGCAAAGCCTTCCACGTGTTCCGCTTCCTTTTGAAGCAGACTTTCCGGGATAAACAGCGGGAAGTAAGCGTTTTTATGTCCGGTTGCCTTAAACCGCGCGTCCATTTCTTTTTGTATCAGTTCCCAAATACCATAGCCATACGGCTTGATGACCATACACCCTTTAACGTCGGAGTAATCCACGAGATCGGTCATCTTGATGACATCGGTGTACCATCTTGAAAAATCCTCAGACTGTGGGGTGATGTTTTGAACAAACCCTGCGTCCTTTTTTGCCATTGTTCTTTATTTATCTCCTAACATTTAAGTCTGTCGTTTATTATACATGCTTTGGTACGGTGATGGAAGCCTTAATCCGTTTTTTTGCGCATCATCGCACGTATCTCTTTGATTTTCTTTTCATAGCCCTCATCGGACGGTTCATAATAGACCCGGCCCTTTAAATCGTCCGGCAGATACTGCTGTTCTATATAATGGTTGGGGTAGTCATGCGCGTATTTATAGCCCACGCCGTTACCCATTTCCTTGGCGCCGCGAACATGTGAGTATCTGAGGTGCGGCATCATCTCGGCCTGATAGGCGGACCGGGCATCGCTGATTGCCTGATCAACCGCTATACATACGGAATTCGATTTCGGTGATTCACAGATATAGATAATCGCCTGCGCGATATTTAAGCGCGCTTCCGGGTAGCCATTATATTCCAGCGCATCCGCTGCGGCACACGCCTGCAGCAGGGCCATGGGGTTGGCGATGCCGACATCTTCGCTGGCATGCGCAATCATCCGGCGTACGATTACCCGCGGGTCAACGCCGGCATGGATCAACCGCCCGAACCAGAACAGCGCCCCATCCGAACTGGAGCCGCGAAGCGCCTTGCAGAATGCCGAAAGCATGTCGTAATAATCCCGGTCGTCACAGCGCATCGCGCGCTTTTGGATGGATTCATCGGCAATGGCAAGGTCAATAGAAATTTTACCGTCCTTGTCCGGCGGGGTGGTGAGCACCGCAAGTTCCAATGCATTCAGTGCCGCCCGGGCGTCGCCGTTAGCGAGATTCGCCCAGTGGTTTATCGCTTCATCGGTGATAGAAACCTGCTGACTGCCGAAACCTCTGTCCTTGTCTTTGATTGCGGCGTTGATGATGTGAATCACATCTTCCTGCTTTAGAGGGAAGAACTGAAACAACCGGCATCGGGACACGATAGCGCCGGTCATGGCGATCATCGGGTTTTCGGTGGTTGAGCCGATAAACCGGATAATCCCTTTTTCAATAGCGGGCAGGATGCAGTCCGACTGTGCCTTTGACCAGCGGTGGCATTCGTCCAGCAGCAGATAGGTCGGCAGGCTGTACAGCTTTAACCGGTCTTCCGCCTGGTCGATAATCGCCCTGACGTCTTTGACGCCGCTGGTGACTGCATTTAATTTCTCAAAAGCCGCCCCCGTTGTGTTGGCAATGATATGCGCCAGAGTTGTCTTTCCGGTGCCCGGAGGGCCGTAGAAGATGGAAGAAGTCAGCTTATCCGCTTCAATTGCCCGACGCAGCAGGCGTCCCTTTCCGGCGATATGCTCCTGGCCGTAAAACTCATCCAGTGTACGCGCGCGCATGCGGTCCGCAAGCGGGGCGTTTTGCTTAATATTATTCTCAAATAAATCCATTTTTTTGTTCCTTTTGCTCACATGGCGAATTTATTGTAAATCCCATGAACAATCCTCAGTTTATTTCATTTTGCTGGTTTACACAAGGGGAACAAACCAATATAATGGTTGATGTATTTAGTACTTGCCAAACCGGATTTTATATAGTAGAATGTCACAAACATTGTGAAATAAATAACGAACTAAATTTGGATCGTCCAGATCTTGAATGGAGGGATGGAAATGGACAACCGTGTATATAATTTTTCAGCAGGGCCGGCATGTCTGCCGTTGGAGGTATTAAAAGAAGCACAGGCGGAATTCATCTCATATCAGGGCAGCGGTATGAATGTCATGGAGATGAGCCACAGAGGAAAGATATTTGATACGATTATCCAGGAAGCAGAGCAGGATATTCGTGACTTAATGGGTATCTCGGATGAGTACGAAGTGCTGTTCCTTCAGGGCGGCGCATCATTACAGTTCTATATGATCCCGCTTAACCTGATGACCCAGTATCAAAAGGTGCACTTTATCAATACGGGCATATGGGCCAAGCGTGCCATTGCAGAAGTAAAGAAAATGGCAACGGCGAATGTGGTAGCGTCTTCTGAAGACAAGGTCTTCAGCTATATCCCGAAAGTCGGTGCGGAAGCCTTTACAAAAGATGCGGACTATGTTCATATCGTATCGAATAACACGATTTTCGGAACAAAATTCCAGAGTATGCCGGATACAAACGGACTGCCGCTGGTATCGGATATGTCGTCCAGTATTCTGTCGGAAGTAATCAACGTAAACGATTATGATCTGATCTTTGCGGGCGCACAGAAAAACATCGGCCCGGCGGGACTTGCCATCGTGATCGTTAAAAAGGCGTTAATAGAAGCGGCGCCGGAAGATTTGCCGACCATGCTCGCTTATAAAACCCATGCGGAAACGAAGTCGCTGTTCAATACCCCCCCGACCTATTCGATTTATATGGCCGGCAAAGTGTTTAAGTGGCTGAAAGCAAACGGCGGTATCGAAGTGATGGAAAAGAAAAACCGTGAAAAAGCGGCGTTGTTGTATGATTATCTGGATGCATCATCACTGTTCAAACCGGTCGCGGCAAAGGAAGACCGGTCGCTGATGAATGTAACATTCGCAACCGGGGACGAAACGCTGGACAAGGCGTTTATCTCAGAAGCCGATAAAGAAGGGCTGGTTACGCTGAAAGGCCATCGGCTGGTAGGCGGCATGCGAGCAAGCATCTATAACGCGATGCCGAGAGCAGGCGTCGAAGCGCTTGTTGCGTTTATGAAAGCATTTGAAGCGAAACAATAGGGAGCCGATATGTATAAAATTAAAACATTTAATCCGGTATCGGGCGTGGTTACCCAATACCTGAACGAAGAAAAATACATTATTAAAGATGATATTGAAAGCTACGATGCGGCGATTGTTCGCTCCGCCTCGCTGCATGAAGAGACGTTCGACGGCAAAGTGCTTGCCATCGCAAGAGCGGGCGCCGGGGTTAACAACATCCCGATTGATGTCTGCACCGAAAAGGGTATCGTGGTCTTCAATACACCGGGCGCAAACGCAAACGGGGTAAAAGAGCTGGTTATAGCGGGTATGCTGTTGGCATCACGTAATATTATTCCGGCAGTGACCTGGGCAAGGGATTTAAAAGGCAAAGGAGACGAGGTCTTAAAACTCGTCGAAAAAGGAAAGAAGCAGTTTAAAGGTCCTGAGCTGAAAGGAAAGACGCTCGGTGTTATCGGACTTGGCGCAATCGGCGTCATGGTTGCGAACGCGGCCTCTGCGCTCGGAATGGAAGTCATCGGATATGACCCGTATATTTCAATCGAAAGCGCATGGGGCTTAAACCGTGAAGTCGTACGCGAGCATAAGCTGGACCAGCTGCTGGCTAAGGCGGACTTTATTTCACTGCATATCCCGCTGCTCGATAAAACGAAAGGCTTTTTAGGGCAGTATGAATTCGAAAAGATGAAAAAGGGCGTGGTCATTCTCAATTTTGCGCGTAACGGACTGCTGAACTATAAAGCGCTTTACGGTGCGCTGGAAGACGGCACAGTAGCGAAGTATGTGACGGACTTTCCGAACGATACGCTGCTCGAATATGACAATGTCATCTCTATTCCGCATCTCGGGGCATCCACGCCGGAGTCAGAAGAAAACTGCGCCGAAATGGCGGCGAAGCAGCTGCGCAGCTTTTTGGAATATGGCAGCATTGTTAACTCTGTTAATCTGCCGGAATGTCCGGTCGGCCCTTCAGGGGACTGCCGGCTGACCATCATCCATAAGAACCTGCCGAACATGGTGGGGCAGTTTACGGCATTGCTGGCAGCGCAGAACATCAACATCGATGAAATGGTGAATAAATCAAGAGGCGATGTGGCGTATACCGTATTTGATCTGGATTCCGATATCGGCGAAGAATTGGTCAAGGGTATCGGTGAGATCAGCGGAGTCATCCGGACCCGGTTAATCGCGAAATAAAAAACAAAAGAGGCGAAAGCCTCTTTTTTGTTTATCGTAAATTAAATTTCGTATTCCTTGGTATAAAGCTTATAACTTTGTTTTGTCTTGCTTAAGTGCCTTACCATAGCGCTTATAAAAGATAACCAGGTACACGACAATCAGAGCAACTACCACACCGATTAAAATCAATGATAACAATGAATAACCGAAATAGTCGCAAGCGCCCTGAGCTAACAGAATCGGACCGAAAATCCATAAAAACATACGTAAAAGTTTATGCGCGCCTTCTTTGACAGAAGCGGGATAATCGTTTTTATAAGCTGCCCCTTTTCCTGTAAAAGCAGAATACAGAGCATATATACCGATAATCACGCTGAAAAGTGCAAACATGTTATTAAAAGAATCCATTTTAATCCTCGTCTTTCATTATATTTATAGAAGCTTACGGGTCTGGCGGTAAACATCCCCCGACCCAAGCGTTACGACTAAATCGCCTGCCTCTGCATGTTCTTCTAAGAACGCATTGATTTCCTCGAAGGTGGCGATATAAGAAACCGCCTTGGCGTTGGGCTCGATTGCGGCAACCAAATCGGTTGCATGGATTTCACCCGTATCAATATCGCGCCCCGGATAGATATCCGGCACAATCACATAATCGGACTGGCCGAAGCTCAGTGCGTACTTGTCTTTCAGTGTCTTGGCACGGGTGTAAGAATTGCATTGAAAGACCGTCCAGAGTTTTTTATGCGGGACACGCGCCGCTGCGTCCAGACATGCGCTGATTTCATTCGGGTGGTGAGCGTAATCATGCACAATTGTCACACCGTTCTTTTTACCCATATATTCAAACCGGCGGCCGACCAGACGGTAGTCCTTCAGCGCAGCCGCAGCAGTTTTAATATCAATATTAAAAACCTGATGACATACCGCAAACGCTGCCAAAGCATTCGCCATATTGTGCTGGCCGGGGACTTCTAAAGCCAAACGCCCCAGGACCTCGCCTTGTTTCACGATATCAAAGCTCGGAAAGCCTTCTTTGGAATAGCTGACATTAGCGACCGTGAATCCGTTGTTTTCGGCGATGCCGTATTCGGTGATATCATACGGCTGACCGGCTAAACGGTAGGCCAGCGCATCGTCCTTTGATAAAAACAGTTTGCCGTCTTTTGGCAGCAGATTAACGAACTTTACAAATGTTTCATAGATATGTTCGATATCGCGGTAATAGTCGAGATGGTCATCGTCGATGTTGTTAATTAAAATGTGCGTCGGATTCAGCTTCAAGAAGCTTTCGACGTATTCACATGCTTCGGTGACAAAATTCTTTTTGGTTTTACCCAGACGAACCCCGCTTCCCAAGAAATCCACCATGCCGCCGACATGGACGGTTGCGTCGATGCTGGCCTTTTCGATAATGAGTGCGATCATTGATGTAATGGTGGTCTTGCCGTGACAGCCCGCGATGCAGATGACGTTTTCATACTCTTTAGACAACAAGCCCAGCAATGAAGCGCGGTCAATCATCGGGATACTGCTTTCCGAAGCGCGTTTGCGTTCAACGTTCTCCGGTTTGATTGCTGCGGAATATACGCAGAGAGCCGCATCTTCCACATTGGCCGCATCATGTCCGATTTTGACATCAACGCCGGATTCCTTCAGTTTATCCGTAAAATCGGAATCCTGAATATCGGAACCGCTGACATGATATCCGATGCTTTTTAAAATCAGTGCCAGGCCGCTCATGCTGCATCCGCCGATGCCGATAAAATGGATGCGTCCTTCACTGAAACCTTTTAAATCTTTTACTTCCATTTACTCCCCTTCATCACGATGTTAAATCGATGAACATGCGTTATCGGTTTATTTGGTCTATAAAACGCACGAACTGATTATACTCCAGGCGGCAGGGTTTTATCAACGAAAACTTTTTTACCGATAAATCAAAAAAACCGGCACCCCTAAAAGAAGGATGCCGGTTTAACTGCGTTAGGATTATACGGCGTTTTCGCGCTTTGCATGACGGTTGCTCAAGAAGAATAATACCGCACCGATAATGAAAATAATCAAAACGCTCAGCACACCGTATGGTGTTGCGGCCTTATCGACTAAATTCTGAGCCATTCCCGGGTTATTCCTTGCAATCTGCTTAGCGGCAAATACACCGACCGCACCGAACAGCGCCGGGCCCATGATAGCGGAGAACTTGCCGAAGATTTCGAAGAATCCGAAGAACTCGTTTGCCCGTTTCGGATCCGGAATCATCTTGCCGTACAGTGAACGGGACAGCGCTTGTATACCGCCCTGGCTGGTTGCGACCATAGCGGCGAGCAGCCAGAAGTGCCAGGTCTTGGTGATGTTAAATCCGATAAAGCAGATGATAACATAGATGACAATACCAACGCTGATCATCGTCCGCGCGCCGAACTTTTCCGCCAGCCTGCCGTAGATCAGCGCAAACGGAAAAGCCAGTATCTGTACCATCAGCAACGCCAGCATCATCTGTGTGGAATCGATACCGAGTGACGTGCCGTATGCGGTGGACATATAGATGATAGTGTTTACACCGTCAATATAGAAAAAATATGCGAGCAGGAAGAGGAACATGCTCTTATACTGCCGGATATGCTTTAGCGTGCTGCCGACACGGGTGAAAGACGTCATCAGCATGCCGGACTGCCTTTCGATGAAGTACTCCTGATGGACATTCTTTAAGAACGGTATCGTGAATACGCCCCACCAGATTCCTGTCAGGCCAAAGGAGATTGCCAGTGCCAGGCTGCTGTCAATCAGCATATAAAGCACAAGAAAAATGACAAACGGGATCGTAGAGCCGCCGATATATCCGAGCCCAAAGCCCCAGGAGGAAACTTTGTCCATCCGGTCCTTGGTGGTGACGTCGGTTAAAAATCCGTCATAGAAGATGTTTGCCCCGGCAAATCCCAACAGGCTTAATGCGTAAAGCCCTAAGATCAGCTGCCATCTCGGTGCAAACGGCATACCCGACAGCGCAAGGCAGGCAAGCACGCCGATCGATACAAAGAATACGAACAGCCGCTTTTTCAGCCCCTTAAAATCGCCCAGCGTACCCAAAAACGGTGCAAGCAGCGCAATCACCAGTTTAGCAGCGGAAGTGACGTATCCCCACCAGCCGACAGCTGACGCGTTGCTTTCAAATAATGACATAAAAAATATGGGCAAAACGGTTACCACGACAATTGAATGCGCGGAGTTTGCCCAGTCATACATCATCCAGCTCTTTTCCTGCTTCGTGAATTGTTTTAACATATTTTTTTCTCCATCCCAATAATACAAATATTATATCATATTGTATTCTGTGCGTACCCTGTTTTTTTAAAGGCTATGTAATTTCACTTGCACCGGCCTATGTGTTAAAGTATAATCAATCCGAAATAAAACCAAGGTTGGCATCTATGAGTTTTTACTTTTCTCCGCTTTTTTCGAGCTCATCCGGCAACGCGCTGTTTGTCAAAGCGGGCGGGGCATCTATCCTGATTGACGCGGGCGGCACAGGCGCACAAATGGAAGCCGCGCTGAAAGCGGTCGGAGTATCCGCCGGTGAGCTGGACGCGATACTGATTACACATGAACACAGCGATCATATCAAGAGCGCGAGCGTTTTAAGCCGCCGCTATGATGTGCCTGTCTTTGCAAACCATGCCACATGGAAAGCGATGGACGGAAAGCTGGGCGGGATTGCGGATAAAAACCGGAAGGAATTCAAACAGAGTTTTTATATCAGGGAAATGCTGGTCGAACCGTTCAGCATCCCGCATGATGCGGCGGACCCGGTGTGTTATGCGGTCAGCCACGGCGGAAGGAAGCTGGCGTCTGTGACCGACCTCGGGCATTATACCAAGCGTCTGTTGGCACGGTTCAGCGGCGCCGATGTGGTGTTGTTGGAATCAAATCACGATTTGGATATGCTGAGAACCGGCAGATACCCGGAATACTTAAAGAAGCGGATACTCGGCACACGGGGACATTTATCGAATGAGATGGCGGCGGATGCGGCGCTGGAACTGATCCAGCTGGGTGTGCGCGGTATTATGCTGGCGCACTTGAGCGAGCAGAATAACACACCGGAACGTGCCTACCAAACCGTGGAGGCGCACCTGATTAAGCATGGCATTCAGCCGGGCAGGCATGTGGCGCTGTCGGTATTAAAGCGTGAGTGCGATGCGTTCATGTATCAGCTGGGTGAATAAAATGGCCAAAATCGGAATTATCGCAGTCGGCAGACTGAAAACCGGATATTACGATGCGGCATGCCGCGATTATACTGCGCGTATAAAACGGTACGCCGGAATTGAAGTGACAGAAATCAAGGAATGCCCGCTGCCCAAGAATCCTTCCGATAAAGAAATGGAAGCCGCAAAAGCGGACGAAGGCGAACGCCTGATGGAAACCGCAAAAGCATACGACGCGGTTTTCTGCTTAGATATAAAAGGAAAAAAAATATCGTCGGAAGGGTTTTCCGACATGCTGAGCCGTCAGTTTACGGCAGGCAGGAACAGCATTGCGTTTATAATCGGCGGGTCAAACGGATTATCGCCAGCCGTCAAGTCAAGCGCGGACGGCATGATCTCGTTTTCCGACATGACCTTTGCGCATCATCTATTTCGCGTGATGCTGCTGGAACAGGTGTACCGTGCGTTCACCATTATGAATAATGAGAAGTACCATAAGTGAGGATAATATGTATCAAACTGTGATATTTGATTTAGACGGCACGCTGATCGATTCTGACCATCATAATATGCTCAGCCTGCAGCGGGCGGTGTTTTTAGTCGAGGGGCGTGACGTTCCGATTGAATTGGTCAAAAAGACCAGCGGCGCACCGACAAAAGTATGCCTCGAAATGCTGGAGGTCACCAAAGTGGAAGAAACGATCAAGGCGTGGGACCAGGCCTTTTTCGATTCCAAAGGCCGGGCGGATTATTTTGACGGTGTAGAAGAAACGATATCGGCATTGAGGAAAAAGGGCGTAATCACTGGAATCGTCACATCACGCCACCGGCACGAGTATGAAGCGTTCTTTGCGCATCTGCACCTTTTTGAGAAGTTTGACAAAATTGTTTTTGCATCGGATACCGAATTGCACAAACCGCACCCCGAGCCGCTCTTGAAGTTTCTGGAGCTGACAGGCCGCGGGAAGGAAGGCGCGATTTATATCGGCGACACGGCTTATGACCGCGATGCGGCGATCGCTGCGGGCATTGATTTTGCGCTTGCGGGATGGAGTTTGCACGATGTGCCGAGCGATCTGGTCATTATGCGGCCGCAGGATATACTGGAAATGGTTTAATTGATAAAAAAGATTTGAAAAATAGTGGGTTCTTTGTTATAATGCCAGTCATGAATGCCTACTTTGCTTTGGCCGACAGCCAAAGCCGATAGTCCATAGAGGAGGTGAAAGGCGATATGAAGCAATATGAATGTTTATACATCTTAAAGCCTGATTTAGAAGACGAAGCGAGGAATGAAATGATTAAGAAGTTCTCCGACCTCGTCACTTCAAACAAAGGTGAAATAGTTAAGATTGAGGAATGGGGCAAGAAAAGGCTCGCATACCCGATTAACTATATTGAAGATGGATACTATGTCTTAATGTACTTTAAGAGCGCCCCGGAACTGCCGGCTGAGCTCGAACGTAACTTTAAGATTTCTGACAGTATATTGCGCTATATGGTCACGATTGATCAAAGCGTAAAGTAATGATGCGGCGAAAGAAGGAATCAAGATGAATCAAGCGCATTTGATCGGAAGACTCACAAGAGACCCCGAACTCAGGCAGACGCCGAGCGGCATTTCGGTTTGTACGTTCAGCATCGCAGTGACGAGACGCTTTAACAGAGATGAAGCGGACTTTTTAAACATCGTCACATGGCGCGGGCTGGCGGATAACTGCGGCAAGTACCTGACGAAGGGCCAGCAGGTGGGTGTGTCCGGAAGAATCCAGACGCGGAGTTATGACGGAAACGACGGCAAGAAACGCTATGTGACAGAGATCATAGCGGATAACGTTGAGTTCTTATCACCCGCGGGATACAAGAGCAGCGGAGGCGATCAACCGCCGACGCCGGATGATGCGCCGCCGGAAGCCGATGAATTGTTCGGCGCCGGTGCCGGCACGTTTACACCGGTAGACGACGATGACCTTCCGTTTTAAGGTTTAAATAAGGAGGACACGAAAGTGGCTGAAGATAGAGATAACGGTCAATACAGGCGAAATAACCGGCCTAGAAGACCCAGACGCAAAGTCTGTATGTTTTGTAAAGACAAGGTCGCATTCATCGATTATAAGGATGCGAATAAATTAAGAAAGTATATCAGCGAAAGCGGAAAAATCACACCGAAACGCACGACGGGAACATGCGCAAAGCACCAGCGTGAACTCGCGGTAGCCATTAAGCGCGCAAGACAAGCTGCTTTGCTGCCGTATACATCGGATAATTAAAAAGCATTTAACCGGGACTGAGCATTCAGTCTCTTTTTTTTATGTATAGTAAGGCAAGTTTAATATACGGTGGACAGAAGGCGGAATACGCCAGTATTCCTGCTTTATTTTTCTGGACTTATGATATATAATTGTGATAGCATATTAAGTCATTTCTTTACGAAACACGATAATATGAAATATCCACAATAAAAATCCAGGCCGGAACAACGCAGTTTGGCCGAATAATGGTGATGATATGAAAATCTTTCGCATCCAGACCCAAGATGGTGTTTTCTATGCCTGTGATGACAACGGCGCGTACCGCGTGATCACATTGGATTTGGATACCGGTGATATCTCCGAGACCAAAGACGTTTATGCACCGGAAGATGTCAGCTTACTCGCGCCCAGCCGTCCGACAAAGATTGTGGCAGTGGGACTGAACTATAAAGCACACGGGCAGGAAATGAATGAGAAACTGCCGGACGAGCCGCTGATTTTCATCAAACCATCATCTGCGGTGCTGAAGCCGTTTGGAACGATAGTAAAACCGGCCATGTCATCACGCGTTGATTATGAAGCCGAACTCGGTGTCGTGATTAAGAAAACATGCAGTCAGATTAAGGCGGCCGATGCATCGGATTATATTCTGGGGTACACCTGCTTAAACGACGTAACGGCAAGAGATTTACAGTCCAAAGACGGACAGTGGACGCGCGCGAAAGGATTCGATACATTCTGCCCGTTCGGGCCGTACATTGAAACCGATTATGACTGGCAAAGCAAGCGAGTGACGGCAGAACTGAACGGAAAGATTGTTCAGGATTCGGATACAAGGCAGATGATTTTCTCTGTCGAAGCGCTGATCGCGTTTATCTCAAACGTCATGACGCTGAATCCGGGCGATGTGATTGCCACAGGCACACCGGCGGGCATCGGACCGATGCAAAAAGGCGATACAATCAGGATTTCGGTCGAAGGGCTCGGGGTGCTGGAAAACGCAGTCGGCTGAAAAGCATGACTGCTTGACCCATATGTTAAAAAAAGATATAATGTGTCTGTTTGCGGCTTTGTCAAAACCAAACCGTTATATCAAATATTATATGAATACTTTATTTATACATCTTCAAGGAGGATCCTTTAATGGCTATCAAACAAACTGTTGATGGTAATACCGCTGCGGCACATGTTGCATACGCGTTTTCGGATGTGGCAGCGATATATCCCATCACCCCGTCATCCTCGATGGCGGAATACTGTGATGAGTGGGCTGCACATGGCAGAACCAACATCTTTAACCAAAAAATGCGGATTGCGGAAATGCAGTCTGAAGGCGGTGCCGCCGGTGCGGTGCACGGTTCTTTGGCTGCTGGCGCACTGACCACAACGTTTACGGCGTCCCAAGGGCTGCTGTTGATGATACCGAACATGTACAAGATTTCGGGCGAACTGCTGCCCGCTGTGTTCCATGTATCAGCAAGAAGCGTGGCAACACATGCGCTGTCGATCTTCGGTGATCATTCCGATGTTATGGCAGCAAGACAGACCGGTTTTGCAATGCTGGCATCCAACTCCGTTCAGGAAGTTATGGACCTGGCCGCGGTTGCACACCTGTCAACCTTAAAAGCGAAAGTACCTTTTGTTCATTTCTTTGACGGATTCCGGACATCCTCTGAAATCCAAAAGATTGAACTGTTAGACTATGACGACCTTAAGAGCATGGTCGACATGAAGGATATCGAAGAATTCAGAAAACGCGGCATGAATCCGGAACACCCGCATCTGCAGGGCAGTGCACAGAACCCGGATATCTTCTTCCAGAACAGAGAAGCCGCTAACGGATATTATGAAAAAGTACCGGCTATTGTTCAGGACGCGATGGATGCGTTTGGCAAAAAATTCGGCAGAACCTATAAGCTGTTTGATTATTACGGCGCATCCGATGCGGAACGCGTCCTTATCATGATGGGCTCCGGAGCGGAAGCTGCGGAAGAAACCGTCGATTATTTAAGCAAAAAAGGCGAAAAAGTCGGTTTAATCAAAGTCCGTCTCTACCGCCCGTTCAGCGCAAAACACTTCATCGACGCCATCCCGGCATCGGCCAAGAAACTGGCAGTGCTCGATAGAACAAAAGAACCCGGAAGCGCCGGCGAACCGCTTTATCAGGATGTTATGACTGTCCTTGCCGAAGCAGGCAAGAGCTATGTTGTGACCGGCGGACGTTATGGATTATCATCCAAAGAATTCACACCGTCCATGGCCAATGCGGTATATGAAGAGCTGAAAAAAGATGCGCCGAAGAACCACTTCACCGTGGGGATCACAGACGACGTGTCCAACACCAGCCTCGTGATTCCGGAAGAAATTGATGCGGCGCCCGAAGACATGTTCAGATGTAAATTCTACGGCCTCGGTTCCGACGGCACGGTTGGCGCGAACAAAAACTCGATCAAAATTATCGGCGATAATACCGATATGTACGCTCAGGGGTATTTCTCATATGACTCCAAGAAATCGGGCGGGATTACGGTATCTCACTTAAGATTCGGAAAAGACAAGATTAAATCAACATATCTGATTACCAACTCAGAGTTCGTTGCATGCCATAACCCTTCATATGTTATCCGTTATGATATGTTAAAGGGATTAAAAGACGGCGGCGTGTTCCTGCTGAACTCCCCGTGGTCGGCAAGTGAGCTGGATACGGAACTCCCGGCCAGCATGAAGAACGAAATCGCAAAGCGCAATATTCAGCTCTATATTATTGATGCGGTCAAGATTGCCGGCGAAATCGGCATGGGCGGCAGAATCAATACGGTTATGCAGGCGGCATTCTTTAAGCTGTCCGGCGTTATCGGCGAAGCGGAAGCGCTTGAATATATGAAAAAAGCGGTTAAAAAGACATACGGTAAGAAGGGCGACAAGATCGTTCAGATGAACTATAAAGCCATCGATGCCGGTGCTGAAGCCGTTCAAAAAGTGGATGTACCGACAGATTGGGCAACCACAACCGAAGGCGCAGCGCCTGCGGCACCGCCGGACGATGCGTTCTTTAAGGATGTGGCATTCCCGATCATCTCGCAGAAAGGCGATGATCTTCCGGTCAGCAAGTTTGACCCGAGAGGATTCTTCCCGGTCGGCACGACTAAGTACGAAAAACGCGGAATCGCGATCAATGTTCCGCAGTGGAAGATTGAAAACTGTATTATGTGTAACCAGTGTTCTTACGTTTGTCCGCATGCGGCGATCCGTCCGTTCCTGGCAAAGGAAGAAGACTTAAAAGGTGCGCCTGCGAACTATGAAACCAAAGATGCACGGGCGAAAGAAGCAGTCGGCTACAAATACAGAATTCAGGTTTCTCCGTTTGACTGCACAGGATGCGGAAACTGTGCGGCAGTATGTCCGGCAAAAGAAAAGGCATTGGTCATGATGCCGTTTGAAGAAATGAAAGAAGAACAGGGACCGAACTGGGATTTCGCAATTAACCTGCCGGCACCTGACATTCAATATAACACCAACATCGTTATCGGCAGCCAGTTTAAACAACCGCTGTTCGAGTTCTCCGGCGCATGCGCAGGCTGCGGCGAAACACCGTATGTCAAGCTCGTAACACAGTTATTCGGCGACCGGATGCTGATTGCGAACGCAACCGGATGCTCTTCCATCTATGGCGGCTCTGCTCCGGTATGCCCGTATACCACTAATGCAAAGGGATACGGTCCGGTTTGGGCGAACTCGCTGTTCGAAGACAACGCTGAATTCGGCTATGGTATGAATCTGGCATTGGTACAGCGCCGTGCACTATTGAAAGACAATGCGGCAAAGGCTACTGAATTCACTTCTGGTGATGTTAAGGAAGCCTTGAGCGGCTGGCTGGAAAACGCCAACGACGCTGAAGGTTCGAAAGAATGGGCAGAAAAACTGCGTGCTGTGCTTCCGGGTGCGGTTAAGGCGGCTTCCGGCGAAGAAAAATCAGTTCTGGAAGCAATTGCTTCTGCGGACGATCTGTTCATTAAAAAATCCGTTTGGGTATTCGGCGGAGACGGATGGGCCTATGATATCGGTTACGGCGGTCTTGACCACGTGATCGCGATGAACGAAGACGTGAACATTCTGGTTCTGGATACCGAAGTGTACTCCAACACCGGCGGTCAGGCATCCAAAGCAACGCCGACCGGATCCACCGCGAAATTTGCGGCAGCCGGAAAACGCACGAAGAAAAAAGACCTCGGCGCGATTGCCATGACATACGGCTATGTATATGTGGCTTCCGTTGCAATGGGCGCGAACCACGCACAGCTGTTGAAGGCGATGAACGAAGCCGAAAAATACAACGGTCCTTCACTGATAATCGCATATGCACCGTGTATCAACCACGGTATCAACATGGGATTGTCACAGTTTGAAGAAAAGAAAGCAGTTGAAGCCGGTTACTGGCCGCTTTACAGATACAATCCTGCTTTAAAAGAAGAAGGCAAGAATCCGTTTACGCTTGACAGCAAAGAGCCTACAGCGAGCTACCGCGAATTCATCGAAGGTGAAATCCGTTACCGTACGCTGCAGAAGCTGTTCCCGGAAGTTGCGGAGCAGTTGTTTGAAAGAGCGGAAGAAGAAGCAAAAGAACGTTATGAGTACTATAAAAATATGGCGGAATAACAGCGTTCTGTTTGAATGATAATCTATCAGCAAGCATCGGTTCATTGAATCAGATGCTTGCTGTTTTATGTTAAACCTGTTATATTCACAAAACAGCTGATTGTTGTTATAATAGGCTGAGATTAGACAAAGAAAGGATTAACCCATGATTTATGACAGTATTATTATCGGTGCGGGGCCTGCCGGCCTAACAGCGGCTATCTATGCGGCCCGCGCGGGATTAAATACGGTGGTGTTCGAAAAGGCATTTGCCGGCGGACAAATCACCAAAACTGACACCGTGGAAAATTACCCCGGTATCGCAAGCATTTCAGGTGTTGATTTTGCGATGCAGATGCAGGCGCATGCGGAAGGATTAGGCGCAAAGATTATCACGGCAGAAATTTCGGAAGTCGAGCTTGAGGGAAAAGTGAAAAAGATTATTGCCGACGGTGAGGTATATGAGACAAAAACCGTGGTTTTGGCAATGGGCGCACAAGCGAGAAAGCTGGGATTGGAAAATGAAATCCGGCTGACCGGAAAGGGCGTATCTTACTGTGCAACCTGTGACGGCGCTTTTTTCAGGAGCAGGGACGTTGCAGTAATCGGCGGAGGAGATACGGCTGCGGAGGATGCACTGTATCTTTCAAAGATTGTAAAAAAGGTATTCATGGTGCACCGGCGCGATGAGCTGAGGGCAGAAAAGTACCTTGCGGATAAAATCACGACAACCGACAACATTGAGATGGTCTGGAATGCGAATTTGGCCGAAATCACCGGAGAAAATCTGGTGGACGGCATTGACGTTAAAGATAAAAACACCGAAGAAGTCCGGCATATTCCGGCCAGCGGCGTGTTTATCGCAGTCGGCATGGTTCCCGAAACCGCGTTTGTGAAGGATTTGGTAGAACTGGACAGCCAGGGATATATTGCTGCAAAAGATAACCTTGAAACCAGTATTCCGGGTGTTTTTGCGGCCGGCGATGTCCGCAGTAAGACGCTCCGCCAGATCGTTACCGCAACATCTGACGGCGCTCAGGCAGTGACGTCGATTGAGGAATATTTAAACAAACAGTAGAGAATAAAGGACTATACCAATTTGTCTAGTGGTATAATTCTACGCTATAATAGCAAAGCTTCGTGTTTTGCTGTCTTTGGGAGGATCAAAAATGGGACGGTTATTTGGAACAGACGGCGTCAGAGGCATTGCCAACGAGAAACTCACCAGTGATCTGGCTTATAAACTCGGGCAGGCCGGCGCCACTGTTTTAACGAACGAGGTGCACAAAGCCAAAATACTGATTGGAAAGGATACTCGGATATCCGGCGACATGCTGGAATCCGCGTTGATTGCGGGGATATGCTCGGTGGGTGCCGAGGCTATGATTGCAGGTGTGATTCCCACACCGGCGATTGCGCATTTAACCAAAGATTATAATGCGGATGCAGGAGTTATGATTTCTGCATCACATAATACGGTTGAATACAACGGCATCAAGTTTTTTTCTCAAGACGGCTATAAGCTGCTAGATGAGATAGAAGAAAAAATCGAAGCGCTCGTTTTAGACGAGAACCCGCCTTTTAATTTGCCCACCGGCGTTGATATCGGCAAGAAAGTCGTGCTCAAAAATGCGTCGGAGGAATACCGCGATTTTCTGCATTATGCGACAGATCAGCGGTTCCGCGGATTAAAGGTCGTATTGGACTGTGCGCACGGCGCGGCTTCCCACATTGCTCCGCTGGTTTTCCGGCGGCTGGGGGCCGAAGTTATCCCGTATTACAATACGCCGGACGGCACCAACATCAATGACCATTGCGGATCCACCCATCCGCAGGCGCTTGCTGCTTTTGTACAAGAGCTGGGCGCTGACATCGGATTAGCGTTTGACGGCGATGCCGACAGGCTGATTGCGGTGGATGAGCGCGGCGTGCTGGTGGACGGCGATACTATCATGGCGATATGCGCGATTGATATGAAAGCGCGCGGACTGCTCAACAAAGACACCATTGTTGCGACCGTGATGAGCAATCTCGGCCTTGATATCGCGATGGAAGCGCAGGGCATCAAGGTGGTCAAAACCAAGGTCGGAGACCGTTATGTACTCGAAGAAATGCTAAAAAACGGATATGTTTTCGGCGGAGAACAGAGCGGGCATATTATATTCTCTGACTTTAACAACACCGGTGACGGCGTGCTTTCGGGCATTCAGCTGCTCTCGGTAATGAGACGTAATAACAAAACACTAAGCCGACTCGCGAAGTGCATTGAAATCCTGCCGCAGGTACTGGTAAACGCAAAAGTAACCGAGTCCTTCAAAACTGAATACCAAAACAGCCCCGAGATCAAAGGTGAAATCGATAAGCTGGAAAAGGAATTCAACGGAAAAGGGCGCGTACTGATCAGACCGTCTGGAACCGAACCATTGGTCCGGGTGATGATTGAAGGCAAGGATAAAACCAAGATTGAAAAACGGGCTTACCAGCTCGCTAAATTAATCGAGGAGCGCAGCAGCGGGAATCTTTAAAGAATACCGGAGGAACAACAACCATGTGTGGTATTGTCGGTTATATCGGGCAAAGAGACTTAAAAGAGGTATTGCTTGGCAGCCTGGCCAAACTGGAGTATCGGGGTTATGACAGCGCGGGGATTGCATATAATTCAGCTGAAAAACTGAATATTGTCAAGACCAAGGGAAGATTAAAAGAGCTGGAAGGAATCGTAGACATCAAGGACGAAACCTTCGGCGGCATCGGTCATACGCGGTGGGCCACACACGGTGAACCATCCTATGTGAACTCCCATCCGCACACCAATACCGACGAGAGCATTGCCGTTGTGCATAATGGGATCATTGAAAACTATCAGGAAATAAAGGAATGGCTGCAATCGGAGGGCGAAGTATTCCGCTCCGACACCGACACTGAGGTCGTGGTGCACCTGATCAATCACTTCTATAAAGGCGACCTGATGGAAGCGACCATAGAAGCGACGAAGATGATTGAGGGGTCTTATGCCCTGGGCGTAATATCACCAAAGCACCCAGATGAAATTGTTGCAGTTAAAAAAGACAGCCCGCTGATTATCGGGCTGGGTGAAGACGAGAATTTTATCGCATCGGATATTCCGGCGATATTGGAATATACCCGCAAGGCGTATTTGCTGGAAGACGGGGAATATGCACTGATTAAGAGAAATTCGGCTGAAATATTTGATATTTACGGCCAGCCGGTGGAACGCGACGTCTTTGTCGTTGACTGGGATATCACTGCCGCGCAAAAGGGCGGTTATGAGCATTTCATGATTAAAGAAATCCATGAAGAGCCTAGGGCGGTCCGGGATACGCTGATGCCGAGAATCATCAACAATCAACTGGTGATTCCGGAACTCAATCTCGACGAAGAAACCGTCAAGAACATCCGAAAGATCCATATCGTGGCATGCGGCACGGCATATCATTCCGGCGTTGTCGGAAAGGCTATTATTGAACGCCATGCGCGCATTCCGGTGGAAGCGACTATCGCTTCCGAATTCCGGTACTGTGATCCGCTGCTGGATAAAGACGACCTGATGATTATTGTCTCGCAATCCGGCGAAACAGCGGATACGATTGCTGCGATGCGAGAAGGCAAGCGGCGCGGAGTTAAGGTGGTCGCAATCACCAATGTTCTGGGCAGCACGATATCACGTGATGCGGACGAAGTCATTTATACGCATGCCGGCCCTGAGATTGCTGTGGCGTCAACCAAGGCATATACGACCCAGGTGTTATGTTTTTATATGCTGTGTCTGATTTTGGCCCAGAAGAAGGGTCTGATGGATGAGAGCACCTATCAGAATTACCTAAATGAATTAAAACAGATACCGGAGAAAATCGAGCGGATACTGGCGGATAAAGAACGGCTGCAGAAAATTGCCTATCAGCAGTTTAACCAGCCGAGTGTGTTCTTCTTAGGACGCGGGCTGGATTATGCCCTGTCTTTGGAAGCCTCGCTGAAACTCAAAGAAATCTCGTACATTCATTCGGAAGCCTATGCGGCCGGCGAACTCAAGCACGGCACGATTGCGCTCATCGAAGATAATACGCTGGTGGTTTCATTCTGCACGCAGTCTGATATTTATGAAAAGACAATCAGCAATCTAAAAGAAGTCAAGGCGCGCGGCGGCTATATCATCGCGGTAGCGTTTGAGTCCAAGAAAGAGACGGAAAAGCACGCGGATGATGTCATCTACCTGCCTGATGCGTCGGACTTTGTGGCACCGCTGCTGGCCATTGTGCCGATGCAGTTATTCGCCTATTATATGTCGGTCGAAAAGGGATGCGACGTGGATAAGCCGCGTAATCTCGCAAAAAGCGTGACGGTTGAATAAAATATAATGATGTATATGAAAAAAGCCTGTTTAATACAGGCTTTTTCTTTATATATGCGCTAAGAGATATTCCCTTAATCCGGCAATGTCATCGGCCAGATATACCGGGTCATGCGCATCCAGTTCCTCACGGCTGCCATAGCCGTACAACACGCCGATTGCGTCGATTCCGCAAGCTTTCGCAGCCATAAGATCGTGTTCCCGGTCGCCGATCATAACCATGCCGCTTTTATCCTGATTATCCAGCTGACTGATCAGATATGTCAGTACATCGGTTTTATGTATGCGTGAACGGTCCATAGTGCTCCCGGTGAACGTTTTAAAACAATCCCTTACGCCATAGCCTTTAACGATGATATCTGCAAACTTCGTCGGTTTTGAGGTGGCAACCGCCAGCGTGGCTCCGGAAGCGTGGAGATCCTTGATCATCTCAAGTGCGCCGGCATACGGCTCTTGCTGGGTATAGCCTTTGGTCTGAAAGTATTCCCGGTATTTATTGATGATATCCTGAAGGCGCTGGCCTTCGAACCCGAAATCCCTGCTGAATGTTTCATCAAGCGGCGGGCCGACAAAATATTTTAACTGGGACAAGTCCTCAATATGGATGCCATAGTGATCCAGCGCATATTGCGCGCTGCGGGTGATACCGGGATGTGAGTCGGAGATTGTACCGTCTAAATCAAAGATTAATGTATGGTACTTTTTCTGCGTATTTAATGCTGCTGTATTTTCCAAATTATCTTTCTGCCTTTCTATTATCGGTTACATAGTATACCATCTTTTTTTATCGGATTATACCCCAAATGTGTAAACAGATGAAAATGATTGGATGCGTAGTGATTTTTAATCGTAAATATGCTATAATTTAACGCACTTGGGCTTTAATGAAAAAGGAGAACAGAGGAATGGCAGTAAAATCAGATATCGAGATTGCAAACGCAAAACAACCGGAAGACATTATCAAAATCGGGGAAAAACTCGGTATCGCAGAAGAATATATCGAAAAATACGGCAACCACAAAGCAAAGATTAAATTGTCGGCAGTCAAGAATAACGGCGGTCAGGCCAAGCTGATCCTGATTACGGCAATCAACCCGACACCGGCAGGCGAGGGCAAGACGACGACAACAATCGGTCTTGCGGACGGTTTGTCTGCGCTTGGGAAGCAATCCATTTGTGTGATCCGTGAACCGTCGCTAGGCCCGGTTTTTGGGATGAAGGGCGGTGCCGCAGGGGGCGGCTATGCGCAGGTGATTCCGATGGAGGACATCAACCTGCATTTTACAGGAGATATGCACGCGATCAGTGCCGCGAACAATCTGCTTGCGGCGATGATTGATAACCATATACACCACGGCAATGAACTGAAAATCGACACCCGCAGGGTGGTCTGGCGCAGGGCGATGGACATGAACGACCGGCAGCTGCGCAATGTTGTGGTCGGGCTGGGTGGAAAGAGCAACGGCGTCCCGCTGGAATCCGGATTTGACATTACGGCGGCTTCAGAGGTTATGGCGGTGTTGTGCCTGGCAAAGGATGTGCCGGATTTGAAACGCCGGCTAGGCAATATCGTCATCGGTTTTACGGCAGAGGACGAACCGGTCACGGCAAAGCAGATTAACGCAGACCGTGCAATGGCTGTGCTGCTAAAAGATGCGATTAAACCTAACCTTGTCCAAACGCTGGAAGGTACGCCGGCAATTGTACACGGCGGGCCTTTTGCGAATATTGCACATGGATGCAACTCGGTAATTGCGACAAAAATCGGGATGGACTACGCCGATTATGTCGTCACAGAAGCCGGATTCGGGGCTGATCTCGGTGCAGAAAAGTTTTTGGACATCAAATGCCGCAAGGCTGAAATTGCGCCGGATGCGGTCGTTATTGTGGCGACAATCAGGGCGCTTAAGTTTAACGGCGGCGTGAAGAAAGACCAGCTGAAAAAAGAAGATGTGGATGCGGTGAAAAGAGGACTGCCGAATCTGCTGAAGCACGTGGAAAATTTAACCCAGGTCTTTGGGATGAATACAATTGTTGCGATCAACCGTTTTATGACGGACACAAAAGCGGAAATGGAAGCAGTTCGCGAAGCATGCAAAGCATACGGAGTGGATGTGATTGAGAGTGAAGTATGGGAGAAGGGTGCTTCCGGCGGGAAAGCGCTGGCGGAGGCTGTGATTAAGGCGTGTGAGAACCCTACAAAGCTCAAGCACCCCTATGCGCTGACCGATTCGATTGCGCAGAAGATTGAGAAGGTTGCAATGAAAATTTACGGTGCGCGCGAAGTGATTTTTTCGAGCGCAGCCAAAAAAGCGATGGGGATTTTTGAAAAGCATGGGTTCGGCGAACTGCCGGTCTGCATCGCAAAAACCCAGTATTCGTTATCCGACAATGCGAACCTGCTCGGATGTCCGAAAGATTTTGAAATCACCATTCGTGATATTACGCTGTCAGCAGGCGCGGGCTTTGTGGTCGCGCTGTCCGGGACGATTATGAAGATGCCCGGTCTTCCCGTTGTACCCGGCGCGGAACAGATGGATATTGATGCGGACGGACGTATCAGCGGGCTTTTCTAAACGATAAAAGAAATAATTATAAAAAAACCTGCAAGAGGATCACCGATGCGGGTTTCTTTTTTTATGTTGTTGTCTTAACTTTTCCAGATCTTCGACCGTGTCGATATCCATGAGCTCATATTCATCAGATACGACGACTTGTTTGAGCATTTCACGGTGACGTTGATATACCGTGCGTCCGAATTCATGGTTCTCCAATGCAGCTAATTCTTCAAACAGAGATGCAGGAAAGATAAACGGATTGCCAACTCTTCCTTTAATACCGAGGGAAAAGATGAACTCCGGATCATCCCGCCATGCATTAATGAGCGCTGTAACGGAGGTTTGCGTCAGCATCGGCTGGTCGCAGACCACGAACATATATCCATCAAAGGAATCGCCCAATGCGGCAAGTCCGATCTTAACCGTCCGGCCAATACCGAGTTCCGGCTGGCTGTTGATGAGCACCTGAATATTATACTTACCGCTGTACAAGGCGACGATGTCCGAGCCTGTCACCAGTACGCTGCGGTCAATGATATCAAAAGGAAGTACGTTAAGCACGTGTTCGCCGACTGTTGCATCGGCAAATGGCTCTAGTAATTTGTTTTTTCCGCCGAAGCGAGTGGAACTGCCTGCGCCCATAATGACGCATCCTAGGGAAGGTTCCATAACATCCTCCGGTTAAATCAATAGGCGGTGTTATCCGCCGAAAAGTGACGTAATCAATGACGGATTAATCGCATAGATCACGATGACCGAAACCACAACAACAAACAGAATTACAAGCAGCCCGATCACGATGTCGATGGATTTAAGCCCGGATGCCGTGCCTTTACTGCGTTTGATTGATGCCGGCGCAGGTTCGGCAGATGCTTCCGGCTGTTCATCTTGCGGGGTTTCTTCATTGATGGTATCAGAAGGCATTTCAAAGGTATCCGCTTCCGGCTCGGCCGGAGTACGCTTTGGCTGTAATTTTTCCGGTTTGCTTTTTTCCGCAACCTCAGAGACGAAGCTCTTGATTTCCTCATCAGTATAGTGCGTATGTGCCGGCTCTGGTTCACCGGATGCATTCACTGCGGTCTGGTAGGCCACGATGCGCTCAAAAAGGTCGTTAGTATTGTCCTCGAAGAGCCAGTTGTTGGTTGCATCGCGCACCACGCTGAGCCACTTGCTCATATAATCCAAAAGCTTATCGCCGGTTTCATTTAAAAAAGCGTTGATCCGATCAGGCAGTTCTACGGTGAAGCCGGATAAATCATATGTTTTTAATATTTTTAAGTTTGTCATGGTATCCTGTGCATCAGACGCCGCATGCTTAATAGAGCGCCGTCCGCTGTTCATCGGATAATGTTTCTGAATGCTTTCGATAGTGCTGGTCATCAGCGTAAAGAGTATTTCGCTGATATATGTGCGGATGTTTTCGTTTTTCATACCGCTCTGCTTATAGAAATTATCCAATGCCGTTGCCAGCAGCAGCGTATCGTTGATCTGCAAATCCACCCGCTCTTTGGATGCAACCCGAAGCTTGAGCGAAGAGACGCAATGCATATATACCACCACAGAGGCAGTCTTTGATTTCATCAGCTCCGCACTGGTACGGTAGGCCGTCTGATAATCAGCGCGCTGAAACGCGCTTTTGGTTTTTGCGATTAAGGCTTCCTGGGAACCGTTTTGTTCTGACATTTGCGCTTACCCCGTTTGAGATTTGCCGGCGAATGGCTGCCGGCTGTTACAACTGAATGTTACCATATTTTTACCGGATTATTCAATATTTTTTCTTTATATACTGTCTATACCGATGAGGTTTCTATGGATTTTTTGATTAATTTCCGATACACTGATAATATCAAATATTTAACACAGAGCAAAAAGGAGAGCGTATTCCATGAATACAGAAATAAAAATCAATGAATATGTTGATCATACGATTTTAAAACCGGAGGCAGACACGGCCTCGGTCAAACAGATATGCAGTGAGGCAAAGGAGTATCGGTTTGCCAGTGTATGTGTTAACCCGGCATATGTCGGGTTTGTGGCGTCAGAACTTAAGGACTCCGGGGTTAAAACCTGCAGTGTCATCGGCTTTCCGCTTGGAGCGACACCATCTGCGGTCAAAGCATTTGAAACCGAACGCGTGATCTCGTTCGGCGCAGAAGAAGTGGATATGGTAATTAACATTGGGGCGGCAAAGAATGGAAATTGGGATTTAGTCGAATCCGATATTACCGCTGTTGTTTCGGCGTCCGGCGGAAGAGCGCTCGTAAAAGTGATTATCGAAACCTGTCTGTTAACGGATTACGAAAAAGTCAGGGCATGCGAGTGCGCAAAAGCGGCGGGGGCTGATTTTGTTAAAACCTCTACCGGATTTTCAACAGGCGGTGCAACAGAAGCTGATATTAGATTGATGCGCCAAACTGTCGGAGAAAAGATGGGTGTCAAGGCGTCAGGCGGCGTTCGCTCGTATGAGGACGCAATGACAATGATTAACGCTGGCGCAACACGGCTTGGGACCTCTTCCGGTGTTAAGATCATGAACGGACAGCACGGTGCTTCGGATTATTAAAGTATTAAGGTTTTGCTACAAAACCATTAAATAATACGACAAATGTGTTTAACCGCGGCGAAATCGGACCAAAAAAGAGGATATTGCCGGTTTGATGGCGAAGTTTCACATATTAGGCGAAATCAACTTGTTTTGTTGGAGGTTTACATGGAAATCACTGATATTCGTATTAGACGGGTAAGCACCGCAGGGAAAATGAAAGGTATTGTTTCAGTAACATTTGATGACATGTTCGTTATCCATGATATGAAGATCATCGAAGGACAAAACGGGAATTTTATCGCGATGCCCAGCAGAAAAACGCCGAGCGGAGAATATAAGGATATCGCTCATCCGATTAATTCTGAAACACGCGATAAGATTCAAACAGCGATTTTAAAAGAGTTCGACGCGCTTCCGCCTGAAGAAGAAGCGGTTGAAGAATAATCTTTTAACGGAAAACCAGCTCCCGGATTCGGGAGCTTATTTTTTTTTGAATTTATACTTTAAATACTGGCGCTTGCCTGGATGTCGCTGTAAATAACGCGTAAAATAATAGACGCCAAAAATCATTACAGCACCGGCAAGTGAAGCGAGCAGGATAAACAGGTTGCGCCTCTGCGCAATCATTTCTTTTACCGCCTGTTCATTAAGGCCGGTGAAATCATCTGATGAGGACAGCAGAATAGAAGGTGAAGCCTCATCACCCGCATCATCCCAGCTGATCATCAATTCGCTGCCGTTTAAGACGGCCTTTACATGCTTTGAGAGCGGGACTACTTCAACTGCTTCGGGGTTGAGATTTTTAAAATTGAGCTGTAACCGAATGCTTGAAACCGGCCGTGTATCAGAAGGCGCCGGCAGGGAATCGCCACCCGAAGACTGATACGCGAGAAACGCATCAATTGTCTCGTCTGTCAACAAAAAGCCGTCCGGGTAGTCGCGTGTTACATAGAGTGTATAGGTATCAGTATCGCCGTCGTTTTTTATTTTTACGGTGAAAATGTTGAGCCCGTAATCCAGCAGATATCGGCCGATCGCCCCGCTGACGGAATAACCGCCGGAAACTAAGCAATCGATATCAACCGACTCCTGGTCCGCATCGACCTTAAAGTCATAAGAGAAAATGTCTGAAGAAAATCCGCTGATGATATCGCCGTCCACCTTGATGATGAATCCGCCGGTAAAAGCCGAAGCCGAAAATTTGCCCACTTCGTTGGCAGCCGGCATGCAGATATAGACGTCCTGATTATATCCGTAAAGCGAATATGGGGACGAAACACCATATTTGGATAAATCATAGCGGCCGATATAGTTGAACCCGTCGTCATAGCGGAAAAGTGCCGCGGCGGCTTCGTCACAGACATAAACAGTGCCATCGGATGCGGCAGAGATGCTGATTGCTGCAGACGGGTGATACGTATATCCTGAAGCGGCGATATATTCCAGCAGAACGCCGTCGGTATTATAAACCAGCATATCGCCGTTTGCATTGCATAGATAATAGATTTTACTCCCGGCTACCGTAACATCGCGCGGGAAGGTAGCGCGTGCATGCGTCTTTTTATATGGCGTGACCGTACTGCCGTCCAATGAAACGAAATAAAGCGAAGAAGCATCCACGAGGACAAGCTGAGTTGCACTGATTACATCAAGGCGAAGCGGATTCACAGAAAAACTGACATCATAGCTGTTCAGATATGTGCCTGACGTATTATAGACTTGAACAGTAGCGTCTTTATTTAAGAGATAGAGCAGCCCGTTGTTATACGCGATATCCAAGGGCGTGTTTACATGGGCGGTGATACTGAACTTGTAAACCAGAGAGCTGTTATAAACCTGAATCCGGCTGTTGCTGTAGTCTGCGATATAATAATTACCGGAAGAATCCATCGCAACGACTTGAGGGGTTTTAAGCGCGGAACTCACCTGAGGGGGAACCAATGAATAACTGGAATAATCGGCTGAGAATTGGTAAACGGAACTGTCCTCGGTTTTAATGGTACTGCCGCAAGCAATCAGCCGTCCGCCCGGCATGAAATCCAGCCGGTAAACACGCGCCGGAGTGTCGGTTTGTGACAGATAATTAAAGGATAGGTCATAATGCGATACGGTCTTGCTGCTTGGATTGGATACAACGATTTCGCTGCCATAAATGGCGATTCCCCGGCTCCGCTCTGCGGCGAGCGACAGCGATATCCCGCATTTGCTTCCGGTGTATTTGTTTGCGGTGACGATAGAAGCGCCGCCGTTTTCGACGATATAAAGCGTGTCATCCTTAACTGCGGCTGCTGTCGGGGCATTTAAGTCGATGTTTCCGGCCTCAAGCCCAAGAATACGGCTGAAACTGAGCGAGGAGGCGTCAAACACCTGTATGCGCTGGTTGCCGGTATCCACGACATACAGCTCACCGTTATCAACAAAGATATCCGATGGGCTGTCGAACTGACCGGGAGCGATGCCTTTGCCGCCGAGGGTATCTAAATAAGCACTGTTGCTGTCAAATACGACAACAGCATCCAATACGGAATCGAGTACAAAGATTTTATCCGATGTAAGCGCGGTATCTATGGGAAGGGAAAGCGGGCTTTGAAGCTTGCCGGTTTGAGTGCCGTTTTGGTCCAGCATCGTTACCTGTTGGTAGTATGCGTCACAGATATAATAGGCGCCGCTGGAATCGGCCACGCATGAAACGGGGCGGGTGACTTCACCGGAATCTATCGTAAACACCAGAGAATGATATTCAGCAGCTTCTGCGGATACCGGCAATATGAACAAGCATAACACGAGCGCGGTTATGCATATTAAAAATAAATATTTTTGCGCAAAAGAAACCAGACAACGATGACGGAACTTCATTTGTCTCCCCAAGCAACAGCCAAGTTATATTATCATTAATAGTAACATTCACTATAGTGAAATGCAACCTGAAATGGCAGTAAAAGGGAAATAAAAAAACCCCTGCTGTTTACGCAGAGGCAGTGAAATAAACGAATTCTTTATGCGGCTGCTTTTTGGTCCAACAAATCCTGATAAAACTCTGTAATAGAGGCTCTGACCCATGGCGCAAGGAAGATAAACCCGATACCAAAGGTTAGACAGCAAAGCAGGAACCAGCCGAAAAAGCTTAAGCATAGGCCAAACAAACGACCTTTGTGACCCATCATCATATTCTTTGACGCTGTAATTGCATCAAGGCCGGACATCTCGGGATTATCGGCCAGAATATAAGGCGCCATCGCATAAGCGAAAGCTTTTATAATACCCGGAACGATAAACAACAGTGACCATAAAAAGATAAAGATTCCGGACAGCAGCTGCATCACAAAAGACGGAACGAATGCATTAAAGCCAAAGAACATATCTTGAACATCGCCTTCCATCTGACGCGCCAGCTTCAAAAAAGCATACGAGAGGCCAACTGATATAGGCCCAGTTACAACGACCGCGAAAATACCAAAAGAACCTACGGTGCTCATGATAATAATTGCGATAAATGAGATTAAGAGATAAGTACCGTATGTGGTTTTCAGGCTTTCTTTCGCCCTAGCTTTTAAATCGGAAATTCTCATGAATATAACTCCTTATTTAATTAATATATCAAATGCCTGCCAAATATCTGAAACACTTTCTTGAGATATTTTAACATCCTTCATTATGTTTTGCAAAGGTAAAACCACGCGGTTGAACCCCAGCTTTTTGGCTTCATTCAGGCGTTTTTCGGGCATTGAAACACTTCTGACTTCTCCGGTCAGTCCGATTTCGCCAAAGATTACCGAGTGAATATCACAGGGTTTGGAACGGAAAGAGGATACGATTGCAACGGCAATCGCAAGGTCCGCTGCGGGTTCTGCCAGTTTCATACCGCCGGCGATATTGACATAGATGTCCTGATTATATAGCTTTAATCCAAGTTTTTTTTCTAGGACGGCAACAATCATATTGACCCGGTTATAGTCTGCTCCGGTGGCCACACGCCGCGGCACGGCCAACGACGACATAGATACCAGCGCCTGAATCTCAATTAAAACGGGCCGCGTGCCTTCTAATGCGCAGTATACACATGCGCCGGAGGTTTTTGGGTTCATTTCCCCGAGCAATATGCCGGAAGGGTTGAGCACTTCAGCCATGCCGGTTTGCTTCATCTCAAAGATGCCGATTTCATTGGTCGAGCCGAAGCGGTTTTTAACGGCGCGCAGGATGCGAAGTGTCCCGTGCTTTTCCCCTTCAAAATAAAGCACGGTATCCACAATATGCTCCAGCACACGCGGGCCGGCGATCGTCCCTTCTTTGGTGACATGCCCGATAATAAATACGGTGCAGCCGTTCTGTTTGGCATAGCGCGTCAGGCTGAGGCTGCATTCGCGTATCTGGCCGACGCTGCCGGGAAGTCCGCTGACCCGGCTATCATACATGGTTTGGATGGAATCAATTACAATGCAGTCCGGCTTTACGGATTCTGCATTCGCCATAACGGTTTCCATATCCGTTTCAGCCAGCAGCTGGATATTGTGCGATGTCATTTCCAGACGGTCAGCACGCATCCTGATCTGGGCGCGGGATTCTTCTCCGGTCACATAGAGTACGGATTTGCCGTCAGCCGCGAGATGGTCCATCACCTTTAAAAACAGGGTGGATTTGCCGATGCCGGGTTCTCCGCCGGCGAGCACCACACTGCCGGGCACAACACCGCCGCCGAGCACACGATCCAACTCAAAAAAGCCCGTTGAACGCCTCTCGGTGACGCATGACTGTACGTCACCCAAAGAGACAACCGAGCTTTTTATATTTGTTTTAACGGCCTTCACCGGAGGACCTGTTTCCTCCAACGTGTTCCAACTGCCGCATTCGGGGCACTTGCCCAGCCATTTGGCGGTTTGATAGCCGCATTCGGTACATTGAAAACCGCTCTGGGATTTCGCCATACCGCCGCCTATTTCTCAAACGGGACGGTCGCCATCATCAGGACGTCCCTGTCTTTTTCCTTGTCACCGATTAAACCGTCGGTGATATCATACCACAGTGCAACATTTTCCGTAACACTGGCCAGAATCGCGCGGGAGTTGCTGTTAGAAAGCCGTCCCGTACTGCCGTCTTCCCAGTAATAGACATAGACCGCCTCATCCTTGGTGTAGGCGATATAGTGGTCGCCGAGATCAAAGTTTAAGACGCCGGTGGCCACCACAACGGGTTCGCCGCCGCCGACAGACACCATAAGGTCACCGTCCAAAGAGCGCTGTGTATTCAGGAATACAATTACTTCGCCGTTTGTCAGCGGATCAAACACATATGAATTGATCAGGTAGGGGCTTTGCTCGAACGCAATGCCATCTTTAATCTTATACGCTTTTATGGTGGTGACGCCGGTTTCCGCATCCATTCCGTCGATCCAGATCATCTCAGACTCGCAGATGCTCGGGCGCGACAGGGAGAAAGGCTCTTCGTTGTATTTAAATGACCGCAGCATCAGGCTCTCTTTGTTTTCTAAATCGTAGAGATAGAGCTTGTCGCTGTTTGCACCGGTCGAAACCGTGAACATACAATAATTTCCCGAAAGCTGCAGCTTCGGCATACCGAAAGTATATTCGCGGAGTACGAAAGAAGTATTGGTACGCTTGTCATAGGCCATGACACGTCCGCCGCCTTTTGGCACGGTTTCCATCCAGACAATCCAATATTCGTTCATCTTAGGTTCAAAATAGTTATTCCGGACGGTCAGACGCTCCGGCGTTTCAATCCGGGTATAGTCCGAAGAAGCAATGTCAAAGACCAATAGATTCTCAACCGCGGGCGGAGCCGTGGCCTCAATCTGTCCGGATGTATAAACAATCTTGCCGCCGAAATAGTAAGGATCGCTGATAAACCAATGAGGAATCAGAATCTCTTCCTCTAAATCAGACATATCCGCCTTGGCGTAAGTCGCCGGCGGGGGTGTCGGGGTTGCGATCGGCGACGGGGTCGGTTCGGGTTCTGACGGTCCGAAAAGCTGTTTGCCCAGCGGAATACCCCATTTATAAATCGCAAAACCGGCCGCCGCAATTAAAATAACGATGACGACGATTTTAATTATTGGGATCAGCGGGGAAGAATGAACTCTGGAAACACCGCGTTTTCCGGCGTATGCACGTACGCGCAGTGACCGGCGCATTCTTCTTCTTTTAAAATACCGCTGTATTCTTTGAAATATTGACATGACTCCTCCAGTTGATTACACATTTTCGATTCATCATTATAGCAGAACGCATTTTGAATGAACAGTCTGGTGATGAATTATTCAAATATTGTTTATATAAACGCTGTTCGGTTTTTATCCAAATCCAGTATGATTTTATCGCACCGCCGGGAATAAATCAACCGGCGCCTATGCGCGGACCAAAAGACACACAGCAAATGCCGCAATACCCTCTCCGCGTCCGGTAAATCCGAGATGCTCGGTTGTGGTGGCCTTTACATTGACCTGATCGGTAGAAATCCCCATGCTTTCAGCCAAATTTGACCGCATACTTTGAATATAAGGAGCGATTTTCGGCTGCTGAACCGCCAGCGTACAGTCGATGTTCTGAATCTCAAATCCTGATTCGCGTATTTTCTCGGTTGTGATTTCCAGCAGTTTCAGGCTGTCAGCATCCTTATATTTTGCATCGCTGTCCGGAAACAGCTGGCCGATATCCGAAGCACCGGAAGCGCCCAGCAGCGCGTCCATAACCGCATGCGCCAGCACGTCCGCGTCAGAGTGGCCCAACAAGCCTTTGTGATAAGGGATATTAACGCCGCCTATGATTAGATTACGGTCTTCTGCAAATGCATGGACATCCATGCCGTGTCCGATATAGGGGGTTAAATGCCGGTCATTTAAATCTGCCATTGTGGTTATCTTCCTGTTTTTGTGGCTGCCGTTCACCAGCCGGACAGGCAGCCCGAGGTGCTCGACCAGCATCGATTCGTCTGTGCCCAATAAATCATCCGCCTGCGCCCTTGCGTGTGCATTCAGCAGGATATCCAGCCGGAAGCACTGCGGAGTCTGTATGCTGACCAGATGGTCGCGGTCCAGCGTCTCAACAATGATCTCACCGTTTTTTCTTTTAACGGTATCATGCACCGCAACACCGCTGACCGCTGAGCCGTATTTTCTTAAGGAATCTGCACAATCGTGGACGATTCGTACCGAAACAAACGGGCGGGCGCCGTCATGCACCATCACATATTCACAGCGGCCTTCAATCGCCTTCAAACCATTATACACAGAATCCTGGCGCTCTTTTCCGCCGTGAACCAACACATAGGAGATGCCGGTTTGATCCGCCGCATCCCGGATGTCGGTTTCTTCTTCGGGGCGGCAGACAATGACGTAATCGCTGATTACGCCGCTTTGGACAAACGCATCCAGTGCACGTATAAAAAGCGGTTTTCCGCCGATAGGCAGCAAGACCTTATTTTTATCCGTATTCATCCGCTTACCGCTGCCTGCGGCAAGCAGCACCAATCCGATTTTTCCGGATACAGACTGATTCACGGTTATAAAACCTCGTACATTTCGGCAGCCAGGTCTTTTGATACGGTTTCGCTGACACTGAGGATTTTCACCTTTAGTTTTTTCTCGCCGAAGTGCAATTCGACAGTATCGCCGACCGAGACCTGTTTGCCCGATTTCGCCGGATTCCCGTTGACCATGACGCGTTTTTTATCGCATGCCTCCGCGGCCAGTGTCCGGCGCTTGATAATACGTGATACCTTTAAGAATTTATCTAAACGCATTGAGTAGTTCCTTTTTTAGTAATAGACAGCATACCCATTATAACACAGGCGCCTTATAAGTGAATAAAAAAACGGCGGTAACTGTCGTTCCGCCGTCTAAGTATTCGTTTAGTTCAGCCGATCTTCATACTTGACAATATTGGCTGCTTCCGTCCATTCTGCAATCGCGGAATCCCAGGCTTCCATTTGTTTATTGTACAGCAGTGAAGCTTCTATTTCGGATTTTACATCCTCAAACGGAATTGCACCTGCCGGTGTAATGCTGACCAGTTTAAGAATATGATATCCATAAAGACTCTTAACAGGCTCTGAGATTTCACCGGGTGTGGTTAGTGCGACAGCAGCCTTTTCGAAAGATTCGAAAAACTGTCCCTGTCCTTCCTGAACCGGATATCCTTCCGGATAAGAAGCCATGCCCGGATCATCGCCTTCGGATTCGATTAAAGCATCAAAGTCTTCTCCCGCAGCGATTTTATTCATGATTTCTTCGACAGCCGGATAAATACGCTGGAAAGCCGGTTCCATAATGGCATATGCGGCTTCCTTTTCTTCGTCCGTTTCGGCAACGTAATACTGGTTCTGTGCTTCGGTAACCAAATCAGCATCCTCTTCATCGGTTGCAATCAGAATATGACGGACATAATAAGTCGGCAGCGGATCGTAGAGAATCACCGAGCTGACCTGAGCAATCAAATCCATCATTTCCGGATTGTCCTTCAGCGTTGCTTCCTGTGATTCAAGAGTCGTGTCATAGTATTCCTGCATTTCTTCTTCAGTAACCGTAATGTCACCTATTAAATAATCCTGTATGTTATAAATGACTTGCTCTTCTTTAAATTTATCCAGCAATTCATCCTCGGTTATCGAATATGAAGCCAATAATTCCTCAAATTGACGCTGCACTTCGTTTGCAAGTTCATCTTCGGTCATGGTCAGTTCGAGCGCTTCATTTTCCTGAGTGATCTGCATCTCTAAAACGGATTTATTCGACTCGATGAAGCTTGCCACTTCGGTTTCAAGGTTTGCAATTTCTTCATCAGTAAAAACGTCTAATTCCAGACTAGTCGCTTTATCCAACAACAGCGCACGTGTAATCAGACTTTCCAGTATAGAAAGTTTAATTTCTGTGTACTGCTCGGCGTTCTCTTCAGCTTCAAAATAGTCTTCTGGAATCCCATAGGAATCCATTTGCTGAGCGATTTCATCGAGGACTTCGCCTTTGGTAATATCTGCTCCGTTTACGGTGGCAACAACGCGCGACCGGTCTTTATCCTCGTCAACGGTAATCAGGTTACAGGCGGATAACGACATAATAAGCGCCAGTACCAGTACCACTGCGATGATTCTTCTTCTGTTTTTCATTTTATTTTCCTTTCGGCTGTATATATCGGGAACGTGTATACACGTCAAACATACTGTTCCCAATTATACTTGATATCATTTCATTATGCAACGCATCAGCCCGTTTAAAAATGTAAATAATTCTTGAATGGCGGAACGCTGCGGATGGAATACGATTGCAGGCGGTTCGCTTGAGATTAACTTAACGGTATCGCGGTAGTCATCCAGAACTGCCAGCAGCTTTTGGAAGTCCACCCGGGTTTCCTCCGCATATTTCAGCCGGAACGCGTTTTGCTGCCTGGTGATCAGCGCAAATCCGGCGCGTTCGCCGAACGCCTTGACCAGCGACGTGGTGATTAGGTTCTTCACCGGAAGCGGCAGGGGACCGAAACGGTCTTTTAATTCTTCCTGAACATCTTTGGCCTGCAGTGTATCCTTAACAGCGGCGATACGCTTGTAGACCTCTACCTTGACGACGTCATCATCGATATAATCCGGCGGAATAAAGGCGTCTACCGCAAGCTCAACACTGCATTCAGGCAGGTCGGCTTCGTCCTCGCCTTTGATTTCTGAAACCGCTTTTCGCATCAGCTTACAGTACATATCATAACCCACGCTGGCCATGTGCCCACTCTGCTCCGGGCCCAGAAGGTTGCCGGCGCCCCGGATTTCGAGGTCCTTCATCGCGATTTTAAACCCTGCGCCGAATTCGGTGTTCTGGTTGATGGCATCCAGACGCTTGCGTGCGGTATCGCTGATAAAATCGCCTTTAAGATAGGTGAGATAACACACCGCTTTTTTCTCGCTCCGCCCGATGCGCCCCTTCAGCTGATACAGCTGTGACAGCCCGTATTTATCGGCCTCGTATACCACCAGAGTATTACAATTCGGGATATCCAGTCCGGATTCGATGATGGTCGTAGCGAGCAGTACATCGATATTTCCGTTATAAAAATCAATCATGATGTTCTCAATCGCCTGTTCGTTCATCTGCCCGTGAACGGCCGCCGCTCTTGCCTCCGGTACGGCAAGCTTAAGTTCCTTTAACAGATAGTCCATCTGCCCGATCCTGCGGCAGACAAAATAGGTCTGGCCGCCGCGGGCGATTTCCCGGCTGACGGCGCGCGCAAGCAGCTGGCGCGAATATTCCATCACGTAGGTTTTGATTTTTTGGCGCTGAACCGGCGGAGTCTTTAACATCGACATATCACGGATGCCAATCAGCGACATTTCCAATGTGCGCGGTATCGGGGTCGCAGATAAGGTCAACACATCCACACTGCGCTTTAAATCTTTGATTCTTTCTTTATGTCCGACGCCAAAATGCTGTTCTTCATCAATAACGAGCAGCCCCAGGTTTTTATATTTCACCCGTTCGCTTAATAATGCGTGGGTGCCGATCACAATGTCGATATTACCCTCGGACAGTGCGGCTAACGTCTTTTTCTTTTCCTTTTCAGCCACAAAACGTGACAGCTGGGCAACCTTAACCGGAAATCCCTTAAACCGTTCGCTGAACGTTTCAAAATGCTGTCGTGCAAGCAGGGTGGTCGGGACCAATACCGCGACCTGCTTTTGGTCATAAACCGCCTTAAAACAGGCGCGCATTGCGACTTCGGTTTTCCCGTATCCGACATCGCCAAGCAGCAGCCGGTCCATTACCTTTTTGCTCTCCATATCTTTTTTGATTTCGGCGACGCACTTAATCTGCCCATCGGTTTCCTGATAGGGGAAGCTGGACTCAAAATCATCCTGCCATGCACTGTCGGGTGAAAAAACAAACCCTTTGCTGCCATTGCGGTCAGAATAGATACTGACCAAATCAACTGCGAGTTTTTTAATGGATTTCGATACTTTTGCTTTTGCAGCATCCCATTCGCGTCCGCCCAGCTTGGATAAAGCCGGTGCTTCTCCGCCGATGTATTTTTGAACACGGTCAATTTGCTCGGTAGGGATATAGAGCTTATCGCCGTCCTTGTATTCCAATAGAATATAATCGCGTTTCTTGCCCTGGACCTCCATGGTAAACAGGCCGAGATAACGGCCCCGCCCGTGGAGCTCATGCACCACGATATCACCTTCATCCAAATCCGTGAAGATATCCAGCGACGTCTCGCGCGATGGTGCCTCGGTGCGTTTCTTGCGGAAGCCGAAAATATCTTTTTCACCGAGTATCAGGCACTTGCTTTCCGGGAACTCCGCACCACTTTCCAATGGTGCAGGAATAATAATTTCATCTATGCTTGAGATACCGCCTTGTACAAAGGCATTCTTTAAGACACGGCTGTTTCGCTCATCTCCGGTGAAGCAGCAGGGTTTAAATCCCTGGTTAAGCCTCAGCTTAATGTCAGCCGCCAGCATGTCCAGACGGTGCAAATAAGCGGCAGGGGATTTAATCTGAAAAACAATCTCTTTAGAAGTGTTGAAATCCGGACTGCGTTTAATGGACGCGAACTCGACCTGCGGAAAATCCTGGAGTATGCTATCCGCCGTCTCTACAGGGAACAGGTTCTGAATCTGTCCGGAACCTGCTTCGCCCGAAGCGGTGCATACCATCCAGTCATGTTTGCATTCATTAAAGTAAACGGCCGCCTCCTTTTTGGCGAGATCCTGACTGTCATATACAATTACCGGTGAATTAGTATAATCAAACAGGGAAGCGCCGTCATAGAAAGCATATAAGTATTTATCGATGCCCTCAAACGATTGACCGCTTTGAATCAGGGTAATATCTTCTTCTGTCTGACTATTTGGCGTTTTCTCTGTCTCTTCCGTCAGCGTTTTGACAGCGCGGGGAATAGCAGCCTCGTCCAGTACGAATTCGGTGGCGCTGGATATTGTGATTTTGGAAACGCTGGTTTCAAGCGTCCGCTGGGTGAGCGGATCAAACTGCCGGATGCTCTCGACTTCATCGCCGAAAAAGTCAATACGGTATGCAGATTCTGCCGGAATGTAAATATCAATGATACTGCCGCGCTTAGCAATTGCGCCCTCGCCCTCAACCAGGCTTTCGGGATTATATCCCAGCCTGACGCAGGCGCGGAAAATGTCCTCAATAGGGTAACTCCGGCCGGTTTCAATCTCTAATAATTGGTTCTTGAACAAATCGGCAGGCGTGAGCTTGGGCAGCAGCGCATCATAGCTGGTGAAGACAACACCGGCGCTTTGGTTTAATAGTGCTTTCAACGCCGCAACGCGTTGATTTTCGTCTTCACGGCTTCTGGCGTCAAACCGCTGAAACTCCATGTCTTTTGATGGGAAGTGAACGGCATTCGGGATATACCCTTCATCATAAAGACGCCTTGCATCTTTGCTGTTCTTTGCAATAAAAATAACGGGGGAGTGAAGCGCTTCATTCAGACATGCCAAAAAAAAGGGCTTCATGCTGTCCGCCACCCCAAAGAGTGAAAAAACGGGTGTTCCGCCCTTCAGCTGATCCGCCAGCTGTCGAAATCCCGTCTGTTTATTGATTTGATCGATAATGACTGAGTACATACGCGGTCAGGATTTGCTTCCTTTTTTATTATATGCCGCCTGCGCGGCAGGAATACCGTTTAAAACAATTTCTATCGCCGCATCACCAGCCGCCTCATAGGTGCGGAACATGAGTTCCCAATCTTTCTTGGGGTGTCTGCCCAAAACAAACGGAATCAGGTGATCGGGGTCAAGCGGTTTGCCGATGCCGATACGGACGCGTGAAAAGTCATCGCGCTTGATATGGGAGATAATCGACTTAATGCCGTTATGTGTCCCTGCACTGCCGCCGCTCCGTATTCTGAGCATACCTTTTTTTAGATCAATGTCGTCATAAATCACAATAATACGGCTGATGTCGATGTTGAATTTGTTCATGAAGGCCGCGACACAGCGCCCGGAATGGTTCATAAAGGTCTGGGGCTTAATGAGCAGGACGCGCTTATCGCCTGCCGTGATTTTAGCGCACTGCCCGTTATTAACAGAAACCGAGAACTTGGTGTCATACTTTTGCGCCAGAATATCCAAAACGTCGAATCCGGCATTGTGGCGGGTATTATGATATTTTGTTCCGGGATTGCCAAGCCCGAAAATATAATAGTCGGATTTTAAACCGCGGGCAGACCTTCCGCCCATCTTTTTAAATCCGAATAGTTGCCTTTTTCGCATTCGTGTGCCTTTCTGATATCTCCGAGTAAATAGTCTGTCAGTAAAAACGCATCGAATCCCAGCGACAGCGCGCACAGGTCTTCGTCCACATTATTGCCGACCATGATGCACTGCGATGCCGATAACCCGAGGGCGTCCAGTATATCCTGATAATAACCGAGATGAGGTTTCGAAAACCGTGAATTATCGAACGTTGTCATATAGATGAAATCTTCTTCATCCAGCCCCGCCCAGAGCATGCGCTTTTCTGTGGCGATCCTCGGGAATATGGGGTTGGTCGCAAGCACCAGCTGATAGCCTTTTTGCTTCACGATATCAATAATCTCGCGGACTAACGGTTCACGCTTGGTATTCCCTTTTAAAAGGTCAAAATGTTCCTGATAGAACCGGTCAAATACAGGCTCAATCTTTTCGCGCGGTATCCTGTATCTGGATTCAATATAATCAAAAAAAGCGTCTTCATTTGAACGGTCCGGATGCACCGGCCGCAGCATATATTGGAAAACACGCTTCAATTGATATCCCGTCATGTTTTTGCCGATAGCCGCCTTGATGTCAAGCTGGCGCAGGATGCTGATGTATTGTGCGACAAAAGCATCCATGTCCAATGGAAGCAGGGTACCGTCCAGATCAAAAAAGATGGTATCGCGTTTCATAAAAATCCCTATTCAAACAAGATGCTGACCGGCTGATCTTCATATATCCGTTCAATCGCCTGCGCAAAAATATGCGCGACAGACAGCACTTTGATTTTTTCGTTTTCCTTATCTTTTGGGAGCGGAATGGTATCGGTGAAAATAAATTCAGTGATGGGTGATTTCAGGATTTTCGTTGCCGCATCATCGGACAGCACGGCATGGGTGGCACATACATAAACTTTGTTTGCTCCGAGTTGCACAAGCGCCTCGGAGGCTTTGACAATCGTGCCTGCCGTATCCACCATATCATCCAGCATAATGACCGTTTTGTTCTCGACATTTCCGATAACGTTCATAATCTCCGCAGAGTTTGGCTTCGGCCGCCGCTTATCGATAATGCCAAGCGGAAGCCCAAGCTTGCGGGCAAAGTTGCGGGATCGTGTCACGCTGCCGAGGTCGGGTGAGACCACCACCACATCATCGTGAACATAGTCATTTTTTAAGTAGTGCGCCGCTAATACAGGTATGCCGAGCAAATGGTCCACAGGGATGTTGAAGAATCCCTGAATCTGAGCGGCATGCAGGTCCATGGTCAGTACGCGGTCGGCGCCCGCAGTGGTGATCAGGTCAGCAATTAACTTTGCTGTAATCGGATCGCGCGCCCGCGTTTTACGGTCCTGCCGCGCATAGCCGTAATAGGGGATTACCGCTGTGATCCTGCCTGCGGATGCCCGCTTAAATGCGTCAATCATAATCAGCAGTTCCATCAGATTGTCATTGCAGGGATTGCAGATGGATTGGACGACAAAAACGTCCGAACCTCTGACGGTCTCCTGAATAAATACGCTGGTCTCACCATCCGAGAACTTTGAGACCTCTGCCTTGCCTAACGGCAAAAGCAGATTTTTGGCAATATCCGCTGCCAGTTTGGGATTTGCATTCCCGGTAAAAACTTTAATATCAGTTCCTCTTGTAATCATGTTTTTCCTTTCTTGTGGTGTTTATCTGTCGTGATTACAGGTTTATTTTCGGTACTTTTTATAATTTTCTTTAACCGTTTGACGGCTTCGTGCAATCGCAAGCGAGTCATCCGGTACATCTTCGGTAATAGTTGAGCCGGCGGCCGTGTACACGCCGTTCCCGAGTTTCACCGGAGCAATCAGGTTGGTATTGCAGCCGATAAAGCAGTTATCGCCGACCGTCGTTTTATGCTTGTCTTTCCCGTTATAATTGACAAACACAACGCCGCAGCCGACATTGGTGTTCTTGCCGACTTCGGCATCGCCGATATAACTTAAATGCGAGACCTTGGAGCCGTCTTTGATCTCGGAGTTTTTCACTTCTACAAAATCACCGACCCGGCATCCATTGCCGATTTTTGTGCCTGGGCGTAAATAAGCAAACGGACCGACCATAGTATTGTCGCCGATCTCTGCATCCAAAATCACGGAACTCTCGACCCGGCAGTCCGAACCGATGACGCTGTCTTTGATACGGCTGTTCGGATAAAGGATAGTCCCTTTCTTTACGGTGCACTTTCCTTCTATAATAACCCCGGGATAGATGATGACGTCGTTTTCGATCACTGCGTCATAGCTGATATAAGTATTTTTCGGATTAATCAGGGTAACGCCGTCCAGCATCAGCGCGTTGCGCTTGCGCTCGTATAAGATTTTTGAAACATCATAGAGCTGCCTTCTGTCATTAACGCCGGTGCACTCGGCTGCTTCGGTCACGACAGGAACAATATGTTCTCCCTTTTCACTTAAGATGGATACGATATCCGTCAGATAATATTCGCCCTGCGCATTGTCAGTTTTAAGGCTGTTCAGCGCATTCAGCAGGTGTTTGGCCTGAATGCAGTAAACCGATGCGTTAACTTTGTTGATTTTTTTTATATCTTCATTGGCGTCTTTTTCTTCAACGATTTTAGACGCGTAACCTTCATAATTTGTCACCAGACGGCCGTAGCCTGTGGGGTCTTCTACTTTTGCACACAAAAGCGAACCGCAAACACCTGGAGTGTTGGCGGCGTCGTAGACGCGCTTCAAAGTCTCCTCGGTTAAAAGCGGCATATCACCGGCGATAATCATCACCAGCCCGTTGCTGTCCTGATAAAATTCTTTTGCCATCAGGGCCGCGTGTCCGGTTCCTTTTCTCTCGGATTGTATCGCGTAGCAGACGCTGTCACCGAAGTATTCGCGAACCATGTCTGCACCGTTGCCGACAACCAATACCGGCTTTTCATCACATAGGTTTTTTGCGGCAACCATTGCCCATTCACAGAGCGGTTTGCCCGCTGCGTGGTGCATTGGCTTTGGAATATCTGATTTCATGCGCGTGCCTTGTCCGGCGGCAAGAATCACTACCGTTAATCGTGTCATGTGTTTCTCCTCTTCCCATGTTTGTTTCTCTTTTTGCCTTCCTCATCATAGCATTAAAACGCGGATGCGTCCAGCATATCGGCCGTGTTTTTATGGATGACCGGCACAAAAAAAAGGGTTTTCCGGATGCTTTTTCGGCCTTTCGCTGGTTTGACAAAACGGCGCGGTTGCTTTATCATATTAGTTAAGAGAGTCGAGGAGAATAGATGTATAATATTGGAGACAAAGTCGTTTATCCGATGCATGGCGCTGGTGTGATTGACAAGATTGAAGAGCGCCATATCCTCAATGAAACCAAAAGCTATTATGTGTTGAAGTTTCAGGTGGGGGGTATGAAAGTAATGGTTCCGGTGGACAACGTAGAGAAATCCGGACTCAGGAAAGTAATCACAAAATCAGAGTATGAAAAGGTGATGAAGAGTTTTCAGGAAGACGCTGAGGTTGAAGACTCATCCAATTGGAACAGACGCTACCGCGAGAATATGGATAAAATTAAGACCGGCGGGGTATTTGAAACAGCGGAAGTCGTCAAAACACTGGTTTTAAGGGAAAAACAAAAAGGACTCTCGTCCGGTGAAAAAAAGATGCTGATTACGGCAATGCAGATTCTGGTATCAGAATTATCCGTCGTATGCGGTGATAAAGCATCCGAAATTGAAAAGAAAATATTAGAGACGGTGTCGTAAAAAAACGCCAGTTATGATAAAATGGGTTTAGGCGGGGTTCCTCGCCTTTGTTTTTGTACATAATGTTTTTATAAACATATTAAGGAGGTCTAAATGTGGCAAGAAAACTCACAAGAATTTTAATCACGATTATCGGTCTTGTGGCTGGCGCGAGCATATGGGCGGGCGTACTGTCTTATTTTGAAAAACCGCCATACTACTTAAACGATATCCTGCCGCCATGGGCAAACCCGCTGATTTATGCGACATGCGCACTTATTTTCGGAATTATATTTTTTATCTTTGCGCCGCTGGTGATGCGGGGAGTATCGAAAATAATTAAAACTGTCGAGCAGCGGCTGGCGGACTTGTCGATGACGGAAATTGTGACAGGGGCTGTCGGCCTGATTATCGGTTTATTGATTTCTTTTCTTTTAACCGGTATTATCAACAACATGCCGGCATCCTGGCTGACATTGTCGATTAACATATTGATCTATGTTACATTTGTCACGCTCGGCATCAGTATCGCGATTCAGCGGAAAAACGAATTCAATATTACGAATCTTTTTAAACGCGGCAGTCAGGACAAGATATCATCCCATGAAGCAAAAGCATTGGTGCTGGATACCAGCGTCATTATTGACGGCAGAATTTATGATATCCTGAAAACCGGCATCATAGAAGGACAGTTAATTATTCCGGAGTTCGTGCTGGTAGAACTGCGCCATATCGCTGACTCAGCGGATGATCTAAAGAGAAGCAGGGGACGGCGCGGGCTGGATATCATCAATATGATCCAGAAGGATTTAGAAGAAACGGTGAAAATCGTCCAGACAGACTATGACGATGCACTGGAAGTGGATTCGAAGCTGCTAAAGCTGTCTAAGGATATCGGCGCAAAAATTGTTACAAACGATTTTAACCTAAATAAGGTTGCGACAGTTCAGGGGCTGCCGGTGATTAACATCAACGATCTGGCAAACGCGGTCAAGCCGATTGCCCTGCCCGGGGAAGCGATGGAAGTGACCATAATAAAAGACGGGAAGGAACGCGCTCAGGGTATCGGATATTTGGATGACGGTACGATGATTGTCGTCGAGGACGGAAAAGGAAAAGTGGGGCAGACGCTGAACGTTTTGGTGACAAGTGTGCTCCAGACATCAGCGGGGCGCATGATATTCGCGAAAATCGCATAATCCATCATGAAAAAAGAATATACAAAGGCAGACGGAACACCGTTTGCTTTTTTGTTTCTGTTTAACATTGCTATATTAATAAACCGAATAAAAGCCAGGCGGGTGAATAGAAAACGAATCAAACCGTAACCGTTGGCGATTCGAGTGCGATTCTAATTGCGTAAAAAATGACTTAAAAATCATTGGGATGCGATATACAAAACAGAGTGGGAGGCAAAAAGATGGCATACAAGGGGAAGTACGTAAAAAAATGTCGAAAAAAAGGGCGTAATCTAAAAACAACGGTTGACAGCCGTTGACAATTCGTATAATATTATAAGTTGTATTAGAATGAATAAAATAGGGATTATGTCGCTATCAATCAGCGGCATTCCTGTCTAAAGCAGTGAGCGGTTTATTCATCTTATTGCTTGAATCAGAGATAAATCTTACGTTTGTGGAGTAATCATACCGCAAATCAAAACGGATTTCAAGCATTTTTAAAAGAATGTATACATCCGGTTAAACAGCGTTGTTTTAGCCGAATGATGAAAATATTTCAAAAAACATAGGAGTGATCTATCATATGGTGCATGAGATAAAGAATGGCAGATGCAAACGGATGAGCTTTTCTTCAATTCAGGAAGTGCTGCAGATGCCGGACTTGATTGAGGTTCAGAAAGATTCTTACAAGAAGTTTTTAGAGCAGGGTTTAAAAGAGGTATTGGATGATATTTCTCCTATCACAGATTACGCAGAAAATTTAATTCTAGAATTCGTAGATTATTATATTGATGAGAATCCCAAATACGATGTAGAAGAATGTAAAGAACGCGACGTGAACTTTGCGGCGCCGCTTAAGGTTGCCGTCCGGCTGATTAATAAAGAAACCGGTGAAATGAAGGAACAGGAAGTGTTCATGGGCGACTTTCCGCTGATGACTGAAAAAGGAACCTTCATTATTAATGGCGCGGAACGTGTTATCGTCAGCCAGCTGGTTCGTTCGCCGGGCGTCTATTATGACCAGAGCATCGACAGAGCCGGTAAAGAGCTGTTCAATGCGACGGTTATTCCGAACCGCGGGGCGTGGCTGGAATACGAAACAGACTCAAATGACTGTTTCTGGGTCAGGGTAGACCGGACGCGTAAACTGCCGGTCACGGTTTTGATGCGTGCGCTGGGCGTCGGCACCAACCAGGAAATTCTGGACATGTTCGGCGACGACATTTATTTCGAAGCGACATTCAAGAAAGACACCAATACCCGTACGGCGGATGAAGGTTTAATTGAACTCTATAAACGGCTGCGTCCGGGTGAACCGCCGACCGTTGAATCGGCAAAGATGCTGGTACAGTCAATCTTCTTTGATCCAAAACGCTATGACCTTGCGCGTGTCGGACGGTATAAGTTTAATAAGAAGCTTTCCATTGCCCTGCGCATCCGCAACCAGATCAGCGCGAACACAATCGCTAATCCGCTGACAGGCGAGGTGCTGGTTGAAGCAGGCGAACTGATTACGCCGGAGCTTTCCGAAAAGATTGAACAAGCCGGTGTTCAGACCGTAGACGTTAAAATCGGCGAAAATAATCTGCGTGTACTCGGCAACAACTTTGTCGATGCCGCTGAGTATCTTGCGATCGATCCCGAAGAAGCGGGGATTAATGAAAAAGTACATTACCCGACATTGATGGAAATCATCAAGGAAACGGGCAGCAACAAGGCGAAGCAGAAAGAAGCGATTAAACAGAATATCAACCGCCTGATTCCCAAGCATATTATTGTCGATGACATTATAGCGTCGATGAGTTATCATATCGGATTAAAATTCGGCATCGGCAACACCGACGACATTGACCATCTGGGCAATCGCCGGTTGCGTTCGGTGGGCGAACTGCTCCAGAACCAGTTGAGAGTCGGCCTTTCCAGACTTGAGCGCGTGATCCGCGAACGTATGTCCATTCAGGATATGGATCTGGCAACGCCGTCGAACCTCATTAATATCCGTCCTGTTACGGCCGCGATTAAAGAGTTCTTCGGATCTTCCCAGCTGTCACAGTTTATGGACCAGACAAATCCGTTGGCGGAGTTGACACACAAACGCCGCTTAAGCGCACTGGGACCGGGCGGACTCAACCGCGAGCGCGCCAGCTTTGACGTACGTGACGTCCATCACTCCCATTACGGCAGAATGTGCCCGATTGAAACGCCTGAAGGCCCGAACATCGGGCTGATCGGATCGCTTGCGACTTATGCGCGTATCAACGAATACGGCTTTATCGAATCGCCTTACCGCGTCATCGATAAGAAGAACGGCGTGGTCACTGATAAGATCGTTTATATCACGGCTGATGACGAAGACCGTTACGTGGTCGCGCAGGCGAATGAGCCGGTAGATGAAAAAGGAAAATTCGCACACGAACGTGTTATGTCCCGTGTGCGTGAGCATATCGTGGAAGTAAAGGCGACGGACGTGGACTACATGGACGTTTCGCCGAAGCAGGTTGTTTCGGTGGCAACGGCGATGATCCCGTTTCTCGAAAACGACGACGCCAACCGTGCGCTGATGGGTTCAAACATGCAGCGCCAGGCGGTGCCGCTGTTGATTCCGGATTCACCGATCGTAGCGACCGGCATGGAATATAAGGCCGCGAAGGACTCCGGCGTTGTGGTGCTGGCTGCCGAAGACGGAACCGTAAAAAAAGTATCGGCGACCCATATCACCATTGATGAAAAGGGCGGCAAAGAAAAAACATATAAATTGGTTAAGTTCTCGCGCTCCAACCAGGGCACATGCTTTAACCAGATTCCGATGGTCAGTGAAGGCGAAAAGGTCAAAAAGGGTGATATCATCGCCGACGGGCCTGCGACCAGCTTAGGCGAACTTGCACTGGGCCAGAATGCATTGGTCGGATTCATGACATGGGAAGGATATAACTACGAAGACGCGATTTTATTGAATGAACGTTTGGTAAAAGACGATGTCTTTACATCTATACATATAGAAGAGTTTGAGTCAGAAGCGCGTGATACAAAACTTGGTCCCGAAGAGATTACCCGCGAAGTGCCGAATGTCAGCGAAGAATCACTGGCAAATCTGGACGAAGACGGGATTATCCGTATCGGAGCCGAAGTGAAGTCCGGAGACATTCTGGTCGGTAAGGTCACACCGAAGGGCGAAACCGAACTGACCGCAGAAGAACGCCTGCTGCGCGCTATCTTTGGTGAAAAGGCCAGAGAAGTGCGTGACACGTCACTGCGTGTTCCGCACGGTGAAGGCGGTATCGTGGTTGACGTGAAGGAATTCACACGCGCCAACAAGGACGAACTGCCGGCTGGCGTTAACCGTCTGGTGCGAGTCTATATGGCGAAGAAGCGCAAGATTCAGGTCGGCGATAAGATGGCCGGTCGCCACGGGAACAAAGGGGTTATCTCCCGCATCCTTCCTCAGGAAGACATGCCGTTCCTGCCGGATGGCACGCCTTTGGATATCGTGCTGAATCCGCTCGGCGTTCCTTCCCGTATGAACATCGGGCAGGTGCTTGAGGTCCACTTGGGTTACCTTGCCAAACAGTACGGATGGAAGATCGCGACCCCGGTTTTTGACGGCGCGACGGAAGAAGATATTGAAGCGATGTTTAAGGACCTCGGCATGGATGCCGACGGCAAGATGACATTATATGACGGTAGAAGCGGCGAACCATTTGAAAACCGCATCACCGTCGGTTATATGTATATATTGAAACTGCATCACCTTGTAGACGATAAAATTCACGCAAGGTCAACAGGCCCGTACTCGCTGGTCACCCAGCAGCCGCTGGGCGGTAAAGCACAGTTCGGCGGACAGCGGTTCGGCGAGATGGAAGTGTGGGCGCTCGAAGCTTACGGCGCGGCGCATACGCTTCAGGAAATCCTGACCGTGAAATCCGACGACGTGGTCGGGCGTGTGAAGACCTATGAGTCCATCGTCAAGGGGGAAAATATCCCGCAGCCGGGCATACCGGAATCGTTCAAGGTGCTGATTAAGGAATTCCAGTCGCTGGCGCTTGATGTGAAGGTCTTGGGCGAAGCCAATGAAGAAATCACGATCAAGGAAGGCGACGATGATGATATCGTCCTTGACATTAACCTGGAAGGCGCCGATTTTAACCTCGGTGAGGAAGTTGCAGGCGAAGTAGTCGAGGGTGAAGAAACGGAAGAACAATCCGTTGATTTGGATGATTTTGCTGACATCACGTTTGAAGAACTCGATATGGACATCGATGAAATCGACGACGGCAGCGATGAAATCATCAAACAGGCAAAAGAACTCAGCGATCAAGACAAGCTGTAAAATAAGTTTAGAGATTTTGAAAGTGAAGGGAGCGTATTCATTTGTTCGAACTGAATAACTTCGACTCTCTCCAAATCGGGCTGGCATCCGCGGAAAAGATACGGGAATGGTCCAGAGGAGAAGTGAAGAAGCCGGAAACGATTAATTACAGAACATTAAAGCCGGAAAAAGACGGTCTGTTCTGCGAGCGTATTTTCGGGCCGTCCAAGGACTGGGAATGCCATTGCGGCAGATATAAACGCATCCGGTATAAGGGGATTGTGTGTGAAAAGTGCGGGGTTGAAGTCACCCGCGCGAAAGTGCGCCGTGAACGCATGGGGCATATTGAACTGGCGGCGCCGGTTTCGCATATCTGGTATTTTAAGGGCATCCCGAGCCGGATGGGCCTTTTGCTGGATATGTCGCCGAGGTCGCTTGAAAAAGTGCTTTACTTTGCTTCGTTCATTGTGACCGATCCAAAGGAATCCGGCCTTGAGTATAAGCAGCTTCTGACCGACCGCGAATACCGCGATTATCAGGAACAGCTCGGCGAGGACGCTTTTGTGGCCGGTATGGGTGCGGAAGCGGTCAAGATACTGTTGAAAAACATCAATCTTGATGAAGAAGCCTCGGTATTAAAATCAGAATTAAAATCATCCAGCGGACAAAAGCGCGTAAGAGCCGTCAAGCGCCTGGAAGTTGTTGAGGCGTTCCGGAACTCCGGAAACCGTCCGCAGGATATCATACTGGATGTGATCCCGGTTATTCCGCCGGAACTGCGCCCGATGGTTCAGCTGGATGGCGGCAGGTTTGCCACATCCGACTTAAATGATTTATACCGCCGCGTGATTAACCGTAACAACCGTTTAAACAGGCTGTTACAACTGCGCGCGCCGGATATTATTGTCAGAAACGAAAAGCGTATGCTGCAGGAAGCGGTAGATGCGCTGATTGATAACGGCAGACGCGGAAGGCCGGTCACAGGGCCGGGTAACCGTCCGCTCCGTTCGCTCAGCGATATGCTGAGAGGGAAACAAGGACGTTTCAGACAGAACCTCTTGGGTAAGCGTGTGGACTACTCCGGCCGTTCGGTTATTGTGGTTGGTCCGGAACTGAAGATGTATGAATGCGGCCTGCCCAAAGACATGGCGCTGGAACTCTTTAAACCATTTGTCATGAAAAAGCTGGTCAGCGAAGGCTATGCGCATAACATCAAGTCCGCAAAACGGATGACTGAACGTGTCAGCCCCGAAGTCTGGGATGTGCTGGAAGACGTCATCAAAGACCATCCGGTACTGCTCAACCGTGCCCCGACATTGCATCGCCTGGGTATACAGGCATTCCAGCCGGTGCTGGTTGAAGGGAAGGCGCTTAAAATCCATCCGCTGGTATGTACGGCGTATAATGCCGACTTTGACGGCGACCAGATGGCGGTTCACGTACCATTATCAGTAGAGGCGCAGGCTGAGTGCCGGTTCCTGATGCTGGCGGCGAACAACATCTTAAAGCCGCAGGACGGCAAGCCGGTTGTCAGCCCGACGCAGGACATGGTTATCGGTTCGTATTATATGACCCTGATGCGCGATGGCGCGAAAGGCGAAGGAAGCTCATTTTCAACGCCCGAAGAAGCGATTATGGCGTATCAGACCGGCAACATAGAATTGCAATCGAAGGTTTTCATCCGCATCACAAGAGAGATAGACGGAAAACCTGTATCTAAAATAAAAGAAACGTCGGCCGGCAGAATTCTGTTTAACGAAGCGATTCCGCAGAATCTCGGCCTGGTAGACCGTTCAAAACCCGAAAGTGTATTTGAACTTGAGGTTGATGATGTGGTCGATAAGAAGATGCTGGGTAAGATCGTGGATTACTGTTACCGCAAACACGGTCCGACCAAGACATCGGAGGTGTTGGACAGTATCAAACGGCTGGGTTTCCATTATTCAACGCTGGGCGCTGTAACCATCAGCGTGTCGGATATTATCATTCCGAAGGAAAAGGCGGAATATCTGGAACAGGCCGAAGAGGAAGTTATTAAGATAGAAACGAAGTTCAGACGCGGCTTCCTGACAGAAGAAGAACGCAAGAACAGCGTTATCAATGTTTGGAAAGAAACAACGGACAAAGTCACGGAAAAAATGGTGGATTCGCTTGATAAATTCAACCCGATTTCCATGATGGCGGATTCCGGCGCCAGAGGTTCCCGCAACCAGATCAGACAGCTGGCCGGTATGCGCGGACTGATGGCTGACCCGAACGGGGAAACAATCGAAATCCCGATTCGTGCAAACTTCCGGGAAGGACTGACCGTTCTTGAATTCTTTATTTCGACGCACGGCGCGAGAAAAGGGCTGGCCGATACGGCGCTGAGAACCGCGGACTCCGGTTACCTGACTCGCCGTCTTGTGGATGTCAGCCAGGAAGTCATTGTCCGTGAACACGACTGCTTTGAATCAGCGGGCGTGGGTGTGCGCGGTATGTGGGTCAAAGATATACGCAACGGCAACGAAATCGTTGAACCGTTGATTAACCGCCTGCGCGGGCGTTATGCGGTTAATGAAGTCACGCATCCGGAAACCGGCGAAGTGCTGGTTGGCGCAAACCAATTAATCAATGATGAAACCGCCGAGAAAATTGTTAATGCGGGCATTGAAAAAGTGTTAATCCGTACAGTGCTGACATGCCAGTCCGAAAAGGGCGTATGTGCGAAGTGCTATGGCGCAAACATGTCAACCGGCAATCCGGTCAACATCGGCGAAGCTGTCGGTATCATCGCGGCGCAGTCCATCGGCGAACCGGGTACACAGCTGACCATGAGAACGTTCCATACCGGCGGGGTTGCCGGCGGGGACATCACACAGGGTCTGCCGCGTGTTGAAGAGCTTTTTGAAGCGAGAAAGCCGAAGGGGCTTGCGATTATTACCGAGATCAGCGGTACGGCGATGGTCAATGACGTTAAGAAAAAACGTGAAATCACCGTGTCTAATGACAGCGGACAGGCGGAAATATACAGCATTCCGTTCGGAGCGCGTATCAAAGTGCGCGACGGCGATGAGCTGGAAGCCGGCGATGAGCTGACCGAAGGTTCGGTTAACCCGAATGATATCCTCAAGATTAAGGGTATTCAGGGCGTACAGGCTTATCTGCTGATGGAAGTACAGAAGGTGTACCGTCTGCAGGGCGTTGAGATTGCCGATAAGCATATCGAAATCATCATCCGCCAGATGCTGAAAAAATGTAAGATCGAAGAATCCGGCGATACGGAAATGCTGCCGGGCTCACTCGTCGATATATTTGAGTTTGAAAAGCAAAACAAGAATGCGGTTGAAGCAGGCAAGGAACCCGCATCGGCAAAGCGTGTGCTGCTTGGGATTACCAAGGCATCGCTTGCGACGGATTCATTCCTGTCCGCGGCGTCTTTCCAGGAAACGACGCGCGTGCTGACCGAAGCCGCAATCAAAGGCAAGGTCGACCCGCTGGTCGGACTGAAAGAAAACGTCATTATCGGAAAGCTGATTCCTGCGGGAACAGGCATGAAACAATATAAAAATATCGACGTAATTAAGAACAAGGGTACGCTCGGAGACGAAATCGCCAACCTGTTTGAGTCGGACGATTTTGAGTCACTGGACTTGGACGTTTAAACACGATAGGAGCAGAATATGGAAACGCAGCGCATCAATCAGGAGCCGCGCGAAGCAGTCTTAACGGCAAACCTGAAAAAAGTCGGATACAGCGATCATGAGATAAAGGAAGCCGTTGCCGCATGGGCGGTGACGAAATCAATGATACCGAAGACGTTTGACGCGGTCAGCGAATCGGAGTCCTGTTATTTCTGTGTCAGTGATCCGGAAAAAACCGTTGCATATGCGCATATTATGCTGGCGCATGAAGAACCGATTACCTATAAAAAGACCATTCTGAGCTTCGGAAAGAAGAACTTAAGGTCACAGATCGGTTCCTTGCTGCCTATGTCGATACCGGTATGCAAGCGGTGCAAGCGTGTCTTCAAGATGGTTGCTTTGATTAAATGGGTGACCACAGCTGCGATTACCGCGGCCGGATATGGTATCTGGGTGCTGCTGGATAAGCTAGGGCTTATCGGCAGCAACGTGACGCTGGCTTTTTATCTGGTGATTGTATTAGCTGCAGGATTAGGATATTTTGTCGGCAAGGTGGTTTCCGCTTCATACGCGAAACGCCAGTCCGCTCATGTACACCTGGACCTTTTTGAGATTGACATTCTCGCTGATATGAAAAAGCGCGGCTGGTTTTTGCTCCAGGACAACAGCACATCATCGGCGATGGTCTTTAAAAAGTCGCCGGAGAACTTTGGCAGAGTATTTTAAAAATTCACGTAGAAAAACGCATTGACAAGGGTATGTCATGGTGTTAGAATATTTGGGCGTGTGAAAAAGCATAAGTTATGGAAGAAGAACATCAACAAACGATAAAAAACGATCTGGTCAGCTGTGAAAAGGTGATCGGATTAAAACAGGTATTAAAATTTGCACAGCGTAAAGCCCTCAAGGTTATTTACCTGGCGGCGGACGTGGACCGGTCGGTCGGCGAAAAAGTAATCGCCGCGGCAAAGACGCATAACATTCCGGTGCTGCCGGTTTCATCCAAGCAGGAGCTTGGGGACATGTGCGGCATCGATGTCAGCGCAGCCTGTGTCGGAATGTTTAAAGACATAAGTGAGTTTTAAAAACGGCCTTACTGGGTTGCAAGGCTTAATAATAGAAGCAAAGTTATGGAAAGGAGAACATAACGTAAAACATGCCAACAATCAATCAGTTGATCAAAAATGGCAGAAAATCTGCGGTTAAAAAGACAACGTCACCGATATTAAAGCAGTGTCCGCAAAAGCGCGGGGTTTGTCTGGCTGTCAGAACCATGACACCGAAAAAACCGAATTCTGCTTTGAGGAAAATTGCGAGAGTCCGTCTGACCAACCAAATGGAAGGTTCTGCTTATATTCCGGGAATCGGACACAACCTGCAAGAGCATAGTGTTGTGCTGATCCGCGGCGGAAAAGTGAAGGATCTGCCTGGTGTCAGATATCATATTATCCGTGGCGCGCTGGATACGGCGGGTGTTGCAGACAGAAGACAATCCCGTTCACTTTATGGCGCAAAACGGCCGAAGAAATAACCATTAACAGGAGGGACACAAGAAATGCCCAGACGCGGAGGCGTACCGAAGCGTGAGATTTTACCGGACCCGATGTATAAGAGTGTGGTTTTAACCAAACTCATCAACCAGGTTATGCTGGATGGAAAACGGGGAACGGCGCAGAAAATCTGCTATGACGCTTTTGATATTATAAAAGAAAAAACAGGGAAGGATCCGTTGGATGTTTTCTTAGAAGCAATGGAAAACATTATGCCGGTCTTAGAAGTTAAGGCAAGACGTGTCGGCGGTGCGACTTATCAGGTACCGATCGAAGTCAGCCCGAGAAGACGGCAGACCCTCGGCATTCGCTGGCTGGTGAACAACACCAGAAACAGAGGCGAACGCACCATGCATGAACGCCTGGCAGGCGAAATCATGGATGCCGCTAACAACTCCGGTTCCAGTGTCAAGAAGAAAGAAGACACGCACCGGATGGCGGAAGCGAACCGTGCATTTGCTCATTACCGCTGGTAGTCCGGCGGTTTTGCTGCGCAGATAAAAAACGCGGCAAAAAAATATGCCCATTTACGTCAAGCGAAAGCCTGACGCAAATATAAAATTTTTTAAGCTTAACACGAAAATCGCTGCTTGGGATTCCCTGGGTGGCGATTAAAGCTGAGAGGAGGAAAAAGTGGCTAGACAATTTCCGCTTGAGAAAACAAGGAATATTGGCATAATGGCTCACATCGACGCGGGAAAAACGACAACCACGGAACGTATTCTGTTCTATACCGGCCGGACGCATAAGATCGGCGAAGTCCACGAAGGCGATGCAACAATGGACTGGATGGAGCAGGAACAGGAACGCGGCATTACGATAACTTCTGCGGCGACTACTGCAGAATGGAAAGAACACAGGATAAACATTATTGACACGCCAGGGCACGTTGACTTTACTGTAGAGGTAGAACGGTCCTTGCGCGTTTTAGACGGAGCGGTGGCGGTTTTCTGTGCCAAAGGCGGCGTAGAACCTCAATCCGAAACCGTTTGGCGCCAGGCTGATAAATACCGTGTACCACGGATTGCGTATATCAACAAGATGGACATCATGGGCGCAGACTTTTTAAATGTTGTTGATATGATGAAAGAAAGACTGGGTGCCAAAGCGGTGCCGATTCAATTGCCTATTGGTGCGGAGGACACGTTCTCCGGCATCGTTGATCTGGTGGCAATGAACGCGATTACATTTAAGGATGACTTAGGCAAAGAGCGTGAAATCGTAGAGATTCCGGCAGATATGCGGGAATTAGCGGAAGAATATCGGGAAAACCTGATTGAGGCCGCTTGTGAAACCGATGATGAATTGATGTCGGCATATTTGGAAGGCGAAGCAATCAGCGAAGCGGATATCCGCAAGGCCATCCGTAAAGCCACAATCAGTCTGGAAATTGTACCGGTTGTATGCGGCTCTTCTTATAAGAACAAGGGCGTCCAGCCGTTGCTTGATGATGTGGTGGAATACCTGCCGTCACCGACGGAAGTACCGCCGATTGTCGGCAAGAAGCCGGATACCGGAACAGAAGAAGCACGGCACGCATCGGATGATGAGCCGTTTGCAGCGCTTGCATTTAAAATTATGGCTGACCCATTTGTGGGCAAACTGGCATTCTTCAGGGTATATTCCGGTAAGTTAAAGTCTGGTTCTTACGTTTATAATTCAACCAAAGAAAAGCGCGAACGAGTCGGCAGAATCCTGCAGATGCACGCCAACCACCGTGAAGAACGCGAAGAAGTTTATGCGGGTGATATCGCGGCGGCAGTCGGATTTAAAGACGTGACAACAGGCGATACGCTTTGTGATGATAAACATCAGATTGTTCTGGAGTCCATGGTGTTCCCGGAACCGGTTATCAGAGTTGCGATTGAGCCTAAAACCAAGGCAGGGCGCGACAAGATGAGCGAAGCGCTCGCGAAACTGTCCGAGGAAGACCCGACCTTTAAGGCATATACTGATCCGGAAACCGGACAGACCATCATTGCCGGTATGGGTGAACTGCACCTTGAAATCATCGTAGACCGGATGCTTCGTGAATTTAAAGTCGAAGCGACCGTCGGTAAGCCGCAGGTTGCATATAAAGAAGCAATCAGAAAAGCGGTTAAGGTGGAAGGCAAGTATGCCCGCCAATCCGGTGGACGCGGACAATACGGTCACTGCGTCATCGAGGTCGAACCTTTGGAAGCAGGCTCAGGCTATATTTTTGAAAACAAAATTGTCGGCGGCACGATTCCAAGAGAATACATTCCGAGTGTTGACAATGGTATCAAAGAAGCGGCTCAGAATGGTATACTCGGCGGTTATGAGGTTATGGACTTTAAAGTCACACTCGTAGACGGCAGTTACCATGAAGTTGACTCATCTGAAATGGCGTTTAAGATTGCCGGATCAATGGCATTTAAGGAAGCCATGCGCAAAGCCGATCCTGTACTGCTTGAACCGATGATGAAGATTGAAGTAACCGTACCTGAAGAGTTTATGGGCGACATCTTAGGAAACATCAACTCACGGCGCGGCAGGATTGAAGGCACAGTATCCCGTTCGGGCGCACAGGTAATTTCGGGTTTTGTCCCGCTGGGCGAAATGTTCGGGTATGCGACCGACTTAAGATCACGGACGCAAGGCAGAGGAAACTTCACGATGCAGTTCTCGCATTATGATCCGGTGCCCAAGAGTATCAGTGAAAAGTTGGGCGGCAATCAATAATTAATCAGTTAGTGAATTAGAACATTATAAATTCTTAAAAAGAGGAGGAAATATTTTAAGATGGCAAAAGCGAAATTCGAGAGAAACAAACCGCACGTTAATATCGGCACGATCGGGCACGTTGACCACGGCAAAACGACATTGACCGCAGCGATCACGTCGGTATTGTCGAAGTACGGGCAGGCGCAGGAAACGAAGTATGACGAAATTGACAAGGCGCCGGAAGAAAAAGAGAGAGGCATCACGATCAACACGGCGCACGTAGAATATGAAACGGAAAACCGCCACTATGCACACGTGGACTGCCCGGGGCATGCTGACTATGTCAAGAACATGATCACAGGAGCAGCACAGATGGACGGAGCGATTCTGGTAGTCAGTGCAGCAGACGGCCCGATGCCGCAGACAAGAGAACATATCCTGCTGGCCCGCCAGGTGGATGTGCCGCACATCATCGTGTTCATGAACAAGACAGACCAGGTAGACGATCCGGAACTTTTGGAACTGGTTGAAATGGAAGTCAGGGAACTGCTCTCTGAATACGAATTCGACGGCGACAACATTCCGATCATCAAGGGCAGTGCGTTAAAGGCATTAGAAGTCTCACAGAATCTGGATGGCGATGCAGTTAGGGAAAACCCGGACTGCAAATGCATCTTTGAACTGATGGACGCAGTAGACGCATCGATTCCGACACCGGAACGCGCATCTGACAAACCGTTCTTAATGCCGGTTGAAGACGTGTTCTCCATCACCGGACGCGGAACAGTTGCGACAGGCAGAGTAGACCGCGGAACCATTAAGGTTGGCGAAGAAGTAGAAATCATCGGACTGACCGACGAAAGAAGAAAAGTCGTTGTAACCGGTGTAGAAATGTTCAGAAAGCTGCTTGACCAGGCGATCGCAGGCGATAACATCGGACTGCTGCTGCGCGGCGTACAGAGAACAGAAATCGAAAGAGGCCAGGTGCTGGCGAAACCGGGTTCTATCAACCCGCACACGCACTACAAAGGCCAGGTATACGTCTTAAAGCAGGATGAAGGCGGCCGTCATACCCCGTTCTTTAACGGCTACAGACCGCAGTTCTTCTTCAGAACAACAGACGTTACCGGAACGATCACCCTGCCGGAAGGCACGGAGATGGTTATGCCTGGGGACAACATCGAAATGGAAATCAAGCTGATTACTCCGATTGCGATGGAAGAAGGCGTACGTTTCGCGATACGTGAAGGCGGCAGAACCGTTGGTTCTGGCGTTGTCACAGCGGTTATCGAATAACCAACCAAACTTAAACAAAAACAAAGACGGCGGGTACCCGCCGTCTTTTTATTAGTTATATAGGACGAAATAAGGCCGGGGAACCGGCGGCTCAATATATTGTGGTCACAAAGCGTCATGCACCTATTTTGTAGCATTGAATAAGTTTGAACGCTTTGTGAATATGGTTGAATGAATGTTTTTTCTATGGTATATTACTTTAGGTAAAATGCAGAAAAGAAGATAGCACACAAAGAGGATATATGAAAAATTATGGTCTGGCAACGCCGCAGGTGCTGTTGCCGAACAGAAGAGTGAATTTGAAAAAATGGGCGGTTGTGGCCTGTGACCAGTATAACGCCAACCCGGAGTATTGGGAACGCGTACAGCGGCTGGTCGGCAATAACGCATCCACCTTTCATATTATATTACCCGAAATCTATCTGGACGATGACCACGAGGACCGGATTCTCGCGATTACAGCTGAGATGGAGGCTTATGTGGCGGAGGGCGTAGTCGAAGCGCTACCGCCTGGTTTTGTTTTGGTCCAGCGACAGCTCAAGGACGGCATACGCACCGGGCTGGTCGCCATGATTGATTTGGAGAAATACCGCTATAAACCGACAAAGAATACATTAATCAGACCGACCGAGCAGACGGTGATGGAGCGTATTCCGCCGCGTGTGGCAATCCGCAAGCCGGCGCTGCTGGAATCCCCGCACATTTTGGTTCTGCTCAACGACCCGCGTAAAAAGGTAATTGAACCGCTGCTGCGGCGCATGAAGAAGTTTCCGCTGCTTTACGATTTTGACCTGATGGAAAACGGCGGGAAAATCACCGGGCATTTTGTCGGAGACAAGCAGGAAATAGACGAGCTTTATGAACGGCTGGAAATGATTGCCGAAGAAAACGAGATTCTCTTTGCGGTCGGCGACGGCAACCATTCGCTCGCAACCGCAAAAGCGGTATGGGATGAGTTCAAGCAAAAGCTTGATCCGAAAGAAAGACGCAAACATCCGAAACGCTTTGCGCTGGTGGAGGTGGTCAACCTCTTTGATGAGGGCCTGATTTTTGAACCCATTCATCGCGTGGTTACCGGGATTGACACTAACCAGCTGATTTCGGATTTAATCCGGCTTTTTAATCATCGCAATATGGGCGCGAAAATATTCTTTAAACGCTCATCGGCAACCAAGTTCAGCAATGCGCCTGAAGGTCAGTCGATTGACTTTATTGCGAAGGACAGAAAAGGCTATATTTTATTGACCAACCCTGAGCATGAGATGGAGGCAGTTAATTTCCAAAACGTGCTGGATGAGTTTATCCGCATCCACCCTGAGGCAAAGATTGAATATATCCATGGCGAAGATGAACTGGCCCGCATATGTGAACAGGATAAAGCGACAGGTTTTATTCTGCCGTCGTTAAATAAAGACAGCTTTATCGAGGTGCTTGCCAAACACGGTGTGTTGCCGAAAAAGTGCTTTTCTTTAGGCGAAGCAAACGAAAAACGCTATTATCTTGAAACACGCTTGCTGGATGAAATCATTGAAGTGGATGAAACGCACGCATTATTCCATGCAGCGGAAGAGGAGCCGGAACCTGAACCAGATTTTGAGGAAGAGACAACCGAGGACGAAGCGTCTAAAATTGGATGGCTGGATCAGGGAAATAACGAGGACATCATCTCTATGGCTTTTGCGGAAGAAAAAGAAGATGAAGAATTGGATATTTATAATAATGAATTTCTGCAGGTTGAACGCGAACCCAACCCGGAAGAATATCTGTCACGGCGTGAACTGAAATTGTTAAAACGCCAGCAGCGGATTGACGAACTGCTGGGTGAGATGACAGCTGACCTGCCGGAAAGCCCGATCAGCGGGATGCTGGACGAAACGGATGAACCGCCGTTATCCCGCAGGGAATTAAAACTGCTGAAACGCCAGCAGGAATATGATTACTTACTGGAGCAAATTAATAAAGTTAAAGCCGAGCAGGCGGAAGAAGCGGCAGAACAACCAAAAGCCGTAGAGCAGCATCCTGTGATGCCAAAACCTGAACGCTCGGAAGAACCAGTTCTGGAAGAAAAAGAAGAGCCGGACTTTGATACCGTTATGACCCGCGCCGAGCGGATGCAAAGACGCCGTGAAGAAAAGGCAAGGGCAAGAGAAGAAATGCTCGCCGAACTGGAACGGGAAATTGGGTCGGCTCAGGACGAAGCGGAAGCCGAACCGCAGATGACACGGCGTGAAGCGCGCGCGCTTCGCCGCAGGGAAAAGCTTGAGGCGCTGCTGGGTGAGATTGACCCGGAACAGGCTCAGATGCTTGGAGCGGAAGCCGAAACGGATGCGCCTTCTTTTGACAAAGAAAGCGAAGAACCGGTATTATCAAAAAGTGAACAACGCCGCCTGATGCGTGAAGAAAAGCGCCGTCAGCGATTGGAGCAAATCGAAGCGTGGGAACGCGAGGCGGAAGACGCTTTTAACCGGGAAATTGAAGAAGAGGCGGCGGCAAAAGAAACCGAAGCTGAAGCGGAAACCGAGCAGGAGCCGGTTGACGCACGCGCACGCAAGATGAAGTCACGGCTGAGAGGACTTCCTGAAATCAATGAAGCTTTAAGCGAAGACGAAGCCGAACTCGACGAAGCAGATATGATGGTTTCGCTGGAAAAGGCGCGCTTACGTCTGGAAGCGGAAAAGATTCGTTTAGAACGGTTTAAAATAAAGGAAGAAACAAAACTCCAGGTCCAGATCGAGCGGGAACGCCAAAAGGCAATCCGCAGGGCCGAGCTGGATGCCCTCCGCATGCAGGACGAAGAAGCGTGGGCGGATGAGGTGGAAGCCCAGCAGCTGACAGACGGAAAGAATGCGGAGCCGGCAGGAAAGAAGAAAAGGCGCGCGCTCAGTGAAATCCTCGGCGATATCGTTCACGAGGTTAAGCGTGAAGAGGAAGAAAAGAAACAGCCCGAAACGGTCATTGTCCGGCGGGACACCAACGAGATTATCGGGCAGACATTTAAAATAGAGCATAAGCAGACAGAGAAAAAAGAAAAACGGCGTAAGGGGACGATTCTCGTCAAACGCGCCGGGAATGAATACAAATAAGGCAAGGCAAAAGAAGGGTCAGGCAGGAACGTGAATAAAGAATGTGTTGTGGTGGCGAAGTTCGGCGGCAGCTCGCTGGCTGATGCGAACCAGTTGAAAAAAGTGAAAAGCATCATAGAGATGGACGAAAACCGTCGGTTTATCGTGCCGTCAGCACCGGGGAAAAGGCGAAAAGGTGATAATAAAATCACCGATCTTTTGTATGCGGTCAAAAAGAAGGCGATGGATGGCGAGCCGACGGATGAACTGTTCGGCCAGGTGAAAGCGCGCTTTATTGAGATGCGCGATCAGCTGAAACTTTCGATTAAAATCGAATCTTACCTGGATATGGTGGAACAGGAAATCATTCAGGGCGCATCGCTTGACTATACCGCATCACGCGGCGAATACCTCAACGGTTTAATTTTAGCGGATTATCTGGGTTTTGAGTTTATTGATGCCGCTGATGTAATATTCTTTGACCGGAACGGTGCACTGGATCTGGATAAAACCGAATCGGTCATGGGCGGCAGGCTGAAACATGCCGAACGTGCTGTGATACCGGGCTTCTACGGCGCAATGCCGGACGGGGAAGTGCGGACTTTCTCGCGCGGGGGCTCGGACATTACAGGGTCGATTGTGGCGCGCGCAGTCATGGCGAACCTTTACGAAAACTGGACGGATGTGTCCGGATTCATGATGGCGGATCCGCGCATTGTGGACCACCCCCGGACTATTAGCAAAATCACTTACCGGGAACTGCGCGAGTTATCCTATATGGGCGCGAGCGTACTGCATGAAGACGCGGTTTTTCCTGTGTCTGAAGTCAGGATTCCGATCTGCATCAAGAACACCAACGCGCCGGAAGACGAAGGCACGACCATCGTATCCAAGGTATATGACGATGAAATGAGAACCATCACCGGCATCGCCGGAAAGCAGAACTTTACCGTCATCGCGCTTGAAAAAAATAAAATGAATGCCGAGGTCGGCTTCGGCCGGCGGGTGCTGGAAGCGCTTGAAAAAAACAATGTCAGCTTTGAACATATGCCTTCCGGCATTGACACTTTGAGTTTAGTCATTGCGGACGAATATATAGACGGACGGTTAAAAGCCGTTCAGGACGATATCTATCAGGCGTGCAGGCCGGATAATATAGAGGTCTTTTCGAACATGGCGTTAATCGCGACCGTGGGCCGCGGCATGCGCCACCAGGTCGGGACAGCGGCAAAACTCTTCGGGGCGCTGGCGGAAGAAAAAATCAATATCCGCATGATCGATCAGGGCAGCAGCGAAATTAACATCATCGTCGGAGTGGAAAACGATGACTTTGAGAACGCGGTGCGTGCGATATATAAAGCTTTTGTGAAAGAGGAAATAAAAGGTTGATATTGAATGCGGTCGGGTCGGTGCTGTCAATTTTTTTAATGATCGGTGCCGGCATATTTATTTATTTCAGACGCTGGATCACCCGCAAAGAAGCGGGTGTATTTGCTAAGATTGTCGTGAATATCGCCGTTCCGGCCAATGTTCTAAAGAGTTTTTTAACGGATTTCGATAAAGAGTTGATTGCATCGTCTTATCCGCTTTTATTAGCAGGATATGCGGCGATGGCGAGCGGGTTTTTCCTGGCATGGCTGATTGCACCGTTAATCGGAGTCAACAAAGACCGACGGGGAGTGTTCTCCGTCCTTTTTGCATTTTCCAACTCGGTGTTTATCGGCTTTCCTGTTGCGATTGCACTATTCGGAGAATCCGGCATGCCGTACGCTGTCATGTACTATTTGGTCAACACGACGATGTTCTGGACCTTAGGCTATTTCGGTATCCGTCATGATGCAAAGCGGATGGGCGGAATAGAGCTGACCGGAGATACTAAAGACGCATGGAAAAGCATTTTAAATGTGCCTTTGCTGTTTATTGGTATCGGCGTTGGGCTGATGTACCTAAATGTTTCGCTCCCGCCTTTTATTAATCAGGTGTTGGGCTATATGGCGGGGCTGACGACGCCGCTGTCCCTGATTTTTACGGGAATTGTGCTTGCGGATATCGGATTCAAACAAATACGGTTTGAATGGGATACCTTAAAGGTGCTTATCGGGCGTGTCATTATCGCCCCGGCGGCGATGCTGCTTGCGATTATGCTGATTGGCATATCGGGACTCGGCGCACAGATTTTTGTTGTTCAGTCTTCTCTGCCGGTGATGCTGCAGACCGTTATTTTGTCAGAGCATTTCAAGGCGGATGCCGAATTTGCATCCAAGAGTTTTGCGTGGTCAACCATGGCGGCGCTGGTGACAATCCCGGCGTACATGGTTTTGGTTAATATACTATTTTAGATTTATATATAAGGAAGTTTTTTAAGGAGAAGCGATGGCGGTCAGGCGTATTTATGTAAAAAAGCGTATGGGGTTTGATGTTCAGGCGCGGCAGATGCTGGCGGATTTAAAAGAAACCCTGCAGATTAAAGGGTTGGATGCCCTGTCAATACTCATCCGTTATGATGCTGAGGGGATGGATGATGCTGACTTTGAGCAAGCGGTAGGCACGATTTTCAGCGAGCCGATGGCGGATGAGGTTTTTTTTGAAGATCATCAGGAAGAAGGAACTTGTTTCGCAGTCGAATACCTGCCCGGTCAGTACGACCAGCGAGCGGATTCCGCCGCGCAGTGTGTCCAGCTGCTGACCCGCGGCACACGGCCTTTGATACAGACCGCAACCGTTTACGCGCTAAAAGGCAAATTGTCAAAGGCCGACATTGAGGCCGTTCAGCACTATATCATCAACCCGGTCGATTCCAGACTGGCGGACCCCAAAAAGAAAACAACGCTTGAAATGGATATCCATCCGCCTGAAGACGTCGAATTGATTGAGGGCTTTACCTCATATTCTGATAGACAACTAAAACAGATGATTGATGACTTTGGGTTCGCGATGAAATTTGAGGACCTGAGGTTTACCCAGCAATATTATAAGGAAGAAGAAAACCGTGACCCGTATATTTCGGAGTTGCGGGTCATCGATACCTATTGGTCGGATCACTGCCGCCACACGACATTTTTAACACGGATTGATTCGGTTGATTTCGGCGCAGACAAAGCAAATGACGCGGTCAGACAGACATATGAAGAATATTTAGATGCAAGAAAATCGGTTTATGCAGGCAGACAGCCTAAGGATATCTGCCTGATGGACCTTGCGACCATATACCCCAAATTCGCAAAGAAAAACGGCGGTTTAAAGGATTTGGACGAATCTGAAGAGATCAATGCGTGCTCAATTAAAGCTGACATCACCGTAAACGGCAAAGTCAAGCCATATCTCATCATGTTCAAAAATGAGACGCATAACCATCCGACCGAGATTGAACCTTTCGGCGGAGCGGCCACCTGTCTTGGCGGTGCGATACGCGACCCACTGTCCGGCAGAGCTTATGTCTATCAGGCAATGCGCGTGACCGGCGCAGGGGATGTAACCGAACCGATCACCGATACATTAGCCGGCAGACTGCCGCAGAAGAAAATCACGACCGAAGCGGCACACGGGTATTCGTCCTACGGCAACCAAATCGGGCTTGCGACCGGATTGGTGGATGAAATCTATCATCCGGGCTATCGTGCCAAGCGCATGGAGATTGGTGCGGTCATCGGTGCGGCGCCGCAGGAAAACGTGATACGGGAAGTTCCTGTACCGGGCGACGTGGTCATCCTGCTGGGCGGGAGAACCGGACGCGACGGCATCGGCGGGGCAACAGGCTCGTCAAAAAGCCATGATGATGCGTCGATTACCGATTGCGGGGCAGAGGTGCAAAAAGGGAATCCGCTTACCGAGCGTAAGCTTCAGCGGCTTTACCGCAATCCGGACTTTTCGAAGCGCGTCAAGCGGTGTAACGACTTTGGCGCAGGCGGTGTCTGCGTTGCGGTCGGCGAGCTGGCGAGCGGGTTGGATATTGACCTTGACCGGATGTCGAAAAAATACGAGGGACTCAACGGCACGGAACTCAGCATTTCGGAATCACAGGAGCGGATGGCGGTTGTGGTGCATCCGAAGGATTTGGATGCGGTATTAAAGCTGGCGGCTGAAGAAAATCTTGAAGCGGTGAAGATTGCGGACGTCACGGATACCGAGCGTATGCGGATGTTCTGGTGCGGGCAAAAAATTATCGACATCAAGCGGGCGTTCTTGGATACCAACGGCGTTACCCAAACGGCGAATGCGAAAATTGACCTGAAAGAAGCCGCGCTTTTTGATGAACCACAAAAAGCTACTGGTATTGACACTTTAAAATCGCTGATCGGTGATTTAAATATTGCATCAAAAAAAGGCCTCATAGAGCGGTTTGATTCCACCATCGGGGCGGCAACCGTTCATATGCCGCTCGGCGGAAAGCACCAGCTGACCCCGGTACAGGCGATGGCGGCGAAGATTCCGACCACGGAAGGCACATCTGAAACAGCGACGCTGATGAGTTACGGATTCGATCCGTACTTAACCGAACAAAATCCGTATATCGGAAGCATATACGCGGTGGTGAGTTCGCTGGCAAAGATCGCGGCAAGCGGCGGAGCGATGGATAAAACATGGCTGAGCTTTCAGGAATATTTTGAGCGCATGAGCGAAGCACCGGAAAAATGGGGAAAGCCTTTATCCGCATTGCTGGGAGCATTTAAAGCGCAGAAGGCGATCGGTGTTGCGGCAATCGGCGGGAAGGATTCCATGTCCGGCACATTCAATGAGATACACGTGCCGCCAACCCTTGTTTCGTTTGCGGTTGCTACACAAGAGGCGAAACATATCATATCAAACGAATTTAAATCGGGAGGCGCAAATGTCTATCTGCTCTCGGTGGATACGGATAAATACGGCATCCCGGATTTTGAAGATTTAAAAGCCAAGTATACACAGCTGAATCAATGGATTTTGGACGGCAAAGTGTTATCCGCCTGCGCTGTTGAACGCGGCGGGATTGCGGTCACGGTCGCAAAAATGGCGATGGGCAACGCGATTGGATTTGTGTTTGATGATGCGTTTGAAAAAGATAAGCTGTTTAAAAAGCAATACGCGGATATCTTAATCGAAACAAAAGAGCAATTGAAACTCGAAAAAGTCGGCGTTACCGGTGGTGATTCAATTGACATTTTCGGCGATAAAATTGGTCTTCCTGAATTAACGGAACTTTATTTAAAACCGCTTTCGAAAGTCTTCCCGCATACGGCACCTGAAACGGATGAGACTTTAACAGCCACAGAACCTTATCAGAAAAGAAGCGGCTTGAAAGCCGTCCAGACATATGCAAAACCGCGCGTCATTCTGCCGGTATTTGCAGGAACAAACTGTGAGTATGATTCCATCCGCGCGTTTGAATCGGCCGGAGCGATAGCGGAGCACCTGATTATCCGGAATTTAACACCGCAGGATATCGAGCAGAGCATTGACACTTTGGTGAAGAAAATACAAAATGCGCAGATCATCATGCTTCCGGGCGGATTCTCCGGCGGGGACGAGCCGGACGGGTCCGGCAAGTTTATCGCGACCATGCTGAGAAGCCCGAAGGTGCGCGATGCTGTGCATGATTTATTAAAGCGCCGAGACGGACTGATGCTGGGTATCTGCAACGGATTTCAGGCGCTGATCAAAACCGGGCTGATTGCACATGGTGAAATCGCCGATATGAAACCAGGCGACCCGACGCTGACATTTAACACGATCGGCCGGCATGTCTCGCGGCTGGTGGACACAAAAGTAACCTCGGTTAATTCCCCATGGATGGCGATATGCGAAGCCGGGGATATCCATACGGTTGCACTGAGCCACGGCGAAGGGCGTCTGGTGGCGGGTGAATCGGATTTGGATGCGTTTATAAAAAACGGCCAGATTGCCACGCAATATGTGGACACAGCTGGAACAGCGACCATGGACCCGAAGTATAACCCGAACGGATCGGTGTATGCAATAGAAGGGCTGTTCAGTCCGGACGGCCGCGTTTTCGGCAAGATGGGACATAATGAACGGTCAACCGCGTATACATTTAAGAACGTGCCGGGGAACAAAGACCAATCATTGTTTAAAGCGGGCGTATTTTATTATAAATAGACAGGCGAAAAATGAAGGCATTAATCATACAGCTTTTCAAAAAACTGCAGCAGTTTATCAAGTTCGGTATCACAGGTATCGTCAACACGCTGATTTATACAGCCGTTTATTATCTGCTGCTTTTCTTAGGCGTTTCACATTTGATTGCAAATGTGGTTGCGTACCTTGCGGGATCAATCAACGGTTATTTGATGAGCCGGGGATGGGTGTTCAAAGAGGTAAAAGCAAGCGTTCAGTCGTCGGTGTGGAAGTATTATATTGTTTACGGGTCGTCGCTGCTGCTCAGCGAAGGGCTGATTTACCTGTTTGTAGACATATTATCTGTCTCGGATAAAATCGCGCCGCTGCTGACGCTCTGCTTCACCATACCGTATAACTTCCTGTTCCAGAAGCTCTGGGCCTTCCGCGAGAAGAAACATGAGGCAGTACCTGAAGGCAATGAAGCCGGGGCGGAAGGGGAAAAACCTTGATTTCGCTACATAAATATGGTAATATAGTCACGGTTGGAAACAACCAATTAGATTATTCCTTTAGGAGGTATTATTTATGAAATTATCCGCACCAAAGAAAGTTGTTTTCTGGATCGCAGTTGCACTCGCTGCAGTTGCATTGTTGTCAGTACTCGGATTGTTCAGCATTCCAGTATTAGGCGCAACATGGACCGCATTAATCGCATTTGTGCTGTTGATGCTCGGAAACGTACTAAAAGGATTCTAATCTAAGAAACCAATGGACCCCGGCATATATTGCCGGGGTTTTTTGCTTAAAAAAACATAAAAAAACGCTTGCATTCAATATAGGTATCATGTATAATTTAAAAGCTGTGCGAAAAAACACAGCATATGGGATGAAGCAGAAGGTTGCCGTTTCTTAAACGGGTAGTTTCTGCGGACAAGTGTTTTGCTAAAAGCGAAGCGGCGTGCGGCATGATTGCCGTGCCAAAGTTATAGGTACGACACACACGGGAAAGTGTATAGTCACACGCGATAAAACGAGGAGGAAAGAAAAAACATGGCAACGCAAAAGATCAGAATCAAGCTGAAAGCTTATGACCACAATCTGATTGACCAGTCTTCACAGCGTATTGTGGAAACTGCAAAGCGTACCGGCGCAAAGGTCTCAGGACCGATTCCGCTGCCGACGCAGAAAGAAATCATTACGATATTAAGAGCGCCTCATAAATATAAGGACTCACGTGAACAGTTTGAAATCAAAACGCACAAGCGGTTGATTGACATCTTGGAAGCGACTGCAAAGACAACTGATGCGCTGATGCGGCTGGATTTACCTGCCGGTGTCGATATTGAGATCAAGCTCTAGCCTGATGCGGCATTGAGGAGGAAGAATAAATCATGATAAACGGAATTATTGGTAAAAAGGTCGGCATGACCCAGATATTTAAAGAAGACGGCACGGTTGTACCGGTGACCGTTGTTTCTGCGGGTCCTTGCGTAGTGGTCCAGAAAAAGTCGAAAGAAACCGACGGCTATAGCGCTTTAAAAGTCGGTTATGAAGATATCAGAGAGAGCTTAAAGAATAAACCGGATCAGGGGCAGTTCAAAAAAGCGGGTGTATCCGTTAAGCGCCACCTGAAAGAGTTCAAGGTTGATGACACCGCCGCTTATGAAGTCGGCCAGGAAGTCAAGGTTGACATCTTTGAAACCGGGGAATTCGTAGACGTAACCGGAACATCCAAGGGTAAAGGTTTCCAGGGCGTTATCGCACGTCACGGACAGCACCGGGGCCCAATGACTCACGGTTCGCACTATCACAGAGGTCCGGGTTCAATGGGCGCATGTGCATCTCCGGGCAGGGTTTTTAAAGGTAAGAACCTGCCGGGACACAGCGGCGTACTGACAACAACCGTACAGAACCTCGAAGTTGTGAAAGTGGATGCGGAAAACAATATTTTATTGGTTAAAGGCGCAATCCCGGGTGCGAAGGGCGGCTATCTCACGATTAATAAAAGCGTGAAGAAATAGCACGTGATGAGAACGTGGAAAGGAACAATGGAACATGCCTAAAATTGATGTATATAAAACTGACGGCACAAAAAGCGGTCAGGTTACGTTAAAAGACAGTATCTTCGGCATTGAAGTAAATGAAGCGGCTATGCACCAGGTGGTCGTCGCATATTTGGCAAATCAGCGTCAGGGCACACAGTCTGCTAAGACACGTGCAGAAGTCCGCGGCGGCGGTGTAAAACCCTGGAGGCAAAAAGGCACGGGCAGGGCGCGTGCCGGTACCGCAACTTCTCCGGTATGGAGAAAAGGGGGCGTTGTATTTGCACCGAAGCCGAGAGATTATACAAAGCAGGTCAACAAAAAAGTCAAACAGCTTGCCATGAAATCGGCGCTGTCATCTAAAGTGAATGATAAAGATATCATCTGCCTTGAGGACTTAAAGCTGAATGCCCCGAAGACAAAAGATGTTGTAAAACTTCTTGAAGGATTAAAAGTAGAAGGCAAGGCTTTGATCTGCACAGATGAAAATGATGTGAACGTTGTAAAAAGCGCCCGCAACATCAAGGGGATTACCCCCACTTTCGCCGGCGTTTTATCGGTATACGATGTGCTGAATCATGAAAAATTGATTCTTACAAAAGCAGCAGTTAAGAAAATTGAGGAGGTGCTCTCATAATGAAAGATCCGCATGATATTATTATCAGGCCTGTTTTAACCGAACAGAGTTATGATCAGATTCCTCTGAAGAAATATACGTTCCTTGTGGATCCGCGTGCGAATAAGACGCAGATTAAGAACGCCGTTGAAGAAGTGTTCGGCGTTAAGGTTGAAAAGGTCAACACCTTAAACCAGCAGGGAAAACTGAAAAGACAGGGACGTTTCGTCGGCAGACGGGCGAAATCCAAAAAAGCGTATATCACGCTGACCAAAGGAAGCAAAGCAATTGATTTCTTTGAAGGCATGGCGCAATAGCGAGCGAAGGATAGGAGGATAAGCGACAATGGCGATTAAAAAATACAATCCGACTTCACCCGGGCGCCGGTTTATGTCCGTAAATGCGTTCGAAGAAGTCACGGCGAAGCAGCCGGAAAAGTCGCTGACCGAGTCGATTAAAAAGACCGGCGGCAGAAATGTGAACGGACGTATCACGGTCCGGCATAGAGGCGGCGGAAACAAACGTAAATATAGAGTGATTGATTTTAAACGGAATAAGGACAGCGTTCCGGCAACCGTTAAAACCATCGAATACGATCCGAACAGAACGGCGAATATCGCACTGTTGAATTATGCAGACGGCGAAAAGCGTTATATCCTGGCTCCGCTGGGATTAAAGGTCGGTGACGTGGTGGTTTCCGGTGAAGGCGCGGATATCAAACCGGGCAACGCCTTAAAGATTGAAGGTATTCCGGTTGGAACCATGATTCATAATATCGAGTTGAAAGCCGGCAGAGGCGGACAGCTGGTCAGAAGCGCTGGAAACGCGGCGCAGCTAATGGCCAAAGAAGGCAAGTACGCACAGGTGCGTCTCCCTTCGGGCGAAGTTCGGATGATTCCGGTAGAAGCGCGTGCAACAATCGGCCAGGTCGGTAATATCGATAACGAGAACATCAATATCGGTAAAGCGGGCAAAACACGGTATAAGGGTTTCAGACCTACGGTCAGAGGTTCGGTTATGAACCCCTGCGACCATCCGCACGGCGGTGGTGAGGGAAAATCACCGATCGGCAGACCCGGTCCGTCCACTCCGTGGGGTAAGCCGGCGCTTGGATACAAGACAAGATCGAAGAAGAATCAGAGCGATAAGTTTATTGTAAAGCGCAGAAACGCGAAATAGTCGATAAAAGGAGTACAGGTAAATGAGCAGATCGGTTAAAAAAGGACCGTTTGTCCAGGAAAAGCTCTTAAAGCGGATTCAGGAAATGAACGAAAAAAACGAAAAGAAGGTTTTAAAGACCTGGTCCAGAGCATCGACAATCTTTCCGGAGATGGTAGGGCATACGATTGCAGTACATGACGGACGCAAATTCGTCCCTGTGTATGCGACTGAAGATATGGTAGGTCATAAACTCGGCGAGTTTGCACCGACCAGAACGTTCAGGGGTCATGCGGGTAGCAAAACCTCTGGTGCGAAATAGGCAAAGGGAGGAAGTTGAATAAATGGCGACACGGCAAAGAGAAAAAGCGCTGAAACGGCAGCAGGAAAAAGATATGCGGCCGAAAGCGGTTGTAAAACATGTGCGTATTTCCTCCAGCAAGGTGAAGATCGTTTTAGACCTGATTCGCGGCAAAAGCGTTGAAGAAGCGTTTGCGATTTTAATGCACACGCCAAAAGCAGCCAGCGAAGTGGTCATGAAGCTGATTAAATCAGCGGTTGCGAATGCTGAAAACAACTTAAATATGAGCACGGACGGACTGAAGATCGCAGAAATATATGCGACTGAAGGCGCGACGATGAAGCGTTTCCGCCCGCGGGCACAGGGCAGGGCAACACGGATTAGAAAGAGAACGAGCCACATCACCGTAATCCTGGATCAGGTATCATAAGGAGGAAGAGTAGAAGATATGGGTCAAAAAGTACATCCTCATGGTCTGAGGGTAGGCGTCATTAAAGATTGGGATGCAAGATGGTTCGCAAAGAAAAAGGATTTTGCGGATTACCTGATCGAAGATAATAAAGTCAGGACTTATCTGAAAAAGAAGCTTTATGCTGCCGGTATATCCAAGATTGAAACCGAACGCGCGGCAAATAAGCTGACAGTTAATATTTATACATCAAAACCGGGCATCGTCATCGGCAAAGCCGGTGCAGGTGTTGAGGCGATTAAAAGAGAACTGTTAAATATGACCGGCAGAGACTGTGTGGTTAATATCATGGAAGTCAAAAAACCGGATTTAGATGCGCAGCTGGTAGCGGAAAATGTCGCGGCTCAGCTGGAACGCAGAATATCTTTCAGAAGAGCGATGAAGCAGAGCATGGGCAGAACCATGAAATCCGGCGCAAAAGGCATCAAGATTATGTGCGGCGGCCGTCTCGGCGGCGCGGAAATCGCGAGAAGCGAATCATATGCAGAAGGGTCAATCCCGCTGCAGACGATCCGTGCGGACATCGACTACGGATTTGCAGAAGCAAACACAACATACGGCAAGATCGGCGTTAAAGCCTGGATCTACACCGGTGAAGTATTGGGCAACCCGCTGAAAGAAAAATTCAACCAGCCGGAAGGAGGAAAGCGCAATGCTAATGCCAAAAAGGGTTAAACACAGAAAAGTGCATCGCGGCCGCATGAAGGGCAAAGCCAACAGCGGCAACAAAGTTGCATACGGCGATTACGGCTTAGTGGCAATGCAGCCTTCCTGGATCACAAGCAACCAGATAGAAGCGGCTCGTGTTGCGATGACGCGTTATATCAAGAGGGGCGGACAGGTTTGGATTAAAATCTTCCCGCACAAACCGGTTACAAAAAAACCTGCCGAAACCCGCATGGGTTCTGGTAAAGGTGCACCGGAATATTGGGTAGCTGTGGTTAAACCGGGCAGGGTAATGTTTGAGATTGCCGGCGTTAATGAGGAAGTGGCAAAAGAGGCTTTAAGACTTGCAGCGCACAAACTCCCGATTAAATGCAAAGTAATCAGAAAAACCGACCAAAAAGAAGATTAGGTGGTGAGCGTAGATGAAGGCAAGTGAAATCAGAGAATTGTCCGTATCGGAATTACATACAAAATTGTCCGACTTAAAGACAGAGCTTTTTAACCTGCGTTTCCAACTCGCGACCGGACAGCTGAATAATCCTGTGTCAATTAAGAACACAAAAAAGGATATCGCACGCGTCGCAACCATTATAAAGGAACGTGAATTAAAGGCGAAAATAGCCGATAAGAAGGAGGTTATTTAGCGATGACCGAGCAAGCGCGGAACTACCGCAAAACCAGAGTCGGTGTTGTGGTGTCTGATAAAATGGACAAAACCATTGTTGTAGCGCTGGTACAGCGGAAAAAACATCCAATGTACGGCAAAACAGTGAAGTCCACAAAAAAGATTAAAGTACATGACGAAGAAAATACGAGCGGTATCGGCGATACGGTTCGGGTGATGGAAACCCGCCCCATAAGCAAGGATAAAAGATGGAGACTCGTTGAAATCGTCGAAAAGGCGAAGTAGGACTTTAACGAGGAGGAAGAAATCATGATTCAAGCGCAGACACGCCTGAAAATTGCAGATAATTCTGGAGCGAAAGTGATCCAGTGTATCAAGGTTTTAGGCGGATCAAAAAGAAAAACGGCGAATATCGGTGATGTCATTGTCGCTTCCGTAAAGACTGCGGCGCCGGGCGGTGTCACCAAGAAAAAGGATGTCGTAAAAGCGGTTATCGTAAGAAGCGTTTACGGAATCAAGCGGTCTGACGGATCGTATATCCGCTTTGATGATAACGCAGCCGTCATTATTGACGATAACAAACAGCCAAAAGGCACACGTATCTTCGGTCCTGTGGCAAGGGAGCTGAGAGAAAAAGATTATATGAAGATCGTTTCTCTGGCGCCTGAAGTTTTATAGGAAAGGAAGGCTAACCATAATGGCTTCTATGCATGTAAAAAAAGATGACCATGTCGTTGTCATTTCGGGCAAGGACAAAGGTAAAAAAGGCAAAGTGCTGATTGCACTGCCGAAAGAACACAAAGTCGTGGTTGAAAAAGTCAACATGCTGACCAAGCACACGCGTCCGAGAAAGCAGGGTCAGACGGGCGGCATCATCCATCAGGAAGGCGCAATTCCTGCGTCCAAAGTGATGCTGGTCTGCCAGAAATGCAATAAGGCAAGCAGAATTGCCTATAAAGTGCTGAAAAACGGAACCAAAGTGCGCGTTTGCAAAAAATGCGGCGAGACTTTTGATAAATAGATCATTGCCGGCGGAGCCGGCGTGCACGAAACTAGAGGAGGTAATTTCAGTTGCCTAGATTAAAGGATTTATATAAAAAAGACATCGTTCCAGCGATGATGAAAAAGTTCAGTTATAAAAACATCATGGAAGTGCCGAAGCTCGAAAAAGTCACCATTAATATGGGGATGGGCGACGCGCACGAAAACGCAAAATCTTTGGACTCTGCACTGGACGATCTAGCTGTTATTTCCGGACAGAAGCCGGTGGTAACAAAAGCGAGAAAATCTGTGGCAAACTTTAAAGTCAGAGAAGGTATGAAAGTCGGCGCAAAGGTAACCTTGCGCGGCGACCGGATGTATGAATTTATTGACCGGCTGATGAACGTGGCGCTGCCGCGTGTCAGGGACTTTAGGGGCATCTCATCCAAATCCTTCGACGGCAGAGGAAACTTTGCAATGGGCTTGAAAGAACAGTTGGTTTTTCCTGAGATCAATTATGATAATGTTGATAAGATCAGAGGAATGGACGTTGCGGTCGTTACATCGGCAAAAACCGACGAAGAGGCATATGAGCTTCTGAAGATGTTCGGCATGCCGTTCGCAAAATAAGGAGGAATCAGGTTTGGCTAAAAAGAGTATGATCAATAAGCAGGAAAAAGGCTCAAAGTTTTCAACTCGGAACTACACACGCTGCCGTATCTGCGGCAGACCGCATGCGGTTTTGAGAAAATACGGGATTTGCCGTATCTGCTTTAGAGAACTGGCCTATAAGGGCCAGATCCCTGGTGTAAAAAAAGCCAGCTGGTAAGCTTATTAGATAATTAAGCTTTGAATATAAAAGGAGGTAGTGCAGATGCCTGTTACAGATCCGGTAGCGGATATGCTTACAAGGATTAGAAACGCTTTGATTGCAAAGCATGATGTCATCAGTATTCCGTCTTCCAAGATGAAAAAGTCGATTGCTCAGATTCTTTTGACGGAAGGATATATAAAGGGTTATGAATTTGTGGACGACGGACTGCAGGGCAGCCTGAAGATCACATTAAAATACGGACCGAACGGAGAACGCGTCATCACCGGTTTAAAGCGTATCAGCAAGCCCGGTCTTCGTGTGTATGCGAAGAAAGACGAAGTGCCAAAGGTGCTCGGCGGACTTGGAATCGCGATTATTTCAACATCCAAGGGAATCATTACGGATGCCGAAGCAAGAGACGGTTCGGTCGGCGGCGAAGTATTGGCGTATATCTGGTAATACGTTCAGCGGAGAAAATGACGAACAAAATGCATGTGGAGGTGCAAGGATAATGTCCAGAATAGGAAAACTTCCAATCAATATCCCCGCGGGACTGGATATCGCCGTTTCTGATGGAAACGTCGTTAAAGTAAAAGGACCGAAAGGGGAGCTCAGCACGAAGATCAACCGCGACATGAAAGTCGTAATTAAAGACGGAGTTTTAACCGTAGAACGCCCGTCCGACAGAAAAGACCATCGTGCGCTTCACGGCCTCAGCCGTGCGCTGATTAATAATATGGTAATCGGTGTGAGCGAAGGCTTTAAGAAGACACTCAAAATAGTGGGTGTTGGATACAGAGCAGCAAAACAGGGAAATAAAATCGTACTGAATCTTGGTTTTTCTCATCCTGTAGAGGTTGAGGAACCGAAAGGCATCTCGTTTGATGTGCCGGATCAGACAACGATTGTTGTATCGGGAACCGATAAACAGGCAGTCGGAGAGATTGCGGCTGAAATCCGTAAAATCAGACCGCCGGAGCCGTATAAGGGCAAGGGAATCCGGTACGAAGACGAATATGTACGTCGCAAAGTCGGAAAGACGGGCATGTAGTTTTTCGTGAAAGGTGGCAATTAAAATTGATTAAAAAAGCGGATAAAAACAAAAGACGTATCGCTCGCCACTTCCGGCAGCGGAATAAAATCAGCGGAACAAAAGTATGTCCGAGACTGAATGTCTTCAGAAGCGCAAAGCATATCTATGCGCAGGTGATTGATGACGATAAGGGCGTAACGCTGGCAGCAGCATCAACCATGGAAGCGGAAGTTAAAGCCAAGGTTAAAGGAATGAAGAAGACGGAGGTTGCCGGAGTTGTTGGCGAGTTAGTCGGCCAGCGCGCAAAGGCAGCTAAGATAAAAGAAGTCGTATTCGACAGAGGCGGATACCTCTATACTGGCAGAGTTGCAGCACTTGCGGATGGCGCAAGAAAAGCAGGTCTGAAATTCTAAAAGGAGGCATGGTTTAGCTTGCAACGGTTTGAAGAAAAAGATAAAGAATTTAAAGAAAAACTGGTTGCCGTCAACAGAGTTGCCAAGGTTGTAAAAGGCGGAAGAAATTTCCGTTTCACAGCATTGGTTGTTGTCGGAGATGAAAAGGGTAAAGTCGGCGCCGGACTCGGCAAGGCGGCTGAAATTCCGGAAGCAATCAGAAAAGCGGTCCAACAGGCGAAACGCAACATGGTTGACGTGCCGATCGAAGGCACCACCATACCGCACGAAATCGTCGGCGTTTTCGGCAGAGGAAAAGTATTGCTGCTTCCTGCCCCGACCGGTACCGGTGTTATCGCGGGCGGACCCGCACGTGCCGTTCTTGAGTTGGCCGGATATAAAGACATCCGGACGAAGTCCTATGGGTCTAACACCCCGGCGAACTGCGTAAAAGCGACGCTTGAAGGATTAAAGAATCTAAAGACTCCGGAACAGGTGGCGAAACTGCGCGGCATGAGTGTTGACCAGTTGAGGAGGTAAGCAATGGCGAAGAATAAACAGCTGAAAATCAAGCTGGTCAAAAGCGCGATCGGTTATTCTAAGAAACAGAAGGATACCCTTATTGCGATGGGCTTAAGAAAGCTTGGCAGCGAAGTAATAAAAGACAAAACGCCCGAAATCCAAGGCATGGTGAATAGTGTCAGCCATTTGATTTCGGTTGAGGAAGTTTAAGGAGGCTAAACAAGTGAGATTGGGTGAATTAAAGCCCCCTAAGGGCGCGACCAAATCGCGTAAACGCGTCGGCAGAGGCGTTGGCTCTGGATTGGGGAAAACATCAGCCCGTGGACAGGATGGCCAGAACAGCAGAAGCGGCGGCGGCGTACGCCCCGGTTTTGAAGGCGGACAAATGCCGCTTTCCAGACGGCTTCCTAAACGTGGTTTTACGAATATCTTCAGCAAAGTATACGCAACCGTTAACGTCAGCGATTTAAACCGCTTCAACGACGGTGATGTAATTACCGCTGAAAGTTTAAAAGAACAAAAAGTCATCAAAAAGATTTCGGACGGATTAAAGGTTTTAGGCAACGGAGAATTAAAAAAGAAATTAACCGTAAAAGCCGTTAAGTTCACAAAATCCGCAAAGGAAAAGATCGAAGCGGCAGGCGGAAGTGCAGAGGTGACCGAATAATGTTTAAAACACTGGCAAACGCTTGGAAAGTGCCGGATCTTCGTAAAAAGATTCTATATACGCTGATGATCCTGTTTATATACCGGTTGGGTGCACATGTGCCGATTCCGGGTATCAATGTGGATTATGTGTCCGGCCAGATTGCCAACAGTGCAATGCTTGGATACATGAATATCTTCAGCGGCGGTGCACTGTCCAATCTGACCGTGTTTGCGCTCGGGATTATGCCATATATCAACTCATCCATCATCATGAACCTGCTACCGATGGCGATTCCCGCGCTGGAACGGATGGTAAAAGAAGGGCCGGAAGGCAGAAAGAAAATCGCATCCATTACACGGTATCTGACCGTGGTGATCGGTTTGATTATGTCTATCGGTATTTTGACGTCTTTAGGCAACACTGCTTTGGTTGACCCAACCTTCTTTAACAAGCTTACTGTGGTTGTATGCCTAACAGCAGGTACAGCGTTTATCATGTGGCTGGGCGAACGGATTAACGAACAGGGGATTGGAAACGGTATTTCGTTGATTATCTTCATCAGTATCGTATCCAGACTTCCGGGTATGGGCCTTACCATGTTCCGGACAACATTTTTTGGTTATGAACCGAACATGTCTTACCTGACGTTCTTCCTGATTATCATCGTGATGCTGGCCGTTGTGACGGGTATTACGTTTGTTGACCTCGGTGAAAGACGTATCCCGGTACAATATGCAAAACGCGTGGTCGGCAGAAAGATGTACGGCGGGCAAGCGACATATATCCCGATGAAGATTAACCAGTCGGGCGTATTGCCGCTGATTTTTGCCATTACCCTGATGCAGTTCCCGGCGATTATTATCCAAACATATTTCCCGGCATCAAGTTTTGGACTCTTTTACGGCCAATATCTGTCGTCAGGTACCGCGGTATATGCGGTGGTTTATGCCATACTGATCTTCTTCTTTTCATTCTTCTATACGCAAATTGCGTTTAATCCGATGGATGTATCGAAGAACATTCAGCAGAACGGCGGTTTCATTTTGGGAATCAGACCGGGCAAGCCGACGTCGGATTACTTAAGCAAGATTCTATCGCGCGTAACACTGTTCGGGGCACTGTTCCTGGCATTGGTCGCTGCGATACCGACGTTAATGAAAAGCCTGTCCGCTGTGGCAGGCGGCGTCTTCGGCGCTACGAGCCTGCTCATCATGGTTAACGTATCGCTCGAAACTAGCAAACAGATTGAATCTCAACTGCTGATGCGGCACTATAAGGGATTCTTGAAATAACAACATCTGGAGATTGACAATGAAATTGATGTTTTTAGGTCCGCCGGGGGCCGGCAAGGGTACTCAGGCTAAGATTGTCAGTGCGAAATACGGCATTGCGCATATTTCGACCGGCGATATGCTGAGAACCGAAATGAGTAACGGCACCGAGCTTGGCAAAAAAGCCAAAGCAGTGATTGAAGCCGGCGAACTCGTTTCGGATGACATCATCATCGCGATGGTGGAATCACGGCTGAAAAAGGCGGACTGTAAAAACGGATTCTTATTAGACGGATTCCCAAGGACGCTGGAGCAGGCAAAGGCATTAGATGCAATTGTAAAGCTGGATGCCTGCGTCAACATCGACGTTCCGGATGAATTCCTGGTCAACCGGATATGCGGCAGGCGCGTATGCACCGCCTGCGGCGCAACTTATTCGGTCAAGCATCTAACCGATATGACGTGTCAGGCCTGCGGCGGTGAATTGATACAGCGAGCAGACGACACCGAAGAAACGGTATTAAACCGTATTGCGGTTTATGAGAAACAGACCAAACCGCTGATTGACTTTTATACCGAAAAGGGATTAGTCGTCGATATCGACGGCACCGGATCGGTGGAAGGCGTCGCGGAGGCAATATTTGAAACACTGGAATCAATGCAGCAGTAAGAGGGAAATAAGCGACCGAAAGAATTAGATATGATAAAACTGAAAACCAGTGCGGAAATCGAGCTGATGAAAGCGGCTGGTGATCTGGGCTCGGCAGCAATGCTGGCCGTAGGTGAAAAAATCAAACCGGGCGTGACAACCGCCGACCTCGATAAAATCGCGTATCATGTGATCACACGAAACGGGGGGCAGCCGTCATTCAAGGGATACCGCGGGTTTCCGGCAAGCATATGCGCGTCGGTTAACGAGGAAATCGTCCACGGGATACCCGGCACAAGGCGGCTTGAAGAAGGCGATATTGTCAGTATCGACCTCGGTGTCCTGCTCAGCGGATACCATTCTGACATGGCAAGAACCTTTCTTGTTGGGGATGTGGATCCCGAAACCAAGAATCTGGTTGAAGTCACCAAAGCATCGTTCTTTGAAGGGCTTAAAGGGTTCAAAAAAGGAAGACGGCTGATGGACATCGCAGAGCGGATCCAGAAGACCGCAGAAGATGCGGGATATGCCGTTGTCAGGGATTTGGTCGGACACGGAATCGGGCAGAACCTGCACGAATCACCGGATGTGCCGAACTTCACCTATAAGGGGCCAAACCCGAGACTAAATGTCGGATTGGTGCTGGCAATTGAGCCGATGATCAATATGGGTACGCAGAAGGTCAGGTGGATGGATGACGGGTGGACCGTTGTCACAGAAGACGGGAAACCGTCGGCCCACTACGAAAATACGGTGGCCTTGACCGAGAACGGCCTTGAGATATTGACCAATCGTCATATTTAAGGATAAGGAGCGGACTGAAGTGAAGGATTTTACAGTTGAAACCGGACGGATAGCCAAAGCGCTTGCCGGACGGGACAAGGATAGATTCTTCATGATACTGGACGTCGTTGATGAGGAATATGTCCATATATCTGACGGGGATTACCGGAAGATGGCACGGCCGAAGCTTAAGAAAATCAAGCATCTGAAAATGACGCCGGTTGTGCTGGAAGGCATTAAAGAAAAACTAAATGATGGTAAAAAAGTGTTTGATGCAGAGCTTAGAAGTGCTATAATGAAAGCTGGCTTTAACGCCGGAGCAGAAGAAAGGAGCGTTTAACTTGTCAAAAGCTGATGTTATTGAAGTAGAAGGTAAAGTAACGGATGCGTTTCCGAATGCTGAATTTGAAGTCGAGTTGGAAAACGGACACAAAATCTTAGCACATATTTCGGGAAAACTCCGGATGCACTATATCAAGATTGTCCCAGGGGATAAGGTAACGGTCGAGTTATCACCGTATGACCTCACACGGGGCAGAATAACATGGAGAGGCAAAGGCAGGTAGAACGTCGAAATAGATTTCGTAATCAGGCTTTAAGGAGAGTTGAAAAATGAAAGTAAGACCGTCGGTAAAACCGATATGTGAAAAATGCAAGATAATTAAGCGCAAAGGCAAAGTTATGGTCATTTGCGAAAACCCGAAGCATAAGCAGAAACAGGGCTGATTACTTCGGCTGATTTAAGTACACTGAAAGTAACGTATATACTAGCGGCTGACCAGCGGATGCTGGTATATGTATATGCTTTATGATCATAGATGAAATTTATTGGAGGTAAAGTATAAGATATGGCACGTATTGCAGGTGTTGATCTTCCGAGAGAAAAACGGGTCGAAATCGGCCTTACATATATCTATGGTATCGGGCTGAAAAGCTCACAGGATATATTGGCGAAAACAGGAATTAATCCGGATATCCGCGTCAAAGATCTGTCAGAATCCGATGTCGGTAAGCTTAGGGAAACCATTGAAAAAAGCTACCGCGTGGAAGGTGACTTACGGCGCGAAGTATCAATGAATATTAAACGGCTGATTGAAATCGGTTCTTACAGAGGAATCAGGCATCGCCGCGGGCTGCCCGTAAGGGGACAGAGCTCTAAGCAGAATGCCAGAACGCGTAAAGGGCCGAGAAGAAGCGTCAGCGGTAAGAAAAAATAGCAGGTGGAGGATGTAAATGGCAAGTCCTAAATCAAAAAAACGTAAAGTTAAAAAGAATATAGAGCGCGGACAGGCTCATATCCGTTCTTCGTTCAACAATACGCTGGTTACCCTGACAGATTTGCAGGGCAACGGGCTGTCATGGGCGAGTGCCGGCGGCATGGGATTCAGAGGTTCAAGGAAGTCCACTCCGTTTGCGGCACAGCAGGCAGCAGAAAAAGCAGCGAAAGCCGCGATGGAACACGGCTTAAGAACGGTGGAAGTGTATGTGAAGGGCCCGGGATCGGGCAGGGAAGCGGCAATCAGGGCACTGCAGGCTGCAGGTCTTGATATTGTGTTGATTAAAGACGTTACGCCGATTCCGCACAACGGATGTCGCCCGCCGAAACGCAGAAGAGTTTAAAGGAGATTAAGTATGGCTAGATATACAGATTCAGTATGCCGTCTTTGCAGAAGAGAAGGCGCTAAACTGTTCCTTAAAGGAGATCGCTGCTACTCTTCTAAATGCGCATTTGTTAAACGTCCGGTACCCCCGGGTGAACACGGACAGAGCAGAAAGAAGCAGTCCGAATACGGCATGCAGCTGAGAGAAAAGCAAAAAGTAAAACGCGCATACGGAATGCAGGAAAAGCAGTTTAGAAAATATTTCGAGCTGGCAGAAAAGAAGCACGGCGTAACCGGTGAAGAATTACTGGCGCTGCTTGAAAGACGTTTGGACAATACGGTTTTCCGTCTTGGCCTTGCGGACAGCAGAGCGCAGGCGAGGCAGACCGTGTTGCACGGCCATGTCACCGTCAACGGCAAAAAAGTGGATATTCCTTCTGCTTTTGTCGAAATCGGCGATGAAATAAAGATTAAAGATAAATCCAAGGATATGCAGCGGTTTAAAGAAATCAGAGAGGGTGAAGCCCGTGCGGTCAACAAATGGTTAACGTTTGACAACGCCAACCTGACCGGACGCGTGGTAGCAATGCCGCAGCGAGACGATATTGACCTTACCATTCAGGAGCATATGATCGTCGAGCTTTATTCAAAGTAATCTGTTTTTTGAATGTGCTATCGTATAATCCTTATCCAAAAGGAGTGTTGATAACAATATGCTAGAAATAGAAAAGCCTAAAATTCAGTGTGAAGAAATCGATGAAAAGCAGAAATATGCCAGATTTACGATGGAGCCGCTTGAAAGAGGCTTTGGGATCACCCTCGGCAACTCCCTTAGGAGAATCCTGTTATACTGTCTGCCTGGTGCAGCGGTAACGCGGGTGAAGTTTGACGGAATACTGCATGAGTTTACAACCATTGACGGCGTGCTGGAAGATGTGACAAACATCATCTTAAACCTTAAGCAGCTCGCTGTTCGGATGCATACCGACGAACCCAAGACCCTGACATTGGATGTTAAGGGGAGCAAAGAGGTAACGGCGGCGGATATCATCACGGATTCCGAAGTGGAAATCGTGAATCCGGAACTTCATATCGCCACAGTCAACAGTGACGGTGCATTGCGCGCCGAAATCACCGTTGAAAAAGGCAGGGGATATGTACTCGCCGAAAAGAACAAGATGGACGATATGCCAATCGGGATTATCCCGGTGGATTCGATGTTCACACCGACGCGCAAGGTCAACTTTTCGGTTGACAATACCCGTGTCGGACAGATTACCGACTTTGACAAGCTGACGCTGGAACTTTGGACCAACGGCAGTATTAAACCGGAAGAAGCGGTGTCTCTGGCGGCTAAAATCATGAGCGAGCATCTGGCGCAGTTTATCGATCTTTCCGAACATGTCAACGAAGTTGAAATCATGGTCGAAAAAGAAGAGGATACCAAGGAAAAGATTCTGGAGATCACCATTGAAGAACTCGATCTTTCCGTCCGCTCATATAACTGCTTAAAACGCGCGGGCATCAATACCGTCGAAGAGCTGGTCATGAAAAATGAAGAAGAAATGATGAAGGTCCGTAATCTCGGTCGGAAGTCATTGGAAGAAGTACAGCAGAAACTCGAAGCATTAGGCTTGAGTCTGAGAATAAGCGATTAATGAATTGGAGGTAAGGGGCTAATGGCTAAGTATCGCAAGCTGAACAAGCCTTCTGACCAGAGAAACGCGATGATGAGAAATCTGGTGACATCGCTGATCTGGAACGGCAGAATAGAGACAACCGAAGCGCGTGCCAAAGAGGTGCGTAAATTCGCCGAAAAATATATTACATTGGCAGTGCGCGAATGTGATAACAATGTTGAAGTAACCAAAACCATCAAAGACAAAGAAGGCAGCAAGAAGATTACGTTCACTAACGACGCTCCGTCAAAATTGGCGGCGCGCCGTAAAATGCTGTCTTATCTGTACAGCGTTAAAGAGGAAAAGCAGGACAAGGAAAGCAAGTATAACTATCATCAGAGAACCAAGGAAAATAAATTTCCGGTGGTTGAAAAGCTTTTCCGCGAAATCGGGCCTAAATATAAAGCCCGCAAGGAAGAAACCGGCCAGGGCGGCGGATATACCCGCATTATCAAAAAAGGCCCGCGGCGCGGTGATGCTTCTGAAGTCGTGATTATTGAATTGGTTTAACGGTTCGGTATCATCTTAAAATCAAAGGGATTTAACAGGCTTGGGAGGCAATCTTGAGCCTTATTTATTACGGGCCGGGCATGTAAACAAATTATTAATGTTCACATCCGCCTGTAGCAATTCAAAACAGTGGTGTTAAAATAGCGTTATGAAAAAACCGCAGGTTGTGACCGAGAATCTTATTTATACTTACCGCGGCGATGAGCAATCGCTGACTTTCGCGTTGAACGGAGTTTCGATTGAAATCCAGAAGGGTGAGTTTGTCTCCGTGATCGGGCACAACGGCTCGGGCAAGTCAACGCTGGCGAAGCTGTTTAATGCGCTTTATGTGCCAAGCGACGGGGATGTTTATATCGCCGGCATGAATACCAAGGATGAAGCGCTGGCGTGGGATGTCCGGCGGACATGCGGAATGGTTTTTCAAAATCCTGATAATCAGCTCGTCGCGACGCTGGTCGAAGAAGACGTAGCGTTCGGTCCGGAAAACTTAGGGATTCCGTCCGATGAGATTGTCAGGCGGGTGAAAGATGCGCTGAAGACTGTTGCTTTAGAGGGCTATGAAAAGCGGGCGCCGCATATGCTGTCCGGCGGCCAGAAGCAGCGGGTGGCGATAGCCGGGATATTGGCGATGCTGCCTGATATTATTGTGTTTGATGAGCCGACGGCCATGCTGGATCCGAAGGGCAGAAAAGAAGTGCTGGAAACCATCCGGCGACTGAATCAGGAGCAGGGCAAGACCATCATCTATATTACGCACTATATTGAGGAAACAGTTAATGCGGACCGGATAATCGTCCTGGACGGCGGACTCGTCCGTCTCAACGGCACACCGCATGAGGTTTTTGCCGAATATGAGTCATTGCGGGAAGCAGGGCTCTCTGTACCGCGGGCGGCGCGGCTGCATCTGATGCTGAAAGAGAAAGGGATTGCGCTTGGAGATATCGCAATCACCAATGAAGACCTGGTGGATGAATTATGTCGATTGCTGTAAAAGACGTCTCGCTGACATATGCAAAGAATACGCCGTTTGAGACCAAGGCGGTTGACCACGTTTCGCTTGAAATTAAGCAGGGCGATTTTTTGGGCGTGATCGGGCATACCGGATCAGGTAAAACCACGTTGATTCAGATGATCGCGGGGCTGATTAAACCCGATGACGGCGTTATCACGGTGAACGGACAGGACATCAACAGTAAGACCTATGATCGCAAGATGCTGAGAAAAGCGGTTGGTGTGGTGTTCCAGTATCCCGAATACCAGCTGTTCGAAGAAACCGTCTATCAGGATATTGCGTTTGCACCTAAGAAAGCGGGTTTGGACGAAGCGGGACAGGAAGCTGCAGTGAAAACTGCGTGCGAATTATTAGAAATTGACTTTGAAGCGATTAAGGACAAATCGCCGTTTGAATTATCTGGCGGTCAAAAACGAAAAGTTGCGATAGCCGGTGTATTGGCCGTTGATCCGGATATATTGATTCTGGACGAACCGGTCGCAGGGCTTGACCCGCACGGCCGCAAGGCGCTGATGGCGCTGATACAAAAATTAAACCAAAAAGGAAAGACCATCATTATGATTACCCACAGCATGGACGACCTGGCGCTTTATGCGAAACGGGTTGTGGTGCTGAAATCGGGAAAGGTGGTTTATGACGAAACACCGGAAACCGTGTTTGCAAAAGCGGATGCGCTGATCAGAATGGATTTGGATATTCCGGAGGCGTCAAAAATCGTCAAGGCTTTAAATGAAAAAGGCAAGCAAGTGCCCGACACAATTATCACGATCAATCAGCTCTATGATTACTTGATCGGCCGTATCGGGACTGTGATATAAGGCAGGAACAGGATGCTGAAAAACATTACGCTGGGGCAGTATTTCCCCGGCGACTCGATCATACACCGGCTGGACCCGCGCACGAAAATAACACTGGTTTTTGTGTTTGTTATTATTATATTTTTATTCCAGACATGGACGGGATACGCGGTGATGTATGCGCTGCTGATTATGGCGGTGATTCTGTCCAAAATCAGTTTTGGGCACATCTTAAAAGGATTGAAACCATTGTGGTTCATCATCTTGTTCACGTTTATTTTAAATCTGCTATTTACGAATACAGGGAACGTGATTTTTGAAATTGGGCGGTTTAAGCTGACAACCGACGGGATTGTCCTTGCCGCGGAGCTTGTATTCAGACTGGTGTTTTTGATTTTAATCACCACGCTTCTCACTTATACGACTTCGCCGATTCAGCTGACCGACGCGATTGAGCGGATGTTTAAGCCGCTGAATAAAATCGGGTTTCCGGTACATGAACTCGCGATGATGATGACGATTGCGATTCGTTTTATCCCGACTTTGATCGAGGAAACGGACAAGATTATGAAGGCACAGATGGCGCGCGGGGCGGAATTCGACTCCAAGAACATCTTTAAGCGCGCGGTGAATATGGTGCCGCTGCTGGTACCGTTGTTTGTCAGCGCATTCCGCAGAGCGGATGAGCTGGCGTTTGCCATGGAAGCCCGCTGTTACAGCGGCGGACACGGGCGAACCAAGATGCGCGTGCTGAAACTGCATACCAGAGATTACGTCGTGCTGGTATTGCTGTTGGTCATTGCAGTGCTGCCGGTGGCCGAAAGAATATGGTTATGACAAAGCGGATTAAGCTTGTGATTGAATATGACGGCACGCAGTATGCCGGCTGGCAGGTACAGCCGAACGCAGTGACCGTTCAGGAGACGATAGAAGGTGCGCTGAAAATGCTGACTAGAGCTGATATCCGCATACACGGCGCTGGGCGTACCGATGCGGGCGTGCATGCGCTGAGGCAGACCGCGCACTTTGATACAGATGCATCAATACCGCCGGAAAACTTCGCAGCAGCGCTGAATACGCAGCTGCCGCCGGACATCAGGATCAGATCATCAGAGGAAGTCGCAGATACATTCCATGCCCGGTTCTCGGCGAAGGGGAAGACCTATCAATACGCAATCTATAATTTTCCCGTTGCATCTGCGGTTAAGCGGCTCAACACCTGTCATGTGAGGGAACCACTGGATGTTTCGGCCATGCAGGCGACGGCAAGGCGCTTTATCGGTACGCATGATTTCAGTGCGTTCTGTGCATCCAATACGGATGTGGAGGACAAGGTCAGAAACGTGACGCGGGCGGAGATCACGGCAGACCTGCCGGAGATTCTTTTTACCGTCTCGGGCAACGGTTTTTTATATAATATGGTGCGGATTATGGCCGGAACGCTGATTGAAGCCGGGCGGCATAAAATAAGCCCGGAACAGACCGGAGAAATCCTGGCCGGGAAAGACCGGACAAAAGCGCCGTATACGGCACCGGCCCACGGGCTGACGCTGGTTTCGGTCTTATATGACGGAGTAAATGGAAATGCGCAATAATGTTCCGGAATATATCGCAGAAAGCGCTTATAAAGGCTTTAAAGGAAAGATGATTATCGTTCTCATGGGCGTGATGCATAAAAGGATGCATAGGCAGATCGCAGGGCGCATGAACATCCTGCCGGATGACCGGATATTGGATATCGGCTGCGGCAGCGGCGAACTCGCAGGATTATTGGCAAAGCAGACGTCCGGACAGGTATCCGGCATTGATTATTCGCCTGATATGGTCAAAACGGCGGAAATGAAAAACAAAAAGCCAATCGCACAGGGAAAGATACATATATTACAAGCGTCGGTCTCAAAACTGCCGTTTGATAAGGCCAGCATCGATAAGGCCGTTGCATTTGAGACTATCCAGTTTTGGCCGGATATTATAGATGATCTGAAAGAAGTAAACCGTGTGCTGACACAATCCGGTGCGCTGTATATTGCGAACCGGTTCCCGAAGCCGGGGAGCAAATGGTATAATTGGGTGAAGCTGAAGACCGAGGATGATTATCGGGAGGCGCTGATCCGTGCAGGGTTCAAACGCATTTTGACAGATACAAACACAATGAGAAACATGATTGTGGTTGAAGCATATAAAAATAAAGAATAAAGATGTTAGTCAATATTTGATTTTTTGAAGGCACTTTTTACCGGCTTGCAGAGTCAAAGACAGTATTATTCACACGCCGGCAGGAGAAAGTGGCAGTTGAAAAAACAGGGGAATTATATTATAGTAGACTGTGGTGTATCAAGAACCAGATACGAAAGCGGTCAATCCAACATGGATAGATGAGGAGCTTGTAATAGATGGCATTGTTTGAATTTAACGATGTAGGGATAGACCTGGGCACGGCAAGCGTGCTGGTATACGTCAAAGGAAAAGGAATCGTTTTGCGTGAGCCTTCGGTTGTGGCAATTGACCGGATTACCGGAGAATTGCTGGCTGTCGGCGAAGACGCAAAAGTCATGCTGGGCAGAACGCCCGGTAATATTATCGCTGTACGTCCTTTAAGGGACGGGGTTATCTCAAACTTTCATGATACCGAAAGAATGCTGAGGTATTTTTTAAAGAAAGTTATTGGAAGAAAACTGTTTTTTAAACCGCGCGTGATTGTTTGCGTACCTTCCGGGGTTACGGAAGTTGAAAAACGTTCGGTTATTGAAGCGACCGAAGAAGCGGGCGCAAGGCATACCTGCCTGATTGAAGAGCCGATAGCAGCGGCAATCGGAGCGGGCCTGGATATTGCCTCACCGTACGGCACAATGGTGCTGGATATCGGCGGCGGCACGTCCGACCTTGCCGTACTGGCACTCGGCGGAGCGGTTATCACTGGCAGTGTGAAATGCGCCGGCGATAAGTTTAATGACGCGATCATTAAATACATGAAGAAAAAGCACAACGTTCTGCTCGGCGAAAGAACCGCCGAGGAGATTAAAATCAATATCGGCGCGGCATACCCGCGTAAAGAGGAACTCTATATGGAAGTGACCGGCCGGAATATTATTTCCGGTATGCCGAAAACCGTCACGCTGAGTTCTAATGAAACGATTGAAGCGTTTGAAGAGCCGCTGAGTATTATCTTGGACACCATTCACAATGTGCTTGAACAGACGCCGCCTGAGCTGGCTTCTGATATTGCGGAGAACGGTATCTGCATGACCGGAGGCGGATCGCTGCTTTACGGCCTTGACAGGCTGCTGACCGAAAAAACGCATGCGCCGTGTTATGTGGCGGAAGATGCAATTTCTTGTGTCGCAATCGGAACGGGTAAAGCGCTGGAGGACATTGAAATATACTCTTCCGGAGCGGTTTATGATTACCGCCGCGGCGATTATTATCAACGGTTTTAACAGGTGAATACGTAATTGGAAACAAGACCAATGCTTAAACGGCCTTGGTCTTTTGTATTTTTTAAGTTAAGAGGGGCGTCATGAACCGCAGAAAAAACATCATTACCCTGTTGATTATTATGCTCGCGTGCCTGATTGTGATGGCCGGCGTTTGCGTGTCCTTTATGCTGGATATCACGCGGACCGTGATTGATGATCCGCTTTCGGCATTTGAACCGCAGCGCACGCAGGAAATCAGCAGTATAACGGCTGAGCCGGTTTCGGAAGACGCTCCCGCGACACCGGCGCCGGTTCCGCATGATGTGGATTATAACGGTGTCTTATACAATAAACAAACGGGTTATGTGAACATTGTATTGCTTGGTTTTGATGATATGCAGGACAGGGAAGACGACGGCAGCAATACGGATTCGATCATGGTATTTAAAATCAACATGGAAAACGGTGCGATCGATATTATCTCAATCCCGCGTGATACATGGACAAAAGTCAATGAGTACGACAAAAAGGGAAATTTAGAATACACTTATAACACAAAAATCAACGCAGCATACTCGGCAGCGGCGCGAAAGAGCGACCGCTATGATAATGCGCTGACGGCGATTGAAAATCTGCTTGAGCCGGGGGACCAGATTGATCTGGATATCGATTATTACTGCTCGATCGATATTAAGGATATACCCAAGCTCGCGGATGCTGTAGGCGGCGTAAAAGTCACGCTGGAATATAATGTGCCTAATGTGGGAAACAAAGGCGATACGGTTACGCTGACCGGTAAGAATGCCCAGTATTATCTTAGAGACAGAAGCACAGGCAGCGGTGATATTACGCGCGGCGTGCGGCATGAGAAATTTATGATAGCGCTGGCCAAGCGCATAAAGGAAATGGGCGGAAAACAGGCGGCGCTTGCGCTTTATGACGACATGCTCCGGTACTTAACCACCAACCTCAGTATTGAACAGATTGCGGCATTAGCGACTCTGCTGGACAAAATCAACACGGATGAGATGAAGATGCATACTTTGCCGGGTAAGATCGGCAGCGCGTCTTATGAGCGGCCGGGCAGCCACTTCGGAGAACGCAGAAGCGTCTATCTGGCGGACACACCAGCGCTGACGCAAATGATTTTAGATATCTATTATGAGCCGGTGAATTAGCAAATGTTATATAATATGTAATATTTATATATAAATTTTGTATATTCACATGCGGCATAATATGATATAATTCTAGTGTAATTTAAAAAAAAGGAGAGCAGAACATGAAAAAAGTTTTAGTTATTGTGCTGATAGTAGCAATGCTTTCTGCCGGCGTAGTTGGCTGCAGCTGTGGCGGCGGCGGCAAGGGTGACTCTTATGAAGTCGCAATGATTACAGACGCAGGCGACATTGATGACAAGTCCTTTAACCAGGGTACTTGGGAAGGTATTGTTGATTACGCTAAAGAAAACGACAAGACTTATAAATATTATAAGCCGACCGAAGTTTCGACAAATGCGTATGTAGCAGCGATCGATCTTGCGGTACAGGGCGGCGCGAAGGTTATTGTAACGCCTGGATTCCTATTTGAATCTGCTGTTTATGTTGCTCAGGATAAATATCCTGATGTACATTTCATTCTTCTTGATGGAACTCCGCATGACGAAGCGTATGAAAACTTCAAAACTGGCGACAATACTTATGCCTTTACCTTTGCTGAACAGCAAGTTGGCTTCTTGGCGGGCTATGCGGCAGTAAAAGAAGGTTATACCAAAATTGGTTATATGGGGCGGCATGGCTGTTCCTGCGGTTGTCCGTTATGGCTATGGGTTCGTTCAGGGTGCTGAATATGCGGCTCAAGAACTTGGACTGGCTTCTGTTGACTTGAAATATCACTATACAGGCGACTTTGAAGCAACACCGAAAAACCAGACCACTGCTGCAACATGGTTTAACGACGGCACAGAAGTTATTTTCGCTGCCGGCGGTAAAGTTGGTAACTCTGTTATGACTGCTGCTGAAACAGCAGGCGCAAAGGTTATCGGCGTTGACGTTGACCAGTCTGTTGAATCAGACAGCGTTATCTTCTCCGCGATGAAAGCTTTAGCGCTTTCTGTTCAGGCTGGATTAGACGGTCACTTTAACGGCAGCTTCAAGGGCGGCGTTTCTGAAGTCCTTGATATCACCACAAACGGCGTTTCACTTTCGATGGATACAGCTAAGCTGGAAAACTTCTCACAAGCTGATTATGAAGCGCTTGTTGAAAAGTTGAAGACTGATACCAACCTGGTTGTTTTAGACGATACCGGAGCTGATAGTGCAGCAGATTTGCCAGTTTCGATCGTTACAGTTACAATCGTTGAATAATCATATCTGATATGATTTAACGTATAAAGGGCGTGCGTCAGCACGTCCTTTTTCATTTTATCAATGCGTTTTTTAATTTATATTTGTATTAAATTATGGTATGATAAAAAAAATAATTCTTTAAAAAAATCACCAGTTAGAATGGAGGTTTGTTTTGGATTACGTTATTGAGATGCTAGGCATCACAAAAGAGTTTCCAGGCATTATCGCGAATGACAATGTATCACTGCAACTGAAGCGTGGTGAAATTCATGCGCTGCTTGGAGAGAACGGAGCCGGCAAGTCAACATTGATGAGTATTCTTTTCGGGCTGTATAAACCGGAGAGCGGCATCATCAAGAAGAACGGAGAACAAATACACATCAGCAATCCAAACGATGCGAACGATTATGGAATCGGAATGGTGCATCAGCATTTTAAGTTAGTACATAACTTTACGGTGCTTGAGAACATTATTCTTGGTGTCGAAACCGTTAAACATGGTTTTTTGGAAATGGACAGCGTTCGTGAAAAAGTGGTAGAGCTCAGCAAGAAATACGGGTTGTTTGTTGATCCGGACGCGCTGATATCCGACATTACGGTAGGGATGCAGCAGCGTGTTGAAATCTTAAAGATGCTGTACCGTGATAATGAAATCTTGATTCTTGACGAGCCGACAGCCATGCTGACACCTCAGGAAATCACAGAGCTGATGGAGATTATGCGCGGGCTTAAAAAAGAAGGCAAGTCGATTCTGTTTATCACGCATAAACTTGAAGAAATCAAGATGGTGGCAGACCGTTGTACCATCTTAAGAAAAGGGAAATACATTGATACTTTAGACGTTGCGAAAGCGACAAAAGAAGTGTTGTCCGAACTCATGGTTGGCCGTAAAGTGAGTTTCACCGTCGATAAAGCGCCGATGAAACTTGGTGAAACCGTGCTTGAGGTTAAAGGTTTAACAGTGATGTCGAAATTGGCACACAAAAATATCGTCAACAATGTCACCTTTAACGTCAAACAGGGCGAAATTGTCTGTATTGCCGGTATCGACGGCAACGGGCAGTCTGATCTGGTATACGCCCTAACAGGACTGGAAGATATCACTTCCGGGGAGATCCTGTTTAACGGACAGAACATTACTCATGCGAAAATCAGGGAACGCAGCAATGCGGGGATGTCGCATATTCCGGAAGACAGGCATCGTTATGGTTTGATTTTAGACTACAGCCTGGCAAAAAATTTGGTGCTCCAAAGTTATTTTAAAGAGCAGTTCCAGAAAAACGGATTTTTAAATTTTAAAGCGATTAACGAATATGCGGATAAGCTGATTGAAAAGTTTGATATTCGCAGCGGACAGGGCGGGCGGACACCTGCGCGCAGTATGTCCGGCGGAAATCAGCAGAAAGCGATTGTCGCCCGGGAAATCGACCGCGATCCGGATTTGCTGGTGGCCGTGCAGCCGACCCGTGGATTGGACGTCGGCGCAATCGAATATATTCACAAACAACTGGTGGATCAGCGTGACCGCGGTAAGGCGGTGCTGCTGGTTTCACTTGAACTCGAAGAAGTCATGAATGTCAGCGACCGGATTTTAGTTATTTATGAAGGCGAACTGGTTGCAGACCTTGACCCAGGAAAGACAACTCTTCAGGAACTCGGACTGTATATGTCCGGTGCGAAAAGAGAGGAGCGTGTAGGATGAAGAAATTCGTACAATGGATAAAAACACCGAGCTTCTCAAGCGTTACTGCCTCCTTAGTCGCCATCATCTTCGGGCTGCTGTTCGGACTGGTTATCTTATTGATTACCAATCCGGCACAGGCGTTTCCGGGATTTTGGACGATTCTTTCCGGCGGATTCATCGGCGGTGCGCAAGGCACGGGCAACGTGCTCTATACGGCGACTCCGCTGATTTTAACCGGGCTATCGGTCGGCTTTGCGTTTAAAACCGGCTTATTCAATATCGGGGCATCCGGACAGCTGATTGTCGGCGCTTTTGTTGGCGTCTATATCGGTATCATGTTTCCGGCGCTTGGTGCGGCGCACTGGGTGGTCGGGCTCCTGGCTGCGATGATTGCCGGGGCGATTTGGGCGATTGTGCCTGGTGTCTTAAAGGCTTTCTTCAATGTGCATGAGGTTATCTCGTGTATCATGATGAACTATATCGGGATGTATCTGGTCAATATGCTGATCGTCGATTCGCCGATTTATGATAAACTGAAAAGCCAGACGCTTCCAATCCAACCATCAGCAGTAATACCTAAACTGGGAATGAATAAGCTGTTCCCTGGTTCAAGCGTTAACGCCGGATTTATCATTGCCATCGTTGTTGTGGTGATTATTTACTTCGTTTTGAATAAAACAGTCTTCGGATACGAATTAATCGCCTGCGGGCATAATCAGGATGCATCGCAATATGCCGGAATCAACGCGAAACGGAATGTTGTACTGGCGATGGTGATTGCGGGCGCTTTAGCCGGAACAGGCGGCGGACTGATTTATCTGGCGGGCGCGGGCAAATATATCCGTGTTATTGACGTGCTGGCGTCGGAGGGCTTTATGGGCATACCGATTGCCCTGCTGGGGCTGTCAAACCCCATAGGCGTTTTCTTTGCCGCAATATTTATCGGCTATATTACCATCGGCGGCTTTTATATGCAACTGTATAATTTCGTCCCCGAGATTATTGACATTATCATCGCGATTATCATCTACTTCAGTGCCTTTGCTTTGATGGTGAAATCAGTCATTGGATACTTTATCAAACGTAAGGAAAAAAGCAAATTACCCGATCATGAGGATGCACTGAAAGGAGGCGAGCAGAATGAATAGCTTGTATTTTCTGGTTCAGCAGACGATGTTCTTCTCCATCCCGCTGTTGGTCGTTGCACTCGGCGCATTGTTCTCGGAGCGAAGCGGGGTTGTTAACATTGCACTCGAAGGTATCATGGTTATGGGGGCATTCACCAGCATCTTCACGATCAGCGCCCTGCAAAATGTGATGAGCGGGCAGCTGCTGCTGATTATCGCGATTGTGGTCGCGGCCGTTACAGGCGCTGTTTTCTCTCTGCTGCATGCATATGCATCCGTCAACATGAAGGCTGATCAGGTTATCAGCGGGACAGCATTGAATATGTTTGCACCGGCGTTTGCGATTTTCATCGCCCGTATGATTCAGGGAACAAAGGATATTAATTTTTATAACTCGTTCAGAATCCCCAGCGTACCGCTGTTAGGGAAAATACCGGTAATCGGGCCACTGCTTTTTCAAAACGCATACATTACGACCTACCTGGGCATCATCATCTTATTTGTATCGGCAATCATTCTGTACAAAACACGGTTCGGGCTGCGTTTGCGTTCCTGCGGTGAACATCCCCAGGCGGCGGATTCAGTCGGGATCAATGTCTATCATATGCGTTATGCCGGCGTTATTATTTCGGGCGCACTCGCAGGATTAGGTGGACTGATTTTTGTGGTGCCGACATCAACCGCGTTCAGCGCAACCGTATCCGGCTATGGATTCCTGGCACTGGCGGTGCTCATCTTTGGACAATGGAAACCGTACCGGATTTTATTCGCGGCGTTTTTCTTTGGATTCATGTCCACGATATCGGCCGCATATTCTGGTTTGCCGCTGATAAAAGACCTTGATATCTCAAATGGCGTATACAAGATGATTCCGTATATCGCTACATTAATCGTTCTGGCGCTTTCGTCCAAGAATTCTCAGGCACCGAAAGCAGAAGGCCAGCCGTACGATGTTGGGAAGAGGTAGGAACTTATGGCAAAGCTTTTCTTTCGTTATGCTGTGATGAACGCAGGCAAGTCCACTCAGCTTTTACAGATCGCGCACGACTATGAGCGGAACGGGCGGAAGATTTTATGTATCAAACCAAAAATCGATACAAAGAAGGATGACTATATCATCAGCCGTCTGGAAGACGGCCTGATTAAGCGTAAAGCGGATTTTCTGACACAGCCGGATAAAGGATGGCTGTATCGCAAGATCAAGGCATGCCAGCAGGAAGCGCGTGAGGCGGGGAAGCCGATTTCAATTGTGTTAATTGATGAAGCGCAGTTCTTAAGCGAAGATAATGCCTGGGATTTAGTCAGGGTGGTCGCGTATTTAGATTTGCCGGTGATTGCGTTTGCGCTTAAGGTTGATGCGTTCGGGAAACCGTTTCCGGGCTCGGCGGCATTGTTTGCACTGGCTCAGGATATCGAAGAAGTGACGACACGGGCAATCTGTACGTATTCTGAAAAACCGCGCAAAGCGACATTCCAGGTCAGGCATGTCAATGGCGAACCGGTATTTTCCGGCAATCAGGTGGCAATAGAAGACGAGCAGGAAATTCTGTATCATCCCGTATGCCTTCAGGAGTATATCAAAATGAAAGACAAGGCAGACGGCTGGAAAGAATAAATAAAAAGCCTCCGGAATTCCGGAGGCTTTTCTTTAGTTTAAGGCTTCAACGATCGTATAGCCGTCCATCTCGGCGGTGTTTTCCGTCACCAGCGGCCGCAGGCCTTCGGTGATATAGATTTGATTGTCTTTTGTGATGAATACGGCTTCGGCGTTATCAAGTGACTCAATTAACGCAAGCCCGTCAGTGATACCGAGCAGCAGCACGGTGGTGGAAAGCGCGTCTGCGGTAATCCCATCATCCGTCACAATGGTGATTTGGCTGATGTTGGTATCAACCGGATAGCCGGTGAACGGATTCAGGATATGATGGTACCGCTGTCCGTCAACCTCAAAATACCGCTCATAATCGCCGGATGACACCACGGCTTTGTCTCCGGATTCCAATGCCAGTAAATAGGCGCCGCGCGCATCCTCCGGCTTTTGAACGCCGACGGAAAAGGCGCTTCCGTCCGGTTTGGTTCCGACGGGCAGAACGTTGCCTCCGGCGTTAATCAGCGCACTTGTCGCGCCGTTTTCCATCAAAAAACGCTTGACTTCGTCGGTAATGGCGCCTTTGGCGATTGCACCGAGATTAGCAACCATGCCTTTATCCGCAAGCATGACCTGATTGTTATCATAAAATATGATACGGTTATAGCCGATGAGCGGCAGTACGGTATCCAATTCTTCAGAGGTCGGAATATGACCGTTTGGCGGATCAATGGCCCAAAGATCAATCAAAGGCCCGGCCGTGACATCAAACATACCGCCTGAAAGTTGGCTGTATTCCACGCTGGTTTTAAGAATATCATAGGTGAACGGGTCAACCGTTACGGGTGTGACCCCCGCATTCTCTGCCAGCCGGTCAAGATCGCTGTCTTCAATATGAATACTCAAAAGGCGCTCATAGGATTCAATCAAGGCAAACGCATCATCAATAACCGATTCGTCGATGGGATCATTGGTATAATAATAGACCTTGATATTGATGATCGTATCCAATAAAAAAGCGTTTTTTGAGGTATAGGTAATGGCGTTTGTACATCCCGGCAGAAGGCAGATAAATAGGATTAAAATCAAAACCAGGAATATGATTTGATACGTACGTTTCATGCAACCGCTCCATCCTTTGTTCCATCAATTATACTTCAGTTTCACAAAAAACCGCAACGCTGATTTATTTTTCATTTTGCCGGATATGGCTAGCGTAACAACCAGTAACTGTGATAAAATGGTTATCGGGCGGTACCCGACGTCTTGCGACATTTATATCATCATGCCGATGGAAGAGAAAAACAAATGAAAAAAATAAACAAGATTTTTGGTTTTTTACAGAATAACGTCTATTATTATCTTTGCCTTGCGGCTATTGTTTTGGCTTATGGATTGAATATTTGGCTGAATGCCGTGCTCTATCTGCTGTTTGCCGTGAATATCATCGCAAATATGCGAAAGGACCGGTTTTTATATACTTTTTTTGCGCTGGTCATTTTTGAAGCCCAGCTGCATTCCGATTTAATCTTTTCACCTTATATGCTCTCATCGCTGGTAAAGGTCTATTATATCGTCTTTGCGGTTCGTGTCGTGATGGATGTGATCAGAAAGACCAAATATAAGTTTGACTGGCTGTCGACCGCACTCGCGCTGATCTTTATCGCGACCAGTTTTGCGTACGCGCCCGATTTTTCCAGCGGTGCGTCTTATATGATAAAAACGGCCGCGGTTGTCTTGTATATGATCTTTTATTTGGGAGCAAACACCGAACGAGACAAGTCAGTAGGCGAGATGCTGTCCGTTATCGCGTTGTTTATGCTGCTGTCCGGTGTCTATGGCGTAACGCGAAATCTGTACTGGGATAACAGGCTTTGCTCGACCATCAAAGACCCGAACTATTCCGCGATGTATTTTGCAATGGGAATGATTGCCTCGTTTAATGCCACGCTCTTTAAAAAGTGGTTTAAGGCGTTTATCACTGCGAGTCTTGCCGGCCTGATGCTGATGACCATGAGCCTGACCGGTATCGCATTGACCTGTATTGTGCTTGCGGTTTATTTTATGGTAACGCAGGGCTTCAAACGGGTCATATTGGTAATCGGGATTATTGCGGTTGTGATTGGCGCGGTGCTGGTGATTCCAGCAAAAGAGGACTCAAAGTTTGATTACTTAAAAACTAGAGTCACAAAGGCCTATGTGATTGATGAAACCGATTATACGTTTGATTATGGTGATGATTTCACCGAAAATGAACGCTATTTTAATTACATAACCAATAACCGGTATTATCTCGTCCAATCCTATATGGACGAGTACGCTGAACTGCCGGCCAATCAGAAGCTGTTCGGCGGCAATAACGTTATTGAGGGGGATTACCGGGATGAAATGGTCGAAAAATATACGACAGTATCGCATAACACATATATTGATATGATGTTCATGATTGGCCTGGTCCCAATGGCGGCAGTCACACTGCTGCTGCTGATTCGTGTTGTACAGTTACTCAGGGAATATAAGAAGGACAAGAGCAAACAGGTGCTCAGCCTGCTTTTCGTTAAGCTGATTATATTGGTGTTCGGCTTGACATTATCGTTCTTCTCCTATCGATATTTTATCGTATTTTCACTGATTTAAATTTAATAAAAAAGAGGTGAAAGGATGGAAACAACAATGGATTTAAAAAGAGAATTCAGGATTGTTGCAGATTTCCCGAAAGACGGCATTAACTTCATTGACATTACACCAATCCTGCAAGATCCAAAACTGCTGAAACACGCAGTGGATGCACTCTGCGACATGGCATCAAAATATGACTTTGATCTGGTGATTGCACCTGAATCCCGCGGATTTATTCTCGGCACTCCGGTATGCTATCTCATGAACAAAGGCTTTGTTCCCGTGAGAAAGAAGGGAAAACTGCCTTACGCGACAGCGTCTATAGAGTATGACCTTGAATACGGCAGTGCAATTCTCGAAATCCATAAGGATGCGATTCGTTCCGGACAGAAAGTCATCCTGATTGATGACCTGCTGGCGACAGGCGGCACAACGCTTGCGAATATCAAGCTGGTCGAAGACCTCGGCGGGATAGTCGAAGCGGTGGTTTGTCTGGTTGAATTATCGTTCTTAAACGGCCGTGATCGCTTAAAAGGCTATCCGGTTGAGTCAGTTGTCAGATTTGAAGAATAAGTGAACGATGGCGCTAAACGATTGACAGCCGGCCCGTACAAGGATAAAATCTTTTAAAGTAAGAATTTTGGATAAAATTGGTGGCTTATGGCCATATACAGCCTGTTTTATTCTCTTAGGAAATAATGATGAAGAAAAATACACCCTCCCGGTTTGAGAAAACCGGCGCGAAAAAGCCGGTTCAGAAGGGCGGAAAAACAAAAGAACAACAATCCTTTGACGGTCTGCATATCAATAAACGCGTATTGTATTACGTGATTATTCCGGCAGCCGCACTGGTTTTAACTGCGGCGTTTGTCATGGCAGGATACGTTACGGGTAAGGCGATTGCGCAGAAGGAAGCGCTCGCAGCAGAGCAGGCATTGGCTGAGATGGTCACTCCGACACCGGAACCGACGCCGACACCTACGCCGACGCCCACACCCTCGCCCAGCCCGAGCCCATCTCCGTCACCTTCTCCGAGTGAAATGCCTGAGGAGACGGAAGAAACCAACTATTACGGCAGGCTTGGCGGCACAAATGACGGTGGCGCAACCTATATGGGCAGGCTCACTTTCGTGGGCGGAGATGCGGCGAACAAACTGAATTTTTATTATGATTCAATAACGGATGAACACACCTGGTATGCACCATCTAATCATGGCGTGATTTTGGAGCAACTGGAAGTCAGTTATAATGGCAAAGAATATTTGCTGCCTGAGGCAATGGGGTTGGTAAAGCCCGATATCGTTGTGCTGGCCTTTTGCGGCATCAACTTCGGCTCCCGCTCCTGGGAAGCGGATAAGTTTGTTGACGAGTATAAAACCTTAATTGAGACACTCAAACAGTATTCGTCATCCAATACCCAGTTTGTCATCATGTCGCTGTTCCCGATCACGCAGGAGTATGAAGATGAGGACACCCATTACAACCAGACAAATGCTCGGATCAGCGAGATCAACAGGGGGCTTGAGAAATACGCCTATAACAACGAATGTTATTATCTTGATGTCAATGGCGTATTAAGAGGCAGCGATGGTGCGCTTAAGGAAGAATACTGGGGTGATGCCACATCAATATTGAATCGCGAGGGATACCGGGTGGTATATAATTATACAAAAACACACCAGGTCCTTCATTAAATCGGATAAACGGAATGAGTATCATGGATCAAAAGAAAAAAAAGATATTGGATGAAAAATTAAAGCAGGCACAGCAAGCCAATCAGGTCTTTATCAGTAAAAAGACCCTCTTTGGCGTGATTATCCCAATCGCCGCTGTTGTTTTAATCGGGATTGCCGTAATGGCAGGCGTTATGATCGGCATGCAAAATACTGAACCGGTTGAGGTAGTGGAAGCATCGCCGACACCAACCCCGACACCGACCCCCACACCAACGCCAACCCCGACGCCGACACCGACGCCGACGCCAAGCCCGTCGCCTGAAGAGACCGAGGAAGCTGAAACTGCGGTATCAACCAGTTATGGACGGCTCCAACGGACTTCTGATGCAGGCGATGCATATTATGATTCACTTTATTATGTCGGCGGCGTGGAAATTGTCAGCCTGGCCCTGTATACCGGAATACCCGATGATCATGTGCTGGCTAAGGACGACGGATTTACGCATGTCAGCGCGATTAACGACGCACGCTTTACGGTTTCCGGCGCCAGTGGTTACCATACCGTCCCGGAAGCGCTAGGTATTATCAAGCCGAAGGGTGTTGTGCTGTGTTTTGGTTACAACGGTCTGCCGTATATGAGCGACAGTACTTTTATTTATTATTACCGTGAACTGATAGAAGACATTCAGAAGGCGACCCCGGATACGAAGATTGTCATTCAGATGTGTTACCCGATTACGTATACCGCCGAACAGGAAGAGCTGCTTAAGGTGCGGGATGCGGATGTCGGTCAGTACACCAACGAAAAAATCGACACTGTCAACGGCCATCTCCAGGGACTGGCCAAGGAAATGAAAGTCTATTATCTGGCTTCCGACGGCGTTATTAAACTGAACGATGCCGATGTGGCGCCGCTTGATCCGGCATATGCGGATACGGATGGTATGAAGCTGAACCGGGCGGGAAATGAAAAAATTGCCGATTATATAAGGCAGCATAAAATCCCGGGTTATTGATGCGGATTAAATGACGCCTGAACCGCGAAACAGCGGTTTGGGCGCTTTTCTTTTTACCCGTGTTGCGATATGATGATAGAGACTAAAACACAAGGAGAATGCGTGTGAGCAGGGCCGACCAGATTTTTATTGAAAACTGCAGCTTGATTTTAAACGAAGGATACCGCGATGATACCGAGGAAGTCCGGCCAAAATGGGAGGACGGAACGCCTGCGCACACGATTAAGCGCTTCGGGATCGTCAACCGGTATGACCTGGCACAGGAATTTCCGATTTTGACAATCCGCAAAACCGCGTTTAAATCCTGCATCGATGAGCTGCTATGGATATGGCAGAAACGATCGAATAACGTGAATGATTTAAACAGCCGGATATGGGATGCATGGGCGGATGAAAACGGCACCATCGGGAAAGCCTACGGCTATCAGCTGGCTGTTCCGCATGCCTATAAAGAAGGTGAGTTTAATCAGGTTGACCGCGTTATATATGATTTAAAACACAATCCGGCGAGCCGGCGCATTATCACGAATATGTATAACCACGCCGATTTAAACGCGATGCGGCTGTATCCTTGCGCGTACAGCATGACCTTTAATGTGTCGGGCAACGTCTTAAACGGTATTTTAAACCAACGGTCTCAGGATATGCTGGTGGCGAATAACTGGAATGTCTGCCAGTATGCTGTGCTGATGCATATGATGGCGCAGGTTTCGGGCTTGAAAGCCGGAGAACTTGTCCACGTGATCGCCGATGCACATATCTATGACCGCCATATTCCATTGGTGGAGGAAGTCATGCAGAATCCTGTTTATGATGCGCCGAAGTTTGAATTGGACACGGATATAACTGACTTTTATGACTTTACAGTAGAAAGCTTCCGCCTGACCGGATATCAGGCATCCAGCCTTTCCGGACGCATTCCGGTTGCGGTTTAGGGGATCTGACGATGAATATCATTGTAGCGGTGGACAAAAACTGGGGTATCGGGAAAGACGGCGATTTGCTGGTATCGTTAAAACCCGATATGGCGTTTTTCCGGCGGATGACGGAGGGCAAAACTGTTATTTTAGGCAGAAAGACGCTGGAAAGCTTCCCGGGCGGGAATCCGCTGAAGGGGAGGACTCATATTGTATTCAGCCGGACGCTTGCCGCGGACACGGCGGGGATTCATGTGATTAAAAACTTAGAAACATTAAAGAAACTCAATATGGATTTATCCGACAGCTTTGTCATCGGCGGTGAAGCAGTTTATCGCCTGATGCTGCCATACTGTGAAACAGCGTATATTACGAAAATCGACCGCGCATTTGATGCGGATACTTATTTCCCTGATTTGGACGCATTGCCGAATTGGCAATGTGAGGAAATACTAGAGCGCTTTTCAGAAAACGGCGTGAATGCCGAAATCATCGTTTATCACAACACCAATATCAAGCCGTTATAACGGATAAGTCATGGGCGTATGGCGGATACCGTTAATAATCTTTTCAGGTTCGGTATCACGAAAACCCAAGGCGCGATAAAATGGCAGTGCATACGGTGAGGAATTGACTGTAATCCGGTCATAGCCGCCGTGCGCTATGACGTCCCGCTTAATGAAGTCAAACAGCCGTTTCCCTATCCCGCGTCTGTGATAGGCTTCATCAACAAACATCAGGCAGACGTGATTGATGTTCCTGGATGCGCACACCCCCACAATATTATTATCGTCAAAGCATCCCCAAAGCGACAGATCACCGGCTTCGGCCTTTTCTGATATGGAATTAAGGGCAATAAACTCAAGGAATGATTGTACGCCTTCCGCAGGATATTCCGGCGCTTCAAAGCGCATAAAAACTTTTTTAACCAGATTCATTGCGCCGGGAAGCTCTACTAAAGCAATTGTTTTATATTCAAGGCCGTGGGTTTCTTTTCGCATCATTTTACTCCGTATCCATTGTTAAAATTAGTCTAACACAGCTTTCGCATCCGTTCAAATGCGGAATCAAAATAATGGATAAAACTGAAAAATAATAGTAGACATTTGATTGGTTATCATATATTATCGTCTCAATAAAAAAAAAGAATAGCGGAACTGTTGGAGGGTATGTTATAATAACAACGATGAGACCAAAGTCCCGTGAAGTACGTGCGAACCACACGGTTATCATAACGAACGGGAACTTTTTTCGTTAGTTATCATTTCGTTTCAATCGACAATTAATATTAACCGATAACAGATTTAATTGACTTTGGATGGTGCACGGTGACGTATTAAGAACCGATGCATAATGCTTATAATTGTTCTTGTTGAACAAAAATGGAGAGAAAGGGGACTGTATGGACAAAGTTTTTTTGGATAAAATGGAAGAAAAGGTGCTGAAATACAGCACTATATCGCCTGAGCTTTATTCGGAGTATAACGTAAAAAGAGGCCTTAGAAACGATAACGGAACCGGTGTGCTTGTCGGCCTGACCAAAGTCGGGGACGTGCACGGCTATCTGCTTGATGAAGGAGAATTGGTTCCCGCTGAGGGACGTTTAAGATACAGAGGCATTGATATTGCCGATATCACAGAGGGATTTCAAAAAGAGGGCAGATTCGGATTTGAGGAAGTCTGCTACCTGCTGCTGTTTGGCGAGCTGCCAAACAAAGAAGAATATGCGGCATTCAGGGATGCGCTTGCGGTTAACCGCCTTCTGCCGGAAGGCTTTGTGCAAGGGTCAATCTTAAAGTTCCCCAGCAGCGATATTATGAATAAACTGGCAAGGAGTATTTTAACGTCATATTCGTTTGACCCGAATCCGGATGATGTTTCAATCAAGAATGTTATTTTACAGAGCATTGTTTTGATTGCACAGCTTCCTTTAATGGCGGCATATTCCTATATATCCAAACTGCATTATATTTTGAACGGAAGTCTGTACATCCACAGACCGCGGCTTGAATTGTCTCATGCCGAGAACTTTCTGCATGTTCTGCGCCAGAACAATGAGTATTCCAAACTGGAAGCGGAAGTGCTGGATCTTTGCATGGTGCTGCATGCCGAGCACGGCGGCGGGAATAACTCGACGTTCACCACGCACGTGGTGTCTTCCAGCGGAACGGATACCTATTCCGCAATGGCGTCATCGATCGGCTCACTGAAAGGGCCAAAGCACGGCGGCGCTAATATTCGGGTTAAAACCATGATGGATGATCTCAAAGCAAACGTGAAAAATACGGCATCGGATTCTGAAGTTGAAGATTATCTGGTCAAAATCGTTAAAAAAGAGGCGAATGACAAGAGCGGTCTGATTTACGGCGTCGGCCATGCGGTTTATACCGTCAGCGATCCGCGCGCGATTCTGCTGAAAGATAAGGCGGAAATGCTCGCAAAGGCGAACGGTTTTGAAGAAGAATTTGACCTTTATAAGCGTGTCGAACGGCTGGCACCGCAGGTTTTCTACGACGTCAAAAAATCGGATAAGATTATCTCCGCTAATGTTGACTTTTATTCAGGCATGGTTTATACCATGCTTGGAATCCCGGAAGACCTGTTTACCCCGATATTCGCAATGGCGCGTATTGCGGGCTGGTCTGCGCACCGGATTGAAGAGTTGGCGTTTAATCCAAGGATTATGCGTCCGGCATATAAGAACGTAAACGCGAATGCATGTTATGTGCCAATGGACGAACGCGAATAGATTTTTTATCAGCCTGCCGGCATCTGAAACGGCAGGCTTTTTAATCAAGGCAGGAATTAAAAATGAATCAGACAGAAATAAAAGAACTGGTACATGATTTGTATTGGGGAGTGGACAAAAACTGCGCAACGGTCATGATCACGGCATTGTCGCGCCACTTTGAAGTCGCGGTGTCACCGCAGGTATTTGAGGCGATTGTCGGCATGCACGGCGCCGGGGGATTCGGTGCCCAGTGCGGGCTGGTGGAAGGCGCACTGCTGTTTATTGGTATGTTTGGTGCGAAGCAGTCGATACCGGAGCAGGAGACCGTCAATATCTGCTATCGGTTCGGCGAATCGTTTACACAGGAATTCGGCTCGCTGATTTGTTCGGTATTAAGACCGCAGGGTTTTAAGCCGGATAATCCGCCGCATCTCTGTGAAGAGATGACCAATCATGCGGTTTTGTTTGCCATTCAGTTTATTCAAAACGAAATGCTATAGGAGACGGCATGCGGAACGCCTTAAAAAGCACAATTGATATTCTCATCGCGGTTGGTGTGGGCTTTTTAGGGTACGCGTGTGTCTTGTTTATCCGGTATAATGCCCCGATTATCAAACACGACTTTTATTTTGCCGCAGCGCTGGCATTGAATCTGCTTTTTATACTGGTTAGTTTAAGCGGAAACGGCAGAAAACATTCCGGCGGCATCACGCTTTTCAACTTTTTTTTCAGCATTATCATATCAGCTTTCATTTTTTACAGCCTGCTGGATGCTGTTGTTTACCATCGTTTTCAGCCGATTTATCAATATGATCGGATTATTTATGCGGCGATTATTGGCTTCGCCCTGCTGGTCACGGCGATTCTTGTCCAGAGTTTTCAGGTCCTGCGGCATATCGCAAGACCGATGGTGTACCCGAAATATATATGGATCGGTCTGCTGATTGTTTTGCTTCCGATACAGTTTTACGGATTCAGGCTGTTAAAAAAGGACGCCGATTATACATACATCGAAACTGAACCGACAATACTCTTTGACAGCGCTGACAGCGGATATTCGAGCTTTAGAAAGCCCTCTCTCCTTATTATCCATGCGGGTGAAATGCTGGCCGACGGGACAATATTGACGCAGGACCGATTAATTGTGTTTGCGGAAGGCGTATCGGGACAGAACGTCAACCAGCGTAAAACGCGGTTGATCGGCAAAATGAGCTTAAACGGCGGGACCACATGGCAGGACAGCAGTATCAATGGGGACTATGCGGATATCATGGATGGGGCAGGCAATGCGGTGTCGGTGTTTGACGCGGAGACCGGAGAGGCTTTTGCTTTTTATATCAAAGAAGCCTACCCGGATGATTACCGGACCTATATGATGAAAAGCCGCGACGGCGGCATCAGTTGGAAAACAGTCGGGTACGTGTTTGACGGGGTATCCAGCCCCGGGCACGGCATCCAGATCAACAACGGACCTTATGCGGGATGGCTGGTTGTTCCGGTTTATGATGCGACCTCGTGCGTGCTGTACAGCGATAACCATGGAGAGACGTGGCAGCAGGGCGGCGGCGCAGGTGACGGGAACGAGTGCGAAGTTGTCCAAATCGCCGGCGGCGGTCAGATGATGATGGTATTGCGCCCGAATGTGAATGCGTCAACCAAGCATGAGAAACTGACTAAGCAGTATGCGATTTCTGTGAACGGGGGCTCGACCTGGTCTTCGTTGAAACCATTATCGACATTTCGGGATCCGGTCTGCATGTCGTCCATTATAGGCGAAGAAAATGTGTTATACTACGCTTATCCGAATGACTATTTCAACCGGGCAAGGATGACAATCGCCAGATCGCGTGATTGCGGGAAGACATGGTCGGAACAATGGCTGGTCTATGACGGTCCGTCCGGATATTCGGATATCGGGATGTTAAGCGATGGCAGGGTGATGTTGTTGTTTGAAAACGGGGCGGTCGCGTATAACGAGCGTATCGTCCAGATCATTCTGGATACATCCAGCGGTGGTGAATGATTAAATGGTAGTTAAACCCCAGAGCAGGGGGAAGGTGAAAAAAATGAAAGCATTGATTGTATATGATTCGGTCTTTGGCAACACAAAAGCAATCGCGGAAGCAGTCGCCAAAGCGTTTAAGAAGACAGAAGTAAATGTTGTCAAAGTATCTGATGCGTCGGCATCTTTGGTAAAAGAAGCAGATATACTGATTGTCGGGTCGCCGACGCGTGCGATGTCGCCCATACCGTCCATAAAAGCGTGGCTGAAATCACTGGACAGGGAAGTGGTGAAAGGGAAAAGCGCTGCGGCATTTGACACACGGATGGATGCGGAAGAATTGAATTCGAAGGTATATTCTTTCTTTGAAGGCATAATGGGCCATGCAGTTGAAACAATCGAAAAAAGCCTGAAACACAAAGGCGCTGTAATCGCGATACCCGGCGGGGGATTTATCGTTAAAGAGTCAGAAGGCCCCTTAAGAGCCGGAGAAACTGAGCGGGCAGTGGAATGGGCAAAGGGAATAAAATAAGCGATTTAAGGCATGTGCGGGCTCTGAATGAACGCACATGTCTTTTGTAATGCATCCGTACCTTCGTGCATCGGTGCAAGCATAAAGGCGTGCTGCATCTCCGGATATGAATAATATGCGTGCGCAATATTTTGCTCGTCCAGCATCCGGTGCAGACGGACACTGTCAGCGTGAATTAAATCATGCGTGCCGGAAAAAATAGCAGCATTGGGAAGTCCGGCTAAATCACCGTATATGGGTGAGCATAGCGGGTCTTTGACGTCCCGTGAGCCTGCATATGCCCGTCCGGCGCGCCGTAAACCCTCAACGGTCAGCATTTTATCCTGCTTTTTCAGGACGGGTGAGATACCCACTTCAGTGGCGACATCCAGCCAGGCCGAAAACAATACAAGCTTATCAGGCACAGGGCGGATGCCCTCTTTTTTTATAACCTGGGAAACCGCGAGTAAAAGACCGGCCCCGGCGGAATCGCCCATCAGCGTGACGGGAGCATCACATACCTTAACCAGTTCGTGGTATATGCCCACAGCGGCAGGAACCGTCGTATCACAGGTAAAAGCCGGCGCAAGCGGATAATCGACGAATGTGACCGCACAGGATAAATGGGTCAGGAAATAATGAATCCCATACCAGTGCGGGACCCTTGCCTTATAGATATAAGCACCGCCGTGAAAATAGATAATATGATAATCGGGATGATCGTTCGCGAACAGCGTATAAGCCGTACAGCCGGACGCTTCGGTTTTAACCGTGCGAAACTCCTTAAAACTGCGCGGCGGCTTACTGAACCAATCCCTGCGGTCGATGGTGATCTTGCGCTTATCGGGCCGCTGAAAAAAGCGGTAAATATTCATTAAAAACTCGAAAACTGATGCAGCTAGTGACTTCATAGTAACCTCAACATGATGTAAGATGCGGCTATTATAACATGACAAAACGCAGAGGACAAATATCGAATTATTCTTAATAAGGCATTAAATTGGAATGTGCGAACAACAGAAACGCCTATCAAATCAATGATACGTGTTGATGTGTGCCTGTTGGTGTCTGGATTCAAATAGAAGACTTATGCTATTTGACAGAAAACTAATATATCTATTGATTTGATAGGTTTTGGGGGATGTGCTGATGGCGCCGGGAGCCATTCTGGTTAGGTATGCAATTCTTGAAAAATCGATAAAAGAGATCATCTTTTCGTGGAAAGATGAGCGTAATTGATTGACAAAGCAAGGGTGCTAACTTTCCAGATAAAAATAAAAAAGCGATTATATAACTATTTATGTTATAATTAACAAAATACAATATTTAATTAAAACAAGAATATCTTGAAGATGTAAAACACCCATATACTATAAATGGACAAATTAATAATATTGATAGCTGTGCTAAGACTTAATGTTAAGACGAAGTGATAGTGTTCTAGATTTGATGATGGTGTAAGTAGGAGTAAGTTATGAGTTATAATAGTGGCTTTCCCAAAATTGAACCTGAGGAACATGGGGATGGAAGCATTGATGTTATATCAACGTCTGCTAAGACTGCTGATGCTTCTCCAATTGTTTTGAGAGAAACTGAAAGAGTCAAAACGAAGTTTGTTCCTAACTTAGTTGAAAATGATAAATCGCCAGAGAAATCCGTATCGGGAAAGTTGATATACGAGAAAAAAAGAGTAAGTGATGATGATTTTCCTAGTGAAATAGAGAAAATATCACGCAAGTCAATAAAGGTGGGAGAAATGATGGAAATATCATTAAACACCACTGAAACACGTAATTTATTTATGGGGTTACAAAATCTTTATGATGTTTATATTACAATGAAAAGCATTACACCTGGGAATGCAACTTATACAAGAATTGATAGTGGATTTAGAAGTTTTCAAAATATTATACAAAATGATCCTATAGCAGCAAGAATGATTGGTGATAGCGATAATTTTGAACTAGTAAAGCAGTTGCTGAAACTAATAACACAAACTGACTCAAAGGTCAATCTTCGAAATAGTTTAGCTGAACTAGAGAGTGATAATATGGTTTCGTTATCCGAGTCTTTAAATTTAGAAAGGTTAAAGAGAATAGCTGTAGAGTTTGAGAGAAATATTGGAAGTAGTGATGAAGAATATTGGCAAAGTTTCTTTAAACAAAACCAATGGATATTATCGCAAATTTTTTCTATTCCATGTACTATCTTTGAAGATAAAGCATATGTAGGTGGAAAAGGAATGAGCAATACAGGAGGGCATTTGTGCGATTTTATATATCAAAACAAGTTGACAAAAAATGTAGCGCTTATTGAAATAAAAACGCCATGCACTAAAATTGTTGGAAGAAAATATCGTGATACTTTTTCATTAAGTGCAGAAATGAGTGGTTCTATAAATCAAGTTTTGAATTATAAAGATGATTTAATCAAGAGCTTTGCATTCCTAAAATCGGATAAGGAATATGAAGTTTTTAGCCCCAAGTGCTATGTGATCATTGGAAGTATAGCAGATTTACAGCAAAATGAAATAGAAATGTTTGAGAACTATAGGAGCTCTCTTTTAAATGTTTCAGTTGTTACATTTGATGAATTGCTAGGGAAAATCAACGATATGATTGAGTTGTTTAAAAAAGATAATATTGATAACAATATCGAAACAGAAACTAACGTTTTAAATGGGAATGATGATTTACCTTTTTAAGGATAGGGGTGTTGAAATAAACCTGAAGAAGAAAAAGATCAGAGTTTTTTAAACAAATACAAAAAATAATAAGAGGAAGCGAATATGGACGTATCAATTTTAGAAGCGTTTGACGAAGAATTAAAGGAACTTAAGGAAAAAGGTGTGTCTTTTGACTTGGAATACTTGCGAAAAAGACTATGGGAGATTGCTGATGAAAACAATCTGGATGGTGGAGAAGTTTTTAAACAGTATATGGACTGGAAATCTAAGCAATCAGACAAAAAGCAATATACACAAGAGATATAAAAAGGGGAAACATCTTTATGAAAATCAAAAAAACGCCTAATTACGGGCGTTTTTTTATTGGTGCCGAAGATCGGAATCGAACCGATACGAAGTTTAACCTTCGCAGGATTTTAAGTCCTGTGCGTCTGCCAGTTCCGCCACTTCGGCCGGATATGACATGAGCGGAATGATAAAGTCTGATTTGGAGGCGCCACCCAGATTTGAACTGGGGATAAAGGTTTTGCAGACCTCTGCCTTACCCCTTGGCTATGGCGCCGTGTGGAGCGGAAGACGGGATTCGAACCCGCGACTTCGACCTTGGCAAGGTCGCACTCTACCACTGAGTCACTCCCGCGAAATATCGACTTTTACCCACTCATGCCATCAAACAGCTGTTTTTAATTCTAACCGATTTTATTGCTTAATGCAAACGTATTTGTGATAAATCGGTACATTTTTTATCCCGCATTCAGCGGGATAGATGTTGCCTCTTGAATCGGTCAAACAAATGCCCCGCACGCGTACGGGGTAGTTTGTCTGGTGGGAGCAACAGGGCTCGAACCTGTGACCCTCTGCTTGTAAGGCAGATGCTCTCCCAGCTGAGCTATGCTCCCACATCCAGTCAAACAGGCGAAGTTAATTTTATAATAATGGCACGCGTTAGTCAAAAATAGTGATGTCCTAAAACGAGCGATTATTGGTAAATATTAAATACATAGTCGATATTACGCCGGATTACTGGTGATTGCGCTAAATATCTCGCTTAAAGCCGGTCATTCAGCTCCTGCATCACATCAGCAGGGGACATACCGCGATCGGATAACAGAACAAACAGATGGTAGAGCAGGTCTGCCGACTCGTATTTGATTTCTTCAACCGACCAGTTTTTTGCGGCGATAATGACTTCGGCCGCTTCTTCGCCGACCTTCTTTAGGATTTTGTCGATGCCTTTTTCGAACAGGTAATTGGTATAAGACCCTTCCTTTGGATTCTTCTTTCGGTTCTCAATGACGCTGAAAAGCTCGTCAATGATCTGATAGCCGCCGGTATATTTTTCGCCGGAGACGGTTTCAAAGAAGCAGGAGTACTTGCCCGTATGACAGGCGACGCCTTTCTGTTCGACCAGGACCAACAGGGTATCGCCGTCGCAGTCGATTTTTATGCTCCTGACTTTTTGGGTGTTGCCGGAAGTTTCACCTTTCTTCCACAGTTTTTGGCGGCTGCGCGAAAAATAGGTGGCATAGCCGGTATCCAGCGTCTGCTTGATGGATTCCGCGTTCATATACGCCATCATCAGGACCGTGTTGGTTTTGACATCCTGGGCAATACAGGGCACCAGTCCGTTATCGTCAAACTTAACTTTCGCAATAATCTCTTCGTATTTCATGGTTTCTCCTTCTTTGATTTACCGGACGGGCTTCCGGCGCACCGGGATCCCGCTATCTTCGAGGTAATCTTTGACTTCGTCTATGGTCAGTTCACCGTAGTGGAAGAGCGAGGCCGCCAGTACGGCGTCTGCCTTGCCTTCGGTGATGATGTCTTTAAAATGCGGTAATGCACCCGCACCGCCCGATGCGATTACCGGAATATTCACCATGTCCGATACCGCGCGTGTCAGTTCCACGTCATATCCTGCTTTGGTGCCGTCTGCGTCCATGCTGGTCAGGAGGATTTCACCTGCACCGCGTTTCTCAGCTTCGGCAATCCACTCCAGCGCGTCTTTTCCGGTGTCGATACGGCCGCCGTTGATATAAACGTTCCAGCCCCCGCCTTCACGCCGCTTGGCATCCACTGCAACCACCACACACTGGTTCCCGTAGCGGATGGCCGCTTCGGTAATAAGCGTCGGGTTATTAAACGCGGAGGAATTGATGGATATTTTATCCGCCCCCGTTTTGAGGATGCGGCGGAAGTCCTCAACCGAACGGATGCCGCCGCCCACGGTGAGGGGAATAAACACCTGCTCCGCCGTACGCGCGACCACGTCGATCATGATATCCCGCGCGTCTGAGGATGCGGTGATATCCAGAAAAACCAGTTCGTCCGCTCCGGCCTCATTATAAGCTTTGGCAGTTTCCACCGGGTCGCCTGCGTCCTGAAGATTGATAAAATTAATGCCTTTAACCACCCGCCCGGCATGTACATCCAGACAGGGGATAATACGCTTGGTTAACATAGCTTATGCCTTTCTCGCTGCTTGAATCGCCTGTTTTAAGTCAATGGCACCGGTATAAAGCGCCCGCCCGACGATGACGCCGCCTGCGCCGGTTTCCATCACGCCGGAAACGTCTTCAATCCGGCTCATGCCGCCGGACGCGATGATTTCCATGCCGGTCTTTTCTACCATGGCGCGCGTCGCTTCCAGATTCGGTCCGTCTAGTGTACCGTCTTTTGCGATATCGGTATAGATAATGGTTCTAACACCAATGTCTTTCATTTTTAGCGCCAAATCGACCGCGGCAACACCGCTGTCGCCGCCCCAGCCTTCAATCGCCGCAATCCCGTCTTTGGCGTCGATTCCGACCACAATCCGTCCGGGATAGGCTTTGACAGCCTGTTTAACGAGATCAGGGTTTTTTACCGCCGCTGTTCCGATAATCACGCGTGTAATGCCGATATCGTCCAGCCGTGTTTCGATATCCGCCATCGTACGGATGCCACCGCCCAGCTGGACGGGTATCGTAATCATTTCACATATTTTTTTCACCGCTTCTTTGTTGGTAAAACCGCCGGTGAACGCAGAGTCCAAATCCACAAGATGGATGTATCCCGCGCCTGCGTTTTGCCATTGCAGCGCCATTTCGTACGGCTCGCCGTATTCTGTTGCCTGATTCATATCGCCCTGATATAACCGGACGCATCGCCCGTTCTTGATATCAACGGCGGGGTAGATCACCATTGTTGTTTTGCTCCTATATTAGTTTTCCAAAGTTTCTCAGCATGTTGAGCCCGACATCGCCGCTTTTTTCGGGGTGGAACTGCAGGCCGAATACGTTCTCGTGCCGAACAGCCGCCACAAACGGATGCCCGTAAGTCGCCGTCGCTATCACATCGTCATCGCTGACACCGTCCGCGTAAAACGAGTGGACAAAATATACGTATTGGTCGTCGCTCTTTTCAAACAGCGGATTCTGGCGCGCATACAGATTGTTCCAGCCCATGTGCGGCACCTTAAGCCCGTCCAGTTTAAATTCCACGACATCGCCGCCGACCAGGCCAAGCCCCTCGTGCGTACCATGTTCAAAACTTCTGTCAAATATCAGCTGCATGCCGAGACAGATGCCAAGGAATGGCTTTCCGGTCTTAACGAAGTCTTTAATCACCGGGGTAAGGCCTTTTTTATTAAGATGTGTCATCGCATCCCCGAAAGCCCCGACGCCCGGCAGAATCAATGCGTCTGCCTTTTCGACAGCCTGAATATCATCAGAGATCTCCGCAGACAGCCCGATAAATTCGCACGCTTTCTGCACACTCCTGAGGTTGCCCATGCCGTAATCTATAATTATGATTTTGCCCAAATCAGAGTACCCCTTTCGAAGAGGGAATTCCGGTTTCTCTCGGATCAATTTCCAACGCATTCCGAATCGCGCGCGCCGTGCCTTTAAAGCACGCCTCCAGCATGTGATGCGTGTTCTCGCCGTATAGTACGGAGATGTGCAGGGTAACGCCCGCGTTCATCGCAAATGCACGGAAGAACTCTTCAAACACCTGTGCTTCCATGCCGCTTTCCATTTTGCCCTTCACGTCCACGTCATATTTCAGATAAGGGCGTCCGGAGATATCCAGTGAAACCTGCGCCAGCGTCTCATCCATCGGAAGCAGAATGCTGGCATATCGCTTGATGCCTTTGGGTGTGCCGAGTGCTTTTTTAAAGCAGGATCCGAGCACAATCCCCACGTCTTCAACCGTGTGATGGCTGTCCACTTCGATATCGCCGACGCATTTGACCCTTAAATCAAACAAGGCGTGTTTGGCGAATAAATCAAGCATATGGTTGAAAAACGGCAGTCCGGTGTCGATCAGGTACTTTCCTGTGCCGTAAATATCCAGTGCAAGGGTGATATCTGTTTCTTTGGTGGTGCGCTTTTCTTTAATTGTTTTCATCATTTAGTCCTATTCTTCAAAACGGATGCGGACACTGCGTGCGTGCGCATCTAACTCTTCTGCTTCGGCAAATGCCGCGATATCCTGATAACAACGGCGAAGTGACGCTTCGTCATAGCCGATGATACTGGTTTTCTTCATAAAATCATCTACATTCAGCGGGGATGAGAACGCCGCCGTACCGTTGGTCGGGAGGATATGATTCGGTCCCGCGAAATAATCGCCCAGCGGTTCCGGCGAATAAGCGCCGAGGAACACCGCACCCGCATTTCTGATCTTTGGCAGATACGATGCGGCGTTTTCGATGCACAGCTCTAAGTGCTCCGGTGCAACGCGGTTTGCAAAGGCAATGGCTTCGTCCAAGCCGTCAACCACCACAATCATACCATAGTTTTTCAGCGAATTCACCGCGATTTCTTTCTTGGGCAGCCGGTTCACCTGAGCAGTGATTTCCGCCTGCAGCACTTCGGCTCTTTGCTGATTCATGACAACCGCAATACAGGAGGCCAGCTCGTCATGTTCGGCCTGAGACAGGACGTCCGCCGCGATAAACCGCGGATTAACCGATCCGTCATCAATGACCAAAACCTCGGAAGGCCCGGCAATCATGTCGATACCGACAGTGCCGAACACCTGCTTTTTTGCTGCCGCCACATAGGCGTTTCCGGGGCCGGTGATCTTGTTGACCTTGGAGACAGATGCAGTACCGTACGCGAAAGCGCCGATTGCCTGTGCGCCGCCCATCTTAAAGATTTTGTCCGCACCTGCGATATCCGAGGCAACCAATATCATCGGCTGAATAATGCCATTACTGTCAGGGGGGGTTGCCATATAGATATTTTCCACACCCGCGACTTTTGCCGGTATGATGTTCATCAGTACACTGGAAGGATAGACCGCCTTGCCGCCCGGGACATATACGCCGCAGGACGCCACCGGATTAAAGAGCTGGCCGAGCATGATGCCGCCGTCCTTTTCCGTCCACGTTTCACGCAATTGCTTTTGGTGGAATGCCTTAATATTCTCTGCCGCTTTTTTGATGATATCAATCAGCTTTGGGTCAGTATCTTGATAGGCTTTTTTAATCTCGTCCTGTGAGACCATAAGATTAGCCTCATCAGCATCAAATCCGTCGAATTTCTTAGTATATGCAAACAACGCCTGATCGCCGTTTGTCTGAATGTCTTTTAAGATATCCGCGACGCTCTGGTTCACTGCGGATAAATCATCTCCGCTGCGTGCACGTAGCAGCGCCAGTGCTTCGGGGATTTCTGATTGTGAGATAATCCGAATATCAGCCATTATTTTATCCTTCCACTACGCGCTTGATTTTCTCAATCAGCGGGGTAATCACATCGGATTTGGTCTTCAAGCTTACGCGGTTGACAATCAGCCTTGCGCTGACATCCGCGATGTGCTCTTTGATGACCAAACCGTTGTCTTTTAAAGTTCGTCCGCTCTCGACGATATCGACGATCACGTCTGACAGTCCCAAGATCGGCGCCAGTTCGATACTGCCATTCAGTTTAATCACCTCAATGGTTTCGCCTTTATCCGCATAATACCGTTTGGCGATATTGGGATACTTGGTCGCTACCCTTAAGATTGACGATGTCAGCTTGGCCTTGTTGCCCGGATACCCGGCGACGCAGACCTTGCACGGCCCGGCCTTTAAATCCACCATCTCATAGACAGATAATCCGGCTTCTAATAATGTGTCTTTACCCGCAACACCGATATCCGCTACGCCGTGATCGACATAAACCGGAACATCTGTCGGTTTGACCATAATAAACCGCATGGTGCCCGCATCGTTTTCAAAAATCAGCTTGCGTGAATCCGCAGTAATACATGAGCAGTCTACATTTGCCTGGTTCAATATTTCAACCGTTTGATCCGCCAATCTGCCTTTGGGCAGGGCGACGGTAATCCGTTTTTTTTGTTGATGTTCACTCACTTGTCTACTTTTCCTTTTCTATAAAACTCTGGTCAACGAATAGTGCCTGTGCCGCGTTCTTTTCCTGCTTTAACTTTTGCAACGCTTCCTTTGACAGGTTGGCACTGAACAGCACACGCTTTCCTTGGCTTCGTTCGCTTTGGACATACTCAAATGCTTTTCCGGCATATCCCGCCGCGCAGGATACCACCATATCGGTCTGGTAAAAACCGTCCAAACGGTTCTGGCGCTCCAAAGCGATCATCAGCCGCTTGATTTCAAGCGCAAATCCGGTCGCCGGCGTATCGTTCCCAAAGTCATTTAACAGGTTGTCGTACCGTCCGCCGGTGATGAGCGCAAAGCCCATTTTGTCGGTAATACCACGGAAGATGATGCCGGTATAATAAGAGATGTCGTGCAGCATACCAAAGTCGATGGAGATGTATTGCTCCAGGCCAAAGTCGGACAATAGTCCGTATACTTCGGCGAGATTATCCACAGCTTTGAGACACTCTGGACTGTCCGATAATGCCCGCGCTTTGTCCAAGACTTCCGCACCGCCGAATAATCCCATCACGGCCTTCAGCTTGGTTTTTAAAGCTTCATCCGCCTCTAATGAATCCAACAGCATCATCAGCTCGTATTCGTTCTTTGAGTCGATTTGGTGGCGGATTTGGTCGATGGCTTCATCGTCAAAATCATATGCGTCAATCATCGCCTTAAAATAAGACACCTGACCGATATCGATTTTAAAATTGCTCAGTCCTGCAGATAATAACGATTCCACCGCCAGCGCAATGACTTCGGCATCCGCGCCTGCACCCGCTTCGCCAAGAAGCTCGATGCCCGCTTGATAAAACTCCGACGACCGGCCGACTGCCGGCGCTTCGTTCCGGTATGCGTTCTCAAAGTAAAACAACCGCAATGTATCGGCGTCATCCAACAGTTTAGATGCCGCCATACGCGCAATCGGGATGGTGACATCCGGGCGCAGAGCCAAAATAGCGCCTTTAGTGTCGATGAACTTAATCATCTTCTCCTGAAGATAAGAGCCTGCGCCGCTTGCAAAGACATCATAATACTCATAAGCAGGAGTCGACACTTCGTCATAACCGGCAAGCGTAAAGGCGTCCCTGAGTTTGGTTTCAATATTTCGTCTTAAATAGCATTCCTGCGGCAGAAAATCCTCAACACCGGCAGGCAGCTGTTTTTTATTTCGTGTCACAATGTACCTCGTTGTACTTTTAATAATTTAGCATAGTAAAACGCTACTACGGTAGTATAATAATATACGGGCGAGCGGATGTCAACCTTTTTATATGGTTTCCCGCGTGATTTAGCGAAAATCCTTGACTAACGATTCATTCGTCTCATATAATGAGTCAATCAATATAATAAGGAGGAAAGATGGATGCAACAGCTTAATGTCATCAAGGCGCAGCAATTGAAAGAAAAACCGAAAACCGAGAACGAATTAGGCTTTGGTCGAATTTTTACCGATCATATGTTTCTGATGGAATACAGCGAAGAAAAGGGATGGCATAATGCAGTCATTAAGCCGTTTGAAAATTTCACCCTTTCTCCCGCATGCTCCACACTGCATTATGCTCAGACGATTTTTGAGGGCCTGAAAGCGTATCATGGTATGCGCCTGTTTAGACCCTGGGATAACATAAAGCGGCTCCAGCGGTCGGCAAAACGCATGTGTATTCCGGAATTTGACGAAGCGTTTGTTTTAGAATCGCTGTATGAACTGGTTAGACTGGAAAAGGACTGGATTCCCGAGTGGGAAGGTTCATCGCTTTATATCCGTCCGACGATTTTTGGGAATGATCCGTATCTTGGGGTCAAGGCAGCAAAAAGTTATTACATGTTCATTATCCTGTCTCCGGTAGGTTTCTATTATAAAGCAGGATTCAAACCGATTAAAATTTTTGTTGAACCGGAATATGTCCGTGCCGTCAGAGGCGGTGTCGGCAACGTCAAAGCGGGCGGGAATTATGCCGCCAGCATATTAGCCGGGGAAAAAGCGGCAGAAGCGGGATGTGCGCAGGTTATGTGGCTGGATGCGATTGAACGCAAGTATGTCGAAGAAGTCGGCTCAATGAACATCTTTTTTAAGATAAACGGTGAAATCTACACACCGGCATTAAACGGTAGTGTATTGCCCGGCATCACCCGGGAATCGACGATTCAGCTGGCCAAAGACCGCGGACTGAAAGTGAACGAAACACAGGTGGCGATTCAGGACATCTATGATGCAAGCAAGGACGGCAGTCTTGAAGAAATCTTCGGGACAGGAACAGCCGCCATCATCAGCAGCGTTAGCGAGCTGAAATGGGGCGACAAGACCATTGTCGTTAACGGCGGAAAGATGGGGGAATTGACCGAATCACTCTATCATGAACTGACCGATATCCAATACGGGAAAGCGGAAGATAAATACGGCTGGACGATACAGCTGTAACAGATATTTAAAAAGATGAGTCGCGTGCTCATCTTTTTTGGTTAAGGAGAAAAATGAACGCCTATATTGATATTACCATTCCGGTTAAAACCGATCAGCTGCAGTTTCCGGGTGATGAAAAATGCCGGATTGAAACCAGAAAACAAATTAACCGCGGAGACAGCTATAACACTACCCATATCGCAATGGCCGCGCATACCGGGACGCATATCGACGCGCCGTATCATTTTGATAATACCTGGAAGAAGATACATGAACTTGAGCCGGGTCATTTTATCGGGCGCGCTAAGGTACTGGATTTATCGACATGTGAAAAAAGCATCAGCAAGGCCGATCTGATGAATCATCCGATTGCGCAAGGGGATATTATTCTTCTAAAAACGCATAACAGCCGGTGTGTGTTGTCAGATAATTTCACGGAAGACTTTGTCTATCTTGAAGCGGACGCGGCGGGATACCTGGCGGAGAAGGGCATTGTGACTTTAGGGATCGACTACCTTTCGATTGACGCGGCGGACAGTACCGATTTTCCTGCGCACCATGCACTGCTGGGCAGCGGCATCGTGGTGATTGAGGGATTGGTGTTAAAAGACGTTCCGGCAGGGCTTTATGACATTGCCGCGCTGCCGTTAAAAATCTTAAACGGAGACGGCGCTCCGGCACGCGTGATGATTCGCCCGGTTGACGAATAACGGCGTTGAACTGCTGCAAGAAACGCGCTATACTTTGATATAGAGAACGGCGAAATGTTGGGGCATCAAAGAGGGCTTATGGAACAAAATACGATTGCGGTAATCTGGGATTTTGATAAGACGCTGGTGGACGGCTATATGCAGCGCCCTATTTTTGAGGCGTATCACGTGGATGAGAAGGCGTTCTGGCAGGAAGTCGAGTCGCTGAAAGCCGAATATGAAGCGCAGGGTATCCGCGTCAACAACGAGACCATTTATCTGAACCATATGATTACCTGCACGCGCCAGGGCATATTCAAGGGGCTGAGCAACCAAATGCTGTTTGACTTCGGGGACAAGCTGACGTTTTACAACGGCATCCCCGGCATTTTTGATGCATTAAAACGGGTCGTGAGTGAAAATTCGGCATACCGGCGGTTCGGCATCAGTGTGGAGCACTATGTGGTCAGCACCGGATTTGCGCAGATGATCAGGGGCTCAAAGATCAGCGGATATATCGACGGTATCTGGGGATGCGAGTTTATTGAACGGCCGATTTCGTCCAAATTGGGCGGGGAAGTGCCGTCAGAAAGCGAAAACGAGATTTCACAGATCGGTTATGCCATAGACCATACTTCCAAGACACGTGCACTGTTTGAAATCAATAAAGGGTCTAATAAATTTAAAATCGATGTAAACGCAAAAATCGCCGATAAAGACCGGCGGATTCCGTTTCAGTATATGATTTATATTGCGGACGGACCAAGCGATGTGCCCGCGTTTTCGGTAATCTCCCGAAACGGAGGCAAGGCAATGGCGGTATACCCAAAGGGCAACAAGACCGCGATGGCGCAGGTGAATCGGCTGTTGGCTGACGGACGGGTAAATATGCTGGGCGAAGCGGATTATTCGCCTGATACCACAACTTACCTTTGGCTGAGCGACCAGATCGATGTGATCGCCAGGGAAATTGCGGCAAAAAAAGAAAAGGAGATCGACGCATCGGTTTCCGACGCACCGCACCATATCGACTAGATCATATTCAGTAGCGCATCCAAAAATGCGTCTGCATCTTTTACCGGCTTAAAAATGTCAGGCAGAAGCATGCCGCTGATAAACGCGCCGAATATCAGGCGTGTTTTTTCATGTGTTTCGCTGCTGTCATTTAATCCGTGCTTAACCATTAATGCGTAGATGCCGTCGATAAAGTGGTTAAACCCTGCTGTAATCGCTCCGCTGTTGTCACGCTGATGGATGACTTCGTCGAAGTGAGCGCGGGTCAGGCCGGCATACTGAGTAATGCCTTTCATCCAGTGCTCCAAATAGGTACGAAAGACAACGTGATAGTCCGCCGACGCTTCAAAGGTAAATTCCTCCAGATCAAAAGCGTTTTCGAGCGACACCTTGAACGCGGTCTTAATGAGATTATCACGATTGCCGAAATAGTAGCTGATAGCCGCCGGATTCACTGACGCACGCGACGCGATATCACGGACGGTTGCACCCGCAATTCCATTCTCAGAAATGCTGTCCACAGCGGCCGAAATGATATCAATCATCGCCTGTGACCGTTTGTCGTTGGTCATGACTTAACCCCCAATATCGTATCCACATCCAGATTGATGATGTCCATGCAATAATCCCAGATGCGTGTGCAGTTTTCATCGTTAAGGGCGCTTTTATTCGGCGCCTGCGGACGGCAGTCCTTCCAGTATAGTTCATATGGAAGCTCCGGTTTTGTCGCGAGATAAATGGAAGTCTCCGCCCCGACAGATGCCGGGCGCCCGGCGGCCTTGCGGCGTTTCCAGACTGCTTTTGCAATCAGGCCGGTATTTTTAAATCCGATATCCGTCGCAACCAGACCGGGATCCGCCATAAAGGTTTTTACAGAAGTGCTTCTTTGGTTAAATTCACGCGACAGCATGACCGATATCAGCTTGGTCTGTTTATATGCCTTTAACTGGCCGTAGTGCCGGGTCAGCTGAAGGTCGTCCCAGCGCATTTGAGTGCGGTAATGGGACGATGAAGATACATTGATGATACGTCCGTTCACTTTCTTTAATTCATCATATAATAAGAGGGAGAGATACAACGGGGCAATCGCGTTGACTGCAAACTGCTTTTCGATGCCTTCCGCGCTTAAGGCACAGTGGCTGAAAAAGGTTCCTGCGTTATTGATTAGAACGTCCAGCCCGTGATCACCGATCAACACCTTGGTTTGTTCGGCAATGGATTTCAGATTCCTTTGGGAACTGAGCTCCGTTTGAATAAACGGGATTTCGGTTCCGATATAAGCGTATGCCGCCTGTTCTTTGACGGTGCTGCGTGATGTGCCGATGACGCGGTAACCCCTTAAAACCAGATCTTTGGCAGTTTCAAGTCCGATACCGGATGTGGCGCCCGTGATGAGCACGGTTTTTTGCTTTGTCATGTTGGTTCTCCTTTTTGTGGTCAAAAACATGGTAACATAGTGAAACCAAAAAGTCAAACAGATGTTTTAAACAAGTGTTTGACTTTTTAAGTTTTATCGGATATAATAACGGCATCAAAGTGAAATGGAGCAGGAAAATGAAGACCTATACGCTCATTACCGGTGCGACCGGCGGACTCGGCAAAGCGTTTGCAGTGGCGTGCGCGGAGCAGGGGCATAACCTGATACTAACGGATATATCGAATGAAAAACTGGAGATTCTGGCCGAGAGCCTGAAGGCCAGATATAAAACCGAGATTTTGTGGGCTGCGTGCAACCTCATGGACCAGGAATCGCGCGAGTCGCTCTTTAAGCAGCTGGATGGACTTGACGGAGAACTGGGTTATACCATCAATGTGGCAGGCCTGGATTTTGAGGGCGGCGTTGAAACCTTAAACAGCAGCAAAGTATCCCGTGTGATGCGGGTGAATACCGAAGCTTCACTGGACATCACGCGTTACGCGGCGTCGGCGAGACATTCGGGTGCATTCTATATCATCAATGTGGCGTCCATGGCGGGGTTCTACCCGATGCCGTTAAAAGCCCTATACTCAGCATCCAAGCGCGCAATCATTCAGTTCTCGCTGGCGGTGAGGGAAGAGATTAAAGACAAAAACGGGCATATCACTGTGCTGTGTCCGGCGGGCTTACGGACCAATGCCAAAGTTATTGAAAAAATTGATTCACAGGGAATTATGGGCAGGCTGACCACAGTGGAAACGGGCAAAGTCGTGGCGCGCGCGTTGAAATGCGCAAGGCGCAATCGCGCGATTTTAATTCCGGGTCTGATTAATATGCTGATTGTCAACGTATCGCGTTTGGTTCCGGATATTACAAAAGCGCGGTATGTCTTTAAGCGCTGGAGCGATGCCAATAACAAAGAAACCAAACAACGGCTACACAAAGGACGCGAAGTGTTGTATGATTAGTGCATGGCACAAACATACACTGACTTAAAGAGAAAAGCACTAGAAATCGCAAAGGCCGCACATGCCGGTCAGGTGGACAAAGGCGGCAGCCCTTATATGGGCCATGTCCGTGCCGTCAAACGGATGGTCAGAACAAAAGACGCGAAGATCGTGGCATTGTTGCACGATGTCTGCGAAGACAGCGATACCTCGCTGGATGACTTGAGAGCGGCCGGATTCCCAGAGCGCATCGTTGTATCGGTGGATGCGATCTCTAAGCGGACAACCGAGACTTACCGCGAATATATGGCACGCGTGAAGTCGGATAAAACCGCGATCGAGGTGAAGATTGCGGACGCCACCCACAACAGCGACATTTCCCGTATTCCTTTCCCGACAGGGGAGGATTTAATCCGGAGCGAGCGGTATATGCGCACGGTGAAAGAATTGAAACAAGAAATATGCAAGTAAGAAAGCACCCATAATTGGGTGTTTTTTATTCGCAAGGCAAAAAATAATTATTACCAAACAAAGAAAATTGATGTATAATAGTTAATGTTAAATAATTATGGAAGAGCCAGTATGAGCCTAAAATCAATTTTTTTCAAAAAGAAAACAAAGGATGTTTTTACTCCTACTACTGCTGCAAAACTCGCGTACGTTTCTAGGGAAAAGATAGAAACAGAATTTATTAAAAACCTTTCGATTCCTGGCAAACAGATAGTTGTTTTTGGTTATTCTGGTGGAGGTAAAACAACATTAGTAAACACACTATTAGAGAAAAAAGGATACAGATATATTACTATTAGTTGTATGAAAGGATTTAGTGTACAGGACATAATTATTCATGCTTTTCACGAAATGGATGCGTTCTATTTAGACACTAGGAGTAAGAGAAAAATAAGAAAAATTGGGGCTGGTGTAAAAGCTGAGTATCAGCAAATAAGTAGTTCATTAAGTGCGGAAAAGATTGAAGAAGAAGAAACTAGCTCACGAAGAGTAGTAGATCCTCCAATTACAGCTAATAGCCTAATTAAATTTTTAGGAATAGCAGATTGTATATTAGTAATTGATGATTTTCATAAAGTTGATGAAAATCAAAAACAAGCATTATCACAAGTAATGAAACTTTTTGTTGATGCTGCAAATAAATATAAACAGATTAAAATTGTAGCAATTGGTGCTGTTACAGCTGCTAAAGAAGTAGTTCAATATGACAGTGAACTAGAAAATAGAGTGTACGAATTATCTGTTCCTTTGTTATCAGATACTGAAATAGAAAGTATTATTGTAAAAGGAGAAGGGCTTTTAAATATAGATTTTTCCCATGATGTAAAAAAAGAAATCACAAAGTACTCCAATCAGTTAGCTTCAATTTGTCATCAGCTATGCCATGATACATGCTTTTATAAACAAATTGAAAAAACGTCGTCGAAAAAGATAAATCTTGAAAGAAGAGATCTTGATAAAGGTGTTACTTCATATATTGAAGGAAAGTCAAATACATTCCAAACTTTGCTTGATGGAGCTTTAAAACAAAGAAAGGCAAAATATCAGAATGTTGAGTTAATCTTTTCTGCAATGATTAGCCTAACTGAACAAGAGGTCACAAGGAGTGAAATCCTTGATAAAATACGAGAGTTATATCCAGAGTACCCTCAGGGGAATTTAAGTATATATTTGCAGGATTTGATTAGTGCGAGAAAGTACGAAATTTTAAGATATGATGAAAACTCTGGCAAGTATTCCTTCAGCGATAAATTTTTTAGGGCTTATGTTATTATGGTTTTTGACCAAAGAAAAATTATTAATAGGGAAGATGAATCTGTCATCATTGATACAAAAGACTTAGTTAGAATTCTTGAGGAATTTGATAAATTACACATGAGTTAATAGAGTATTCATTTTGTGCTTTTTTAATGATTAATGAACAAGCGAAATAACCACTTGCCAAATTTAATTCCTAGTATTATAATCAGAATTGATCAAATAATATCAGGAGTTTTTTTATGCTTGAATTAAAGAATGTCTCTTTAAAAATCGGCCAGGACAAAGTCGAAGTGTTAAAGAACGTTAATCTAAAACTGGACGCAAAGAAGCTGTATGTCTTAACCGGACCGAACGGCGGCGGGAAATCGTCGCTGGCCAAGCTGATCATGGGGATTGAAAAGCCGACTACCGGGCGCATTTATATGGACGGCGAAGATATTACAGGTTTAACCGTAACTGAACGCGCATCACGCGGCATCGGCTATGCGTTCCAGCATCCGCCGCGTTTTAAGGGTATTGAGGTTCAGGAGATGCTGAAACTGGCGATGGACCATCCGGGGACGTCCATGTATGAACTGCTGACACGGGTCGGGCTGTGCGCAAGGGACTATATGTCGCGCGATCTGGACGCCACATTATCGGGCGGGGAAATCAAACGCATTGAGATTGCGACGATTTTGGCGCGCAATCTGAACGTTGCCGTATTTGATGAGCCGGAAGCCGGCATTGACCTCTGGTCGTTCCAAAAACTTGCGGAGACCTTCAGCGCGATTCACGAATCGCTGGACACAACGATTATTATTATCTCACATCAGGAAAGAATCCTGAAACTGGCGGATGAAATTATATTGGTTGAAAACGGCAGGCTGACCGAAGGGGTTGCCATGGATCAGATCATGAACCGCTACGACACGACCGTCGGATGCGATTGCTATGAAGAGGAGGTGCCTGAAGATGCTCAGCGTGTTGGATAAAACCCTGCTAAAAAGTGTTGCGGATTTGCATCAGATTCCGACCGGCGCATACAGTATCCGCAGAAACGGCGTCGGGATTGAAAAGAACTCCACGGCCAATATTACCGTGGAAGCCAAGACCGACAAACCCGGCATCAACGTGACCATCAAACCCGGAACGGTCAATGAAAGCGTGCATATTCCGGCGCTGGTGACCGAAGAGGGAGTAGACGATCTGGTCTATAACACCATCCGTGTGGGCGACAACAGCGATGTGCTGGTGGTGGCCGGATGCGGCATCCATAATACCGGCGATAAAACGGCCCGCCATGACGGCAAGCATGATTTTTATGTAGGCAAGGGCGCGAAGATGCGCTACGTCGAAAAGCACTACGGGCAGGGGCCGGGAAAAGGCGATAAGATTTTGAACCCCAGCACCGAGATTTGGGCGGAAGCAGACAGCGTGGTTGAACTTGAACTGGTGCAGATTTCCGGCGTGGATGACACAAAACGGAGCACGACCGTGCATCTCGGCGACCGCGCAAGGTTGATGGTTACCGAGCGGATGCTGACCACAGGCGTACAGCAGGCGGTCTCCAGCGTCAACATCAAGCTGGAGGGTGAGGACAGCTCTGCGCAGGTGATTTCGCGTTCGGTGGCGCGTGACAAGTCAAAGCAGGATTTCTTCTTTGACCTTTCGGGCGAGAATAAGAGCCGCGGGCATATCCAGTGCGACGCAATTATCATGGACGAAGCGACGGTGCTTTCAACGCCCAAGGTATCGGCCTATCACAACGAAGCCCAGCTGATTCATGAGGCCGCAATCGGACGGCTGGAGTCCGAACAACTGATTAAGCTGATGAGCCTGGGACTGAGCGAGGAAGAGGCCGAAAGCACGATATTAAAGGGATTTTTAAAATAAAAGTATGAGATGAGAACACCTGCGGGTGTTCTTTTTTTGTCCAACCAACACAAATAAAAAACAGGCACTTTAGTACCTGTTTTTTATTTGGCAGCGGAACCAGGATGCGCCTGCTTTGCATGCGCCGCCCTCGCTTCAGCTCGGGCACGCTTCGCTAAAAAACAACCGCGTGTGGGTTGTTTTTCTTAACGCTCCGCGCCTTCTTAAGGTTCAAATCCTACCCTGATTAAAACAAAAAACAACACCCTGTACGGGTGTTGCTTTTTTTGGCAGCGGAACCAGGATTTGAAGTCGGCTAAGCCGACACCCAAAGGGTGTCTCATTTATTCAGAGTATTTATTTTATTTAGTGAATGTATATGTTTTCTACTTTCTAAAAACGTCTGTTTTCCAGTTTCTCAGGCTAACACCCCAACAAAAATAAAAAAACAGGCACTTTAGTACCTGTTTTTTATTTGGCAGCGGAACCAGGATTTGAACCTAGACTAAACGAGTCAGAGTCGTTTGTGCTACCATTACACAATTCCGCTAAAACTTATATCCCACGATGCCGTCTGCCTTGTTTTCATTAACCCGCATCTAATGCAGGTGGGTGCCATGCCGGCGGTCGCTGTCTTCCCCTGCGCAATGAGGGCATGACATTGTCCAGTCGGACGCTCGCTCCCGTTGTCGTTATGTAGGTTTAAAAATAAAGCATAACGCACACCGTCGGATCTTAAGTTAAATCCTTTGGTGGGGTTAATTGGGCTTGAACCAACGACCTCTACGATGTCAACGTAGCGCTCTAGCCAGCTGAGCTATAACCCCGCTTTTTGTGACAATCATTATTATACACGTTTGAGGTGATTTGGCAACACTTTATTCTTACAATTCTCTAACAATTTACGGATTCGCCGGATTCGGGCAGTTGAAAACCATTGGGTTTTGCTATATAATGGCTACGCTTGCGGCGCAGGCCGGGAGGTTTGACAATATGCATACAAGAAAAACGATAAAACGGACAGCGGCATTGATTATCATGATGGTGTTGATTTTTTTAACATCAGCATGTGCGGGCAATACCTATATTGGAATTATCACCGGCGGTTCGGGCGGGTCATATTATCCCGTCGGCGAAGCCATCGCGGAAGTGATGAACGATAACATCGAAAACACGACCGTTAAGGCAGAGGCCGGATACGGATCCATCGCCAACTGCTTTTTGCTGGAAAGCGGGGATGCGAGTATTGCGATGGTGGAATCGAATATCGCCATGTGGGCATACCGCGGGGAGATGATGTTTGAAGGCGAACCGATGGAATCGTTTCAGGTGATTGCCGCGCTTTATCCCCATCCGATACAGATTGTCTCGCTGACCGGACTGAATATTGCGGCGATACCCGACCTGGAAGGCAAACGCGTTTGTTTGGGAGATCAGGATACAGCGATGTATCAGGACGCAGTCAATGTGCTGGACAGCTATTATATCACGCCTTCGGATATCGACGTACATGCCGTGCCATATATCGAAGGATTATATCAACTCAAAGACGGGGAAGCGGATGCGGTATTTTTAACGGCAAGTGAGCCGAATGCGACTGTGAATGAAATCACGCAGACGCATACTATTGTTCTGGTCCCGTTTGACGAAGACCAGCTGAACGCTTTGATCGAATCCACGCCTTGCTATGCACCCGTAACCATCATGCAGGGCACATATCAGTCGGTGGATACAGATATTCTGGCCGCCGCGACCATGACGCTGCTGGTATGCCGCGCCGATATGGATGAGGAAATCGTATACCGGATGACTAAAGCGCTTTGGGAGAATATTGAAATCGTAAATTATGCGCATGACCAGGCGAACAAGATCTGCCTGGAGACCGCGTTTGACGGTGTGCCCATCCCGATACATCCGGGCGCACAACGGTATTATGATGAAGTTGCAGTCGGAGCCGAAGAGTAATTTTATTTACTTTGTTCATGTGATATAATAATTTTTTAGAATACGAAACGTGATAAGGACAGATGATATGCAGAGCATGACCGGATTTGGCAGGTCGGATAAAGAAATAGACGGCAGGGCAATCAGCATTGAGCTTAAATGTGTGAACCACCGATTCCTGGATATCAATATCCGGATGCCGCGTTTTTTGGGTTTGTTTGAAGAATTTGTACGACAGACTGTCCGTAAGCGGCTGAACCGCGGGCGGGTGGATGTGTTTATCAATTATCAGAGTTCACGGGATGATGCGAAATCTGTGGATATCAACATGGCGGTTATTCGTGCATATCTTTCGGCGGCGGAAGATATAGAGATGTCAGCGGGCATTGAGAACGATATTACCATGTCCGATATGCTGAGCCTGCCGGAAACGGTTAAGGTACGGGATATCGATGAGGACGAGGAAGCGCTGAAAGAACTCATCGGCCAGGCTTTAAACGATGCGTTGGACATGGTGGTGAATGCACGCACAAAAGAAGGTGCAGGGCTTAAAAAGGATATCAGCATGCGGCTGGACATCCTAAAGTCGCTTACATCGGAGATTGAAGGTAAATCCGATACCGTCGTGCAGGAATATAAGGAAAAGCTGGAACAACGGCTGAAAGACCTGATCGGCACAACCGACCTTGACGAGAACCGGTTTAATACCGAAGTGGCGATTTTTGCGGATAAATGTAACATCACCGAAGAAATCGTTCGGCTTAAAACACATCTTGAAACATTTATGAAGGATTTGGATAAACAGGGGCCTTGCGGCAGACGGTTTGACTTCTTGGTTCAGGAAATCAACCGCGAGTTTAATACCATCGGCTCAAAATCGTCGGACGTTGATATTACGAACAATGTATTAGAGGCGAAATCAGAATTAGAGAAAATCAAGGAACAAATACAGAATATCGAGTAAATTAAGCAGGAAAGGCAGTATATGAATATTAAACTGATCAATATCGGTTTTGGGAACATCATCTCAGCCAGCAGGCTGATTGCGATTATTAGCCCGGAATCCGCGCCTGTTAAACGGATTATACAGGAAGCGCGCACACAGGGCCGGCTGATTGACGCGACATACGGCAGAAAAACCCGGGCGGTTGTGATTATGGACAGCAATCATATCATCCTGTCCGCAGTCCAGCCCGAAACCGTTTCCCACCGCTTTGTCGATAAAGAGGAAGACGCGTGATGGAGAAAGGCCTTTTAATTGTCGTATCAGGGCCGTCCGGTGCGGGGAAAAGCATCACCTGCAAGCGGGTACTGGAAAAGCGGCCGGAAATTCAGCTGTCGGTTTCATGCACCACCCGTGCGCCGCGCACAGGAGAAGTGGACGGTGAGAACTATTTTTTCTTAAGCGATGATGAATTCAACGCCCGTGTCGCAAAACAGATGTTTCTGGAACATGCGGAATATCTGGGGAAACAGTATGGGACGCCCAAAGACTATGTGTTCCAAATGATTAACCAGGGAAAAGATGTGATCTTGGAAATTGAGGTGCAGGGCGCGCTGATGGTGGACGAATGCTGCCCGGAAGCCGTACTGGTTTTTGTGCTTCCGCCGTCGCTGGCGGTTCTGGAAGAACGGTTGAATATGCGCGGCACCGAAACCGAAGAACAGACGCGCAGACGGCTTGAAAAGGCAAAAACAGAATTAGAATTGCTAAATCGCTACGATTATGTTATAAAGAACGATGAGATCGACAACGCTGCCGATCAGATTATTGATATTATCAGTGCAGAAAAGTGTGCGGTAAAACGCAACCTGCACTTAACCAGACGCTTAAAAGAAGGAGAAACGATAGTATGATGATATATCCGGAACTCAACGCACTCGTTGAAAAGGCAGGATGCCGGTATACGCTGATTATTGAAGCGGCAAAACGCGCCCGCCAGATTATCGACGGGTCAACCCCGCTGGTAGAATGCGAAAACGAAAATCCGGTTACCCTGGCGGTCAACGAGATTTACGAAGACAAGGTAACCTATATTTCAACGAAAGAAACCGTTGAATAATGATGCTCAAAGGTAAGACGGTTCTGCTCGGTGTTACGGGCGGCATAGCGGCTTATAAAAGCGCCTATCTTACCAGCATGCTCAAGAAAGAGGGCGCTGATGTCCGCGTCATCATGACAAAGCACGCGGCGGAATTTGTTGCGCCCCTAACTTTCGAGTCGCTTTCCAACGCCCCGGTGGTGACGGATATGTTCCGGCGCGAAACACCGTGGGAGATTGAACACATTTCGCTGGCCGATCAGGCATCGCTGATGGTCATAGCGCCGGCAACGGCGAATGTAATCGCAAAACTCGCAACAGGCATTGCGGATGATATGCTGACCACGACGGCGCTGGCGGTTACCTGCCCGGTAATCGTGGTGCCTGCGATGAACACCCATATGTACCAAAACCCCGCAACGCAAGAGAATCTCGAAACGCTGAAAGCAAGAGGCATTCATGTGATGGAAGCCGACAGCGGTTATTTGGCGTGCGGCTATGTGGGCGCGGGCAGAATGAAAGAGCCGGATGAAATCGTGGCTTATATTAAAGATATTCTGGCGCCTGCCTGTGATTTCAGCGGAAAGCATGTGGTGGTGTCGGCGGGGCCGACACGGGAATACATCGACGCGGTGCGCTATTTATCCAACCCGTCTACGGGTAAGATGGGGTACGCCATTGCCAAAGACGCGGCCTTGCGCGGTGCGCAGGTCACACTGGTCACCGGACCGGTGGAACTGGATGCGCCTGAGGGCGTTGAAGTAATCAAGATTACTTCGGCCGCAGAAATGGACGAAGCCGTATCATCGGCGTTTGAATCTGCGGATGTGCTGATTATGGCGGCAGCAGTAGCGGATTATACACCGAAAGATACAGTAGCGAACAAGATGAAAAAAGCCGGAGACCTCAATATTGATCTGGTTCGGACGACGGATATCTTGGAAAAACTGGGCAAAGCAAAAGGGGACCGGATTGTGGTCGGGTTTGCCGCAGAGACAGACAACACGAAAGCGTATGCAAAAGAGAAACTGAACAAGAAAAACCTCGACATGATTGCGCTGAATGATATTACCGAGCCCGATGCCGGATTCGGCAAGGCGACCAACCATGTGTATCTGTTCAAAAAAGACGGCAGTAAAAAAGAGCTGAAAACAGATACAAAAGAAAAAATCGCCCGGCAGATACTGGACGAAGTCAAAAACCTGTTTGGATAATAAAAAAAGCAACTATCACAGTTGCTGTTTTTATATGGTCTAAAGTTGTTTATGCCTGACGCTGAACCTTGCCGGATCTTAAACAACGCGTGCAAACATACATTTTTTTCGGGCTTCCGTTTTCAATAACCGATACGCGCTTGACATTCGGTGCCCATTTTCTCTTGGTCTTTTTGTGAGAGTGGCTCACATTGTTGCCGGACATCACGCCCTTGTGGCATACTTCACAGTACTTTGCCATCCGATTCACCTCCTCGAAGGTTTTTACTCCGACCGCTATTGTACCATTATCATTTGGCTAATGCAAGCAAAGAATATGAAATTCATGCCAGATTTAAGTGTTTAGCTTGACTAACGGTTAAAAAACAGTTAAATTAATTGAAGTTCTATGCGTTTTGGGTTAAAATGTTCTATAATTGTGGTATAGGAATGACAGGTTATTTTAAGTAAAGGAGCGTTTTATGGGTGTAGATGTGAACAATACCCTTGGCAAATTGCATTATTCTGATGAGTACTTAGCTGATTTGGCCGGTCTTTGTGCGATGGAATGCTATGGCGTTGTTGGCATGTCATCAAAGAGGGCGGTTGACGGCATTATCGAACTGGTCAGAGGAGAGAACCTCAGAAAAGGGGTCAGGATTACCACAGACCGGGGAAGCCTGAAAATAGATTTATATATTGTGGTGGAATACGGCGTATCAATTTCGGCTGTGGCCAAGAATGTAATTGATACCGTAAAGTATAACGTCGAAAAGGGAACAGGACTTAAGGTAGCAGAAGTGAATGTTATCGTTGATGGGATTAGATTTTAAGAGGAGTTGGATACGTGAAATATAAAGAGATTAATGGATCCGTCTTCAGGGAGATGTTGATCGGGGCTGTTTCTTTACTTGAAAAAAATAAAGAAGCGCTGAATAACCTCAATGTTTTCCCCGTGCCGGACGGAGATACCGGCACGAATATGTCGATGACAATGATGTCATCCGTTCAGGAGATTAAATCGGTCGAAGCCGATACGGTGACAATGGTTGCGGACGCGGCATCTTTGGGCGCGCTGAAAGGCGCCAGAGGGAATTCCGGGGTTATTTTATCCCAGATTCTGCGCGGATTTGCAACCGGACTAAAAGGCGACATCAAGGTGCTCGAAACCGAACATCTTGCTAAGGCGGCAAAGATGGGTGTAGAGGCGGCGTATAAAGCCGTCATGAAGCCAAAAGAAGGCACGATATTAACCGTAGCACGCGCAATCAGCGATGAAGCGGATGCCGGGGTTAAAGCGGGCGACGATGTCTATCAGCTGTTAAAACGCATGCTCAAAGGCGGCGAAGAAATGCTGAAGCGTACCCCGGATATGCTGCCCGTCTTAAAAGAAGCGGGCGTTGTTGACGCCGGCGGAGAAGGGCTGCTCGTTATTTACCGCGGATTTATCGCGGTACTGGACGGCGAGAAGATAGAGGATATTGTGATTGAATCTCCCGAGCAAGCGGCGGATTTGGAGCTGATTGGCGGTAACGAAGACATTGAGTTTGCGTACTGCACCGAATTTTTCATCAAGCGCATTCCTGAATCCACGACACAGATGGACGTTGATAATTTCCGCGAAACGCTCAGCCAAATCGGAGACTGCGTACTGGTGGTCGGCGATTTAAGTCTGATTAAGGTGCATGTCCATACCAACCATCCGGGCCAGGCACTGGAAAAGGCGGGTAAAGTCGGGGCAGAGCTCAGCAAGATCAAGATCGATAATATGCGCGAACAGCACAGGGAACTGGAGCATGTGCATCCGGACGCACCGAAGGTGGCCGAAAAACCAGTCAAGCAGAAACCCATTGCATTGGTTGCGGTATCATCCGGACAGGGCATTACGGATATTTTCAAAGACTTTATGGTTGACGAAGTGATCTCCGGCGGACAGACGATGAATCCGAGCGCACAGGTTATTCTGGATGCGATCGAAAAAGCGCCGTCCCAGAACATTATCGTTTTCCCGAACAATAAAAACATCATTCTGGCGGCGGAACAGGCAGCAAAACTTTCCAAGAAAAACGTGCATGTTGTCCCGTCAAAATCCCTGCCGCAGGGTATCAGCGCCGTACTGGCGTATAATCCTGACATGCCGGTGGAATATAACATTGAGCGCATGACAGCGGCACTGGAGCAGGTCAAAACCGGTCAAGTCACGACAGCGATACGGGATGCAAAGGCAAACGGCCACAACATCAGCGAAGGCGAGATTATTGGCATCAAGGATAACGAGATTGTCTGCCATACCGACACCATCGCCAAGACAGCGATGGCGTTGCTGGAAGACATGGTAACCGAAGACGACGGAATTATCACCATATTCTACGGTGAGGACGTGGACGAGAAGGATGCGAAAAAAATCGCGGCATCTGCGGAAAAGAAATTTGCGGACTGCGATGTAGAGCTGCACAGCGGCGGTCAGCCGGTATACGCTTATATATTCTCAGTGGAATAATTATTTGATTTTTTCGACGGGCGGGCTTGATACCCCGCCTGTTTTGATTTTTAGACGAACCCCGGGAGCTAACGATGAATTTGCTGCATGCGGTCGGTACGCTGAAAGGTATCGGAGAAAAGCGGGAAAAACTTTTTCAAGCCAGAGGGATATTTACCCTTCAGGACTTATTATTCTATATTCCAAAGACATTTAAGGACTATTCCAAAATCACCTTGATTACCGAAGCCGAAAATACAGAAGTACTGCTGTACGTAACGGTTGTGTCAGCGGCAAAACTGTCTTTTTATCAGGGCAAGTCACTGGTCAGGGCGAAAATTAAAGACGCAAGCACGGAAGCCGAGATGCTCTTTTTTAATATGCCTTACATGCGGGACCAGATTAAGCAGGATGAAGCGCTCTATCTTTATGCCCGTGTCAGCCAAAAGGACAGCCGGTATCTGGTGATTAATCCTGCTTTTGAACGCAACGCAGAAGTAATCAATCAATACCCGTTGGTACCTGTTTATCCGCAATTATCGGGCATCAGCCAGCACATGCTGATTAAGACGATTCAGGCGGTATTAACCGAACTGAAAGATGAAGCGGATTATTTGTCTGAGACGCTTAAAACAGAGTTTGGATTCCCCGATTTATATCCCGCGCATAAGAGCATCCATTTCCCTGATTTAATGGAAGACAACCAAGCCGCTTTAAAGCGATTTTCGGTGGAAGAGCTGCTGGTTTTTTTGTGTCTGCTGGATACGCAATCCAAGGTAAAACAGAGAACCGATGTCCGATTGTCTGTGACGAACGCACAGCATCAGGCGTTCTTAAAATCAGCGGAGTTTGCTCCGACCGGGGCACAGATTCGCGTGATGCAGGAAATTGCGGCGGATTTATCGAGCGGGACGGTGATGAACCGTCTGGTTCAGGGCGATGTGGGATGCGGAAAAACGCTAGCCGCGTTTTACGCGATGTTTTTGAATGCCGTCAGCGGATACCAGTCGGTAATGATGGCGCCGACCGAGGTGCTGGCCAGACAGCATGAACAGGATGCGAAAGCCTTCTTTGAACCGCTCGGTATCAAGGTGGCGATGGTCATTGGCAGTGATACCGCAAAGCAGCGGCGCGGGACGATGGCGCAAATAGAGAGCGGGGAAGCGGATATCATTATCGGAACGCATGCGCTGATCTATGGTGATATGAAGTATCAGTCACTCAATCTTGCAATCACGGATGAACAGCATCGCTTTGGTGTTGCTCAGCGGGCCAGGATATCGGACCACAACCGGCTGAATATGCTGGTCATGTCGGCAACGCCGATACCGAGGACGCTGGCGTTGGTGCTGTATTCGGACATGGATGTATCGGTGATTGACGAGATGCCGAAGGGCAGACAACCGGTCGACACCTATCTGGTGCCAGATGATAAACGTCATGATATGTACGCCTTTATCCGGGAACAAATTGAAAAGGGCAGGCAGGCGTATGTCGTTTGTCCGCTGATCGACGGTGATGAGGAAGAATCCGCGGTCACGTCTGTTTTTGAAGAGATAAAAAAATCCTTTAAAGGGATTGCTGCCGGTATGCTGCACGGCAGAATGCCTGCTGCAGAAAAAGCCGAAATGATGGACCGTTTCTCAAAAGGGGAAATCAATATCCTGGTCTCAACCACAGTAATCGAGGTTGGGGTGAATGTGCCGAATGCTACGGTAATGGTGATTGAGGGTGCGGAGCGCTTTGGGCTTTCTACACTGCATCAGTTAAGAGGGCGTGTGGGGCGAGGAACCGAACAATCATATTGCTTCTTGGTCTGTGACCGGATAACCGAGCGGCTGGAGGTTTTAAAGCGCGAGAATGACGGATTTAAAATTGCAGAAAAGGATTTGGAAATTCGCGGCCCGGGACAGTTTTTAGGGTACAGCCAGCACGGAATCAGTGATTTTTATATGTCACGCATGATTCAGGATATGGCTTCGCTGAATCTGGCGAAATCAATCATGACACGGATGAAATCCGGCGAGTTTGAAAAAGAATATGGCATGGCAAAACGCATGGCAAAGAAAAAGTACGAGAACTTAAAACACGATATTGCGATGAATTAGGCCGGTAACCAAGCAAAAAAACCGCTAAAAAACGAAAAATCCGAATGGTGTTTTTTAGGATAATTGTGTTATAATCAATGATTATATGATATATTAATTTTTAACAGGGAATAAAGAAAAGAGGGTTCGTATGTCGGATATTCTAGTAAGAGAGGGATTAGCGCTCGACGATGTGCTGCTGCAGCCGGGTAAGTCAAAGGTACTGCCTTCGCAGGTTGTGGTGAAAACAACGTTGACGCCGGGGGTAAAGCTCAATATACCTTTTATGAGCGCGGCGATGGATACAGTGACCGAAAGCAAGCTGGCGATTGCAATCGCGCGTGAAGGCGGTATCGGCGTTATCCATAAAAATATGTCTATTGAAGCGCAGGCCGAAAATGTGGACAAGGTGAAGCGCAGCGAACATGGGGTGATTACAGACCCATTTTTCTTATCACCGGATAATACGGTCGGTGAAGCGGATGCGCTGATGGGGAAATACAAAATATCAGGCGTGCCAATCACCGTAAACGGCAAGCTCGTCGGTATTATCACCAATCGCGATCTGCGGTTTGAAACTGACTTTTCAAAGAAAATTTCCGAATCCATGACCAGTGAAAACCTGGTTACCGCGCCCATCGGCACCACGCTGGATCAGGCGCAGAAACTCCTTGCAAAACATAAAATCGAAAAACTCCCCTTAGTCGATGAACACAACAACCTAAAAGGGCTCATTACCATCAAAGATATAGAAAAATCAATTCTCTACCCGAACTCAGCCAAGGACCATCGCGGCAGACTGCTGGTCGGCGGAGCAGTCGGACAGGCGCCGGATACACTGGAAAGGGTTGCCGCACTCCATGCTGCCGGCGTGGATGTGATTTCTATCGACAGTGCACACGGACATAATCAGAATATCGTCAATCTTGTCGGGAAGATCAAGAACGCGTTCCCTGACCTTGATTTAATCGCAGGGAATGTCGCAACTGCTGAGGCAACCGCGGATTTAATCAATGCCGGAGCGGACTGCGTCAAAGTCGGTATCGGACCTGGTTCAATCTGTACGACGCGTGTGGTTGCGGGCATCGGTGTGCCGCAGTTTACCGCGGTGCTGGATTGCGCCGAAAAAGCGCATGCAATGGGCAAAACCGTGATTGCAGACGGCGGAATCAAGTATTCCGGTGACATTACCAAGGCGCTGGCAGCCGGCGGAGACGCCGTGATGATCGGCAGCCTGTTTGCCGGAACAGCGGAGAGCCCGGGAGATACGGAAATTTATCAGGGCAGAAGCTTCAAGGTCTACCGTGGCATGGGCTCGGTAGCGGCGATGCAGGAAGGCTCGAAAGACCGCTACTTCCAGACGGACAAGAGCAAGCTTGTGCCGGAAGGCGTCGAAGGTCGCGTACCCTATAAGGGGCCGCTGGCCGATACTGTTTACCAGTTGGTCGGGGGATTACGGTCCGGCATGGGATATGTCGGGGCAGAGACGATTGAAGATCTGCATAAAAAAGCGAAGTTTATTAAGATCACCGGCGCAGGACTGGCGGAAAGCCATGCGCATGATATCTACATCACAAAAGAATCACCGAACTATACAAAATAAAACAAATTTGCCCCTATGAGATATGGTTCTTAGGGGCAAACTTATTCAATGCGAAAGATACCGGAGGGAAATGTATGCAGGAAACCGTCCTTGTTATAGATTTTGGCGGACAATATAACCAGTTGATTGCGCGGCGCGTACGCGAACTCGGCGTATACGCTGAGATTTTGTCGTACGACACTTCTGTTGAAAAAGTGAAGGCCTATAATCCGATTGGGCTGATTTTAACAGGCGGGCCGAAATCGGTATACGAAGAAGGTGCGCCAAAGTGTGACCCGGCGTTATTTGAGATGGGGATTCCGGTACTCGGCATTTGCTACGGCGCACAGCTGTTGAGCCTGCATCATGGCGGCAAGGTCGAAAAGGCCACAAAGCGCGAATACGGTAAAACCCCGATCGTCTATGATATGAACAGTCCGCTGTTTTCGAATATTATCCCGCAGAATATCTGCTGGATGAGCCATACCGACTATGTGGATACACCGCCGAACGGGTTTAAGACCACGGCGTCCACCAAACATTGCCCGTACGCTGCATTTGAAAACCGCGAGAAGAAAATCTACGGGGTGCAGTTTCATCCGGAAGTCGTGCACACACAGAACGGCGACCAGATCATGCGGAACTTTTTATATGCGGTCTGCGGCGCTTCCGGCGGATGGAACATGGAAAATTATGCGGGTAAGGCGGTCGATGCGCTGAAAGAGCAGATTGGCAGTAAAAAGGTATTGCTGGCGCTCTCAGGCGGCGTAGATTCGTCTGTGGCGGCGGTATTACTGAATAAGGCGATTGGTAAAAACCTGACCTGTATTTTTGTTGACCACGGATTACTGCGCAAAGACGAAGGCGATGAAGTTGAACGCGTCTTTAAAAATGAATATGATATTAACTTAATCCGCGTGAATGCAGAAACGATGTTTTTGGATAAGCTCGCGGGCGTGACAGACCCCGAAACCAAGCGTAAGATCATCGGCGAGCTGTTTATCCGTGTTTTTGAAGCGGAAGCGAAAAAAATCGGTAGAATCGACTTTTTGGCGCAGGGCACGATATACCCGGACGTCATTGAATCCGGCAAGGGGCATGCGGCGGTCATCAAGAGCCACCACAATGTCGGCGGACTGCCCGACCATGTGGATTTTGACGCGATCATCGAACCGTTGAAGGATTTATTTAAGGACGAAGTGCGCCGGCTGGGTGAGGCGCTGGGGATCCCGCATCACATGGTGTGGCGCCAGCCGTTCCCGGGGCCGGGGCTTGCGATTCGTATCATCGGCGATATCACCAAGGAAAAGCTGGACATCCTGAAAGAAGCGGACTATATCTTTAGGGAAGAAATCGCGAACGCAAAACTGGACGAAGAAATCTGGCAGTACTTTGCCGTGCTGACCGGCATGCGCAGTGTGGGCGTGATGGGCGACGAGCGGACGTATGATTATACGATTGCGCTCCGGGCCGTGACCAGCGTGGACGGCATGACAGCCGATTGGGCGCGGATTCCGTATGAGGTCTTGGAAACCATCTCAAACCGCATCATCAACGAAGCCGGGCACATCAACCGGATTGTGTATGATATTACGTCTAAACCGCCCGCGACGATTGAGTGGGAGTAAAGTGATCTGTATATCATTTAGCGATTTATATTGATTTGCATTTTAAAAAAGCTCATATCTCTCCAGTGGTTAGGTTTTGAGCTTTTTTTATATTCTATTTTATTAGAACGCGCTTATTGATAACAGCATATCATCTTATAAAAAGGATTGTGATACGCGTGAAGTATATGCCTATAAAGATTAAATGTGAGCAAAAACTAAAAGACTGCACATGCTTTATTGAAATGAAATTAGAACTTTCGTAAAGATCTTGCCTTTTGTATAGGATCTGTTGATTTACTCACATTCCCAACATGAAGGCTTAGTAAGGACAGCGCTGCCTATAAAACGCCGCCGACCATGCTGATTTCGCGGTTTAGGACTTTAAGCAAAATATCCAGTCCTTTTTCGAACTCAGAACTGTCATCCGCACCGCTTAAAGAAATACGAATGAAGTTTGGCGGAATAATACCACCCACGGAAAACTTTTCGGATGAAACCACATTAACCCCGCTGTCACTTGCCGTCCTAACAAATTCGCCGCTGCTCCAGTCACTGGGAAGCTCAAGCCAAGCAAACATACTATCCGGCACATATCGGAAATGATACTTCGATAATTTCTTTTCTAAGAGCTGTGCCCTGCGTTGGAGTTCCTCCCGCTTTAACGCAATAATTCGATCCGCTTGCCCGATTAAGATGCATTCAACAGCGATTTCTGCATTCAGCGCGGGGGCCATCCATATGGTATCGACAACGGCCTGTGCGATTCGGTTACAATATTTTTCCGGAGCACACATAAAACATACCCGAAGGCCGGCATAAAAAGCCTTTGATATTCCGGCCAAATAGATACTTTGCTCCGGTATAAGTGACGTCAGCGGGCTTTGTCTGGATGATGACAAGAATCTGTACAAATCGTCTTCAATGAGAATGAGACTGTTTTCTTTAATGACTTCGGCAATTTCTGCGCTCCTTCGCTCCGACATGAAAGCATTGGTCGGATTCTGCATGACCGAAACTGTGTATATGCCTTTGATTTCCTGCCGGCTGCAAACGGCCGCAAGGCCCTGAGGGGTCATCCCCTCATCATCCATAGCCACGGCTTCCAACTGGATTCCGCAAATCTTTGCGGCTGTTTTAACGCCCGGGTATGTCAGGCAGTCAACGGCAACCCGGTCCCCCGGTTGGAACACGGAAGAAAAAATGCAGGCCAATGCGTGCTGTGCCTGCCGTGATTACAATATTAGATGCGTCTGCACTGACACCAAACCGTTTGACCCATTCGCTGCCAACCTGCCTGTGACGATATAATCCTTGAGGCGGTGTATAGCTCATCAATTGACTGATATCATTTTTATGAAGCACCCTTTCAATAACAGGGCTTATATCGGGCTCCATGGCGTAAAGCGGCAAAACAAGGCCCATCTCAATCCGTCATTTATTATCTTTCCCGGTATTATAGAGCGACGGGCTGAATCCCAGATCGGACGAAATATAGGTGCCGCTTCCAACGGTGGAAGCGACCAGCCCGCGCTTTTCTGCCTCTTTGTAGGCTCTGGTAATTGTGGTGACATTAACACCGACTTTTTTGGCCAGGTCTCTTTGGGAAGGCAGTCTTTCACCTGCCTTTAAAATCCCTTGGCGAATATCCCGCTCCATTGCATCGGCTATTGCAATATACAGAGATTTATCGGTATTAATGATTTTTAAGTCCCACATACACACGCCCTCCGGCCAAATTGTATTACATACAATGATATATTTACAGTGGTACAAAGTCAATATATAATACCCTCAATGTCATACAATTTGGCCTTGGAGGTGAAAGACATGGATAAAACAGATTTACAGATAAATATGAAACGGCAGCTAAAGACTAAAGCAGTGTTTGAGCAGGCAAAGGACATTGCTTATGATTATATAGACCATTTAGCGGATATGGATGTGTTTCCTTCCGATTCGTCAATATCTGAAATGGATTATTTTAACGAATCCATGCCGATGGATCCCTCTGCAACAAAAGATGTTCTTAGTATGCTCGGTCACTATGGTTCAAAGAGCACAGTGGCGCAGACCGGAGGAAAGTATTTCGGCTTTGTCTGCGGAGGCAGTCTGCCGGTCACCTTGGCGGCAAAGTGGGTTTCCGATGTCTGGGATCAAAACTCCGCTTTATATGTTCTGTCACCGATTGCGGCTAAATTAGAAGAGACTTGTGAAAAATGGATAGCGGAACTGCTGGGTCTGCCGAAAGGAACAGCAGCAGGATTTGTAAGCGGATCATCCACTGCCATTATTTGTGCCCTTGCAGCAGCCAGAAACGAACTGCTGAAAAGGCAGGGCTGGGATGTCAGCGCAAACGGCCTGTTTGGTGCAACGCCGGTGAGAGTCGTTATCAGTGCTCAGGCGCATTCCTCGGTCTTCAAGGCGCTGGCATTTATCGGTCTCGGTAAGGAACGTGTCGAGTTGGTCCCGACAGATAATCAGGGCCGCATGCTGGTTGAAGCGCTTCCAGAGCTGGACAATCATACTTTACTGATCATTCAAGCCGGTAATGTAAACAGCGGCGCTTTTGATCCGATTGATACGCTGTGTGAATTGGCGAAAAAAGCCGGGTCATGGGTTCATATTGACGGGGCTTTCGGACTCTGGGCCGCTGCATCGGAAAACTATCGCGGGTTAACGAAAGGCATCGAAAAAGCCGATTCATGGTCCGTAGATGCCCATAAAACACTGAATGCGCCTTATGACTGCGGCATTGTCCTATGCAAAGACCGATCGGCGTTAGCAAGCTCCATGCAGGCGACCGGGTCGTATATCCAGTACAGCGAAAACCGTGACGGTATGCTTTATACGCCAGAGATGTCGCGCAGAGCCAGAAGCATTGAACTGTGGGCGGCGCTGAAGTATCTTGGGAAAAGCGGAGTGCAGGAAATAGTCGACCGTCTGTGTATACATGCAAAATACTTCGCAACGAAGCTTTCCGAGAACGAATTCTTAATCTTAAACGATGTGGTGTTCAATCAGATTCTGGTTAAATGCGAAACTGCAGAAATGACCAATGCCACGCTGAAAAACATCCAATCCAGCGGAAAGTGCTGGTGCGGCGGCGCGGTCTGGAAGGATGAACCGGCCATCCGAATCAGTGTCTGCTCCTGGCAGACCACGAAAGAAGACCTTGACGATTGTGTGGGTACTTTTATTGAGTGCAGGGAAAGGGCTAAACAATGAAATCATTAACGTATAAAAAACTCGATGCCTTTGCGTCCGGCGCTTCCTCCGGGAATCCGGCCGCGTGTATCTATCTAGATAAAAACCAGGTGTTGACGGACAGTGAGATGCAAAAGATTGCAATGGCGCACAAGGGATTTGTTTCCGAAGCCGTTTACTGCACACCAAGGGATGGGAACATCTTTTCTTTAAAGTATTATTCCTCCGAGCGTGAGGTGGATTTCTGCGGGCACGGCACCATTGCATGCATGTATGACCTGATAAAAAACAGCCGTGTGCTCAGGAAACTTCCGGAAGTTTATATTGATACTTCCAAAGGAAGGCTGACTGTTTATAACGAACTTAAAACACTGGACGCTGTATTTATCTCCGCACCCAGGCCGGAATTTCATACAACTGATGTGGATGCTGTTATTGTCGCGAAAGCACTGGGCATTATGCCGGATGCGCTATCGGACCAGAATCCAATCGCATTGATGAATGCCGGGCTTAATACATTGATTGTTCCGATCACCAAACTTAAAACCGAGTTGTCCATCTGGCCGGATGAGCAGGCATTAAAGCTGTTTTGTATGGACCACGGAATTGATATCATTCTTGTGTATACGACCGAGGTTTGTGACCCGAACAACTTTATCAGGACAAGAGTTTTTGCGCCGACGTTCGGCTATCTGGAGGATAAAGCGACCGGGTCGGGCAATTCGGCGCTGGGATATTATATGCTGAGTCAAAATATGTGGGACGGACAGCCAATTTTGATAGAACAAAACGCGGAAATTTCCGCATACAATATCGTTCGTTTGAAAACGGCTGACGATCGCATTCTGTTTGGCGGCAGCGCCGGGGTCAGAATCGAAGGGAAGTATTATTACTAATATAATTCTTAGAGGTAATAAATGAATCCATTATTAATCAATAATTTGTATCAGTTAATCACATCCGCCGCACTTGATCCGGAAGTCGGCATCAAGGTTGGGCACTTATCCGGTAGTGAACAATTCTCATTATTCGGTGCGGAAATTGCACCGCAAAAAGTGCTCAGTGCGCATTACCACAATGCCGGAGACGAAATATATCTCATCATTGAAGGCAGCGGAATTATGTATCTCGGAGATCTGGACGACAGCGGGAAAGTTGCGTGGGAGCCGCCTTTCAAAATAACCAAAGGTGATTGCTTTACAGTCGGCACGGGAAAGGCTCACCAACTATGTAACAACACCGATCAAAAACTCATTGCGCTGTTTGGCTGTGCAAAAAGCCATTTGTCAACAGACAGGGTTGTTTTAAAAGGGCATGAGGATTAATATTTGATATTATTTTGATATTAAAAATTATTTAATGTAAAATAATATAAACAATTTACAGAGAACTCAGTTTTAAAAGCTGCAGATATTAAACAAATGTGTTGAAACTCCATTTTGATTAGCCAGGTGGGAGTAGATCGCTTTTTTCAATAGTATAGTTTTCAATTAGATTTTTATTGTTTTATATATCAGATTGTATTGTGTAAGGAGCAACCAGGTGAGCATATTTAATGGACGGCAGGATGTTAAGAAAAAGCACATCTCTATGGCGACGGATAAATCTCAACAAGCTTATGAAAGGAATCGTGATAAAAGCAAACCTGTTGAAAACCCTAAATTAAAAGTCTACTTTAAGCGTTTACAGCAGAATCAGACAAACCAACATTTAAATCAGGTGTTTAACGAAATTGTCAATTATGCATATTTTTTGTCTGTCATTATGCTTACTAATAAACCTGAACCAAATAATGACGGAACGGTCGCTTTTCAGAAGGGTACTATTATAAAATTTCCAATGCTAACATATGGGGAGGAAAAACAATATTACCCCGTTTTTACCGACTGGGAGGAACTTCTAAAGTGGAATCAAATGGAAAACCCGAAAACATTGATCTTATCTTTTGATGATTACGCGGCTATGGTTATCAATAATGCTGAAGTCGGCGGATTTGTTATTAATCCGTTTGGGGAGAATTTCATAATCGATCGATCACTAGCGGTTCGGCTCAAGACAAAGAAGGATATAGATACAAAGGGGGTTTCCCAGCAAGTTATTACTAAGGAAACGGCAGTGACGCTGGGGGAACCGAGACGATATACGACGGACATGGTATCAGCAGTTTCGGACTTTTTGAAGCACAGACCCGATGTCAGGCGCGTATGGCTTCGCCTGATGATACGGGATGAAGAACAGAGCTATCTATTTATTGCCGAGTTTGCCGGAGATAAAGATACTTTGTTCGGCGAAATCGCAGATGCTGCCAGGCCTTATTTACATGGAATGTACCTTGACATGGTTTCGTATCAGGATGAATTCGGAAGAGATGCGGTAAAGGGTGTTCAGCCATTTTATGATTTAAAGCATGATTAGTGTGTTTGCATATATTATCAATACACAAACAGAATTTTCTGATATTTATTAATGATTTTAGAATAGCAAAATGTAAAGGGGGACTTACCTCGTAAATAACAACCCTCTGATTGTCTTAAGCATAAAACCAGAGGGTTTAATTTGAATATTATCTTAGAGCGCCATCGCCCGCCATCAGCCTTGTCATGTCTTCAATGTGTTCGATGGGGAACGGCGGTGAAGTCAAAGGCTTCATTGCGATTGACATCAATTTCATGGGATTATCATCCGCAGCAACACGGTTTGAACTCATCTCTCCGCACCTGCGACAGCGGTGAATGATTGCCCATTCTCCGTTTTTCTTGACCCATACCGCAACGGGTTCCATGATGCCGCCGCAGTCCGATTGGCGATCACCGGGCTCAATATCGACGTGAAGGCTGGTCAGACAGTTTGGGCAGTGATTACGATGAGTTGTACCAGCGCCCTGCGGTGTTACCAGCCGGTCACATACTTTACAAGTGAAAGCGTCATGACACGCGTGTGTTTTATAATACCCTTTTTCAAATGTTCTTCTTTTATTTTCCCTATTCACGGGATTGTCCTCCTCATAGATGTTTAAGTCCATATGGAGGTTCGTGTTAAGACTATACGTAACCTCCGGGTTAACGAACAATCTCCACGGCTTTTGTGGGTCTCATATAAGTCTCCTTAAAATTTAAATTGGTAAGCCTGCCGTTTGGACAGCCGGGATATAACCCGGCGCCGCCCGTATTGCGCGGCAGTTACCACTAGCTATTATACAGCAAAATAAGTAATATTCAATATTTATTGAAACAAAATCCAATATAATGACTGATTAAAGCATCCATAGCCTCAGTAAAACAGCATAGAATACGAGCGGATTAAATAATAAGGGTTTGTATTAAGATATGATAGAAAAGTGTACCTGAATATGATGATTAAGTAAAAGTTTTATCGAAAATGGATAAATTAGATAGACGCGCTGCAATACATGCGTATACAATATATAAGAAATGGCTGTTGCAGTTTTATTAAGTTTTAAAAAAAGCTGTTTATAACCAGCCAATAAAGCAATACAAACAGAAAAGCAGTAAGAAGCGAGACAATATGGACTATACTATTCTTTATTTTTCAGGAACAGGCAATACGGCACTAATCGCGAGCGAAATTGCGAAACGTCTGAAACAGGCAAAACAATCGGTTGAGCTGATTTCGATTGAAGACCAGGCGCAATTAAGCGGCATGACCTTTGAAAACAAGATTGTCGGATTTGGATTCCCTGTCTACAAATTTTCGTATCCGGAAATATTCGACAAACTTTTTCCCGCCATAAATCAATTAGGAAACAACACGGAATATTTTTTGTTTACAACGTATGCGCGATTTGATGCAGAAGCGCAATATGATTTTATAAAGAAACTGGACAAAACGAAATTTAAACTGATTGCACGAGATAGTTTTAAAGCCCCGTCATGCGGAATTTCGGCCAGGAAGCCGGCTGACGATTATGAATATGAGTCGGTTATGTTTTTTGAAAGTAATATAAAAGATAGGCTGGATGCGTTTGCTGCCGCTATTTTGTCTAAAGAACAAGCGGCAACAAAACCAAAGCACAGCCTAATAGGCGGGCTAAAGAAACGCATCGTTACGGATATAGAACATACAAAATACCCAAAACTTATGATTAATCAGGATAGGTGTGTGAACTGCGGATTATGCGTAAAAAACTGCCCCGATCAAAACCTGATCCAGTCCAAAACGCAAATTGATATGGTTGATGATGCGGGCTGTCTTCATTGTCTAAGATGCATCAATCATTGTCCCCAGAATGCAATTTCTTTTGGGCTGCTGACAGAAGGCGAAAATCAATACAGGTTCAAAACCAGAGATGCGCTTTTTCAAAAGGCCGCCGATGGGTATCGGGAGGCGTATTGGGATGACTTTAAAGCTGTGATAAAGCAGTGGCAAAGGAACACGCTGCAGTATTGGCTTAAACACAGGCATTCACCGGAATAAGAGAAGGAGACGTTGAACAATGGATCAGTATGTCGATAAAAATAAAACGCCGCTCAAATTTCATAAATTCCTATGGTATTTTTGGCTGCCGGCGAGCCTTATTATTAGTCTTGCATTTATTGTTTTTATGGTAATCGCGCAGCCAGTTTATAGCTGGCTGTTAGCGGGTTGTCTTTTAATTATACTAGTAAAACTTGCGTTGCAGTTCATCAGCTTTTTGGGTTTTTTCAGCTGGAAATCATATGCCTGGTATAGTATTCTTATCCTTTTCAATTTTAATGTTGCAATGAATTTATTCGCAATTTTTTTCTCTGCGGAATGTTTTCCAAAAGCAGTTGTATGGTTTAATATTGGTTTTTTAGTTTCTGCTGTGATTGCGATTCTGATCAGAAACTATTATTTCAAGCGGAAGCCGCTGTTTTTACGGTCTGAAAATCAGGGAACTAAGGATTCTGAAAGTTTAACGGATTAGAATGAGAGGAGGATCAGATGAAGAACAAAGTCATTATTGGCATCGTATTGTTGTTACTTGTAATCAATGTCGCAATGAGTGGTTACTTAATAACAAAGGCAGTTGAATTGGAAAAGCACACCGAAGGAATCTACACTGTCGTTGATAATAATTTTGCTGGTATAGACAATAATTTTGATGAACTGTCAGAGAGTATAAGTGAAGTTAATGATACATATGAGGGTATTGAACTACAGATTTGGTTTCTTGCGGGGGCAATAGATAGTCTAAATAAAGCTGTAACGGGGAAAAGCAGCGGTCTGATAGAACCGGATGAAGCAATTGACGTCGAAATTTGGCTTGATGAAAAGAATACTGTTCACCGCACCGGCGCTGGCGATGATATTGATTCTTTGACTTGGGAAATCATCTATAATGGCGAACGTGTTTTGTCAAGAAATGCGATAAGCGAGACAGAATATAAGTATTTTGGAAATGAGCCGGGAACGTATACGATATATATGACGAGTTTTATTGACGGCAGTTATAAGGTTGTGAGTAACGTTGTAAGCTATACAATTGAATAATAAAAGCGAATAACTGTTGACCTGATTTTTGCTGAGCACTCATGATGGGTGCTTTTTTAATAATAAGCAAATATAGTCACAATAAATTATACTAACTATAACTATAAAATTTGAAATACTAAATAAATTATTCAACACATTGAATAAAAAATGCAAATCCAATATAATGGTCTTAACAATTATTTTATCCGGAAACAAAAAACTACGAATTCAACATCAATATTTTAAACGGAGCATATATGGCGAAAGTGCAGCCATGATATGAATGACCAATGTTGTTAGAATTTTTGACTGTCTATTTCTTTGTTAGCATAGTCAGTATTGTTTATCTTGGCTGTTATATTATCACCAATAAATCGATGTCGCAGTTAAAAGATGTCGTTTATCTGGTTTCTAGTTTTGCTGTTTACTTTTTTGGCTATATGATAGAACTGCACAGCAACTCAATGGAAACCGCATTGTTCTGGAATCAGTTTCAGTATTTCAGTCTGCCATTTGTGAGCTCATTTTGGCTGATGCTTGCGCTACGCCGCTACGGATACTTGAATAAAGTGATTTCGTTGCGCGGGATAAGCCTGTTCATAATCCCTACCATTACTTTTTTCTTGCGATTGACCAATGAGTTCCATCATTTATTTTATTCGGGATACTCGTTTGAAATTGCCGGAGAGATGGGAATTCTGCATCTCTACCACGGCCCTTGGTACTATGTGCATTATGCTTACCTGCTGCTTCAGCTGGTACTTGCCAACATCCTCTTTATTCTTGCATTTGTCAAAAGCAGAGGCGCAAGACAAAAACAAATGATTGCGCTGTCGGCCATCAACATGGTTTCTCTGGGGGTTACGCTGATCACGACGTTTGGGATTGTGAAGACCGGGCTGGATTTTAATGCGATTGTACTGCCGGTACCGGGTATATTGTTTTCATACCTGATTATCAAAGCGGATGTTTTTAACATCAACGCATTTGCCCGCATCAGAGTTTTTCAGGATTCAGATGAAGGAATCATTGTCTTTGACGAAAAAAACAGAATCGTGGATTATAACAAAAAAGCTTACGGTTTTTTTGAAGAGCAGGGATTAACCCTGAATTCTGTTGATGTCTCAACATTCAGAGCGTTAAAGCCAAAGTTTATCAACGCGCTGATGTGCGCGGATAAAACGATTTTTAAAGACAGCTTAGTGTCAGACGGTCGGTTTTTTGAGTTTTCGACAACAAACATTGTGGACAGCTATCAGCGTGATTGCGGTTATATTAAATCCATTAAAGACGTAACGGAAGAAATAAAATATCAGATGGCATTGGAGCACAGCGCAAAGATAGACGAAATGAGCCAGCTTCTAAACAGAGGGGAATTTATTCGGCAGACAGAAGAATGCGTTGCAATAGCAGAAACGAAAACCAGGACGATTCATTTAATTATGCTGGATATTGACCGTTTTAAAAAAATCAATGATAAATTCGGGCATCAGGTTGGCGATGCGGTTATTGTGACCATCAGCCGGCTGCTGAAACACAGCTTCCGCGGAGAAGATATTATCGGACGGTTCGGAGGCGATGAGTTTGTTATCATGCTGTCTGGGGTTGAAACGGCGGACGTGATAAACCGTGCGGAAGATTTTAGAGAAAAGTTAGCAGGCAGAAGAATCATTTCTTCCCATCAGGACTATCAGGTCACTGCCAGCGTTGGGATAGCGGTCTATAAAAAGGGAATGACCGTAGACCAGCTCATCGGATGCGCGGATGAAGCCCTCTATGAAGCAAAAGATAAAGGGAGAAATAAGGTCTGTATCTACAAGGACAGCAGCGAGTAAGCGGACTGTCATCAATTGATGTTTAAAATATCCAAAGAAAAAATTAAATATTCGTCTAATCCATCGGACAGCCAAGCCTATACCGATAAAATGGACCGGATTTATACCCGGTATGCCAAAGCCTATGATGGGTTTATTACGTTGTTTCCGCTTTGGAAGAAATGGCTAAGAAGCGCCCTGCCCTATGTTAAGGGTAATCGCGTGATTGATATTTCTTTCGGCCCGGCGTATTTATTATCCGTTCTGCCGCAAAATAAACAGCTGTATGGTCTGGATTATAATCAGACCATGGTTGAGCGCGCACGTATTAAGATGGAAAAGCGCGGACGACATGTGGACATCAGACAGGGCAATGTGGAAAGCATGCCTTATCCGGATGCATTCTTTGACACTGTCATCAACACCATGGCCTTCTCGGGTTATCCGGATGGACAAAAGGCGTTTTCAGAAATGCTGAGGATATTAAAGCCAGACGGCGTGTTGCTGCTGCTCGATTATGACTATCCGCTTAATCGCAATTGCTTTGGTTATTGGATTACCCGGCTGATCGAATTCAGCGGTGACATCATCAAGGATATCGGCGGATTGATCGAACAAACGGGCTGTATATATACGCGTAAGATAATCGGCGGATTTGGGAGCATTCAGCTGTTTATCATCAAAAAACGTGATGTAAATCATTAAAGGTGTGTAAGCCTCTGACGGCATATACGCCATTAAGTCGACAACCAACTATTATCGCGCAGAATTCAAGCGCTTTACTAAAAATAAATCCCACCAAAAACTTTATTTTAGCTCAATATTGTGTATAATACTGCTATGATGTGTTCTATGGATAGGGGATTAATGCCTTTGAGAACACTGGGGTATGATGCACTTTATTTTTTATGGCATTTTCAGAGAATAGTATTAAAGCAGATAAATTGAAAAGATTTTTTTTCAAATACAAATGAGAATATGCTATGATATAGTTTGATATACTAACCAAATTGATTATTTAGTGTGAGATGAATAAAAAAGATATAAAGAAAAAGATTAACAATATTTTAAGGAGTTTATATAAATGAAAGCAGCGGTTGTGATGGGCTCAACCTCAGACCTGCCCGTCCTAAAGAAAACCATTGACGTGTTGAAGACCTTTGGTATTGAGCCGGTGCCGCGCGTGTTAAGCGCACACCGCACCCCGGACGAGGCGCACGCATTCGCATCCGGCGCGGAAGCGGACGGCATTGAGGTCATCATTGCGGCGGCAGGCAAAGCGGCGCACCTGGCCGGTGTGCTGGCGGCATATACCGTACTGCCGGTGATCGGACTTCCGATTAAGTCGTCCACGATGGACGGGCTGGATTCCCTGCTGTCCACAGTGCAGATGCCGGCGGGTATTCCGGTGGCAACGGTAGCGATTAACGGCGGAGAAAACGCGGCGCTGCTGGCGGTTCAGATTCTGGCGGTTAAGTATTCGGAACTGAAAGAAAAACTGAAAAACTACAAAGCGGACATGCGCGATAAGGTGTTAGAAGCGAATGACGCGATGTTAAGGGAGATTTAAATGAATAAACAGGAATTGCTTTATGAAGGCAAGGCGAAGAAGGTGTTCGCGACCGATAACCCTGATTATGTGATTGTCGATTATAAGGACGATGCCACGGCATTCAACGGCCAGAAAAAAGGCACGATTATCGGCAAGGGCGTCGTCAACAACAAGATGTCCAACCATATGTTTCAGATGCTTGAGAAAAACGGCATTCCGACGCATTTTGTTGAACAGCTGAGCGACCGCGAAACACTGGTGAAAAGGGTTGAGATTGTTCCGGTTGAGGTCATCGTGCGTAATATCGCAGCGGGCAGTTTATCCAAACGGCTGGGATTGCCGGAAGGCACAAAGCTGAATAAAACCGTGCTGGAATACTGCTACAAAGACGATGAGCTGGGCGATCCGATGATCAACATTTATCATATTGATGCATTGGGGCTGGCGACACGCGAAGAGATGCAGACCATTGCGGCGTACGCATTTAAGATCAATGATCTGCTCACCGAACGTTTAAAAGAGATGGCGGTGTCGCTGATCGACTTTAAACTGGAGTTCGGCCGGTATAAAGGACAGATTGTGCTGGCGGATGAGATTTCGCCGGATACCTGCCGATTCTGGGATGTCAACACAGGCGAGAAGCTGGATAAAGACCGGTTCAGGCGCGATCTCGGCGGCGTGGAAGCCGCATATGAAGAGATGCTCCGGCGGTTGATGGGGGAATAAGCATTTGGGATTTCGAAAGCTGAAACCGTATCACCGCATCAAGCCTGCGTTTGACAGCGCTAATGAGGCATGCGGCGTATTCGGTATTTATAAAAAAGATGATTTTGTAGAAGCGGCGGACGCCGTGTTTTACGGGCTTTATGCCCTGCAGCACCGCGGACAGGAAAGCGCGGGCATCGCGATTTCAAGGGGCGGTATCATTGACCATTTCAAGGGCATGGGATTAGTGGCCGAGGTGTTTAAACCCGAGATTTTGTCTCAGGTTTACGGCGCAAAGATTGCCGTCGGGCATGTACGCTATTCCACTACCGGACGCTCGGCGCTGTGCAACGCACAGCCGCTGGTTATTTCATACCGCAACGGTACGCTGGCCCTGACACATAACGGCAACCTGATTAATGCCGCAAGCCTAAGAAGCGAGCTGGAAGATTCCGGCGCGATTTTTCAAACCACCATTGACACCGAAGTTGTGGCAAACCTGCTGGCGCGATACGCACATCTCGGGATTGTGGACGCAATTAAAGAGACCATGAAAAAAGTACGCGGTTCGTATGCCATGACCGTCATGACCAAAGATAAACTTATCGGCATCCGTGATCCGCTGGGCATTCGTCCGCTGGCATTGGGGCGCATTAACGAAACCTATGTGCTGGCGTCTGAGACTGCGGCGTTTGACGCGATTGATGCGGAATATATCCGGGATGTTGAGCCCGGCGAAATCGTAGAAATCACCGAAGAGGGGCTGACATCCCATTCAATGGGTGCGGCGGAAAAAACAGCGCTCTGCATATTTGAATATGTTTACTTCGCGCGTCCGGATTCCAACATTGATGGTGTTTCGGTATATGAGGCGCGGGAGCGTGCCGGCGCGATGCTGGCGAAACGTTATCCGGTGGATGCGGACATCGTATCCGGAGTGCCGGATTCGGCGCGGCCTGCGGCACTGGGCTATGCTGAAGAATCGGGTATCGTCTATAAAAAGGCGCTGGCCAAGAACCGTTATATCGGACGGACGTTCATTGAGCCACAGCAGTATATGCGCGAGCGCGGCGTTAAGATTAAGCTGAACGCATTAAAGCGTAATGTGGACGGCAAGCGCATCGTCCTGATTGATGATTCGATCGTCAGAGGCACGACCAGCAAGAAAATCGTCGAGATGCTCAAGGCAGCGGGAGCAAAAGAAGTGCATATGCGCATCAGTTCGCCACCGGTCATATCGCCATGCTATTTTGGTATTGACACGGCTTCGCATGAGCAGTTAATCGGCGCAAAGAATTCGATAGAAGAAATCCGGAAGCTGATTGGTGCGGATTCATTGCACTATCTGCCTGTAGAGGACCTGGTGCAGTGCTCCAGAGAATCGGAACTGGGCTTTTGTACAGGCTGTTTCACCAAGGAGTATCCGATTGACGTGAAAAGCGAAAAAGATAAAGGCGATAAGTTGATTTTAGAACAAAACAGTATCGGCTGAATATAGGGGATTAGATTAGGAGAAAAATAGGAATTGGTTATATCATATAAAGATGCAGGCGTGGACACGACGGCCGGGCAAAAGGCTGTTGAGCTGATGCGAGACCACGTCAAGAAAACATTTGATGACAATGTTATCGGGGATATCGGGCATTTCGGAGCGATGTATGCTATCGATAACGGGGATGTGCTGGTGTCCGGTACGGACGGCGTCGGCACAAAAGTAATGGCGGCGTTCACACTGAAAAAGCACGACACCATCGGTATCGACTGTGTGGCAATGTGCGTCAACGACATCGTCTGCCACGGTGCGAAGCCCTTGTTTTTTCTGGACTATCTGGCAACCGGAAAACTGGAACCCGAAACCGCCAGCATGGTGGTCAAAGGGGTTGCGGACGGCTGCCAGCAGGCTGGCTGTGCGCTGATCGGCGGGGAGACCGCTGAGATGCCTGGATTCTATTCGGCAGGAGAATATGACCTGGCCGGATTTGCCGTAGGCATGGTAAAAAAAGAAAAACTGATTACGGGAAAGAACATTAAAGCCGGGGACGTACTGATCGGCTTGCAGTCTTCCGGCATCCACTCAAACGGATTTTCATTGGTCAGGAGCCTGATCAAAATGGATGTGGAAGTGCTGAATAACTTCATTCATTCTTTTGATAAAACGTTAGGAGAAGAACTGCTGACGCCGACAAAAATTTATGTTAATACCATTCTTTCTTTGGTAAATAAATTTACGATTAAGGGTATCGCCCATATTACAGGCGGCGGATTTTATGAGAACATACCGCGTATTATGCCTGGGGGACTAAGGGCAAAAATTAACGGGCAGTCATTCGACCGTCTGCCGGTATTTGATATGCTGCTGTCGGAAGCCAGAATGCCGGAAAAAGAGGCGTTTGGCGTATTTAATATGGGTATCGGCATGGTGCTGGCCGTGGACAAACGCGTTGCGGATAACGTACTTGCGGCGGCAAACGAACTCGGTGAAAAAGCCTTTATTATCGGCGAGGTTCAGCGTGGCGACGGAGGCATCAAACTTTGTCTTTAAAACGGATCGTGGTAATGATATCCGGAGGCGGATCAAACCTGCAGGCAGTGATTGACGCAGTAGAAGCCAAGGCGGTGAACGCTGAAATCACTGGTGTTATCGCAAGCCGGCCGGATGCATATGGTTTGGTTCGTGCAGGGGAGGCAAGCATACCGGCTCAGGTTATATCAAGAAAAGATTTTAAAAGCGCAGCCGATTTTGACACTGCGAATTTAAATACAATCCGTGCTTTTAAGCCGGATTTAATCATTTTAGCGGGCTATCTCGCCATGATCGGCGCACCGATTGTGGAAGCCTTTCGCAACCGCATTATCAACATTCATCCTTCGTTAATCCCTGCCTTTTGCGGAAAAGGGTATTACGGCGAGAAGGTGCATCAGGCGGTTCTTGACTACGGAGCAAGATTCAGCGGCGCGACCACGCACTTCGTGGATGAGGGTGCGGACACCGGGCCGGTAATCATGCAAAAGACCGTTCCGGTATTGGAAGGCGACACGGCAAAAAGCCTTGCGCGGCGGGTGCTTGACGCCGAACATGAAATTTTAGTAAAAAGCGCCGCATTGTTTTGTGATGATAGGCTGAAAGTCAGCGGCAGGAAAGTGACGGTTTTAGACTAATTTTTTGGAGGTTTAAAATAGATGAAACGAGTGTTTATCAGTGTATCGGACAAAGACGGTATTGTTGCGTTTGCGAAGACGCTGACCCAGCTGGATTTTGAGATTATCTCGACGGGCGGTACAAAAAAGGCCTTGGAGGAAACGGGCATACCCGTGATTCCGGTGTCGGATGTGACCGGATTTCCGGAGTGCCTGGACGGCCGGGTAAAGACCCTGCATCCGAACATTCATGCCGGGATTCTGGCGATGCGGGCGGATGCTGGCCACATGAAGACTTTAGAAGAGTTGAAAATCCAGCCAATCGATATGGTTGTGGTCAATCTTTATCCCTTCAAACAAACGGTCTCTAACCCCGATGTAGAACTTGCTGAAGCGATTGAGAATATTGATATCGGCGGGCCGACCATGCTGCGTGCAGCGGCGAAAAACTGGCAGGACGTTGCGGTTATCACCGACAAAGCGGACTATGAGCCGGTATTAAATGAACTGAAAGAAAACGGCAGCGTGTCGGGTGAAACCAAGTTCCGGCTGTGCGCTAAAGTGTTTGAGCATACCGCGGCATATGATGCGCTGATCAGTGGCTATTTAAGAGAACAGACGAACGAAAAATTCCCGGAAAAACTGACGCTGACCTTTGAAAAACAGCAGCCGCTTCGTTACGGGGAGAATCCGCATCAGGACGCGATGTTCTATCGCGAGCCGCTGTTTAATCAGGGGACACTGGTAGACGCTGTACAGTTGAATGGTAAAGAACTTTCGTTCAATAATATCAACGACACCAACGGCGCATTGGATGCGCTTAGGGAATATGATGAAATTACCGTGGTTGGGGTCAAGCATGCCAACCCGTGCGGTATCGGCAGTGCGGACAATGTTTATGATGCGTATATGAAAGCTTATACGGCCGACCCAAAGTCCATTTACGGAGGCATTGTAGTTACAAACACCGTGGTCGACAAGGCGACTGCTGAAGAAATGGCTAAAATATTCTTAGAGATTATCGTTGCGCCGGATTATGAGCCGGAAGCGCTGGAGGTTTTAAAGACCAAGAAGAATTTGCGCGTTATGAGGCTGGCGAGCATTAAAGCACCGCTTAAAGCCACGGCAATGGATATGAAAAAGGTTGCCGGCGGGCTGTTGGTTCAGGATATGAACACCAAACTGCTGAAAGATGAACTCACCTGTGTGACAAAGGTTAAACCGACAAAAGCACAAATTGACGACTTAATATTTGCATATAAGGCCGTGAAACATACTAAATCCAACGGCGTATTGGTCGCAAAGGATAAAAAGACACTGGGCATCGGGCCCGGACAGGTATCGCGCGTGTGGGCGACAGAAGCGGCGCTGGAAAGAAGCGGCGAGGCGGTCATGGGCGCTGTTGCGGCATCAGACGCTTACTTCCCGTTTGCGGATTCTATTGAGCTGATGGCAGAAAAAGGGATTGCCTGTGTGATTCAACCCGGCGGATCCATTCGGGATGAAGAAGTGATTCGCGCGTGCGATGAAGCGGGGATAGCGATGGTGTTTGCCGGCATGCGGCATTTTAAGCATTAACAGACAGGAGCAAAGCATGAAGATATTGGTTGTCGGCGGCGGCGGAAGGGAACATGCCGTTATTAAGAAACTGCTGAAAGACCGCAGAGATTTACAGATTTTCTGTGCGCCCGGAAACGGCGGCATCGGCCAGGAAGCAATCTGTGTCAACATCGCGGCGGACGATTTGACCCAGTTGGTGACATACGCGTCGGTGCAGGCATTTGATCTGGTGATTGTGACGCCGGACGATCCGCTTGCGGCGGGATTGGTGGATATGCTTGAGGAAAAGGGTATCCGCGCATTCGGGCCGTCAAAGGCAGCGGCACGCCTGGAAGGCAGCAAGGTGTTCGCCAAAGAATTGATGAAGAAATACGATATACCGACAGCAGATTATGCGGTATTTGAGGATATCAAAAAAGCGGAAAAATATGTTGAAACGGCCAAGATGCCGATTGTCGTTAAGGCAGACGGACTCGCACTCGGAAAAGGTGTATTGATCTGCCAGACAAAAGAAGAAGCGCTCGGCGCGCTGAACATTGTCATGGCGGAGAAGAAGTTTGGCGATGCGGGTAAAAGCGTCGTGATTGAGGAATATATCCAGGGGCCGGAAGTATCCATTTTGGCGTTCTGTGACGGCAAAACGATCGTACCGCTTCCTTCGGCACAGGACCATAAAAAAGCGCTGGACGGCGACAAAGGCAAGAACACCGGCGGCATGGGCGTATTCTCGCCTACTGATACATATACACCTGAAATTAAAAAACTCGTGGAAGAAACAATTATCAATAAGACGCTTGACGCACTCAATAGTGAAGGCATTGTCTATAAGGGCGTGCTGTATTTCGGACTGATGCTGACAGCGGACGGACCCAAACTGTTAGAGTATAATGCGCGGTTCGGCGATCCGGAAGCACAGGTTGTCCTGCCTAAGATAGAAAACGATCTTTTGGAGATTATGGAAGCAGTGATTGACCAACGGCTGGACGGGATTGAATTCCGGTTCGATACGCGCTACGGGGTTTGTGTGGTGCTGGCATCCGGCGGTTATCCGGATAAATACCAGAAAGGGTATCCGGTCAGCGGATTAGATGAAGTGGATGATGAAATCACCATTTATCATGCCGGAACAAAAGCGCGCGACGGTGCGATTTATACCAACGGCGGACGGGTGTTTGGAATTACCGCATTCGGCAGAAGTATTGACGATGCCAGGGAATTGGTTTATAAAAATATTAAAAAGATATCATTTGATAATATGCAGTACCGAACAGATATCGGCATCAAGTAACGGGAGACAGAATGAAAACGACCATAGCAAACGGTATTGAGATATCCGTTAAAGACGGGGAAAACTTTGAGAGTATCTTAGAAACCCATTTTCCATATTTAAAGTGCGTCACCAATGTGGTGTGCGACGGGATTCTAAGGGAACTGTTCGAGCGGTATAAGGATGAAAAAGAGCTGGTCTTTATATCGGCGCTCCATAATGAAGAAGCGGCCAGAACCTATGCCCGCGGCGTCAGTTTTCTGCTGTTCAGAGCGGTGAGAAAGATGTTCGGCAGGGAAAAACGTCTGCTGATCGACCACGCACTGTCCGGCGGGCTTTACTGTGTGATTGAGGGCGAGCCTGATTTGACGCCTTCTCAGGTGGTTCAGCTTGAAGGCATCATGACCGATATGGTGAAGGAAGACACAAATTTTATTTATAACAAGGTGCCCAAAGAAGCGGCGATCGAACTGTTTAAACAGGACGGTCAGATGGATAAGGTAAAGCTGCTGAAATACCGCCCGCTCAATTATTTCCGCTATTACGAAAACGATGGGGATATCAATTATTTTTACGGGACTATGGTGCCGTCTACCCGGTACTTAAAAGATTTTAAGCTGTTCTATTATAAGCCCGGATTTATCGCCAAGTTCCCGACGCCTTATCACAGCAACGCGCATGTACTGAAAGAAGAGCCGAAGCTGGCGGACATCTTAAATCAATCCGAGCAGTGGGGACGTGTACTCAAGGTATCTTATGTGGCGGAAATCAATAAGCTTGCGGATACCGGCGGTCTGAAAGACTTTATCCAGGTGAATGAGGCGCTGCACGAATCCCAGATTGCGGATATTGCAAAGCAGATTGTGGACAGAAAAACAGCAAGAATGATCTTGATTGCCGGACCGTCTTCATCGGGTAAAACCACCTTTGCGGGACGGCTGAACACGCATTTAAAGGCGCTCAAAAAAACCTGTTACAAAATATCGCTGGATGATTATTATATTGACCGTGATAAACTGCCGCGCGACGAAGACGGCAAACAGGACTTTGAAACCATAGACGCGCTGGATACGCTTTTATTCAATGAAAACATGGTGGCGCTTCTGGACGGCAACGAAGCGGAGCTGCCTGTATTTGACTTTACCACCGGCTGTCGCTCAGAAAAATCCAATAAGCTGAAAATCGATGACGATACAGTGCTGATTGTGGAAGGGATCCACGGGCTGAACGATGAACTGACCCGGTTGGTGCCGAATGAATACAAATTCAGGATCTTTATCAGCCCGCTGAATACGCTGAACATCGATAACCATAATATCGTATATCCGGAGGACCTGCGCCTGCTGCGCCGCATGGTACGGGACAAGCAGTTTCGGGGTTACAGCGCAGAAACAACGCTGGAGATGTGGGGGGATGTCCGCCGCGGCGAATATAAGTACATTCTGCCGTATCAGGAAAACGCGGACGTAATTTTTAATTCTGCGCTCATTTATGAACCGATGATTCTGAAGAAATACGCGATAGAATCCCTGCACAAAATTGAGAAAGGCACGGAAGCTTATTTATACACCACGCATCTTTTAAAATTTTTGAACTACTTTGCATCCAGCGATTTGGATGATGAGATACCAAAAAACAGCCTGCTGCGTGAGTTTATCGGTGGTGCGTAAGGCTCGGTTTACTTTTAATTTAATAAGGGCTATACTATCAATGTAACATCAAAAAACAGGAGTAAAACACAATGGAAAGAGTAGCGTTCAGCATTTTAGGCAAAGATATATATTGGTACGGTGTCATCATCACATGCGGACTTGTGCTCGGCATGATTCTCGCTGTGGTTGAGGCGAAACGGCGGGGTTATACCGCCGAAGTGATTCTAGATTTTTTGATACTCGCAGTTCCGCTGGCAGTCATTGGCGCCCGCGCGTATTATGTGATATTTAATTATGACCTATACCGCGGCGATGTATTAAAGATGATCGCAATCTGGGACGGCGGTATTGCCATCTTCGGTGCGGTGATCGGCGGCGTGGTTGCGGCCCTGCTGATCCGGTGGGTTAAGAAGTTCCCGGCGCTCGTGATCTTGGATATGTGCGCCCCGTCATTGATTCTGGGGCAGGCAATCGGCCGTTGGGGCAATTTTATTAATCAGGAAGCGTACGGCAGGGAGATCTTAAATACCCGCTGGCAGTTCTTCCCGGCAGCGGTTAAAATCGATATTCCAAAGATAGCGGGCCAGCTGCCAGGCTATTATATGGCGACATTCTTTTATGAGTTTGCCTGGAACATGGTGGTCTTTATCATCCTTATGCTGATCAAAAAGAAACTGCGGGAATACCGCGGCGCACTGTTTGCGGCATATTTGATGCTGTATGGATTGGGGCGGTTCTTTATTGAGGGCCTCAGAACCGACAGCCTGATGCTGACCGATACGATACGGGTATCGCAGGCACTCAGCCTTGTACTGGTGGTGGCCGGTGCGTTCTACCTGGCATTCGTTTTAACAAAGAAACCGCAATTCGCGGCATATGAAGGGCCTTATCTGTTCAGCCAGGAAGCGGCTGATGCTGAGCGTGCCGACCGTGAAGCGATGAAAGAACAGAAAAAACGCGAAAAAGAAGAAAAGAAACAGAAGAAAAATGCGGAAGCGTCCAAAGAAACAAAAGAATAAGCTTATTTGAGGTGAATACGATGAAAACATTTGATGAATTAAAAGCGGATATCAAAGCAGGTGTAAAGAAAGCACAGGAAGCGGTGGACAAAGGGGTTGACTCGGTTAAAGAGGACTTTGAAACGCTGAAAGCGGACATCGAAGCGTTTAAGCAGTCCGAAGAAACAGCAGCGAGGAAAGAAGCTTGGAAGGAAACCTATGCAAGCTTAAAGGGTGCAGCGAAAGAAACCTGGGGTGACTTGTCGGACTCTGTCAAGCGTGAAGTTGATAATCTGTTTGGGTCTGATGATGACGATGAAGAGGATGAAAAATAATTAATTGAAACGATAGTGAAGCGCTCCGGATTCGGAGCGCTTTTTATTTTGGATAAAGAAAAAAGTTTCCCTTCAAATTCGTGAATCAGTATCAACAGCCCTATTTTTACCAACGGAAGAATTACCTTGACAGATAGAGTAATAAAAACTATAATTACTCTGACAGATAGAGTTATAACAATATCTGATAGAGTAATTTGACAAATTATGAAAAGGAGGCAGCGCATGATTAGCAGTGATATTATACGCGGGCACCTGGACGCCGTCATCTTAAAATTAATTATCGAGAAGGACCGGTACGGGTATGAGATTTCTAAGGAGATCAGTGTCCGGACCAACAATACCTTCGAGATCAAAGAGGCAACGCTGTATGCGGTGTTTCAGCGGCTGGAAAAAAACGAATATATCGTCTCTTACTCGGGACAGATTACACATGGCAGAAAAAGAAAGTACTACAAAATCACTGAGCAGGGCAACGCTTTTTATCAGGAAAAAGTTAGCGAATGGAAAGAAACCAAAAGGATTATTGATTTATTAATGGAGGGTAAAGGTAAAAATGAAAAAAATTAAAGAATACGTTGAAAGCCTGTTCAGCGATATACAGGACAGCGCTGAAAAGACAGAGATTATTCAGGAACTGGTCATGAACCTTGAAGAGAAGGTACAGGACCTGATGGAACAAGGGAAAGCGGAAGAAGACGCAATCAATAAAAGCCTGGTTGACCTGGGCGACGTAAGCGAAATTAAAAGCAGCTTAACACCAAACAATAAGCCTTACCATAAGCCAGTCAATTACGCAAACCGCCTGTGGTTCTCGATTTGGGCGAGCGCACTGATTATCGGCCTTTGTTTGTTTATTAACTTTTATTATTCGCCGTGTATCATCTGGTTTGTTTACCCGACATTTGCAGTGTTGTGGTGGCCGCTAAGCATGGTCTTTGTCTGGCTGAATAACCGAAAGCGGGGATGAAGATGAAAAACAAATCTTTGAGTTTTTCAGTTGCCTCTGCGGTTCTTATCATTGCTTTTTTGGTTTTAGTCAATTGGCTGACATCATGGTCGCATCCGTGGTTCATTTATCCCGCGTTTGCAGTGCTTTGGTGGCCGCTCGGTATTTATGCCGCAAATCATAAGGGCAAATATGTAATGCCGCTTGCCGGCACCACTCTGATCGCCGGATTTATGATTTTAGTGAATACGGTGACATCACCGCAGTTTCCTTGGGCCGGCTTTCCAATCTTCGCAGTGCTCTGGTGGCCGCTGGCGCAGATTCTTTGCGGTGAAAAGCGGTACCGACTCTTTTCGATTGTGGGCGCCTTATGGACTATTGCATTTTTTGTATGGCTGAACCTGACGACATCCCCGCAGTTTCTATGGCTTATCTACCCGGCTTTTGCAGTGCTCTGGTGGCCTCTCAGCCTGATTATATGTGGAGAAAAACGCTATAAACTGTTTTCTATCATCGGCGCATTGTATCTGATGGTATTTTTTGCACTGATTAACTGGCAGACGTCACCGCATACGCTTTGGTTTGTTTATCCTGCCTATGCGGTATTGTGGTGGCCGCTCAGTATGTTTCTTGCCAAGAAAAAGACGATGACGCTTTATGCCGTACTGATGAGTGCACTTACGGTGATCCTGCTTGCGGTTATTAATCTGATTTATACTCCGCAGACGGTCTGGTTTCCGTGGACAGTGTTTTATTTCATCTGGTGGCCGTTGTGCCAGGCCTTGGGGCGGAAAGCCGGAAGTGTCGCCTTTGCGGTTATCGGTGCAGTGGCCATTATCGGATACCATGTTTTCGTTTATTTCATGCTGACACCGGAGGTGCATCCGTGGTATCTCTATCTGATTCCGCCTGCCGTCTGGTGGCCGGTAACGCTGGCGCTTAAAGAAAAAGCAAAAAGCCTGGCTTTCTTGTTTGGCAGTATGGTGGTTTTTCTGATTTATTACGGCGCAATAAACATATTGCTGAGCCCGGGTTATTTCTGGAGTATCTATTTGCTTTATGCATTTGCGTGGGGGGTAATCGGCGCATACTTTGGAACACGAAAACAATATTTTGCCCTGTCAATCTGGGGGACTGTGATTACGATTATCTTCTTTGCCGTTTTGAATTATATCACCACGCCGCATCATATTTGGGCGGTATACCCGACATTTGCAATTCTTTTCTGGCCGTTAAGTATCTATTTCTTTAAAGTCAAAGGCAAAGATATACAAAAAAGCGCATAGAAAAAGACAATAAAAAACCGCTCTAATCCGGTTAAAACGGGTGAAGGGCGGTTCTTAATTTTCTGGATTATACCCCCATCATCAGATGCGTGACAAGGATATTGATGCCGATCGCGATTAAAACGACACCGCCGATGATGTCCGCATACTTTTCCAGCGTCTCGACATTGGAGAGCACCGCACCCAGCCTGACCCCGCCGTAAGACAATACAAAGGTTACAAAACCGATTAAACCGGCAGGCAGTAATATGGGGGAACCGAGCGAGGAAAAACTTAACCCCGCGGCCAGCGCGTCAATGCTGGTGACCAGCGCCAGCGCCAGCAGCATATGGAACTGGACAAGCGGCTTCAGCGCCTCAATCTTTCGGGAATCATAGATCATTTTTCCCCCGATAAAGACGAGCAGACCGAACGCTACCCAGTGGTCGAATGGCTGGATAAACGTATATAAAACCCGACCGACCAGCCAACCGATCGCGGTCATAGCGGCCTGGAAAAATCCGAATGCGAGGCCGCACCGAACAGCGTTTCGCGCGGCATGTTCCTTTGATGCGAGTCCGGTTGCGAGCGATACTGCAAAGGCGTCCATCGCTAAGGCGATCGCCGTAATAGCAAGGGCAAGTATACTCATATATTCATTAACTTTCTGTTATTCAAACTGTTCGTTATACCAGTCGCTGAAATACCGGGTGGCAATTCCTGCGCCCGTCTCATTTAAGTGCTGGTTCATGCTTGGATCTTCGCTGGAATAATGCTCAAAAGTAAGCCCCAGATCAATCCCGTTCATATCGAGATACGCCACATTGCGTGAGGCGAAATAGGCGTCATACGATTCCTTGATTGCGTCATAGTTGGTGTTTGCGATAAAACGGTCCAGCCAGGGAGCGGTTACAAACACGACGTTAACGCCTTTTTCTTCACAAAGCGCAATCACGCGGTCCCATTGTGCCTGGCTGCTCTTCATAATACTCAAATCAAAGGTGTATTGGTATTCAAGGTATTGGTCATATTGCTCCTGGCGCATGACATATGGAATCAGCCGGTAACCGTCGATATGCTTGCCGTTATATTCATCCCGCTCTTCCTGCTGAAGCTTCAGGGCCAAGAATCTCAGATGCCATTGTTTCGGTGACTTCCAGTTTGCGTGGTCCTTAAATACAGGCAGAAGGGCGTCAAATTTACGTCTCATGCCGAGCTGCTGAATCATACCGCGGAACTTAAGCTCCGGATTTTTCAGCGACCGGAATACCGTAGTATCCGATGTCAGCATCTTGGAATAGTTAAAGTCTGACGGCTGGGGATAGAGCATGGAGAAGGTTTCAATCACGACTGTATCCAAATTGTAGAGATTCAAAGCCTCTTCAACCAAAAGCGCACCGCTCATGACCGTCTGGTTGGTGGTGCTGATGTTGAACGCATCCAGTCCGGTTTCTTCCTCAAAGACCGGCGTACTGAAAGCGGAGATACCATGAGAGTTACCGACGATTAAAACGTCAAGATTGTCGTCCGCTTCATAAAAGCGCTGGATATTATAATAGCTTTCAGGTACGCGCATACAAAGCACGTAACCAAACGCAACAATCAGTACCAGCGTAATAACGGTTATGATTGCGCCGCGCAGCAGCCCTTTTTTCTGATGTTGATTTAAACGCATAACAGCCCTCCGCTAGAATTGGAAATAGATAAACTGGGTCACCGCATATTCCCCGTAAATGCCGAATACGATGATAATCATGATCATCAGCACGATGAACGTATGGCGCAGTGCCAGCGGCCGTTCTTCCAGCCATACCACCATATTTTTTTTGGTGTTGACAATTTCGACAATGGTCAGTGCCACGACCGCAATCAGCGCTACAATCTGCTCCGGCGTATCCAGCCAGGGCAGAATGTTATCTGCGGTTAATGCGACAGATTTAAAGTCGAACATGCGCCCAAACATATAAAGCGCCTTTGGCAGTGTTCCGGAGCGGAAGAATACCCATGCCAGCATGACCGTTACCATGGTGATGATATAGGAAACCGTCAAAAAAGTGATGCGTACGCCGCGTTTTTTACTCAGACGGAAACGGTCGGTCACCGGACGGCTGGCGCGCTCAATAATCTGGTAGATCGCATGCAGCACGCCCCACAGCACAAACGCAAACGAAGCGCCGTGCCACAGCCCGCTGATGGCGAATACCAAAAAGATGTTAAGATACTGCCGGGGCACGCCCTTGCGGTTGCCTCCGAGCGGGATATAGATATAGTCTCTGAGCCAGGTGGTGAGCGAGATATGCCAGCGCTCCCAGAACTGGCGGATGTTGGTCGCCAAATAAGGCGAATTAAAGTTCTTCATCAGACGGATGCCCATGATTTCAGCAGTGCCGATCGCAATCAGCGAATAACCGGCAAAGTCACAGTAGATCTGGATACCGAAAGCGATGGTCACGATAATCATAGTAAGGCCGGCGAACTCTTCCGGCGTGCGGTAGACCTTATCCACGGCAATTGCAAGACGGTCCGCCACCACCATCTTCATAAAGAATCCGGCCAGCATCTTATAAAGTCCTGTCCTGAAACGGTCCGGATCGAATTTTTGTTTTTCATAAAACTGCGGCAGCAAGTGCTCCGAACGTTCAATCGGGCCTGCAACCAGCTGGGGGAAGAACGAAACATAGAGCGCAAAGATACCGAAGTGCTTTTCGACTGACTTTTTACCCATATAAACGTCGATGGTATACGACAGGGTCTGCAGGGTAAAAAACGAAATTCCGACAGGAAGAAGAATGTTCATGCTGGAAAAACTGTAATCCACACGGACAATCTGGAGTGCGCCGTTGACGATATCGATCATAAAGTTTAGATACTTAAAACCAAATAGTACCCCGAGACTGGAAATCAGCCCGATTAAAAGGAAAGCTTTCCGCGCACGCTTGGTTTTTGAGCGTCCCATTAAAATACCCATCAGGTAGTTCACGGTCGTGGTGAATAAAATCAGCACGATGTAGGTATAGTTCCAGCTCATATAGAATATATAGCTGGCCAGCAAAAGCAGTACCCACCGGAACTTATGGGGCAGAATAAAATACAGCGGCAGTACGATGATTAAAAAGCCGATAAAATCCAAACTGTTAAAAAGCATGGTGTCTCCTGTCCGTTTATTTTAAGATCGTGTCAAATAATTCCTGGAATTCTTTTTTAACCGCGTCAAGCGTATAAGGTTTAACCGAAGCAGCTGCGCGTTTTTGCATCGCCTGAAAAGCGCTGTCTGTGTTAGATAATCCGCATAATATATCAGTCAGACGGTTTGTATCGTCCAACGCAAACACATAGCCGTTATCGCCGTCGGCGACAAGATCACGGTGCCCTTTGATATCGCTGACAATGCACGGCAGTCCGCAGGCGAGCGCTTCCATGATGTTAAAGGGCAGGCCTTCGATTTTAGAAGTGCTGACCACATAATCATGTTTCTGATACTCGGATACGATGTTTTCGATATAGCCGAGAAACTGAACGCGATCGCTGATTTTAAGGGCTTTGCAAAGCTGCTGATTGGCTTCCAACAGCTTTCCGTCTCCTGCCAGCGACAGGTTCAGGTCTGCACCTTGACTGACCGCACCGGCTAAAGCGTGCAGCAATACCGTGTGGTTTTTGCGTGCGCTGTGCTCGGCGGCATAAAACAGCGATACCGGCCGGCCTGCTTTTGACTTAGACGGTTCAAAACTGAATTTTTCGGCATGAAACCCCATGCCGTGCACGAAGACCACGCCGTGTTTGGAAAGCTTCAGATGCCTGGCGTATTCGTCGTCCTCACCATTCATGGTGACGATAAAGTCCGTGCGGTTGCTGAGTATTTTTTCAATTGTTCTGTAAATGAAATTTCTGCGGGCGGATAAGCCTTTGCCGAAAAAATAACCGTGGCAGATGTTGATAACCAGCGTTTTTTTAATTAAGCGGCTTGGAATCGCCAGCCGCACCAGTGCAGCGGTTAGAGCCGTGTTTAATATGATATAGTCATATTGATTCTGACTGATGATTTTTCTGATTTTTAAAATATTAGACAAGTTCTTTGGGGATGTGATGCTCTTGCTGAACGGAATATTAAAAAAGGCATGGTTCGGGAAGTCGGCATCAGAACCGGCGGCCAGTATATCCACTGTAATTCCCATTTTTTCGAGCATAGTAATATAAGGCAGGTGAAAATGCTGTATATGCCGGTTGGTCGAAGCGCAGTATAACAGGCGCTTTTTTGATTTTGCCATAGATACTCCATCCCATAAAAAAAACTAACGTAATCATACACAAAATACCAAAACATTTCAAGATGGGAATCCTGTCGATTCAAGCTGAACGGCCGGAGTTACCGCGCCTTGTTTATTGTGCGGGGTAGGGTTTTATGCTAGAATACGTTTAGACTATAGAAGGACAGCGGAGAAAACGAAATGGATGCAATTGTCGGTTATACCGGATTTGTCGGATCGAATTTATGCTTACAGCATAAGTTTAATGCAAAATACAATTCCAAGAATATTCAGGACGCATACGGCACGAAGCCGGATTTATTGGTTTATGCCGGCGTTCCGGCGCAGAAATTTATTGCGAACACGAATCCGGAAAAGGATGCGGCGGTTATTAACGGCGCAATCCAAAATATTGAAGCAATCGCGCCAAAATCGCTGGTGTTGATTTCGACGATTGATGTTTACCGTGAGCCTTTAAATGTGGACGAAAATTCCAAGATGGAAACCGAAGGTTTGGAGCCGTACGGGCTGAACCGCCTGAGGCTGGAAGACTGGGCGCGGGAAAACCGCGAACACTTTGACAGACTGTTGATTATTCGCCTGCCCGGATTATTCGGGCACGGGCTCAAAAAGAACTTTATCTATGATTTAATTCATATTATTCCTTCCATGCTGAACCAGCAAAAATATGACGAGTTGTCGCAGAAAAGCGATCTGATTAAAAAAGAATATCTGCTTCAGGACAATGGTTTTTATAAAACCGGTGAAATTTCGGACGAAACACGCAAGGCCCTGAAACAGACGTTGCAATCGCTGGGGTTCACGGCGCTGAATTTTACCGACAGCCGGGCGTCCTTCCAGTTTTATCATCTTGGACGCTTATGGGCGGATATCAACACGGCGCTGAAAGCGGGTATGGAAACGCTTAATTTGGCAACGCCGCCGGTCAACGCGGCAGAAGTGTATCATATGGTAACAGGGGAGACATTCACCAATGAATTGAACAGGCCTGTCCCGAATTATGACTTTAAGACCGTCTATGATGATGTATTCGGCGGGGAAGACGGGTATATTGATAACAAACCGTATCTGTTGGAGCAGATCAGTCAATATATCAAAACCGAGACAAGAGGAGACAGCGTGTGAGACGATCGATATCCAATATCGCATGGGGCGCGGAAGATGACGCTGCCATGTGGGGCATACTTAAAAAATACGGATTTCAGGGCATTGAAGTAGCGCCGACGCGTGTGATTCAGGTTAACCCTTATGACCACTTAGAACAGACAGCGGTGTTTAAGCAGACGGCGGATGAGAACGAAATGATCGTATCGTCCATGCAGTCGATTTGGTACGGGCGCAGCGAGCGGTTGTTCTTCGGTGATGAAGAGCGGGCGGCGTTGATGGCGTATACCCAAAAGGCGATTGATTTTGCACGTGTTTTAGATTGCGGCAATCTGGTGTTCGGATCGCCCAAAAACCGGCAGCTGACCAATGAAAGTGAATTGAGCGCAGGAGTTGAGTGGTTCAAAGCGGTAGCGCAATACGCTGAAGAAAACGGCACGTGTTTTTCGGTCGAACCGAATCCGGAGATTTACAACACAAATTATATAAACGAGACAAAAGACGCGTTTGAACTGGCAGAGCAAATCGAAAGCAACGGTTTTAAAGTCAACGTCGATTTTGGGACGATTATCCAGAACAAGGAGGATTTATCGGTAATCGAAAAGAATCTGAACCTCGTGAATCATATCCATATTTCCGAACCGTTCTTGGTACCGGTCACGAAATGCAGCCAGCACAGCGAAATGGCGGCGCTATTGAAAGAAAACGGATATCAGGGCTTTGTATCAATTGAGATGAAAAACCCGGGAGACAGACAGATTACGGAAGACGTGATGGCATATGTAACAGAGGTGTTTGGATGAAGACATTCGAGGCACAGGCGGGTGTTCCGCGGTTTGAAGCATATGAATATCACAAAAAGCAGTCGGCCTATTGCCTGCTGATCCCGATCATCAACGAAGGGGAGCGCATCATCGCCGAACTGAAACGCGCGAAAGATGCAAAGGTCGATACGCTTTGTGACATCATCATCTGCGACGGCGATTCGACTGACGGATGCACAGAAGAAAAACAGCTGAAAACGCTGGGCGTCAATACGCTGCTGGTGAAAAAAGATGCCGGAAGACAGGGCGCACAGCTGCGTATGGGAATTTGGTTTGCGCTGGAGCGCGGTTATGACGGCATCCTCACTGTTGACGGCAACAATAAGGACAGCATCGAGTCTGTGCCGCTGATGATTGAAAAGCTGAAACAGGGATATGACTTTGTTCAGGGTTCGCGTTATATTGAAGGCGGACAGGGTATAAACACACCCTTATCGCGCCATCTGGCGGTCCGGCTCGTTCATGCGCCGGTCATTTCAGCGATAGCTCGCGAAAAGTTCACGGATACGACGAATGCTTTCCGCGCATATTCAAATCAGTATTTAACACACCCGGACGTGAAGCCCCTCAGGGAAGTATTTGTCACATATGAACTGCTGGCATATCTTTCGGTGCGGGCCAGCCAGCTCGGCATGAAAACCTGTGAGGTACCGGTGATTCGGGAATATCCAAAGACCGGAAAAACACCGACCAAAATCAGTCCGATCAAAGGGAATTTAAATTTACTTAAGATTTTATTCAAGCTCTGGCATGGTGAGTTTAACCCGAAACAATCCGTTGAATAAACAGGTTAGCTATGGTAAAATGAGCGTTAAGTAATAAGAGGGAAATCCATATTGAGGTTTAAATAAATGAAAAAAGGCTTATTGCCGTTAATCGGCATATTTTTAATCATGATTCTGGCCGCATGCGGCGGGCAGAACGGCTTTACCGAAGATGATCTTGTCTTTTCTTATAACGGCGAATCATTTAAACTGGATTCGGACGCGTCTGCGCTGATCAGCGCATTGGGCGATGATTATAATTATAAAGAAGCCGCCAGTTGCGCATATGTAGGGATGGATAAGTCGTTTTCATATAACGGAATCGATATCTATACTTATCCGCTGGATGATATTGATAAAATCGATGAAATATATATTTCGTCTGATGCTTATAGCACCAACAAAGGCATCACCGTCGGTTCAACACTTGACGACATAAAAGCGGCATACGGCGAGAACTATACCGACCTTGGCGGCGGCATGCTGGTGATTGCGCCTGAGGGGACGCCGGAAGATACCAGTTCACCCTGCCTGTACTTTATCATGGACGGTGAAACGGTTATAGAGTTCAGCTTTTACAGCGCAAGCAATCGTAATTCTTAATATTCGACATACTAAGTTTTAAGGCGGAGACATATGGTTTTTAGTTCCACAACATTTCTATTTATTTTTCTTCCAGTCGTCTTTTTATTATATCTGCCGCTGAAGAGCAAAGCGCGTAATATATTGTTACTGGCGGCAAGCCTGGTCTTTTATGCATGGGGCGAACCGCTCTTTGTATTTATTATGGCGTTTTCCATCGTGATGAACTATTTGTTTGCGCGGTGGATCGGCGGGGCGAAGGACGATAAATCAAAGCGATGGCTTGTTGCGGTTGCGGTCGCGCTTAACCTTGCGCTTTTGATTGTATTTAAATATACCAATTTTATTGTGGACAATATTAACGGGATTTTGCACACATCAATTTCGGTGCCGCAGATTCCACTGCCGATTGGAATCTCGTTTTTTACCTTCCAGGCGATGTCCTATATCATTGATGTTTATCGTGACAAGACGTATTCTGAAAAGAGCATTTTAAATGTTGCGCTCTATATTTCATTTTTCCCGCAACTGATTGCCGGGCCAATCGTAAAATTCCATGATATCGCGGATCAGATTCACCATCGCACCATGTCCGTTGAAAAAGTATTCACCGGCGTGCGGCGGTTTATTGTCGGGCTGTCCAAAAAACTGTTGATTGCCAACACCGTGGGTGCGGTAGCGGATAAAGTTTTCGGCATGAAAGCCACAGGGCTGTCGTCAGGGATTGCATGGATCGGGGCGGTGTGCTATGCGCTTCAGATTTACTTTGATTTTTCGGGTTATTCAGATATGGCCATCGGGCTGGCGCGGATGTTCGGGTTTGAACTGAAAGAAAACTTCAACTATCCGTATATCAGCCAGAGTATTAAGGAATTCTGGCGGCGGTGGCATATTTCACTCTCAACATGGTTCAAAGAATATTTATATATCCCGCTGGGCGGCAATCGCAAGGGCAATTGTTCGTACCGGTATCAACATGACCATCGTGTTCTTCTTTACGGGTATCTGGCACGGCGCGGCATGGAACTTTTTAATCTGGGGCTTGTTTAACGGATTGTTCCTGCTGCTTGAAACTTATAAAGTGCTGGTGCCGGATAAAATGGCCGAGGCCGCTGCGCCATGTGTATTCTGCTTTTGTGTTCGTAGTCGGTTTTACAATTTTCCGAGCGGAGAGCATGTCATATGCGGTGGACTTTATTGTTAAAATGTTCAGCGGCGGGTGCAACACGAGCTTCTGCTTGTGATGATGGCAGATATTTTGACGCCGTTTATGATTACACTTACTATCATTGGAGTGATTGCGGCATTTCCGCTGGTTCCGAAAATCAAAACCGTATACGGAGAAAAACACAGCCTTGCATTGGAGCGGATTAGCTATGGCGTCACATTGGTGCTGTTTTTATTATGTGTGCTCAATATTTCTTCGGCAACATTTAATCCGTTTATCTACTTCAGATTTTAACGGTTAAGGAGAAAAAATGAAAAAAAAATTCTTGCTTATTTATATCATCATATTTCTTTCCGTTTGCCTGATACCATCGGTATTAATGCTGTTCGGTGTAAAATCCATAAACTATGAACGGCGGAACTTAGCCCCGGCACCCAAGCTGTTTGATGATGATATCAATATGGGCTTCAACAGAGGACTTTGATGCTTATTTTAAGGATAACTTTGCGTTACGGCCCGTATTTTGTCACGGCATATGCCAAGATGGTTGACGCATTTGTTTCATACTTCAGCCGATAGAAATGTGCTGGTCGGCAAAGACGGCTTCTTATACTATGACTTAACCATAAACGATTATACAAGAATCAATCAAATGTCGGACGAAAATATTGATATTGTCTGCCAGCGATTAAAGGCGGTACAGGATGAAATGGAACAAGCAGGCATTGCATTTTTCTTTATATCACCGCCATCCAAAGTGACAATATATCCGGAATATTTGCCGGATCGCTATCCGGAACCGGATTCTCCAAGTGTTATGACACGGTTATATAATGCAATGGGATGAATACGGCATTCACTATGTGGATGTCCGCGATGAACTGACGGCGGCAAAATCAGACCGAATGTTATATTTTAAAATGGATAACGCATTGGAACAATTATGCGGCGCTAGTCGGATATAATGAAATGATGAAGAAGGACGCAGGAACTATTGCCCGAAATGACATATCGGGATTTCAGCACGGTTCTCAAACGCACGATGAAGATAATTTCAGCGGCGTATTGGCCAGCATGCTGGTTCCCGGCAAGCAGTATCAAAGATACGCAAGTGGAAATATGATTTTGACAAAACTTTCACTTCTGAGCGTCCTATTGTCGATAAAGATGCGATGGAAATCAGGACAACAAATGAAATCCAAAATATGGACGCAGTTGTTTTTCGTGATTCATTTTTTATATTTGAAATTGATTTCTTTTCTGAGAGTTTTCATTCAGTGGAATATTTGCGCGCTGCGCCGTACGATATTGACTATGCGATTCAGCAGGGGGTAGATATCGGTGATTTTGGAAATTTGCGAATGGAATTTAAAAGATCTGCCTATTCATTTACAGTGGCCTATCGATTAGAAGCAAATCCGTGTTTTAAAAATTCAAAATACAATTCAATAACCGCCTCGATGGCTTCGGGGCTGGCTTCTTTTTCTTTTGGAAAGAGCAACGGCTCATAGCTCCGGGTTAAGTGGGACAAGATGTTCTTCACAAAGCCTTTAGGGGAATTTAGTATTGAATTCGCCCTTTAAGTAGGCGATTTCAATCATATCCGCTACGCCGCCGTCCAAACGCCAGCCGTGCCTTTCTCTGACCGCTGATTTAACGTGGTCTTCTTCGGCTGCTATCCGCATCGTGAAATGATAATAGACCGGCTCGGTGCGCAAAAAACCAATGTCAGCCATGGTTTGTTTTTTTAACATGGTAAAAAAGTCGTCTTCGGGATTGAACCGGTAGGCCGGGTCAAGCAGTGCGTTGATATAGTCGGTTTTTTTATGGATACTCAGCTCAACAAGATCAAGATAAAGCGCCATTTTATCGGCAAAGTAATGATAGAACGTCCCCTTGCTGACGTCCGCCTGTTCAATGATATGGTTGAGGGATGCGTCTTCATATCGGCTTGCTGAAAATTCATTAAGACCCGCATCCAGTATCCGCTGCTTTTTCTCATTCATGATGGTTTTAGTATAGTATATCCGGGGATGAAAAAACCAGAGGGCAGGAAGCGGGCAAATAAAAAAAAGCCGCAGGAATATGCGGCTGGAAAAACGAATCCTATTATTTGCCGTATAGAATGCCAAGGTAGTCGCTGCAGGCATTATCAATTTCTAAAGAGTTCTTGCTGTAATCTGTTTCACTGATACCGAGTTCCTTGAGCAGAAAGTTATCCTCCGCCCATTCGGTCATCAGATTATTGATATATTCCACCATATCCGATTGTCCCTTTGGAATCGCGACCGCAGTTCCGCTGGCATCTTCATCGGATAGCGCTATGCCCAAGTAGGTAAGGTCGGGGTATTTATCAATGTAGTACCGGGCACGGTAAGACTCCATGCAAATGGCCGCCAAATAATTGGTCATCAGATTGTCAATCATAATGGTTTCGGTCTCATATGCCTTCATGCGCGGATACCAGATTTGGTCTTTAGCAAGATAATACTGCGTGGTCCGCCGCAGGGCAACCGACGCGTTTATCCTTGAAGGAGTTAAGGTCGGTGTACTCACCTACAAACTCCTTGTTGATCATGAGCGGATATTCTTCTTTGAAGTATTCGGTCGAAAAATCAGCATCCAAACGCATTTCATCAGTCGGAGTAATATTGGCTACCGCAAGGTCGTAAAGCCCAAGGTCCAGCCCGATATAGATATCGTCGGCTTTTACGTCTTTGATGACCAGATCAACACCCAGATCTTCTGCAACCGCCTTTGCAAGTTCATACTCCGGTCCGCAGTATTCGAACGCACCGTTAGTACGTTTCACATAAATATATGGAGGATGAGCCGCCTCAACCGCGACGACCAGCTGGCCTCTGTTGATAATATGCGACATAGAGGTTTCGGGTGTTGGTGCCGGCGTCGGCGCGGGTGTCGGCGTGGGCGTAGGCTCCGGTTCGGGCTCTTTGCCGCATGATGTGAACACAAGCACGGACATCACCAACAGTACTGCCGCGAGCACTATAATCAGCGGTTTTTTTCTTGTCACCATTTCAATCACCGTTTTCTTTCTTAAAGTGTCATTAATTATTATATCGGCATACCCATAAAAGTCAACTAAACCAACCGTAGCTTTTTTGTAAACAGTTGCATCATTCCACAGTTGTGTTATAGTATAAATCAACAACAAGGGAGCATTTGGCATGAAAATTTGGGCATTGATTAAAAAAAATAATAAGATCGTTTTAGATAAGATACTGGAAAACGACGATATGCGTATCGAAGAACTGATTTTTCTGGCATGCGGAGAATTTGATATCGGGAAACCGGTGATTTTATCCAAACACGAAACAGAACTGGACGATTTCCGGCGGACAGTATTTTATCCGGCGGATTTTATCGAGCCGGTTATATTCGACCGATTTGAAATCGAGATAATTGATGAAGAGAAAATTTAAAATTGAGATAATGAAAGAGGACCATAATGGACGAACGTTTAAAACTATCACAAAAAGCATTGGAAAGCCTGGATAAGAGTGCGATTTTGGTCAGCGGAGATAAACCAAACCTGATGACCATCGGATGGGGAAGCATCGGTATTATGTGGCGCAAACCGGTGATTACCATTCCGGTGCGCTTTTCGCGCTACTCGCATGAATTGATGGAAGCGGGTACCGAATGTACGGTTTGTTTCCCAAAACCCGGCCAGATGGGCAAGGCCATCTCACTTTGCGGTACAAAGTCGGGCAGAGATGTGGATAAGATAAAAGAACTGAAACTGACAATGGAAGCATCCAAATCTGTCAGTGTCCCGCATATCGCGGACAGCGGAATCGTGTTTGAATGCCGTATACTATATCGAACGGATTTGGCTGAGCGCGGTTTTGTGGATCGTGAGATTCTGGAAGGGGTTTATCCCGAGCGCAACTTCCATACGTTGTATTTTGCGGAGATACTCGAAGCCTATGAAAAGTAAAAGAGGGTTACAATTCACAGTTTGTTAATTATTTAGTCGTTTGGAATTCATATTATTGGCGTATAAATAATACAAGAATTAATTTTCTTAACAAAACCATCCCTCTTAAAAATATTTTTCGAAAAAGCCACCGCTGAAGCGGTGGTTTTTTTATTCTTTTTTATTGACAAAGACATTTCAATCAGGTATATTGTGTATATACTATATATACAATATAAAGGAGCAGGATCTAATGTCAATGCTTACGGTTCAGAAACTGAATAAGCGATATGAGACCTTTCATTTGAAAGATGTGTCGTTCGAATTGGAAAAAGGATATATCATGGGCTTTATCGGCGCAAATGGTGCAGGAAAAACCACAACGTTAAAGCTGATTTTAAATACAACTAAAGCGGACAGCGGCACAGTCGAGATGCTTGGGCAGCCATTTAAAGAAAATGAGATAAAACTAAAGCAGCATATCGGATTTATGTTCGGCGGAACGGATTATTATGCCAAACAATACGCTGAAAAACATCAGCGACGTCATGAAACGTTTTTATGACCAGTGGGATGATGCGGTTTATTACGGCTATATGAAACGGTTCGGACTCAGCCCGGATAAAAAGTTAAAAGAACTGTCGGACGGCATGCGGGTGAAATTCTCACTGGTGCTGGCGATGTCACACCATGCCACGCTATTTTTACTGGACGAACCCACCAGCGGGCTTGATCCGGTTGCGCGCGACGACCTGTTGGAGTTGTTTCAGGAACTGGTTGCGGACGGTGAAAAGAGCATTCTGTTTTCAACGCATATTACGAGCGACCTTGAAAAATGTGCGGATTACATCACCTATATCGACAACGGAAGGATCATAGAAAGCCGTTCTAAAGATGACCTGATTCAGGCCTACCGGCTGGTGAAAGGCCCAATGGAGAAATTGGACCAGATTAAGAAGATGCTGATTTCGTATAAAACAAATGCATTCGGATTCACCGGACTTATTAAAACAGATGCAATTAAAGAAAAAGACGGATTGGTGCTGGATGCGCCGAACCTGGAAGAAATCATGATTTATTACGCAAAACAGGAGGGGAAAGATGAAGAATTTACTGTATAAGGAATTTCGCCTGGCGATTAATCCGTTGTTCTATCTGGTGCCGCTTTTCGGCGCACTGCTTCTGATTCCCAGCTGGGTTTATTTCGTCGCCCTGTCATATGTGTTCTATATCACGATTTCAAATATTTTCGCTACCTGCAAGTCCCAGAATGATATCGGATTCTCGGTGATGCTGCCCGTCAGAAAGCGTGACATCGTTAAGGCGCGTGTGATTTCAATCGGGGTCATTGAGCTGATACATTTTCTGGTGGCGGTGATATTCGGCATCATTAATTTCAAGATGTATAAAGGGCAGAACCAGTTGATGGACCCGAACGCGGCTTTCTTCGGCTTTGTGCTGATGATGTACGGCCTGTTTAATCTGATTTTCTTCCCGATGTACTATAAAACCGGTATAAGCTGGGTATGCCGGTGATTATTGCGACTTTTGCCGCTTTGATTTTTGCGACGGGAGTTGAGTTCTTTGTCTTTTTGGTTCCGTGGGCGCATGCGGCGCTCGACACGCCGGATCCAGCGATGCAGATATGGAAAGCTTGTGGTGCTTGCGGCTGGCATTGTGATTTTTCTGCTGACCACAACAGCCGGGTATCAAATGGCGGCGAAACGCTTTGAAAAAATAGACATATAATGAATATTATTATTTCAAACACATCGGACAAGCCGATTTATCAGCAGATATTCGAGCAGGTAAGCGCTCAGATTCTCAAAGGAGAATTGAAAAGCGGCTACTGCCTGCCGCCGATCAGGACGGCAGCGCTGGAGCTTCGGGTGAGCATCATCACGGTAAAAAAGGCCTGGGAGGAACTGGAGCGCCAGGGGCTGATCTATTCAATGGTCGGCCGCGGCTGTTTCGTCGCTGACCTTACACAGACGGATGCGGCATCAAAGCGCGACCAGCTGGTCAATGATAAGCTGACAAAGGAAATGAAGTATTATCAAGAACTCGGTATAACGCTCGAAGAAATGACCGAAAGAATCAGAAAAATATATCAAGAAAAGTAATCCAAAAAAAAGCGCCTGTATCGGACACGGAGGCGCTTTTTATTATACGGTTTTTCGCCCGCAAAAATCGGTTCCGTCAAAAAAGCTTAAATATTTTTTGATATCCCGGTCTTTATTTACAAAGGCGTGCGCCGCCTTTATGACCTTTTCTGAATACTTAATGGCTTTGATGAGGCTGGCTACAAAGTCTGCGTATTCTTTTTGGGTGAAATAAGTCCAGTCATTGGTCTCTTTATATACCAGTGCCATCGGATCAAACTTCACCACTGGCTGTGCAATCTTTGCCAGCAGTTTATATTGTACAGACGGCTGCTGGGTTTTGACCTTAAAGTCCCTGAAATCCTGCTTCGACTTTTTAATCATCGCCTTGGTCAGTTCCTGGTTATAAAGCGATTTTGCCATAACGATATAAAAATTAATGATGTCATCAGACAGCGTGAAGTCAAACGGGGCATCCATATCAAAGTCGGCCGCACTCAGACCCTGCGTATCCAACAGATATTGCTTGCCCAGCATAAACTCGATGTTATGATGCATTGTCGTCGTGTTCTGCGACTTTTCATAGACAAATGGGTGTACTTCTTTATCGGTGGCATAATGGCTTAAATAGCCGAGGAAATAAGCAAAAAGGGAATCTGAGTAATGGGCTTTGATGTATTTTAAGCCTTCCTCAAAAAACTCCTCCACTTTTTCAACATGCAGGCGGTCGCCGAATTCCGGAACGTGCTTTCTGTCTTTAAACAATCCGTAATTATAAAAGAAAAACAGGTCTCCGCCCTGGCACCCCAGCAAAAATTCTTTTTTGCTGCTTTCCAGCAATTGCTTGATATCCTTGTCGCTTGTCTTTGATATGACATTCTCACCGACAAGGTAGTGAGTGATTAATTCCGGCATTTCTTCCTCCAAAACTTGAAAAAATATATATAAGCGTCTGAGCGCTTAAGATTCCTCATAACGGAAACACGACGGTTCATGTGCTGGCTTTAAAAGCCCCAACACGGTCATGATTTCCTGGCACACTGTTTCGCCGACGAAAGAAAAACCCTTCTCCTTCAGGGCTTTTGAGAGCGAAGCAGGATCATCAAAGCTGTTGATAAAGGTATCAAAGCCTTGTGTTTTTTCTAAAGCAAGCGCCGCGTTTGCGTTTTTTATGGCGGCTTCAATCTTTCTTCTGTTTCTGATAATGCCCTTATCGCCCAGCAGGCGCTCAATGTCCGTTTCGTCCATGGCAGCGACCCGTCTGGTATCAAAATGATAAAATGCGCGGCGGAAATTTTCCCGTTTATGCAGAATCGTGCGCCATGAAAGCCCGGCCTGGAAGAATTCCAGCACCAGCACTTCGAAGTACGCGTCCAGTCCGCTGCGCTTTGTGCCGTATTCTTCGTCATGATACGCGACCATTAACGGATCGGATAAGTCTGCCCAGGAACACCGCTTTTTTTCCATGAAGTCATTATATATAAAATAAAACAAAAAAACAAATAAATTTCAGCCGAAGATTGACAGCGGTTTTGGTTTAAAATCAGGTGGATATAAGGTATAATAGCGTCATCTGAATGGAGAACGATATGAAAGACCTACTGAGTAAAAAGACAAGAGAGATTGTCCCGTATGTTGCCGGTGAACAGCCGAAGGGGACAGACATCGTTAAGCTGAACACCAATGAAAGCCCTTATGCACCCTCACCGCGCGTCTTTGAGGCGGTCAGTTCGGTAAACGGAGAAATCTTAAGAAAGTATCCCGAACCTGCTGGCGGTGCATTCCGGGAAGCGGCGGCAGCGCTGTGCAATGTGAAGGTATCCCAGATTTTCTGCGGCAACGGCAGCGACGAAGTGCTGGCGTTCGCGTTTCAGGCGTTTTACGGCCCTGAGCGCGGACTGACTGCGCCGGATATCACCTACAGTTTTTATCCCGTATGGGCGAGCCTTTATGATATTCCGTACAGGACGATTCCGTTAAACGACCGCTTTTTGGTGAATGTTGAAGCGTTTTTCGGGCTTGATACCGGAGTGGTGATTGCAAACCCGAATGCGCCGACAGGCATTGCACTGACAAAGAAAGAAATTGAGCTGATTTTAATAAACAATCCGAACCATGTGGTCATTCTGGATGAAGCCTATGTGGGCTTTGGCGGTGAATCAGCGATTGACATGGTTTCAGAATATGATAATCTGTTGGTGGTGCGTACATTGTCAAAGGCGCAGAGCCTGGCCGGAATCCGTGCCGGATATGCGGTCGGCAGCGAAGCCCTGATTGACGGAATGATGCGGATTAAGGACAGCGTGAATTCTTATCCGGTAAACCGGATGACCAGCGAAGCGGCTGCGGCTGCATTAAGAGACGGCCAATATTATCGGATGATCGCTGACAGGATCATGAAAACACGGACTTGGACAACGGATACGCTAAGAAGCTTGGGCTGTACGGTACCGGACAGTAAAGCGAATTTTGTTTTTGCAGCGCCTCCGGAAGGCATTACGGCTAAGCAGGTCTTTGAAACATTAAAGGAAAATAAAATTTATGTCCGCTGGTTTAATCTGCCGCGGATCGATAATTATTTAAGAATCTCAATTGGCACGGATGAGCAGATGGAAAAGCTGGCAGCGTGTCTGAAAAAGATGCTGAATTAAGGAGAAAAACATGGAAGGTAGTGAACAAACAGTGATGCAAAGCGGTCTGTTATGGGATACTGTTCCGGCATGGCTGGTGTTTATGCTTGTCGGCGTCATAGCGGCATTGGTTTTAATCGGCGTGATTAAACGCAAAGGGGTGCCTTTTTTGGGGATTATCATTGTCGTAATTATTGTCATTTTATTATTCACCAACGGCGGCAATATTAACTGGAAGGAATGGCGCGACAAGCTCTTTAATCAAAACGCTGTAACAACAGAAGAGCCTGCGGCTACCGGTGAGCCAACTGAACCGCCGGAGGGTGCGGAAGACGAGATAACAACGTCTGAAGATACCTGGATTCAAATTGCGCTAAAGAATTTATTTAATAAAGATTAAGGCTTATATGGAAAGAGAGGAACCAATATGAATAAAAACCTGACCATACCGTCTGAAATCGAAATACCTGAAGCAGTGGCGGATAAACTGCCGGCTGGGATGCCGGAGTGGCTGGTGTTTGTGATTGCGGGTTTTGCGCTCGCACTCATTATCTACCTGCTGGTTAAAATCGGCGACGTTATCTTCAAGGTGGCGTTGGCGGTCGTGACCGTTGTTGTCGTTTACCTGCTGATTGCGGGTAAAGTGGATATTCCGGTTTTAACGCCGTTCTTCAGGACACTGGCGGATGTGATTACCGGATGGTTTTCCTAAGTAAAACGAATAAAAAAAACGGGGCGAAAGCCCCGTTTTTATATGGTCATATTGATGACGCGTTCTACAGCTTTTTTGGTATTCTCTTTTGTGTTGAATGCCGTCAGCCTGAAATACCCTTCGCCTGCAATGCCGAATCCGGCCCCCGGTGTTCCTGCGACCGCCGCCTTGCCCAGCAGTGCGTCGAAGAAATCCCAGCTTTTCATACCGTTCGGGGTTTTCAGCCATATATACGGTGAGTTTTCACCGCCGAAGCAGGTGAATCCGGCATCGGTCAGCCCTGTTTTAATGGTTTTGGCGTTCTCCATATAATAATCGATAATCGCTTTCAGTTCCTGCTTGCCCTGAGGGCTGTAACAGGCCTCTGCGCCGCGCTGAATGATATAGGATACGCCGTTGAATTTGGTGCAAAAGCGCCGGTACCACAGCTCGTTCAGCGACACTTCACGTCCGTCAGCGCTTTTACCCATTAATTTCTTTGGCACAACCGAGTAGGCGCAACGTGTGCCGGTGAATCCGGCAGTCTTGGAGAACGAGCGGAATTCAATCGCTACTTCATCCGCACCTTCAATCTCGTAAATCGAGTGCGGTATATCTTCGTCTCTGATAAATGCTTCATATGCGGCGTCGAACAGAATCAATATATCATTTGCCCGTGCATAATCCACCCAGACTTTGAGCTCATCCTTGGTCAGCGTGGTGCCGGTCGGGTTGTTCGGGTAACACAGGTAAATCACGTCCGGCGTTTCTTTTGGCAGTGCCGGTTTAAAGTCATTTTCCGCAGTGGCCGGCATATAGATGATTTTATTATACTGCCCGGCAGCGGGATCGTAGTCGCCTGCACGTCCGGCCATTACGTTGGTGTCCACATATACGGGATATACCGGATCTAACACCGCGACTTTTAAATCACGGGATAGAATCTCCTGGATATTGCCGGTGTCGCACTTCGCGCCGTCCGAAATAAAGATTTCGTCCAGCTCAAGGCTCACACCGCGCGCTTTATAATCATGCTCTAAAATCGCTTCTCTTAAAAATGCATAACCCAAATCCGGACCGTATCCGTGGAAGCCGCCTTCTGTCAGCATCTCATCTGCTGCTTTTTTAATCGCGTTCACAACCGATTCAGCCAGCGGGCGGGTGGCATCTCCGATTCCGAGCTTAATGACTTCCTTATCCGGATTCGCTTCGGTAAAATCATTGATTTTCCTGCCCATGGTCGAAAACAGATATCCGGCCTGTAATTTCGTATAATTATCGTTGATTTTTCTCATACTATCTCCTGATCGTCTTTTACTTCTTGTTATTGTACACGACAACCGCTGATAACATCAACGTTTTTTTGGATTCGGCTACGTAGATTTGCGCGTAAGAAATATGTAAATCAGTATGACAAACCTTGACATCGTCTTTTGCATAGCGTATGATGGATGCAACAAAAGGACGAAAGCCATGATAAAAAGCGGACTTAGAACAATTGTTGAATACTTTTATTTTATTTTTAGGGGCTACTTTAGCGCTTATTACTTTAGCATTGGCCAAAAAAATAATATAAGAGTTCCGCTTAAAGCATAAAAACGCGGTTAATCCAACACAAAGATTATCATTAAACGGACTCTTATAGCAGAGTTCGTTTTTTAGTTTAAGTTAAGAATTTGAGAGAGGAAAATATCATGATTGTTGTCATTAAACCGGGTACGCCCGAAGAAGCGATTCAGAAACTGTCGAACACCTTAAAAGAAATGGGGTTCGGTATTGACCGGTCTCAGGGAGAGGACTATGTGCTGCTCGGCCTGATTGGAGATGTAACCAGCCTGAACGAAAACATCATCGGGATGAACCCAATCGTTAATAATGTCATCCATGTGACCGCACCGTTCAAGCGGGCAAACCGACAGTTCCATCCGGAACCCACTGTTGTTAAAATCGGCGACCATACAATCGGGGGCAAAGAGCTTGCGATTATGGCGGGGCCGTGCGCGGTGGAAAGCGAAGAACAGGTCATTAATATTGCGAAACAGGTAAAAGCTGCGGGCGCACAATACTTACGCGGCGGCGCATTCAAACCCCGCTCATCGCCTTACAGCTTCCAGGGCCTTGGCGAAGAGGGATTGGATTATCTGGTCAGCGCAAAAAAAGAGACAGGATTGTTAATTGTATCCGAGGTCTTAAATATTGATATGATTCCCCGTTTTGTTGATACGGTGGATATTATCCAGGTCGGTGCGCGCAACATGCAGAACTTCATGCTGCTAAAAGAGCTCGGCAAGGTAAAAAAACCGATTATGTTAAAACGCGGGATATCCGCCACCATGGAAGAATGGCTGATGAGTGCGGAATACATTATCGCAGAAGGCAACACTGATGTCATCCTGTGTGAACGCGGTATCCGTACGTTTGAAAAATACACACGCAACACGCTGGATGTCAGTGCAGTGCCGGTGATTAAACAAAAGAGCCACTTGCCGATTATCGTTGATCCGTCACACGCGGGCGGCGAATGGTGGATGGTGCCGCCGCTTGCCAAAGCCGCGGTCAGCGCCGGAGCGGACGGTTTGATGGTTGAGGTGCACGACGCACCCGAAAAGGCATTGTCTGACGGACCGCAGTCGCTGAAACCCAAGAAATTTGAAAAACTGATGGCGGATATCGAGGTGCTCGCCAATCTAGAGGGTAAGAGCATCCATGGATGACTTTAGAGCGTTAAAGGATATCCGGCTGACCGTTATCGGGATTGGTCTCATGGGCGGCTCTGTATTAAAGGCGTTAAAGAGTGCAGAAAACCGCCCTGCAATGGTTACAGCGGTGGACACCGATCCGGATGTTTTAGCGAAAATTGAAGCAAAAGGATTGGCGGATATCGCAACCGAAGATACCGCATCTGCGATTAAGGACGCGGATATGGTCGTAATTGCGCTCTACCCGAAGCAGGCGATTAAACTGGTCACTGAGCATTCAGGGGATTTTAAACCCGGATGCGTGGTGACGGATATCTGCGGCGTGAAACGGGAAGTAATGGATGAAATTCCGAAGCTTTTGCCAGAAGGCGTTGATTTTGTCGGCGGACATCCCATGGCCGGACGCGAGCATATGGGATTTGATTATTCTGTACCGGACTTATTTTTAGGATGTAAATATATTTTAATGAACGGGCCGAAAAAAGCGGTGAAACTGGTCCGGGACTTTGCGGACGCGCTCGGCGCGGGAAAGATTGTCAAAGCTGATCCGGAATACCATGACGAGATGATTGCCTATACCAGCCAGCTGCCGCATGCTTTGGCTGTGACATATATGCTGAGTTCTGATGCCCGCGGGGTAGAGGACTTCTCGGCTGGCAGCTTTCGGGACTTTACACGCATATCAATGATTAACGAAGAAATGTGGAGTGAACTCTTTTTAGAAAACAGGGATAAACTCGGCGATGAAATCGACCACCTGATGGATATACTAAACGCCCTTAAAGTATTCACTAAGAGCGGTGATCGTGAAAGTCTGAAAAAGATGATGAAAATGGCCGCTATGATGCGGGAAGGAATAAAGGGATGACACCGTCAATCGACTTAAAATCAAGTAAAATCTATATTAAGCGCGGTATACTGAGTGAAACCGGCGCGCTGATTAAATCCGCTTATCCGGATGCCAAGGTGCTGGTGGTGACAGACAAGACCGTCGGGAAAATCTATCTCGACCAATTGGCGGCGGACCTTTGGCGCAATGAAATTGCGTTTGACACAATAATGTTTAAAGATGGCGAGAGTACAAAGACACTTAAAAATATTGAAGCACTGTGTGAAAATGCGGCGGATATGCCGTTAAACCGGGGAGACGTGATGGTCGCCTTGGGCGGCGGCGTCATCGGCGACCTCGCGGGATTTGCGGCAGCGGTTTATTTAAGGGGCATTGCCTTTGTCGCGGTGCCGACGACTCTGCTTTCGCAGGTGGACAGCAGTGTGGGCGGCAAGACGGGCGTGAACCTGAAACAGGGTAAAAACCTCGTTGGGTCGTTTTATAAGGCAAATCATGTGTTGATCGACCCGGATACACTGACCACTTTGGATGACCGGCAATTTCGCTGCGGCATGGCGGAAGTGATTAAATACGGATGCATTTGGGATGCATCACTGTTTGAATTGTTGGAATCTTTACAATCACGGGAGGAAGTGATGGCGCATATCGATGATATCATCAAAACCTGCTGTGAAATCAAGGCGGAAGTGGTCCGGCAGGATGAGTTTGACAAAGGGCTTCGTATGCTGCTGAACTTCGGACATACCATTGGGCATGCGGCCGAAAATACAATGGGATACGGTAAAATATCGCACGGAGAAGCTGTTGCCGCAGGTATGGCGCAGATTTGCTACGCGTCGGAGAAAGCGGGCATTACAGAAAAAGGAACCGCAAAGCGTATTGAAAATCTGCTAATTCAGAATGGATTAAAACCGTCGTTTAACGGTATACAACGGCAGGCTATTTTGAATGCGATTCAAAAGGACAAAAAACGCATCGGCAAAACGATGAATATTATTTTATTAAAGCAAATCGGCGAAGCGGAGATAAAAGCCATCAGTCCCGAAGAGATGGAGGCGTTTGTATGATCACGATTACGCCCAGCCCCCTGGCAGGACAGGTGAGGATTCCGCCTTCAAAGAGCATGGCGCACCGGATGCTGCTCTGTGCCGCATTGGCGGATGGAGACAGTGTGGTCAGCAATATTGCCTTATCAGATGACATTAAAGTCACTTTGGATGCGATTATGCGGTTGGGCAGACACGTCAGTATTGCCGACGGCACCGTGAAGATATCCGGCGCATTGAAGAAACCGGACGGTATAATCCACTGCAACGAATCCGGTTCCAGTCTGCGTTTTTTAATACCGATTGTTTCTGCGCTCGGCGGCGGGATAATGACCGGAAAAAAACGACTGGGCGAGCGTCCGTTGAATGTTTACCAATCGGTTTTTGAGGCACAGGGACTCGAATTATCTCAAGGATTCCCGCTGTCCGTTCCCGATGGGCTGGACGGCGGTGAGATGGAAGTATCCGGCTCGGTAAGTTCACAGTTCATCTCCGGGCTGATGCTGGCGGCACCGCTGATGCATACCGATATGCGGATACGGTTAACCTCAACGCTGGAATCCGGCGCCTATGTGGATATGACCATGCAGGCAATGTCTGCGTTCGGCATTGACGTAAAAGTAATCAATGAAAATCAGGAATATTTAATTCGGGCAGGACAGCAGTACAGGGCCGGAGAAGCCACAGTGGAAGGCGACTGGTCGCAGTCCGGGTTTTGGCTGCTTGCCGGCTTGTCAAACGAAAACGGCATCACGATTACCGGATTGGACAGCAATACCAAACAGGGCGACCGGGTGATTTTGGATATATTAAAACAGATGGATGCAAAGATTGCTTTGGCGGATTCAGCCGTCATGATTAAAAAATCAGATTTAAAACCAGCGGATATTGATGTCGCCCAGAGCCCGGATCTAGCGCCGGTCGTTGCGGGACTGATGGCGCTGACCGGAGAAACCTGCGTTATGAGCGGGTGCGCGCGCCTGCGCATTAAGGAATCCGACCGGATTGCATCCATCGTGAATGCGTTAAACGGATTGGGCAGTCATGCCAAATCGGTGGATGATACTATTGTGATAAAAGGCAGACCCGAAGGCGGCAGTATTCACGCGGCAGGCGACCACCGTATTGCCATGATGGCGGCGGCACTGTCTGCGCATTGCATGCAAAAGGTGACAATTGATGATGAAACAGTAGTGAATAAGTCATACCCGGCGTTTTGGGATGACTTTATTTGTCTAGGAGGAAAGATATGAGCAGGATTGGCGATAAACTCAGCGTGACGGCTTTCGGTGAATCTCACGGCCCTGCCATCGGTGCGGTAATCGAGGGACTGCCGTCCGGCTTTGCGCCGGATATGGATTTAATCAAAGCCGAGATGGCACGGCGTGCGCCTCAGGATACCGAGTGGTCCACCCGCAGGAAAGAGGCGGACGCATTTGAGGTCATCAGCGGAATGTGCGACGGCGTTTTAACCGGAGCACCATTAACCGTGATGATTAAGAATACCGACGCCCGGTCAAAGGACTACAGCTCGCTTAAAATCAATCCGCGGCCCGGGCATGCGGACTATACCGCGCATGCCAAGTACGGCGGTATGCACGATATCCGGGGCGGCGGGCATTTCTCCGGAAGATTGACGGCGCCGATCGTGTTTGCCGGGGCATTGGCCAAACAGATATTGGCGAAAAAGAGTATCGCTGTTGCGGCACATATCGCGGCCATCAAAGGCATTTCGGATACACTGATCAGCGGATTTGATTCGGCATTATTATCAGTAAAGGACAAAGCCTTTCCCGTGATTGATGACCAAACGGGAGAAAAGATGCTTGCGGTTATTAAGCAGGCGCATGAGGATAGGGACTCGGTCGGCGGCATCGTGGAATGTGCGGTGTTCGGACTCCCGGCTGGCATCGGCGGACCGCTGTTTGACGGACTGGAAGGCAGTATCTCCAAGGCGATGTTCGGGATTCCGGCAGTTAAGGGGGTGGCCTTTGGCGCGGGATTCGATTATGCGGATATGAACGGCAGCGATGCCAATGATGCGTTTTATTATGACGACGGCGTCAAAACCAAGACCAATAACTGCGGCGGCATTTTAGGCGGGATATCAAACGGGATGCCCGTCGTGTTTAAGACGGTATTTAAACCGACACCGTCGATTGCAAAACCACAGCAAACCGTTAACCTTGATACCAAAGAAGTAACAATAATTGAAATCAAGGGCAGGCATGACCCGTGTGTCGTGCCGCGGGCAGTACCTGTGGTCGAGGCGGTCACGGCGATTGTGGTTTTAGATGAGATATTGAAAATGGGGAAGGAGCGTTAACCGGATGGAATTAGACAAAATACGAGAGCAGATTGATACGGTGGACCAAACGCTGGTTGAGGCGTTTGAGGATCGGATGGAGCTGGTAGAGAACATTTCTAAGCTGAAAATTGAAAACAAACTGCCGATATATAACGGCACACGTGAACAGGAGGTCATCGACCTCGCGATTTCACGCCTGAAAAATAAGGACTTAAACAGGCTGACCCGTGAGTTTTTCACCGCCATCATGCAGATCAGCAAGGAATTGCAGGGCAAAATTCTGGGAGCGGAGAACCTAAGGCTGTTAAAGGAACAGGGCGGCCGTATCGTATATCCCGGGGTGGAAGGTTCATACTCCGGGCTGGCGACGCGTGATTTCTTCGGTGAGTCGGTAATCGCCGATGCGGTACCCTCATTTAAGGAAGTCTGCCGCCAGGTTGCGGACGGAAGCGCAAGGTTGGGCGTCCTTCCTATTGAGAATTCCATCAGCGGCAGTGTGCTGGAAGTCGTGGACCGCATTGAAGAGTTCGACTGCCATGTGGTGGGCGAGCATCGCGTTAGAATCAAGCATTGCCTGCTTGGACTGCCGGATGCAAACGAAAAGGACATTAGAACGGTTTATTCACATCCGCAGGGATTGACGCAGTGCCGCGATTATATCCTTGACCATGGCTATACCGCAAAAGAATCGCCCAATACTGCGGTTGCCGCGAAGATGGTGATGGAAGCAAATAACAAGAGCTTTGGCGCGATTGCCTCCGAAGAAGCGGCAAAACTTTATGGTTTAAAGATACTGGATTATAATATCCAGCGTTCCGCCAACAACTATACGCGATTTGTTATTATTGCGAAAGAATATGACAATAATCCGAACAACGATAAAATCAGCATTTCGTTCACGGTGGCGAATCAGCCGGGCGCACTGTTCAATGTGCTGTCTTTGTTTGATAAGCTGAAACTCAACATCATCCGCCTGGAATCACGGCCGATTCCGGATAAACCGTGGGAATATAAGTTTTATCTGGATTTCAACGCGGCATCGGATGATGAGCGCATCAAGCAGGTATTCGGACAGCTGCAGCTGGGCTGCGGATCTTTCCGCGTGATTGGGATGTATAAGAGCCACGAGGACGGTGACGTATGAACCTGACCCTGCTGGGTGAGAAACTGCCGCACAGCTTATCGCCGAAAATACATCAGATTGTATTTGAAAAAACAGGCATGCCGGGCACATACGGCTTGAGCGAAATCAGCCGGGAAGGTTTGGACGCGTTTATGCACGTATTCAAAGCCGGTGCGTTTGACGGGATGAATGTCACGATTCCCTATAAAACGGACGTGATACCATACATGGATGCGCTGTCGCCGCAGGCTGAAAAAATAGGGGCTGTGAATACGATTAAGCGCGAAGGGACTTTGCTTTATGGGTATAATACCGACTATGATGGCTTCGGTGCGCTTTTGGATGCACACTTTATTGATGTTAAAGGCGGGCGTTTTACTGTGCTGGGAGCCGGAGGCGCAGCAAGAAGTGTGCTGGCCTATCTGGATGACCACGGTGCTGAGGCAATTGTGTTGGTATCGCGAAATAAAGCGCGTGCTGCAGAGAAAATAGATGTGTCACAATATACCTGTCCGGTTGAGATGATCGGATATGAGAACATAGATATTGCGGATACGGTGGTGATTAATACGACACCGGTTGGCATGTACCCGCATATAGATGCGTCACCATTGACGCCGATGGCCTTAAACGGCTGTCTGGCGGTTGTGGATTTGATTTATAACCCCGAGACAACCAAACTGATGCAGGATGCGAAAGACGCCGGAATCCAAGCCGTGAACGGATTGCTGATGCTGACGGCGCAGGCGGTAAAGGCGCAGAGCATCTGGCAGGGCAAGGAGATTGATGGCGGCTTGACGCGGTATATCAAAAACCAGTTGAGCACGAAGCAGGGAAATCTTGTCCTCATCGGGATGCCGGGATGCGGCAAGACCACAATCGGCAGAGCGCTGTCAAAACAGCTCAACATGGCGTTGGTTGACACGGACGAAGCGATAACTGAGCGATACGGGGATATTCCTTCGCTGTTTAAAAAAGGTGAGCCTGACTTCCGCGAAAAAGAATCGCTGGTTGCCGAAGAAACCGCTATGATGGAGAATACGGTCATCTGCACGGGCGGCGGAATTATCAAAAATAAGCGCAATATGACGAAGCTCGCAGAGAACGGCACCATTGTTTTTATAGACCGGCCGGTCGATGCAATTTTATCGGATATTGACCACGATTCACGCCCGTTGTTGAACGGGAAAGCGGAATCGCTGACGAAGCTGTATGATGAACGGATTGCGCTTTACCAAAGGTATGCGTATCTCGTTATTGAAGGCATGGGAAGCATTGAACAAGTCACAAAGAAAATCGCGAACGCGTGGGAGGGCAGAACCATATGAAACGGATACTGGTCATCAACGGACCGAATCTGAATATGCTTGGCAAGCGCGAACCGGATATTTACGGACATGAAACGCTGGCAGATTTGTGCGCCAAAATCCATGATTACGCACAAAAAAAAGGCATTCAGATCGAATGCTTTCAGTCCAACCATGAGGGTGTGATTATCGATAAAATCCACAGCGCTGAGGAGGATATGGACGGGATCGTGATTAATCCCGCGGCTTTCACCCATTACAGCTATGCGATACTGGATGCGCTGAAGTCTATTTCCCTGCCGGCGGTTGAAGTGCATATTTCGGACATTTCGAAACGCGAACCTTTCCGCCAGCACTCCGTCACCAAGGACGGGTGCATCGCGCAGATTTCCGGCCATGGATTTGACGGCTATCTTATGGCGATTGATCGGTTGGAGCAGGAGACGGATACAGGCAGTACGGATCCGGAATATAAACTCCGTCCGAAGGCGTAGCGGTTTCCGGCGGAATCATTTCGATTACATCTTCATACGCATAAACGATTTTTTCCTGGTCCTTGTTTTTCTGCGCATTATCCGGCAGGTTATCATAAAGCTCCGGATGGTGGATGAAATAGCCGGCAGGCAGTACGCGGTGGTCTTCCGCTTCCATGAAATAAATCCGGGTGTGGCGGATAAATGTGGGGACATAAGTTAAATCGCCGATGGTAACTTTGCCGTCAGGCGAAAGCGTTACCGGCACAAAGAAAACGATGCCTGCGTTATTATACCGCGACCGCTGGTTGGAGACGAAGTTGCCGAGCGAATAGGCGACCACGCCCTCACGCTCCGTACCGTCTTCGGTGGTGACCGTGATTCGGTCAATCGTCTGCACGACGTGCGGATGATGGCCCAGAATAATATCCGCACCCATTGCGATAAACGCTTTTGCATGGTCCTCAAAAGCCGAGGAGGCTGTACGTTTAAACTCTTCCCCCCAATGACACGCCAAAACGACCACATCAGCGCCCATTTCTTTTAAAGTATCAATATCTTTTTGTACCTGATCATAATCGTCCCAGAAACGCTGGACGTAGTCCGGTTTCGCAAACCGGCTGACTTTTGAGGTCGGGTATGTGTATGCGGCGACGCCGATTTTAACGCCGTTGACGTCAGTCACATAATAGGTATTATATTGTTCTTCGTTGACTGAAACACCAGTATAATCCATGCCGACACTGTCCAGGTTGTCGCGCGTATTTTGGACGCCGACGTCCAGATAGTCCAGAGTGTGGTTGTTGGCGAGCGTTACCATATCAATCCCCGCGGCCTGAAGCGCCTGCACGAATGAGATGGGGGAATTGAACTCCGGATAACCGGTATAACCGATTTCTTCGCCGGAGATTGTGGTTTCAAGATTCGCAATCGCAAAATCCGCCTGCTTGATTGTATAGCTGATATCGGTCAGCGACGGGATAAAGTTATAAATATTCTCAAAACCGTCGTCTTTTCCGCGCTTTGGATTAATCAGGTTTTGTCCGCGACGGTCATAATCATAAATCATCTGCGCCTCGTGCGCCATGGCATCCCCGACAGCCGCAATCGTGATCGTGATATCCTGCGGTTCGGGTGTGGGCTCGGGAGTCGGCTCGGGTGTCGGCGTCGGTGCTTCCGATACTGCTGGGGCGGCTTCGGCGGAAAACGTTGTGACTGCGTCACATCCGCTGAAAGCAGCGGCTCCTATGATAAGTATTATTAAGATTATGATTCTGGTAGTTATATTAAAAGATTTCATCCTTTTTTGATTGTGTGCCTTTCGTTAAAATGTTATTCGGGTACGATATGTTTTCCATGTTCAATTCGACATGGTTGAGATAAAAGTAAGGCTCTGTGTCTCCGACGGAAAAACGAAGCCGCTTTAACCACAGCGTTTCATAATCCATTTGGGCTTTTCGATTCGCGCGCCGGTTGCCGAATATCGTATCGCCAAGAACCGGGCATCCGATATAGGCCATATGTGCATTGACCTGAAAACGTCGGTACGTGAGGGGGCTGATCTCAACAATGGTATGCTTTTCAAGTGGGTTGATGCACTTATACCGCGTAACGATTGGGTACGCGCCCTCCTGCGGCTGGCTGAAAATCCGGCAGTGCACATCCATATAATCCAGCATTTCATCGATCTCGGCTTCCGGGTGCCCCACGACCGCGGCCTCAAAGGTCATCAGCACTTTACGCTGGGTCAGCGCCGCAGTCATATAATGATAGGCTTCCTCATGCTTGGCAATCAGCAGAATTCCGCCTGAAAACTCTGATAAGGTATAACAAAGGTATGGCACAGTGAGCGATTCAACGCTGTATTCACCTTTCTGGAGCATATATTCCAGTGTCATATCATAGACGTTCACGTCGCCTGCCTTATACTCATCAAACGACAGTACACCCGGCATCTTTTCAATCGCAATGAAATTCTCATCCTCATAGAGAATGTCAAGCACAGGCGGCAGTCCTAGATGGAAGAAGAAGAGATTAAGCGAAATCTCATCGCCGTCCGAGACGAACACATCATTCTTGACGACCCTGCCGTTAAGATAGATGTTGCCGTTCATATGCGCGTTAATAATCGTATCCGGTTTTGCGTTTGGGTAAGCGATGCTGATATAATTCAAGATCATAACCGGCTGAGTGCCGACACCGTCTACCGTGATTTCAATCATCCTGTTTTGCCCTTTTCTTTGTTTCAACCCCGATTTTACTATATAAACCGGTTGTAATGCAAGGCGGATACTGTGAATAATCTATATGGTCTTTTTTTACGGTAAAAAAGATGAAAAAACAGTAAAAGTTTTAATTCTGTTAATTTGAACATCACTGGAATAAATGATATAGTATATTAAAGTCGGAGATATCGGCAGATATAGTGGAATAGACATTTTTTGAAAATGATGATATAAGTTTGAAAAGACATTCGGAGGTTTAAACGTGGCATTAAGAAACATTTTAAAGGGGAATGACAATCCCCGGCTGAGAAAAAAATCAAAACCGGTCAGGGAGATCAATGACCGAATTATTGAGCTTGTTGAGGATATGAAGGAAACGCTTAAAACCGAAGAAGGTGTCGGACTGGCCGCACCGCAGGTGGGCGTTTTAAGACGCGTCATCTTTGTTGATGACGGGGAAACGGCAATGGAGATCATTAACCCCGAGATTAAAAACCCGAGCGGGAGCTCGATTGAGAAAGAAGGGTGCCTGTCGCTGCTGCCTCAGACCGGATATGTGGAGCGTCCTGACAAGCTGACGATTACCGGACTTCGTGTGAACGGCGAAAAGCTGGATATGATTGCAGAAGGGATGCTGGCGCGCATCATCTGCCATGAAGTGGATCATCTGGACGGCATTCTGTTCACCGACAAGGTGATTCCTGAAGAGGAATTGGAGATTACCGAGGAGCCGGAGGCAGCCAATATATGAGAATCGCCTTTCTGGGAACGCCGGATTTCGCCGTGCCCAGCCTTGAGATGTTGATTAAACAGCAGCATGATATAGCCGGCGTGTTTTGTCAGCCGGATCGGAAAAGCGGAAGGGGACACAAGGTGTCCTTTTCTCCGGTTAAGGAGACGGCGCTGACACAAGGTTTGCCAGTTTTTCAGTTTGATAAAATTAAATCGCCGGAGGGCGTTGCCGCATTGAAGTCACTGGACGCAGATCTGATGATTACGGCGGCTTTCGGCCAGATATTGTCGCAGGAGATTCTGGACATCCCGCGGCTGGGATGTATCAATGTCCATGCATCATTACTGCCGAAGTACCGCGGCGCGGCGCCCGTGCAGTGGGCAATCATGAACGGCGAAACCGAAACGGGTATCACCACGATGATGACAAATGCCGGACTGGATACCGGCGATATTTTATTAAAGAAAAAAACTAAAATCGGGGAAACCGAAACCGGGGGCGGGCTGTATCAGCGGCTGGCGGTTTTAGGTGCCCAGACTTTAAAAGAGACACTTGAACAGCTGGAAGCAGGCAAGCTGAAACCGGAAAAGCAGGACGAAGCGCAAGCCAGTTATTATCCGATGCTGACCAAAGACATGGCCAAACTGGATTTTAGCCAGTCCGCAAATGATTTAATCAATCAGGTGCGCGCACTGGATCCGGTGATGAAGTGCTTTGTTAATTATAATGGAGAGTCTGTAAAACTGTTAAAACTCAGCCGGACAGCGGTTAGCCCATCCGGAAAGCCGGGCGAAATCATCGTATCAGACCCGAAGTCCGGCCTGATTGTGATGACCGGAGATATGCCGGTAATGGTGGACGAGATTCAAATGCCGGGCGGCAAGCGGATGAACGCTAAGGATTTCCTGCGCGGCAGGAGCATTCCGGCGGGGGAATTCTTTGAATAAAACATTACGCCTGACGGCTTATTTGGTTTTGAAAAAAGTCTACTTCAATGATGCCTACCTGAATATGGCGATAAAGACCATCAACACGTGCCATCTCGACACATCCGACACCGCTTTTGTGACACGGCTGACCCATACGGTGCTGGAGCACCAGAACCAGATCGATTATGCATATGCGCCGCTGGTAGCCGGCAAGCGTATCCATACAGCAATCCGCATTATCCTCAGAATGGCGGTTGCGGAAATGCTGTTTTTAAATACGCCTGACCGCGCGGCAATTAATGAGGCAGTTTCGCTGACCGAACGCATTGGCAAGGCGCCGCTGAAAGGCTTTGTCAATGCTGTTTTAAGGAAATTTTCTCAAAACAAAAACCAGATTGTCTACCCGAACGAAGAAGAAAACTTAGTTGAATATCTTAATGTTTTCAGCGGCTATCAGAAATGGCTGATCGAAGAAGTAATCGGCAGTTATGGGGTAGAAACCGCGAAAGCGTTACTACTGTACAAAAAAGAGGATTCGGGTTCGACAAATGTACGGTTGAATACCCTAAAGGGCACGCCGCAAGCAATTGCCGCAGAGATAAAAGCAGATGGTTTGGAAATCACAGCGGATAGCTGGTTTGAAGATTCGGCTTTGGTTTCGCACTTCACGGGCATCGAACAACGGGATTTATTCCGGCAGGGAAAGATCACCGTGATGGGTCTGGCATCCATGCTAGCGGTGCGTTTATGCGGCGTAAAGCCGGGAATGCGTGTGCTGGACGCCTGTGCCGCACCCGGAGGCAAGACAGCCTATCTGGCGGCGCTGATGGAAAACACGGGCAATATTACGGCCTGGGATATTCATCCGCACCGTGTAGAACTGATAGAAAAAAATATGAACCGGCTGGGCGTCACTAATGTTGAAACGGACGTCAAGGATGCGGCTGTATTTGATTCGCAATATACGGACAAATTTGACCTTGTTTTAGCGGATATGCCTTGTACGTCACTGGGGCTGGCATACCGAAAGCCGGACATCAAGCGGATGAAGACAGAAGCGGATGCACTGTCGCTGGCGAATATCCAAAAACAGCTATTGAGTAATTTAAAACGATATGTGAAGCCCGGCGGAACGCTGCTGGCGGCAACCTGCAGCATTACCAAGGCGGAGTCGGATATTGATTGGTTTTTTAAAGAGAATTCGGACTTTGAAGAAGAAATAACCGATATGCCGAATGGGATGGAATACGTAAAACTGACGCACGGGATACAGTTGTTACCGGATATCTCGGGTACGGATGGATTTTTTATATGCAAAATGAAACGAAGTTAAAACTGCTGCTGGACGAGTCGCTGGGCGAACTGAAAGCGCTTGCAGAGGAGAAGGGACAGAAACCCTACCGCGGCGACCAGCTGTACCGCTGGCTGAATGCTGGCGTGCCGTTTGAAAAGATGAGCAACCTGCCGGATGCGTTTATTGATGCGCTGAAGCAGGAATATACCGAAGGGTATGCCGAAATAAAGAACCGACAGGTGTCCAAAGACGGCACCATCAAATATCTATTTGGGATGAAAGACGGCGTTTTGGTGGAAAGCGTGCTGATGCACCAGACCTACGGAAACACGCTTTGTATTTCCACCCAGGCCGGATGCCGGATGGGGTGCGCATTCTGCGCATCGGGCAAGCTTGGGCTGGAACGCAATTTAACCTCCGGAGAGATTTTATCGCAGGTGGTCGGTGTTAAAGCGGATGGTCAGGCCGTCAACAACATCGTTTTGATGGGTATGGGCGAGCCGTTTGACAACTATGACAATGTAATTAAGTTTTTAAGGCAGGCCAACAGCGAAAAGGGTCTGAACATCGGCATCCGCAGTATTTCAGTTTCTACCTGCGGGCTGGTGCCGGAGATTATCCGGTTCAGCGAAGAAGGGCTGGCGGTCACGCTGGCGATTTCGCTGCATGCGCCGAACGATGAAATCAGGCGGCGCATTATGCCGGCGGCCAAACGCTATACCATCGGCGAGGTCATTGACAGTGCCAAATATTACTTTAACAAAACTGGGAGACGGGTTATAATAGAATATGTGTTGATTGACGGGGTCAACAACCTGCCGGAACACGCGGCGGAGCTGGCCAAGCGCCTGAATGGGCTGAACTGTCATATCAACCTGATTCCGTATAACGACGCTGCATCTGACTTTAAAAAGCCCTCTGACGAGGCGGTTAAGGCGTTTGTGGCGGAACTTAAAAAGCACGGCGCGTTCGCAACCGTTCGCAAAACCAGCGGGGATGATATCGACGGTGCGTGCGGACAGTTGAGGCTGAAGGAAACGCGCACGCGATAAAAGGGGCAGTAATAACCGCATGGAGATCGTAAAAACCACTCACCTCGGAAATATCAGAAAAAACAACGAAGATGCGATGCTTGTCAAAGAAAAAGACGGCATGGCGCTTCTTGTGATTGCCGACGGAATGGGCGGGCATAACGCGGGTGAAGTGGCGAGCGGCATGGCGGTGATGTGCATCTGTGAATATGTGTTTGACCACCCGGAAGACGAACCGGGAAATGTATTGCGCGCGGCTGTCAGATATGCCAACAACGCGATCTATGAGCGTGCAAAAAATAATGCGGCACACCGCGGAATGGGGACGACCATTACCGCAGCGCTGATTAAGTCCGGACGCGTCACGATTGCGAATGTCGGAGACAGCCGGGTTTACCGTATGTCGCAGGGCAGCCTGGAGCAAATCACGGTCGACCATTCCTATGTCCAGCAGCTTGTACAGCGCGGCGTCATTACTCCGGAGGAAGCGAAAACCCACCCAAGGCGCAATTTAATCACCCGTTCGGTAGGGATAACTGCGCGGGTCAAGACGGATGTGTTTCACGGCGGGTTGAGAAGCGGAGATGTTATGCTGCTTTGTTCTGACGGGCTGACATCGCATGTTAATGATAAAGATATCGAAAAGATTTTAAATGAAGACTGTATGTTAACAGATAAAATAGAGAATCTGAAAACGCAGGCGCTTAACGCCGGCGGTTCGGACAATATCACGATTATTCTTGCAAAAGAATAGTCGGATCGATCAGGGGAAATATTGAACTATGGAAGGGAAGTTGTTTGATAACCGGTTCGAGATTATCGAACTCGTAGATAAAGGCGGAACAGCCAACGTTTACCGCGGAGTCGATAAGCGGACAAAGAAGAATGTCGCGGTTAAAGTTTTAAAACGCAATTTATCTAAAGACACCAACTTCGTAAAACGGTTTGAGACCGAAATGCAGGCCATGATGACGCTGGAACACAGCGGTATCGTCCAGGTGATCGATGCAGGACATGTTGAAGACACCTATTATTTGGTGATGGAATATGTTGAGGGGCAAACGTTAAAGCAGATCATTAATACCGAAGGTGCGCTGGATCTTCAGCGGGCGGTCGATATCACGATCAGCGTCTGCCAGGCGCTGAACTATGCGCACACCGAAGGATTTGTGCATCTTGATATCAAACCGGCTAATATCATGATTAACAAGGAAGGCCAGGTCAAGATTACCGACTTCGGCATCGCGCGCAACACGGCTGTGATTGAGCGGGTATCGGAGGAATCCGACAGGGTTTTGGGTTCTGTCCAGTATATCCCGCCGGAACAGGCGAAGGGAGAACGGACCGACCGGCGGGCGGATGTGTATGCTCTGGGCATCTCGCTTTATGAGATGGTAACCGGATCTCTGCCTTTTGACGGCGCCAGTTCGGAAGCCGTAGCGCTGAAGCACTTAAACGAACCTGTGCCGTACCCGAAGCGCAAGAACGACCGGATTAACGATGCGCTGAATAAGATTATCTTAAAAGCGACACGTAAGAATAAACGGTTAAGATATAATAACATGAAAGAATTCGCCGAGGATTTAAAGCTTTGTTTTGAGCATCCCGGCGGCGAATATGTCAAACTGGAACATGAGCATGTCCGTATCAGCCATCCGGACCCGAAAGCCATCCGTAAAAAAGTGGTGATCGGCGTGATGCTGGTGCTAAGCTCGGCGGTGGTTGTGACCGCGGGGCTGGTGATGCTGGCCATGTTCGGGCGCAGGACAAATGCGGTTGAAGCAACGCCTATGCCCACCACGGTCCCGTCGTTTATCGGACTCACCGAAATGGAGTCCACGGAACTGGCGGGTGAATCCGGGATAAAAATCGACAGGCAGTATGCTTACAGCGATGCTGTGACCGAGGGGGAAGTCATTTCGCAAAACCCGGAGCCTGGCGAATCCGTTATGCCGAACAGCACCATTACCGTGGTGTTTTCGCAAGGACTGGAGCTTGTCATTGTGCCGGAAGTGGTCAATATGCTACTTGAAGATGCACGGGATATTTTAGCCCAGCAGAATATCCAAGTCGGCGAGATCACTTATATTGAGAGCGATATGCCGGAAGGGTATGTGGTGGAACAAGACCCCCTGCCGGATGCGGAACTGCCTGCGGAAGAAAAAGTCAACCTGACGGTCAGCAAGATCATCGATTTAGATAAAGCCGTTGTGCCGGATTTTCAGGGATTGAACATTACCGAAGTGAACGATATGTTTGCGGATCTGGACTTTGCATCCTGTTATGTATATCTGGAAATGCCGGAAGACGGCAGGCCCAAGGAGCCGTACGGGGTCGTGCAGAACCAGACCCCGCATGAAGGAACGGAAGAGGATGCAACGAATCCGCTGTTTGTCTGGATTAGTGCGTTCCCGCAGAATTACCATATTATCAGGACAGTGGATCTTTCGATTTCGCATGAGGACTCGCTGGTGCGTGTTACGATCAGCGAACCGGACAGCGCGGTTGAGTATGTGATGCTTGAAGAGAAGAAGCAAAAGGGTGAGATATCGTTGGATGTGGAACTGTTCAGTTTTGAAGCGAAAGAAAAATATATGAGTGTTTATGTGAATAATGAGCTTGTCATGATGTCTATGCTGACATCCTGGGAAAGGATTGCGTCATAGAAGGTAAGATATTAAAAGGAATCGGCGGATTCTATTATGTCAAGGATCAGGACGGCAATGTGCACGAATGCAAGGCTGCCGGACGGTTCCGGAAAGAAAAAGTGACGCCGCTTCCGGGAGATAATGTGTCATTTTCACCACAGGAAGGCAGCAAAAACGGGTTTATCGAAAGCATCCATTCGCGGAAAAACCAGCTGACACGGCCGCAGGTGGCGAATATTGATCAGGTCATTATCACGATGGCCACCCAAAGCCCGAAGCCTGATCTGGTGCTGATTGACAAACTGTTAATCTCGGCGCTTGCTGCGGGTATTGAACCGTTGATTTGTATTAATAAGCGCGACCTTGCCAAGAAAAATGAAAAGGATGTGCTGGTGCGTCAGTATTCCGGCTGTTTTCAGGTGTTTGTGGCATCCGCAAAGACCGGAGTGGGGTTAAAGAAGATTAAGCGTGCGCTGACCGGAAAGACCACCTGTTTTGCGGGACAGTCCGCGGTGGGCAAGTCATCGATCCTTAATGCGTTGTTTAAAGACTTGGAACTCGAGACCGGAGGCTTATCCAAAAAAACCGAGCGCGGCAAGCATACGACGCGTCATGCGGAACTCATCAAAGCCGAAAAGGTCAACGGATACGTGGTTGACACGCCCGGATTCAGCCTGCTGGAAAGCGGGGCGCTGACGCCGGAAGCAGTCGGCAAGTATTATCCTGAAATCAGAGACATTGCGCAGCAATGCAAGTTCGCAGGATGTCTGCATCGGGCTGAACCGGAATGTGCGGTAAAGGAAGCAGTAGAAAACGGAAAGTTTAATCAATACCGGTATGAGCGGTATTTAAAAATAATTGAAGAGATTGAGGAAGGCAGGAAAAACTGATATGAATAAAGTTGCACCATCCATTCTGGCGGCGGATTTTCGAAAGCTCGGCGAAGAGCTGAAGATGGTCGAAAAAGCCGGTGCGGATATGATACATTTTGACGTGATGGACGGGGCGTTTGTGCCCAATATTTCGTTCGGGATTCCGGTTCTTGAGAACATTCGGGAGGAGACCAAACTGCCGTTTGATGTTCATCTGATGATCGTCAGCCCTGAGCGCCATTTTAAAGCGTTTAAAGATGCCGGTGCGGATATCATTACGTTCCACGCGGAAGCAACGGTGCATGTTCACCGGGCGATTCAGACAATAAAAGAAATGGGCATGAAAGCAGGGGTCGCGTTAAATCCGCATACACCGATTTCACAGGTCCAACACGTGCTGGATATTGTTGATATGGTTTTGCTGATGAGCGTTAATCCCGGATTCGGCGGGCAGAAGCTGATCCCGGAGGTACTTGAAAAAGGCAGAGCGTTGCGGCAGATGGCGCAGGAAAAGAATGTTGATTTTGATCTGCAGATTGACGGCGGTGTGACAGCTGATACTGCCGCCATGATTGCGTCGTACGGATTTAATGTGCTGGTAGCCGGAACAGCGATATTCAGAGCCGATGACCCGGCAGATGCGGTTCGCCGGATTAAGGGTGAGTAAATGGGAAAAACAGCTTTAATTGTTGCCGGAGGAGAAAAGCCGGGCAAGCCGCTGCTCTATCAGTACCGCTTGAAGGCGGATATGGTTATTGGTGCGGATAAAGGGGCCGAATGTTTAATCGGCCATGACATGGATATTTTCGCCGTAGTCGGGGATTTTGACTCGATCGATAAGGATGCGGTGAAGTGGCTGAAAAGCAGATCAATACGACTGGTTAAAGTCAGTGATAAAAAAGACGAGACAGATACCATGCTCGCGATTCAGATGGCCGTCGAAAACGGCGCGGATCATATTTTTATCTTAGGAGCGCTGGGCAAGCGGCTGGACCATCAGTTTGCGAATATTTCGCTGCTGATGTTTGCACAAAAAAGCGGAGCTGAGGCTGTACTGATTGACGGGAATAATAAGGTCATGCTTTCGAAGGCTGAACAGACGTTTGATGCGTCCGTCGGTGACTTTTTCTCTTTGTTTTCGCTCACAAAGAAAACGGAGTTTCTTTCATCATCCGGATTGAAGTATCCGCTTAACGGGTTGATTCTGCATAGGGATACGCCCATCGGGGTCAGCAATCAGGCGATGGCGAAACAGGTCAGGATATCAGTCAAAAAAGGGCAGGCATTGATCATTCATTCCTATGAATAAAAAAAAGAAAGGCAGCGAGTGCCTTCCAAGAAATATTGTAAAAAATGAAAAAAATAGTTGTTGCAATGATATTAATATAAACAGAAAATATTACGATAATATATAGAAAATATTAAATTAATATAAACAGTTCGGTAATACCGTGGGTAAAAAAGAAGAAATAAGCGGTTTTACCAAATTATCGCCGCTATTTGGGACAAAAATGGTTTATGGACAGCCAAAAAAGCCAATGATATTGAAAAAGTATTTTTTTTCTGTTAAAATATCTTAAATCAGCGGTTTGTTTTATGGACGATATGGCAGCATATCGAGTGATACGGGTATATAATAAAATATGACAGTTATCATGCAAACACAGGAGAACGACTGTTTTGAGTAAAAAAATCCTCATTGTTGATGATGAACCAAGTTTGATTAAAGGATTGCGCTTTAATCTGGAACAACAGGAAGGCTATATCGTGGATGAGGCTGCGGACGGCGAGGCGGCGATTGAGAAGTTTGATGCCCGCCACCATGACCTTATTTTGCTGGATGTTATGCTGCCCAAACTGGACGGCTGGGAAGTCTGCCAGCGCATACGGTCGGTATCCGATGTACCGATTATCATGCTGACCGCTAAAGATGATGATATGGATAAAATCATGGGGCTGGAATACGGTGCGGATGATTACCTGACCAAGCCTTTTAATATGCTGGAGTTAAAAGCGAGAATCAAAACAATCTTCAGACGTACGGAATCGCGTCAAAAGAAAGATGCGGAGCCGGCGGAAGATATGATTATCACCGCGAAGGACATGACGGTGAATCTCGCAAACCGAAGCGTTGAGGTCGGCGGTATGGAAGCGAATCTGACCGCAAAAGAGTTTGACCTTCTCCATCTGTTTATCACGAATCCCGGAAAAGTGTTTGACCGGGAAAACCTGTTGGAAACCATATGGCGTTATGATTATCTGGGTGATTTAAGAACCGTTGATGTGCATATCAGACGGCTAAGGGAAAAGATTGAGCAAAACCCGGCCAAACCGGAATACATTATGACCAAATGGGGTGTTGGCTATTACTTCACCAACAAATAAGTTTTTTTTCTCAATCAAGTGGCGCTTTGTCCTGACCTATGTTGTGATTGTGTTCGCCACTTTTTTAATTTTCTCTTTTATGGCCACCCGTATCTTTACCGACTATATCGTTAACCAGCGGGTCACCGAACAGCAGAAAAACCTCAACAGCATTTCCGTCAGCCTTGCGCCGAATTTAAAAGCTTATGATTCAGAAGAGATGAACCGCGTTTTGCTGGAAAGCTCCCGGCAGTACGGCGGGCGTTTTTTGATTTTAAACGATAACGGAGTAGTCTTGTTAGACAGCTTTTCTATGCTTTCCGGAAGACGGCTGAATATGCCGGAAGTGACGGATATCCTGTTTGAGGATATGGACGCATCTTACGGTTTTCATCAGATCGAAACTGAAACAGAGGGCAAAATCTGGTCCGCCAATTACACCTCCGCAATTATCAGCGAGTATAACACTATCGGTGTACTGCTCTATTCCCAAAGCATCCAGGATATCGTCGAACGTGCGGCGGACATTACCAAATCGCTGACATTGATTACGGTGATTGCGTCAATTTTAATTATCTTCATCAGTCTCTTTTTATCCCGTTATATTACCAAGCCGATTAACCAGCTGAGGGATGTGGCGGCCAAGATCGCGGCGGGCGAATTGCATCAGCGTGTGGCAGTCGCCGGTAATAATGAGATATCCGACCTTGGCAATACCTTTAATATGATGAGTGAGCGGCTTGAGAACATGGATGCGATGAAATCTGAGTTTGTATCCAATGCCTCGCATGAATTAAAAACGCCGCTAAGCTCGATTAAAATATTAGTACAATCGCTTATTTACCAAAAGAATGTCGATGAAACCGTATACCGTGACTTTTTGAACGATATCAATATGGAAATGGACCGGCTGAACGATGTTATATCCGATTTATTGCTGCTGACGAAAATCGAAGATGAGGCATCAGCGTTGAACCTGAAAGAGATGCCGCTCAGCGAGCTGGTCGGACGTGCTGTTTCCGGGCTGCAGGTGATTGCGGATAATAAAAATGTTGATTTGGATTTAAACATCGGAAACGATGTGGTTTTAAAGATAGATGAACTGAAGCTGAGCATTGCTGTGGTGAATTTGGTTGAAAATGCGGTGAAGTATACCGGCAGCGGCGGACATGTGTTGGTCAGCGTCTTTTCACGCGGCGCACAGGCCTTTGTTGAAGTGAAGGATAACGGCCCGGGGATTCCGGAGGATGAACTGGAACGGATATTCGAGCGGTTCTACCGCGTTGATAAAGCGCGGGCAAGAAAGACCGGAGGAACCGGCCTTGGATTACATATATCACAGCGGATCGTAAGACTGCACGGTGGCGAAATAACGGTAAACAGCGAATACGGAAAAGGCAGTACGTTTACATTGATGGTTCCGATAAAAACGGATGTTGAAGGATAGATGGTGAAGAAAATGAAAGTGATGACACGATTAATCGTTATAATCTTGCTTCTGGCGTCTCTTACGTCATGCAGTATGATTCCGTCAATCGGGGATGATTCTGAGGAAACGGCCCAGATCAATCCGCTTCCCGAAGCGGCCAATAAACGAGACAAGCAGGTTACGCTTTATTTCCGCTATGCGGATGAAAATATGCTTGGCGGCGAAACACGGAGCATTGAGGTGCCGGTCAATGAAAGTATTGAAATGACCGTGCTGAAAGAACTCTTAAACGGGCCTTCGCAGGACAATCAGGAGCTGACGGCGCTGATTCCGGAGAACACGGAAATTGTCAGCGTATCCGATACCGGCGAATACCTGTTTGTCACTTTAAGCTCCGAATTTATGTCCCAGTCTAAAATCGCAAACATCGATCCTTCTAATGAGGAAGCCTATGCGGCCGCCACCGAAGAGATGAACTTAAGCATCTATTCAATGATTAACACGCTGATTGAACTCGGCGGATTTTCGCGGGTACAGATATTGGTCGATAAAAACGACAGCGGAAGAGGCGAACGAATTGCGCTTGCTGAGATCGGGCAGGAAAGTCCGGAGGCGGAAGGCGCGAGTTTAGAACCGCTGGGATGGAACGGCAGCCTGATTCTAACGCCGGAAAACACGGTTAATCTGATGCTGGAACTGATGGGCCTCAGAGATTATGATAGCCTTTATGCGCTGATTGCATATAATGACTCTCAGAATATCGACCGTGTGTCAAAAGAAGCGTTCATCGATCTGATGTCGGCGCTTGAGTCTTCGATTGAGGAATATAATGTGCTGCCCGGCAAGGTTTCTGCGGACGGCTCATCGGTAATAGTGCCGATCAGCTTTGCGATAAAAACAAAAAGCGGAGATACCACTATACGCGATAATATCATCATGCGGTTAAGATTGGAACGCGATTTATGGAAGGTTGAATACTCTTCATTCAGTAAGGTGTTTTTACAATAACATGAAAACAGACGGATATTTAAACAGGTTTATAGCTGCGATATGCATATTGGCGCTGCTTGCGGTGCCGGCGGCTTCGTGTACGGCGATACATGAGCGGACGCCTGATAAAATCTATATCTTTAATGAAGAATCAACTGAGGATGGGACATTGCCCAGCGGACGTATACTAAAGCCTGCGCTTTATTTCATCCAAAAAGGCTCAAATAAAATGGTGGCGGAGCTCCGGACGATTATTGTAAGAGACGATGAAAGCCCGGTAAAATCAATCGTGAAAGAACTGCTGGCCGGACCGACGGATGAAACGCTGTTAGCGGTCGCCCAGAGCGGCATTACGGTTGACCACGTAGAAGTATCTGCGGATATAGCGAATGTTTATTTATTGTCCCATACGGAGATGACATCCAAAGACAAATTTATATTAAAGCTGGCGCTCGCCAATACTTTGGTTGATTTTTTGGATATCAAATACGTGAATGTGTTTTATAACGGGTTGTCGGACGGATTTGAATCTTACCCGCAGCCGCTGCAGCAAAAATCGACCGGAATTTGGACGGATGTCTATGATGAGATTCTGGGCCGTAACATTGCATCGGCGCAGGGACCGGAAGGCGACGCCCAGGCAATCGGCATCACCATTGCGACCCCGCTTTATTTTCTGGATGCCAGCGGCGAATACCTGTTACCCGAAGTCCGTGAGATCACATATACCGAGGGTTTGTATTTAGAAAAAATCATCACCGCGCTGGCAAACGGCCCGCGCAACACGTACCTGAACCAGCCTTCAGTTGCGCAGGAAATGTCAATTCTGAACGGATATACGTTTATCCAAACCGATAATGGGCACTGTTTAACGCTGGATTTATCCGTATCACCAGTCCGGTCTAAGTATGAAACATCGCAGGAAGAATTGAAGTCCTATGCGTCATTGGTCTATACGCTGACCAGCTTCTTTCCGCACCTTGACTGTGTAAAAATCACGATTGACGGCGTCCCCGTGACCACCATCGGTGGCGGGATTGACGTATCCGAAGGCATCCGGCGTTCGGACGTCAGCGGTTACTTGGCCGGCGGAATCAATCTCTACTTTAGAATCAAGGACACAAACCTTTTAATGGGTGTGGAGCGGATGGTTAATCAGGAACAGGTCTGGAGCGCAAATATCCGGCTGTATGAACTGATGAACGGCCCGCAGGCCAATGACGGCGATGACGCATGGCCGTGCTTCCCGAGTGATATAACCGAAAAGGATATTATCTGGACAAAGGTTTATCAGTCCACGCTTGAGGTGAACCTCAGCAGGAACTTCAAGGAACAATGCAAAGGCATGTCGGCGAATGAGGAGATGCTTTTAGTGTTCGCTATGGTGAATACGCTGACGGATATGCGGGGCATCAACAATGTGCAGTTTTTGGTGGATGGCGAGAAGACGGAGTCTTTAGCCGGCAACCTGTACTTTAAAGACCTCTTTATTAAGAATCCCGGATTGGAGCAGGTTGATTTTTAAGTATTAAGAATTGGATTTAAACACGGTTTCGAACAAACGGTTCATGATGCTGCTTAATCGTTCGTACTTTCCGCAAAGATATAAATAGCCGAGCAGCGCCTCGAAGCCGGTGGCGATGCGGTAATCGGTGACATTCGCGTTTTTGGGCTGCATGCCGGATTTGGCGTTGCGCCCGCGCTTAAAGATATGCCTTTCATCTTCCGATAATTCAGGCTCAATCATTGAGACAAAGGCCGCCTGTGCACTTGCGTTCACAATCGTGATCGCTTTTTTATGTAATGCGTTGACATTGCCGAGATCATGCTTGACCATATAATCCCGGACATATAAATCCAGCACCGCGTCGCCGAGATAAGCCAGTTTTAGCGGGCCGGTCATGCGTGCGTTGGTTTCACTGATCGGCGGTTCGCCGATATGCAGGTTTGTCATTGGTCGTTTCATCTCCTAGGTCATATTCTGCGGATTGGTTTCGATTCCGGTGCTGACGTTTTCAAACCGGAACGCATTGACACAGGCATAAAGCGCCTGTTTAAACGTTTCTATTCCATCAAACACACGCACTTTAACCACAATTTGATCGCGCGGTTTGGCCATAATCTTTTTAATTGGCGCGGGTGAACAGCTGAGCAGCAAGACGTGCTTGGCAAAGGGTGCCAAAGCTTTTCTTAAAGCCGCTTCAACCTCGCTTGACGCACGGTGCGTATCTTCCGCATCGCCGCCGACAAATAATATCCGGTATATCACACCGAACGGCGGATGGGAAACCTGCCGCCGGTGCGCGAGCTCCTCCTGATAAAATCCGATATAATCATGCGCCGCCGCATGCCGGATGGCGTAGTGCTCGGGATGGTAGGTCTGGATGACCACTGTGCCTTTTTTCTTGCGCCCGGCACGACCTGCGGCCTGTTCCAGCAGTGCGTAGGACTTTTCGATCGCGAGATAGTCCGGGAAGTGCAGGGACACGTCTGCCGCCATTGCGCCGACCAGCCGTACGTTCTCAAAATCCAGACCCTTGGCAACCAATTGTGTTCCGATCAGAATATCCGCCTCACCGTTTTTAAACGCCTGATAGATGCGCGCATGCGCATCCTTGGTACGTGTGGTGTCAAAGTCCATGCGCAGGGTCTTGGCATCCGGGAAGTGCAGATGCACCTGATGCTCGATCTGCTGGGTGCCGACGCCGAAGGCCTTGACATACGGCTTGCCGCAAACCGGACAGACCTTGCTGAACGGTTGTCCGCGGCCGCAGTAGTGGCAGACCAGCCTGCCGTCTTTACCATCGTTATGCAGGGTCATGGATACGTCGCAGTCACTGCATCGGACGATATGCCCGCATCCGCGGCACATTACAAAGGAAGCCACGCCGCGGCGGTTGATAAACAGGATTGCCTGTTTTTTTTGTTTTAAGGTGGTGACGATTTCGTCATACAGCCGTCCGGAGAAAACTGTCCTGTTGCCGTTTCTCAGTTCGCGCCGCATGTCTGCGATATAAACCTCGGGCATGGGGACGTTTAAGATACGGTTTGGCAGACTTAAAAGGGTCATACCGCCGTTCTCCGCCTCATAGTATGTTTCGATGCTGGGCGTTGCGCTGGCGAATATCAGATTCGCACCTTCAATCTCGGCGCGTTTTTTAGCGATATCGTGCGCTTTATATTTCGGATGCTGGTCGGCACGGTAACTGTTTTCGTGCTCTTCATCCAGAATAATCAGCCCTACGTTTTTCAGCGGGACAAACAAAGCCGAACGCGGCCCGATAACCACCTTTGCGTCCCCGCTGTTCAGCCGCCGCCATTGGTCATAGCGTTCGCCTGCAGACAATCCGGAATGGTATACGGCAATATGTTCGCCGAGACGGGTGCGGAACATGGCAATAAGCTGTGGCGTCAGCGCGATTTCCGGAACCAGCATGATTGCGGTCTTACCGGAGTTGACGCAATGCGCGATGGTGCGGATATAAATCTCGGTCTTGCCGCTCCCGGTGACACCGTGTATCAAGAATGTTTCGTTATTTGCGTTATTGACGGCTTCTACCGCTATAGCCTGTTCGGGTGTCAGTTGAATCGGCGTGTCGGCATAGGCGCCGATCTGCGTATAGGGTGTGCGGCTGGTTTCCTGCTCGGATATTTTAACCCAGCCTTTTTTCTCCATTGCCAATATAGCGCTTGCGGCGGACGGGAAGTGCTTTGATAAATCCGTCACAAGCTTTTCGCCTTTTTCAAGCAATTCCAGCAGGCCGTACATAACCGGCGCTTTGATTTTTCCGCTTTTTGTGAGTAAGCCTGCTTTGGCTTCCTCAAGTTCCAGCGGATTTAAGTTTAGGGAAACAGAGCGTTTGACCTGTGCCTTGACACGCTCTCCGCGCATCTCTGCCGGAAACATCAAACGCAGTGCGGTGACCAGCGGCGTCATATAATACGCCTTAATCCATTCAGCCAGCGCCAACTGCTGCTCGGTGAATTCCGGATAAGGCATCAGTGTGCGGTATATGGATTTAACAAGAGACGGGTCGATATCAACGGTATCCGAAAACCCCAGCACATAGCCTTCGACGGGTTTGTTGCCCCGCCCGAAAGGCACCAGCACACGGCTGCCGACGGATACAGCGATGCCGTCGGGTACGGCATATGAAAAAATACGGTCGACTTTTGAATGCTCAATATCGACAACGACTTTTGCGTACATAAAACTTCCTCTTTCGGTGCTTCATTATATCATAAACCCATTTAAATGTTTGCTGTTTGTTAAAATGATACTGCCGAAACATTTACTTTTTACGTGCTATAATACAAATAATAAGCGTTATAATTATATCAAAGCAGATGTAAAATCTTTGAAAACCATACCGCTGTACGGTATAATGATAAAAAAGGTTACGAGGTGTATATGGACACAAGCAAAGGATGCGGATTTGGCGGCATCATCGTTATCATCTTATTGGCAATTGCGCTTTTCATCTTTAAGGATTTATGGAAAGTGATTTTAATCGCGATCGCTGCCGTTGCGGCAATCATTATTATTTTGGTTGTGGTCTTGTCTGCAAAAAGGCGCAAGGAAATTGCCTCGCAGGCAGCTGAGGACGGCAATGCCAGCGAAAAAGTGGCCGTATACCGGAAACTGCTTTCGAACCTGATGCACTATTATTATAATATCCGCGATAAAGACGTAAAAGAACGTTTAAAGCGGATTGAAAAAGCGGCGTCTAAAATGATTGACATCGCGCGTAATGATGCACGTGACCTGGATAAGGCCGGCAGATTCTTACGCACCTCATTGGACGGTGCGACACGTATGATGGAAAGCTACCGCCAGCTGGAAAAGGCACCGGCCGGCATGGAAAGCACCGAAAAAGCCAAGGCAGATGCGCTCGGCGTGTTGGATAAAATCATCACGGCGTTTGAAGCGCAGACCCAACGCCTGTATGATAATGATGTTTTGAATATGGATGTGGAAACAGAAGTGCTGAATAAAACACTGGACGAACTGTGGCCGCAGGATGACGGGCAATAACGGAGAACCGTATGAGCGATAAAGACAGGACAACAACCGGCAGTATCGATATTAGCGACAGACAGGGATTGCTGGAATACGGGCTGGCGGCACAAACCGCATTGTCGGATTTTTCCGGCGATCTTTTGGATCAGATGCGCAAGGCCAAAACCGGTGATGTGGAATACCCGCTGGAGCGCCTGATGATGGTCGTGCGTTCGGTGGAAATCGGCGATATCGGCAGCGGCAAAAAAGCCGAGAAGCGGCTGGTAAAGCAAATGGGGAAAACCATGCTTCGTTACGGCAAGACTGACCAGGAGATGTTTCATCTGGAGATGGAGTTGGACGCGCTGAGGAGCGAATTGCTGCGGGATATCGTACGTTTAGGTAAGCTTAAAGAAAAAAACCAGACGCACCAGCAGGTTCTGGAAGGATTGATTAACGCAGGCGAGAAAACGCTGGTAGCGCAGGAGAAACGCGACCTTGAGGATTTAAACCATCCGGTCCATATCTTAGAAAAACGGATACACGATCTAAAGCTTGCACGTATGATTTCTGTACAGATGTCGCCCCAGCTTGACTTGATTATGAATGCCAGCCAAACACTGGTGGATAAGATTCAGACCTCGCTTTTGACCACGATTCCGCTTTGGCGCAGCCAGATGACGATCGCGATAGCACTGCTGAAACAAAAAAGCGCGGCGGAGTTGGAAAAGATGGTGTTCAGCGATGCGGCGGATACTTTATCGGCGAACAACGAAGCGCTGAAGGCAGAGCTGGAACAGCTGAAATCAGGCGGCGGAAGCGCCGAGGTACTGAACCGCTTAAAGCAGACCGGAGAAATGCTTTTGCAAACAATCGGCGAGTGCCAGCAGATATCCGGACAAAGCGCCGAAGAGCTTGCACGGACGCAGGCTGAAATAACGAAGGTAAAGAAAGAAATCAAATAAATTTGATATAATGTAGAGGAAAGCAATGAACAAAAAAAAGGTAGCGTTTGTATGTACGCACAATTCCTGCCGGAGTCAGATGGCGGAAGGGTATGCGAGGGCGCTTGGCAGCGGCCTGATGGACGTGTATTCAGCCGGTACGGAAAACTATCCTGAAGTCAAACCGCTGGCGGTTGAAGCCATGTCGCTGGACGGCATCGACATCAGCGGACAGCGGCCAAAACTGCTGGATGAAATACCGGAGAAACTGGACTACCTGATTACCATGGGCTGCGGCGTTGAATGTCCGTTTGTCCCGTGTACACATCGGGAAGACTGGGGGCTGGACGATCCGTCCGGCGGCCCGCTTGAAGATTTCATCAAGACGCGGGATTTGATAAAAGCGCGAATAATTGATTTGATAGGCAGGGTGAAGGATGATCAGTAAAGAACGGTTCAAGAAGTTCCCGTTTTACGGCAGTATAACGCAGAAAGATATGGATAAACTGCGCACCTATTCGGTTGAGCGTAAAATGGACAAAGGGCAGTTTATGATGGGCGACAGCGGCAGATGCAACGGGATTCCGCTGATACTGTCGGGAACGATGCGGTTGTTCCGCATGGCCGAAAACGGGCGCGAAATCAATGTATATAACGTCAACGCCGGAGAATTATGCGTGCTGGCCGCGGTGTGTGCGCTTGCTGAATTCGAATATGATTTTTCGGCGCAGGCCCAGACTGATTGCGTACTGGCAGTGATTCCGCCGGAGGCATTCCGTCAGCTGATGAGTGAAAGCGAAGTGTTTAAAAACTATGTGTTTACCGCGCTGTCGGATAAACTGGTTGCGGCATTACGTGCGATTGAGATGCTGAATTTTTCCAGCATTGAAGACCGGTTGTCGGATTATTTGTACTATCACGCGGATAAAGACAATATGATTAATGCCACTCATGAGATGATCGCAAGGGATATCGGATCTTCGCGCGAGGTAGTCAGCCGCCAATTGAAGAAGTTTGAAAACCAGGGGCTGTTGAAATTGAAACGCGGACAAATTCAATTAAATTGATACAAAGTGTGACAAAGTCACTTTATATTTTTGCGGTTTCAAGTATGCTCTTACCATAAATAAACGATTGCGCGCAAGGCGCAGTGGAAAGGAACAAACGATGGCTATGAATTTAACAAAAGACAATTTTGATGATGTTGCCCTGAATGGCGACAAACCCGTATTAATAGATTTCTGGGCAAGTTGGTGCGGCCCGTGCAAAATGCTGACCCCGACTGTTGAGGAACTCAGCAAGGAATATGACGGCAAAGTGGTCGTCGCAAAGGTCAATGTTGACGAAGAACCTGAACTGGCAATGCGCTACGGCGTGATGTCAATTCCGACCGTGTTCTTAATGAAAGACGGTCAAGTCGTGGATAATTCTATTGGTGTCAGACCAAAATCATATTATGCAAAGGTACTGGACGACGTCTTAAGCCAGGCATAAAAAATAATGAAACTTAAAATTACGGCTTTTCTGACTGTGCTTCTTGCGGTTTTACTGGTCGGGTGCACGGCGCCTGCGGCTGAAACTGCGGAAGCGGACCTGCCGGCTGCGTTCGAAAACGTATCGCCCGAAGGGTTTGAATCCCTGATGAAAGAGGAGCACCTGCTCCTGGACGTCAGGACACAGGAAGAATATGACGTCGGCCATATAGCGGATGCTGTCCTGATTCCGGTTGACGAATTGCCTGACCGGATTAGTGAGATAGAAGCGTATCAGGACATGCCGGTTTTGGTCTACTGCAGATCGGGGAACAGAAGTGCTGTCGCATCGGGCATTTTGGTCGATGCGGGATTTAATCAGGTTTATAATCTTCTGGGCGGATTTAACGCCTGGCAGGTCTATAAATAAATATGAGAAAATAGATATACATCGGACTTTCTCCATGTTTTTCTGAATCCCCGGCATCTGTTTATGCTGGGGTATTCTTTTGTAAGGCGCTTATACAAAACCGGAGAAATACGAGACAATGGAACAGATAAATAAGAAAGTTTATTGGTAATAATTTAACAATCACGGATGTAACATCATTCTGAACGGGATGCTGAAAGATACAAAGAATAGGAACCGCATACGCATGTGGTTATGATGGAGGAAGAACGAACAATGGCAAAGAAAGTAATAATCGTCGGCGGAGTCGCCGGCGGCGCGAGTTGTGCGGCAAGATTACGGCGGCTTGAAGAAGATACGCAGATTATCATGTTTGAACGCGGGGAGTTTATCTCTTTCGCAAACTGCGGTCTGCCGTATTATATCGGTGATGTCATCAAAAGGCGGGAGAACCTGCTGTTACAGACACCTGAAAGCTTTAACGCGCGTTTTAATGTGGACGTACGTATTAAGTCCGAAGTCACTGCGGTTAACCGGGACAAAAAGACCGTGACCGTTAAGGACGCAGAAGGAAAGACCTATGATGAATCCTATGACGTTTTGGTACTGTCCCCGGGTTCTACGCCGCTGAAACCGCGTATCGAAGGAATCGACCATGAGCGTATTTTATCGCTTTGGAATATTCCGGATATGGACAGAATTAAAGATATTATGGACGAGAAAAATCCAAAATCGGCAGTGGTTGTCGGCGGCGGGTTTATCGGACTTGAAATGGCAGAGAACTTAAACGAAGCCGGACTTGATGTCACCATTGTTGAAATGCTGGATCAGGTGATGGCCCCGGTTGATTTTGATATAGCGCAGATGATTCATAAGCACCTGACTGACCACGGCGTTAAACTAGTGCTCGGCGACGGCGTACAGGCGTTTAAAGATAACAAAGGCAGCGTTACCGTGACCACCCAGAGCGGACGCGCGATTGAAACAGATATGGTGATCCTGGCCATCGGCGTCAGACCCAACTGTGAGTTGGCAAAGGACTCCGGTCTGGAAGTGAACCAAAGGGGCGGCATCGTAGTGGACGATCATTTGCTCACCAGCGATAAGAGCATTTATGCCGTTGGGGATGCGGTTGAAGTTACCGATTTCGTATCCAAACAAAAAGCAATGATCCCGCTGGCAGGACCGGCCAACAAAATGGGCCGTATGGCGGCGGATAATATAGCGGGAATGAACCGCACATATACCGGAACAATGGGCTCGTCAGTCGCAAAAGTGTTTGAACTGACGGTTGCCAACACCGGACAAAACCAGAAACAGCTGGATGCGCAGGGACTGGTCATTAATAAAGATTATAAAGTCACAATACTGCATCCTTTATCCCATGCCGGGTACTATCCGGGGGGCACGCCGTTGACCTTGAAAGTCATCTTCGATATGAAGGGCAAGGTGCTGGGCGGTCAGAGTGTGGGTGTTAAAGGTGTGGACAAACGCATTGACGTGCTGGCAACGGCTATCCATTTCGGTGCAACGGTTTATGACCTTGAAGAACTGGAGCTGTGCTATGCACCGCCGTTCTCATCCGCAAAAGATCCGGTCAATATGGCGGGATTCAGCGGAGAAAATATCTTAAACGGAAATGTTGATAATATTACATATGCTGAACTGGAACAGGCGAAAAAAGGCGCAACGCTTCTGGACGTCAGAACCAAGGCGGAAACCGACATGGGCAGTGTTCCGGGAAACGTCAATATCCCCGTGGATGAATTAAGAGACCGGATCGGGGAGCTGGATAAATCCAAGCCGGTCATCGTATATTGTGCGGTGGGTATCCGTGCGTATATTGCCTGCCGGATTTTAATACAGAATGGGTTTAAGAATGTGAGAAACCTTGCCGGCGGTTATACGACATACCGCGTGGTTGACCCTGATTACTCGAATCAGGATACGACGTCCCAGCCGAAAAAGGATGTGAAAATCATGGATGAAAAAATTAATAAAAACAGTGCCAATATAAAAGCCACGATTGAGGTGGATGCGTGCGGGCTGCAGTGTCCGGGGCCGGTCATGAAACTGTATACGGCTATGGAAAAGGCCAAAGACGGTGATATCATCAATATTAAATCAACCGACCAGGGATTCTTCACCGATGCGGCTGCGTGGTGCGCAAGAACAAAGAATACCTATATTAAGGGCGAACGTCAGGACGGCGTGTTCAGCGTATTCATCCAAAAAGGGTGTGAAGGCGATGCATGCAATATTGACACGGCGGCGCACGGCAATGATAAATCTATCGTTGTGTTCAGCGGCGACCTTGACAAAGCGATTGCCAGTTTCATCATTGCCAACGGCGGAGCCGCAATGGGTCGGAAGGTTACAATGTTCTTTACCTTCTGGGGATTGAACATTTTAAGAAAAACCGAACACGTCAAAGTGAAAAAAGGATTCTTAGAGCGGATGTTCGGCATGATGATGCCCCGCGGAGTGAAAAAACTCGGGCTGTCTAAGATGAACATGATGGGTATGGGTTCGGTCATGATGAAATACATCATGAAAAAGAAGAATGTACAATCCATTCAGGAACTGGTTGATCTTGCAAAGGAAAACGGCGTCAGGATGGTGGCCTGCACTATGTCCATGGATGTGCTGGGCATTACCAAAGAAGAGCTGATTGACGGGATTGAGTATGCGGGCGTTGCGTCCTATCTGGGTGCGGCGGAAAGCAGCGATACCAACCTGTTTATCTAATGAACAAACTTCAGCGGATGGCTTGCCATCCGCTTTTTGTTAACAGAAAATTGCCGGATTCGTTTGACGCCTGTCAGGCGATTTTGGTATATTAAATTGATATTTCATAATTAAAGTGAGAAACATATGAAAAAAAATGGTTTTATCATGATTGGTATCCTTATCGTAATCGCTGTAATCGGGTTATTGATAGTTGGAAACCTGAAAGATAAAGAAGCGGAAACAGTTCTTGTTATATCTGTGGATGGTGAAGTGTGCCGCAAAATTCCTTTAACCGAAGACACCAATGAATCGTTCCGGGTTGAAACCGGGGACGGACATTGGAATGATGTGGTGATTACGAATGGCGTGGTGGATGTGACGGCTTCGGACTGCCCGCATCAAATCTGTGTTGAGACGCTGCCGGCGTCGGCTGTCGGCGATGTGATCGTTTGTCTGCCGCATAAGCTGGTGGTCGAGATTGTACCGGCAGAATAGAGGTGCTTATTTATGAAGACTTTGTCAAAACCGCACAAGTTATCAATATTAGCCATGATGACGACTTTGGCACTGATTTTAAGTTATATTGACTCGTTTATAATCCCAACGGTTATTCTGGGAGCGAAACTTGGACTTGCAAATATCATAACACTTGTAGTGCTGGTCCTATTCGGGCTGAAAGAAGTGCTGGCAATTTTGCTGCTCAGAATCTCAATAATGGCAGTTTTATTTACGTCAGCCATTTCGTTTGTGCTATCATTATCAGCGGGGCTGGTTAGCTTATTTGTGATGTATTTTCTTTTAAATTTGTTTAAAGGGAAATATGCATTAATATCAGTCAGTATAATGGGGGCGGTATTTCATAATCTGACCCAGATCATCGTTGTAGTATTTATTTTTAAACTAGAGCAAATGGTTTATCTGCTTCCATTGCTGGTTTTGGTTGCGATTCTGACAGGATTGATTATTGGAATATTAGCCATAATATTGATTCGGTTAATAAAACGTTCGGTGCCGGGCTTGAAATCATAGAAAATCTGAAAACATTTTTTTGCGTGCTTGACGCGCGATATTCAAACCCATATACTTATAAAGATAATAGAATTTGGGAGATTTTATGAAGAAATTTGCATTACTGGTTTTACTGATTTTAATCATTACCGCTTTATCCGGCTGTGCAGTTATATCAATGTTCACGCCTGAGCCGGAAGCAACAGCGACACCGGAACCGGCCGTGACACCGACACCGACACCCACACCGACGCCGACACCGACACCCACACCGGATCCGGGCCCTTACGGCGATGGCATGTATATCGAAGAAGAGTATGACAACACGATGCCGGAGACGATTATTGAGAATTATAAATACCGTAAGCAGGACGACTATCCGGCTTACTTGCACTATGTCGTTATCATGGAAGACGGATTCATCTATGATGAAATGGACAATACAACCGAACCCGTCATGGAAGCGGATTATGGCGACCGGTATGAAATATCGGCAAAGCTGAAACCCGATCCGAACGGGGATGCGATATGGTACCGTATTCACTGGACTAAAATTGAGGAAGACGAAGAAACGGGAAAAGAGGTTGAAAACGAATATTACGGATATGTCAGCGGAGATATCGCTGATTACCGTGAGTTTCAGATTGGGACGGCCTTTGACCTGACTACCATGATGCGCGATGAAATTGACGACGAAGACAGCCTTTATGTCAGCGTGGTGAACCGGAACAACGAAAACGGTATGGCGCCGGATTCCGGGCTTGAAGACGAATATGGCAAGGTCATCGATTCCTATGGCATGCTGCAGGACCAGTCCGCGCCCGCGTACACTGCACGCTCTAAAGACAGCGAGTTCCGCTATGTGCCTGACGGCGAAATGGCAAAGGTTTTGGAGATTGACAGGGAATGGGCGCATGTCTATATTCCGCAGTTCAGCCAGGAATATTATATGCCGAGTGAATATATCAAGTATTTCTTTTCAGATCCGGGTTCTGTGATTGATAACCTGACAGAGAGTATTGTAATCGACCGCAAGAACCAGAATATTATGTACTTTGAAGTGAACCAGGAGACGAGGAATTGGGAGCTGCTCAGTATGAGTTATGTGTCAACCGGCACAACCTCTGAATATGCGGACCCGACGCCGCTTGGGATTTTCATGGTACAGAAGGTCAGAATTGAGACCCCGTATCCTTCGGACGGACGTCCGGGTATTGAAGCGGGATATATGCCGTATACAATACGATTCTCCGGCGGTGCGTACAACCACGGTGTGCCGGTGAACCATAAAGTTGACGACAGCGGGAATTTAGTGAAAGGCCGTGAAAGGGAAAGCCATCCCAGTCTTGGGGTTCAGCCGGAATCGCATATGTGCGTCCGGAATTATACCACACATGCCAAGTTCCTTTACGACCGCGTTGACGTGGGTAAGGCAATTGTCATTGTCATAGAATAATAAATTGACTTGGAGGATTGAATGCAAAAGTACCTGCGGTTCGACGGCACAGTGCGCAGCATGTTTAGAGTGTTGTTATATGATTTTAAAAAGAATTTTATGGCAATAGCTGCTTTGTCACTGGTATTTTTAGCTGGTTTAATACCATATTTAATTATTTTTTCCTTCTGGGACGTATTTTTACATTTCCCCTTAACCACATTTAGCGGTTCCGGCGAAATAGGACCCTTGCTGATGTCGTTTTTGATGAGCATTTGGGTTTTTGTCCTGATGCCGGCTGCTGTCGCCAGCTATTTTCTGCCCAAGATATCGAATATTCTTTTTGATGATAACAGAGAATCTCTTAATTACACACAGCGTTTTATAATCGGTCTTAACAGATTTGGCAAATTGTCCGCAGCTTCAGCGTACCGGCTTTTAATTATGATTATACCCAATGCGGCGGTTGCGATATACGGTTTGTTATTGGTTAGTGGTGTCGCGTGGAGTGACCTGACATTGAGGGACCCCAAATACCTATATTTTGTGTTAACGTACATTGTTGTGCTGATGGGTACGTGGGTATTTGGCTTATTGACACTGTTCACCCGCCAAGTCGTTTTTTTTGAGAATGAAAAAGGGTTTAAAGCGGTTTCCCGATCATTCCATCTTGTGACTGGTAAGAACTTCTGGCCGACTACTGGCAGGTATATCGTTGCGTTGCTGACCGTGTTGGCGGAAGTAGCCATAATCGGAACATTGATTTTTGTGGGTTACGCGCTTCCTTTCGAGCTGCCAATAGGAATATTCTTGTTTGTTGCATGCAGCATACTCTTTAGTGTATTGGAAGCGGTTTTGTTCTCCGTGGCATTTGCTGAGATGGAAATTGTGATCAGCGGTTTATATTTTAACGCCCGCGCGCGAGCGGAAGGAATACTACTGTCTGACAACGTGAGTGAGTAGATAATCATCATTGTGATTGAATAATAAATTTGACATGGAGGACCAAATGCAAAAACATAAACGCTTCGACTGGATTATTTCCAGCATGTTTAAAGTCATGTTTTTTAATTTCGGCGGTAATATCGCTGCCGTAGCGGTAATTTTCATTCTCACACTGGTTTTGGCTGTGCCATATGTACTTAGTGTCATGGCTATGGACCTCAACCTCGGATATCCATTTGCAGATTTAAGCATTTCCAACAGAGCCAGCACTATTGTAAGCTGCGCTTTGCTGTACTTAGGGACAATGGTTATTGTCCCAGCGCTGTCAGCCGGATATTTTGCACCAAAGACAGCCGACTATTTAACTGGACAGAAAAGGGATAAACAGGAGCGCTTAAGCATTGTGTTAAACAGCTTCGGCAGAGTTACCGGGGCGACACTATCCCAATTTTTGATACTGTTGATACCGTTAGCTATTTCGTTTGCTTTTGTGTATCCTTTATTTGATGATATTAGTATGACGAATGTGCTTTATCAGAATGATATGATTATCACTATAGCGCTAATAGGCGTTTTTGCTAATATAGTTTTATGGTTGTTGCAGCTGCTGACATTATTTGTCCGGCATATTGCATTTTTTGAGGATATAAGAGGCTTTCAGGCAATTTCCCGGTCATTTCATCTGATAGCAAGTCAAAATTTTTGGCCGACACTTGGTGAGCTTATTGTGATCTGGATGATTGTTTCAGCCGGGACGTATATTCTGCTGATTCCGGTTGTACTTATTGCGATCCTGGTCGTGTCGATAGTTGAGGCATTATCAATAGCAAGTACTGTTGCTATAGTTGTTGTTTATTCGTTGCTCGGCGCCGCCGGGCTGGCGATGCTAGTATTTATCAACGGCCTGGGGTATACCGGATATGAAGCCGCCGTTACCTGTTTGTATTTTAACGCCCGTGCACGTACGGAAGGAATTCCGATTCCCGGGACAGAAGACGAATAAAGTTAGATAATAAAAAAAGCCATGGATTCCATGGCTTTTCTGTGTTTGCTATTTGACTTCATATACAATTGTAACCGTCGCACTGACCGAAAGGGTGCCCGACTCAATCGGTACAGAGGAAAGCGCTCCGGCTTCATAATAGGTATTGGACCGCGCGAGCGCCGGTGCGCTGGAATACCCCTCCGTGATGCTGGAGACAGACACGATACGCATACCGGCCGCTTTGGCCAAGGCCTCGGCCTTTGCCTTTGCGTCGGCAACACCTTCCGCTAACGCATCCTGATATGCCGCAGACTCCTTGGAAGAACCGAAACTGATTGATCCTGCGGAGTTTGCGCCTGCGCTGACAGCGGCTTCAATCACCAATCCGACCGAGTCTACATCTGTTACCGTAACCGAAACATCATTTCTGATTTCATATCCGGTCAGGGTGGACTGGTTGTCGTACTGCGGATAGATGTTATAAGCGACTGTTTTGATCGTGTCTTCTTTGATGCCGATCTTATTCAGCGCATCAAGAACCGCTTTCATTGCCGCTGTGTTATCGGTCTGTGTTGACTTCAAATCCTTGCCGCTTGACACAACACCGAGATTGATATAGGCCGTATCCGGTTCCAGCTGCACCACACCGGTACCATATACCGTTAACAGTGTTCCGGCGGTTTCTTCAGCACTGGCGGTAACGGCGGAAAGGCCGCCGAATCCAAACGCCGCGAAAACCATAATCAAGATAATCGTTATAACGCGTTTCATAATTTTGCTCCCTGTTCTTTCAAATTATTTCTTAGGTGCTTTGACTTCTTTATCTGCTTTTTTTCTTCTATGGCGTCTGGACAGCCAAACAATCAGCAAGACGACCAAACCGATGGTAATCCAGATTGGTGAACCTGCGATAATGACGATCAACAGAACTTCGAAGAACCGGACCAGCACGTCCCATACGTTGACAAATCCATCTTTGATGCGTTGTCCGACGCCTTTTTCGCTGGCGGATATGGTGCTGATTTCATTGACTTCCTGAAGGTAAATGGTAACGGTCGTATAGTCGATCAGGTTATCCAATTGGCGTTTCTGGCCTTCATAGCGGTCAAGCTCATACATTACGTCCGAGAGTTCCTGCTCAAGCACGATAATATCTTCAATTTTTTCAGCTCGCGCGATTAATTCTTCCAACCGGTCAAGCTGTGTGTTTAGAATACGGATGCGTGCTTCTGTGTCAAAGTATTGAGCTGACACGTCGTTTGCGTTCTGGGACTTTGATGTAATGCTGCCGACACCTTCCAGCGCTGCTAAAAAGCGATCGTATTCATCAATCGGAATGCGGAGTGAAAGGTTAGCATAACGCCCCCAGTCGCCGACTTCCGTTGGTTTAGTGCCTTCAACCGAAGTGTTCTGCGCATATCCGCCTGTGCTTTCCAGCGTAGACAGAATAAACGTATAATCTCCGTCAAAGTCCGTGGTTTCGATGGAATAGTAAGCCTGATAAATCAGTTTGCGATCGGTTTCCAACTCTATGGTGCCGGTGTCAAAGTCTGAAGACACGCCATCGCTGGATTTCTCCATCATATCCTGCTCCATGTCCATTGCGGGCGCTTCTGCCGCTTCCTCAAAAACCAGCATCTCCGGCTCAGCGTAACTGGATGATGCTGTGCCGTATGCGGCGTCGTTTCTGCTGGCAGCGCAGCCGGTGAAGATACCGGCAACCAGCAGGACGGTTAATACAATACTTAATATCTTTTTCATCACTTTTACCTCCGATAAAGCGTTATTATTTACTGCTATCGGTTAGACGCGGCGGCGCCGCTGTTTGTTCCGAAAAATTAAATAATTATCCTAAAATTTCTTTTAATCGGGTTCTGGCCCTAAAAATCCGAGATTTAACCGTTCCGACCGAGATATCGAGCGTCCGCGCAATTTGGTCATAGGACTGCCCGTTTAATTCCCTTAAAATAATGACGTTCCGGTGGTCGTCGTCCAGCGATTTAATGGCATCGATAATGGTCCGCTTGGTTTCCTTGGCGTCCAGGGCCTGTTCGGGGGAAGCACTGTCGTCGGATAACAGCCGCTCGGCCGAATCTTCCAGCGGCATTTCGGCTTTCTGCCTGCGGAGCATGTCCTTGCACGCGTTGACCGTGATGCGGAAAATCCAGGATTTAAAGGAGGACTCAAACCGGAAACTGCCTAGGCTGCGATAGATTTTAATCATCGCTTCCTGAGCGGCGTCGGCGGCTAAAAAACTATCCTTGAAGAATCCAAGCGCCGTATTGAATACATACCGTTCATACTTTTTAAGCAGCTTTTCAACAGCCGCCAGATTACCCTGCTGAGCCTTTTTCAGCTCCACGCGGTCAAGACACATATGCTTGGCTCCACCGAAATTATTTCTACCCGTATTATACCGCACGGACAACAGACGTGCAAAAAAAAGATTGGCATCAGCCAATCTCGTGTGTTTGTTAGGGTGTGAGTTTCTGGGGATCAATTTTGTCCGCCCAGCGCCTTAAACCGCCGGCAATGATTTTTTTGAACGCACCGTTTGTTCCGGTTGCGGCATACATCTCGGCTTCGCTGAGGGTTTCGGCCGCAATTTCGTTATATAAGGCCATCTGGCTGTCTTTCACGCTGTTCTCATCCGGAAGGATATGCACATAGCTGCCGTCCGGCTGCATATAGCGGCCTTTGCCGCAGTCACTCAGCAGTACATCCAGTATATGTTTCAGCTGGGCTTTGATACGCCTGTCTTCGACAGGGCAGGCAATCTCCATCCGGCGGTCAAGGTTGCGCGTCATCCAGTCGGCGGAAGAAATCTGGAATTTCTCCTGTCCGCTGTTATAGAACCAAAAAATCCGGGAATGCTCTAAAAACCGGCCGACGATGCTCTTGACCTCGATGTTCTCGGTGAATCCCGGCAGTCCGGCATTGACGCAGCAGATGCCGCGCACAATCAGCTGGATTTTAACGCCGGCCTGTGAAGCCTGAATGAGTTTATCCACCATACCTTTGTCTGCGATCGAATTCAGTTTTGCGACAATATGCGCCCTGATACCGTGTCGCGCATTAAAAATCTCTTTGTCAATCATCTCGTATACGGACTCTCGGATCCCGTCCGGAGATACAACAAGTTTATGGTAAGGATGCGCTTCCGCACCGGTCAAATCGTTGAAGAAGGTGATCAAATCTTCGGCAATTAACGAATTAGCGGTTAAAAGACCAAGATCGGTATATAGCTTGGCCGTATTTTCATTATAGTTGCCTGTTCCGATATGTGAAATATAAGAGAATCCGCGGCCTGTTTTTCGCGTGATCAATGTGCATTTTGAATGCACCTTCAAATTGTCCTTGCCGTAAATTACCCGGCAGCCTGACTCTTCCAATACGGTTGCATAGTTTAAATTGTTTTCTTCGTCAAACCGTGCTTTAAGCTCCACCAGGACAGTGACTTCCTTGCCGATTTCAGAAGCTTCTGCGAGCGCACGGACAATGGCGGAGTTTTTGCTGACGCGGTAAAGCGTTTGTTTGATAGAAATGACATCCGGATCGCGCGCTGCTTCGTACAGCAGTTCTATGACCGCTTCAAAACGTTCAAAGGGATGGAACAAAAGGTGATCCTTTATCTGTACCTGCCTGATGATCGACTGGCCGCGCACCAGACTGCGCGGATATACCCGGTCTATTTTTTTAAACATCAGGTTGGAGAAGTTTTTTTCTTGTGCAGCGGGGATCAGGTCCCAGGCGAGTCCGGTATAAAGATGCGGGTAGCCGTAAAAGGATTGCTCCTGTTTAATGGCGAGCGCACCTGCAACGCTGCTCACCAGTTCCGAACCTTTGGCTGCGGTGGTCATCAGCCGGACCGGCGTCAGCCAGCGGCGCTTCTTTAAGATTTCCACCATAGCCTGTTTATAATCGATTTCATCGCTGAGGGCCTCATCATCAAGAATCAGGTCGGCATTACGGATGACCTTGAAGGTCGCAGATTCCAGTACTGTATACCGGGCAAATAACTGCTCAATAAAATACTGCACGATTTCTTCAAACAAAGCGAAGCGTATTTCATTTTCTTTTGAGTTTAAAAAGATGACCATGTCAATGTTGTTTGGGAACAATACGATGCCGGTCCGTTCTTTTTCGGTTTTGGTCAGTAATTTTACGCCGCAGAAGAGGGCGTTGTTGCCGATATAGGGGAAGGGATGCTTACCATCCAGCACGAATGGGGAGAGCACCGGCATGATACGCGCTTCAAACTGGCGCTGCAGCTCTTCCTGGTCGTTTAAATCTTCCGGCCGGATATGTTTGATGTTGTGTTCCGCGAGGGAATCAAACACAGATTCGAGCGCAGACACGTAAACCTTATCCATCTCTGCAGTCTTTGCATAGATCGCGGACAACTGGTCGTAGGAGGACATGCCGGAAATCGGGTCCACGAAATCGTGGTCAGACAGCGACTGGTCCAGCAGCGAGCCGACGCGCACCATATAGAACTCATCAATATTAGATGAATAAATCGAAAGAAACTTTTTCTGCTCCAGCGGCGGATTGTCGGGATTCAGCGCTTCCTCTAAGACCCGTGCGTTAAAATCCAGCCAGCTGAGTTCACGGTTGATATAGGGGGATGGCTTTTTTTGTCTCATTAACATACCTCATCTGTGCTAAATTACGCCGGTTACAGGCTGCCTTTTTGATGCTGCGGCATGGTAGCCCAAACACAGGAATTTCAGTATATTCCAACTTTATAGTATAATTCAATATATACTTTATGCCTCTTAATTTAAATTTATCATATCATATTCAATCTGTCGTTATCCAGTGTAAACATGTAAATCATTGAGGCTGAAAAGTGGATAAAAGAATAATTAATATAAAAAACTTGCATTAATATACATAACTATGTATAATTATAAATATCTTATACGGAGAAGAAGCAAAAATGACGATTAAAGTGAGTATTATCGGGTGCACGGGTTATGTGGGTGAGGAACTCATCCGTCTCGCGCTGACCCATCCCCATATTGAAATCACACATCTGGTGTCCAAAAGCTTTGCGGGGCAGATGCTATCGGAGGTGTATCCAAACTTCGGCAAAGCCTTTGATAAGAAGCTTGAGGCATTGGATACAGAAGTGATTGCTAATGACAGCGACGTGGTGTTTACCGCACTGCCGCACGGAGTTTCTGCCAAAATTTCGGCCGAACTCTCTGAACGCGGCGTTAAGGTCATAGATCTAAGCGGCGATTTCCGCTATGACGATGTAAGTGTGTATGAAGCGTGGTATAAAGTTGAACACCAGGCCAAAAATTTCAATGACATTGCGGTTTATGGAATGTGTGAATTATATACTGAACAGATCGCAAAGGCAGAACTGGTGGCGAATCCCGGCTGTTATACGACCGGCGCAATTCTTCCGGTTTATCCGTTATTAAAGGCGGACATCATTAATCCGGAAGGGATTATCATTGATGCAAAATCCGGCGTCAGCGGAGCGGGCAGAAAAGAAAGTCTGGCGCTGTCGTTTAGTGAAACGCATGAGAGTTTCAAGGCATACGGCTTAGCCACACACCGGCATACGTCCGAGATTGAGCAGGAGTTGTCCAAGGCCGCGGGGCAGGATATTATCGTCTCATTTACGCCGCACCTGCTACCCATTAAACGCGGCATATTGGAGACTATTTACGCAACACTTAAAGACGGTGTGACAAGGGAAGATATCATTACGGCATATGCATGCTATGATGAAAAGCCGTTTGTCCATGTCATGGAAAAAGGGCTGCCTGAGATTAAGCACGTTGCCGGATCAAACAGCATCAAGATCGGGTTCGCGATTGACCAGCGGCTGAACCGGTTAATCGTCGTATCAGCGCTGGATAACTTAGTTAAAGGAGCTGGCGGACAGGCGATACAGAACATGAATGTGATGTTCGGATTAAAAGAAACGGAAGGATTAACCCCTGTCGGGTTATATTTATAGGATAAAAGAATGGAAAAATATATTGAAAAAGCGGGCATACTGATCGAAGCACTCCCGTACATCCAGACATTGTATGGCAAGACGGTCGTGGTTAAATACGGCGGTTCGGCGATGCTGTCCGAGGATTTAACCGAAAAAATATTACAGGATATCACGCTGTTAAAGTTCGTCGGTATGAAACCGATTGTGGTGCACGGCGGCGGCGGGGAAATCAATAAAATGTTAAGCAAGCTTGAAATCGAAGCGAAATTTGAGAATGGCCTGCGGGTCACCGACAAGGATACCATGGACGTGGTCCAGATGGTGCTGACCGGGAATATTAATAAATCGATTGTTTCCAAGCTGAACGTTCTGGGCGCAAAGGCCATCGGGCTTTGCGGCAAGGATGCCAACTTAATTACGGCTAAAAAGCTGGTCACCAAAACAGGGACAGATCTCGGATTCGTCGGCGAAGTAACCAAGGTGAACACTAAGCTGCTGGACCTGTTAACCAGCGATGAATATATTCCGGTAATCGCGCCGATCGGAACGGACGAAAAAGGGAATACCTATAACATCAACGCAGATACGGTTGCCGGAGAGATTGCGGCTGCGCTGAAAGCCGAAAAGCTGATTTTCCTCACAGATATCGACGGCATACGTAAAGATGAAAACGACCCTAAATCGCTGATTAATATCATCAGTGAACAGGAAATTATGGATATGATCAAAAACGGCGAAATCGCGGGAGGTATGCTGCCTAAAGTTGACGGGTGTATCAAGGCCCTCAACAGCGGCGTCAACAGAACGCACATCTTAAACGGCACAATCGCACACCCAATTATCCTTGAAATTTTCACGGATTCGGGTATCGGCACCATGGTTTATCAATAGGAGCGTTCTATGAACTTTAATACAATTAAGAAAATCGAAAACGAGCATTTTGTTGATGTGTTCTCGCGGCTTGACATTTGTTTGGTTAGCGGAGAAGGCGTGACACTTACCGACACCGAGGGGAAGTCCTATATCGATTTCTTGAGCGGGATTGCGGTGAACTGTCTGGGTTACAGCGACGACGGATTTAAAACAGCGCTGAAAACCCAGATTGACAAGCTGATGCACACATCGAATTACTTTTATATTGAAAGCCAGTCCGAACTGGTGGAAGCGCTGTGTGAGGCCTCCGGATACGACCGCGTGTTTATCTCAAACAGCGGAGCGGAAGCGGTGGAAGCCGCCATGAAGCTGGCGCGTAAGTACTTTTATAACAAAGGGGCGAACAAGCCTAAGATCATTACGGTTGAAGGGAGTTTCCACGGCAGGACGCTGGCGACCCTGGCCGCTACCGGACAGGAGAAGTTCCACAAACCCTTTATGCCGCCTGCGGCGGTATTCACACATGTGCCGGTCAGCGATATCGAAGCGCTGAAAGCCGCGATCGACGATGAAACCTGTGCGGTGATGATCGAACCGGTCATCGGCGAGGGCGGCGTCATCCCGATGAGCGCTGATTATTATCAGGCAGTACGCGACCTCTGTGATCAAAACAGTATTTTGATGATAGCGGATGAGATTCAGACCGGAGCCGGACGCTGCGGCACGTTTTTGGCATCACAAGGTTACGGCGTAAAACCGGACATCGTGGTGCTGGCGAAATCCTTGGGCAACGGACTGCCGATCGGCGCAATGCTGGCGACCGAAGATGCGGCATCGGGCTTTACAAAAGGCGACCACGGCTCAACCTTCGGCGGGAATCACTTAGCCTGCACGGGCGCGGCCTATGTGGTAAAAAAATTGATCAGCACAGACGTTATGGCGCAGAACAAAGCTAAAGGAGAATACTTCTTAAACAAGCTGAATGCATTAAACAAGTATCCGCAGGTAAAAGACGTCAGGGGATGCGGACTGATGCTGGGCGTCGAACTTTACAATGATTATCCGGCAAAGGATTACCAGCTGAAACTGCTGGACAAAGGGTTTATCACGGCGACTGCCGGATGCAATACCCTGAGGTTTCTGCCGCCGTATATCATTAAGACCGCGCATATCGATGCGGTCACAGACGCTCTGGAAGCGATTTTAAAAGAACAGGCATAAGGAGAAAATTATGAGTATTATTACATATCAACCGACAACAGAATTTGCACCCAAGCACTGTGTTGGGTTATCGGATTATACGAAGGACGACATCTACCGTGTATTGAAGTTAGCGCTTGGATTAAAACAGCGCCAGAAACACGGGATTGCGCACAAACACCTTGAAGGCAAGGTGCTGGCAATGATTTTTGCAAAACGTTCAACACGGACGCGCGTATCGTTCCAGACCGGCATATTCCAGCTGGGCGGGACCGGATTGTTCCTGTCGTCGGATGACTTGCAGCTGGGCCGCGGCGAAACCATCGGGGACACTGCAAAGGTATTATCCAGCATGTGCGACGGGATTATGATCCGTACATTCGACCACAGTGATGTACTGGAACTGGCGGCGAATTCAAGCGTTCCCGTGATTAACGGCCTGACCGACCTGCTGCACCCCTGCCAGGCGCTGGCGGATGTATTGACTTTCTTTGAGGTCAAAGGGGATTTCGCGGGCAAGAAACTCGCGTATGTGGGCGACGGGAATAACGTGGCGCATTCGCTTTTAATTGCGTGCGCTAAAATCGGCCTCAATATCAGCATAGGCTGTCCTGAAGCGCATATGCCGGATAAGGCAATCGTCAAGCAGGCGATGGAAGCGGCGGAAAAAACCGGCGCCAGGATTAAAATTACAAATGACCCGAAAAAAGCCGTCGAAGGCGCGGATGCAGTCTATACCGATGTATGGGCCAGCATGGGCGAAGAAGCCGAAGCAGAAGAAAAACACAGCATCTTAAAGCAATACCAGGTGAACAGCGAACTGATGGCGTGCGCAAACGAAAAAGCGGTGTTCATGCACTGCCTGCCGGCGCACCGCGAAGAAGAAGTCACCGGCGAGGTAATGGATGGGCCGGCAAGCGTCGTGTTTGAACAGGCGGAGAACCGTCTGCATGTCCAAAAAGCGCTGATGACGCTGCTGATGGGGTAAAAGATGGAATCCATACAGCTGAGAAGTGCAGCCGTTTCGGACGCTGAAGCCGTCTATCAGCTGACGCAGAAGTCTTTTCACGCCTATGCGGAAAAAATTCTGAAGGACGGCAGGCTGGAAGCGCTGGACGAAACAATAGATGACGTAATCAAAGATATTGAGAACAAGCGTGTAATCGTATGCGAAATGGATGGCGAAATCGTCGGCAGCGTCAGGTTTGATGTGTTGGATAAGCATATTGCCTATCTGACCCGCTTCGGCATTGACCCGGATATCCAGTCGCTGGGACTGGGCAGCCTGCTGATCGAAAAAGTGACACAGGAATGCATTAACCTCGGCGTTAAAGCCATCACGCTTTTTACCGCGTCCAAGATGACATCCACCGTGGCGTTTTATTTGAAACACGGTTATTATGTACACAACATTACCCGGGACCGCGGTTATATCCGCGCGTTTCTGGTCAAAGAGCTTGTACCGATGGATGAGTTGTTTGATTATGAGGCGATTGTAAAACAGAAATAAAAAAGCCGGCATCTGCCGGCTTTTATTTTATACGCTTGGATTTAATACATAATCATCGATGATTTCGGTAATCTCGCTCGGCTGGCTGGCGATATAATCCGGATTCTCTTTTTCAAGATGAATCAGGTCGTCAAATCCCCAGGAAGCGGCAATCACCTTGATATTCGCCTTTTTACATGCGTGAATGTCGCGCACTTCATCACCCACATAAAGCACTTCATCGGATTTCAGCTTGCGCTCTTTCATAAAACTCTTGATAAAGCGGTGCTTGTTAAATAAGCGCTGTGCCGAAATGATATTCTCAAAATAGTCCAGCTTATAGGTATCCAGCAGGTGCCGGATATTATCCTGGGAGTTGCTGGAAATAATCGACATGCTAAAGCCGCGTTCATGAAGCTCTTCGATCAGATCGATAATACCGTCAAAAAAAGTGATTGACCCAATCCTGCGCATGAACGCAAGACATCCTTCGATTGAATACTGCGGAATCTGGTACCACTTTACGCCGAGCTCTTTAATCGCGTCTTTTATCGGGATACTGCTCAAATGTGCATATTGTTCGGGGGTAAAAAGCGGAAGTCCGAATTTCTCACACACGTCATTTGCGACGTGGAAGAACACATCTTCCGAATCCGCCAAGGTCCCGTCGAAATCAAAAATAATATGTTTAACCAAAAATAACATCCTTTACTAAAACTTATCCGTCATTATATCAACTTTTTTTTAAGTGTTCAACCGAATTTCATTGCGCAGATGAAAAAAAAGTGTAAACTAGAAGAGTAGTAAAAAAGTGCAGGGGCATAAATTTGTGTGATTATATGCGCATTCAGTGAGGTCAGAATGATTTATCTTTATTCCGTTTTTGCTATATATGTTATACTTGCGGCGGTCTATATCGCCATGTCGTGCTGTAATGACAGCAAAGGCAGAAGTACGCTTAAAATCTGTGTGTCGATTTTATATCTTGTCATCGCAGTTCTGGCTTTTCTGTTGAATACTATTGACGGCAAACTGGTGGCGGGCAAGCACTTTGCCTGGATATTTTCGGCACTGGCGCTCTGCTTTGCCGGTGATATGGTTATGATGAAACGAGATAATGAGCGCGTGCCGCTGGCCGCACCGATTTTGTTTCTGGCCGCGCATCTGGTTTTTCTCGTGTATTTCTCAGTCTATCTGTACATCACCGCCGTATATTGGGTCAGCATCCGGGAACTTGTCATCTTCGGCGCCGGCATTATTATCGCCGTCATCATGGTTTCCGTTAAATCGCTGGACTTCGGCAGGCGAAAAGCGTTCAATTTCATCTATACGGTCATCGGGTTTGCCATGGTGGCAAAGGCATCTTCTATGATTGAGTTTATGAACACCAGCGTCTCATGGCCGACCTTTATCGGTGTGCTGTTCTTTGCCGCATCGGATATTCTGTCCCGGATTGAGCATTACGGAAACGGGGGGCTGTTTACGCGGGGCACAGCGATGGCGCTCTATTATGCGGGAATGGCGATTTTGCCGCTGGGAATTTATCACGTATAATACAAAACCTATGCGCAGCTAAAATATTGAAGCGTTGTATTTTAAAAAAACACATGTTATAGTGAGGTTGGGCGTAGAAAATGCGCCCTTTTTACTTAATGGTTTACGGAAAAGGATTATTTTAGATTATGGAGCAAAAAAAAGATACATCGTTAAAAATGGGAACAATGCCGATACCACGGCTGGTAGCTGTTATGTCAGCGCCGGCAATTTTATCCATGATGGTACAGGCGTTATACAATATTGTGGACTCTATCTTTGTATCGGGGTACAGCCAGGCTGCATTCACGGCGGTTTCGCTTGCATTTCCGATTCAGATCATTGTTATCGCCATATCAATCGGCCTCGGCGTCGGTATTAATTCAGCGATTTCGCGCCGTCTCGGCGCACGGAACATAGAAGACGCATCCAACGCGGCAGAACACGGCATTGTCCTTTTCGCAGGATTTAGTGTTATACTGCTGGCGCTTGGATTGTTTGCCGCACGTTATTTCTTCGGTCTGTTTACGGACGATACACAGCTGGTGGATTACGGAACGACTTATATCCGCATCATTTTGATATTCTCGTTTGGACGGATGCTCTCTCAGGCGTTTATGAGCATACTACAAGGTTCCGGCAATATGGTCATTCCGATGGTCGGGCATCTGATGGGCGCAATAACCAATATTATTTTGGACCCGATCTTAATTTTCGGTACGGTCTTCAATATTCGCTTTTGCGAGCCGATGGGCATTAAAGGCGCGGCGATCGCAACCGTTATCGGGCAGATGGTCACCATGGTTTTCTTAATTGCCATGTTTTTTTCGCATGACCATGTAATTAAGTTAAACTTAAAAGCATTCAAACCAAACAAGCAGATTGCCGGAGGCATTCTGGCGGTCGGGCTTCCGGCGATGCTGGCACAGGCCATCATGTCACTGATGGTATCGGGTATCAACTGGATACTATCCGGAATCAGCATTGCGGCGGTCACGGTTATGGGCGCGTATTTTAAAATCAACTCGCTGGTTTTCATGCCGATCTTCGGGTTTGCGACCGGAGTGATGCCGATTGCGGGGTATAATTTCGGCGCGAACAATAAGGCGCGGTTTAAGCAGACGGTCAAAGTCGGGGCCATGTTCGCCGTACCGATTGCTGTTGTCGGGTCGGTGCTGTTTCTTGCGATACCCGATGTTTTGCTTAAAATGTTCAGTTTATCCGATGAAGTGATGCGTCTTGGCGCACGGGCATTCCGAATCTTCGGTTCGGCATTCCCGATTGTGGCGATAACGATTATCCTGTCTTCAACCATGCAGGCAATCGGAAAAGCATACATCAGTATGATCACAAGCCTGATGCGCGGGATTATTATTCTTCTGCCGCTGTCGTATCTGTTTTTAACGCTTTTCGGTGTCGAGAATGCGTGGTTCGCCAGTCCAATTTCCGAGATTTTCGGTATCACCTATCTTGGATTAAACTATAGAAAAGTAATCAGGAAATGGGAACCAACGTTATAGAAAGAGGTGCAAAAATGAAAACCTGTATCGCATATTTTTCAAAAGAAGGCAATACAAAAGGTGCGGTCGAATATCTGGCGGAGAAAATCGGTGCGGATTTGATTTGTCTGCGTGATGATAAGGGCTACCGTGGATTTTTCGGATTTATGAGAGGCGGGTTTATGTCTGCAACCGGCAGATGTGAAAAACTCGATCCGGATATTTATCAGAAAATAGAAGGGTATAAGCGGATTATTCTGGCTGACCCGGTATGGGCGGGGAAGACAACGCCCATGATTAATGCTGTGCTTAAAAATGCGGATTTAAGCGGCAAAGAGATATATGCCATCACCGTACAGGCAGATCCCGCATTCGGCGGATTCAGCGAGCGTGAAGCGTACTATCAAAAGATGATTGCGGAAAGAGGCGGCAAGTGCGGCGGATGTTTCCCGCTGCTGGGGAACGGCCCCGGGAAAGCGCCGAAAACGCGTGACGAAATAGCGGCACAGGTGGACGCAAAAATATCTATCAAATAACCACCTTGACAAACATACCCTTAGCCAATAAGATATAATGGGGTGGGAGTTGAAGTTATTTCCGGCCCGCGTAATAATATTTGTTCCGGAATACCGGAATAAATATGCGTTTACACAATACTCTTATATTACTAGTTTACTTTGTTTTCGGCTTATCTCACATCTTCTGATCGTGGAATAAGCCTTTTTTTTGATATTCGATTTGAAAAACCGACTTACTTGTGTTAGGTTGAATTCATAATGAAAGGACGGTTTAAACTGATATGCTTTATAAGGGAGAAGAACAACTAAAAACCCGCTTTGACGGATGGTACCCGATGTGCAACGTACGCTATTCCACCCGTGAATATCAGGCGATGCCTATTACGCATCCGGACCGTGAATCCGTGCTGGCGATTTGTGATGTCATCAACGGATTTAGCGATGGTGTCCGCATGGCGGCGGTTTTTAATGCTAAACCGGATGCGTTCTCGTCGCTGCTTTTCACCAACCTTTACAATGTACCCGCCTTTGTTGCGGTGATGATGGATAAATCATCGGATGCGTACGAGAAAGCCGGATATTACGGCGAAGCGATCTGCCTGGAACTGACACGTCTGGGCCTTAAGACCTGCTGGGTGTCGGGCTCCATCAAACGCAGCCAGCTGGATGAATATTTAGAAATCGGGCGCAAGGAACGGTTTATCACCTGCATTGCGTTTGGCTACGGATTAGAAAAAACGCAGGCGGAGGAGGCGGCGAAGCGCGCGTCGCGGTCGCGGAAGGAACTGGACAGAATCGTCACATATGATACGTTAACCGACGATTGGCGCAATGTGATGATATGCGCGCAGTCGGCACCGTCCGCCATCAACCGACAACCGTGGCACTATCAAATCGATAACGGAAAACTCTATGTACAGACACCCGCAGTAAAAGGCGGACCCTTTCCGGTTCCGCTGGATATCGGCATCTCGATGCTGCACGTTTCCGCTGCGGCGCATGTGAACCATATTAGGGGTGCATGGGAGGGTGCGGACGGATATCTCGGTGTGTTTGGTTAAACGGTAATGATTGCGATAAAAAAAAGACTGTGGTATGCTAAGCCAAAGAAAATATTCGGAGCGTATACGGTTTGAAAGACTGGGTTGACTATATATTACGGCTTTTATTTTATCTGATCGGCAAGTTCCTGATGCTGCTTTTAGTAGCGGGCTTGTTGATGCTCAGCTTTTTAGCGGCAAAAGACTATATGAATGTGAACGTGCTGGTTTCGGATGGATTCACTGAACGGGCAAATGTGATTTTAAAAGACGAGGATACAGCGAATTTATATAAGATTTATGACGAAGCCTATCTAAACCGGGACGAAGAACTGTTCGGAGACACCTATGATCCTTATATCATCCGGAGTTTCGTTCAGGATGTGGATATTGCGTTTAAAGTGATTATGCCGTGGCAGAGCAAGGTTGTCATACGCGTCACAGAACAGCTTGACCAAATTGACGGTGAAATTCCGGAAGACCAGCGTACCGAAGAAATGACCGAGGATGACATTGTGCCGCCTGAATGGGACAACGGCATTTATGATGTAACGCTTCAGCGCTATGAATCGTCGTGGAAAATCACGGACGTAGAGCTGATCCGGCATATGGAATAGGGGATATGAAAAAACAGCCTTAGGCGCCGCTTATGGCTGATTTGTTTTTTTACGGATAATATGACGACGTTTGATACATTTATTAAAAACAAAACACTGCTTGCGCCATTGGCCGGGGTAACGGATTCGGCGTTCCGGTCGGTGTGCAAGGCGTACGGTGCGGATTTGGTTTATACCGAAATGGTAAGCGCAAAAGCGTTGCAGTATAAAAACCAAAGAACGCGGCGCCTGTTATATATCAGCGAAGCAGAAAAACCGGTCGGCATCCAGCTGTTCGGCAGCGAACCAAAGACCATGGCGGAAATCGCAAAGATGGTATGTGATGATTACGACGGGGCCGTGAAGGTGATTGATATCAATATGGGCTGTCCTGCGCCGAAAATCGTCAATAACGGCGAGGGGTGCGCGTTGATGCGGGACCCTGAACTCAGCGGAAGAATCGTGTATGCGGTGAAACGCGCCATTAATCTGCCGCTGACAGTGAAGATTCGGAAAGGCTTCAGTGCGGCGGAACCAAACGCGGCAGCCGTCGCTAAGATTTGCGCCGAAAACGGGGCGGACGCAGTGACTGTCCATGGGAGAACGCGTGACCAGTATTATTCGGGCAAGGCGGATTATGCCGCAATAAAAGCGGTAAAAGACAGCCTGAAGATTCCCGTAATCGGAAACGGAGATATCTTTTGCGGGTTGGATGCCAAACGCATGTATGATGCGACGGGCGTTGACGCGGTGATGGTGGCGCGCGGGGCGCTCGGCAATCCGTTTATCTTTAAGGACATTAAATCGGTGATGGAAACCGGTAAGCCTGCTGAGCCGCCGTCCGCATCCGAACGGATGGATGTACTGATGACGCAGGCACGCGCGGCAGTGGAACAAAAAAGCGAAAGGACGGCAATCGTCCAGATGCGTAAGCATGCCGCATGGTACATCAAAGGCCTGCCGAATGCGGCGCGGTTAAGGGAGCGTTTGGTGCGGATTACGGCTTTGAGTGAACTTGAAACCGTGATTAGCGGAATTTTTGAAGAAGAATAGGACTTATTTCTCAATCAAGGTCTTGATTAAAGAAACAAAGAGGAGTACAGTATATACTGAGAAAATGTTAGGTTAACAACAATATGTGGATAGAAATTCTAATTGGGGCAGCAATCGGCGTCTGCTTTGGAATCATACAGATGCTGGTTCTTAAAAAAGTTGTTAAAGCGGTAACGGAGGCAACCCAGGCAAACAGCATGACTATGGTCATCGCCTTGCTGCAGTTTTTTGCGTTTGTTGTCGTTTTAGTGCTTCTTGGGATTTACTCACTGATCGCTGTGGCAGCCGCAGGCGCTACGATGGCGGTGGCTGCGTCGGTTACCTGGGCGGTTATGTCTGCCAGGCGCGTAAAGGAAGGACAATAAAATGGGTAAAGAACCGTTCAGCGTAAATATTGCGCCCGAACGCATCGACATCTTCGGGATATCATTCAGCGAAACGGTAATCACATCGTTTTGCGTCACGATCGGACTGATTATCGCGGCCGTGCTGATACGGCTTATAGCGATTCCAAAGTTTAAAGAAAAACCGGGACGGTTCCAGAATATCATTGAACTGATGGTAGACGGAATCAACGGATTCGCCAACTCAACGGCCGGGCCGGCGGGTAAGCGGATTGCGGCATACGGCATTTCACTAGCGCTGTTTTTAGTGGTGTCCGGGCTTTTGGAGCTTTTCACCATACGCGCACCCGGAACGGATATCAACTTCACAATCGCAATCGCGCTTATCAGTTTCATTCTAATCAATGCTTTTGGATTTGCAGAAAAAGGGATTATCGGACGAATCAAATCCTATACCAAACCGAATGCCATCGCGGGATTCTTTAAGATGGTATCGGATATGATGCTCCCGGTTTCTTTGTCCTGCCGGATGTTCGGCAACCTGCTGTCAGGGCTGGTCATTATGGAGCTGATTTATTATGCGATGGGCCCCTTTGTCATCGGCGTCGGGGCGGCGCTGTCGGTCTTCTTTAACCTGTTTCACGTGTTGATGCAGGCATATGTATTCTTAATGCTGACGTTCTCGTTTATCCACGAGGCGTGTGAATAGGCAACAACGGCAAAGTCGTTAAAGTTATAAATATTTTTATTATGGAGGTGTTCATCAATGGATGTAACAGCAATTGGAGCAGGTATAGCGGTTCTAACCGGATTCGGCGCAGGTATCGGTATGGGGATTGCCACCAGTAAGGCTTGTGAAGCGATTGCGCGGCAGCCGGAAGCATCCGGTAAAGTACAGTCGTCGCTTCTGCTCGGTCTGGCACTGGCGGAATCAACGGCGATATACGGTTTTGTTATTGCGATTTTGATTTTATTCATGTAAGCGTTTTTGATGATCAGCGCATGAACAAACAGCTGGAAGGGAAAGCAAATGGAAATTAACATCATAGATATTCTCCTGCATGCGGCGAATGTCGTCATTCTGTACTTTTTTATGAGATGGCTGCTTTATAAGCCGGTCAATAAATTCTTAAAACAGCGTGAAGACATTATCGAAAAACGCATAAAAGACGCGGAAGAAAAGGAAGCCATGGCGGTTGCCAAGAATGCCGAGTATGAAGAACTGCTCGACAAAGCGCATGCCGAAGCTGCCGAAATCATCCGGCGCAGCAGCGACCTTGCGAAAGATCACAGCAAGGAAATTATTGACGCGGCTGAAGCGCAGGCAAAAGACATGATCGAACGCGCAAACAAGGATATCGAAAATAAAAAGAATCAGGAAAAAGAGAATATGAAGCGGGAAATCACCGATATGGCGGTACAGATTGCCGGCAAGGTGTTAGAGCGCGAAATTTCGCATGACGATAATAAGCGCATTATCGATGATTTCTTTACAAAGGTGGGCTAAGCATTGAACATGAAAGGAAAGATAAAGACAGCCGGGAGCTTAGACGAACAGGCCATCACCGAGATAAAGCAGAACTTTGAGACCCTGCTGGGAGAAGAAATTGATTTTACAATTGAGCAGGATCCGTCTATAATCGGCGGATTTGTCGTTTATGTTGATAATAAGGTCTATGACCGCAGTATCCGCACGCATCTAGAGGAATTAAAGAATTATATCTTAGAAGTTTATGACGCCCCATATGATGAGGGGTTTGCTGAAGCGACGTTTGATATCAACGAAGAAGGGTTCAGCAAGATTACAAAAGAGCGGATTTATGAGTTTGACAGTGAGCGGGACATCTCCGGTGTCGGCTCCGTTACTTTCAGCGGAGACGGTGTGGTGCATGTACGCGGTCTGGAAAACTGCAAATACGGCGAGTTACTGCAATTTGAAAACAATTATTTCGGAATCGTTATGAATCTGGACATGGAGCAGGTGGGTGCCGTTCTGTTAAACGCGACATCCGAGGTCCATGAGGGAACAACGGTTAAGAATACCGGCCATGTGGTTCAGGTTCCGGTAGGCATGAAGTTAATGGGGCGCGTCATGAACCCGATCGGGATTGCGATGGACGGCAAAGGGAAAATCCATGCCGAGCGCCATCGTGCGATTGAGAGTGAAGCGCCGGCAATCATAGACAGACAGGCGGTTAAGGAACCGCTCGAAACAGGAATCATGGCCATTGACTCGATGATTCCGATCGGTAAAGGCCAGCGCGAACTGATTATCGGCGACCGGCAGACCGGAAAAACCGCAATTGCGATTGATACGATTATTAACCAGCGTGACAAGGACGTCTACTGCGTTTATGTGGCGATCGGCCAGAAGGCATCAACCATCGCCAGCATCATCAACACATTAACCGAAACGGGTGCAATGAAATACACGGTAATCGTGGCGTCAACCGCGGCAGACAGTGCGCCGATGCAGTATATTGCGCCGTATTCCGGATGTGCGATCGCTGAAGAGCTGATGGATCAGGGCAAGGACGTCTTAATCGTGTATGACGACCTGTCAAAGCACGCGGTCGCATACCGTGCGATGTCGCTGCTGCTGCGCCGTCCGCCGGGCAGGGAAGCCTATCCCGGAGACGTGTTCTATTTGCACTCAAGACTGCTGGAACGCGCGGCGAAAATGTCGGACGAACACGGCGGCGGATCGATTACCGCACTGCCGATTATCGAAACGATGTCCGGCGATATTTCGGCCTATATTCCGACAAACGTTATATCAATTACCGACGGGCAGATATATCTGGAATCCGAACTCTTTAATGCGGGCGTCCGTCCGGCGATCAACGTCGGGCTGTCGGTTTCGCGTGTCGGCGGTTCGGCACAGACTAAGGCGACCAAAGCGGTAGCGCATCGCTTAAGGCTTGACCTGGCGCAGTTCAGGGAGCTTGCGGTGTTTGCGCAGTTCTCATCGGACTTGGATAAAGCGACACGGGATGCGCTGGCACACGGCGTACGCCTGACCGAAGCGCTGAAACAGGGACAGTATAAGCCGATTCCGATGGCATCCCAGGTTATCACCCTATACGCGGTTGTTAATAAGCACTTTAAAGACGTACCTGTTGAAAGCTTTAAACAGTTAATCCCGGAATTCTTGGATCATATTGACGCAAACTATCCGAATGTCAGGATGGAAATCAACCGGACCAAAGTCGTCCCCGACCATATTAAGGAGACGCTGGAACGTGCGGTTAAGGAATTCGTGCCGACGTTTATGGATATCCACGGGATTACACCCGAAGAAGAGGAAACCAACGCATGAGACATATAGGGGATATCAAGCATAGTATGCGCGCCATCAGTGATACTGAACAGATTACCAAGGCGATGCACTTGATATCGACATCAAAAATGAGAAAAGCGATTGCCAGCTATGAAGCCAATCAGATTCATTTTAACCGGGTTCAGGCTGGGATCAAAGATATCTTAGAGCATACCACCGGTCTGTCGCACCCGTACATGGGGCACAGTGAGGGCGGACGTGCGGCGTTTGTTGTGATTGCGGCGGATAAAGGGCTGTGCGGCGGGTATAACTCGTCCGTGCTCAAATTTGCGCTGGAACATATCAAGAAAAACCAGCAACAGTATATCCTGACCGTCGGACAGGAAGCGCGTGTGTTTTTCGAGCGCAAAGGCTATATGGTTGACGTTGAATTTCTGCATATCGCGCAGAATCCGTCACTGTATAACGCAAGGAATATCACCAACGATATTCTGGAGCTTTACGACGGCGGCCTGATGGACGAAGTGTATGTGGTATACACCAAGTTCTATTCGGCAGTGAAACAGGAACCGACGATTATTAAGCTGTTGCCCATGGAAGTCGCGAATTTTGAGAACATCGAAACCGAATTTGCATATACGGCGGAGATGTCCTTCCATCCGACGCCTGCGGACGTGTTTGACCGCATGGTGCCGCAGTATATTGTCGGATTGCTGTACGGCTGTCTGGTACAGGCGTATGCGTCCGAACACTGTGCGCGGATGACCGCAATGGAAAATGCAACGCAGAATGCGGAAGAGATGCTGGATAACCTTTCTAAAGACTATAACCGCGCCCGGCAGGCGGCGATCACCAATGAAATCGCCGAAATTATCGGAGCGCTGGAAACGCTGCAGTAAGGTTTAAATATTTAAGAGATTGTACGAAAGGACAGAGCAAAGACGATTGTTTGCTTTGTGCGGTGAGACGATACCGCAAGGCTGAATAGTATGCAGACGAAAGAATATGTGAATACAGGCGAGCTCGTCAGAATTATGGGTCCGGTTCTGGACGTAAAATTCTATGACGGGAATGTACCGCCGATCAATAACGCCCTGGTGATTCATCTGGGGCATCGCGAAGTATGGATGGAAGTCGCCTTTCATATGGGTGACCAAATCGTGCGGTGTATTGCGCTGCACGCGACCGAAGGATTGCACTGCGGGCTGCCGGTTAATAATACTGGCGATAAAATTAAGGTGCCGGTAGGCAAAGCGGTTTTAGGGCGGGTTATCAACGCGCTCGGCCAACCGATCGACGGGAAAGGCCCGATTGAAACGGACGAATACCTGCCGATACACCGGAAACCGCCGGCTTTTGTCGATCAGAATCCGGCGACCGAACTGTTCCAGACCGGTATTAAGGTTATAGACCTCTTAGCCCCGTACGCGAAAGGCGGAAAGATCGGCCTGTTCGGCGGTGCGGGCGTAGGCAAGACAGTGCTGATTATGGAGATGATTCATAATATCGCGATGGAAAGCGGCGGCTACTCGGTGTTTACCGGGGTCGGCGAAAGAAGCCGCGAAGGGAACGAACTCATCAACGACATGACCGAATCCGGCGTTCTGGAAAAGACCGCGCTGGCATTCGGGCAGATGAACGAACCGCCGGGTTCGAGAATGCGCGTGGCGCTTTCTGGCCTGACACTGGCGGAGCAGCTAAGAGACGAAGAGGGGCAGGATGTTCTGCTTTTCATCGACAATATTTACCGATTCATACAGGCAGGCTCCGAGGTTTCGGCGCTGCTCGGCAGAATTCCGTCAGCGGTGGGCTACCAGCCGACGCTGGCGAATGAACTGGGTGTGCTGCAGGAACGGATTACGTCCACGAAGCGCGGATCAATTACATCGGTTCAGGCGATTTATGTGCCGGCCGACGACCTGACCGACCCGGCGCCGGCGACAACGTTCTCTCACTTGGATGCGACGACCGTATTATCACGTGCGGTTTCTGAGCAGGGGATTTATCCGGCAATCAATCCACTGGAATCCAGTTCAAGAATTCTTGACCCACGGTATGTGGGCGAAGAACATTACGAAGTGGCGCGCCGCGTCGGAGAAGTTCTCCAGCGCTACCGTGAGCTTCAGGATATTATCGCAATACTCGGCATGGAAGAACTGACCGAAAATGACCAGCAGACCGTGTTCCGTGCGCGTAAGATACAGCGATTCCTTTCCCAGCCGATGAACGTTGCGGAAGTCTTCACCGGTATGAAAGGGAAGTATGTCACGATTGAAGATACGATCCGCAGCTTTAAGATGATCGTTGACGGTGGAGTGGACGATATTCCGGAAAGCGCGTTCTTCATGGTGGGCGATATTGACGAAGTGATTGAAAAAGGCAGGAAGTAATCATGGCGTCAACCTATCACTTGGAAATTATAACGCCTGAGAAGATTTTCTTTGAGGGCATGGTCCAGTCGGTAATCATACCCAGCGAAGACGGATTTATGAGTGTCTGGAAAGGGCACGAGCCTATCGTTATCGCGATCGCCATCGGGCCGATAAAAATTAATATTGACGGGGAATGGAGCGAATGCTCCACATCCGAGGGCTTTATGGAAGTGCGTCCGGATAAAACGCAGATTTTTGCGCAGGCAGTAGAATGGCCGGAGGAAATTGACCTTAAGCGTGCGCAGGAAGCGGCAGAGCGGGCCAAAGAACGGCTGCGGCAGAAGCAGAGCTATACTGAGCACAAGCAGAGCCAGATTGCGCTTGCGCGTGCAATGGTACGGATGAGGGTCGGACGGCGAAAAGGAAGTATGGATTCTTAAAAAGCCCGAAAAGGGCTTTTTGTTTACAAATATACAGGATATGGGTGTTTAAAAAACATACAGGGAATGATAAAATAGTGAAATCAAAAGGGATAACATAAGTGACGGCTGATTAACCGGGAGATCAGAAATGCTGGTAAAACAAATATCCATTTTTACACAAAATATTCACGGGGATTTGGCGGGGATTACCGCTGTGCTGGCCGACAACAATATTGACTTAAAGTCTTTGTCGATCGCCGATACAAGCAGCTTTGGTGTTATCCGCGCCATTGTTGAGGATGCGGAAAAAGCGGTACACGTCTTAAAGGCCGCCGGATTCACCGCAAAGATCACAGAGGTGCTGGCCTTTGAGGTGGCAGACAGACCGGGCGGTCTGGCGGAGGTCCTTAAGGTATTTGAAAAAGAGGATATTGAGATTGAATATTTATATTCCTTTGTCCGCTCAAAAACCGGCAGTGCGCTGATTGTGTTCAGAACCGAGGATTTGGATCATACCATTCAGCTCTTAAACCAGCACGGGGTAAAACTGTTATCAAACGAAGAAGTACATCATATATAGGAGACCGGCATGGACAGCAGAACCGGAGCAATTATTGATTTAACCGCATTACAGCATAATATAAAGAATTTAAAACATTCCCTGCCGCATCATACCAAATTTGCGGCAGTCGTTAAAGCGGATGCATACGGGCACGGCGCCTTAGAGGTATCCCGGAAGGCAATTGAGAGCGGGGCGTCGATGCTGTGCTTTGCGACGGCAAAAGAAACGATTCCCGTATTAAAAGCGGATGTCCGTGCACCGATGCTGGTGATGGGCGCGCCCATGGAGGATGCGCTTGATATTATCGTGGATTTCGAGATACACCAGTGTGTTTTTACACCGGAGCACGTCCGGATGATTCAGAAAAAAGCGGAAGAAAAAAACCGCGAAGCGTATGTCCATGTCAAAATTGACACCGGCATGAACCGTATCGGCGTTAAGACCATGGCGGAGTTTGAGACGCTGATGGAAAGTCTGATTGAATGCGAACGCGTTGTTTTTGAGGGCATGTTTACACACTTTGCAGCTTCGGATGAGACGGATAAATCATTCAGCCAGCAGCAGATGGCCGCTTTTTCGGCATTTGTGGACGCCGCGAAAGCAAAGGGGTTCAGCCCGATTTTACACGCCGGAAACAGCGGTGCGATTATTGATTTGCCTGAATACGGATTTGATTTTGTCAGAGCAGGCATCTCACTCTACGGGTATTATGCATCGGATGAAGTCAATAAAGAAAAAGCAGCGTTAAAACCCGTGATGACGGTATATTCCCATGTGGTGCATGTGAAGACCGTTAAAGCCGGGGAATCCATCAGTTACGGGCGGACGTTTACCGCGAAAAAAGACATGAAAGTCGCTACGGTGGCAATCGGCTATGGTGACGGATTAAACCGACTGCTTTCGAATAAAGGGGCGATGCTGGTCAGCGGCAAACGCGCACCCATTGTCGGCCGGGTCTGCATGGATATGACCATGTTGGATGTCAGCGATATCGAAAACGTGAAAGCAGGAGATATGGTTATCGTCATTGGCTCTTTGGGGAACGAGCAAATTACGGCAGATGAACACGCAGCGATTTGCGGCACAATCAGTTATGAGATTTTGTTATCGTTCACGGGCCGGGTTCCGAGGGAGTACAAAGATGAGGGATAACAAGGCAAGCGTTCGAGATAAGCTGCTGGCGTTAAGAAACGCAATGACACCCGAAGAAGTGAATGCGGGTTCTGAAAAAATTTTTAAGAAACTGAAAGCACAGGAGAAATTCCGGAGAGCAAAAGGCGTGCTGGTTTATTCGAGCTTCCGTAACGAAGTGAAAACCGATCGTATCATTGCGTTGATGGAGGACTTGGGCAAGGTCATTTATCTGCCTGTTGTGATGGGCGATGGTTGTTTAGTTGCCTGTAAAAACAGCGATATTACCCAGCGAAACACCTATGGCATATCCGAACCGGTTCCGGTGGAAACAGACTTGCTGGACAATGAAAAAATCGATTTGGCGGTTTGTCCCGGCGTCGGCTTTGACCGCAGCTTAAACCGGATTGGGTTTGGAAAAGGCTATTATGACCGCTTTTTAAGTAAAGCTGCGGTGTATAAAATCGGCCTATGCTATGATTTTCAGATGGTGGACTCGGTCTATCCTGATCCGCATGATGTACCGATGGACATGGTCATCAGTGAAAAGCGGATATATAAACGGAGAAAATAAGCGGTGCGGGTAATCAGCGGAAAATACCGCGGCAGACGTCTGCAGGCGCCGGAAGGAAAAGGCGTACGCCCGACAACGGACCGGGTAAAAGAAGCGATGTTTTCGGTTATCCAATTTGATATTCCGGAAGCCAGTGTTCTGGATCTGTTTGCCGGTTCTGGTGCGCTCGGCATTGAAGCGCTCAGCCGAGGTGCCAAAGATTGTATATTTGTCGAAAATAACCGCCGTCATATTGACTGTTTAAAACAGAATCTTGAAAAGGTTTCTGATCCTTTTGAGATAATCAGCGCTGATTTTCTGGCCGCACTCAAACGCCTGTGCGGCAGGAAATTCGACCTAGTCTTCTGCGACCCGCCGTATGATTCCGATTATTATAAAAAGGCAATGACGTTTCTCATTGAAAATGATATGATAAATGAGAACGGTGTGGTGGTTATGGAGACAAAAACGGGGATGGTGATAGAGCCTGACTTACCGCTTAAAATCACCCAGACCAAGACTTACGGCAGTACAACGCTGTTGTTTATAAAAAAGGAAAAACAATGAAGATTTGTGTTTATCCGGGCAGTTTTGACCCGATTACATTAGGACATCTCGACATCATTACGCGCGGCAGCCAGCTTTGCGACCGTCTGATTGTGTGCGTAATGGTGAATACTGCAAAGCGTCCGGCCTTTCCGATGGAAAAGCGTCTGGAGATGATTAAAAAATCCGTTGCGCATCTGAAAAACGTTACTGTAGATGCGTATGAAGGATTATTAGTTGATTATATACATCAGCAAAACGCATCAATCATCTTAAGGGGGCTTCGCGCCGTATCCGACTTTGAGCATGAGTTTGCCATGTCGGCGATGACCGACAGCATGGCGGATGATATTGAGACCCTGTTTTTAATGACGCGGGCGGCGTATTCATTTTTATCGTCCAGCCTGGTAAGGGAGGTTGCCAAGTTCGGCGGTGATGTATCCGCATATGTACCCAAGCCGATTGTCGCAGATGTAAAACAGCTGAAAGATAAGTGAACGAGATAAACCGGAGTATCGCACGTGACAAACGTTGACATCGAAAAATCCAAATTCAATCAACTGGCCGCCAAGTGTTTCGACGAAAAAACGCTGGCTTCGGTCGGGATTGAAACCATATACCAGAAACGCGAACTAAACTGCTATTATGCGGTTTTTTCTATTGACCATATACTGAGCGCCGCAGATGAGACCGCCATATTCACGCGCAAGAAACAGGTCTTTAACGGCGTGATGGATGTAAAGTTCTTTTTTGATTACTCTGAATTAATCGAAAAAAACCGTGACATCATCAATCATCTCAATCATCTCATTTTTAATCTGTTTGAAGGGTTTCGCCCGCGGATGAAAGAAACGCACGCGTATATTGACGCCGGACGGTACCACGTCGATTTCAAAAATGAGATGCAGCGCGCAATGTTCTTAAAACTGGGTATTAACCAGTTTATCGAAGAATACTTAACGTTCAGCTTTAAAAAGAATTACGCTCTGGCGCTTGGGATCGACCAAACGCTGAAGGGTACGGATGTATCGGATATTACGGTGAAAGAACCGTTAATGGCGGCGGAAACAAAAAAAGAAAAAACGAAGCCGTCAAAAGCGAAATCTGGTAAAGCGAAAAAGGAAGTCCAGCAGCCGCAGGGCAAGACCCTGACTGGCACATCCATCAGAAGAAAGCCCATGAAAATCAGCGATATCAATGACGAAACAAGCCGCGCAGTAATCTTAGGTGATGTGATTGATATTGATTCGCGCACATGCCGGAACAAAGCCATGCTGGCCATGTTCCATGTAACCGACTACAGCTCGACGATATTATGCAAGATGTTTTTAAGCCAGGATCGGTTCGGCAGAATCTATAACGGTCTTAAAGACAGCAAAGTGAAGCTGGAAGGTGAGATATCGTTTGATGTCCGGACCAAGTCCTTTACGATAAAACCCATAAATATCATGGTGATGGAAAAGGAAATCCGCACAGATGATGCACCCGAAAAGCGGGTGGAACTGCACGTCCACACCGTGATGAGCGACGAGGATGCCACGATTCAGATCGGCGAGTTGATTAACCGTGCAAAACACTTTGGGCATAAAGCCGTCGCGATCACCGACCACGGCGTGCTCCAGGCATATCCGACAGCGCTCCAGGCCGCGAAAAAGGCGGGCATCGATGTTATCTTCGGTTTGGAAGCCTATATGACGCTCAACGAGGCTGACGCGTTTAAAGGCTCAAAAGACATTCCGTTGGATGGTGAATACGTGGTTGTGGATATCGAAACCACAGGATTTTCGCCGGTGAATGATACGATTACCGAAATCGGTGCGGTGCGGATCAGAGGGCATGAGATAGTTGAGACATTCTCAACCTTTGTGGACCCGGAGCGTCCCATTCCGCCGCGCATTACGCAGGTGACCGGCATCACCGAGGATATGGTTAAGGGTGCGCCGAAACAAAAAGAGGCAATCCGCCAGTTCTTGGACTTTGCCGGAGATGCGTGTTTGGTAGCGCATAACGCGTCCTTTGATATGTCGTTTTTCCGAAGCGGCGGCGCGCGCTACGGCATCCTGTTTCATAACCCGGTGCTGGATACACTGACATTATCACGCTGCTTATTATCAGAAAACAAACGCCATGATCTAAAAACAATGGCCAGCCATTTTAATATCAGCTTAAAGCACCACCGTGCGCTCAATGATGCGCAGGCAACCGCCGAAGCGCTGCTCCGGTTTTTCACGATGATGCAGGGGATGGGAATTACCGGCACAGGGGATATGAATACATCGCTCGCCGAGCTGCTAAACACAAAAGATACAAAGGTATTCCATACCGTTTTATTGTGCAAAAATAAAACCGGGCTTAAAAATTTATATAAGATTGTATCTAATGCGCATATCAACGGGTTTTACCGTAAACCGCGCGTTTCCAAACACTATATCGAAGAGAACCGTGAAGGCTTGTTAATCGGCTCGGCCTGTGAACGAGGAGAGGTATTCCAGGCCCTGCTGAACGGCGCATCCGACCGGATGCTGGATTATATCGGGAAGTTTTATGACTACCTCGAAATCCAGCCCACCGGCAATAACGCGTTTTTAATCCGCGAGGGCAGAGCTGCGGATGTCAAGGCGCTGGAGGCTTACAACCGCCGGATTGTGGCATTGGGTGATAAATGGCATAAACCCGTTGTGGCCACCTGTGATGCGCACTTCCTTGATGAACGGGATGCGGTGTTCAGAGAAATTCTGCAGACCGCCAAAAAGTTTGATGATGCAAATGAACAGCCGCCCTTGTTTTTCCGCACCACAGATGAGATGCTGGCGGAGTTTGCTTATCTCGGCGAAGAAAAGGCGCAGGAAATCGTTGTTGCCAATACAAATAAAATTTATGGGATGACCGAACGGTTTGACCTGTTGCCCAAAGACCCGGCAATGCCGAAGATTCCGAATGCAGATGAAAACATCAGAGCGCTGGCCTATAAAACCGCCGGGGAAATGTACGGTGATCCGCTTCCGGAACTGGTTCAAAAACGATTGGACCGCGAAATGAACGCTATCGTTACGCATGGCTATGCCGTCCTCTATTATATTGCGCATCTGTTGATCAAAGACTCACTGGATAACGGTTATATCGTCGGATCCCGGGGGTCGGTCGGATCCTCGCTTGCCGCACGTATGACGGGCGTGACCGAAGTTAATCCGCTGCCGCCGCATTACCGGTGCGGTGAGTGCCGCTATTCTGATTTTGATATTGATAAGAGTCAGTATCATTGCGGCGTAGACCTGCCGAAAAAGTTATGCCCAAAGTGCGGTGCGCCGTTGATCAGCGACGGGTTTGATATTCCGTTTGAAACCTTTTTAGGGCTGAATGCCGATAAGGTGCCGGATATTGACTTGAACTTTTCGGGTGATTATCAGCCCAAAGCGCATCAGTGGACGATTGACTTCTTTGGGGAGTCTCACGTGTTCAGAGCCGGAACAATCAACACCATTTCGGATAAAACGGCGTTCGGCTATGTGAAGAACTGGCTGGAGACCACCGGAAAGACCGCGACGCATGCCGAAATTACGCGGCTGGCCAAGGGAATTACCGGCGTTAAGCGCACGACCGGACAGCATCCCGGCGGGCTTGTGGTACTGCCAAAGGACAAAGAGATTTTCGACTATACGCCGGTGCAAAAACCGGCCAATGACATGACGAGCAAATCCGTGACCACTCATTTTGACTTTGAGTCACTGCACGATACGTTGGTCAAGCTGGATATCCTCGGCCATGACGACCCGACCATGCTGAAGATGCTGTCGGATATCACCGGAGTGGATGCGAGAACCGTTCCGCTGAACGATCCCGAGACCATGACGCTGTTTTCGTCTCAAAAGGCGCTGAAGCTGAAAGAGAAAAAGATGCTGGACAGTGAAGTCGGCACTTTCGGCGTGCCGGAGTTTGGCACAAAATTTGTCCGGGGCGTGCTGACGCTGACCCGCCCGACGACTATGGCGGAGCTGATCCGAATCTCAGGATTGTCGCACGGTACAAATGTATGGCAGGGAAATGCCGATGAATTGATTGAGGCGGGAACGGCGACATTAAGTGACGTTATCGCCACCCGTGACGATATCTATAACACGCTGATTGAGCACGGCGTTGAACCGAAGCTGGCTTTCTTTACGATGGAAAGCGTCCGCAAAGGGCGCGGGTTGACCGAAGAAATGACACGCGCAATGAAAAAGGCGAACCTGCCGGACTGGTTTATCGCTTCCTGTATAAAGATTTCTTATATGTTCCCGAAAGCGCATGCGGTGGCGTATGTGACTATGGCGCTGAGAATCGCGTATTTCAAAGTGCACCACCCGATTGCATATTATGCCGCCTATTTTACCGTTCGTGCGGATAACTTTGATGCGGCGTATGTATATGACGGTGAAAACGGCATTAAAAAGGCGATTCAGGATATTGAGAAAAAGCAGAAGGAATTCAGCGCGAGTGCAAACGAAGTTTCACTGCAGGTATACCTTGAAGTCGCGCTTGAAATGTATCTTCGGGGAATCGGGTTTTTACCGGTGCATCTTGAGAAATCACACGCCACTCAATATCTGATCGAAGACGGCAATATCCGCCTGCCGTTCGCGGCGATGGCGGGGATAGGGGAAAACGCTGCGGTGAGCCTTTATGAGCAGGCAAGAATTAAGCCTTATATCTCTAAAGAGGACATAAAAAACCGGGCGAAAGCGTCCAAAACCGTGCTGGATGCGCTGGAGAGTTTCGGATGTCTCAGCGAGATTACGAATGAAAACCAGATCAGCTTTTTTGACGAATAAGGACGGGCTTTTTAATGCCCGATCCTGAGAATACGCGGGCATGAGGATATTTTAAAATCAATTGACGAATGAAACCGACATGGTTATAATGTAACCAGTGTTTTGAGGAGGCATTTTTTTTATGAAGCTACGCAGCGCAGTATTTTTGATACTCATTATTGCGGTTGTCGGCGCACTTGTTTATATTGGTCTCTTTGGTATTTCGATTGGGATATACAAAGTAGACCCATTGCAGGAGCAGATTAACCTGGGACTGGATTTAACCGGCGGCGCGTACGTCGTTTATGAGGCGGACAATCCTGAGGGTGTTGACAACTTAGCGGAAAAGATACAAGGGACCATGACGGTGTTCCGAAACCGGCTGGATGCCAAGGGCTTCACAGAAGCCACGATCGCCCGTCAGGGCGACGACAGAATCCGCGTGGAAGTGCCGTTTAACAGTGAAAACGGGACGGGCGCGGATCCGCAGTTGATCTCTGAAGTGTTAGGGAAGGCCGCAGTACTGGAGTTTAGAGGTCCGGACGATGTGGTCATCTTAAGCGGTGATGATGTGGTATCGGCCAAGGCTATCTTAAGTGAAGGCCAGCCGGTGGTTGCGTTTGAACTGTCTAACGAAGGAACATCTGCGTTTGGAGTGGCGACAGCTAAATTCATCGGACAGAATATCGGTATTTATGTTGATGGCATAATGATTTCCAACCCTGTCGTTAAAACGGTCATCAATACCGGCAGCGGCCAGATTGAAGGCAGTTTTACATCTGAAGAAGCCGTTGACCTCGCCATTCAGATTGAGAGCGGGGCTTTGCCGCTGAAAATTCACGAAATCGAACAGCGCTCCATCAGCGCAACATTAGGCGTGGACGCACTGTCAAAGAGCATTATGGCGGGTGCCATCGGCATCGCAATACTGTTCCTGTTTATGCTGGTTTATTACCGCGTACCGGGCTTTGTTGCCGATCTGGCGCTGTTGATTTATATGTTTATCATGCTGATTCTGCTCGCGGGTATCAGCAGTATCCAACTGACACTGCCGGGCATTGCGGGTATTATCCTGTCAATCGGTATGGCGGTGGATGCGAACGTTATCATATTTGAGCGGTTTAAAGAAGAATTAAGACTCGGCAAGACGCTTCGGACGTCCTTGAGCTCGGGTTATCATAAAGCGGTCCGCACGATTCTGGATGCGAATATCACAACAATTATCGCATCGATTGTGCTGATGATTTTTGGAAAAGGCGTGATTAAGAGCTTTGCGTATACGCTGACCATTGGTATTGTCGTATCAATGTTCACGGCATTGTTTGTGACACGCTGGCTGTTAAGGCTCTTTATGGGTCTCGGCATCAAAAATAAAGCCTTATACGGAGCGGGGAGGGTTGAAGAATAATGAATACAGGAATTATTTCAAAAGCAAAGTATTTCATGATTGCCTCTGCGCTGATTATTTTAGTCGGGATTGTGTTTGGTGTAATTTTCGGGCTTAATCTCGGTATTGACTTCACCGGCGGAACACTGATGACAATTGACTTGGGTGAACCGTTTGAGGTCCAGGATGTGAAAGATGTGCTGGAAGCGAACGGCGTCAGTGACGCACCGGTCGTGAAAAGCAGTTTGACTGTGGAAGCAGAGCCGACACAGGCGCAGATCCGCATCAAGGATATTAAAGGCGTTAAATCAGAAGATTTAAGATCGGATATACTCACCGGATTAAAAGTAAACTATCCGAATGCGGTTGTCTATGACGGTGAAACCATCGGGGCGGTTACCAGTTCGGAAATCATCAGGAACGCATTTATGGCTGTAATCATTGCATGCGCGCTGATGCTGGTTTATATCTGGATACGGTTTGAGCTGTATTCTGGTATTGCGGCATTGGTCGCATTAATACACGATGTCCTGATTATGACGGCAGTGATGGCCATCTTTAAACAACAGATTAACAGTCCTTATATTGCGGCCTGTTTGACTATTGTCGGATATTCCATCAATGATACGATTGTGCTGTTTGACAGAATCAGAGAAAACAACCGCAAGTATTCACATCGTGAATTTACACGGAGCGAAGTGGCGGATATCAGCATTAAAGAGACCTTATCGAGAACGATTAATACATCTATGACCACGCTGGTTACAATTACCTGCCTGTATATTTTCGGTGTGGACTCCATCAAGGAGTTTGCGCTTCCGTTAATCATTGGATTAATCAGCGGAACCTATTCGTCAATCCTGATTGCGAGCCCGATTTGGGTCGGCTTAATGAACCGGTCGCTATCGCGGCTCGGTATTAAACACAAAAAAGATACAAAGACGGCATAAAGCATGAATAAACGGTAAACAATAAAGCCTTTCCGCTTTTCTTCGGAAAGGCTTTTCTGCTATCATGTATCATATAAGAAAAGCGAGTTAGAAATGATTAAAAGCAGGTATATTTTCAGCGACAGTATGATCGAAACGGCAAGACAGTTGGGGAATGCGCTCGGCATCCCTGAGTCGATTGCCCTGCTTTTGGTGCGCCAGAATATTAAGTCAGAAGCGGATGCAAGGGTGTTTTTTAACCCGGAATATGATGATTTACATGATCCGTATTTGATGAAAGGCATGCATGCCGCTGTGGACCGTATCCGCCAGGCGGTAGAAGCAAAAGAAAAAATTACGATCTTCTGTGATTATGATGTGGACGGTACGAGTGCCTGCAGCATACTCTATTTATACTTAAAAAGCAAAGGCGCGGATATAAACTATCGGCTGCCTGACCGCAACAGCGACGGATACGGGATGAATCCCGGCGCCGCACAGGCGATGGCAGAAGACGGCACCAAACTGGTTATTACCGTGGATTGCGGGATTACGAATATTGATGAAACAGCAATATTAAAGCATAATGGATTATCAGTGATCATCACCGACCATCACGAATGCGGGGAAACGCTTCCGGATGCGGATGTAATTTTGAATCCCAAACAGCCGGACTGCGGATATCCCTACCAAATGTTATCGGGTGCGGGGATTGTATTTAAATTGATTCAGGCCATAGGCGGAAAAGATGCGATGCAATATGTGGACTATGCCGCGCTGGGCACGATCGCCGATATCGTACCGCTGACCGGCGAAAACCGAATGATTGCCAAGCTTGGCTTAAAGAAGATGAACGAAAACATTGCCTGCGGTATCGGCATGATACGGCCGTATGTACTGCCGAATGAAAAGCCGATCGACGAATATCATATCAGCTTCGGATTCGGGCCGCGCATCAATGCGGCAGGCCGGATGGACACCGCGCATTTGGCGATGGATGTTTTATTGGCAGAAAAAGAGACTCCGGAAGCCAAGCAGGCGGCGGCAAACATTAACGCACTTAACGAAGAACGCAAAGACATTTGTGACCGCATCGTGACCGAGGCAATGGCACAGATTATTGACCAGAATATGCTTAAGGAAACCGGTGTGATTTTTGTGGCCGGGGACTGGGAGCCGGGTGTGGTTGGCATATGCGCATCCAAACTTGTGCAGCAATTCGGCAGGCCGGCGCTGGTTTTTGCGTTGAAGGGCGACGAAGCCGTGTGCTCGGCACGCAGCATCCCAGAGATTAATATCTATGAAGTGCTGGAGCGCTTTAACCCATATTATATTAAGTTCGGCGGGCATCATATGGCGGCCGGATTGACAATCAAAGCATCTGATTTTGACGCGTTAAAAGCAGAGGTAAACGGGTACTTGCGTGAGTCGACGGATGAAAGCCTGTTTGTACCCCGCATCTCATATGATATCGAGGCGGGCGGAACGGTAGATGCCGCGTTTGCGGCGGCGCTGTCTAAGCTTGCGCCTTTTGGACAGGAAAACCCAAAGCCGAAGCTGCTGTTTAGGAACAAGGCGGTCGGCGAAAAGCGTTATTTCGGACGCCAAACCAAGGCGCATTTTAAGTTCAATATCGGGGGCGGGGCCAAACCGCTGCAGGCAGTTAAGTTTTATTTCAGCGAGCGTGACGATGCCATTGAACATGCCGATATTATCGGTACCATTAACATCAGCGATTATTCGGGCGATCCGGAGATTTTTATCGAATACTTTGAGTCGGCGGCGCTTGACAGCGGAAGGAAACTGCCGGCATATGCGATGGAAAACACGCTGATGCGAGTCGCGTATCTGCCGGAACAGCTCGAGGCCGATGCCGTCGCCCTAAAAGATGTCATCACCTATATTGAGAATATGGCCCAGCGCTCTTCCTTTGGAATAGCAGTGTTGGTTGAGGATACCTGCCAGCTTAAACTGTTGGCCGAAAACAAAACGCTAAACAGTATGATTGCATCGGGGAAACTGATGGTGCGGCTGGCGGGGGCATATCGCGTGCCGCTGAATGCGGTATTATATATGGATAATCCGGCGCTGTCGTTAAAACCCTACCGCGAAGTGGTGACGCTTTACGGGGAAAGCCATATCGTGGACTTGCCTGAAACTCAGAATAAAACATTTTGGGTGCGGGAGCTTCATGACAGCTACACAGAAGAAAAAGCGTTGTACCAAATCGACCGCGATGGCGTATCAAAAGCATACCTGTGGCTGAAAAACCGCATTGAATCCGGCGGCGGATTTGCGTCCAATGAGGCGCTTTATCAGGCGCTGTCGGCAGGGACGGGACTCAGCGTTAAGCAGGCGGTTGCGGCGGTTAAAATTCTATGCGAGCTTGATTTGATACAACTGAATAAATCTGATATGATTAGGGGAAAACTCATCACGCATCAAGAGAAAAAAGACTTGGAACAAAGCATGGTGTTTAAGTCGCTGCAAGGGGGCGGTGATTGATTTGGAAGCACTGTTTAAACGGATAAAAGACAGCTACGGAGAAGAGGAGAACTTTAAGCTTTTAGAGGAAGCTTATGCCTTCGCGAAAAAAGCGCACGAGGGGCAGGTCAGACTGTCAGGCGAGCCTTATTTTGTGCATCCTTATGAAGTGGCGAACATCCTGATTGACCTTGGAATGGACATGTACACCATTGCGGCAGGGCTGCTTCATGATGTAATGGAAGATACCAATATGACGCCAGAACAGCTGAAAAGCAAGTTCGGTGAAGAGATATTTAATCTGGTGGATGCGGTAACCAAACTCACAAAGGTGGATTATAAATCGCGTGAGGACCGGCAGGCGGAAAGCTTCCGCAAGATGTTTCTTGCGATGGCGAGCGACATCCGCGTGATCTTGATTAAGCTTGCCGACCGGCTGCACAATATGCGCACGCTGAAATTCCAGTCGCCTGAAAAGCAGATTGAAAAAGCGCGCGAGACGATTGAGATTTATGCACCGCTGGCACACCGGCTGGGTATCAACACCATCAAGTGGGAGCTTGAGGATTTATCATTAAAATATCTGGAGCCGGAGATTTATGCAGACATCACAAACCGGCTGCAGACATCCCGTGAAGAACGCGAAGCGTATCTCGAAAAAATCATAACGACGATCGAAAAAGGCATTAAGCGGGTAAAAATCAAAGCGGAGGTTTTCGGACGTCCGAAACATATTTACAGCATTTACACCAAGATGGTATCGAAGGACATTGAGTTTGATGATATCTATGATAAAGTCGCGATTCGGGTAATCGTAAAAAACATCAAGGACTGTTACGGCGTGCTGGGTATTCTGCATACGATGTGGAAACCGATTCCGGGGCGGTTCAAGGATTATATCGCGGTGCCCAAAAAGAACATGTACCAGTCACTGCACACAACCCTGCTCGGCGAAGGAGGGCCGCCGTTTGAAGTGCAGATCCGGACAGAAGAGATGCACAAACAGGCGGAGTACGGGATTGCCGCGCACTGGAAGTATAAAGAAGGCAAAGAAGACGAAGATGACCTGGACAAAAAGCTGGCATGGATACGCGAGCTGCTGGAAGACCAGGAGGATTATAAGGACTCCCGTGAGTTTTTAGAATCGCTGAGAATTGACCTTTATAAAAACGACGTTTTTGTATTTACGCCGAAGGGGGATGTAAAAGACTTCCCCAAGGGCGCAACCCCGCTTGACTTTGCTTACAGCATTCACTCAGAGGTCGGGAATAAATGCACAGGTGCGAAAGTCAACGAAAAAATCGTACCGCTGGATTATGAGATGCAGACCGGGGATATCGTTTCGATTATCACTTCGCCCGGCAAGACGCCCAGCCGCGATTGGCTGAAGATTGTCAAGACCCATCAGGCGCGTTCAAAAATACGCCAGTGGTTCAGAAAAGAGCTGAAAGAAGAGAATATTGTCAAGGGCAAGGACATGCTCGAACAGGAGGCGAAGCGGAAAGGATATCATTTAAAAGACCTGGTTAAACCCGACTGGGTAAAGGGTATCTTTAAGCGGTTTATGCTTAACTCTGTGGACGACATGTACGCAGCAGTGGGATACGGCGGCATCACGACCAATCAGATTTTGACAAAACTGATTGCAATGTATGATAAAGAAAATCCGCCCAAGGCGCCCGAAAAAACCGCGCCCGACCAGGCGCAGCACCGTAAATCAAAAGCGACGGAAGACGGCGTAACCGTCAGAGGCGAGCAGGGCATGCTCATTCGTTTTGCGAAATGCTGTACGCCGGTTCCGGGAGATGAGATTATCGGATATATCACCCGCGGCAGAGGCGTATCCGTCCACCGTAAGGACTGTGCAAACATTAACGAAGTGGACTTTGAAGAAGGACGCATCATAGAAGTGGAATGGGCCGGAGAAGAGCGTCCGTCATATAATGTTGAAATCATGATTATTGCGGACGACCGGAACGGGTTGTTGTCGGACATTACCCAGCTAATGTATAATCTGAATTATTCGATCATGACCGCGAACGCCAGACGGCAGAAGGATAAACAGGCGGTAATCGAACTGGGGCTGGTGATTTCCAGCGTCAGTGATCTGGATTTTATTAAAAAGAAAGTCATGAATATTGCGGGCGTCAACGACGTATTCCGCATCAATAAATAGAGATAAAAAAGATGAGAGCAGTTATTCAGCGCGTAAAGAGCGCAAGCGTAAAAACAGGCGGCAGTATTGTCGGTGAAATTAACAAAGGCTTTGTGGTATTATTGGGTATCGAAGAAGGAGACACCCGGGAGGATGCCGCATATATTGTTAAAAAGACCGTAAACCTGCGGGTGTTTGACGATGAAAACGGCAAGATGAATAAGGACGTTTCGGATGTGAACGGGGCAATACTCCTGGTATCCCAATTCACACTGATTGCGGATGTCAAAAAGGGCAACCGGCCTTCTTTTGTGCGTGCAATGCCGCCGGAAGAAGCCGAACCGTTTTTTAATGAAATCATCAGGATGTTCAAAGCCGCGTTTGACCGGATTGAAACCGGTGAATTCGGCGCGGATATGGATGTGGCGCTGGTGAACGACGGGCCGGTCACCATTATATTAGACAGCAGAAAGGCGATTTAGACAGCATGAATGTAATGGTTGTACAAACCGGAAGTCTGCAGGTCAACACGTATATCCTGCATAACGAAACCAGCAAGGAAGCGGTTATCATTGACCCGGGCGGGAATCCCGGAAAAATCAAACGCACATTGGAAGAATACGGATTGACACCCAAGGCGGTTTTACTGACGCACGGCCACTTTGACCATATCGGGGCGGTAAAACAAATGCAGGAGGCTTACAATCCAAAAGTTTATATCCATGAGGATGACGCGGAGCTCCTGATCAATCCGGAAATGAATTTGTCGGCATTTTTTAACGGGGTGCCCGTTACGTGCAATCCGGCCGATGAGGTACTGTTTGACGGGCAGGTGCTTGAGGAAGCCGGCATGACCTTCACGGTTTATCATACGCCCGGACATTCGATGGGCTCGGCGGTGTTTTTAACCGAACATGCGGCCTTTACCGGTGACACGCTGTTTCGTATGTCGATCGGCCGTGTGGATTTTTCCGGCAGTGATGACGAAAAAATGAAAGTGTCCTTGCAACGGCTGAAAGACATTATACCGAGAACGCATCATATCTTCCCAGGCCACGGCGAAAAGAGCACGTTTGAATATGAATTAAGCCATAACCCGTATCTGACGGGATGGATTGAATAAAGGATAAAGGAACGGGATCAATTGAGCAAAATCACCATCGCGCTGGACGGGCCGGCAGGCTCCGGCAAATCAAGCGCCGCAAAACGCATCGCAGAAAAACTGGACATTCATTATTTAGACACCGGCGCTATGTATCGGGCAGTCGGACTTGATATCTTAAGAAAAGGCATTGATCCGCTGGACAGGCAGGCAGTCGAAAGTGAGATGGCAGTGATTGATGTCAAAATCCGGTTTTTAGAGGATGCACAGCATGTCCTGCTGGGGGAGGAAGACGTCACCGATAAAATCAGAAAGCCGGAGATATCCAAGGCGGCCTCGGATGTATCGGCGCATCCTGCGGTCAGATACCGGATGGCGGATTTGCAGCGGCAGGTTGCTGAGGAGTATGATTTAATTCTGGACGGGCGCGATATCGGGACGTTTGTTCTGCCTGATGCGGCATATAAATTTTATCTGACCGCATCAACGGATGCCCGCACCAGACGCCGGATTAAGGACCTGGAGGCGCAGGGGATTAAAACGACAATCGATGCGCTGAAAGCGGAGATTGAAAAGCGGGATTATAACGATTCCCACCGTGAGCTTGCGCCGCTGAAACAGGCGGAAGATGCCATTCTGATTGACTCGACCGATATGACGCTGGACGAAGTGACCGAGACCATTTTATCCTATATCAACGCAAAGGAAGCCTAAAATGACTGTATTGTATTTTATAGCGAGACTGCTTGCGAAAACCGTGAATTTAATCTGTTTTAACCTGAAGGTTTACAACAGGGAAAACAACAACAACGACGGGAACTGTATGATCGTATCCAATCATGTGACGTGGTGGGATCCGGTGATACTCGGCGGGGTGTTTAGAAAACAGGTGCATTATATGTCCAAGGCGGAATTGTTCCGCGGGAAAACAGCGCGCGCGTTATTAAACCAGCTGGGCGCTTTTCCGGTGGAGCGCGGACAGGCGGATTTCGGTGCACTTAAAAAGTCAATTCAATTGCTTAAGTCAGGAAAGTGCTTAGGCATCTTCCCGGAAGGCACACGCATTGAAGGCGGATTCGGTGAATTTCAGAAGGGTGCGGCGGCGATTGCGATCAAAACCAATGCACGCATTATTCCGGTTTGTTTTGATAATCCGTATAAAATGTTTAAAAAACGCTGCCGGTTAATCATCGGCGAATCCTTCCGCTTAAGCGAGAAGGTGGATGTTAAAGAAAAAGACGCGGCCGAGAAGGGTACAGCTGTGCTGAAAGCGGCACTGGAAAACCTGGCTGACGTTTTGAAGAAACAGGTGAAAAAGTGAAAGTAATCACAGCCGAGCATGCGGGATTCTGCTTCGGCGTTAAACGGGCGGTCGAGGCCGTCTATGAAAATATCAATCAATTCGACCGGCTGTATACTTACGGCCCGTTGATTCATAACGAAGCTGTCGTAGAGCGTCTCCGGAAGGCAGGCGCCCCGTACGTGGACAGCCTGGACGAAATAAGCGGCGGCAAAAACACAGCGGTGGTTATCCGCTCGCACGGCGTACCGCCGGAAGTGATTGATGCAATCAATGCGAGGGGCTTTACGCCCATTGATGCGACATGCCCGTTTGTTAAGCGGATACAGAAGAAGGCGATGGAAGCCGATGCGGCCGGACGTTCGGTTGTGATCGTGGGCAAGGCAGATCATCCCGAAGTAGTCGGCATTAACGGTTGGGCGCATAACCGTGCGCACATCATCGAGAGCGAATCGGATATCGAAACCCTTCCGGCGCTAAGCGACCCGATTGTGATGGCACAGACCACTATCGCGCACGAGACATGGGAACGCACGACCAAAGCGCTGTTGGCGGTCTATCCGGACGCGGAATGCTTTATGAGCATATGCGAAACCACGCTCCAGCGGCAGCAGGAAGCTGTGGCGCTTGCAAAAAAATGCGACAAAATCTTTGTAGTGGGCGGAAAAAACAGTTCGAACACGCAAAAACTCTACCAGATATGTAGAAAACACTGTGCGCATGTGACTTTAATTGAGGAATCCTCACAAGTATCTCTTGAAAAAATAAATCATGATGATATAATAGGAATAGTCGCCGGTGCATCAACACCCGACTGGATGATAACGGAGGTAGAAAACAGAATGAGTGAAGTGGAAAAAACGCCAGCAGGGGCCGAAGCGGCCATTGACGTTGAAGAAAGCGTTTCTGGCGTTGAACAGCCCGAAGTAGCTGCGGAGACCGAAGAAAAGGAAGTGAAAAACGACGGTCAGGAAGCAGAAGCGGCTGTACTGGGAGAAGAAGACTTTTTAAAGGAGTTGGATAAGACTTTTGCATCAATCAAGCGGGGTCAGGTGATTACAGGTACTGTAGTTCAGGTATCGGATGATGATATTTCGTTGAATATCGCATATAAGTCCGATGGGATTATTCCAAGATCCGAATTACCGCTTGAATCCGATCAGTCTCCTAAAGACATATATAATGTAGGGGATGAGGTCGAAGCGCAGGTTCTCAGCATGAATGACGGTGAGGGCAGAGTTAAGCTTTCAATGAAACGCATGCAGGACCGCATTAAATGGCAGGAGTTTTTGGATGCGCATGAAGAGAACAAGGTATATGATGCCAAGATCTTCAGAGCAGTCAAAGGCGGTGTGATCGCGAAAGTAAACGGATATGAAGCGTTTATTCCAGTATCCCATCTATCTCTGAAATTCGTCGAAGACGTTAAAGAGTTTGTCGGTAAAGAAGTTAAAGTCAATATTATTGACATTAATAAAGAAAAACGGCGCCTGGTCGCATCTTTAAAATCAATATTAATCGCTGACGCAAGACTGAAAAAGCAAGAGTTGATTGAAGGATTTGATAAAGACCAGAAGATTATGGGTAAGGTGAAAAAGCTTACCGATTTTGGCGCATTTATTGATATCGGCGGCGTGGACGGATTATTGCACGTAGCGGATATCTCTTGGAACAAGGTAAAACATCCTTCTGACGTTCTAGAAGAAGGACAGGAAATTGAAGTAGTCGTATTAAGCACCGATCCGAAGCGTAAGCGCATTTCGCTCGGACTTAAACAGCTTCAGCCCAAGCCTTGGGACAATGCAGCAGAGAAATATCTTGTGGGTTCAACGGTTTCGGGTAAAGTGGTTCGCATCACCGATTTTGGTGCGTTCATCTCACTGGAACCCGGTATCGACGGACTTGTACATATATCGCAGGTTGCGAACAGACGCGTAGAACGCGTTGAAGATGAATTAAGACTTGGCGATGTGATCGAAGCCAAAGTCATGGACGTTAAACCTGGCGAACGGAAAATCTCTCTTTCCATCAGGGAATTATTAGAGCCTGAAAAGAAGGAAGAAAAACCTAAGAGAGAAAAGCATGAAAAGGTGGTTATTCCACCGGTTCAAGAAGCGACCGTCACCTTAGCGGACTTTTTCCCTAAGGATGATGAATAACGTACTTTATATCGGGTCATTTCTTGTGGCCTTATAGAGTACATTAAGACCCCCTTTACTTTAGCCGTGTGTTATATACACGGCTCTTTTTTTAAAACTTGAGCGAGGTTAAAGATGAACAACCGACGTCCGCCGCGTATAATCTTTTTCAGACCCGTTTTTTTTGCGGCCGTTTATATCACGCTCGGCATCCTGACCGGATACTATGCCGGACGCGATATTTGGCTGACAGCGGTTTTTGTGTGTGCGGCAATCGGCTTGGCGCTTTTTGATTGGATAAAGAACCGAAAACCAGCAGCCGCCATATTGCTGATTCTGATGTTTGGGCTCGGAACCGGATTGATCACGCTGGAACAGATGCACGAGCGGATTCCGAACGGAGAGAGTGCCATAACAGGGCGCGTAGTGGATACCACACATTATGAATATGCAAGCTATTATACGCTGGATGACTGGCAGGCAGCCGATGAGAATATAACGGTATCGCCTTTGAAGCGCCTAAGGGTAAAGTCAGATGACAGCACATTGGCGTTTGGGGATGTGGTTACATTCTCCGGTACGCTGGACTATCCGGATGAACAACGGAACCGGTACGGATTTAACGAGCGGTTATATCTGTTAAGCAAGGACATCGCATATACGGCTGAAGCGGCTGACGGGGGAATAGCCGTTATTAAAAATCAGCAGAAATTGGACAGCGCGTTTTATCTGATACGCCGGTATGTATCGGACAGCATCGATACGCATTTTTCCGAAAGCACGCGCGGGATTGCCAAAGGATTAATCCTCGGGGATAAATCGAATATCTCGGAATCGGATTATAATGCATACCGTACAGGCGGCGCCGCCAGTATACTGGCGGTTTCCGGTCTTCACTTTGGCATCATTTCACTGTTTATATTCTGGCTGATGCGGCTGATTGGTATCGGAAGAAAACCGGCGAACATCGCGACCGGCATCATCATGCTGTTTTACGCTGGGGTGGTGGGATTTACGGTATCGGCCGTTCGCGCATTGATCATGGGCTGGCTTGTCATTGCCGCAAGCCTGCTCGGCAGGCGCAAGGACTATTTTTCGTTTCTTTGTGCGGCATATGTGCTTTCGCTGATTTTGCGTCCGTCCTCATTGTTTACGGTGGGTTTTCTGTTATCTTTTGGAGCGGTATACGCCGTCGTTCTGCTCGGCGGGAGAATCACCGCATGGATGAAAGGTATACCCAAATTTATTTCGGCATCCGCCGCGGCGTCATTTAGCGCAACGTTGGGCACGGCGCCCATTCTCATTAACTTCTTTAATTATGTTTCCTTAATCGGGGTATTGGCAAACCTGATTATCATACCGATGGCCTCTGTCAGTGTGGTGCTGACCCTGCTCAGCGTACTGCTGGGCGATGTCGTCGGCGGTATTATCGCGATCGGCGCAGACCAAATGATACGCTGGATGAACAGTCTGATGAACTTCATTCAGTCGATTCCGTACGCGGCGGTGAACATCCGTAATCTTCCGGTCATATTGATTATCTTATGGTTTGTGCTGATTTTTATGCTGTCGGACGAATGGGCGGTCAAACGGAAGTTAAAGCGTATCGCAAGCGCCGCAGTCGCTGGAGTGATAGTTGTGATTTGCCTGGTGTTGCCGCTGAAAAATCCAAATGTTCTATCCTTATATTTCTTTGATGTGGGACAGGGTGACGCCATTTTGATAGAAACGCCGGATAACCAGCATTTTATGGTGGATACGAGCCGTGAATATGCTTATGATGAGATTGAGCGCTATTTACTGTCCGATGGGATTCATCTGGACGGCTTGTTCCTGACGCATGCGGACAGCGACCATACCGGCGGGTATCAACAGCTGATTGATAACGGATTTGTGTCGCACATTTATATTGCGGCGGCAGATGATGCGGACTACGGGTTTTATCAAAACATAACCATAGACAGATTATCGCGCGGAGACCGTTTCCCGATCGGGAAAGATACGCTGATGCGTGTGATACATCCAGAAGCCGGATTTAGTTCGGAAAGTGATAACCAATTATCGCTTTGCATGATGATTGAGTACAAAGATTATAAGATCTTGCTGACTGGCGATATCGACGATGATATCGAACAGCGGCTGAGTAATCTGTGGCTGGATGTGGACGTATTAAAGGTGGCGCACCACGGCTCACGCTACGGGTCTACACCTGAATTTTTAAGCAAGACTACGCCGGAAATCGCGGTGATTCAATGCGGCGAGAATGTCTACGGGCATCCTGCGGATGAAACGCTGTACCATTTAAAACAGGCGTGTGATATAATTTACCGGACAGATACCTGCGGCGGCATCATGCTGACGTTTGGAGACGATATAAACTCAGAAACGGTGATTGATAGCCCATGACCTTTCGTGAATTCACAGAAAAATTAAAAACGCCGTCAGAAATAAAACTGGTTTTGATACACGGCGAAAACGCCTATTTGAAACAGCGGGCGCTTGAGGCTGTCATCCATGTCTTTAATACCGATGATGCGGGGCTGGATATTGACCGGTTTGATGAAAAGGCAGAAACATCAGACATTATGCTTGCCTGTGATACGCTGCCTTTTGCGCAGGAAAAGCGCATTGTCATCGTTAATGATTTCGGCGGATTAAAATCCGGCGCAAAAACCGGAGATGCGATGGCGGAATATACCGCTCAAATCCCGTCTCATGCGGTACTTGTATTTGTGATGTCCGATGGTGCGGACAAACGCAAGAAGCTCTATAAAGCCATTAAAAAACATGGATTGGATGCGGAGTTGAACAATCCGACCGAAGGCGAACTTGTTCAGTGGATAATCGCCGAATTTGCGCAGGAAGGAAAGAAAACAACCAGAGAGCAGGCTCACTTGATGATTACCCTTTGCGGCCAGGATATGGTCAGCCTGAAGGGCGAGATTGAAAAGCTCTGTGCTTATACAGATGGTGATGTAATCAGCACTTCGGATATCCGCTATATCGTGTCTAAGTCGCTGGAATATAACGTCTTTCTGCTCCATGACTATTTGATTAAAAAGGACATTTCAGGCGCGCTTGCGCTGTATCAGGATATTATTGAGACCGAAAAAAGCCCGTTCGGGGTTTTGGGTTTGATTGCGTCCAAGTTCCGGATGATGTTTAAGGGGCGGGCGCTTTTGGACGCGAATTATCCGCAGGACCGGGCGATCAGCCTGATGGGCGGGCATCCTTATGCCGCGAAAATCGCGCTCAAAGAGTGCCGGGCATTTTCGGCGGAACAGCTGATTGACGGTATCCGGGAACTGGCGGAACTGGATTATCGGATTAAAAGCGGCGGCGCTGATGCGGCACTGGCGGTTGAAGCCGTTTTGCTTAAAATCTATGGAGTGACCGCATGACACCCATTACCTTGTACACCAATACGCCCGAATTCTATAACGATATTTGTGAGGAAATCCGGCTTTTTTTCAGTGCAGACCAGATTATACTAAAAGAGAATCCAATCACACCGGCACCGCCGGACCAGCGCTATTTTTCCCATACCGTTTCAGAGCAAAACGGAAAGGGGCGTTCTGAAACCGTCATTTATAACGACAGTGCCGCGTCAAGCCCTGGAATCGCTTTTTTTGAGCTGGATAAAGCAGATCCGATTGCGGCAAAGCGCCAAAAGAAAGCGGCGGTGAAGTTAAGCACTTATCTGGCGTTGAAAGCCTTGACCGGGAAACAGCCGTTATGGGGAGCGCTGACCGGAATCCGGCCGACCAAGCTTTTGAGAGAGCAGGAAAACAGGACAGGGATATCCGAAGCAAAGCGGTATTTGATTAAGACACTGGAGGTCTCAGAAGACCGGTACCGGCTCGCGAAACAAATTATCGACCGTCAGCGGCCGATTATCGACACCGCAGGGGATAATGCGATGGATATTTATATCAATATCCCGTTCTGTCCCAGCCGGTGCGCCTACTGTTCGTTTTTATCTGCCGTTACATCCGAAGGGGATCCGGTACAGCAAGTTTATATGGATATGCTGATAAAAGAGATTAAGGCAATGTCGCCGGTTATAGCGGCGCACCATATCCGATCGGTTTATATCGGCGGGGGGACGCCGACCAGTTTGGATGACGCTCAGTTTGAACGTTTGCTTCACATAATCAAGGCGCACATCCCGCACGTACCGGAGTTTACCGTGGAAGCCGGAAGGCCGGATACCATCACACCGGAAAAGCTGGCATGTATGCGCCGCCATCAGGTAACGCGCATCAGCATCAATCCGCAGACATTTCGCGACAGCACGTTGACGCGCGTCGGGCGTAACCATTCAATAGAAGACTTTAATCGGGCCTATCGGCTTGCCAAGGCAAACGGTTTTGACCACATTAACATCGACCTGATATTCGGACTGCCGGGTGAGCGGCTGCGGGATATGAAGCGGAGTCTGAAAAAAGCCATTCGGCAAAAACCCGAAAGCATCACGATCCATACACTTGCGATTAAAAACGCGTCTAAATTAACGCGGGATATTGCATACAGTGAAAAGGAAGCGGTTGTATTAAAAGCAGTGGATGATGGCAGAAAGACATGTGAAAAACAGGGATTATATCCGTATTATATGTACCGCCAGAAATATATGAAGGGCAATCTTGAAAACGTCGGGTATTGTAAACCCGGAAACGAGTCGGTGTATAATATCGACATGATGGAAGAAGTTTGCTCGGTGCTGGCCCTCGGTGCAGGTGCAATATCAAAACGCGTCTATCCGAGCGGCGGCAGGCTGGAGCGCTGTGCCAACGTTAAGGATATCAAGGGGTATATTGACAGGATTAACGAGATGATTGCAACAAAAAAAGCGCACTTCGGATTTTAGTCCGAGTACGCTTTATTTTTTTAATTAACCGCCGCCTTCTTCGGCTTCCTCGGCAGCTGAGGTGTTGTACTTGAGTATAATTGACTGGAAGAGCACATCCAGTGCATCGGTCTTGCTGACGATTTCATTGGACGTACGCGCTTCATTCGCGATCATGGTTTCCAAAGCCTCTATCATTTCATACAGCGCGTTCGCGTCATTCGTTTCAATCACATCTGCGCTATCCTGAATATATGTTGTGACATCGGCGATTTTAGCGTTGGCCAGCGACACGGCATGCGGCCGCTTCACTGTGTTTTCTTCCCAATTGGCGTTGTGCACCGTGCAGTAATAGCTGCTGTACAGTTCGGGGTTCGCCATGATCGTTGACGCAGGAACATCTGCATTAACAAATAACAGCGGGAAGATACTGCTTCGCAATTCTTCAGAAATATCAAAGTACGGGGATTCAATATCAAGGAACACAGGGGACGCTTCGATAATCTGGCTTTCCGGACAATACGGTCCTGCGAACCGGTGCGATGTGGCGCAAATGGCCGATACCGGCATATGTACGTCACAGGTTTCCGTCGGTACGGTGTCCGCCGTGAACCAGTCGGTGATTAATGCGCGTCCGGATAAATCCTCAGAACAGTATTCTGTCGCCAGCTTTCCGGAGACAGGGCATACCGTGGCTTTGACCAATCCCAATGCCGCCGGATCGATATCAATGATGGCCTTGTTCTCAAGCCCTTTGTGTATTGTTGACATGAAATCCTGCCAGAGCGGTGCCGCATAAGAAGAAGCGTAAGCATTGCTTTTCAACGGCTTATAATCATCATGCCCGATCCAAAGCGCCGCCGAATAATACGGCGTGATTCCGGAAAAATAGATACCGCGGTTTTCCTGGTTGGTGCCGGTCTTGCCGCCGACGGTCATGCCCGAAATACGTGCATTCTTGCCGGTGCCTTTTTCAACGACGTCTTCCAGCATATCCGTAACCAGATAGGCCGTTGCGGTTGAAAACGCTTTTCGGTGCACCTGAGTCTGCGTGGCGTCATATAAGACGTTGCCTTCTTTATCCAGCACCAGTGTAAAGGAAATGGGGCTGATATATTCGCCGCCGTTCGCAAGGCAGCCAAAACCGACCGCCATCTCAACCGGTGTTAAGCCGGATGTGCCGAGCGAAAGTCCGGCCGGATCGGCGTTGATGTGTTTCGGGTTGACACCCATGCTGATGAGGTATTCTTTTGACTTTTCAATACCCACGTGGTACATCAAAATCCGTGCCGCAATAATGTTGATTGAGTTTGTTAAACCGTACCGGACAGACCGGGGGCCGAAAGTGCTTTCGGATGTCGCGGGGTAACCGGTTGGCGTATTCCATCCGGTGATGGGAACCGGAATATTATCGATGATTGAGGCGGGGGACAGCCCTAAGTCAATCGCCGGCGCATACACCGACAGCGGTTTGATGGCTGAACCAACGGGCATGGTTGCGTTGACACGGTTGATGCCCTTCTGAATATCCGGATTTTCACGTCCGCCGACGATGGCGCGGAGCTGGCCGGTTTTATAGTCAAAGACGACTGCCGCCGCCTGCGGCTGTATCGTTTCGGTAATGCTGCCGTCTGCATTTTTTGTGGTGACAATACCGTCGCTGGTCTTTGCCATGCTGGGGTATTTCTCCCATGTGGACAACGATTCTTCGACCGCGTTTTGCACCAGCGGATCCACCGTGGTATATATCCGGTAACCGTTGTTTCTGATTTCAAGCTCAACGGCACTGCGGTTTGCGGCATCATCGGTTTTCATGTTGCGGGATTCAAGTAATTTGGTGATGACTTCGTCGATCGCATATTCCACAAAATACGGCATATTATACATCGAATGTACGGTGGACTCTTCGACGATATTGAGTTGCTCTTCGATTGCCGCATCATGCTCTTCTTTGGTGATATATCCGGCTTCATACATCCGGTTCAACACCAGATTTACCCGGCTTTCCACACGTTCGATACTGCCGGAGCCGTAATAAGCCCGGCGCGGATTGTGTGAATAGGGGTTTTGGGTGATGCCGGCAAGCAGGGCGCATTCCTTAATGCTCAGCTCGTCCAAGTCTTTGTTTAAATAATCCTTTGCCGCTGCTTTGACACCGTAGTTTCCGGAGCCGAGGTCGATTGTGTTTAAATACGAGACTAAAATCTCATCTTTTGTATATTCGTTTTCTAATTGTATGGCTAAAAACGCTTCCTGAATCTTGCGCTTATAAGTCTTGTCAAAAGTTAAAAGGGTATTCTTGATGAGCTGCTGGGTGATAGTGCTGCCGCCCTGTACGCTCTCGTTCATGAAGTTGGAGATGGCCGATCCGACCAGCCGCTTGATATCGATGCCGCTGTGATAATAGAACCGCACATCCTCAACCGACACAAAAGCGTCTTTGAGCATATCCGGTATTTCGTCGGAGTTCGCCCATTCGCGGTTTTCCGTACCCACATATGCGGCGAGAAAATCACCGTTTTTATCATAGAGATAGGTGGTTTCGGCCTGGTTGGCGATTTCTTCGGTATTGAGTGTCGGGGTGGTTTCCAGATATGCTTTGGCGATGCCCCATACTGCGCCGAACGCAATCACACCAATCATAAATATCGAAAGGATGAGGATCTTGATGGTCTTTAAGAGGACGCCGATATAAAAGTTGGGCTTCCGGTCGCGCTGTTTAAAAATAGAACCATGCGCCTCCCCGAATTTAAGCAGACGGGTTGCCGACATGGTGTGGGTTTCAGCGGAGTCTTTCTTTTTGAATATATGCTTTAAATCAATTTTTTTCATAAGCAGATGATCGGCGGATATTGGCCCGCCGGTTAACTCATATCGTCTCCTCAGATTCATTCATGGGGTATTATAACATATTTCTTTTGACCGGTCTGTGAATTTAATCTGACGGGTTATTCATCCAGAAAAGAAAGCTGGTCGGTCGGCTTATCGCTTTCTAAATAAGGCAGGCCCAGATGCAGGTACGCCAGCCGCGTCGCCATGCGCCCTTTCGGCGTGCGTTTTAAAAAGCCCAGCTGGAGCAGGTACGGCTCATAGACGTCCTCAATCGTGCCGGATTCTTCGCCGGTAGAGGCGGCCAGATTTTCCAGCCCGACAGGCCCGCCGTCAAACTTTTCGATGACACAGAGCAGCAGCTCACGGTCCATATTATCCAGCCCGAGACGGTCAACCTCCAGAAGGTCAAGCCCGTTTTTTGCCGCGTTTAAGTCTATATGCCCGTCGCCCTTGATTTGTGCATAATCCCGCACCCGGCGTAATAAGCGGTTTGCGATACGCGGGGTTCCCCGTGACCGCATGGATATTTCATGTGCGCCGGCATCATTGATGATAACATCGAGTATGGATGCCGACCGCAGAACAATCTGTTTTAATTCATCCGGCGAATACATCAGCAGGCGGTTGAGCAGGCCGAAACGATCGCGCAGCGGCGATGTCAGGTTGCCCGCACGGGTGGTGGCGCCCACGAGTGTAAACTTCGGCAGGTCAATGCGGAGCGACCGCGCACTGGGGCCCTTGCCGATGATAATATCGAGCGCAAAGTCCTCCATCGCAGGGTATAAAACTTCTTCAACGCTGGTGTTCAGCCGGTGGATTTCATCGATGAACAGCACATCCCCCTCGCCGAGGTTGGTCAAAATCGCGGCTAAGTCACCCGGACGCTCTATCGCGGGTCCGGAGGTGACGCGGATGCTCACATTCATTTCGTTCGCGATAATATGTGATAAACAGGTCTTACCGAGGCCGGGAGGCCCGTGAAGCAGGACATGATCCAGCGGTTCGCCGCGCTGTTTTGCCGCCTCGATAAAGATACGCATCTGTTCCTTGACTTTGGCCTGGCCGACAAATTCGTCCAGCGTTTTCGGGCGCAGGGAATAATCGACTGTATCTAAAACATCACTGTTGAGTGCACTGACGATTCTTTTTTCTTCTTCCATTCATTTTGCTCCGTTTTATCCAAGCCGTTTTAAGGCTAATAAGACTAAATCTTCTGTGGTATCGCCAAGGCTTCTGACCGAGGCAATGGCTTTTAATGCTTCGGCACGCCGGTAACCCAGAGAAACCAGTGCGTTGACGGCTTCAATTTCTGGGTTGGAAGCCGCGCCCGGAGCGATATCCGCCAAGAGATTATCGTTAGTTACGCGTTCTCTCAGTTCCAGAATAATACGCTCGGCGGTCTTTCTGCCGACGCCGGATACAGGCGTAAACGCTGAAATATCTGATGAAATAATCGCAGCCGCCAGTTCTCCCGCACTCATGGTGGTGAGGACGGAAAGTGCGACTTTCGGACCGATGCCGGATATTGCAATCAGCTTGATGAACATATCCTTTTCGGTTTCGGTCAGGAAACCATAAAGGCTCTGTTCGTCCTCTTTGACCACAAAATGCGTATATAATTTGGCGTTTTCTTTGTCAATATGGGACAGCGCATGGGTGTTGGTGAAAATTCGATAGCCGATTCCGCCGGCTTCAATCACGATGAAATTCGTGCCGGTGTCGGCCACCCTCCCGCTGATGTATGCGTACATAAAAAATGCTCCTTGGTTATTTAATCATGAATTTATCTTTAAACTTGCTGCTGTGTGCGTGACAGATTGCAACCGCAAGCGCATCCGCCGCATCATCGGGCTTCGGAATACTCTTTAATGATAACAGCATTTTGACCATCGCCTGTATCTGCGCTTTATCCGCGCGTCCGTATCCGCAAATGGCCTGTTTGACCTGAAGCGGCGTATATTCGAATAATTCAATGCCGCTTCTCTGGGCAGAAACAAGTGCCGTGCCCCTGGCGTGCCCGACAGTCAGCGCCGTTTTGACGTTTTTATTAAAAAACAATTCTTCAAAAGCGATCGCATCCGGCTTGAATTTATCGATCAGAGATGTCATACTGTCATAAATGAGTGATAAGCGCAATGGCAGCGGCGTACCGGCTTGTGTAAGCACCGTGCCGTAGTCAACGACGGACATCCTTTTTTGATCGTAATCGATGACACCATAACCCATAATGGCGAGGCCGGGGTCGATACCCAAAATTATCAAGTGATTGTCTCCTAACCTTGTCATTATACACAAAAACTTGGGGTTTGTGTGAAAAGAAAACGAAAAAAGGCTTGTATAAATATACAATACAATGTATAATTAAGCACAATAAACGATTTAAAAGACTATTTAGGATTCAAAGGAGCAGATAAATGGCAAAAGAAAAAGTGGTATTGGCCTATTCGGGCGGACTGGATACGTCGATTATTATTCCGTGGTTAAAAGAAAACTACGATTATGAAGTCATCGCTGTTGCAGGAGACGTAGGGCAGGGTGAAGAGCTGGAGCCCTTAAACGAAAAGGCGATTAAAACCGGTGCATCCAAGCTTTATATCATGGATATCAAGCAGGAGTTTGTGGAAGACTTTATCTGGCCGACGCTGAAAGCCGGGGCAGTCTATGAAAAGAAGTACCTGCTGGGTACGTCGTTCGCGCGTCCGGTAATTGCAAAGGCTTTGGTGGATATCGCAAAAAAAGAAGGCGCTGTCGCAATCTGCCACGGCGCAACCGGAAAAGGCAACGACCAGGTCCGGTTTGAGCTGACGATTAAAGCGCTGGCGCCGGAACTGAAGATTATCGCACCTTGGCGGATTTGGGACATTAAGTCGCGTTCGGATGCGATTGATTATGCAAAAGAACGGGGCATTGATATTCCGGTTACAAAGAAACATCCGTACAGCATGGACCGCAACCTGTGGCACTTAAGCCACGAAGGCGGTGATCTGGAAGATCCGTGGAATGAACCGCAGGACCAGATGCTGCTGATTTGTACGCCGCCGGAGCAGGCGCCTGACAAGCCGGAGTATGTGGAAGTTGATTTTGAAAAAGGTATTCCGACTGCGGTAAACGGCAAAAAAATGGGCGGTGTCGCGCTGATCGAAGCGCTGAACGAAATCGGCGCAAAACACGGCGTTGGAATCGACGATATGGTCGAAAACCGTTTGGTCGGCATTAAGTCGCGCGGCGTTTATGAAAATCCGGGCGGAGAGATTCTCTACACCGCACACACGGCGCTGGAAAGCATTACGCTTGACCGTGAAACCGCACATTATAAAGAGATGGTTGCGGTGAAGTTTGCTGAAATGGTATATAATGGACAGTGGTATTCAACATTGCGCGAATCGCTGTCGGCATTTGTGGATAAAACCAGCGAGATGGTCACCGGTAAAGTGAAACTGAAACTCTATAAGGGCAGCTGTACCGCCGTCGGCGTAAAATCGCCTTATACGCTTTACAGCGAAGAACTCGCGACCTTTGAGGATGACGAGATTTATGACCATAAAGATGCGGGCGGATTCATCAACCTGTTCGGACTGCCGCAAAAGGTTAATGCGATGCGCAATGAGCGGATCAATAAAAAATAAAGGCGCAGACCAATGAAAAAACTTTGGGGCGGGCGGTTTGAATCGGAGCTGGATGCACTGGCATCCGGATTCAATTCATCCATCGCTTTTGACCAAAAACTTTATAAGCAGGATATTGAAGGCAGTATCGCGCATGCAACCATGCTGGGTAAGCAGGGGATTATTCCGGCTGAAGATGCTGAAAAGGTTGTGGACGGACTGAAAGCCGTGCTTTCGGATATCGAATCCGGCAAGGCAGAATTCTCGCCGGATAACGAAGATATTCATATGAATATCGAAAAACTGCTGACCGAGAAGATCGGCGACGTCGGAAAGAAACTGCATACCGGCAGAAGCCGGAATGACCAGGTGGCGCTGGATACACGGATGTGGCTGAAAGCGGAGACCTTGGTGGTCTTGGAGGCGGTGAAGACGGTTTTAGAGGTGATTATCAAAATCGCCGAAGTGAATCTTAATACGATTATGCCGTCTTATACGCACCTGCAGAAAGCTCAGCCGACCACGCTGGCGCATTATCTCATGGCATATTTTGAGATGTTTATGCGCGATTATGAGCGCTATCAGGACGGGTTAAAACGTACGGATAAAATGCCGTTGGGTGCGGGTGCGCTTTGCGCCACGACCTATGACCTTGACCGGGATTACGTCAAGGGTCTGCTTGGCTTTTCTGCGCTCACCGACAACAGCATGGATACGGTATCCGACCGGGATTATATCCTTGAGTTTTTGTTTACCTCCGCAGTCTGCCAGATGCACTTGTCGCGGTTCTGTGAGGAAATCATTATCTGGTCGTCCAATGAGTTTGGGATGGTGACGCTGTCCGACGCATTCTCGACGGGGTCCAGCATCATGCCTCAAAAGAAAAACGCAGACATCGCAGAGCTTATCCGCGGAAAAAGCGGACGGGTATACGGCAACCTGATGGCTATGCTGACCACGATGAAGGGGCTGCCACTGGCGTATAATAAGGATATGCAGGAAGATAAAGAACCGCTGTTTGATACGGCACTGACCGTAAAGGCCAGCCTTGGCGTTTTCGCTAAAATGCTGGGCAGTATCACCTTTAATAAAGATGTGATGTTGGCAAGCGCGGCCAAAGGCTTCACCAATGCGACCGATTTGGCGGACTATTTGGTCAAAAAGGGATTGCCCTTCAGGGATGCGCACGAAGTCAGCGGTAAGGTTGTGCTGGCATGCGAAAAACAGGGGATTGCGATTCTTGATTTATCTTTGGATGACTTAAAAGCGTATTCGCCACTTTTTGATAAAGATGTGTTTGATGAAATATCACTTGAGACCTGCATCAGCAAGCGCAAGGTATACGGCGGGCCGTCTCCGGATAGCGTAAGCGCGCATATTAAAAAAGCGAAAGAAAAATTGAATAAAATGACGCCGTAACGCGATAATCGTTATTGGCGAAAACAGCAATATATGGTACGATATCGGTATGAAACAGATTTCACTTCTCATCATCGGTATCGTGCTTTTAATTATCCTGCCTGCGGCGTATTTTTGCTTTTCCAAGATTCAGGACCGCGAAGCAACTAAAAAATCGGCTGTGAACGCAACCCTGATTTTTTTTGTGATTGTCGTGATTACGCTGACTGCAGCGGGTAACTTTTACACGTATTTTATTAACAGCGAAGAGGGTATTGTCGCCGAACGTTACGTAACAGCGATGGTTCGCGATGCGAAGACAGGCGATTTAGAGCACTTTAACAAGCAAACCAAAATGATCACCCATGAAATCGACAATTTAGCCGAGGTGTTCAGCATGGTACAGTCCGCGGACCTGACCGGTCATGAACCGCTGATGGTATCCGAGAGCCGCCGCACCGATGCAGACGGTGTCCGGTCGCTGTATCTTTGGGTGAAGGATACGGATATGTGCTTTGATATCGGCTTTTTGAAACAAAAGAAATTCTATGATGTTTACAGCGTTGAGGTTGTACCTGAAGCGCAGTTAGAAATGATATTGGCGGGCGAGCGGTTTTTGCCGCTGGATTAGCCGCCTTGGATAAAGAAAGGATCATAATGAACGGGAACGACTATCAGGGAAAGGCATTAAGAACCGCCAGCCATAAGGCAGAGGCGGATTTGATTTTAAACGGAGCACTCGGCTTAGCCGGCGAGAGCGGGGAAGTGGCCGATCATATTAAAAAAGCGCGCTTCCAGGGGCATCCTTTGGATAAAAAAATGCTGGCCGATGAACTTGGCGATATCATGTGGTATGTCGCAATCATGGCGGAGGGCATCGGCTATCCGCTGGATGAGATTATGGAAATGAATGTTGAGAAATTAAAAAAGCGGTATCCAAACGGGTTTGAGACCGAACGGAGCCTCAACCGTGACGAATAGAATGTATTGTTTCTTACAATAAAGAAAACGCTCAAATCAAATAGGTTTGAGCGTTTTTTAGTTTACTCTAGTTAATTGTAGTTGCATCCATTGCATTTTGGACAAGGTGGCAATTTATCCGAATTATCATCAAGGACAACCACCTGACCGCACTTGGCACATACATACACACCTGCGCCTGGCTTTTCTCCACACTTTGGCATAGCACACCTCCTGCTACATAATGGCTATATTATATAATATATGGCAGTTTAAAATCAATTAAAAAGCCGTCCATATGGGCGGCTGTTGTGTTTTATGGTTTATCTGATTTGTCCGGTACCCTCAATCACATACTTAATGGTGGTAAGCTCGTTTAAGCCCATCGGACCTCTGGCATGCAGTTTCTGGGTGGAGATCCCGATCTCCGCGCCAAAGCCGAACATCTCGCCGTCGGTGAATCGGGTAGAGGCGTTGACATATACAGCCGCCGAATCCACTCTGTCCATGAACTTCTTGGATGCAAAATAGTCGGCTGTAATGATGGCGTCAGAATGTCCCGAACCGTTCTTGTTGATATGCTCAATCGCTTCATCCACTCCGGAGACCACCTTAACCGCCAGAATGTAATCCAAAAATTCAGTATGATAGTCTTCTTCAGCTGCCGGAATCGCATCGGGCAGAATTTTGCAGGTTTCTTCACATCCCCTGATCTGTACGTTCTTTTGCTTTAATTTATCATAGGCCTTGGGCAGGAAGTCCTTCGCAACCGAAGCCGCCACCAACAAAGACTCCGCTGCATTACAAACGGCAGGGCGCTGGGTCTTAGCGTTAAAGATAATGTCTGCGCCCATATCAAGGTCAGCACTGTCATCAATATAAATATGACAGATACCAATACCCGTTTCAATGGTCGGTATGGTGGCGTTTTTTACTACGGATTGAATCAATCCGGCGCCGCCCCTTGGGATCAGCACGCTGATCAGCCCGTTTAATGTCATCATATAAGTCGCCGCTTCACGGCTGGTATCATGCAGTAATTGGATTGCACCGGCAGGCATGCCCGCTTTTTCAGCCGCCGCCACAGCAGATTTCACGACTGCGGCATTGGACGCATAGGCTTCACTTCCGCCTCTTAACACCACCGCGTTTCCGGTTTTGATGCAAAGGCCGATTGCGTCAGCGGTTACGTTCGGGCGCGCTTCATAGATAATGCCGATGACGCCCATAGGTACGCGCTTCTTGCCGATCTCTAACCCGTTCGGACGTTTGACGGTATGGATGACTTCGCCGATCGGATCGCTGAGCGCCGCTACCTGACGGAGCCCGTCCGCCATGCCTTTGATGCGCGCATCTGTCAGCGCAAGCCGGTCAATCAGTGCGGGTGTCCGTCCCGCTGCCTTTGCGGCCTCGACGTCTTTTGCGTTTTCCTTCAGGATTTCCGCACTGTCCGCCTCCAGCGCATCGGCGATCGCAAGAAGTACTGTGTTTTTCTCGTCTGTCCCCATGATGCCCAGCGCATAGGACGCTTTTTTCGCTGCTTCTGCCTGCTTATATACGTGTTCCATTATCTCACTCCCGTATCCGGTATTATTCTTCTTCGTCGTTAAATACTGCGTTATGATAGACATTGGTGATATCGTCGTGGTCTTCCAGCCAGTCCAGCATCTTCAGTACATTTTCCTGGTTTTCTTCCGGCACTTCTACCGTGGTCTGCGGGACCAGCTGCACTTCATTGACTAAAAAATCATAACCCGCTTTGGATAATGCATCGCTGACCGCGGAGAATTGCTCCGGAGAGGAGTTGATTTCATACACCTCATCATCGGTCACCATGTCGTCCGCACCTGCTTCCAGCGCCGCCATCATCAACTCGTCTTCGTCCACACCGTCGGCTTTTTCGATAACGATCACGCCTTTTTTATCAAACAGATAAGACACACACCCGCTGGTGCCGAGCGAACCGCCCATCTTGTCAAAAATGTGCCGGACTTCGCCCGCGGTCCGGTTTTTGTTATCGCTTAACGCTTCCGCGATCACCGCAACACCGCCGAGGCCGTAGCCTTCGTAAACCATTTCTTCATAGTTGACCGAGCTGTCTTCACCGGTGGCTTTTTTGATTGAGCGTTCGATATTATCGTTCGGCATATTCGCCGCTTTGCATTTCGCAATGACGTCTTTCAGCCGGTTATTTACTTCTGGGTCGCCGCTGCCGCCCTGTTTGACGGCGACAGAGATTTCACGGCCGAGCTTGGTGAAAACCTTGCCTTTTTTGGCATCCGCTTTGCCTTTTTTATGTTTGATGGTAGACCATTTTGAGTGACCTGACATGTAAAACTCCCTTATTTATCTTTTATCATTACTTTCAAAGCATTGTAGCATAAACACCGCTGACTTTCAAACCGTTAATTGAGTTCATCCAGCGTCAGCGAGAAGCTCGGGATAAAGGTCTCAATGAAATAATCGACCTCCGGCATCTCCAGCTTTTTAATGTCCCGCTCAATGGTTTCCTTTGCCTTAGAGAACGCATCGTTACCCGCATTCAGCTCTTCAATACACTTAATCAGCGCGCAGATTTTATCCGCGGCTTTCATCAGTCGGTAATGTTCGGCATCCGCAGGCTGGTTAACAATCAGCGGCTTAAATGCCGGTTTTAATTCATCCGGCAGCATACCGAATAATGCGCGCTCCGCAATGGATTCAATTTTTTTATATTCCGATTTAATTTCGGGATTAAAATATTTGATCGGTGTCGGCAGGTCGCCTGTGATGACCTCTGACGCTTCATGATAGACGGCCAACGCCATGACACGTTCCGGATTAACCGATCCGCCGAATTTTGTGTTCTTGATGACGGCTAATGCGTGCGCCACCATCGCGGTCTGGAGCGCGTGCTCCTGAATGTTTTCGTCTACGGCGTTTCGCATAATGCCCCAGCGCTTAATATATTTCATCTTCGCCATATAGGCAAAAAAATGGCTCTTCAAATCGTTCCTCCTTGTCCGCTGTTGACGGATGGCTTGATTTCATGTATAATACCTTAAAATTTAATATTCACCGCTAGGGGTGCCGACAACGGCTGAGATAAAACCCTTAGAACCTGTATTGTTAGATAATTCTTGCGTAGGGAAGCGGTTAGCTTAAAAATTAAGCTTACGTGTTCCGTACAGAGATGTACGGATTTATTTTTTTCAAGGATATGTCTATTTAGATATATCTTTTTTGCTACAGGATTAGTTTACATGACGGGAGCGGAAAATACAACAAGAGGAGTAAGTCACATGGAATGGATGAAACAAGTTATTGCATCACTCAAAGAAGTCAGACCGGCTATATATGCGGTTATCGGGATTTTAGCCGCCGCAGCGGTCGTGCTGATTATTGTTTTCAGCAAGAAGAAAGGCCAGCAGAAGAAAGGCTGGACCGCACATCAGTTGGGCGTGGGGGCACTGTGCATTGCGATCGCGTTTGTGCTGTCATACTTTAAGCTGTTTTCGATGCCTCAGGGCGGATCAATTACCCTGGCATCAATGCTTCCGATTATGATGTTTGCCTATATCTACGGCGTTAAAAAAGGCCTTTTGGTCGGGCTGGCATATGGCGCACTGCAGATGTTCCAGGATCTGTTTGCGGTGCATTGGCTGCAGGTTTTCCTGGACTACGGCGTGGCGTTTATGGCGCTGGCGCTGGCGGGACTATTCAGAAAAAAAGTGTCGCCGGTCACATTTTTCTTCGGTATGCTGATTGCCGGAGTTGTCCGGTTTGCCGCGCATACGTTATCCGGCGTGGTGTTCTTTTCAGAATACGCACCGATCGGGCAAAACGTCTGGCTGTATTCGATGGGGTATAATTCCTTCGTGTTTGTTGATCTTGCAATCTGCATGATTATCGGGATGGCGTTTGCGATAACACGGATTATTAAGCCACTGAAGCTGAGAGAAGACGCAGAATAACCAAAAACACATATTCGAGGCGGCGGAATTCTTTCGCCGCTTTTTATGTACAGCTGAAGCGATTAATGGTATAGTGGTTTTAACAAAAAAGAGGTAACTGAAGCGATTGAAAACAAGTGATTTTGATTATATACTGCCGGAGGCGCTGATTGCGCAGCACCCGCTAAAAGACCGGGATGCATCCCGGCTGATGGTCTTTGACAGAAAAACCAGCACCATCACGCATCGGGTGTTTTCAGATATTATTGAATATCTAAAGCCGTCGGATGTGCTGGTGATTAACGAGACACGGGTGATTCCGGCGCGGCTGTTTGGGACGCGTGCGGGGTTAAAGAATCCGGTCGAAGTCTTGCTGTTAAAGCGGATAAACAACGCTGACTGGCAGGCGATTACGCGTCCGGGCAAGCGTTTAAAACCCGGTGCAATGGTGACGTTCTCGGAAGATTTATCTGCGGAGATTATCGAAAAGGGCGAAGGCGGCGTATCGCTGGTGCGCTTTTCGTTCAGCGGCGTGTTTGAAGAGATTTTAGACAAGCTGGGCATGATGCCGCTGCCGCCGTATATCAAGGCAGAACTAAAAGAAAAACAACGCTATAATACCGTATATGCAAAACAGGACGGTTCGGCCGCAGCGCCGACAGCAGGTCTGCATTTTACGCCGGCATTGCTGGAACGTATCCGTGAAAAAGGCATTACGATTGCGCCGATTGTGCTCCATGTCGGGCTGGGCACATTCCGTCCGGTGAAAGAAGAGCGCATCGAAGACCATGTGATGCACAGCGAATATTATGAAATACCCGAAAGCTCGGCAGACATCATCAACCGGGCAAAGGCGGAAAACCGACGGGTGATTGCGGTCGGGACAACTTCGGTTCGTACGCTGGAATCCGCTTTTGGAGAGAATGGTGCAGTGCGGCCGGGTGCGAGTGATACGGATATCTTTATTTATCCCGGATTTCAATTCAAGGTCACAGATGCACTGATAACGAACTTTCACCTGCCGAAGTCATCATTATTGATGCTGGTCTCGGCTTTTATGGGAACCAATAATGCACATGCCGCATATGAAACAGCGGTGGCGGAACAGTACCGCTTTTTCAGCTTCGGCGATGCGATGCTGATAATATGAGTAAGGAAGATAGGAACAAGGAGGCAATTCTGTGAAAAAGATTATTGCACTGATTTTAATCATGATGATATTAACCGCAACAGGCTGTGTGGATTATTCCACGGCACTGCAGGTGCAGGACGAAGCAACACCGGAACCGACGCCCAGTATGGAACCGACGGTGCCGCTCAGCGCGTACGAAGGTTTGGAAGATGAAATAGCGGCGCTGGAAGCGCGCATTGAAGAGCTTGAAAGCGCGGCGGATGAAGCGCAGGACGTGATGGATGCGTATGCGGCGGTTGAAGATGCGCTGAAACAAATGGAATTGTCCATTTACCGCTCGGCAATCTCAAAAGACGGTCTTAAGATTTATTTTGGTTCGGTAAAAAAAGCCGAAGAGAAAGAAGGCGGTGAAATTGCGCTTTCCATCGACGTGCTGGATGTCGAAAACGAAAAAGTGGACAGCTCAACTTATACCCAGGAGCAGATTGAAGACATCAACCAAAACCTGAGTTTTGAATACGCAAGCAAAGTAACCACGAAAGCGGTCGTAACCTCGGAAACCATCCTGCGTTATAACGGCGACAGTTATCCGGCGCTGGACAGCGGGTTTTATGCGTATCTTAGCGACCAGATCGTTCAGGCGGAAGTGGCGGCACAGGCGGAAGATGCGGAGGATGATGCCATCGTCCTTACCGGGCCCGTGTTTATCTTTGTAGAGCTTGAGGGCAGTGTACTGATGATGCTGGAAAAGTAACAGACCGGAGAAGAATATTTGTTTGAATTTAAGATAACAACACAATCAAAGCACACGGATGCGCGTATCGGTGTGCTTTCTACGCCCCACGGGGATATTGAAACGCCGTGTTATATGGCGGTGGGCACCCAAGCCACGGTTAAAGCGCTGACGCCCGAAATGGTGGAACGTGCGGGCTCGCAGATTATTTTAGGCAACACCTATCATCTTTATTTGCGGCCCGGGGAAGACATTGTCAAGGAAGCCGACGGACTGCACAAGTTCATGAACTGGCACCGTCCGATTCTGACGGACAGCGGCGGTTTTCAGGTGTTCTCGCTGGGTGATTTGAGGAAGATTACCGAAGAAGGCGTGGCGTTCGCGTCGCATCTGGACGGCTCTAAGCACATGATGACGCCCGAAAAGGTGATGCAGATCGAACAGGACCTCGGCAGTGATATCGCGATGGCGTTTGACGTGTGTTCGGCGGCGGATGCGGATGAAGCAGAGATCAAGGCGGCGATGGAACGGACGCACCGATGGCTGGAGCGGTGTAAAAAAGCGCATACACGGGAAGACCAGGCACTGTTCGGGATCGTGCAGGGTGGGTTTACCGAAGCATACCGGCAGACATCAGCAAAGTTCGTAAACGGAATGGACCTGCCGGGCAACGCGATCGGCGGGCTGTCGGTGGGTGAGCCGAAGCCGGTGATGTACCGGATGCTGGAGGCAACCGTACCCCTTTTATCCGATAAAAAACCGCGGTATTTAATGGGCGTCGGTACACCGGATTGCCTTGTCGAGGGTGTGATGCGCGGGGTGGATATGTTTGACTGTGTGATCCAGACGCGGATTGCGCGCAACGGAACGGCCTTCACCAGCGAGGGTAGAATCACGGTCAGAAACGCCGTCTATAAACGGGATTTCACACCACTGGACCCGAACTGCGACTGTGAAGTATGCCGCAATTATACGCGGGCTTACTTACGCCATCTGGTCAATGCAAACGAGATTCTGGCGGCTACGCTGCTTTCATATCATAATATTTATTATACCCATCGCCTGATGGGCCGCGTCAAAGAGGCGATTAAAAGCGATACGCTTCCGGCGCTCCGTGACGAAATTCACGCGCTGTACGGCGAATAACTGGGATTATCCGGTTGACGAAAGAAACAGGATAATATATATTAGTTGTGTTGCTTTAATGAACTTAAATAGAAAAGAGGTGTTAATATGCCACAAAGCTGCGATTTATCCGGTCTGTTCGGAGGCGGAGCTGCGTCATCGACCGCAGAAGGCGGCAGTGCGCTCGGCGGTATGCTTCCTTTGCTTCTTATGCTGGCTGTATTCTTTGTCTTAATGATTTTACCGCAGAGAAGACGTCAGAAAAAAGTGAAAGAAATGCTGGACGCGATTAAAGCCGGGGATAAAATCAAAACAATCGGCGGATTCTACGGAAAAGTTGAAATGGTTAAAGACGACTTGGTCGTGATTGTATGCGATCCGGACGGCACAAGAATGACGATTTCTAAATCCGCGGTTGCGACCGTGCAGAATTCTGAAGTCGAGAATGATGCCGAGCCGTCTAACTGACGAAAATCACATTTATTGACATATGAAACGCTTTTTGTTCACAAAGGGCGTTTTTATGTGCCGTCAATTAAAAATAATTTGAAAAAATAGCCGAAGCAAAGTATAATACACCTGATCAATATTTTAGGAGATGCTAGATGAAGAATTTTAAGACCGTAGTAAAAAAGTCTATTGATAAGGATATCAAAAAAGGCGGATGCGGCGAATGCCAGACTTCCTGCCAGTCCGCATGCAAAACGTCATGTACCGTGGCGAACCAATCATGTGAACAAATTAAAAGAAGATAAAAGCTTTAACGGACTAACATTTGGCAGCGGTTTCAGCCGCTGCTTTTTAGTTTCCCGACCAGCTTTTCATCAGGATCGACAATAAAGGTCTGGAAGTGGTCATAGATGACAAATCCGGGTTTGGCGCCGCCCGGTTTTTTGATGTGTTTTTTCTCGGTATAATCCACCGGCACCTTAGTCGAAGTCTTTGCCCGGCTGTGAGAAGCCGCAATGACCGCCGCCTCAAAGAGCGTGCGCTCGGGCACTGATTTGCCGTTGGTCTTGATGATGACATGGGATCCTGGAATTTTCTGTGTGTGCATCCAGATGTCGTCGGGTGCCGCGGTTTTCATCGACAGAACATCGTTTTGCCGGTTATTTTTTCCGGCTAAAATAACGAATCCGTCGGAGGACGTAAACCGGTGAGGCGAGGACGCCTCAGCCGTTGGGGCGGATGCCTTCTGTCCCGGTTTTTCGCCGATATATCCGGCTTTTACCATATCATAACGCACTTCGCTGAGCTCATCTGTGGTCTCACAGGTATTCAGCGATTCCAATGTACTCTCAAGAAAATCAAGTTCTTTTCTTGTTTCTTCTATATATTTCGCATGTATTTCTGCGGATTTCTTCAGTTTATTATAACGTTTATAATATTTCTGCGCATTTGCCGCCGGCGGCAGCTTGGTATCCAATGGAATCTCAACGGTTTTTTCGGTTTCATAGTCGGTGACAACAGCTCTGTCCATACCGCGCTTCAGCTGATAGATGTGCGCCATAATCAGATCGCCGTATTTACGGTCGCGTTCAGCTTTATCAGCGCCCAACAGGGCGTCGTTTTGGATTCTGAGTTTTTTGGTGAGTTTGTCCAGCGCCTTTTTAAGCTGTTTGTTTAATGAAGCTTTTTTCCTGTTAAAGCTTTCGATTTTGCTCTTTTCAATATAAAACGCATCCAGCATGGCGTTTGCGTCCGGATAAGTCTTTTGTATGGTGAAATCCTGCGTCCGGTAGGGGACGGCACTGAAAAACCGCGGATTGGATTCGCTGTCGAAGGCAATCGTAAACGGCCCATTACCGGAAGCCGTATCTTTAAAAAAGCCAAGGCAATTTTCAATAAATCGGCTTTGGTCTGCGCGTGAAAACGGCGGGCTTTCCGGCGGCGCAAATCGCGCGGTAATTTCATCCGCAGTCTGTGTGGATACCCCCTGAAAAGTCTGGATTAAAAACTTTGCGACCGGCCTGTTTCCACTGGATTCCATCAGTTCGCCGAAGGTTTCGGGCGAAACAATCAGCGGATTTAACTTACTGGACGGCGGCAGGGCGTAGAGCATACCTGGAAGGACCTGACGGACGCTGGAGACACCGAAAGGAACGGCTTTTGCCGCCCCAAGGATTTTTTCGTTTTCATCCGTTAAGATGATATTGCTGTATTTACCCATAAACTCGCAGTTCAGCGCCAAGATACGCGTACTGCCGAGTTCATCGCGGCCTTCGAAAGCAACTTTGACAATGCGCTCCAGACCGACCTGCGAAATACCGGTAATGCGCGCCGAAGTCAGGTATTTTCTCAACAGCATACAAAACGTCGGCGGTTTTGCCGGATTGGTCTTTGAGACCTGGGTCAGATGAATACGGCATTCGCCGGCATTCAGTGAAATTAACAGCCGGAGGTTGGCAGAAGGCGACCTTAAAGCCAGCCCAATCTCTTCTTTAAGGGGCTGGAATACTTTTTCGACTTTTGCGCCGATGATGGTGGTTTTTAGTTCGTTAACGCAGGTATAAAGCGTCAGTCCGTCTATGGTCATAGTTTTCTCCGTTTTGCCTTCCGCTTATTATACTCCGGCGCTGTTTCGAGGTCAACGAAAGGGTTTGACAAGCGGAGGTTTGTCCGTATACTAATAGGTATTAATGAAGAATGCGACTTTAGATGGGAGAATATATGAAACGGTCTGACAACCGGAAAGCGGATGAAAAACGTAAGATTGCGATTACGCCGGATTATTTAGAAAATGCACACGGTTCCGTGCTGATTGCATGCGGAAAGACCAAGGTGATTTGCTCTGCCATGGCGGTGGAAGAGGTGCCGCCTTTTTTGGAAGGAAAGGGGAGAGGATGGCTGACTGCGGAGTACGCAATGCTCCCGGCATCCACACCCGAAAGAAAACGCAGAGAAACCATTAAGCCTGACGGCCGGTCTACCGAGATTAAGCGGCTGATCGGCAGGGCCTTGCGTGCGGTGATTGATTTTGATGCGCTGGGTGAACGTACAATTTATATTGACTGTGATGTGATATCCGCGGACGGCGGGACCAGAACGGCGTCGATTACGGGCGGGTATGCTGCACTTAAGCTTTGCATCAGACGCATGATGAAAGATGGCAAGATAAAGATAGACCCGGTCAGAGATTATGTGGCGGCTATCAGCTGCGGTATCGTGGGCGGTGTTCCGCTGCTTGATCTGCCGTATGTGGAGGATTCTTCTGCGGATGCGGATATGAATGTGGTGATGACGAAAAGCGGCGGATTGATTGAGGTGCAGTGCACGGGCGAACGGCGTCCGGTGACCGAGGCGGAGTTCGGTGCGTTAATGGCGCTTGCGAAAAAAGGCATCAGCGAACTGTTTGATGCGCAGGCAGAGGCGCTGGGGGAAACTGAATGAGCACATTATTGATTGCGTCTAATAATCAGGGCAAAATAAAGGAAATCAAGGCGGTACTCGGTGATTTTTATAATGAGATTGTCTCACTGAAAGATAAAGAGATTGATTTAGAGACCGTTGAAGACGGTGATACCTTTGAAGCGAATGCGTATAAAAAGGCGAAGGAAGGCATGGAAGCGTCCGGAATGGATACGCTGGCGGATGATTCCGGCTTATGTGTGGACGCGCTAGACGGTGCGCCGGGCATCTTTTCGGCACGGTTCGCCGGAGAAGACGCGAATGATACGGCGAACAATATAAAACTCGCAAAATTGATGCAGGGAGTAACGCGCGAAGACCGCACCGCACGCTTTGTATGCACGGTGTGTCTGATGCGGACGGATGGGTCTTATACTGCCGCGAGAGGCGAGGTGGAAGGTGTAATCGCCGAAACGCCGGCGGGGGAGAACGGATTCGGTTATGACCCGTATTTCTTTGTTCCGCAATATCATAAGACCATGGCTCAGCTGCCGCCGGAGATCAAAAACACCATCAGCCATCGGGCAAACGCGTTGAATGCGCTAAGACAAAAGCTAAAGGATAATGAATAACAGATGAAACTGGTGGTTTTCAGCGACAGCCACGGTCAGACCGACGAGATGCGGCTGGTGCTGACAAATGAAAAAGATGTGGACATGGTGCTTCACACCGGAGATTTCGGCATGGACCTTGACTTTGTCATGAAATCCATGAAAAGCAAAATCCCGTATAAAAGGGTGAGGGGGAACTGCGATTATTCGTCTCCCGCACCCGAATCGCTTCTGTTTGAGGCGGAAGGCGTCAAAATCCTGATGCATCATGGAAGCGGGCTGGGCGTGAAGCGGTCTCTGAATAAAATCGATTACTATGCCAGACAGCAGGGTGCGGATATCATGATTTTCGGGCATTCCCATCTGCCGCTGATTAAAAACATGGGAGATTTATACCTGCTGAATCCCGGTTCAATCGGCTGGCCGAAAGGTGCGGGCAGAACATACGCCGTAATTGAAATTGATCCGGATAAAAAGAAGGAAATTAAAATTGATATAAAGACATTTCCTTGATTTTTGGGCGATTTAAAAGCATAAGAAATTCAATTGGTTTTTTATTGACATTTCCCCCTGTTTTCGTTTATACTTGTCCTTGCGTGCGAGGCGTGTTTTTCAGCACAAAATGCAGGTCGGCAAAGCATTGACAATAGATATACCCTATGGTAAAATCGTGAATTGTCAGTGGTGAGACAGCTTGGTCTTAAACGTGCTTGCGTTCGTAGCTCAGCTGGATAGAGCAACGGCCTTCTAAGCCGTAGGTCCTGGGTTCGAATCCCCGCGGACGCGCCAATATCTCATATGACGTTTAAGACGATGTGGTGGGTATAGCTCAGCTGGTTAGAGCGCCAGGTTGTGGCCCTGGAGGCCGTGGGTTCGAGTCCCATTACTCACCCCAAAACATCACCGACGTTGGGGTGTCGCCAAGTGGTAAGGCACAGGACTTTGACTCCTGTATTCGTAGGTTCAAATCCTGCCACCCCAGCCATTACATGATCCATTAGCTCAGTCGGTAGAGCACTTGACTTTTAATCAAGGTGTCCGGAGTTCGAATCTCCGATGGATCACCATTAACCTTATGGATGTCTTCTTTTCAAAGGGGATTGGGGGATGTCTGAAGAAGGGTTGGTTTGCAGGCGCCGCTTGACGCCTGTGATTTGCGGGCGTGGCGGAACTGGCAGACGCGCTAGACTTAGGATCTAGTGCCTTACGGTGTGGGGGTTCGACTCCCTTCGCCCGCACCACGCATATAACGGCTGTGTAAGCTGCCGTTTACTGGATAGTGTTTTAAACGGGTGAATAAATGCGGGAGTAACTCAGCGGTAGAGTGCGACCTTCCCAAGGTCGAGGTCGCGGGTTCGAATCCCGTCTTCCGCTCCAACCATCCAAAAGGACTGGCTGGCTCGACATTATTCGCCGGCACTATGTATATAAACGAGATAAGACATTCGCTTGAATGTTTTTATCGTCTATTGTATAATGTGGCTACCTTTTTTAAGCAAAGTCTTGCGGGAGTGACTCAGTGGTAGAGTGCGACCTTGCCAAGGTCGAAGTCGCGGGTTCGAATCCCGTCTTCCGCTCCAATTAAGCGGGTGTAGCTCAATGGCAGAGCCCCAGCCTTCCAAGCTGGTTGTGTCGGTTCGATCCCGATCACCCGCTCCAAAAGCACCGCTTATAAAAGGCGGTGATTGTTTTTAAAAACAGCGCATGGGCCATTAGCTCAGTTGGCTAGAGCACCTGACTCTTAATCAGGGTGTCCCGGGTTCGAATCCCTGATGGCCCACCAATAAAAAATGACGGTTAATAACCGTCTTTTTTTATTGCACGGAGGGGGCCGAAGGGATTCGAACCCTGAGAGGTCGCGGCGAGACCGTCAGGGGGCGGAAGCAAGTTATATCTGGTAGTTTGCTAAGCCCTACAATACAATTCACGGGTACTGTTAAGAAGTATCAATATTACATTAAGCAATAAAAAATATGTTATATTTAATAATATTTTATGAACATTGATATTGGAAATATTATAATGCTGATTTATCGTAATATGAAATGTACGATGTGTTGACAGTAAAAACATAGCATGTATATAATAAAAATACATTATAGAAAATAAAATCTAAATTGAAGTCGTGACATCATTTTAAAATATATTACATATAGCGGATAAGAATTTAAGTAATCAGTTTGTTAGTTTGTTTATGCTTATTAATAAATGTAGAAATTATTAAATTTATATGCACACAGAGGTTGGATTTTTATGGGAAAAGAAAAAATATTAGATTTGTATAGGAAAGAAGCACGGGATGAGAGAAGAATTAATGCAATTACTAAGAGTACTAAGATTAGCTACCTTGTGCTTCTAACTATGCTTCCCGTTCTGATATTTCTAAGTAAAAGGAGTTCAGGACTTATTGATTATAAGGCAATTGTAGCCGTGGGTTGGTCCAGCATCGGAGTTTTTTATATATTAAGCTATATACACGGATTATCAAAACTAGCGTTATTAATTGGTATAGTATGCCTTGTTCTTGGAATAGCATGGTTTATTCTCTATTTTTTAACGATCTGAGTTAAAATCAGTACATTGACTAGTATTGTTTTATTATTTTGAAAAACAATTGAGGATATAAATAAATAATAGAATAACGGTTGAATCAAAAGATAGTAAGGCAATTCAAAACTTCAGGGCTAGATCAAGGTGATAAAATGAACGAAAAACTAATTTTAAAGAATAGACTTAAAATTGCAAGAAACGAAAAAAAACTGTCTCAAGAGGAACTCTCTGAACTCTTAAATATTTCTGAAAAGACGATTGAGGCATTAGAAGAAGGACATTTTTATCCAAGTGCCAAGTTAGCACTGGTTCTTTGTGTAGCGCTGGATAAAAAGTTTGAAGACATTTTCTATTTCGATCAATAGGAAATGAAGATGAAGTTTATGCTATTGACTAAAAACGACGGTTGCTCGCCGTCTTTTTTTATCAGATCCCAACCATTAATCTTTTGTAAACCACTCACAAAATATCGTGACAAAATGAAATAATTGTGGTATCTTCACAAGGTTGTATTGCTTTAAATGGTATATACAGAATTTGATTTTTATAAATTTGTGAGGAATTTTTATGATAGAGCGCAATGACTTAAGAAATATTGCCATCATCGCTCATGTTGACCACGGGAAGACCACGCTGGTGGATTCGATGTTTTCACAGAGCGGGCTTTACCGCGCCAACCAAAGCGTGACCGAACGCGCGATGGACTCCAACGACCTGGAAAAGGAACGCGGCATCACGATATTGTCTAAGAATACGTCGATTTCTTGGAAAGACACGCGGATTAATATCGTGGATACGCCTGGGCACGCAGACTTCAGCGGTGAGGTGGAGCGCATCCTGTCCATGGTGGACGGGGTTTTGGTGCTGGTGGATGCGGCCGAAGGGCCGATGCCCCAGACAAGGTTCGTTTTAGAAAAAGCGCTGCAGCTTGAGCTGCCGCTGATTATCGTCATCAATAAAATCGATAAGCCGGACGCGAACCCTCAGCATGCTGTGGAGGAAACGCAGTATCTGCTGATGGAACTCGGCGCCTCGGATGAGCAGGTGGATTCCCCGATCGTTTTTGCATCGGGCAGGGACGGGAAATCCGGATTAACGCCGGAGATTGGTGAGTGTTTGTCACCGCTCCATGATATGATTTTGAAGCATATTCCGGCGCCAAAGGGCGACAAGGATGCACCGCTCCAGCTTCAGGTTTCGACCATCGACTATAACGATTATGTCGGCAGGATTGCGATCGGCAAAATCAAGCGAGGGAGCATCGCCATCGGTGACAGCATCAACCTCTGCAGTCCGGCAAAACCGAACGGCAGACCGCAGCCGACCAAGATAACCAGCATCATGATGTTTGACGGGCTGAAACGCACCAACGTTGAGACAGCCTGCGTCGGGGACATCGTCGCGGTTTCCGGCATAGAGGGCGTGGAAATCGGCGACACAATCTGCCCGCACTTACAGCTGGACCCGCTGCCGGTTATCAGCATCTCGGAGCCGACGGTTGCGATGACCTTTTTGGTTAACAACTCTCCGCTGGCAGGGCAGGACGGCGAATTTGTCACGTCCCGTCAGATTTGGGCAAGACTTGAGCGCGAAGCCCAGACCGATGTGGCGCTGAGAATCGGGAAAGGCGAGCGTACGGATTCGTTTCGGGTATGTGGACGCGGGGAACTCCACCTTTCGATTTTGGTTGAGACCATGCGCCGTGAGGGCTATGAGTTTATGGTCAGCCGACCGGAAGTTATCCTGCATAAAACCGACGAAGGCGTCATGGAGCCAATCGAAAAGCTGTATCTGGATATGCCCGACGATTATATCGGCGCCGTGATGGAAGAACTGAACAAGCGCAAGGGCGAGCTGATTGATATGGCTGTGAAAGATGGCAGGACAAAGCTGGAGTACTCCATCCCGTCACGCGGACTTTTCGGATTCAGAGGGAACCTGCTGACCGCAACCCGCGGAGAAGGCATCATGAATACGTCGTTTGATAAATACGGACCTTTTGCCGGAGAAATTGCACACAGGCATTCCGGCGTACTGATTGCGACCGAACTGGGAGAATCCGTGGCTTACTCGCTCAGCACCGCTGAGAAAAGGGGACAGTTGTTTATCGGCCCGGGAGAACGGGTGTACTGCGGCATGATTATCGGGTTGGCATCACGACCGGAAGACATCACGATGAATGTCTGCAAGACCAAGAAGCTGACCAACACGCGGTCATCGGGCAAGGACGACAACGTTATGCTGGCGCCGCCGGTCAGGATGTCGCTGGAAGAAGCGCTGATGTTTATCAATGACGATGAATACCTGGAAGTCACGCCGGTGGAGTTACGGCTCAGAAAAATCACGCTGAATACCGAGCTCCGGATGCGCGAACTCTCTAAGAAAAAGGCCGCGAAGCTAGCGGAAGCGTAGAATATATTGAAGAAACTTACGAGGGGCAGTTGATACTGCTCTTTTGTTTTATACCGTAAAGTTGACCGACATCCCAAAACCGTAGTAAAATATACAAGTAATGGTATAAACGTGTTTTGGAGGGATAATCTCATGAAACGTGTCATTTTACTTACACTTATTATTGTATTCTCAATATTGATGCTGTCCTGCATCGAAGTCTACCTGCCCGAACCCACAGAGTCTGCGCCGGTACCGAGCGAATCCGTTGAAGCGGAAAATGAGGCGACGCCTGCGCCGCCTCCGCCGACCGAAGCGCCGACCGCGACGCCTGCACCAACGCCGGCGCCGACCCCGACGCCAGCACCGATTGACCCGTCAACGATCAGACCGGGTGCTTACAGCCCGCTGTCGCCTGCGGCGAATTCCCGCTTTGTCTATGCGGACTGGCGTTTGGATGGAATCGCGTATCATCTTCCAAAATCAGTGGTAGAAAGCCGTTTTGGCGCGCCGCTGTCCTCACATTCAGAGGTCTGGGGCGGAACAGGTGAAACGCATGAATATTATGAGTATCCGTGGGGCGAAGTCGAGTTTGTCGATGACCGGCTTGCCGGGGCGGAAATCTATACTGATGCAGTAGCCGGACCGAGGGACATCCGTGTCGGCGACCGCGTGGACGATGTCATTAAGATGTTCTGTACGGAATTTGAAAAACAGGACAGCGAAATGCTCATCTTTTACCGGAACAACCCGCACCGCAATAACTGGGAGCTTCTGCCTCCGTACGGCGTTATGACCAACTACACCAAACTGATGTTGTCTTATACATGGTATGATGTCGCCGAATACGACCTGCACGAAACGCTGGATACGCTGGAAAGCTATATCCCGTATCTGGATAAGTTGACCTTTTCGATGTATATCAACGGTCAGGGGATTGTGAAGGAGATTTACCTAAAATCGGGTGCGGATGCAGAATAGAACATTGCTATGAATCAAATGTTTTTATTATGAACATATTGGGAAGAAGTGATGTATTTGTTTACTGAAGTAAAAGAAAAACTGGATACTATTACTTCAATATGGAATTGTTATTTTCTAAAGGAAAAGTATTGTCAAAACCAAATTAACTTCAATGAAGAAGTAAAGACAAATTATTATGGCGATATTTTGCACTACTTCGTTGATACAATAAAAAGTATAAGATTTTATTTAGAGAAAAAGAGCACAACAAAAGATTATACTGAGGATATACTGTTGAAAATTGGGTTACTTCAAATCATGTATATTCAGCAGGACTTAGTTGATGAGATACATCTAATTTTTGGATTGCAGAGAAGTAACGGAGATAGCAAGAAATTAATTAGGAAAACAAGAAACGAGCTGGCGGGGCATCCCGTTTCAAGAGATTTAAATAAAAAACTAATATCAAGTGTGTTATGGGATTATAATTGTGGGCTGGGTTCAATAAAGTACACGATTTATTCGTGCGATAATAATTTTGAAGCGTTAGACAAAGAACAAAGTGTTGATAAACTAATAAAATATCACATTGAATATATTATTCAAAATTTTAATAGGATATTAAAAAAAGAAAGAGAAGTATTAAAGAGATATAAACGCAAGCTGGAACAATTAAACGATATGGTTTCGTGTAGTAAATGTACAGAAAGTGAAATTATAGAATTTGCGATTAGTCATTTTAATAGTTTTTTTGAAGGCACCTATTTTTCATCTGAGGCAATGAAAAAAACTGTATTATTAATAAATGAAAACACACGATATAAAGAATTCTATGATTGCTTCATTGATTCGATTGTGGACTCGCTTAAGTATAAATTGAATGATATAGATAGCTGTTTAAGTAGCAAAGAACAGCCTGTGACTAAAATAGAACAGTATGAAATAGATACCACTTCCGATTTCGATATAATAACGAAAAGCAACGTTGAGAATGGAGAAGAGGATAGAATTAAAACAATAAAACGATGTTTTTCTAAACTTCATGATAGTAGTTATAATATTTCGTGTAGAACTTTAGAAAGAGTTTTTGCAGAGGAACAAAAATTACTAGCACTTGTAAGAGACCTCTCAGATTTCGAATTTGATAGCATTGAATATAACATTTCTTTTGAACTCTTAAGAAAAGAATTAGTACTAAAAAGATGTATTGAAAACTGAAAAAGATATTCTTTCTAAAGAGGCAAAGCCTCGCTTCTCATATCTCTTCACTTATCCGTTCCGCCGCCCACCTGTAATACTTCCGGAAGGTTTTAAAATATCCCTTCGTGTGGTCATCCACATAAACCGGGCTGATACTTTCATCGTTCAATATCCGCTGAAAGTCATAATACCCGTGGAGCACCCATCCGCTTAGGATGCTGATTGAAATCGCGTTCTCCGGGCATCCCATCACGCACCGCATACACAGCATACACCGCCACCCAAACCGGATTGAGGCGTCTTTTCGCCTGATATTGTTGACCGGGCAGTCGTGCACGCACCGCATGCACAGGGTGCACTTTTTTGGGTTGGCGCGGAAGCATGCGCCGTTCAGCATGACACCGTAGTCCTTAATGTGGCGCGCTAAAAACCCAATCGTACGGGCATAGAGCCCGGCTTTGGTGCGATAAGAACTGCCGGACAAAATCTGGTTCATCATACCTTCTGCCAGTTTGTCATTGGTCAGCACCATTTGCTTGACCAGAGCATCCGGATAGCGGAACATAATGTTATATGGCATTAAGAAATGGCGTTCAAAGACGACGTGGTATCCCTTTTGGGTTAAGATGCGAATCAGCCGGAGTGATGAGGAATTATTCGGCGGAAAAGGCTCGCCGGCAGATTTAAAGATAAACACGCGCTGTCCGCCGGATTCCGGCAGGCGAAACAGCCACCTTAAGAACGGCAGCGGTACGCTGAACGCGTGGATCGGATAGCCGATACCGATTAAGTCATAGACGCTTAAATCCGGCACACCGTCACTGGTGAGATAATCATCCGCGTTTATCATGTCCGCGGTTGACCCGCTGGAAGCGAAGTGTTTTTGAATCATCCCGGCGACCATGGCCGTGTTTCCCGTACCGGAGAAATAGATCAGCGCAACATGCATAGTCAAAACAGTCCTTTGCATAGATTGGATAAATCCGCGTGCGTCTATTCGCCATTTTATACGATATTCAGCGCTGTGTCCAGAAAAGTACAGGCGTGACGGAAAAGGGCACATGACACAGCAAAACGAAAATGATATAATAACAGCCGTATAAGATTGGTCCGTATAGAAGAATGGAAGCAGCGGGAAGAAAATGTGGGGAAAAAATAATATGATGAAAGATAAGCCGACATCTGTGGTTTTACTGGCAGGCATATATGGTGTTGTGATCTCTGGCTGTTCGATGATCAACCGGGGTCTCGCGGGCAGCGGGCCTGTAATCGCAATGTTGGCTGCGGATATAGCAGCAACACTGCTGATTTGGCTGGTCGGACTGATCCTGAGAAATGCAAGCGTGTATGACCCTTATTGGAGCGTTGTGCCGCCCTTTATGGTGATTGGCTGGATGCGCGCAACCGGAGGGCTGCATTTTGCGTCTGTACTGCTGCTGATTGCCCTGTTGATTTGGGGTGTCCGCCTGACAGTTAATTTTGCGATCGGATGGCGCGGGCTGGAGCATCAGGACTGGCGCTACGGGATGCTGAAAGATAAGAATCCCAAACTATGGATTTTGACCAATCTATTCGGCATTAATCTTTTTCCGACCCTCATCGTTTTTGCTTGTATGATTCCGGCGTATATTATAATAAGCTCATTTGCGCGGGTTGGACTGTTGTTTTTAGCAGGGTTTTTAATGTGTGTTGGCGCGGCGGCCTTACAGCTGATTGCGGATGGACAGATGCGTGCATTCCGGGAGACAAAAGAGAAAGGCGCGCATATTGAAACCGGATTGTGGCGTATTTCCCGCCATCCGAATTATCTCGGTGAAGTGCTGATGTGGTGGGGTGTATGGGTGATGCAGATGGGGACAAGGCCGGATATCTGGCTGACGATTCTGGCGCCAATAGCGATGACCGCAATGTTCTTATTTATCAGTATTCCGATGATGGAAGCGCATATTGCCGAGAAGTGCCCCGGATATGGGGATTATCAGGCGCGGGTCGGCGCATTACTGCCAAAGCTTGGCAGGAAAGAGGCATACGATGAAGCGCGTGGATGAACGGGATCTGATGTTCTCCCGTATGGGATATCAGCAGGGTACGGCGGCATATATAGACTATTATCAAACCCAACCGGAAAAGCAATTGGTTGACGACGAACTGCGGGCGATGCCGCAGCTTTGTTCTGAAGAAACCCCGACCTATGACCCGCTTTTAAGCGAAGCGGTTAACGCCAACTTTAATCTATTGGCAGATATCCGGCATTTGGCTGAAGGCGGTACGGCGCCGGCCAAAACGCCGATGGAACCCGAACGCGCAACCCGGCTGATTAAGTCGCTGGCAATACATTACGGCGCGTTGGATGTGAAATGCTGTTACGCAAAAGATGAGTTTTATTATACTTACCGAGGCCGCCATCCGCAGAACTACGGCGAGCCGGTGGATACTTCGCTGAAAAATACGATTGTCTTTTCGGTCAGCATGGATCCGGAGGTTATCAATACGGCGCCGCAGGAAAGCGCGTGCGTGGAAACATCGTACGGTTATGTGAAAGCCGCGATGGCGGGATTGCAGATTGCGTACTTTTTACGCGGCCACGGCTATCAGGCGCGGTGCCATATGGATGCCAATTATCTGATGATGATGACGCCGCTGGCGGTGCATGCCGGGCTCGGGCAGATCGGCCGGCACGGATTGCTGATCGGGGAAAAGGGCGGCAGCTCTATCCGGCTGGGTGCGGTGACGACGGATTTGCCTTTGGTATATGATCAACCTTCAAAGTCTGCGGTTCAGCGGTTCTGTCAGGTATGCGGACGCTGTGTGAAAACCTGCCCCGCAAAAACAATCTCCGATTCGGACCTTGAAACGGACTGGACAATCGAACAGGAAGCCTGTTACCGTGTCTGGCGCAATATCGGTACAGACTGCGGGATTTGTATCAGTGCATGTCCGATAGGGCAGGAAATTACGATTGATGATATCCGCGGAATGAATGACAAGGCTATTGCTGATTATCTGATCAGATATCAGGAAAGGTACGGACCACGCAATTATCAAAAAGATCCGTACTTTCCCGTCAAAATAGACATATAAAAAAAGAGCGGCTATAAACCGCTCATTGTTTTATTTCAGTTTTATTTCTCCCGGCGTAAACACCTCGGAGACTTTCACCATCTCGTCACTGATTTTAATGTGCTGCGGGCAATGCGATTCACACTTCTTACACTGGATGCAGTGCTTTGCCATCACGGCCTCCTCGGTAAACATGTGATAATGGCTGATGCTCCGCTTTCTGGCTTCTGATCCCGGCTCAAAATAATGATACGTGTTATATGCGGTAAAATTAAGCGGAATATCCACACCCTGCGGACAAGGCATGCAATACCTGCATCCCGTGCACGGCACCTTAATGGAGCGTTTGATAATCCCGGTCGCCTTCTCAATTGCGTTTAACTCATCTAACGGCAAATATCCGGCGTCATATTTATTCGCGATCTCAATGTTCTGTTTGACCTGATCCAGCGTGCTCATACCGCTTAATACGGTTGATATACCCCTTTGGTGATACAGCCAGGAAAACGCCCATTCCACAATCGGACGGTCGGGATCGTATGCGGTCAGGATATCTTTTGCCGGCTGAACGACATCCGTAATCAGTCCGCCCCTTAAAGGTTCCATGATGACCACGCCGAGGCCCTTTTTCTTCGCAATATCAAGACCCGCTTCACCAGCCTGAAACTCCCGGTCTAAGAAATTATATTGGATCTGGCAGAACTCCCAGTCATAGTCGTTGACGATGGTCTCAAAGCTTTCATACTCATCGTGGAATGAAAATCCAATATGCCTGATTCTGCCGTCTTTCTTTGCCTGTTCGAGAAACTCAAAAACCCCGTTTTTCTTTAAGCGCTCATATAAGTCGGCGTTAAGTCCGTGCAACAGATAAAAATCAATATAATCGGTATCCAGCGCCTTCAGCTGCCGATTGAGATATTTTTCATTATCCGACGGAATATGAATAAGCCAGGACGGCAGTTTTGTGGCGATATACACTTTTTCTCGATGTGCTTTCAGTGCTTTGCCGACAAAGAATTCTGACCGGCCCTGCCCGCCGCTTGGACCGACATGGTAGATATATGCCGTATCAAAATAATTAATGCCCTTATCCAAGGCATATTCAATCATCTCAGTGGCTTTTTCCTGATCGATATTTCCGCTGTCCCCGCCGATTGTCGGCAGGCGCATGCACCCAAATCCCAGTGCAGATACGTGTTTTCCGGTTGTCCCCATTGTGCGATATTTCATATTTTCTCCTTGATGACTGCTTTACTAGGAATTGTACCATATCTTGTATATAGATGAAAGTAGTGTACCACTATTTTTATTAGCAATCATTGATGGCATAAAAATGAAGCGAACATTTTCGCCATTTATTCTTATATATTAACAAAAACTGGCGCTGTTAAACAAAATAAAGCTTGATTTTTGGTGTGGAAAGGAGTATAGTGGGCCTAAAGGGAGGATAGTGGAGAGAAAACCCACGATAATTTACATTTTACTATCTTTCGGAACGAATAGGAACGGAACCAGAGAATGGCTTGGTTTGTTGGAGAACATCAACGCGGCGTTGATGAAAAGGGAAGGGTGATTATCCCTTCTGAATACCGGCAGGCACTTGGCGAGAACTTTATTGCTGCTCGCGGTTTTGACAAGCAGCTTTCTCTGTATCCATTGGACGAATGGAGCCAATACTTTAATAAATACGTTGAAGGCGACGAGAATGACCCGGAAGTCAGAAGAAAGAGAAGGGACATCTCTAGACGCGCAAACAACGCCAAACAGGACAGCCAGGGCAGGATGTGCATCCCGCAGGAGCTTAGGGATTATGCGGGGATTACGAGTTCAGTGACGTTTATCGGTGACAGCACCCATGTCGAAGTATGGGACAGTGAAGTACTGAAAGCATATGATGCCGAAAGAACGGATGACTTTGGTGATTAATGATGGCCGAACAAGCACATATTCCTGTATTACTGCGTGAAACCATCGACTTGTTAAACTTAAGGCCGGGCATGACCATTGTTGACGGTACCTACGGCGGCGGCGGGCATTCGGTCGAGATATTAAAAAGGATACTGCCGGGCGGCAGGCTGATCGCGATCGATAAAGACCCGGAAGCGGTTGAACGCGGACGCGAACGCCTGAAAATCTACGATCAGAACGTGTACATGGTACACGATGATTATAAAAATATTTTGCATATATTAAATCAATTTAATATAGAGGAAATCGACGGAGCCCTGTTGGATCTGGGCGTCTCGTCATTCCAGCTGGATGACCATTCAAGGGGGTTTAGCTACAAAGCCGACGTCGCGCTCGATATGCGGATGGACAACACGAGGGGGATTACAGCCCAGGATGTTGTCAACGGGTATTCCGAGAAAGAGCTGACGGATATATTTTACAAATTCGGCGAAGAGAAATGGTCAAAGCGCATAGCGGAGTTTATATGTGAAAGGAGAAAAGAAAAACCCATCACAACATCTGGCGAGCTGACAGAGATTATTAAAGCAGCAGTGCCACTTGCTGCACGAAAAGGAGTTAAATACCCATCCATGAGGTGTTTTCAGGCCATCAGAATAGAAGTCAATGATGAGCTTAAAAACTTGCAAGTGGCATTGGATGGCTTTAAGAAGGTGATCAAATCAGGGGGTCGATTAGCAGTTATCACCTTCCAGTCCTTAGAGGACAGAATCGTAAAACAGTACTTTAAGGAGATGCAAAATCCTTGTGAGTGTCCGCCAGATGCTCCGATATGTATTTGCGGTAAAACACCGACAGGAAAGATTATCACAAAAAAACCTGTTTTACCGCATTCTAGCGAAATGAATCTCAACAACCGATCAAGAAGCGCAAAATTAAGGGTGGTTGAGCTGTTATAGAGAATGTGTTTATTTAAGGGTGATGACGATGCGCAGCGATAAAGGCCGTAATAGCAGAGAAAGCAGAGATCGGAATTCTGCTTTTTTTGACTTATCAAATGAAAATTACGACGAACAGCAGCGTGAGCCGGAAATTTCGATTTTCGGCGAAACGGCGTCGAAAAAACCCCGGAATCAGTATGCTTCTGAACAAGCGGATTATTATGAGCCCAGAAAACCGGTCAAAAAACGGCGGTCAAAGCGCCGCCACCCAAAACGCGACCGGAGGGTAACACTGCTGGTGGTTTTGGTTTACTCAGTGATTGGCTTTTTTGTCTGCAGCCTGCTGATTACCCGATACGCTTATATTATTGAAACAGATAAAGCGCTGGATGCGCTGGAGGCGGATATAGCCGTCCTGGAAGCTGAGGTTGAAAAGAAACAGCTTGAGGTATCGCTGAAGGACGATATTGCGCTGGTACAGAGCAAAGCGAAAAAAGAACTTGGCATGTATTATCCGAGAAACGAACAGATTGTTTATATTGATATTGATAAGGCGGAAACAATCGAAAGGGACGATATTGTGGACAACGAAATAATCATGACCGATGACGAGCAGAATACGGCTCAGCCATCAGAATAGCAAGGGGCGTGACGTAACGTGGCGGTTTCTTCGGCATCAAACAAGAACAGGCTGATTGTCATTTTCGGGATAATTGGCTTGATTTTTTTAGCACTGATTTTCCGGTTGATGACAATCATGTTTTTTGACGCGGACGAGTTAAAGGCACAGGCAGAGGCGCAGTGGACGCGCGAATTTGACGTGTCTGCAAAACGCGGCGATATTATGGACCGGAACGGCAATGTGCTGGCGCATTCATCCAGCATTGATACGGTCTATGTCAACGTCGATCAGGTGGATGATGCGGCATATCTTTCCGCCGCCTTGGCTGAGCTGCTGGATATGGATTATGATGCGATCTATAAGAAGGCAACGGACCAGACCAAATCTCAGGTCTGGATAAAACGCCAGGTTGAAAGCGAAATCACCGATAAAATCCGCGAACTGAATATTCCGGGTGTCGGTTTTTATACTGAAACAAAGCGCTACTATACAGACGGCGACTTTTTAACATCCGTGCTCGGTATCACATCGACCGACGGCGTAGGACTGGAAGGTATAGAAGCGCTGTATAACCAGACGCTTTCGGGTACCGAAGGCAAGTTGATCGGCGAAACCGACCGGACCGGCAAGGCCATTCCGTACGGGGACAGCATGTATGTGCCGCCGGAAAACGGCGACAATGTGGTGCTGGCCGTGGATGAGGTGATCCAGATGTTCTTGGAAGAAGCGCTGGAATCCGCGTATAACGACCACGGCGCACAGAACACGCAGGGCATTGTGATGAACCCGGAAACCGGGGAGATACTAGCGGTTGCGTCGTATCCGGATTTTGATTTGAATGATCCACCGAGGGACGATACCGACGCGATGCAGGATATGATAAGGAACCGTGTGTTCTCGGATGCCTATGAGCCGGGCTCCACATTTAAAGCAATTACCGCGGCGGCAACGCTGGACAGCGGCGTTATGACTGTCGCCGATACATTTTACTGCTATGGCTATATGACGATTGACGGCCAAAGAATCAAGTGCTGGCGCGATTATAATCCGCACGGGCATGAAACCTTTACCGAAGCGGTGCAAAACTCCTGTAATCCTGCGTTTATGACTATGGCGCTGAATATGGGCACAGATATATTCTATGATTACATTTATAACTTCGGATTCGGATCAAAAACCGGAGTGGATACGATTTATGAAAATCCGGGTATCGTTCGGAATGCAAAATATATCAAAAATTTTGATTTGGCGCGAATCGGATTCGGGCAGAGTATCGCGGTAACGCCGCTTCAACTGACGTCGGCGTTCTGCGCGGTCATCAACGGCGGCCAGCTGATGCGCCCGATGCTGGTGAAAGAGATAGTCGGCGAAAACGGGCTGACCGTAGAAGAATGTGAGCCCGAGATTATCCGGCAGGTCATCGGCGCAGAAACCAGCGCGACCATGCGGCAGATTCTGCAATCGGTCGTGGATGAAGGCGGCGGACAGAATGCAGCGATTGACGGGTATTCGGTCGGCGGGAAGACCGGTACGGCCCAGAAATATGACGATGACGGAAACATCATCGAAAATAAATACATCTCATCCTTTATCGGATTCGCACCTGTTGAAGACCCGGAATTGGTGGTGCTGATCATCGTGGATGAGCCAGAAGGTGCGATTGCCTACGGCAGCGTGGTTGCGGCGCCGTATGTCAAAGAAGTCATGGAATCCTCATTGAAATATCTCGGGATTCCTGCGAGTGAATATATACAGGCGAATTATATTACCGTGCCGAACCTGATCGGACTGGATGCAGGTCAAGCGATCGCGGCAGTTGAAGCGGCCGGATTAAGCGCGCTGATGGACGGCACGGGCACAGTAACCGGACAGTCTCCGGCTCCCGGCGGCAACCTCACCAAAGGAGGGGAGGTCATCGTTTATATGAGTGAAAAACAGTCCTCTAGCGTTGATAACCCCATCGTCACGGTGCCGGATTTAACCGGGATGTCAAAAGATGACGCGAAAGCGGCGGCCGAAAGCGCCGGACTGCAGATATATTTTGAAAACGACGGCGAAACAGTATCGTCCCAGAATGTCCCCAGCGGATATGAAGTGGAAAAGGGAACCATTATTACAGTGATCTTATCATAAACGTCCGATATAAAAAACTTGATAATATGTCATGAAAAATATATGATGTATTGAAAGTAAAAAAGGATGTTGAATACAGTTATGGGTAAAACGCTGTCACAATTGACCGAAGGACTAAATATCATCAAGCGCACCGGCGAAGACGTCACGGTGACGGGCATACAGTTTGATTCCCGCAAAGTTGAAAGCGGCGATTTGTTTTTCTGTATCTCCGGGTTTAAGACCGACGGGCATGTCTATGCCGCTAAAGCAGTGGAAAACGGTGCGGCGGCGCTGGTGGTAACGGTTGAGTTAAAGCTCGATGTTCCGCAGATTATTGTGGAAGACGACCGGCTGGCGATGGCGCTGATTTCGGTCCGGTTTTATGATTTCCCGGCAAGGCGCATGAAGATGATCGGGGTGACCGGCACTAACGGAAAAACCACGATTACATATATGGTGAAATCCATGCTGGAGGCCTGCGGCAAGAAAGTCGGACTGGTCGGCACGATACACAACATGATCGGCAGTGCGGCAATTGACACGGCGCGCACAACACCCGAAGCACCGGATCTGAACAAACTGCTGGCGCAGATGGCGGATGCGGGATGTGAGTATCTGGTGATTGAGGTTTCATCCCATTCGCTGGATTTAAAGCGTGTGGCAGGCATTGTCTTTGATATCGGGATATTCACCAACTTAACGCAGGACCACCTCGACTTTCATGAGACGATTGAGGCGTATGCACAGGCAAAGGCGAAACTGTTTCGAAAATCCCGCGTCAGCATTATCAACACTGATGATGCCATGCACAGGGTGATGCTGGAAGCCAATAAAGGCAGGCTGTTAACCTATGGGATTGAGAGCGATGCAGATTTTAAGGCAAAAGAAATCACTGTAGCCCCTTCGGGTATCGGGTTTGATTATTATAAAGGCGGTGAAAAAATCCGCCGGATAGAAATGGCATTAACCGGCTACTTTAACGCATATAACGCATTGGCGGCGATTGCCGCGGCGGATGCGCTGGAGATGCCGTTTGATCAGGCGGTTAAAGGGCTTGAAGCCATGGAAGCGGTGGACGGCCGGTGCCAGGTTCTGGATTCCGGCAAAAAGGGCTTCTCAATTATATTGGACTATGCCCACACGCCGGACAGCCTGGAAAACACCATTGCGTCGGTCAGACGCTTTGTCACCGGACGCATTATCACAGTATTCGGATGCGGCGGCGACCGGGACAAAGGCAAGCGTCCGATTATGGGTGAGATATCCGGCAGACTGTCGGATTTTAGCGTGGTGACCTCGGATAATCCGAGGACAGAGGAACCGATGACCATCATCGGCGAAATCCTTCCGGGGGTGGAAGCGTCCGGCGGTGAATACACTGTCATCGAAAACCGGCGCGAAGCAATCAAGTACGCGATGCAGCATGCCGAAGCCGGGGATGTCGTGATACTGGCGGGCAAAGGCCATGAAACCTATCAGGAAATCAACGGCGTTAAACACGACTTTGATGAAAAGGTCGTGGTGCGGGAATTATTAAAAGAAATATAACGAAAATATAATCGGTTATTATAGAGGGATATTATGAGATTACAGATTTTAGCCATACTTTGCGGTTTTATCATCGCGCTTGCGGCGGGGCATGTACTGATTCCGCTGCTGAAGCGTCTAAAAGCAGGACAGCATATCAGGGACGACGGGCCGCAGAGCCATTTGTCCAAATCAGGAACGCCGACCATGGGCGGTATCATGATCCTGATTGGGACGATTGCGTCATCATTGATTTTCGCCAGAGGCAATCTTGAAATGCTGCTGGCAGCAATCGGCGTCTATCTGGCTTACAGCATTATCGGCCTTGTCGATGATTTAATTATTGTACGGCGCCAGCGGTCAATGGGACTGCGCGGGTGGCAGAAAATACTTGCCCAGAGCATTTTCGGTGTGCTTTTGGCTGTTTATGCTTATTTTCATCCGGAAGTCGGCTCAACGGTGATTGTACCGTTCTTGAATATAGAATGGAACATGGGTATCTGGTTTATTCCGTTTACGGTGTTTGTTATTGTGGCAATGGTCAACGCGGTCAATCTGACCGACGGGCTGGACGGATTAGCTTCCAGCGTTACCATGCTGAACAGTTTTACGTATGTGTTTATTTTTACCGGGCTTGCGGCGGTTTCTGTGGCGCAGGACATGCAGAACATGGCCGTTTTCGCCGGAGCGCTGGCAGGCGCCTGTATCGGGTTTTTACGGTTTAACGCCTATCCGGCCAAGGTCTTCATGGGTGACACCGGTTCATTGGGATTGGGCGCGGCACTGACCGTAATGGCGGTTTTCTCGCGCATGCAATTATTGCTGCCGATTATCGGCATCATGTTCGTGGCGAGTGCGGTTTCTGTGGTGATTCAGGTCGGTCATTACAAGCGGACAAAGAAGCGTGTGTTCAGGATGGCGCCGCTGCACCATCATTTTGAGTTAAAAGGTGTCAGCGAACCGAAAATTGTTTCTTCATATATGATTATTACAACCGTGCTTTGTCTGGTTGCACTGTTGAGCTTAAGCTAGGGGAAAGATATTGCTGAAGTATTCGGGGAAACGTATACTGGTCGTCGGGATGGCCAAAAGCGGCATTGCGTGCGCACAGCTGTTAAAAGATAACGGCGCTGTCGTCATTATCGCTGACAGCAAAAAACGCGGTGATTTTAAAGATGATGAATTATCATTGTTTGATAAGGTAGCCGATGAACAATATCTCGGCGAAGATCCGTCGGATATCATCGAAACGGTAGACGGATTGGTGCTGAGCCCGGGTGTGCCCCCGAAGAAAGTGCCGTTTATCCGAAAGGCGGCGGCATTAAATAAAGAAATTATCGCAGAAATCGAACTGGGATACCGCGCCTGCAGTGCACCGGTTGCGGCGATTACCGGTACAAACGGAAAGACCACCTGTACGGCGCTTGCCGGTGAGATTTTTAAGAACAGCGGAAGAAAAACCTTTGTGCTGGGCAACATCGGAACACCGTTTGCGGAACTTGCGCCGGAAACAAAGCCGGAGGATTTCGTGGTGTTAGAGGCTGCAGCGCTTCAGCTGGAAACGATTATTGATTTTAAGCCCAAAGTTTCGGCGGTGCTGAATATTACCGAGGATCATCTCGACCGCTTTGAAACAATGGATTATTATATCGCCTGCAAGGAAAAGGTGTTTGAGAACCAGGAAGCAGACGATTATTGCGTGCTGAATCTGGACAATGCAATCACCGAAGCGATGGCGGAAAAGACAAGGGCAAGAGTGGTCTGGTTCAGCCGGAAGCAGGAGCAGGACTTCGGTGCCTTCGTCAGGGACGGAAACATCATATTTAAAGACGAATCGGGGATTAAGACAATCTGCAAAACAGATGACGTCTATATCCCGGGCGAACATAATTTAGAGAATGCTTTAGCTTGTACGGCGATCGCGATGGTGTCCGGCGTTTCGCCGGAAGTCATCAAAGAAACGCTGATGACCTTTAAAGGCGTTGAGCACCGCATCGAGTTTGTGCGGGAAGTGAACGGCATCCGGTATATCAATGATTCGAAAGGCACGAATCCGGACGCCACAATCAATGCAATCAAAGCCATGAACCGTCCGACGGTATTAATCCTCGGCGGCTATGATAAAAAGAGTGATTTTGACGAATTGTTCCGTGCGTTCAATCCATATATAAAGACAGTGATTGCGCTCGGACAGACCAAACCCAACTTGCTGAAAAGTGCAGAGACGACCGGGTTTGAATCGATATTCACCGCAGATAGTTTTGAAGATGCGGTGATCAAGGCGGGCGAACATGCAGAAAGCGGATATAACGTACTGCTGTCGCCGGCATGCGCCAGCTACGATATGTTCAGAAACTTTGAAATCAGAGGAGAAACGTTTAAGACAATCGTCAGCAGGCTTTAGGGGGCAAGTATGAGGCTGAAAGACAGGGGATTTGACTACACCATTTTGGTGGTCACCATTGTACTCGTAATGCTGGGTATTATCATGGTATTCAGTGCGAGTTTTTACCATGCCGAGAGTTCCTCGGAATACGGCGACGGATTTTATTTCTTTAAAAAACAGATATCGGGTGCCGTAATCGGACTGGCCGCGATGATTTTTTTGATGTTCGTCGATTACCATAAGCTCGGCCGGTTTAAACTGTGGGGGATTTTATTTTCTATGGTGCTGTTAGCACTGGTGTATGTGCCCGGAATCGGCCTTGAGATCAACGGCTCAAAACGTTGGATTGACCTTGGTATCACCTCAGTTCAGCCGTCTGAAATAGCGAAATTCTTTTTAATCGTCTATATCGCAAAAGTGCTGAACGACAACCAGGACCGCGTAAAGAAGTTTAAATTCGGTATACTGCCGATACTGGTCGGGGTCGTTCTGATCTGCGCATTAATACTGCCGCAGCCAAATTACAGCGCCATTATGATTATTGTTATTATCGCGCTGATTATGATGCTGACGGGCGGAGTCCGCATTGCATACCTGCTGTCGTTTTTGATCATCGCCGGCGGTGTGGGCGTTTATGCACTCATGACGCAGGAGCATATCCGTGTCAGGATGTTTGCTTTCTTAACGCCGGAACTGGATCCGTTGGGCAAGGGATACCAGATTATCCAATCGCTCTATGCGATTGGATCGGGCGGTGCAATCGGCAGGGGTATCGGCAACAGCATGCAGAAATTCTTATACCTGCCTTACGGGGAGTCGGACTTTATCTTTTCAATACTCTGTGAAGAATTAGGCTTTGTCGGCGCACTGTTTTTGATTATTTTGTTTGTGATTTTCATTTACCGCGGCGTACGTACGGCGATTAAGGCACCGGATACGTTCGGTATGCTGATAGCGACCGGCGTTACTATGATGATCGGCGTACAGGTTGTGCTGAACATCGCGGTGGCGACGCGGTCCATGCCGCCAACCGGGGTATCACTGCCGTTTATCAGTTACGGCAGAACGGCATTGATTATGTTTATGGCGGAAGTCGGGATTCTGCTGAATATTTCCCTGCAGGGCAACCAGCGGGGTATTGAGCGGATACCGCGGCGCTGATAAAAAAGGAGCAGGCTTTGGAAAGACGGAAACAGAAAAGCGGAATTGGGATGGCGATTTTTATTGCACTTCTCGTGATAGCGGTATGCTTTATCGGATACCAGTATTTTCGTGTCGCGAAAATTGAGGTCGAAGGCAACGGCTATGTGGATGCCGATTATATCGCGACGCTTTCAGGAATTGAGATCGACGATAATCTCTTTGCAATCGACAAGGATAAAGTTGCCCAGTATATCAACTCCGATCCGTATCTGGAGTTTTTTGACTTAAAACGCATCTATCCGTCGGCCGTACGGATCGAGGTATATGAACGCCAGCCGGCTGCGCTGGTTATCGGCCGTGAAGGGAACTATATTGTAGACAAGGAAGGACGAGTGCTGGAAAGGATGGCGGAAGCGCCGTCAAACTATGTACTGGTGCGCGGGTTGGCTTTAAGTGAAGCGGTTACGGGCGAAAAGCTGGTCGCTGAGAACACCTATGATTTTAATGCACTGGTCAATATCCTGAAAGATGTGAAATATAATGAACTGACTGAAATCATTACCGAAATGGATTTAAGCGATATCAACAATATCACCATGTCCACCAGAACCGGCTTTTATATCGAGTTTGGACAGGCGGAGAAGGTTTCAAACAAGATATTATGGATTTTGGCAGTGGTAAATGAATTGACGCAGAAGAATATCACAACCGGTACAATCAATGTGGTTGCGGGCGAATTTGCCACATATCGGGAACCGGAAGGCTGAAAACGAGCGGCTTGGGCGCCTAAAGTACGAAAATATTATTTATTATTTTACATATTTCTGTTATTATGTATATGTAGTAGTGTATATATAATGAAACACACTATGTGGGATAGCAGGATTGGGAATCGAACGGCATGAGCAAATTGATCATGACATTAGAATTTGGGACATCAAAGGTTATATGCGCAATCGGCCGGAAACGAACAAGAGGCCGGTTTGAGGTTGTCTCTTTTTCGACGGTTTCTTACCCGGGAATCAAGCGGGGCCAGTGGCGTTCGCTGGACAGCATACCAGCAGTTTTAAAGAAAGCGGTGACAGAAGCCACAGCTTCGATTAAGCGTCAGGTAGACGCCGTTTATATCGGTATTCCGGCCTGTTTTACCCGTGTGCACAGCACGTCTGCTGCGACGATGCTGGACGATAACGAAACCGTCACGCAGGAAGTGATTGATGCGATGATGGCGGAAGCGGCCGCGTTTGATGTGCCGGATGAATACCGGCTGGTCGAACAGATGCCGGTTTATTTTAAGCTGGACGAGGACAACCTGTTTATCGATCCGCTGGGTATGGATGCGGTACGCGTGGAAGGCAAGTTTGCATTTATATTTGCGAACGAGGCCTTTCTGCACGAAATCAGCACAATGATAAACCTAATGAACATTGAGATCACCGGTTTTAAGCCGGAGATTCTCGCGCAGGCGCTGTTTTTGATTCCGGTCGAGGCACGTGATTCTGCGTCTGTATTATTGGATATTGGGTATTTTGATACCAGTGTCAGCATCGCGTATGGGGACACGATCATTTTTACCCGCACGATACACGCAGGCGGTGCACAGATTGCGGGTGACCTTGCGCTGGTGCTGGATATTGATTTGGATGCTGCCGAGCGCCTGAAACGGCGGTTTACGTTTGACGCGGGTGCCGGGAAGCAGGGCAAGGAACTGGTGCGGACAAGCGACGGGCGTATGGTGGATCTGGACCGGAACGTGATTGATGAAATCGTCAGGGCGCGGGCCGGGCATTTATGCAGACTGATTAACCGGGCGCTGGAGCAATCCGATGTGGCGTTGTCCGCGGAAACCGATGTGTATCTGACCGGAGGCGGCATCGCGATGATGGACGGGGCAATCGGGTATTTAAGCGATACGCTGAACAAGCATGTGATCCTGCCGGAAATTGAGGCGGTGAGTTATTCAACGCCGAACTACTTTAACGCAATCGGCATGCTGGACTATTTATTAACGAATGAAGTCGGCTGATTCGAGATGAGAATCAGATTTAAATAAAAGCTGTGAACACGACGATTCACACGGAGGGGTCAATTATGTCACTGGATTTTGAAGTCGGAAGCAGTATGTATGCCAAGATCAAGGTGATCGGCATCGGCGGCGCCGGAAACAACGCGATAAACCGAATGATGGAGTATGGGCTGAGAGGCGCGGAATTCATTGCGGTCAATACGGATATGCAGGCGCTGAATATTTCAAGGGCTCCCGTTAAGATTCAGATCGGAGAAAAAATTACCCGCGGATTGGGTTCTGGCGGAGATCCGGATACCGGAAAACAGGCGGCAATTGAATCCAAACAAGCGGTCAAAGATGCGGTAAACGGAGCGGACCTGGTATTTATCGCAGCCGGACTCGGCGGCGGGACCGGAACAGGTGCGGCCCCGATAGTGGCGCAGATCGTCAAAGAAATGGGGATCCTATCCGTAGGCGTGGTGACGCTGCCGTTTGTGTTTGAGGGCGGCCACCGTATGAAGAGCGCGCTGGAAGGCCATAAAAGCCTGATGGACTGCGTGGATACCATTGTGACGATCCCAAATGAAAAACTGGCATTGATTTTACCGCAGGGCACACCGCTGGTGGAATGCTTTAAAAAGGCGGATGACGTGCTGCGGCAGGGCGTACAGGGCATCACCGACCTCATCAGCCGGCCCGGTATGATTAACCTTGACTTTGCGGATGTCAGAAAAGTGCTGTCAAAACGCGGCGTAGCGCATATGGGTATCGGTGACGGCAGCGGCGACAACAAAGTTATGCAGGCAATAAAAGCGGCGATTGCGAGCCCGCTTCTGGATACGACGATTCAGGGCGCGTCGGGCGTTTTATTGAATGTTATCGGCGACGCTTCCATCAGTTTGACCGAGATACAGGATGCCGCGCAGCTGATTCAAAGGGCAGTTCACCCGAAAGCGCATATATTCTTCGGCGCAGACACCAACAACGATATGAAGGACGAGGTCCATATCACGGTGATTGCCACCGGATTTACCGAGCTGCCGGAATCCGAATCGGAATTTGAGGCAGTGATCGAAATGGAAGAAGCAGAACCGGAAACGGAACAGGAAGAACAGGATATCAGCACGGATATATTTGAAAAAAGGCCGGAATCCCAGCCTGTACACGAGCCGAAGAAAAAGAATTATAATATTAATTTTGCGGACTTTGATGACAGCGATGATCTGGACGTACCGATTTTTATCCGGAATAAAAATAAAAATGTTGATGAAGATGATGACGAAGAGGATTCTAAAGACAGCAAAGGCTTCTTTGGCGGTGCAAAGGACGTTGATTAATCCTTCGCCATCAGGTATTTTTGGATAAATTGTTACGGAAGGCGGATATCGTTCTTTCAGGAGGATATGATGAGTAAAACCGTATTTTTTGCATTCAAAGGGGAAATGGTATATTTCCAGCATGTGCTGCTTAATGCACTGGAAATGATAGAAAAAGGCAATGAAGCGCTGATTGTGATGGAAGGCGAAACGGTTACCCTGGTCGAAAAACTGGAAAAAGAAGATCACTTTAAGTTTAAGGAAGCAAAAGAGAAGGGTATTATTGACTGCATATGCCGCGCGTGCTCAATCGGCTACGGGGCGCTGCCCTATAACGAAACCTGCGGGATTCCGTTGTCTGAAGATAATCACGGGCATCCGTCGATGCTGAAATACATCGAACAGGGATATGATATCATTACATTATAAATGAAATCTTGACCGCATTGACACATGCGGGAATCACAGGTATAATACTAGCAACATAGAGGAGCGGACGCTGAAAAGGCGCATTTATACTGAAAAGGGAGCAGGCGGCACAGACTGAAACCGCAGGCGGGTATATGCTTTTCCGGACAACACCGGCTCCGTTTTTAAACTGAATACAAGAGAAGCGCCAGGGACGCATTTCGTCTTTGGAATTTGGGTGGTACCGCGGGCAGAGCTCGTCCCTGTATAACGTGGTATCTTTTTATTTTTACTAAGAAACAAAGGGGAACAGCATGTTAACCAAAGCACCAAAAGGAACAAAAGACATTACCATATTAGAAAGCTATAAATGGCAGTTTATCGAATCGGTGATGCGTGATGTGACCGCCCTGTTTGGTTACCGCGAAAACCGTACACCGGTTTTCGAGCAAACCGAGTTGTTTTTGCGTGGGGTGGGGGATACGACTGATATCGTCCAAAAAGAGATGTATACCTTTAAGGACAAGGGCGACCGCTCTATCACCTTAAAGCCGGAAGGCACGGCAGGTGTGGTTCGTGCATATATCGAGAATAACCTCTATGCCGGTGCTCAGCCGACCAAGGCGTATTATCTCAACTGTCCGGTATTCCGGTATGAACGCCCGCAGGCAGGACGTTTAAGGGAACACCATCAATTCGGCATTGAGATTTTCGGAGCGGCGGAGCCTTCTGCGGATGCGGAAGTCATCATGGTCGCAAAAATACTGCTGGATAAACTCGGTATTACGGGAATTAAGCTGAATATTAACTCAATCGGATGCCCGGTATGCAAGCCGGCATATAACGAGACGCTGAAAGCCTATTTAAAAGACCATTTGGATGAACTCTGCGGCACATGTAAAGACCGCTATGAGACCAATCCGCTCCGGATTTTAGACTGTAAGGTCGAATCCTGCCAGGCGGTGGTCAAGGATGCGCCCAAAATGATCGACCATTTATGTGATGACTGTAAGGCGCACTTTGACGGATTAAAGCGTATATTGCAATCCTTAAATGTCGTATACAAGGTCAACCCGATGATTGTACGCGGCCTTGACTATTATACAAGGACGGTATTCGAATTTATCGCGTCCGGAATCGGCGCACAGGGTACGGTCTGCGGCGGTGGACGGTACGACGGACTGGTCGAAGAAATTGGCGGACCGCCTACACCCGGCATGGGCTTCGGCATGGGTATGGAGCGCCTGTTGATGGTGATGGAATCACAGGGAATTGAGATTCCGCAGCCACGTCTCTACGATGTCTATATTGCGCCGGTCGGGGACGACGCAAAACTGAAAGCGATTGAGATCGTGAATACGCTGAGAGAAAAAGGCATTAAAGCCGACACTGATCATGCGGGCAGAAGTTTAAAAGCGCAGATGAAGTATGCGGACAAATGCGGCGCAGGCAAGGTGGTTGTGCTGGGTGAAGAAGAACTCAACACCGGCATTATCACGCTGAAAGACATGCAGTCGAGTATGTCGATTGAGATGACGATTGAAGAGTTAATCGGGATTATACCCGAAAAAGAGATTTTATAGACGGGGAGTATAGAAACACATGAGTGAACAGTTACAGGGATGGAAGCGCACAGACTACTGCGCAAACTTCAAAGTGGATGACATCGGCAAAGATGTCACCTTAATGGGATGGGTGCAAAAGCGCCGTGATTTGGGTGCGCTGATTTTTGTTGATTTAAGAGACAGAAGCGGATTGATGCAGGTCGTGTTTGACGCGTCGGTCTTTTCCGGCGACTTTGGCCAGGCTGAGGGATTGAGAAGCGAATTCGTCATTGCGGTTAAAGGTAAAATCGTCAAGCGGGATGAAGAAACCATCAATGAAAAACTGCCGACAGGATTGATCGAGGTCAAGGTTGAGCAGCTGAAGATATTGTCTAAAGCAAAGACACCGCCGTTTGAGATTGAGGACGCGGCGAAAGTGCGCGACGAAGTAAGATTGAAATACCGTTATCTTGATTTACGGCGCGCCGAGCTCCAGCAGGTGCTGATGCTGCGCCATAAGATTGCCAATACGGCAAGAAATTATTTTAACGAAAACGGCTTTTTAGAGATAGAAACGCCGATGCTGATTAAATCGACGCCGGAAGGCGCACGCGATTATCTGGTGCCCTCAAGGGTGCACCCCGGCACGTTTTACGCTTTGCCGCAGTCGCCGCAGATTTATAAGCAGATATTAATGGTGTCCGGCTATGACCGGTATTACCAGATTGTTAAGTGCTTCCGCGATGAAGATTTAAGAGCCGACCGCCAGCCGGAATTTACCCAGATTGACCTTGAGATGTCATTTGTGGATATCGATGATGTCTTGGACATGAACGAAGGCATGACCAAGCGCGTGTTTAAAGAATGTATCGGGGTGGATATTAAAACACCGTTTAAGCGCATGACTTACCGCGAGGCGATGGACCGCTTCGGGTCGGATAAACCGGATACACGTTTCGGGCTGGAACTGGTGAATGTCAGCGATGAAGTGAAGGATACCGAGTTTAAAGTATTTGCCTCTGTCGTGAAAAATGGCGGCAGTGTCCGTGCGATAAACGTTAAGGGAGCGGTGGACGCATTCGCCAGACGCGAGATTGATGCGCTGGTGGACTTCGTCAAGATTTACGGCGCAAAGGGCATGGCGTGGATTTCGATGAAAGCGGAAGGCATGCAGTCCCCGATTACCAAGTTTTTTAAAGAGGACGAACTGGACGCCCTGCTGAAGAAAGTCGATGCGGAAACAGGAGATATCATCTTCTTTGTCGGTGATACCGATAAAGTCGTGTTCGATTCTCTGGGCAACTTAAGATTAAAACTGGCGGAAAAACTCGGACTAATTGAAGAAGACACCTATGATTTATTATGGGTAACCGAGTTCCCCGTATTCGAATACAGCGAAGAAGAAAAACGCTATACGGCGATGCACCACCCGTTTACGGCGCCGATGGACGAAGACATCGGTTTGTTGGACAGCGATATCGGCAAGATGCGCGCCAAGGCGTATGACCTGGTCTTAAACGGCAACGAAATCGCGGGCGGATCCATCAGGATTCACAATGCAGACATTCAAAAAAAGATGTTCAAGGCACTGGGCTTTTCCGACGAAGAAGCGCAGGAGCGTTTCGGCTTTATGATCGAAGCCTTCCAGTACGGCACACCGCCGCACGGCGGTATGGCTTACGGGCTGGACCGCCTGACCATGCTGCTCGGCAAGCGTGACTCTATTAAAGATGTTATCGCTTTCCCGAAAGTGCAGAACGCGTCCTGTCTGATGAGCGAAGCGCCTGCGGTCGTGGATAAAAAACAGTTAAGAGAGCTCTCGATTCAAATCCGGGAGAATAAGGAATAACCATGGACGGCGCATGGCAATCGCGGACGCACGCGCTTTTAGGCGATGCGGCAATGATCAGGCTGAAAGAAGCTAAGGTTGTGATTGCCGGGCTGGGCGGCGTCGGGTCTTATGCGTATGAGGCCCTGGTTCGTGCAGGCGTCGGGCATCTGACGCTGATTGACCATGATACGGTTGAGGCATCAAACATTAACCGCCAGTTGGTTGCGTCGCACGACACTATCGGTAAAGCGAAGGTAGAGATTGCGAAAGCACACGGATTACGCATCAATCCTGAGGTAACGATTATGGCGCATCCGGTATTTGTAACCAAAGAAAATGCCGATGCGCTTATACCTAAAAATACGGATATGATTATTGATGCGATCGACAGTGTGGACGCAAAAACGGATTTAATTGTCTACGCGTCAAAACATCAAATCCCGATTATCTCTGCGATGGGCACGGCGAACAAGCGCGACCCGATGCAGTTTAAATTCGGGGATATTTTTAAAACCAGTGTTGATCCGCTGGCCAAGGTGATGCGTAAGCGCCTGAAAGACGCGGGCGTAGCGTCGCTGCCGGTGGTGTATTCCACGGAAACACCTGACAAAGCGGCGGATGGTGCGATACTGGGTTCGGTATCCTATATACCGTCGGTTTGCGGCCTGATGATGGCGGCCAAGGCGGTCGGGTACCTGTTAAATGGAGAATGGAGCTGAAATAGAATGATTGAAAAGGGCGAGGTCATCGGCACAGAAGGTAAACTTGCGTTTGTGAAATTCGTCCGGACATCCGCCTGCGGGAATTGCACGGCATGCGGAATGGCGCAGGGCGAAAAGCAGGTAATTATCGACGTACTGAATACGACCGGGGCGAGAAAAGGGGAAATGGTCGAGATTGAGATTGAGACGAAAAAAGCCCTGTTTTCTTCAATGATTGCGTATATCTTTCCGCTGGTCATGCTGGTGGTCGGAGTTGCAGCCGGATATTGGCTGTCCGGCCGCGGAATAATCCATGCGGACCGGGAAATCATCAGCGCCTCTTTTGGCATCGGACTGACAATTTTGTCTTTCATGGCGATAAAGCTGCTGGAGCCGGTTTTCAAAAAGAAACTGGTCAGCACATATCGCATTGTGGATAATAAGAACGAATAAAAGGAGACGATTATGGCAGGAGCAGCGAAAGCGTTTAACGAAAACAACTTTAAGACAGAGGTTTTAGAAAACAGCCAGCCCGTGCTGGTGGACTTTTGGGCGGAATGGTGCGGTCCCTGCCGTATGATTGGTCCGACGGTTGAAGAAATTGCCAATGACTTTGAAGGCAAGGCTGTAGTCGGCAAGGTGAACGTAGACGAAAGCCCGGAGATTGCCAAGACATACGGCATTATGACAATCCCGACGCTTGCGCTGTTTAAAGGTGGCGAAATGGTGGAAAAATCAATCGGTCTTGTCAGCAAGGCGGCGATCGAAAAACTGATAAGCGATAACCTTTAAAACAACCGGCTCTTGTAAAAAATACAGCAGTCAATATAAAAGAATATCATCTTGGGATGTGATAAAAATGATTGGCAAGGCAAAGTACTTGACAACCGTTTTTAAGTATCCTATAATGGCACGCATGGATGATATATCCGCAAATAAATGAAGCTTACTGTAAGAAAAGCGTATCCGGCTTTTTTTTAAACGGAGGAATATGAATGGCACAGGACACAGTCATTTTAACAAGTGAAGGCGTTAAAGAACTTGAAGAGAAACTTGAATACCTAAAGACAGAAAAACGCAGTGAAATCGCGGAGCAGATTAAGGTCGCCCGTGACTTCGGTGACCTTTCAGAAAATGCCGAATATGACGAAGCAAAGAATGAGCAGGCACGCGTAGAAGCGGAAATCAACCGTCTTGAAAAGATGCTGCGCAACGCAACGGTCATTGACGAAGAAGACCTTGATTTATCGGTTGTCCGCGTGGGCACGACGGTGAAAGTCTATGATAAGGAATTCAAGGAAGAGATTGAATATCATATCGTCGGATCCGCCGAAGTGAATTTGGATAAAAACAAAATTTCAAATGAGTGTCCGGTGGGTGCGGCTTTAATCGGCCATAAGGTGGGCGATAAAGTGAAAGTTGCGATACCAGACGGTGAGATTGTACTGGAGATAAAAGGAATCAACAGATAAAGGCGGAGGAAAATGGATAACACAGAACAGAATACGGTCAATCAAACCGAAGACATCAATGAACAAAAGCAGATCAGACGGGAGAAACTGAAGGCGCTTCAGGCCGAAGGCAGCGACCCGTACCAGATCACCCGGTTTGAGCCGACACACAGCGCCGCAGCAATTAAAGCGGATTTTGAGAAACTGGAAGGGAAAACCGTTACCGTTGCCGGCAGGATGATGAGCAAACGGGTAATGGGCAAAGCCAGTTTTTCGCATATCATGGACGCGTCGGACCGCATTCAGTTGTATTTGAGAAAAGACGTTATGGGCGAAGAGCCGTATGACGTATTTAAGAAAAAAACCGATATCGGGGATATTCTCGGCGTCACCGGTGAAGTATTCTTAACACAGAAAGGCGAGATTTCGGTTAAGGCTGAAACCGTGACCCTACTGTCCAAGTCCTTATCGCCTCTGCCGGAAAAATACCACGGTCTGCAGGATCAGGACTTAAGATACCGCCAGCGGTATTTGGATTTAATCGTGAATCCCGAAGTCAAGGACGTGTTTGTGGCACGGTCCAAGATCGTAAAATATATACGTGAATATCTCGATAATCAGGGCTATTTGGAAGTTGAAACCCCGATGCTCCACGGTACGGCGGGCGGCGCGGCGGCGCGTCCGTTTATTACCCACCACAACACCTTAGATATTGACATGTATTTGAGAATCGCACTGGAGCTGCATTTAAAACGGCTGATTGTGGGCGGATTCGAGCGTGTCTATGAGATCGGGCGTGTATTTCGGAACGAAGGGATGTCGTATAAGCATAATCCCGAGTTTACGATGATTGAGCTTTATGAAGCATACGCCGACTATGAGCGTATGATGGATATCACCGAGGGCATGATCGTGTATGCCAAAGAAAAACTCTTAGGCGACCAGAAAATCATGTGGCAGGATCAGGAAGTGGACTTAAGTGCCAAATGGCGCCGCGCTTCGATGATCGACCTCGTCAAAGAACAGACCGGAGCGGATTTCGGTGCGGCTAAGGACGATGCCGAAGCAATGGAAATGGCGAAGAAAATCGGATTGGAGCCGAAACCGGGTTCAACGCGCGGAGAACTGCTGAATGCGGCGTTTGAGGCATTTGTTGAAGAAACCTTGTTCCAGCCCACATTTGTCACCGATTATCCGGTGGAGATTTCTCCGCTGGCAAAACGCAAAGCGTGCGAGCCCTGGCTGACCGAGCGGTTCGAGCTGTTTATCACTGGACGTGAAATCGCCAATGCATTTTCTGAATTAAATGACCCCATCGACCAGCGTGAGCGGTTTTTAAGCCAGGCAAAGCTGAGAAGCGAGGGCGATGAAGAAGCGCATATGATGGACGATGATTTTATACAGGCGCTTGAGTATGGCCTGCCACCGACCGGCGGAATGGGAATGGGGGTAGACCGGCTGGTCCAGCTTTTAACCGGAAGTTATACAATCCGTGACGTTATCTTGTTCCCGACGATGAAACCCAGAGATATATAAAAGAAAAGACAACAAAAGCCATGCATACGCATGGCTTTTTTGCTAGATAAATATTTATTACTGACAGAGCGCTTTGAGCTGTTTCTCATCCGAAATGCTTCCGATAAACGCGGCATTCATACTGTCAAAGCTGAATATCTGTTCAATAATTTCGGCCATGTCATCCATGGTGACAGCCTCCAGCTTTTGGAGTATTTCCTCCTGGGTGTCCACGTGCCCCAATAATAACTGCGCTTTGCCGATACTCTGCATACGCGAACTGACGCTTTCCAGCCCAAGCAGATAGTTGCCGTGTATCTGGGTTTTTGAGTTGTTAAACTCCTCTTGTTCAACGCCATTGCTTTTGAGCCTTTTCACTTCATCCATTATCGTTGAAAGTGCGATCTCTGCGGTTTTGGCGCCGGTAGCGGCGTAAATGCCGAACATACCGGCCTCTGTATAGGTCGAAAGGTAGGAATAGACGGTGTATACCAATCCCATTTCTTCACGGATTTTCTGGAACAGCCGCGAACTCATCGAACCGCCGAATAAATTACTCAGCACCGAATATGCATACCTGGCATCGTCACGGTAATCTACGCCGCTGAAACCGAGTGAGATATGGGTCTGTTCAATATCGCGTTTGATCACAGTGATGGTCTTATCGGGTATAAAAGTATCGGCAAAAGGCGCCGGTTCATGCGCTTCAGCGGTATTATCAAAATCACCGAAGTATTGTTCCAATAACGCCTGTATCTGCGCTTCATCGATTTTTCCGGCAATCGAGATCACGATGTTTTCCGGGTAATAGTGCTTTTCGATATACCGGATGATATCTTCACGCTGAAAGCGCCGGACGTTTTCCGCCGGGCCGATAACCGGCTTGGAATACGTGCTGCCCCTAAAAAAGTCGATGGAGACCTGCTCGTGTGCCAGGTCATCCGGTTGGTCGTTGAGCATGGAGATTTCCTCCAGAACAACCAGACGCTCTTTATCCAGCTCCGCAGGGTCGAACAGTGCGTTTTTCACCAGATCGGAAAGCACGTCAGCCGCAACATGAATCTGATCGTGCGCCACGCGTGCATAATAACAGGTGCATTCCTTTGACGTGAATGCGTTCATCTGGCCGCCGATACGGTCAAGCTCAATCGCTATCTGCTTCGCAGAACGGTTCTTCGTGCCTTTAAACAGCATATGTTCAATCACATGCGAGATGCCGTTTTCTGTTTCGGTTTCAAAAGCAGAACCAGTCTTGACCCAAACGCCGATGGCGGTGGAATGAAAAGCTTTAAGCGGTTCAATGACCGCGGTAATGCCGTTTTTTAGTTTCAGTGTTTTAATCATTCGATTACTCCGTGTCATGAGGTTACTAGAGTATACCATATCCTTAAACCGAAGCCTATCATAAATTCAGCATGTCAAGTATTGTATGCCGGACGGGTGTGTGATAGACTCTAAAAAAACATAAAAGAAGGTACTCAAGTGAAAGCGGAAATTATCAGCGTCGGGTCAGAGGTGCTGGCCGGCGACACCATTAATACTAATGCAAGCGCCGTGGCAAAAGCGCTGGAAGAACAGGGCATTGCGGTGCTTTTTCATACCGTGGTTGGGGACGACCATGAAAACCTGCATGCGGCATTATCGCATGCGTTTAGCAGGGTTGATCTGGTGGTAACCACCGGCGGACTCGGACCGACCTATGACGATATGACAAAAGACACGGTCGCGGCTTATTTTAACCGGAAAATCGTGGTGGATGAAGAAACGGCTGAATGGATAAAAGCGCTGTTTAAAAAGATGGACCGTCCGATGACCGAAAACAATATAAAACAGGCCGAGGTGATCGAAGGTTCGACCATTTTAAAGAACGAATACGGCGTGGCGCCCGGTATTCTGTATCAGGAAGCGAATAAAACCATTGCCATGCTGCCGGGGCCGCCGTTTGAGATGGAGCCGATGCTGCACCAATACCTGATGCCGCTATTGGCAGAGAACGCCGATGATGTCTTGGTGTCGGTATTTGTCCGGACGTTCGGCATCGGGGAATCCAACCTTGAGAGCGGGCTGAATGACATGATGGTGTCGATTAAAAATCCCGTGATTGCGCCGTATGCAAAGCGCGGGAAGTGACGCTGAAAGTCACTGCGCGCGCAAAGACAAAAGCGCAGGCTGAGGCGCTGATTGAACCGGTGGTGGACGAAATCCGCAGACGGTACGGGGAATATATCTATTCGGTGACCGAGCCGGACTTGCAGAGTGAACTGGTTAAGCGGCTAAAGGCAGCGGGCAAAACAATTGCTGTCGCGGAAAGCTGCACAGGCGGAATGATTGCGTCCCGTATTACCGATGTGCCCGGATCTTCCGCGGTATTCGGATACGGTGTGGTGACGTATGCAAACGAGGCGAAGATAAAACTTCTGGGCGTCAACGAACAAACGCTGGCCGATTACGGCGCTGTGTCTGAACAAACGGCGCGGGAAATGGCGGAAGGCGTCAAGGCGCTGAGCGGAGCGGACATTGGCGTGGCGGTTACCGGGATTGCAGGACCGGACGGCGGAACCGAAGAAAAACCGGTCGGGCTGGTTTATCTCGCGGTTGCGGTCGGAAGCGAAACAAAAATAACCCGTCTGCTGCTCAGCAGGGGAAGACGGGATGAACGGACATCCATTCGTGAGAGAACGGCGATGCATGCGATGTTCGGTTGTTTAGAAATCGTCGATTAAATCGTTCTTTTCCGCATTGCTCTGGTGCGGAGCCGGAATGTTTTTGACGCGCATGGCGATAAAGACATTACCGAAGGACACGATTGCCGTGATGAAGAATACATATTGCGGACCAAGTGTCGTCCATACAATACCACCGAGATAAGCACAGACAATGGTCACCAGATGGTCAAGGCTGATGCCGGTGGAAAGCGTATGGGCGATATCGCTGTCTTTTTTTGCGATGGCACGTAAATAGGAGACGCGGATCAGGTCCAGACTGAAACTGACCTTATCCAGTACAAATACGCCGCCGACCAGAATTAGCGCAAGGTCGGCTATCGGCAGTGTGCCATTGACGATTAACAGTGTAATGACTCCGTAAAGGGCGTATACCCCGATAAATGAATAAGCGTCAAAGAACAGCATGCGCCGGATACCGAAACGGTCTACCCAGCGGCCGATGACCGGGATGGTCAGCATGCAGACGAATCCGCCGATCATATTGAGTGCGGTGATGGTCTCCGCGCCCCTGCTTAAGATTTCAATCAATACCCATGGGCCGAAAACAATAATGATTTGTTTCTGCACACCGTGCAAAACAGCCAGCAGATAATAAAGCCGGTATGTTTTATCAAACACCAGCTTGATTTTTTTATGCGACTGGACTTTTGGCCCGATGCGCTTATTCAGCACAGAAAACATCAGCAGTGCCGCAAAGAAGAAAAAAGCGGAGATGACAAACACCCATTTGATTTTGGTTTGGAAAGTAAACCAACCGGAGGCAAAGCCAATAAACACGGCCAGCCCGCCGACCAGCTGGAAGGCCGTATAAATACCGCCGAATTTACCCAGCCATTTTCCGGTCTCGGCACGGTTTTGAATCAGTGAGATGCCGATGGAATCCCTGAGCGGCATCAGCGTGTGCATCCCGAGCGAGTTAATGAACAGATAAATGGTCATCACGGCAAAGGTGGGTGTCATCAGGCCCAGGGCCAGAATCCCGATAAAAGACAGGACCTGCGCAATCATCGCAAGGCGGATATCCCCGAGAAAAGAGCCGACCGCAATTACAAGCAGGCAGATCATGCCCGGCAGTTCGCGCGGGAACTCCAGAATGCCGCGCTGGTATGCGGAAATGCCGTATACCTCTTTAAAATAGTTACCGAATATTGAATCGGAGAACGCCATTCCAAGGCTGACGAGTGCCATAATAACCATAAAAATAATCAGGTTTTGTTTTTGTGTCGATTGGTTTTTAAACATCGTTTTTCCTTTTGATATAATGATAACCGGCATTCCGCCGGTTGATATGTACTGTCGGATATTATATCATAGGTTGGTGTAGACTGTATTTTTTATTTTGATGATTAAGCTTAAAAACTGTATAATAGATAAAGAAAGATATGCGAGGTGTAAAAATGCCGGCAAAAAAACAGGGGTCTAAAAAAAGAACAAGCCAAACAAAAAAACCAACGGCAAAACGAAAGACAAAGCAGGCATCCGCGGTTTCACATGAGTTCACGGGTGTTATTCTGCTGGGGCTTGCCATTTTTCTGGGATTTGCGTTTTATTCAGACGGAATGGGAATGGTGGGCCAGGTGCTGAAAAATTTAAGTATGGGGCTTATCGGGGTCTTTACCTATGCATTCCCGCCGCTGCTATTTGTTATCGGTACGCTGATTATCGCCGATCTCAAGAAACGACCGATAAAGAATCCGGTCGGCGCAATCATTATCGGAATCATTGCATTATTGTCGCTGATTCACACGGTTACATTTAAATCGCTGGATATGGACGTGAACTTTTTTCCGTTTATCGGAAATGCCTACAAAGCGGGTGTACTGCATGGCATCGGCGGAGGTGCGATCGGCGCGCTTCTCAGTTATGTGGTATATGTGTTTATGGGTAAAACCGCGTGCTATTTGATTTTCATTGTCACGCTTTTAGTGTGCCTGATGATTATCACCAGTTTCTCGATTAAAGCCACGACGCGGCGGATTGCTGCGGCAGGTAAGCAGATGAACGACCAGATCAAGAAACGCCGCCAAACACGGTTGGAACAGGCGCCGCCACCGCAGCCAAAACCAAAAAAAGAACGCAAATTATACGTATTTAACGGTGAGGAAGACGCCGTAAAAGCGGACGGCGAACTGGACGAGATGGACCGGATTGAGACACGGCTGGATACCGGTAAGCGTCCGGTACTGGTGCCGACCAATATTCAGGACGGAACAGCCGGATTAAAGGACGAATGGGACGGGGCTGTCAAGGCCGCGGACAGCACCTATCAGCCGGATGCCGGAATGGATATTCAGATTGAAGACTATCAGGCGGAAGACCATGAGGCAGAACCCTATGTGAAACCGCCTTACGGATTGCTCAAGACACCACCCTCAAACCGCGGCAAAAGAGGCAGTGAGAGTGAACTGCGCGCGCAGGCACAGACGCTGGAAGATACGTTAAGGAGCTTTAATCTCGACGCGAAAGTCGTGAATATATGCAGAGGGCCGGTGGTGACGCGCTTTGAAGTGTCGCCTGCACCCGGAGTCAGGGTGTCCCGCATCGTCAGCCTGGCCGATGATATTGCGCTTAATCTGGCGGCTCAGAGCATCCGGATTGAGGCGCCGATACCCGGTCGTGCGGCCATAGGCATCGAAGTGCCGAACGGCGATATTGCGATGGTCTATTTAAAAGAGCTGATTGATACGGCTGAATTTCGTAATATCGATTCCATGATTGCATTTGGTCTCGGCAAGGATATCACGGGTAAGAAAATATACGCTGATATTGCCCAGATGCCGCATCTGCTGGTTGCGGGTGCGACAGGAGCGGGTAAGAGCGTGTGTATCAACAGCATTATCATGAGCGTACTGTATAATGCGACGCCTGAGGATGTACGCATGATTCTGATCGATCCGAAAGTCGTGGAACTGAGCGTGTTCAACGATATTCCGCATCTTTTGGTTCCGGTGGTAACCGATCCGAAAAAAGCGGCATCGGCAATCAACTGGGCAGTGGTGGAGATGCAGCGGCGCTATCAGATGTTTGCGGCGAACGAAAGCCGGAGCATCGACGAATACAACGAAAAGGCATTTAAGGAAGGCAATGAAAAGGTTCCGAAGATACTGGTTATCATCGACGAACTATCGGATTTGATGATGGTGGCGGCGCGCGAGATGGAAGACGCTATCTGCCGGATTGCACAGCTTGGGCGTGCGTGTGGGATTCATCTGATTATCGCGACCCAGCGTCCGTCGGTCGATGTCATCACCGGTACAATTAAAGCCAATATCCCGTCACGGATTGCGTTTGCGGTGTCATCGCATACGGATTCGCGTACGATTATTGATATGGGCGGCGCGGAGAAACTGCTGGGGCGCGGGGACATGCTGTATTACCCGACCGGCAAAGACCGCCCGATCCGGATTCAGGGATGTTTTGTCACGCATACCGAGGTAAATGCGGTGGCCTCCTTCCTGAAGAGCGAAAAAGACAGCCCGTATGACAAACAGGCGGTGGATAATATTAAGAATGGCACCACAAGCAGCGGACCTTCCGGCGGACTGGATGAAGCGGACGAATTGCTACCCCGTGCGGTTGAGACCGTGTTGGAATATGAGCAGGCTTCGATTTCAATGCTGCAGCGGCGGCTGAGGGTCGGCTATGCCCGCGCGGCGCGTCTGATTGATGAGATGGAATTAAGGCAGATCGTATCAAAGTCCGAAGGCCCCAAGCCGAGGCAGGTGCTGATCGGCTGGGAGCAGTACAGAGAAATGTTTCAGAAAGACAATTAATATATGGAGAATATAAAAGTCGGCGTTATCTCGCTCGGCTGTGCAAAGAACACGGTCGATACCGAGATGATGATGGGCATATTAAAACGCGACGGATTCGCCTTTGTATCCGATGAATCTGAGGCGGACGTAATGATTATCAATACCTGCGGATTTATTCAGGATGCGAAAGAAGAGTCGCTGGACGTGATCTTTAACACCGCGGGATTAAAGGGAAAAACAGCGCTTAAAGGCATCGTGGTGACGGGATGCTTATCCGAACGGTATAAAGACATCCTGTTTGACCAAATCCCCGAGGCGGATGTGTTCCTGGGCACAGAAAACTATCACCAGATCAGCGAAGCCGTACGTGCGGCATATCATGAAAAACGCGGCAAGTTCTTTGGTGAGCCGGATATCAGCTATAAGGCTGACGAACGCGTGCTCACCACCTATCCGCACAGTGCGTATATTAAAATCGCGGAAGGCTGTGACAACCGGTGCACGTACTGCGCGATTCCGTTGATACGCGGCCGATACCGCAGCCGGATGCTGGAAAGCATCGTTGAAGAAGCGCGCTTTTTGGTCAGCATCGGCGTCAAGGAAATCACGCTGATTGCGCAGGACACCACCAAGTACGGAATGGATATCGAAGGCGGGCCGAGGCTGCCGGAGCTCTTAAAAGCGGTTGCCGGTGTGAAAGGCGTTGTGTGGCTGCGTGTGTTATATGCATATCCGGACGGTATCACGGAAGAACTTTTAAAAACGATTGACGAAACGCCGAATATCTGCAATTATCTTGATATCCCGATACAGCATTTCAGCGACCGTGTATTAAAGGTGATGAACCGCAAAGGCTCTCAGGCAGAGATCACAGCGTTGATTGACCGGGTCAGAGTGGCTTTTCCGGAGATGGTTTTAAGGACCACAGTGATGGTCGGCTTCCCGGGGGAAACCAAGGCGGATTTTGAAATACTGATGGACAGCATCAGACGCGCGGAATTCGACCGGCTGGGCTGCTTTATGTTTTCTAAGGAAGAAGATACCCCGGCATATCATTTAAAGGAAACGGTCAGTCCTGCTGAAAAGCAAAAGCGGTACGAGTCGGTAATGGCGCTGCAGGCGGAGATTTCGCTGAAGCACAATCAAGCCTTGATTGGAAAAACCATGCGGGTTCTGGTGGATGAATATGACGCCGATATCTATATGTATATCGGCCGTTCGTATGCGCATGCGCCGGAATCGGACGGAAAAATATATATCACATCAGCGGCGCCGATTAATCCCGGTGAATTTATTGATGTGACGATTACAAACGCCGAATATCACGACCTGATGGCTGAAGCGGCGATGGAGGGCTGAATGAATACGGCGAATGTTTTGACCATGATACGCATACTGCTGGTTCCGGTTTTTATTCTCTTTTTTTATCTCAATATCCCAAACAATATGATCTATGCGCTTGCGGTGTTCATACTGGCGTCGATCACGGACTGGCTGGACGGAATGATTGCCAGAAGATATGAAATGATCACGGACTTCGGGCGCTTTATGGATCCGATAGCGGATAAACTTCTGGTATTAGCCGGAGTTGTGATGCTGATGTCATTTAACCGGATTCACCCTGTTATTGCGATCGTACTGATTGGCAGAGAGTTTATCATGAGCGGATTCAGGCTGGTTGCGGCGACCAAGGGCGTGGTTATGGGCGCAGGAATATTGGGCAAGATTAAAACCATAACCCAGTTTGTTGCGGTGTCGATTTTATTGGTTGCGGATCTGCTCCCGAATCCGGCACGGCTTTGCGGGGATATCTTCCTTTATATCAGCGTGGTCTTTTCCATCTGGTCCTGTGTGGACTATATCGTAAAGAACCGCAATGTGCTGAATCTAAAAAATATTTAAAAAAGGCTTGCTAAAAAGGCGAACATATAATACAATAGAAACAGATGTTCGCATATAAATTTTTAATGATGATTGAGGAGTAATCGGATGGATAGTGAAAAAAATAAGGCGCTGGAACTGGCACTCGCACAGATAGAAAAGCAATTCGGGAAGGGTGCGATCATGAAACTGGGCGAGAATGAAGCCACCAATGTTTCAGTGATTCCGTCCGGATGCTTAGAGCTGGATATTGCGCTCGGCGTCGGCGGAGTGCCCAGAGGCAGAATTATCGAAGTCTATGGCCCGGAGTCATCGGGTAAAACCACAGTTGCACTGCATATGATCGCATCAGCCCAGAAGGGCGGCGGAGCGGCGGCGTTTATTGATGCCGAACACGCACTTGATCCGGCTTATGCGCACAACCTCGGCGTTGATATCGACAACCTGTATGTATCCCAGCCGGATACCGGAGAGCAGGCGCTTGAAATCGCTGAAACACTGATCCGTTCCGGAGCTTTGGATATCGTGGTCATCGACTCGGTTGCGGCATTGGTGCCGAAGGCCGAAATCGACGGCGAAATGGGTGACGCACACGTAGCGCTTCAGGCGCGGCTGATGAGCCAGGCTTTGAGGAAACTGGCCGGAGTCCTGAATAAATCGCATACCGTAGCGGTATTTATCAACCAATTAAGAGAAAAAGTCGGCGTCATGTTCGGCAATCCGGAAACCACACCCGGTGGCCGTGCGCTTAAGTTTTATTCGACTGTAAGGCTTGATGTCAGACGTGTGGAAACGCTCAAGAACGGCACCGAGATGATCGGGAACCGGACACGCGTCAAAGTCGTTAAGAATAAAGTGGCGCCCCCGTTTAAAACTGCGGAGTTTGATATTATATACGGCAAGGGCATATCTGCAGAAAGCAGTCTGATATCCGTGGGTGTCCAGATCGGTATTATCGACAAGGCGGGCTCGTGGCTGTCCTATAACAATGAACGTATCGGACAGGGCCGTGACAATGCACGCATCTTCCTCGTCGAGAATCCTAAAATCGCCGATGAAATTAAAGAAAAGATTTTAGCCGAATACGGATTAGGCGACGCAAAAAAAGAAGGCGAAAAGAAAGCATCGCCTGCGGCTAAAAAAACAACTGCGGAGGATAAGACCGCGGATGACGAAAAGTAGGCGAAACACACAAAAGAATCTGATATAATAGGTTTTTACAGGTATCATGGATTGTGAATAATCTATGACGAATTAATCCTGGCACTTGAAAGCAAAAATGTTATATATTATAATGCTTTTCGGTGGTGCAGTATTCTAGTCGGTACGCACATTTTCGAAGACGGGGCTAAAAATCCGTAAAAGAGCACATCGATGAAGTCTCTGGTGTTGGCAGCTGACGCCCAGTCGGGTGTTGATGCTGGGGGTTAAGGTTGAAGGGCGATCTGCAATGGCATGCAGGCGTTGACCCAGCTTCCGTGGAGGCCCGGACGGTACCTTCCTTATGGAGGGGGACGGACGCGGTTAAACCTGTTACTAAGTGAAAGCTTGTACAGCGTAGCTTGCCTTGAGTGATCGAGGTGGATAATGGAACACATGTTTCTCTGCCTAAGGCCTGGCGGAGTTTCGATGATCGCCATTTGAAACCTCAGTTTGCAAAAGAGGATAGAAGATGTGAGGTGCTGTAGAGGAAAGCTCCTAGACTGTTTCACAGTATATTGGGGATTATAGTGTGGTCTTAATGGTAATCCGGTCGCGCGTATGGTGACATTGCGCAGCATGATTTAAAGGGAAACCGCTCTTTCGGTGACGGGGAGTATCGTGTTGGGAAAGCCTACCGGACCTAAGCTGCAAGGTTTACCCAGTATATTACCACCGAAAATTATTTTTCTTTGAATAGGAAATATTTTGTCTGATACTGAAAAGAAGACGAAGAAAAATAAATACTGGTCAATCAAGATTTTTTTTATTTCTTTTATTTTAGCCGCAGCAGTTAGCGTGGTCGCGGAGTATTTTACCCAAGGCATTTCGCTCTATGCGGCGTTTGCCGTTTTAATCCTGATTGTCTTGATCGGCGTCATTGCGGATACGGTCGGTGTTGCGTTTGCGACATGCGAACATAAGCCTTTTATCGCGATGTCTGCCAAGCGCATGCATGAAGCCAAAACCGCTTTGGCACTGTTGAAAAAAGCGGATGTTGTCTCTAATTTTTGTAATGATGTGATTGGAGATATATGCGGTATCGTCAGCGGTGCGGCAGGTGCGGCAATCGCGATTCAGGTCGTGACATCGGGTTCAAAAGCGGGAACCATGATACCGGAAAGTCTGGCGGCGATTCTTTTATCCAGTCTGATTGCAGCGGTGACCGTTGCAGGAAAGGCGGTCGGCAAGACGATTGCTTTAAAGAGCAACAAGGACATCGTCTTGATTGTCGGTAAATTTATTTCTTTTTTTAAACGAAAAGATAACATATAATAAGCGTAAGGCATTACGCTTTTTTTGAGTCTCTTTTTAAAAAACAAGCAGGGATGAACATGACAGAACTTTTAAACACAATCAATGACCCGAAAGATATAAAAGATTTAAGTATTAAGCAGCTCGAACAACTTTCGGAAGAAATACGAGCGTTTATCATCGAAAACGTCACCAAGACCGGCGGGCATCTCGCATCCTCTCTCGGTATGGTCGAAGTGACGCTCGGTCTTCATTATGCCTTTAACTCACCGGTTGATAAAATCATCTTTGATGTGGGGCATCAGGCGTATGCACACAAGATTTTAACCGGAAGAAAAGACATGTTTTCAACGCTTCGCCAGTACGGCGGGCTCAGCGGATTTTTAAAACCGCATGAATCCCCGCACGATATCTTTGCGGCGGGGCATTGCTCAACCTCCATATCGGCCGGGCTCGGTATGGTGCGTGCGCGTGATTTAAACGGCGACGATTATTCCGTTATCTCTGTTATCGGGGACGGCGCACTGACCGGCGGGATGTCGTTTGAGGCGTTGAACGACGCCGGACATGCGCGCAAAAAATTCATTATCGTCTTAAACGACAACGCGATGTCAATCGCGGAAAACGTCGGGGCGATGCATTCTTATTTCGGCGGGCTTCGGACTGCCGCCGGATATATCAAACTGAAACACAATGTGGCGCTGGTGTTAAAACGCATTCCCTTTATCGGCAAGGCGCTGTATCGTTTCTTTGATGCAATTAAAAAGCGTATTAAATATTTATTTGTTAAAGGCGTCCTGTTTGAAGAGCTTGGTTTTACCTATATTGGAGTGATTGACGGGCATAACATTAAACAGATTATCAAGGCGCTCGAAAAAGCAAAGCATGTTGATAAGCCGGTAGTTGTGCATATCCATACCGTTAAGGGAAAAGGTTATGAGCCGGCGGAAAATGATCCGGAAAAATACCACGGTGTACCGAACTGCATCGGACCGGCACCGACCGGAATCAGAACCAACTCTCAGATTTTCGGTGAAAAACTGCTTGAGCTGGCGCGCAAGAACGAGAAAATTGTAGCGGTATCTGCGGCAATGCCAAAAGGTACCGGATTGGATAAATTTAAGTGTGAGTTCCCGAAGCGTTTTGTCGATGTCGGTATTGCTGAGCAGCATGGTGTGACCATGTGCGCAGGGCTGGCGGCGCAGGGCTATACGCCGGTATTTGCGGTTTATTCCAGCTTCCTTCAGCGTGCATATGACCAAGTACTGCACGATGTATGCCTGCAAAACCTGCCGGTGATCTTTGCCGTGGACAGGGCCGGGCTGGTCGGCGACGACGGCGAAACCCATCACGGAGTTTTCGACTTATCGTTTTTATCACACATTCCAAATCTGACCATTTTATCACCGAGCAATGGGGATGAATTGGAGCATATGGTGGCGTTCGCGGTGGAATATAGGCGTCCGGTTGTGATCCGCTATCCGCGCGGCCAGTTTGGCAGGGACAAAAACGGAAAGATTAAAAGCGTGCTGGACTGGGAAATGATCTCACCACCTAAACGCACGACCGTGATTGCTTGCGGAGCGCATGTGGATACGGCGATTCAGGCATTGAAAGCATCAAAGAATCCCTTTGGGCTTTATAATGCGCGGGCGATTAAGCCGATGGATGAAAAAGCGTTAGATGCCATTGCCAAAGCATCTGAAAACATTGTCATAATCGAGGATAACGCGGTGATCGGCGGATTGGGCAGTCTGGTCGAAGGGTATTATTCGGGCCGGGATATTCAAATGAATTTCACAAAACTTGGGATTCCGGACCGGTTTATCTCACATGGCGAAGTCAAAGAACTCAATGAAGAAATTCATCTGACGCCTGAGAACTTATTAAATCAGGTGATGCGGTATGAAAAATAAGGACCGTATTGACCGTCTGCTGGTATCGCTGGGTCTGGCGGAAAGCCGTGAACAGGCAAAACGCATGGTGATGGCGGGCTGTGTATTTGCAGATGAACAAAAGGTGTTAAAGCCGTCAGATATGATATCGCCGGAACAACAGATTGAAGTCCGCGGGTATCAAAAGGAATTCGTCAGCCGGGGCGGCTATAAACTAAAAAAAGCGGTCGAAGCCTTTTCGGTTAATTTAGATAATAAAGTCTGTGCCGATATCGGCGCATCCACCGGTGGGTTCACCGATTGTATGCTCCAAAACGGGGCATCTCATGTCTTTGCGGTGGATACAGGATACGGCCAGCTGAGCGTTCAACTGCGAACTGATCCGCGTGTTACGGCGATTGAGCGGTTTAATGCGCGGTATTTAAAGGCAGATACCTTCGGTGAAGCGGTGGATTTTACTGCCGTAGATGTCTCATTCATTTCATTAAAATGGATACTGCCCGCAATCAAGTTGGTGTTGAAAAACGGCGGGGAAGCGGTGTGCCTGATCAAACCGCAGTTTGAAGCCGGTCGTGAGAAGGTCGGTAAGAACGGTGTGGTGCGCGATGCGGATACACATATTGACGTTATCAGCCGGGTGATTGGATACGCGGAAGCGGAAGGGTTTGTGCCCTTAGGACTGACGTTCTCACCGGTTAAAGGGCCGGAAGGCAACATCGAATACCTGTTATACTTAAGCCTCGGCGGCGCAGGGAAACAGGTGGATATTAATGAAACTGTCGCGGCGGCATGGGCGGAATTATCGCTTTGCTGACCGGATAAACTTTGCTATAATGTACCTATATCATCAGGATTAAGTTGGGATAAAATGAAGAAAACAGGAATCATTGTGAATTCAAAAAAAGATTTCGACGGCGCACTGCCGTCTGTTACGCGTTTTTTGGATACACATGGTATTGCATATACAGTTGAATATTCGGATGAAGAATCACAGTGCATTGCCTGTGATGATATTGATACGCTGATTGTCCTCGGCGGCGACGGCACGATTTTAAGCGCCGCACGCAAGAGTGCGCCGTATGACGTCAATATATTCGGCATCAATACGGGCAGGCTGGGATTTTTAACCGTCAGTGAAATCAGCGATTTAGAGAATCATCTGACCCGTTATATCAACGGCGATTATTATATTGAACAGCGCTGGCTGCTGGATGTGAAGGTTATACAGAACGATGAGGTGATTTTCAGCCAGCTGGCCCAGAACGATGCGTTTGTATCGCGAAAAGGCATCGCGCGCATCATGCATATCGGGGTGTTTATCGACGATGTTCCGGCGGTGCGGTTTAATGCGGACGGGCTTTTGGTGGCGACGCCCACTGGCTCAACCGGATATTCGCTGTCGGCGGGCGGACCGATTATTACGCCGGAAGTGGACGCACTGGTGCTGGCGCCGGTCTGCGCCCATTCGCTGAACTCCAGAAGCATGGTGATTCCGGTCGGCTCCAAGGTGACGATTAAATCTGACGACGATACCGATGATCTGGTGTTGACATTGGACGGTCAGATACAGACTGGATTTACTGAAGACAGTGAAATCAACATTACCGTGTATGACCATAAATCAAAGTTTATCCGGTTTGACAGAGATTATTTTTATCCGAGGCTGAAGGAAAAACTTATCGACTGGAGCATGCCGTAAAAATGCGCCATGGGAGAATAATGTGAAAACAGCAAGACAGAATCTGATATTGAATATTATTAAAACACAGGAAATCGAAACGCAGGAAGAACTTGCGAAGCACCTGATTGACGCAGGCATTAACATTACGCAGGCGACGATTTCCCGCGACATTAAAGAAATGAATCTGATTAAGGTTCAGACCGCGGACGGACGCTATAAGTATGCGCCGAATTCGGGCGACAATCAGCCCAAGAACTTGTCTGTACTGATTCGGGTGTTTAAGACCACTGTCAGGGAAATCCAGACTGCGGGCAATATTATTGTGGTCAAAACCATGTCGGGCAGTGCCAATGTTGCGGCTGAGGCTGTGGACAGCATGGACATTGACGGCGTAGCGGGGACGCTTGCCGGCGACAACACACTTTTTGTGGCGGCGACTTCACAGGAAAAGGCAGAAGAAATTTCGGATGCGCTGAAAGCGCTGATTCAATAGAGACGGCTGGGAGCAAAATATGCTGTTAAATCTGCATATCAACAATATCGCATTAATTGACGAACTGGACATCGCGTTTTCTGCCGGGCTCAACGTGCTGAGCGGAGAGACCGGAGCGGGGAAGTCTATCATCGTTGATTCGCTGAATCTGGTACTGGGCGAACGCGCGGACCGCGAACTGATTAAAAGCGGGGAAGAACGGGCGGTTGTCGAGGCCGTTTTTGATATTGGGAACCATGAACGCGTGAAACGTGTGCTGGATAAAAACGAGATCGAACCGATGGGAGACACGGTTGTGCTGTCGCGGGAACTTTGGCGAAACGATCGTAATGTCTGCCGCGTGAACGGAACGCTGGTGACGCTGGCGACGGTTAAGCAGATCAGTGACCTTCTGGTCGATATTCACGGCCAGCATGAGCACCAAACCCTGCTGCATGCCAAAAACCACCTTGCGTTTATCGACCGGTTCGGGGAATCCGACATCAAACCCTTAAGAAAAGAAGCAAAAACGCTTTACGAAGATTATGCCAGTTTTAAGCGGTCGATCGAACTGCTCTGCGGCGACGAGCGCGAACGCGAGCGCAATCTTGATCTGCTTCGTTTCCAGATTGACGAGATATCTGCGGCCAAGCTAAGACCCAATGAAGAAGAAGACCTGATCGAAGACAAGAAGCGTCTTCAGGCAGCGGAAAAAATCATGGAAACGCTGAACAGCGGATATGACGGATTGTTTGAAGGCGATGACGGGTTTGCGGTTTTGGACCGGATGAAAGACATCATCAATATGTTCGAAAAAATTGCGGACATCGATCCGGCGTATCAGGGAATCATGGAGCGCTTAAACGAAGCTTATTATCTTGCCGAAGAAACCGGCATGGAGATCCGCGAACAGCGGGATGCTTTTTATCATGAGCCGGATGCGCTGTCGAAAATCGAGGAGCGTATCAATGAGATTAATCATCTGAAACGCAAATACGGAAACAGTATTGAAGAAATTTTTACCTATCTGGCACGGAGTGAAAAAGAATATGACAGACTGGTGAATGCCGAAGAACAGCTCGGAATATTGACCGAAAAAATAAAAGAGACGGAAAGCAGGCTGTATCAGGCATGTACCGCTTTATCCGAAGCGCGACGTAAAACCGCGTCTGTTTTTGAAACCATGATGTTAAAAGAATTGGGCGATCTCGGCATGGCCGGTGCGGGATTTAAAGCCGATTTTTTGGACATTCCGGAGCAAGGCGATGCATCGTACACCGTCAACGGGTTTGACAAGGTTTCCTTTTATATTACGCTGAATCCTGGCGAACCTTTAAAGCCGCTTTCAAAGGTTGCATCCGGCGGTGAAATTTCCCGGATTATGCTGAGCTTTAAGAATATCTTAGGGCGGCTGGATGTGATTGAGACCAATGTCTTTGACGAAATTGACACCGGCATCAGCGGCAGGATTGCGAATGTGGTTGCGGAAAAACTCGCGGCAATCGCAAAGCAGCGGCAGGTCATCTGTGTGACACATCTGGCGCAGATTGCTGCGCACGCCGACCGCCATTTCCTGATACAGAAGACGATAGAAGATAACAGAACCGCAACGGCAACCATACCGCTGGATATGGACGGCCGTGTAAATGAAATAGCGCGTCTTGCAGGCGGAAACGATACCGAACTGTCGCTTCAGCATGCACACGAACTGATCAAAAAGGCGCAGGAAGCGCGCATTCCGGCTGAGCAGGAAGTATAATTGGAAAAACCGGCGGGTCCGGCTTGCAAAAGGCAGTTTTTTCTGCGATAATAATATCGCTTACTCATTTTACATACCGTAGCAATATCTAACCGACACCTGCGTTATTTGTATCCCTGCCTTGCTTTGCTTCCGATGGATTACCTGATAAAAGTTTGAATGTCCGTCTATCCGGCGTGAACATAAGCCTTGAACCGGAATAACGAATTCCAGAATCAATAGAGGATGAAAAGCCGTGAAACAGAAAATCAACGCCTTTAAAACCTATCTGGAAAAACGCACTGAATTGAGCGCATCAACGATCAGCTTCTATCTGATTGATGTCCGGCAGTTCAGTGATTACCTCAGTAATAACGGTCTCGATTCTTTTTCGGATATCACCAATGCTGTGCTGCTGGCGTTCTGCGCCAAACTGCAGTCCGAAGGCATGTCAAAAGCGACGATACTGCGAAAACTGTCATCAATCAAGAAATTCTATTCGTTTTTAAATATTAAGTTTAATGCGGGCGTGGATATCGATGCGTTCGTTGATTTGCCCAAGCATAAGAAATCCCTGCCCAAGTTTGTCAGCACAACCGATGTCAATAAACTGTTTGACGCGTTAAATATGTCCACCTTAAAAGGCAAGCGCGACCGCGCCATGCTGGAACTCCTGTATGCCACCGGCATTAAGGTTTCGGAGCTGGTGGAACTGAAAGTGTTTGATGTATCGCTGGACACCATGGAGCTGACCTGCCAGATGCGGGAAGGATTTAATACACTCCCGTTTCCGGAACAGACCCGGCAGGCGCTGAAAACGTATCTGGATGACGTCAGGCCGGTACTGACAAAAGGCAAGGCGAATGATCTGCTCTTTGTGAACATGAAGGGCAGCGGGATGACTCGGCAGGGCTTTTGGAAAGTCGTAAAGGAAATCAGTGCAAAAGCCGGCATTAAAGAAGAAATTTCGCCAAACACACTTCGCAACTCGTTTGCGGTGCACCTCATCAACAACGGTGCGGAGGTTTTGGATATAAAGGAGATGATGGGACACTCCGACATCTCGACAACACAGGCATATTTTGAAGCGGCAAAAAAAGAGAAATTGCGGAGGACGATTACCAAGAACCATCCGCGGTCAAAATAGAAAGAAGGGGTTCATATGAAAAGAGTCATCTTAATTATATTGGATAGTTTTGGTGTTGGGGAACTGGAAGACGCCGCAAGATTCGGCGATGAAGGGTCAAACACCTTTTTAAATATCGCGAAAGCGACTGATAAACTGAAGATTCCGAATCTTTTGAATCTGGGACTCGGCAATATACAGGGATTAGGCGGCGAATACGCTGTTCCGTCTCCTGTCGGGGCATACGGAAAGGCAAAAGAGAAGTTTGCCGGTAAGGACACAACCGGCGGGCATTGGGAGATTGCGGGTCTGATTTTAGAAAAGCCGTTCAGAACCTATCCGGACGGATTCCCGCCAGAAGTGATGGAACCGTATGAAGCCGCAATCGGCACTAAGACGTTAGGCAATTACCCGGCATCGGGTACCGAGATCATAAAGGAACTGGGCGAGGAACATGTGAAGACCGGCTATCCGATTGTTTATACATCGGCTGACTCGGTATTCCAGATTGCCTGCCACGAAGATGTGATTCCGATACAACGGCAGTATGAAATCTGTCAGATTGCGCGGGACATTTTAAAAGGCGACCACCTGGTCGGGCGCGTCATTGCCCGTCCGTTTATCGGGAAACCGGGGGATTTCACCCGGACCGAGCGCAGACGCGACTTTTCGGTGACCCCGCCGCGCGACACAGTGCTGGATGCGCTGAAAAACGCAGGGAAAAAGGTTGTTGCTATCGGAAAGATTGAGGATATTTTTAACCGGAAAGGCATCACGGATATCATGCATTCCACCAATAATGCGGCTGGCATAGACGCCACCATTGATGTAATGCAGAAGGAATTTGAAGGATTGGTCTTCACCAACCTGGTGGACTTTGACATGCTTTACGGACACCGCAATAATGTCGCGGGCTATGCCGAAGCACTGAGTTATTTTGATGTGTATCTGCCAAAGATTATGTCGCTGCTCGACGAAGAGGATATGCTGATGATTGCCGCCGACCACGGCTGCGACCCGACAACGCCAAGCACTGACCATTCACGTGAACATATTCCGGTGCTGGCATACGGCAGCATGGTTAAGCCGGGAACAGATATTGGCGTACGCGCCAGTTTTTCGGACATAGCGGCAACAATCGCCGAATACTTCGGCGTGCCGTTCGGCGTCGGCAAGTCATTTTTAGGCGAAATATTAAAATAACGGAGACAGCATGACTGAGCAGAGAATTAATGAAGCAGCAGCGTATATCAAAGAAAGAATCAGCGGTTCACCATCACTTTTGATTATATTGGGATCTGGGCTGGGCGATTATGCCGACAGCTTTGAGGATGCCGCACGTATCCCGTATACCGAAATCCCAGGATTTCCGGAACCCACGACGCCCGGGCATGCAGCGCAGCTGATTGTCGGCAAGAAATTCAACCGTACCATTGCCGTCATGCAGGGGCGCTATCATTGCTATGAGGGGCACACGCCCCAGGAGACGGTGATTCCGGTCCGTGCTTTAATCAAACTCGGCATTGAGACGATGCTGATTACAAACGCGGCAGGCGGCGTGAACGAATACTTTACGCCGGGCGATTTAATGGTCATCACCGACCATATTAACCTTGCGGGATTCAACCCGCTGGTCGGCCGGAATATGGATGCGTTCGGTCCGCGTTTTGCGGACATGACTTATGCGTATCATAAACCGTTAAGAGATATCCTGCTTCGCGGCGGGGAAAAGCTGAAAATTAACCTCAAGCAGGGCGTTTACTGCCTGTGGTCCGGTCCGTCTTTTGAGACGCCGGCGGAGATTGTGATGAGCCGGGCGATTGGCGCTGACGCTGTCGGCATGTCATCCGTACCCGAAGTGATAGCGGCGAACCATGCCGGAATCAAGTGCGCCGGAATATCCTGTATTACCAACCTTGCGGCAGGGATGCTGGACCAGCCGCTGACCCATGATGAAGTGCTGGAAACCGGCAGCATGGCGGCGGATAAAACCAAGCGGTTAATCGATTATTTTATCTCGCATCTCTAGGTTTTTAAAATATTCTCTGTAAAAAAGCTCGGGGTTGATTTGAATTATTAACGGAGTTAAAACAATCCCGACTGCGGTTGAATATGAAAGGGACATGCGATATAATATACCCGCTATTTTTTTATACCTATTATTTAAGGAGCAAGTAAATTTATGTTATTTAGTGGCGCAAGCCTGCAGAGCATCCTGTTGACCATGGCCTATCGACTACCGGCATTATTAATCGGGCTGTCATTTCATGAGGCGGCGCATGCATATATGGCGTATCGTTGCGGAGACCCGACGGCGCGTAATTTGGGGCGTATGTCTTTAGATCCTTTACGGCATCTGGACCCGATCGGTACACTGACACTATTGTTATTTGGCTTCGGCTGGGCAAGGCCGGTTCCGATTAATCCGAGGAACTTTAAGAATCCGAGACGTGATGAGATACTCGTCAGCCTCGCGGGTATCGTGACCAATTTAGTATTGGCGTTTATCTTCACGGGTATTTACTATCTGCTTTTAGCCTTGAATGCCCATGAGATTTTCTTAACAATTGTTTTTATGATCGTGGCAATTAATATTGTACTTGCGGTCTTTAATTTAATCCCGATTCCGCCGTTGGACGGCTATCATGTATTGAAAAACTCAATTTCCGGCGGTTACCGGTTTTTTGCGACTATTGAACGGTATTCAATTTTCTTTTTAATCGGCGTGATTATGTTGATTAGCCGTACCGGGATATTAAGCTTCATGGTCAATGTGATATTCAGAAGTTTTGCATCATTTTTTGAGATATTTGTCTAATGGAAGACTATCGTATAAAATTAGATCAGTTTGAAGGTCCGCTGGACCTGCTACTGCACCTGATTAAAAAGTCCAAAATTAATATTGAAGATATCTTTGTCTCCCAAATTACCGAGCAGTATCTGGAGTATATGGCGGAACTGGATGAGCTGGACATGGAAAAAGCCAGCGACTTTCTGACCATGGCCGCGACATTGATTTATATCAAATCGCGCACATTGGTGCCTGTGCCGGTGGACGATGAGGAACTGGAAGCTGATCCCGAGCAGGAACTGATTGAGCGCTTAAGGGCATACAAAATCTATAAAGAAGCTTCCGAGCAGATGAAGTCGCTGGAATCCGATGCAAAAGGGCGTTATTTTAAACTCCCGCTTGAATACCCGTTTGAGGTGGATGACTTTTCAATTTCAAATGCGACAATTGAAAAACTCTATACGGCGTTTTCAAAGATTATGCAAAAGGCAGTTGAAGAAGAGCAGCGTACGCACCGGGTTGTCGCCTTTGAACCCGAAACCGTATCGGTCAGGGAACGTAAAAAAAGAATTCTCAGCATGCTGGATGAAAAAGGGACGATTTCGTTTGATATGCTGTTTGAGGACGTGGCATCGCGCCTGATGATTGCCGTCACGTTTCTGGCGGTACTGGAAATGCTGCATGACGGATTCATCAAGGTAGAACAGAAAATTATTATGGATGTCATCATTATATCAAGAAAAGCAAGAAAGCAGGATAAGCGCATTGGGTGAACATAGTCTTGAAAACGCAATAGAAGCAATACTTTTTGTCGCAGGCGATGCGGTCAGCATTGATGATATTGCTTCCGCACTGGAAGAGAGTGCGGTGACCATATCGGCGGTGGCGGATAAGATGATTGAAGAACGCAAGCGCAATGAAAGCGGTATTGAGATTGTCCGGCTCGGAGACAAGCTGCAGCTTTCCACGAACCAAAAATACGAAGCGTATATTAAAAAGCTGTTTATGCCGGATAACACCTATGTTATCACGAATGCTGCGATTGAAACACTCTCGATTATTGCGTATAACCAACCCATCACGCGCGGAGAGATCGAGCATATCCGCGGCGTTAACTGTACCTATTCGCTGAACGCACTGCTGAATAAAGGTTTGATTTTTGAAGCGGGTACGAAAGATACATTAGGGCATCCGAAATTGTACAGGACCAGTGATGAATTCCTAAGGCATTTCGGCATCTCACATATCGATGAGCTTCCAAAGCTGGACGAGAGTGAACCGCAGGCATAAGAAAGGACGCAGGCTGAGACCTGTGTTTTTTTTATTTGGCGTTTAAGCCCGGTGTGATATAATCGGAATGTTATGAGATTGAATAAATTTATCGCGGCGTCGGGAGTGTGTTCACGGCGTAAAGCGGACGTATTAATAACGGACGGAAGTGTTACCGTAAACGGAAGCGCTGTGACCGGAATCGGGATGCAGATTGATCCGGGGAAAGACATCGTTGAGGTGAACGGCAAACGGATCAAGCCGGCAGCCGCACATGTGTATTATCTGCTCAATAAACCCGTTCAGGTGGTGAGCACCTGCGATGACCCGCAAGGCAGGCGGACGGTACTGGATATTATCAAAACCGATGCGCGTATCTTTCCGGTCGGAAGACTGGATTATGATTCGAGCGGGCTGCTGCTTCTGACCAATGACGGGGAACTGGCCAACCGGATGACCCATCCGAAACATGAACTCGAAAAAGAATATATTGCAATCGTCAGACAGCCGGTTACGGATATTGAACTGAACAAACTGAGAAATGGCGTTTTTATCGACGGTAAAAAGACATACCCGGCTGAAGTCGAAAAAACAACTGAGGATAGTAAGACGGCGTCGCTGAGATTCGTGATTCATGAGGGACGCAACCGCCAGATCAGAAAAATGGTTCAGGCAATTGGCAGCCATGTCTATCAGCTGGAGCGTACGCGGTTGGGACCGCTGACATTGGACGGGATTGGCTCCGGAGAATACCGCGAGCTGACCCAAGAAGAAACTCGGCTGCTTAAGGGGGAGTAGTGTGAAGGAATTGTTTAATGCGGTGCAGCTTTCCCACGATTTGATTTCCCGGTATCTTCGCGTTGGGATGACTGCTGCAGACGCCACCTGCGGCAACGGAAACGATACGGTATTTTTAGCGAAGCGCGTTGGCCCTGATGGCCGCGTTTTTGCGTTTGACATCCAAAAGGAAGCCATTGAAGCGGCAAAGGCGCTTGCCGCGAAAGAAGGCCTAACCAATATTACGTTTATACACGACGGGCACGAAAACATAAAAGCACATATCACAACCGGTATTGACTGCGTTGTGTTTAATCTCGGTTACCTGCCGTCGTCGGTCTCGAAGGTCACGACTAAAAAACGCACCTCGGTAAGGGCGCTGAAGGCGGCGCTGTCACTGCTCAATCCCGATGGGATGATGGTTTGCTGCGCATACGTCTCACACAACGGCGGTATGCGGGAATTTCATGCGATGAAGCGGGCGTTGCGCCGACTGGATGCGGCTTTATTCCAGACTATGGTGTTTGACCAGCCTAACAGAAAAAAATGTGCGCCAAAAGTGCTGTTTTGTAAGAAAAAAAGTTGATTTTTAACCGGATATGGTGGATAATATTTTTAATTACACTCTTATCATGGGGAACTTTAGATTTTTTATTGAGATTGCCCGGATTCATCATCAGGCAGTCGTTTATGATATTTCAGAAATTTGGAGGTTTATGGAATGAGCAAACAAGACAGACTTACAGAATTCGAAGCAAAGAAACAGTCTGTTCTGAGCGGCGGCGGTGAAGACAAAGTCAAAAAGCAGCATGACAGCGGAAAACTGACGGCCAGGGAACGAATTGCGAAGCTTCTGGACGACAAAAGCTTTGTTGAAACAGACGCCTTTGCAGAACTCTCAGCAGCAGCGGACGGATTTGAAGCCGTCAGTGCAGCAGGAGAGGGGGTTGTGACCGGATACGGCACAATCAATGCAAGACCCGTTTATGTGTATTCTCAGGATTTCACGGTGCTGAGCGGTTCACTCGGGTATATGCATGCGAAGAAAATTTTAAAGGTTTTGGACATGGCAGGCCGTTCAGGCGTACCGGTAATCGGTATTCTGGATTCTGCCGGTGCAAGACTGGGCGAAGGCGCGGCATCTTTAAACGGCCTTTCGCAGATCATGAAAAAGATGACGGAACTTTCCGGCGTGGTGCCGATGATCAGCATTGTTGCGGGACCGTGCGCGGGAACCGTTTCTTATCTGACGGCATTATCCGACTTTACATTTGCCGTAGATAAAATCGGCGGCATCTATAGTGCGGCGCCTGCTGTATTCGGGGATGATGCAGCATCCGTTGGCGGCGCAAAAGCGGCGGCCGATGTTTCGGGTGTTGCGCAGTTCTTTGTGGCAGACGAAGAAACCAGCTTTAACCAGGTTAAGATGCTGCTGGAATTCCTGCCGTTTAATAATGTAGAAGACGCTCCGGTTTATGATTTAACCGACGATTTAAACCGTCCGCTCAATGTGGATTCCGATACGGATACAAAATCCATCATCTCAGCAGTTGCGGATAACGGCGCATTCTTTGAAATCTCACCCGGCTATGCGGCTAACATGATCACCGGATTCATCCGTTTGAACGGATGCGTGACCGGTGTTGTGGCCAATAACGCGGGTGATTTTATTTGTGCGAAAGCAGCAGAAAAAGCGGCGCGCTTCGTCAGATTCTGTGACGCATATAATGTGCCGATCGTAACCTTTGCGGATACACCCGGCTATGAAGCGGATGCGGATGCAGAAAAAGCTGGCGTCGTCAAAGACGCGGCTAAACTGGTCTTCGCTTATGCGGAAAGTTCGGTTCCGATGGTGACGGTAATCACAGGCAAAGCAATCGGCGCCGGCTTCGTAACCATGTGCCCGAAGGGATTGGGCGCAGATATGGTTTATGCTTGGCCGACAGCTGAGATTTCCTGTCTGCCAGCTGAAACAGCGGCAAACATTTTATTGACCGATACACTGAAGGATGCAAAAGACCCGATTGAAGAACGCAAACTGCTTGCGGGACGGTATGCGGAAAAATTCGCAAATCCGTTTGAAGCCGCAAAGCAGGGCGCAATCGACGATATCATTGCCCCAGCGGAAACCCGCCAGCGTGTTGTCGCCGGGCTTGAAATGGCTTTTGGGAAACGCGAGCTGACCACGCCTAAAAAACACGGCGTGATGCCGCTTTAACCGGGAGGCGATAATATGTGGTTAGAAAAACTAGGGTTCAGCGGTGGCGTATTTGTACTTGGATTTTCAGTAGTATTTGTTTGTTTGATTCTACTTATGGGCTATATTTTGGTCCAGTCGCTATTCTTTGGCGGCAGAAATAACAAGGCGAAAAAACAGAAGACTGATGCTGGCAAACAAAAAGCGCCAACAAATGATTTTATTGCTCAGGTGGCCATGGACGAAAAGAAAGTGATTGCGGCGATTTCTGCTGCGGTTGCTGTATACCTTGGCACTTCTGCAGGCAATGTGGTGATTAAGTCATACAGAAGAATCGGCGCGAATACACCCGCTTGGAGACAGGCCGGCAGACGCGACCAGATTTTTAATAAATTTTAAGTGATTTTTAAGGAGGATTTATAAATGCGTAAATTTAACATAAACGTTAACGGCACATCTTATGAAGTAGAAGTCGAAGAAATCGGCGGCGGCTATTCGGCACCAATAGCAGTGCAAACAGCTGCTCCCGCACCTGCGGCAGCGCCAAAAGCGGCAAAGAAGGCGGCTGCACCCGTTGCTGACGGCGAACAGATAAAGTCCCCGATGCCGGGGAATATCTGGGATGTGAAGTGTTCTCAGGGACAGACTGTGGCGGAAGGCGATGTTTTATTGATTTTAGAAGCCATGAAAATGGAAAACGAAATCATGGCACCCTGCGCCGGCAAAATTGTTTCGCTTAATGTAGAAAAAGGCGACTCGGTTGAAGCAGGTCAAGTGCTCCTGGTTATTGCGTAAAGCGATTTGTTGCTGTTACGCAGTGACATCTTTTGAAAAGGAGGGTTTGACAAATGACTGATTACTCATTTAATTTGGGTAATACGATTAAGGACTTTATTAAGGATACCGGATTTGTAAATATCTTAAACTCACCTGAAGGAATTGTTTTTAATTCGGGGATTGAGCGTTTTTTACATGTTTGGGGTAATATTATTATGATTTTGGTTGCGTGTGTATTACTCTACCTCGCAATCGTAAAGAAATATGAACCGCTGTTGCTGCTGCCGATTGCATTCGGGATGCTGCTGGCGAACCTGCCGCTTTCGGGTATCATGAGCGAAGCGACATGGGGTATTAAAGAGATTACAGTTAATTATGATGGTATGTCAGAAACAACAAACTGGATCGTACATAATAAGGACGGTGGCTTATTCTATTATCTCTATCAAGGGGTAAAACTGGGCATTTATCCGCCGCTAATCTTTATGGGCGTTGGTGCAATGACCGACTTTGGGCCGTTGATTGCCAATCCAAAGAGTCTTCTGTTGGGAGCGGCGGCACAGTTTGGAATATTTGTCGCATTCTTAGGTGCAATTCTGATTGGATTCCCTGCAGCTGAAGCTGCATGTATCGCCATTATCGGCGGTGCTGACGGACCGACAGCATTATACGTCACATCTAAACTCGCCGATAATCTCCTTGGGCCAATCGCAATTGCGGCGTATTCGTATATGGCACTGGTACCGATTATACAGCCGCCAATTATGAAGGCGTTTACATCTAAGAAGAATCGGATGATCAAAATGGATCAGTTAAGGGAAGTATCCAAGACTGAAAAAATAATCTTCCCGATCGCAGTTACCATCTTTATCAGCCTGATGTTGCCGGCGGCGATTCCGCTGGTCGGCATGCTGATGCTGGGTAACTTATTCCGTGAAGCCGGTGTGGTTGAGCGGTTAAATAAGACAGCCCAAAATGAGCTGATTAATATCGTGACGATATTCTTAGGGCTAACGGTTGGCGCAACAGCTAACGCGGTAGAATTCTTAAAACTGGAAACACTTTATATAGTTGCATTAGGATTAGGCGCATTTATGTTTGGTACCTTCGGCGGCGTCATTTTTGGGAATATTATGTGCAAGCTTTCAGGCGGCAAGATCAATCCGTTGATCGGTTCTGCAGGCGTATCCGCTGTTCCGATGGCGGCCAGGGTATCACAGAAGGTCGGACAGGAAGAGAACCCGTCAAACTTCCTGCTGATGCATGCAATGGGACCGAATGTAGCCGGGGTTATTGGCTCTGCGGTTGCGGCAGGGGTATTGTTATCCCTGTTCGGATAAGATACGATATACGATAGAAGGAGGAGATTAGAATGGCTAAAAAAGTTTTAATTACAGATACCATTTTAAGAGACGCGCATCAATCTTTAGCTGCTACGCGTATGCGTACCGAAGAGATGCTTCCGGCTCTTGAAAAATTAAATAAAGCCGGATATTGGTCGCTCGAAATGTGGGGCGGCGCAACATTCGATTCCTGCTTAAGGTTTTTAAACGAAGACCCGTGGGAAAGGCTGAGAACCATTAAAAAACACTGCCCGGATACAAAAATGCAGATGCTGCTCAGAGGGCAGAATATTCTTGGATACAAGCACTATGCGGATGATGTGGTGGACGAGTTTGTCAAAAAGGCAATCGAAAACGGCATCGATGTGATTCGTATATTTGATGCGCTGAATGACCCGAGAAACATGCAAAGGGCAATTGAGGCGACAAATAAATACGGCGGTTGGTGTGAAGCAGCGATTTCATACACCACAAGTCCGGTGCATACAAATGAATACTTTGTGAAACTGGCTAAAGAATTAGAAGGTATGGGCGCCCAGTCGATTTGTATAAAGGACATGGCAAACTTATTACTGCCGTATGAAGCGTTTAATCTGGTTACCGAGCTTAAAAAGGTCATTAAAGTGCCGATTCATATGCATACGCATAACAAGAGCGGCACCGGCGATATGACTTACTTAAAAGCGATTGAAGCGGGCGCGGATATCGTGGACTGTGCGCTGTCTGCTTTGGCAAACGGAACCGCCCAGCCGTGCACCGAGTCACTGGTCGCAACCTTAAAAGGTACCGAATATGACACCGGCATGAATCTTGAAGAGCTAAATGATATTTCGTCATACTTTAAGAGCGTAAGACAACGTTTGATTGGTGACGGATTCCTGAAATCAGCATCTCTTGATGTCGATATCAAGACCCTGATCTATCAGGTGCCCGGCGGCATGTACTCCAACCTTTTAAGCCAGCTTGAAAAGGCAAACGCCTATGACAAACTGGATCAGGTGCTTCAGGAAGTGCCGGCAGTCAGAAAAGACTTTGGTTATCCGCCGCTGGTCACACCGACCAGCCAGATCGTGGGCACACAGGCTGTGTTTAACGTATTAGGCGGCGAACGCTATAAGATGGTCACCAAGGAGTCCAAAGCCCTGTTAAGAGGCGAATACGGACAGCTTCCAGGTGAAGTGAACGAAGAAGTCAGAAAGAAATGTATCGGTGATGATCCGGTGATTACCCACAGACCTGCGGATGATATTCCGCCGGAACTGGATAAATACCGTGAGGAAATCAAAGAATACATCGAACAGGACGAAGACGTATTGTCATACGCACTGTTCCCGCAGGTTGCGCTTAAATTCTTCGAATACAGAAAAGCAAAAAAGTATAAGATCGATTCAGATCTTCTGGACAAAGAGAATTTGGTACATCCCGTTTAAAGAAAAGAACAGCCCCCGGATTAGCCGGGGGTTTTTTAGTTTGCAGATAATTTAAAAGCACGCCGGACAATTATTGTGAACATTAATTGATAGATATTGGTTATAAAATATTGTAATAGAAATATAAGTCAATTATAATAATAGAAATGCATCGGAGGTAATATATGAAAAAAAACTGATGGAGAAGGCAATGGACAAAACAAAAATAAAAACACTTATATATGTCATTATTGGGATTTGCTTTTCTGGGGCAGTATTTTTTTATCAAATACTAAAAAAACTGCGGAGGTTGAAGTCTGTAGTCTTTTTTGCATCGGAATCATTACTTAATGATAGATTTTAATGAAGGCAACAAAAGTTTGTATATTTTAAAAGGGATTTGGAGGAATACTTTATGAAACGTTTTACAATCATTGCAGCTTTAATTGTGATGTTATTTTTAACAAATTCATGCCAAAACAACGATCAAAACTTTCTAAACAAAGATGAGTTTTTATTTTATAGCGATGATGGCACAATAGCAGATATCCAGAAACAGTACGTTGAGGACTCAAATTCATATGAATTTTTCTATGGCTTAGAAGAAGATAACGGAATTACGACAAAAAGAGGTGTTGGCGTAGGAGATACATTACGAACAATAGCCGAGCAGTATACTGGTATCAAATGCTATGTTGTGGACTTCACGACCGCAGATGACTATTGTGATTATAGTCGCTATTTAGAAGGTGCTGAAGAGATTAAAGAAGATGCACCGCCAATAGAAAGAATTTCAATTATCTATTATACAACATATCCCGTTGGCGATGATATTGTTGGAAAAAGAAAATTGACAAAAAGAAACTCTGATTCTTTTGGTTTTTATGAGCTGGCATTTCTAATAAATGATGGTTTAATTGAAGGAGTATATATTACATTGAGCAATGTGCAGGAATGAAACGCCAAATATTGATAAGGGAGCGAAGGAATGCAACTTGATAGAAAAATCATACTTGGAATCTCTATTATCACAGGAACGTTATCGTTAGCGGCAATCTTTCTTACCCTCCATATTGATATTATAATTAAAGAAGACCTTCCGCTTTTTGAGAACAAGAACTTTTTGTCTAAAGAAGAGTTCAACATCTATAATGAGGATAGCGCTATGCTGGAAATATCCAAAATTGAGGCTGAGAATGTAGATTATTCGAATAATGATTTTGCGCTTATCTCTTTGGATGCGGGTGAAGAGTTATTTGAACAATGTTTTGACTTTAACCAATCAAATATGCAATTCGCCAGTCCTATAGCGACTAAACGAAATATTTGCATTGGTGATTCTGTTGATGATGTTATTAATGCCTATATGGGCCTGGAGTGTCTGCTGATTGATATATTTGCTGATATTGATTATATGCGGGTGGAGAAACTGAGAGGGCATCGCTATACAAAAAATCCACGGTACAGTGGAAGAACCCAAGGCTCATATATATTGCGATTTACATCATGTTACAAAGAGGCGAACAGGGGTGTCAATGATGAATTCTTTGGTAGAAGATATCTTGCATTTGTTGCTTAAGGCGGTTCAATTTATGCTTATGAAGCGTATCCATGGTTTCCTTGGGACCACCTCAAGGTTTACTCTATCAGCTTTTATATAACTGATAATCAGGTTGAGGACATCATTATCAGACGATGGTATAAAGAATAATTACACTTTATTAAAAAACGCCGTAAAGGCGTTTTTTAATATGATGATACGCGGATAATCCGCCGGACAATCTGATGGGATAACAAGGACGCCAAGACGGCCTTGACAAGGTCTAGCGGCAGGTAAATCGCACAGAACGCTGAAATAGTCTGCTTGATTGTCAATCCGGCACCGGCGATATGATTTAAAATATAATAGCCGTATGGTACGCCGACCAGATAAATGATCAGGATACCGATGCCCGAAGCAATCAGCGACAGCAAGAAGCCCTGTTTATATGTTTTGTGATGCGTAATAAGAGAAATGACGAACGCGGCAAATAAAAAGCCGATCAGGAAACCGAATGTGGGTTTGAAAATATATTGGAAACCGCCGCCCTCAGAAAAAATAGGCAATCCGGCAAGCCCGACGAACAGATAGATCGCCTGGGACAAGAAGGCATATAAAGGGCGCAGGATGAGCCCGGCCATGATGACCACCAACACCTGAAGGGTAATCATGGGCAGAGGAGGCGGTAAGGGGATGCGGATAAACGCACTGACAGCGGTAAGCGCCGCGAACAGTGCGGCAAGTATCATATCTCGAAGTTGCATAGGGTAGCTCCAATCTTTAATGTAAACCTATAATCATAACGCGGTTTACGATTAAAGATATATTAAGTGATTTTATGCATGCCGTCAATAGAAATGTTGAAAAACATGCCCGATCATGATATTTTAACAAAGCTTGAATTTTATACTGCGCTGTTTGACAAAAGAAAAAAGTGGTATAAAATATAAAGTATCATGAGGAATGAGGAGATATTTTGGACTTTAAACCACTAACATGTGACGACCGAGAAAGATTTAATCAAGTTGTTAAGCGGTATTATTATCAAAACGCAGAGAGCTCTTTTACTAATCTGTTTTTATGGTCAAAAAGCTATAACATACAGGCCGCGTTTGGTGAATACGCATTATATATCAGCTTTACCGACCGCACTGGGATGCAGACGTATTTGGCACCCTTTTTATATGATATGGACCGCAGTATTCAGTTTGCGCTGAGTGAACTTAAGTCGCATATCAAAAGCGAAACAGGGGATTTTTGCATCAAAGGCGTTGTAAAGCCGGTCAGAGAGAAGATTGAAAAAGAAATTAAAACCAACTTTATCTTTTTTGAGGATAGAGAGAATTTTGAGTACATCTATCTTTCTGAAGATTTAATCAACCTGGCGGGAAAGAAATTACATGCGAAACGTAATCATATTAATTATTTTTTAAAGAATTATCAATATGAATACCGGCCGTATGATATTTCGCTGAAAGAAGAATGCGTTGAACACATCAATGACTGGGTAGATATGAAAGGCGATTCACGCAGTATTAACGATGAAATTGATGTTCTTCACCGGATACTGGATAACCACGAAGCTTTGGGTGTAAAAGGCGCCGTGATATTTGTTAACGGAAAGATTGAGGCGCTGACATTCGGAGAAGCACTGAATAAGGATACGGCACTGATCCATATTGAAAAAGCAAACCCGAATATACGGGGGCTTTATCCGATGATTAACCGGGAGTTTGTAGCGCATGAATGGGCGGATTTTACGTATATCAACCGGGAAGAGGACATGGGGCTGGAAGGCTTAAGAAAGGCAAAACTTTCTTATAATCCGGTTTATCTGCTGGAAAAGTACTCCTGTTCGGTTGACGGAGACTGTGATGGAATGTAAGGTAATTGATGCATCCGAGCTGCCGCAGGCGAAAGCGCTGTGGAAACAGGCGTTTAATGATTCGGATGCCTATATCCAGTACAACTTCAATCACAACATTAGGTTAGAGAATTCGCTTGGATTATTTGACGGTAAAACGCTTGCCGCCATGCTTTATATGCTGCCTAAAACAGTGATTTGCTGCGATATAGAAATTGAAACGTATTTTATTGCAGGTGTCGCGACAAAAAATGCCTACCGCAACCGCGGTCTGGCACGCAGGCTGATGGAAGAAGCCCGTAAAACGCTTTACAAGATGGAAATACCCGTGGTGTATCTGTATCCGTTTAATCACGACTTTTACAAAAAACTCGGGTATCATACGATTTCGTGGATGCGCCGCATCGCATTAAAACCGCCAAGCGCAGATATGGATCCGGCTTATACGGTTAAATGGCACAACAGCGCCAGTCCGCCGGATACAACAGCCATGCAGATGCTGTATGATGCGTTTGCGTTGACCAAAAAAGCCTATTTTAAACGCAATGTTTCTGATTTTGAGGCACTGATGCATACGATGTTTGTGGACGACGGCAGGGCGATGATCATTTACAAAAACGGCATGCCCGCAGGCTATGTATGTTATTTCATTAACCAAGGCCGGTTTGAAGCTACGGAATCGGTTTTTTTAGACGAATCTGCTGCTGAAGAGGCAATTAGGCGGATCGGAGAAGTGTATAAAGGCGATGTACTCATTGATGACGGATATGCAATCCCGGAAAGTGTTTCCGAGCCGTATGCAATGATGCAGATCGTCAATTTAAAACAGGCAAAAAAATTGTACGAGGCCAGAGACGCACAGGAAGTGCTGGACGTGGAAACCATGATATTAGAACAGTACTAAAAAACGCCGCTTGCTACAGCGGATAAATTAGATTATGATAAAAGTGCCGGTTTATTAAGAAAAGAGGAAAAGAATTGACAAAGAAAACACACGAGTTACGCATCACCCCGCTTGGGGGTGTTGGCGAAATCGGCAAGAATATGACACTATTCGAGTACGGCGATGACATGCTGATGCTCGATTGCGGGTTAATTTTTCCGAGGGATGACATGTTGGGAGTCGATTATGTTCTGCCCGACATCACTTATGTTGAAAAGAATTTAGACAAACTAAAGGGTATTATTATTACGCACGGGCACGAAGACCATATCGGCGCGCTGCCCTATTTTGTCGATAAACTGGATGTCCCGGTTTACGGGCCGCGTTTTGCAAACGCGCTTGTCCGGACGAAGTTTGAAGAACACGGAATCGACAAAAAAGACCTGTATGATATTAAACCCGCGACGACATTCTCGGTGGGGATATTCAAAGTAACGCCGATCAAGGTCAGCCACAGTATTGATGATGCGGTGGGATATGCCATTGAAACGCCGCTCGGTATGATTGTGCATACGGGCGATTTTAAGATTGACTTTACGCCGATTGACGGCAAGGTCATTGACCTTGCAAAGTTTGCCGAACTCGGCAAGCAGGGCGTATTGGTCTTAATGGCGGATAGCACGAACGCACAAACCCCAGGGTATACGATGTCTGAGAGTATCGTCGGGGAAAGCTTTGAAAGCCATTTTAAAAAGGCGACTGGCCGGATTATTATCGCGACCTTTGCGTCCAACATCCACCGCTTACAGCAGGTGGTAGACGCGGCCAAACGGTTCAATCGGAAGATTTGTTTTACCGGACGGTCCATGCTCCGTATTGCGGGCGTGGCGCAGGAACTCGGCCTTTTAACGATTGATGAAAAAATGATCGTGGATATCGAACGGCTGGATTCGTACCCGGATAAAAAGATTACGCTGGTGACCACCGGAAGCCAGGGCGAAACTATGGCCGGGCTGACACGGATGGCAGCGGGCGAGCATGCCAAAATCAAAATCAAGGACGGCGATACCGTCATTATTTCGGCGACGCCGATTCCGGGCAACGAGCGCGGCGTAGCGGATGTGATTAACCTGCTGCACCATAAGGGTGCGCATGTTATCAACGAAGGGAACGCGGATGTGCACGTCTCCGGACATGCATGCCAGGAAGAACTGAAAATCATCCATACGCTGGTACGACCGAAATATTTTATTCCGGTACACGGTGAATATAAACATCTTTATAAGCACGCAGAATTGGCGGAAGACCTGGGTATTAAACGCAAGAACATCTTTATCCCCGAAATCGGGGTGCCGATTGAGATATCCAAGACGCGCGCGCAGATGGGCAAGAAAGTGCCTTCCGGCAAGATACTGATCGACGGGCTCGGCGTAGGCGATGTCGGCAACGTCGTGCTCAAAGACAGACGGCTGCTGTCTCAGGACGGGCTGTTTGTGGTGATTGTTGCGATTGATAAGCAGACCAATACGGTGGCGTCCAAACCGGAAATCATCTCACGCGGATTTGTATATGTGAAAGAATCCGAACTTTTGATTGAAGGCGCGAAGGATTTGGTCATGGATGTTATGGAAGACTGCATTAAAGAAAAAATATTTGAGTGGTCGGTTCTGAAACAACGGATTAAAAAGGCGCTGAGAAACTATTTGTATGAAAAGACCCAGCGGAATCCGATGATTCTGCCGGTCATCATTGATGTGTAAAAACAAAACCGGGGAGAATCAAGATGTACGTATACGACAAAGCGAATGAGCTGGCAAGATCGATTAAAGAAAGTGACGCGTTTAAAGAGTACAAAGCAACCAAAGATTTGGTATTTGTAAACGAAAAAAACAAGGCGCTGATTAAGGAATATAAGACCATGCAGTTAAAGGCGCAGACCGCGTATATGACCGGTGAGGAACCGGACAGCGAACTGATGGATAAAATTAAGAAGCTTGGCGAAGTCCTTCAGTTCAACAAAGATGTCTCGGCGTTTTTACTTGCGGAATATAAGTTTAATACCCTGATCGGCGATATCTATAAGATTATCGGGGACGCATGTGAGATTGACCTCGACTTATTTAAGGAGTAAATCTGGCGGCAATGGCGAAAGATAAAGATATTGAAAGCACCAGAGAACATACAAGGATTTTATCACAGTCGGATATTGCAAAAGAACGGGCGCATGATTCACGCATGAACCGAAAATCGGGCGGTATGTCGCCGCTTGTCGGGACACTGCGTGCGGTGATGATTACGCTGATCGGCCTTGCGCTGGCGGTGATTATTCTTTTAATTACGTTCTTCTCGTTAAAGCACAATTACTTTGATCCGGTAGACAGGAACGACGGCACACCGGTCCGGGTGGAAATTCCGTCCGGCTCGTCTTTATCGACGATTGCCGATATATTGTATGAGCATGGGATTATCCGCAATACCGGCGTGTTTAAGGTATACGTGGATTTTAACGATATGTCGTCCAAGATGAAAGCCGGTACCTATGACTTGTCGCGCGATATGACGCTGGACGATGTCATCGGCATTCTCGGCACAGGGACGTCCAATATTTCTGTGACGACTTTTACCGCAACCGAGGGCATGACCATCACGGATATAGCGGAAATGTTTGTCGAAACCGGAATTCTGGATGATTCACAGGACTTTCTGGACATCTGTGAATCCGGCGTCGGTGTGGATGCGCTGACGTTTGATGTATTCACCGCTGACGGGCAGGCTACCACGGATGAAGCACGGGAGCAGTATACCACGGGAGTGAAGTATCTGCTGGAAGGGTATCTCTTCCCGGATACGTATGAAATCTTCATTAATTCGGCGCCCGAGACTATCATCAATAAGATGCTCAACCGCTTTCAGGATATTTATTCCGCGGATTATCTGGCACGTACGCAGGAACTCGGCATGACCATCAACGACGTGGTGACGCTTGCGTCCATTATCGAACGTGAAGGCAAACCGCAGGATTTCAAAAAGATTTCCGCGGTATTCCATAACCGGATTAAACAAGACGATAAACTCCAGTCCTGTGCAACCGTACAGTATGTGATCGGGGTTAAGAAATATCAGTTCACCAGTGAAGAGCTGGCGGTGGTGTCCCCGTATAATACCTATGTGGTGGCCGGGCTTCCGATTGCGCCAATATCAAACCCGGGGAAACAGGCGATTGAGGCGGCGCTGTATCCTGATGAAGAATACTTAAGCCAGGGGTATTATTTCTTCTGCTCCAAGGATCCGGAAAGCGGAGAACTTGCGTTTGCAAAGACATATGAAGAGCACCAGGCGAATGTGGCGTTGTATGAAAGCCTCTGGGAAGCATACGACAGCAAACTGGAATAATAAAGGGTAGCATGTGAACAAAGAATATGAACTGCTTGCTCCGGCGGGCAATATGGAATGTTTAGAGACCGCGTTTTATTTCGGCGCGGATGCCGTCTATTTATCGGGGAAGGCGTACGGACTTCGTGCCTTTGCCGATAATTTTTCGCTGGAAGCTTTGGGCGAAGCCTCGGCATATGCCAAAAAGCGTGATAAAAAAGTTTATCTTACCTGTAACGCCGTGTTTCACAATGCGGACTTTAACGGTTTTCGGGATACCTGAAAGATGTGAATCGGGCGGGAGTGGATGCGATTATCGTGTCCGATCCGGGCGTGGTGATGGCGGTGAAAGAAACGCTGCCGGACATACCGGTACATCTCAGCACGCAGGCAAATACAACCAATCATATGAGCGTGAAGTTTTGGCAGAAAATCGGCGTTGACCGCGTTATTTTAGCGCGCGAGGCGACGATAGAAGATATTAAGGGGATTAAAGATGCGGTGCCGGATATGGAACTTGAAGTATTCGTGCACGGTGCCATGTGCATCTCATACTCAGGCAGGTGCCTGCTTTCCAGCGTCATGACAGGCAGAAGCGGCAACCAGGGTGAATGCGCCCAGCCCTGCCGGTGGCATTATACTGTTAAAGAAGTCGGCAGGGATGAAGCGTTTCCGGTTTATGAAGACGAGAAGGGCACCTATTTGTTTAACTCAAAAGACCTCATGATGATTGAGCATCTGGATAAACTTATGGATGCGGGCGTACAATCGTTTAAGATAGAAGGCCGGATGAAGTCCGCCTATTATGTCGCTTCCGTTGTCGGGTTGTACCGTCAGGAGATGGATAAGATCACCAAAGACCCTGCGCATTATAAATTTGACCCGAGGGTTTTAGCTGAAATGGAAAAGGCGGGGACACGGGAATATACGACGGGGTTTTTTTTCGGCAATCCGATGGCTGACGGACAGGATACCGAACGAAAACGCGAAACGCAAAAAAGTGTTTTTATCGCAAAAGTGCTGGGCTGCGCAGACGGGAAAATCAAGATTGAACAGCGCAATAAGTTCTGGATCGGCGATGTGCTGGAGGTTTTAAGCCCCAGTATGCCGGCTGAATCGTTTGAGGTAACGGATATTGTTACGGAAGACGGTGTCAGCCAGACCGATGCGCCGCATCCGAAGCAGGTGTTATACCTGACTTGCCCGTATCAGCTCAGTCCGAATGATATTTTAAGATGCAGCCGTTAACGCATTAATATTGACAGAATCGGAGACATGAATTTTGGAGACGAAAACAAGGCTTGCGGATATTTCCTTGATCGGCGTTGCGCTCCTTTGGGGCGCGGGATTCGCGGCGGTGCAGACCGCAATGGATTCGGGGATGCCGATCTCACTTTTATTGGCACTGCGCTTTATACTCGGTGCCTTGCTTATATTCGCCATTAAAGCAAAGACGATTTTATCCATCACGCGAAGTGAACTTAAAGTTGGCGTAACGGCCGGTGTGCTGTTATTTTTGGCGTACTTTTTTCAGACCGTTGGCCAGGCGCGATCCGGCATATCAAACGCCGCTTTTATCACGGCGGTCTATGTGGTTCTGGTGCCGTTTATTGCGTGGGCAGCGCTGCATAAGCGCCCGCAGACCAAGATGTTTTTTCTGGTTTTTTTAACGCTGGCCGGCGTTATGATATTAACCTATGTTCCCGGAGTGCCGGTATTCTCGATGGACCTCGGCAACTTCATGCTGCTGCTGTGTGCGGTGGGGTTTGCCTGCCATCTGGTTTATCTCGGCGCCAAGTCGGGCGGAATCGACTCGTTTAAGTTTACGTTTATGCAGCTTGCGACCTGTGCTGTGCTGGGTATCGTTTTTTACTTAAGCAAAGACCTGAAAAACACGGTCGACGTTAATTGGGCACAAGGGCTGTCATCGGTCGCGTATCTCGGCGTATTCAGTACGGCAGTCTGTTTCTTTATCCAGACATGGGCACAGGGGATTACCACTCCGTCAAAAGCGGCGATCATGATGAGCTCCGAGAGCGTCTTCGGCGCGCTGTTTTCTATCCTGTTCGGATTCGAAATCTTCCGGATCCAGATGCCGATCGGCGGTGCGATTATCATGGCCTGTGTGGTGCTGTCCGAGGTATCGTTGAGAAAAAAAGCGCCGCTTGAAGCGTAAAACTGGGGCTTGAAATGACAGCCAAAATATGCTAGAATAACTTTTAGTTAGATGACAATGCGCTAAAGAGTGGGATTTTCCCGCTCTTTTCACGTGTTGGATACTTTTTTAAGGAGTCTGCGATGTCGAAGCGGATTGAAGAGGCTGTTACCGAAGCAGTGAAGCCGATTTTATCTCAGTATGGATTTGAGTTTATTGACTGCGAATATATCAAGTCAGGTCCGGATATGATACTGACCGTATATATTGATAAGCCCGGCGGCGTGACACTGGATGATTGCGAAAAAGTGAGTGTTGAGCTGGACCCGCTACTGGACGAGCTTGACCCGATCAATGAAGCGTATATCCTGTCCGTATCTTCGCCCGGTCTTGACCGCCCGTTAAAAAAGGAAGCGGACTTTAAACGCAATACCGGCAAAAAAATAGATATTAAGCTGTATCGCGCGATTGATAAAAAGAAAGAAATGACGGCGGTGCTGACTGATTATGATGCTAAGACCGTCACCGTCGAACTGAAAGGTAAGAAAATAAAGCTGAACCGCACAGACATTGCGGTGATGAAACAACATATTGATTTTTAGCAGCAAGTGACTGAAAGGAGCAGGAATAAATCCTGAACAGGCAAAAATGATGAACGAACAATTCATTTATGCATTAGAAGATTTAGAAAAAGAAAAAGGCATCAATAAAGAGATACTGCTGGATACGATTAAAGCAGCGTTGATTTCTGCATATAAAAAGAACTTTGGCTCAAGCGAAAATGTCTACGTTAACATCAACGAAGAAACCGGAGACATGAAGGTGCTTTGTGCGAAAACTGTTGTCGAAGAAGTGGAAAATCCGAATGATGAGATTTTGCTGGAGGAAGCGCGAAAGGTGAATGCGGCATATGAACCCGGAGACCGGCTTGAAACCGAAGTGACGCCGACTGCGTTCGGCCGCTTAGCTGCGCAGACCGCAAAACAGGTGGTCATGCAGAAAATTCGTGAAGCGGAACGCGGCGTTATTTATGACCAGTACATGGAAAAAGAAGGCGAAGTGCTGACTGCTGTGGTGCACCGCATTGAGAAATCCAAGGTGTATTTGGAAATCGGACGTGCGGAAGGCATGATGCTGCCGTCTGAGAGTGTGCGTACCGAGCGCCTCGGTATGAACGAACGGTTAAAGGTCTATATCACAGAAGTCAAGAAGACATCAAAGGGTCCGCAGATCATGGTATCGCGCACGCACCCGAATCTGGTTGCGCGCCTGTTTGAGATTGAAGTGCCGGAAATCAAGCAAAACATCGTGGAGATTAAAAATATTGCCCGTGAAGCGGGATTCCGGACCAAAATTTCAGTTGCGTCCAATGACGATAACGTCGATCCGGTCGGCGCATGCGTGGGCCAGAAGGGCTCGCGTATTGAGCGCGTGGTCGAAGAATTAAAAGGCGAAAAAATCGACGTTATTCCGTGGTCGGACGACCATGTGGAATATATTGCGAACGCACTGCGCCCGGCAAAGGTCATTATGGCGCAGATTAACGAAGAGGAAAAGAGCGCCAAAGTCATCGTACCAGACAACCAGCTTTCGCTAGCCATCGGCAGAGAAGGCCAGAACGCACGTCTGGCTGCGAAGCTGACCGGATGGAAGATTGATATCAAGAGCCAGACTCAGGTTGAGGCAGACATCTTCAGTGATACGGAAGATGACGATCTGCTGGATGACGATATGAATGCAATCGACATCAGCGAAGACTTAGAAGAACTGGATCAGGAAGATGTGATAGATACGGAAGCGGATGAAGCTGCTGAAGAAGGAACAGAAGAAGCAGAAGAAGCAGCAGAAGCAGAAGATGTTTCAGATACAGAAGCGGAAAAATCTGAAGAAGAACCGGAAGAAAAACCGGAGGAAGCTCTCGAAGACATGGACATCGATGAACTGCTCGCGGATATAGAGGAAGTTATCGAAGATTAGATTATGGCAAAAACGAAGAAAGTGCCGGTCAGAATGTGTATTGCCTGCCGGCAGAATATTCCGAAAAAAGAATTGATACGCGTGGTGAAAACGGACGACCATACGCTGGAACTGGATGAAACCGGCAAGGCGAACGGGCGCGGGGCATATATCTGTTATGATCTTGAGTGCCTCGAGAAAGCACAGAAAAGCCGTGCGTTTAAACGGGCGTTAGATGTCCCGATGTCAGAGGATTTATATAATGCGTTAAAGCGGGTGATCTTAAGACGTGGCTTATGAGGCGTTTTTAAGACTGCTGGGGCAGGGTGTCAGAGGTTCAAAGTTTGTGCTGGGCACGGCGGCATGTGAGAAACAAATCAAATATGGCGACATATACATGCTGATTTTGGATGAGAGTCTGTCCGAAAAGACGAAAAAAAAATTCGGTTCACTTTGCGTGGATTATAGTGTAGAATTAGTGATGATGAAGGAAGGAGACTTCATGGAGCGGACGGGTATGTCCTATGGAATTATCGGCGTGAAAGACAGGCAGTTTGCCGATGCGCTAGCTGATAAGCTTGGACAATAGCCGTTTGAGGGAGATATAGATGAGTAAACTCAAGGTACTGGAAATCAACAAAAAGCTGAAAACAACGGCTGAGGCGACCAAATCAAAGTATGATACTTTGCTAAACGACGCACAGGAGCGTATTTCGGTTGTCAAAAAACTAGAGGCCGACTTGATAAAGCAGGCTAAGGCGCAGGCGGAAGAGAACAAGCTGAAGAAACAGCAGGAAGAAAAAGAAGAAAAACTCCGCAAGCAGGCTGAAGAGCAAGCCAAGGCAAAAGCTGAAAAAGAAAAAGAAATTGCTGAAATAGAAAAGCGTGAAGCCGAAGCCAAGGCTGAAAAAGAAGAAAAGCAGAAGGCGGAAGCAAAGAAAGTTTGAAGCTGAAGCAGAAGAAAAAGCCAAAGCTGAAGCAACGAAACCGCCGAAAGCTGAAAAAGCGCCGGTTAAGGCTGAACAAAAACCGGAGCAAAAGAAACCGGCAGAAGCAAAGCAGAAGCCGAAACAGGAACCGCGATCGCAGACGCAGCGGCCACAGACGCAGCGTCCGCAGGCACAGCAGTCTCAGCAAAGACCGCCGCGTGCGCCGCAGGGACAAAAACCGGATTTTCGTCCAGCAGCTGCTGCTAAACCGCATACACAGCGTGAAGTGGATGAGAAAGCGGCAAAATCCGGTTATAAGACCGTACGCGGGAACGCGCCAGACAAAGCAAATCATAGCGCGAAAAAGACCAAAGGCGAATTTGACCGCTACGGCAACAGACGCAGTAAGTTTAATAAGAATAATATAGATGTATTTCAGGACGATGCCAGAATGAGAGGCCCGAGAAAGACCAAGAAGCAACGGGATAACATCGTCATTGAACATAAAGTCATCGATCATGTTATCATTACCGGTGAAGAAGTGTCGGTCAAACTATTGGCGGAAAGAACGGGTAAACCTGTTGCCGATATTTTGAAGAAACTGATGCTGCTCGGCATGATGTGTAACATCAACTCTGAAATTGACTTTGACACGGCACAGCTGATCTGTACCGAGTTTAACATCACGCTCGAACAGAAAATCGAAAAGACAGCAGAAGATGTGCTGGTTGATGAAGATACAAAAGACGACGAAAAAGACCTGGTCAAACGTCCGCCTGTTGTTACCATTATGGGCCATGTTGACCACGGTAAGACGTCGCTTCTGGACGCAATCCGTAAGACAAAGGTAACGGAAGGCGAAGCCGGGGGGATTACACAGCATATCGGTGCCTATACCGTAACGTATAATAATGAGCCGATTACATTTTTGGATACACCGGGTCATGAGGCGTTTACCGCTATGCGCGCAAGGGGTGCGCAGGCGACGGATATCGCGATCCTGGTGGTTGCGGCGGATGACGGCGTTATGCCCCAGACCGTTGAAGCGATTAATCATGCCAAGGATGCGGACGTCCCCATTATCGTGGCAATCAATAAAATCGATAAGCCGGGAGCCAACCCCGAACGGATTAAGCAGGAACTGACCGAGCATAGTATTTTGGCGGAAGAATGGGGCGGCGACACCATTATGGTGCCGGTATCCGCGATGACAAAAGAAGGCTTAGAAAAGCTTCTTGAGACCATACTGCTGATTGCTGAAGTTCAGGAATATAAAGCGAACCCGAACCGTCTGGCAAAGGGAACGATTATCGAAGCCAAACTGGACAAGGGCAGAGGCCCGGTTGCGACTGTTTTGGTAACGAATGGTACGCTTAAAGTTGCGGACGGCATTGTCGCCGGAACCGCGTCGGGCAGGGTGCGTGCGATGGTGAATGATGACGGACAGCCGGTTGAAGAAGCAGGCCCGTCTATTCCGGTTGAGGTCATCGGATTCTCCGAAGTGCCGGATGCCGGTGATGTGATGCATGCCGTTGAGCAGGACAAACTGTCACGTAAGGTCGTTGAAGAAAGAAAAGACCGGTTAAAAGCCGATAAACTTAAGAATATGTCCAAGGTATCACTGGACGACTTGTTTGATAAAATTGCGGAAGGCCAGCTGAAGAACCTTAACATCGTGGTTAAAGCGGATGTACAGGGTTCTGCGGAAGCAATCCGACAGGCGCTTAGAAAAGATTTCAAACGAAGAAGTGAAGGTCAATGTGAAGCATGCGGGCGTCGGCGCGATTGCCGAAGCGGACGTGCTCCTGGCGTCTGTGGCGAACGCGATTATTATCGGGTTCAATGTCCGGCCGGATAACATGGCAAGGGCAGCTGCGGAACGTGAAAATGTCGATATCCGGCTGTACCGCGTTATCTATGACGCAATAGAAGACGTTGAAAAAGCCATGGTCGGCATGCTGGATCCGGAGTTCAAGGAAGAAATTTTAGGCCATGTCGAAGTGCGCGAACTGTTCAAGGTGTCCAGCGTGGGCACGATTGCCGGAAGCTATGTGTTGGACGGTAAGATTAACCGTAACGCGCAGCTGAGACTGCTTCGTGATAATATCGTCATTCATGAAGGCGCGGTCGGTACATTACGGCGGTTTAAAGATGATGTTAAAGAAGTTTCCGCCGGATATGAATGCGGTATTTCGATTGAAAACTATAACAACATCGAAATCGGTGATGTTATCGAAGCCTTTGAAATGAGAAAAGTGGAAAGATAATCAGGTGAAATAAATGGCTGGGGAAAGAACGCGCCGTATTAACGGCGAGGTCAAACGCGTACTTGCAGAAGTCATCAAGTCCATGAAGGACCCCAGAATTTCGGTGATGACATCAGTGGTAGCGGTTGAAGTCACAAACGATTTAAGCTATGCAAAAGTGTTTATCAGCGTTTATGACACGAATGAAATGCGTGCATCAACGATGGAAGCGCTTGAGCATGCGCACGGTTTTTTGCGGTCCGAAGTCGGCAAGCATCTTAACTTGAGAAAAACGCCTGAACTTCGCATCGTTGAAGATCATTCGATGGAGCAAAGTGCGAAAATATCAAAAATACTGAATGATATTGGTACACCGGATGAGTAGAAAATATGAGGAACTGTACAAAGCCGTAAAAGAGTCATCCAACATTCTGCTTGTGCCGCATAAATACCCGGACGGCGATGCGCTCGGGTCCAGCCTGGCACTTTATATCGCGTTTAAAAAGATGGGGAAAAACGTATGGCTGATTTCGCATACGCCGATTCCGACAAAATATGAGTTTTTGTCCAAGGACTATACTTTTCTGCCGCTTGAACTGGTGACATCCAATCTGGATTTAATCATCGGTGTGGACTGTGCGGACAAGGACCGGCTGAATCTGCCGGACAGTTACCTTGAAAAAGCAAAAATCGTGGTTAACATCGACCACCATATTACCAATGACAATTTCGGCGACATCAATATCGTACAGGGATTGGCGGCGACCGGAGAGATCATCGTGGACATCTTCGATGACTTTGATTTTGAGATCGACAAAGATATCGCGACCTGTCTTTATACCGCGATTGCGACCGATACCGGCAACTTCATGTTTTCCAACACCACAAAAAATACGTTTATACGCATGGCGGAGTTATTTGACACCGGATTTGAGTTCGTCAATATTGCCCGCCATCTTTTTCTGGAAAAATCTTTGGTGCAGACGCGGCTGACCGGCATCGCAATCAACAAAATGGAGATGTACTGTGACAACCGGATTGCGCTGATTAACATCAACAAGAGCGATATGGCTGCAATTGGAGCGAGGGAAGGCGACTGCGAGTCGCTGGCGAATACGGCGGTTGATATTGATTCGGTGGATGTTGCGATTTTTATTCGTGAAGTGGCGAAGAACTTTTATAAAATCAGCTTAAGATCAAAAGGCGATTATGATATTGCCGCGATTGCGCAGAAATTTGGCGGCGGCGGACATAAGAATGCGGCGGGCTGTGCACAGGGCGGCGAGTATGAAACGGTGAAAGACCATGTTTTAACGTCCGTAAAAGGTCTCATTAACTGATAAATGAATGGATTAATCAATTTCTTAAAACCACCTGGTATGTCATCAAACGGCGCAGTTGGTTTTTTTAAACGGCTGCTGGGTATAAAGAAAATCGGGCATGCGGGAACACTGGACCCGGGCGCGGCCGGCGTGCTGGTGATACTGGTTGGCAAGGCCACCAAACTATCCCCGTATCTGATGGGGAAAGAAAAAGAATATGTATTTGAAATAACGTTCGGCGCTTCAACGGATACATTAGACGCATACGGCAACGTGACGGAAAAAGATGACTGCACCGTCACAGCAGAGATGATTAAAGCGGTTCTCCCGCGTTTTACCGGAGAAATCGACCAGGTACCGCCGATGTATTCTGCGATCAGCATCAACGGCAAGCGGGCCTATCAGCTGGCGAGAAGCGGTCAGACGGCGGAACTGAAATCACGGCGCATCACGATTAAATCGCTTGACCTTATCAGAGAAGTGGAACAAAACAGGTTTTTGATCAAAACTGTTTGTTCAAAAGGCACCTATATCCGGACGCTTGCGGCGGATATCGGAAAAGCCTTAAACACATGTGCATATACGTCGTTTCTGGAGCGGACACGGTCGGGCAGATTTACCGCTGTGGACGCTGTGACAATGGATGAAGCGGCAGCGGAGACGGAAGCGGGACGTATTGAACAATTCCTGCTGCCGATGGAAACCGCATTGGCAGAACTGCCTGCGGCAACTGTTGCAGACGCAGATTATAAACGGATTACCAACGGGCTTGACGGAACGCTGACCGATATATACATGGATTGTGAAGAAAAAGAGTGCCGGATATACTGCCGGGATCAATTGATCGGCATTGGCAGGGCATGCGGCGGGCGCACGAAAATCAAGACGCTTTTGTTAACAAAGGAATGATATGAAACAAATATCATATGAATCAAAATATATCGAAGAACCCGTGGTCTTGTGCCTCGGCACATTTGACGGGATGCATATCGCGCACCAGCAGCTGATTGCGCGAGGCGGTCAGATTGCTGTGGCGCAGGGGTGGAAGACTGCGGTATATTCGTTTGAGAATATTCCGGCCAATTATTTGATGCACGATACCGCAAAGATGAATTTATTCTCGCGCCGTGAGAAAATCGCCGCATTTCAGCAATTGAATATCGACTTTTTGTGGCTGGATTTCTTCGACAGCCATATTGCGACCGTATCCCCGGAAGGCTATATCCGATACCTTCAAAAAGTGCTGGATATCAAGCATATCGTCGTGGGATATGATTATACTTTCGGCTATGCGGCATCCGGAAGACCGGAGGATCTGGAACGCTTTGGAGAGGAGTTCGGCTTTTCTGTTACGGTAATCGAGCCGGTAATGCAGGACGGAGAGCCTGTCAGCTCCAGCAAAATCCGTGAATACCTGAACGACGGGGAAATCATCAAAGCAAATGCCATGTTGGGGAATCCCTATCATGTATCGGGTACTGTGGTGCATGGCAAGAAAAACGGATCAAAAATCGGATTCCCGACCATTAATCTGGTCATGGAAGAGCGCAAGATGCTGCCCAAAACCGGGGTGTATGCGACGGTTGCCCGAATTGACGGCGAACCGTACCACTCCGTCACCAATGTCGGTGTCCGTCCGACGTTCTTTGATAACGGCGAGTTAACGATTGAAACACATATTTTGGACTTTGAACGGAACCTTTACGGAAGGTTTGTAACTGTGGAGTTTTTAAAATTCTTAAGCAATGAAACGCGATTAAACGACAGGAATGAACTGAAAGCAAAATTGATTTGGATGTTAAAAATGCACGGGCATTTTTTAGTGAAAAGTGAGGTATTGACATGGATGCATTAACATGTATTTATTCAAGAAGAAGTATTCGTGAGTATAAAGCCGACAAGGAAGTGTCTGATGAGCAGGTTAACCAAATATTAGCGGCTGCGTGCAGCGCCCCGTCAGCGCATAACGCCCGCCCTTGGGAGTTTGTGGTGGTTCGAAATAAGCAGACCATTAAAGCACTGTCCAAGGTTAAGGATTACTACAAAAAACCGTTAAGACATGCCCCGCTGGCGATTGCGGTGGTATTGAACCCGAATACAGAAAGAAACTCCAAGCTAGGATATAAATTCCAGGACTGCGCGGCGGCAGCCCAGAACATCACGCTGGCGGCAAACGCACTCGGGCTCGGGACCTGCTGGATGGGCGGATTTCTGGAAACCGAAGAGATGGAAAAAGTGAACGAGCTGTTAAGAATCCCTGAGACAAAGATTTTCTTCGGGGTGTTATCTGTCGGATATCCGGCGGAAGAAAAGCCGCCGAGAGGCCAGATGGAACCTGAACATATCCACTATGAGACGTTCTAAGAATAAATAAAACAGGTTTATTTTTTGGTCATGACGACCAAAAGGATGGTTTGTAAAGCCTTATAATATCTGATATAATGTTTGAAAGAAGCAGGAGGTAACCGTTTTGGCTAATAATATCAATACAATAAATGAAGAAAACGGCAGTCTGTCTTTTGCCGATGACGTGGTTGCGGCAATAGCCGGAATGGCGGCGGTTGAAATCGACGGCGTGTATTCCATGAGCGGTAATTTAGGCAACGGAATCGCTGAGCTGTTCGGAAAAAAAGCCGTGACAAAGGGCGTTAAAGTTGAAGTAGGCAAGGAAGAAGCCGCGATTGATCTTTATGTGGTGGTTAACTACGGGGCATTGATCCCGATGGTAACAGATAAAGTGCAAACGAACGTAAAAAAAGCGGTTGAGACTATGACCGGCTTAAAAGTGGTAGAAATAAACGTACACGTTGACGGGGTTCATGTTGACGGCGAAGAGGAAAAAATCGAAGAACCGAAAGATG
>CAXXNY010000006.1:0-226111 GCA_963674805.2 Christensenellaceae bacterium
GCTAGCCGGAATTTGATTTTAGTGGTTATGAAGCTTTTCGGAATCGTACAGACATTGATTTTTTTGGTTGGGCAGATCCATTTTTTCCTGATCCGAATGTACCTGAAATCATGAAAAAAGGTATATATAATTCGCTTGATACGAATGCCGCACATTATACACTTCCTATTGGGGATATTAAAATGCGTAAGGCTGTTGCTGAAAGAGTCAAAAAAATTAATGAAATTTCTGTAGATCCCAATAAAAATGTTGTGATTACCCAGTGGCTCGGATATAAGTTTTAACTACGCAATGCGGCCTTTCTTGGTTCCTGGAGAAGAAAATGAAGTGTTAATTCCGACACCGTCTTATCCTCATAATTTTCAGGCACCAGCGTTGATGGGGGGGTAAAGCAATTCCGGTGCCTACATTTATTGAGGATAACTATGATCTTAATATTGAAGAATTTAAAAAAACGCTTGACCAATAAAACAAAAATCGTTGCAATGACAAATCCAAACAATCCCACTACGACAGTATATAAAAAAGAAACATTAGTTAATTTAGCGAAATTTATTATTGAGAATGATTTAATACTTTTTGATTGATCAATGCTTTGAAGATACTGTTTTTGATGGAAATGAGATGTTTAATATAATAAATTATCCGGGCATGTGGGAAAGAACCATTTTAGTAAGCTCATTTTCAAAAGGCATGGGAGTTTGTGGGCTTAGATTGGCCTATATTGTAGCTCATGAAAATATAATGAGTGTTTTACATGCTACTGCGGTGTTTTATATAGGAGCACCAAACACAATGGTGCAGTGGGGAATCATGGCAGCGTTGGAGAATCCTGATTTTATGGAAAAATATCGAAAAGAATTTCAATACCGGGGATTAGCTAGCTATGAGATTATAAAAAACATTCCAAACACTATTTGTGGGGAACCCGAATCATGTTTCTTTTTATGGCTTGATGTGCGTAAACTAGGAACCTCAAGCGAGATCTGTGATTATTTGCTTCAAGATGCTAAAGTCGCTGTTACAGCAGGGGAAATGTTCGGCCCAGAGGGTAAAAACGGTATCCGTATTGTTTATGGATCAAAATTAGATAGAAAATATAGCCTTAATGTGATACGTAGAATAAGAGATTCATTAATGAAGCATCCTAAAAATATTTAGTTATAAATTAGACTGTTGTGAAAAAAATATAAAGGAGTATGATTATGGAAAACATTTTACCTCTTGTTCCGCCAGTATTAACTTTAATTTTAGCACTGTCAACAAGAAACATTATTTTAGCGTTGGTAATGGGTATTTTGTCAAGCTCTATCATAGCCAATGGGATTGGATTTATTCCTCCGATTCTTGATAGTTATGTGAAAAGATGGTGTGGTGGGCAATTTTGATATGTTCATTGTGCTATTTTTACTTGGCCCTATTCTAGCATCAATTAAAACGAGGCGGAGGATTTGAAGGGTTAAGGCAGTTTGCTCAGAGAAGACTTAAGACTGCAAAACATACAAAATTTATGACATGGCTTATAGCTGTAATTTTGCGGACTGCTAGGTGATATGAGTATGTCCACGGTTGGAACAGGAGCAATCATGCGACCGGTGGCGGCATGAATATAAAAATCCCACGTGAGAAGCAGGGGTTTTTATTATCTAGTGTCGGCCCTCCCATGACATCTTTAGTTCCCTATTCGATTTTTATCTTATTTTATGGTGGATTAATACAGGGAGTTAATCCGGATTTAAATGGATTTCAGGAGTATATAAAAGCGCTGCCTTTTAATTTTTACGCCAATGATATCAATAATTGGAGCACTGCTGATTGCACTCGAAGTTATTCCTGATTTTGGAAAGATGAAAAAATGCGAATTAAGAGCTCAAGACAAAGGAGAACTAATTAGACCTGGCTCACATCCCATTGAAACTAAAGAATTAGATGAAATGGAAGCAGCCGCCAATGTAAAGCCTAGTGTTTCTACGTTAATTATACCTATGGTTTGTTATGGTCGGTGGTGTAATCGTAAATTATTTAATTACAGGTATGATATCTATTACTTATCCGGCGTTAATCGCTGCTATGGTTGCGTTGTTCTAATCCAGTTATTCGTGGGTTTTACAAGGCGAAGGAGATTTTAGGAATAATATTTAGTGGGGTAAAAAGCATGATCCCAATTATTGTAATATTAATTCTAGCATTCTCTTTTGGGAAAGCAATAGGAGCCATGGCTTTTCGGAAACAATCATTGGATTTGTTCAAGGTGTAAATATGCCACCTGAAATTCTACCAGCTTTGACATTCCTGGCTTGCTGTGTTGTAGCGTATGCAACAGGAAGTTTAGTTACCAGCACAATCATTTTTGCACCAATAGCGGTTATTTTAGCACCCATTATGGGCGCAAACTTATCACTGGTAATTGCAGCAAGCTTAGGCGGATCTATGTATGGCGATCAGTCATCACCGCTTTCAGACATGGTTGTTCAGCCTTCAATGGGGGCAGGTGTTGATGTTGTGGACTTGGCAGAAGCTCAGTTCTTATATAAGTTTTTATTTGTAGTAATAAAGCATTGTATCTATTCCTTGTGTTTGGCTTTATAGTATAACCCAAATAAAAAATATGATTTTGATGAGCCCCTACTTCAGTATGTTGTAGGGCTTTTTTATATAATTTTTATCGAGTTTTGTTTGGGTGGAATATGTTATATCACAAATATGTCACGCGTGATTTGTGCGGAACCCTTCAAAGTGGACATTTAAATCAAAGAAGATTGGTAATGGCTATTTTACAGCTGTTTATAATTAAGAATTACAGGATTGTATTACCGTTGTAAACTTAGAAGTGACTAAAAGTACTTGCTTCGACGGGCGTTTATCTTTACGGGAGAGGGTGACTCTGATATAATCAGGCGATAATCACTCCACGAACATTTATGGAAGAGCCGACAATACTTCCAAAAAAAAGAATATGAGGATATGTTGAAAACCATTAACGTATCAAAGAAGCTAAAATGATTCTAGAATTATATAATTTTATATTATAAGCTTAAACTTTTTAAAAAGAAAAACAATTCCGAGGTTGCCATTTTCGTTCGTCTAGAATAAAATATGTACGAACGAAAATGGCGGAAGGATATGGTATGGGCAAGAAAGAATTGGTACAACATCTCATTAAAAAAGGGAATGGGGTCTTATTCACGAAGGTGGCTGCAAATAATAATATTGATAATAAGACATTAAAAAGGTTAAGTGATTCTGGAACAATTGAGAGAATCGGCACATGGTGTATATATTGACCCGATGACGTTAAAGGATGAGTATTTGATTACCCAATTAAAATGTAGCCGAGGAGTATTTTCCCATGAACCCGCCTTATATCTTCATGATTACTCAGACAGATTGCCTTTCAAGCTTATGTTAACCATCCCGTCCGGGAGCAATACGAGACTGCTGAAAGACAAAAATAAATATCAATTTTTTTATATTAATCGTAGCTTACATTCAATGGGGAAGATTTCAATGAAATCACCCCTAGGAAATAATATCAATGTTTATAATATTGAGCGTACAATCTGCGACTGTGTTCGTTCTAAGGATAAGCTTGATATTAATCTTGTAACTACAGCTATAAGAGAATATATGCAGAACCCAAATAGAGAATCTACGCATATTTCTTAGATTCATGCTGCCAAAAACTTGAAGGTTGGAAAAGAAATTAGACAATATTTTAGAGGTGCTTTCTTGATTATTAAAAATGCAGATCAACTGAAGAGCAAAATTAAAAAGGTTGCCGAAGAAAAAAATATCGACCCAATAGTACTTTTGCATGGATACATGATGGAAAAGCTTCTTGAACGTATCGCGGTTTCAAAGTATAAAGATTGTTTTATTTTAAAGGGCGGTATGTTGATAGCGACAATGGTGGGGCAGCATTTAAGAAGCACAATGGATATGGATACAACTCTAAAAAAAATAAAGGCAAGCGAACAAAGTATCCGGGCTATCATGGACGAAATATTTTTAATTGATTTAAAAGATGATGTTTCTTTTAAAATAATTAAAATTAAAAATATTCATGATATAAGCCAATATGATGATTTTAGAATAACAATCCAGGGGATATTTCAGACGATTAAAGTAGGAATAAAAATTGATGTTACAGTTGGCGATTTAATTATTCCAAGAGAAATCGATTATAAGTATCCTTTAATGTTTGAGGCCAGGACCATAGATATTAAAGCATATAACCTAAACACAATTTTAGCTGAAAAAATCGAATCAATACTTGCAAGAAACATTTCAAATACCAGAGCAAGAGATTATTATGATGTTTATATTTTGATGAAACAGAATAGTGATAAAATTAAAAAAGGAATCTTGATGAAGGCTATTCATAAGAAAGCTATTGATAGAGATTCCGAGTCTTTTTTCATAAATCGGGAAAGGTACATTAATGATATCGAGGAAAGCGATTATATCCAAAAAAATTGGAGAAATTACAGAATAAAATATCCATATGCTAAGCATATTAAATTTGATGAGATCATGAAAAGCCTAAAAGATTTGCTATGTTAAATAGCAAATATCATGTGTTAATTGAAGAAGAAATAGTTTTTTGAAATCTCATGCCACAAATATGTCACGTAACAAACCAAAATCGAGTGGAAACAGGTGGGCACAGGTGGAAACAAAGAGACACGACTTTGCGATTTTCCCCGCGACAACTGGGCACATATGAAAGCAGGTGGGCATTGGTGGAGGTAAGGTGGCTCAATTGGAAATCGTGTTTACGTGATGAGCGTAACGAGGGTTCAAATCCCTTCCTCTCTGCCAGAATTCCGCTAGAAATGGGGCTTTTTCGGCACTTTGCCGAGGGAGCCCTTTGCGGTTTTTAGGGGTCAAAAAGGGGCTTCATGTCACAAATATGTCACATGAGGTTTGTGATGCACCCAGAAAAGAGAACATTTAAAGAGCATGATATAATAAATTTGCATATAAAAACATGATATAATAAATATATTCATTTTGCAGGCATATAGGTAGCCGTAGTAAACCTAAATAATTCGATAAGGAGAAAAGCAGTGGGAAATGGAAGATGTCCGGTAACTGGAGCAACAAGCAAAGGTATGACCGGTGGTGGTACAAGCAATCGGGATTGGTGGCCAAATCAGTTGGATTTAAAGATTTTGCATCAACACGATCGAAAAGGCAACCCGATGGAAGAAGATTTTAACTACGCGGAAGAGTTTAAAAAATTAGATTTAAAAGCAGTTAAAAAAGATTTGTATGCATTAATGACAGATTCTCAAGATTGGTGGCCAGCAGATTATGGTCATTATGGTCCTCTTTTTATTCGAATGGCATGGCATAGTGCGGGAACTTATCGGGCAGGAGATGGGCGTGGAGGAGCAGTAACAGGAACACAGCGATTTGCGCCTCTGAACAGTTGGCCGGATAATGTGAATTTAGATAAAGCAAGACGGCTGCTTTGGCCAATTAAACAGAAGTATGGCAAGAAACTTTCTTGGGCAGATCTAATGATACTGGCAGGCAATTGTGCGCTAGAGTCGATGGGATGCAAGACGTTTGGTTTTGGTGGTGGTCGTGAGGATTTGTGGGCGCCCGAAGAGGACATATACTGGGGCTCAGAAGCGGAATGGCTAGGAGACAAACGTTATTCAGGTGAAAGAGATCTTGAGAATCCGTTGGCGGCAGTACAAATGGGGCTTATTTATGTGAACCCAGAAGGACCGAATGGCAATCCGGATCCTATAGCCTCCGGGATTGACGTAAGAGAAACATTTGCACGTATGGCGATGAATGATGAGGAAACTGTCGCACTTATTGCGGGAGGGCACACCTTTGGTAAATGTCACGGTGCAGGTGATGCGGCGCTAGTAGGCCCTGAACCTGAAGCGGCTGGGCTGGAAGAGATGGGGATGGGCTGGAAAAGCAAGTTTAAATCGGGTAAAGGCGGCGATACGATTGGCAGCGGAATTGAAGGCGCGTGGAAACCCAATCCAATAAAATGGGATATGGGTTATTTAAAAGTTTTATTTAAGTATGATTGGGAGAAGGTAAAAAGCCCAGCTGGCGCGTTCCAATGGCTGGCCAAAGATGTAGATGAAAAGGATATGGTTGTAGCGGCGCATGATTCGAATAAAAAAGAGCGCCCTATGATGACGACAGCCGATTTATCTTTAAAGTTTGACCCAATTTATAATCCAATCGCAAAGCGCTATTTGGAAAATCCAGATGAATTCGCAGACGCTTTTGCACGAGCGTGGTTTTAAACTAACGCACCGCGACATGGGACCGACAACTCGATACTTAGGGCCTGAAGTACCGGAAGAACAATTGATTTGGCAAGATCCTATCCCGGTAGCAGATTATACGATGATTGATGAAAAGGATGTTGCTGCATTAAAGGATGATATTTTAAAAACAGGGCTTTCTATTGGAGAGCTCGTCAAAACCGCATGGGCATCAGCTTCAACCTATAGAGGTTCTGATATGCGCGGTGGTGCCAATGGTGCTAGGATTCGTCTTGAACCGCAAAAAAGCTGGGCAGCGAATGAGCCGAAAGCGCTTGCAAATGCGCTGAAAAAACTTGAGGATGTTAAAGAAGGATTTAATAGCAAACAGAGCGATAAAAAAGTATCATTGGCTGATATTATTGTGCTCGGCGGATGTGCAGGTATTGAAAAAGCAGCGAAGAATGCTGGTAACAAAATAGAAGTGCCTTTTAAATCAGGACGCACAGATACAACACAAGATATGACTGATGTAAAATCATTTAACTTATTAGAACCATTGGCGGATGGTTTTAGAAATTTTGTCAAAGCAAAATATACATTGAGATCTGAAGAGATGTTGCTGGATAAAGCACAGCTCCTGGGATTAACCGCACCGGAAATGACTGTTTTAATTGGAGGTATGCGTGTTCTGAACGCAAATTACGGCGGAGAGAAGCACGGTGTGCTCACCGAAAAACCGGAAGCTTTGACCAATGATTACTTTGTAAATTTGTTGGATATGCGTACAGCATGGAAGCCAACATCAAAAGAGGAAGAGCTATATGAGGGGCTACGACCGAGCAAGCGGAAAGACAAAATGGACGGCGACGCGTGTTGACCTAGTCTTTGGTTCAAACTCACAATTAAGAGCTTTATGTGAAGTATATGCCTGCAAAGATGGGAAAGAGAAGTTTATAAATGATTTCATTGCCGCTTGGAATAAAGTGATGAATGCGGACAGATTTGATTTAGAATAAGCGATACTTTAGGATAAAGGGATGGTTAGCCATCCCTTTTTCATAAAAAAGGGTGACATGAAAAAGTCCAACAAAGCGAAAAAGATATTATTTATTGTATTAGGTGTAATCTGCACTAGTCTTGGCGCAGTCGGAGTAGTTGTTCCGGTGATGCCAACAACCCCCTTTTTATTACTGGCTTCATTTTTCTTTTTAAAGAGCTCTAAAAAACTTCACGGAAAGCTATTAAATACAAAAATACTTGGTGAATATATTTATAATTATCAAACTTATCATGCGATTAAACGAAAAACAAAAATCATTTCTATGGTGGTTCTTTGGGTGACATTAGCAATATCAGCATATCTGGTTGATTTGGTTTATGTGAGGATTTTTTTATTAGTGGTAGGCATAGCTGTTACGGTGCATCTTGCTTTGATTAAAACGATGGAGAATATAAAAATAGATAAAAGTGGCGATTATTACTGCCTTAATAAAAGCCATAGAAAATAGAGCAACTAAATGTTGCTCTATTAAATTTGAAGTGTCTACCTAAACAAAGGGATGATCTAGTGGACTAGTACTTAATAAATTTGTCACCAGGAACACCACAGATACTGCATTTTTCCGGTACAAACTTTTCAATGTTCCCGCATACAGGACAAAGATAATAGAAAACTTCTTCTTTGTTGTCCAAGTTTTCTAATGCATCCTGATATAAGCCGGCATGAACTTCTTCGGCCTTCATCGCATATGTAAACGACATCACAGCAGCTTTATTGCCTTCTGTTTCTGCCTGGGCAACAAAAGGCGGATACATTTCTTTGTACTCATGCGTTTCACCTGCAACGCCGTCCTTCAGGTTTTCTGCAGTTGAACCGACTTTACCCGCAACTTCAAAGTGTCTTAATGCATGTAAAGTCTCTGCGTCAGAAGCCGCTTTAAAGAGTTTTGCTGCATTAAGATTGCCCTCTTTTTCTGCTTTTTTTGCATAGGCAAGATATTTTCTGTTTGCCTGTGATTCTCCAGCAAAAGCTTCCATCAAATTTTCATAGGTTTTATTTTCACTCAACGTATTTTCCTCCTTATTTTCAGACAATAGTTTTAATAGTTTTTCAACGGTTTCTTTCGGGAAACCTTCCGGTTGATCTTGCTTTAATAGATCCTTAAGGAAAGTCTGAACGTTTTTACTTTGCGGCAGCATAAAGCCGGCTTCTCTTAATACATCTTCTGCCATCAATTTATTGGACATACTGACGGCTTTAGCTAATTGCCGCTCTATAGGATTTTTTGATTCGTTGGCAATCCGCTGAGCAATTTGTTCTTGTGCGACTTTGCTTGCCGCAAAATTACGTAGTGAAGCTTGAACAGCGTTGGTTTTTTTCTGTTGCGGCGGGAAGTCATCCGGAACCAAGGAAATGGCATGGGATGGACATGCATCCACACATGCGCGACAACCACTGATACAGGTTTCGACGTCGATTTGTCCATTCTCTGTATCTGTAGCACCGGTTGGGCATACATACAAACAAAGACAGTCTTTGGTGCATAATCTGATATTTCTGACTGCGTGCATTATACGGCCTCCCTTCCAATCTGTTGTATTTTCATATTGGGAACCTTACATACCGGACAGATTTCCGGAGGGACATCTCCGACATACACAAACCCACAAATTTCACAAACGTAGATGTTGGTGTCTTTCAGCAAGTCATTTTTCTTCTTTTCATAGCGGGTTAGAATAGAAGAAAGAATCCGAGTCACCTTTTCTCCCCAGACTAATGCCCGCAGGGCACCTCTGTCAGAAGCGTTAACGGCAGTTGAATTTGCCTGAGCATAATCTGTGTTCAGGTTTTGAGTAAGCAGTTTAAAAATGTCAGAAAATTGACTTTGTTCAGATGGTTTGCTGATGTTCTTAAAGTATTCAGAAAGCTGATTAAAGTATTCGGCTTCTTCCAAACGGTACTGCTTTTCACAGCCTTTTGAGAGATTAGAAAATAACGCGCTTTTTTCGCCGGCTGATAATTCTCTTAGTTCATGATCTTCTTCTGATATAATCTCATTTTGTTTTGGCGGCGAGGATGCCTGCACTGTTTGTTCTTCAAATTCGTCTTTTGAAGCGCCACATAATGGACAAGTCCAATCGTCGGGAAGACCTGCCCATTTAGTATCGGGAGCGATACCGGCTTCAGGAATGCCAGCTGCCTCATCGTAGATATATCCGCATACTGTGCAAATATATGTTTTCATTAATTGCCTCCTTAAAGTATATTCACTAGGTTTTAAGAGAGCATATGTCAATAATATTGTACTTGGTGGCAGAAAGAAAAGTCAAACATAAATGATATATAATTTAGTAAAATATTTATTTAATCGGTCAGCCGCATTTCTTTTATGTTCTTCCAGCACATGCCCGTAGATGTCCGCTGTAAAGGATAGGCTACAGTGCCTAAGAATTGCTGACACAGTTTGAATCGATATACTTTATATTATCATTAAACTTGCTACCGTATACAGTAAAACATGAAACTTGGCAGGCTCAAAGCTGAATCGCTTTTGCATTTACCTAAACCTTCTTGATAACAGCTTAGTGTCAATCAGTGTGCCGCCTCTTTAGTTTTTATAAATTCTCTGCGTTCTTATAAATTGATTTGATTTTATCTTTTGAAAGTGCTTTTTCAAGAATAAAGGCAATAATAATTATTCCCGGGATATCGAGCAGCAGACGAGTTAAAGCAAACCTTGTACCCAACGAAGAAATTTCAAATAAAAACATCGGGACTTTTGTTGTGGACCAAGCACCAATAAAAATAAGAACATTACTGAATTTGACACCTTTTTTCATAAAAACAGCGGCTACGGGAAAAGCGCCGTATAGCGGGCCAGCTGCAGCAGATCCTAGAATAATGGCAAGGACAATTCCTCTTATACCGGAATTTTCACCCATGAATTTTATCATTGTATCTCTTGGAACCCAAACATCAAGCAGACCAAGCAAAATACATATAGGCGGGAAAATCAGTGCCATCTCTTTTAAGGAGTAGCCAGTGGTAATTAATGCTTTCATTCCAATATCTTTATTGATAAAAAAAAGAATAATTAATGCAATGATTGCGATAATAAAAAACTTGTATCTTTTTATTAAAACCATAATCCGCTAGCCACCTTTCCAACAATGAATGCGACAAGAAATGAAAAAATAAAAGCGAATATATTCCGCATAAAAGTCAAACGCTTTCCAAAATATTTTATCTCAACTGGGATAGTGATAATACCCACCATCATTAAAGAAGACACAAACGCAGCGATTTGAGTATATCCTGCCCCGTTATCAAGAAGAATTGCAGCAGTTGGGAACGCAATAAAACCGGGAATAAGGGTAATGGATCCAATAATTGCAGCAAGAACCGTGCCCAACCACCCAGATTTCTCCCCAATAATACGTGAAATAAAATCCGCATTAAAGACAGCCATCATAATTCCTACAAGCACAATGATGCCTAAAAATTGAGGTAGAACATTTTCAAATGTTTTCCAAGCCTTTTTCAATGATTGTATAGTTTTCTTTTTATCCTTTATAAAAGAAAGACAAAGGAAAAAACCAGTTATTATGTACAAAGCTATATTCACTATCAGGTCTCCTTTTGTATTTCAATAATAAGTCTTTTAAATGGTAAAATATTTATCCAGCATGCCAACCGCATTTCGTTTCTGTTCTTCCAGCACATGCCCGTAGATATCAGCAGTAATGGATATGCTACTATGACCCAGTATATCAGAAACTGTCTTTAATGGCACGCCCTCAAGGATCATTAATGAGGCAGCGGTATGCCTTAAATCATGGAATCGGACCGGCTCCAGGTTGTATCGTTTCTGTACTTCCCCAAACCGTCTTGATAACAGCTTCGGGTCAATCAACGTTCCGTCCTTTCGTGTGATCACAAAGTCTGTGCGGTAGTACTTATCCCATAACAGCTCTTTGTTCTTCCGTTGCCAGTCTTTCTGTTCTTTTAAGATTTTCGCAATAGGTGCGGAAATAGGAACATTCCTTGTCTTTCCGCTTTTCGGTGGTCTTAAACCATCATAGGACATATTGTTTCTAATGATTAGATTCCTGTTTTTAATGTCACTCCACTGTAACCCCAATATCTCCCCGCGCCTAAGCCCAGCGAATACCGCCAGGCATACCGCCGGGTATAGATAATCGCCCTCAAAGGCTTTTAGGTATTTAGATAAGTCATCCGGATGAATGAAGGAGGACTTGCTTTCTTTGCTCTTTTTCGGCGTCTCCACCAGATTGAAGATATTCCGTGTAATCAGCTTTTGCTTCTCAGCCTGTTTGAACGCCCGGGATAAGGTTCTATGTATATATAGTAAGGAAGTACCGTTTAATGTTTGACTGAGTTCCTTATAGGCATTTTCAATATCCATTGGCATAAGACGCTGTAACTGCTTTGAGCCGATATATTTATTGATATGTTCAATGTTCACTTGATAGCTTCTCGCTGTACTCGGAGATACACTCGTTCTATACCCATCAATCCATTGGTTTAAGTATTCTTTAACCTTGATACTCGTAGGTGCGGTATAGAACCCCTCCCGCATATCATTCTCCAACTTCACCATAAAGTCCTTAGCCAGCGTCTGCCGGTCAAAGGTCTTGGATACCTGCTTCTCATCTTCATCCCACCATCTCACCCGCCATCGGTATCCGTTCTTTGTCTTGTATTTGAGCATGGTTGCCATGTAATCGTCTCCTTTTTCTTAAATTCGTCTCATCTTTTATGCTTTTTATTGTGCGTTTGGTGTAGTCGTAGTATAGTTCATATGTTCTCGTATTTCAATAGAAAGCAGAACATATATTCTCATATATTAATCAAAGGGGGTTAATTTATGGACAAAGTCCTATACATCAAAGATGTTTGTGAAAAGATGAATGTCAAACCAGGGTACCTATATAAGCTCATTAATACCGGCGAGATTAAGAGTTTTAAGATGGGTAAGAAACGCGCTTTTATGCAATCATCCATAGACAAGTATCTGATCAATAAATCAGGGATTAAAGAAGAAAAGATCATCCCGCTGACACCTAAAGATGCAATGGCGACCGGATTAGGTTCCTTTGACTGGAATAAGTTTGGGTATGAACAACTGTGTCTGGTCTGGTCACTTATCGGCAGACTGGAAGGTGAGCATGAGTAAGGATATCCAGCTGTATTTAGGGGATTGTCTTGATGTGATGGATAAACTCATCAATGAGGGGGTGCCAGTGGATTGTTTAATCACCGACCCGCCATATGGGATGTCATATAAAAGCCCGAGTGAATTACACAAGGTAATCCATAATGACGATAATCTGGACTGGCTAGAACCGTTCGCAAGGAAAGCCTATGACTTGCTTTCAGACAATGCACATGGCTATGTCTTTTGCTCGCATCATCATGTGGAAAGATTCAAGACAACATTATCTTCCGTATTTGATTACAAGAACATCTTAATCTGGGAGAAGAATACGGTGGGGCTAAATGACTTCTTAACGAACTATGGTCCCAAGTATGAGATGATCATCTACTTCAGTAAAGGGAAAAGATATTTAAACGGGAAAAGAGAACCCAATATCTTTCGGTATATTAAACCAAAGAATGAACTGCACCCGACACAAAAACCAGTAGACTTAATTGAATACCTAATATCCAAGAGTACCCATAAGGGAGAACTCATCTTAGACCCGTTTATGGGCAGCGGCACCACCGGGGTTGCCGCTAAACGGTTACATCGTCGGTTCATCGGGATTGAGATTGATCAGGCTTACTTCAGCATTGCAAAGAACCGAATAGAAGAACCAATCAACTTAGAGATTAATACGACCGAAGGAGGACAGTTAAAGTTTGGGTAATACCAGACTTAAACGTCCTCGTAATAGGTATTAACTAACCAACCACTATATATGATAAAGACAAAGACGATTATCTCAGGGGAGATGCTGGAGTGTGAGGTGTATCCGGTATGGGAGAGAGACAACAAAAGAGAGAACAGACATAAACCAACAACCTTAGCCCAGCAGAAGGTGAATCATAGGAATACCGTAAAGCGTGTGATCCGGTTAATCAACACCAACTTCACCAAGAGAGATATCTGGATGACGTTGACGTATAAGGAGAAACCAACAGAGGAACAGGCGAAGAGGGATATCCAAAACTTTATTCGAAGATTGAAGAGACGGGTAGATAACCTTAAGTATATTTATGTCACAGAGTTGGGGGAGAAGCGCATTCATCATCATATCATCCTAAACGTCGAAGACCGGGATACGGCAGAAGGGTTATGGACACTGGGGCGAACGAATGCCAGACGGTTACAGCCGGATGATTATGGGTTAGAAGGGCTAGCCCGATACATCACTAAAGAAAAGAATACAGCAGATAAAAGATATACCTGCAGCAGGAACTTAGATAAACCCATTGTCTATGAAGACAAGAGTATGTTTACCAGACGAGATACGGACAAAATTGTCCGTAACGAGAACAAGGCAAGAGAGATGTTTGAAAGGATGTACCCGGGATATGTGTTTAGGGATTTAACCATCTCAGAGTCTGTATTCATATCCGGATGGTATATCTATGTACGGTTACAAAAATTATAAAGGGGAGATAAGAAAGATGGTTAAAGAATTTTTAGAAAGTGTGGCGACAGCCATGAGAGCCTGTAATGCATTACCTGAAAAGAGAGCGGCATATGAAGCGAAGAAGGTTAAACCAAAAGAAGAATCGGACTACAAGCATTGGTTAAAGTGCAAGCGGAGAGCCTGCAGACTTTGCAAGTTGACTGAAGAATATCGCATTGCAGCCAAAGCAATTGCTGAAGCAACGGATAGATTCCTTGAGATCATTGAAGGGTTACCCCCAATAGAGGCATTCGTTTTAATAGAGCGTTACGGCATGTTGAAGACCTGGGATGAGATCGCTGATGAAATCAATTATTCCAGAGCACAAGTATTTCGTATCCATAATCGGGCGATCCATTGGATAGAGGAGCGAAACACAAACGAGGAATTGAAACCGGTGAAGATAGAAGCGTTTATAAATAACGACGTGCCCGCGTGCGTAATGCTAACAAGAAATACATATAATTAACCAAAGAGAAAAGAAAGAAGCGCAGAATCGCTATACCCCCCTTACCTCGGGTATAGCGAGAAACGCCCGAAACCGTTTGTGCCCCTCCGTGTGATGCGTGCCTCGCGCACGTGCCCCCCCCACCCCTACCAGGGGGTATGAAAAAGTTTTAGGGAAGATAAACGGAAACCGTTTGTGCTCTCGTCCGTGAAAAAAATTCCCTAAATGGCGAAAAAATTTAAATACGCAGTTTTATCCATCCTATTATCCATTCTCAACAATACTCATTCTTTATATCTTCGCACGTGTCGCGCGACGTGGCGACGTGTCGTATTGAATCAAACAACAAATATATTTATGCCGACTATTGATTCATTCAAGCAAAAGGGCACGTGTGCGCCGACGTTGTTTTGTACGAATCTTTCAAGCAGTCTTGAGCAAAATTAACAGTTAGCCTATTATGCTAGAAATGCCAGTATATATGATATTTTTTGGCGTTTTTGGCATGGTTTTGAGGCGTTTTCAAACCATAATAATAACTTAATTTTGACTTTATCTTGTCTGTGAAGGCAAATCAATTAATAAAAGCGCATATAAGGGATAAGTATCCATATAAGTAAAGATATGATATTAAACAAAAAACATTATCTGACAATGAACGATATTTAATAAAGTGCCACATTTCGGTGGGAGGGATTACGAATTGACTTTGTTTACAGGGGAGAATTAACATATAAACAGAAAAATAACGTGTGACCTGGTGTGGTCAACAAAAGGACAGACGCATAAATTTAGAACAGATGAGGGGAAAAATGCAAAAGCGATTGGTTGAGGAAGAGAATATTGAGCTGAATGTGAAAGCAGAGAATTGGCAGGAAGCAGTTACTGCGGCAGGAAAAGTTTTAGTTGAAAATGATTATGTTACCGACGCTTATGTGGATGCAATGATCAATGCTGTTAAGGAACTGGGACCTTATATCGTCGTTGCTCCGGGATTGGCAATGCCGCATGCAAAGAGTACGAACAGTGTGATTAAAAGCGGAATCAGCATTATTACATTACAGTCACCGGTTGAGTTTGGGAATAAAAGCAACGACCCGGTTTATATGCTGGTTGGTGTTGCGGGCATTAATGACGAGTTGCATATGGATATCATTAAAGCTATTGCAACTGTATTCGAGGAAGAAGAAGCGCTGAAAAGACTACTGGAAAGCAACAGTAAAAAAGAAATTGCTGAAGCTTTTAACCAGGCAGCACTTGCATAAAAACATATGATAGATTTTTCTGAGATCATGTATTTTTAAGTTTGCATCAGTGTATACGATGGAATGATTAAAAAAGGCATGAGGCGTGTATGTAATAAATATAAATAAGGCACATGATTGTGTTTAAGCGGATTAAGCGGAATAAAGAATCATTTCATGTCCGCTATAATAATAAGAAAGGAGGGGGAAAAATGTTGCGCATTGTGGCGATGTGTGCATATGGCGTAGGCAGCAGCGTGCTGATAAAAATGAACGCGGACAAAGCGCTTAAAGCGCTTAACGTGGAAGGCACTGTTGAGGTTGCGGATATCACAAGCGGGAGAGGCATTATCAAAGATGCAGATGTTGTTCTCGTCGGGAATGAATTGGCGTCTACAGTGGAAGGTACTGACAAACCCGTAATATTGATTACGAGTTTTGTCAATAAGCAGGAAGTGTATGATAAGCTGAAGGCATTCTGCGAGGAAAAGAAGATTATTTAACGGATTAAGAAGACAGCAAAAAGGGACTAATAATGGTGAGATATAAAGACAAAGTTGTTGTTGTAACAGGGGCAGGGCAAGGGATTGGAAAAACGGTTGCTCAGCGGTTCTATAAGGACGGAGCAACAGTATGCCTGCTGGATATGAATGAAAAGGCTTTGAAGCAGGTTGCGGAAGAAACCAATGCGGATGCTTCAAGATTTACAGTGTGGACAGTTGATATCAGCGATAGTCAAAAGGTCGATGCTGTAATAAGAGCAATTGGAAAACAATTTGGAAAAATTGATGTATTGGTTAATAATGCAGGCGTTTTTAAACGCTGCCTGATTGAAGAAGCGACTGATGAACAGATCCAGCTGATGATGAATGTCAATTTTCTTGGAACAGTTTTTTGTACAAGAGCAGCGATTCCGTTTATGAAAAACATTGATGCAAATATCATCAATGTGTCTTCAATACTCGCAACTTTTCCGAATACCGGATCTGGTATTTACGGGGCAACAAAAGCAGGCATGCACGTTCTAACACGTGTTTTAGCGTCAGAGCTTGCACCTTATGGGATACGTGTGAATTGTTATGCTCCCGGGGTAGTAGAAACGCCGATGTCAGCAGATGTTATTCAAAAACGCCCGGAATCAAAATTATCTCAAATAGCATTGCGCAGATTCGGAAAAACAGATGATGTATATAATCTGATCAGTTTTTTTTGCTCTGCAAACGCAAGCTATATCACAGGCCAGCTGATTGGGCTTGATGGAGGTATCTGGGCAACACAAACGCCGAACGCAACATGGAAACTGGACATATAGAAAAAATATTAAATCAAGAAGGGAAAGGTTATGGAAATTTTATTAAGTATTATTAACAATGTTTTCGGGAGCGCTACCTTCATGCTTGGACTGATTGCATTAATCGGTCTCCTGCTTATGAAAGAAAGCTTTGGGAACATCCTTAGCGGCACGATTAAAACCATGCTTGGCTATATTATCATCAGCGCTGGTTGTGCCACTATTTCACCAACGCTGACACCGTTGATTCTGATGATACAAAAGGTATTGGGGGTTGAAGGTGTTGTTGTAAACTGCCTGCCTGCATTTGGTATTTCAATGGCCATGTTTGGCACGCAGACTACTTTAATTTTTATATTTGGTTTTATTCTAAACTTGATTTTAGCAAAGATTACGCGGTTGAAGTTTGTTGCATTGACTGCACATTTACAGCTCTTCTGGGCAGGGTTTATGGCAGTAGTACTGAATGGATTCGGATTCACGCCAGTGGCAACAGTTGTTATCGGCAGTATCATTTCCGGTTTGTACTACTGGCTGGCGACAGCGATCTCATACCATTACATTAAGGATATTACGACCGAGCATGCAAACTTTGTACCTAGTATCTTTGGCATAGTGATTGCAGGTGAAGTCGGCAGAATTTTCAAAAAAGACTTAAAGTCCACTGAAAAATTGAATTTCCCCAAAGGACTGTCATGGATTAAAGAAACGGTTGTTTCTGTTGCAGTAATCATGCTGGTTATTTACATTGTTCTTGCTTTGGCAGCCGGAACAGCCTTTGTAAAGGAAATCGCAGGAACGACACCTTGGCTGATATACCTGATTACTCAAGCGCTGACTTTTGGCGGAGCACTTGCCATTATCCTCTATGGTGTACGGACATTGCTTGGCGCATTGATTCCGGCATTTGCTGGTATTCAGGAAAAATTTCTTCCGAATGCAAAACTTGGTTTGGATTATCCGACTGTGTTCCATTATGCAGGCACGGCAGCGATGCTTGGTTTTATCATGCATCTGCTTGGCTCAATCGTTGCGACAGCGGTCATGGTTGCGACAGGATTTGCACCGGTGGCACTGCCCGGCGTGCAGATCAACTTCTTCGAAGGTGCTATCGTCGGTGTATATGCTAACGCAAGAGGCGGGATCAAAAACGTTCTTCTTAGTGCGTTTATTGTCGGATTCATCCTTCAATTTGCTGTTGCATTTACTTTCCCGGCTACCGGAGTCTTGGTTGCTGAAAACGTTGCTTATGAAGCGATTGACTACAATACTGTTGGTCTTTTGATTACAAAGATATTGTCGATCTTCGGCTAATTTAAGGACGCATTAGAAAATATAATTTTGTAGACACTTATTCTAAAGGGTCATGCGGCCTGAATGCGTATGGCCCTTAAACTTTTTAAAACAGAGCATTTGAGCAAGGACAGTGTATTTTGCTATAATAGTATAGCAGTAAAAGCCGAGATGATTTATGGCTTATCAGATGTATTGGAGAGAATGCAGATGCTTTATAAGCGGAGCATTGAAATCACAGAGTATCTTTTATCGATACAAAAACCGGTGACAATCGAAACCCTGGCGCAGCGATTCTCTGTCAGTATGCGTACTGTCCGAAATGATCTGGATAGTATTGATGTATGGCTGCTGGAATCCGAATGCCCCCCGGTACAGCGGGTGCAGAACGTAGGGGTGTTTTTACAGGACCCGGACGGCGTAGTCAAATCAAAGCTATACGTGTGGGATACGCAGCAATACGTCTTTAATAAACAGGAACGAACATTTATTATTATTGGCCTTCTGTTAGGCAAACGAAAAACGAATATTAACGATCTTGCGGATTTGCTTGATGTTAGCCCTGCTACAGTTTCAATGGATATTCAAAAGGTCAAAGAATGGCTCAACGAAAAACACATTAAGCTAGTTTCAACGCCGCATAAGGGGATTATCATTGATGACGGAGAAACAAGTATCCGGCGAGGATATGTCATTTTGCTCCGTGAAATATTCAACTTAAAGGCAAAACAGCGGGATATTATTGAAAAGAAGTTTACGCAATGCGGGGACATACTCAATCTGTTTCATTTAGATTATTTCCGCAAGGCATATGATAAATGGGGAGACAAGATACTTAATGCAATTGAAGCGTTAAAAAGGACAGCGGATTCTGATATATCAGACGGAAGTTTCATTTTCATTTATATCTGCTTTCTGGTCTCTCTGACAATGATTCAGGAGAACCGCAGTCTTAGCGGCGACGTATTGGAAACCATGAAAGAACTGGCTACGCGTGACGCAAAGACATTGGAGGCAATTAAAACAATTATTAAGGCAGAGCTTGAGTTAGATATTCCGAATAATGAAGCATATTATTTAACCACGGCCTGGAGTTCGACGAGAAGGTTTGAGGTTGCCCAGAATGTTGGACTGGAATATGTTCTGCTCGCACGCGAACTGATTAAAAAGGTTCAGGAAAAAATCGAATACGAAATCAATGCGGATGAAGAAACAGTATTTGATATTGCGACACATTTAAATCTGATGCATTATCGAATGGCAATCAATATTCCGGCAGGCAATTATTCTTCTCTGGAAGGGATTGCGAGTGAATTTCCGGATGTATGCGAAGCATCAAAACAAGCGTTGCTGGATGTACTGAAAGACAGCGTTTTTCCGGAAAATATTGCGGCGATTGAGGATGAAGCGCCTTACGTCGCCATGCATATTGTTGTCAGCATATATAAGCAGACATTGTTCCAAGATAATATGCGAAAGGTGATTATCGTCTGCGGCAGTTCAGTTGCGACATCACGAATCTTAGAAAACCGGCTGAGGGCCATGTTTTCAAATATCAATGTAGTGGCAACCATGTCCTATAATGAGTTTCTCGCACATGGGGACAATCTGCAGTGTGACTTGATTATTGCGACGATTAATCTTGAAAGCAAAGCTTATAAGTGCATAACTGTGAGTCCGCTCCTCAAAGAAGAAGATATTAACCGACTGATGAACTTTTTTGTTCTTAGGTCGCAGGATATAGAGATAAATAAATATATCGGTGCCACAATGAATATTATGGCCCGTGCACTTAAACTTTCGGCGGCTAAGAAATTGGAACTAACCGTTCGGCTCGTAAAAGAATTAAATGGTGAGGTTAAGAAGCTGAAAAGAAAAGCACCGCTAAAGATGCGGGATATCTTGTCGTTCGAAGTTGTCGAGACAGGCGTTAGAGTAAGGGACAGCGTTGAAGCTATTCAAATCGCAGCGTCTTTGCTGATTCAATCAGGTGCAATAACGCAGCGTCATGTTGATGATTTGATAAAAAGCTATAAGAGATTTGGCGGAAGCATCGTGATTGATGAAGGCATTGCTATGCCTCATCTGCTAATCCCGGAACTTACTGCACCGTGTATGAGCCTGATAACCTTAAAAGAGCCTGTGAAGTTTAACAATGTTAAAAACGATCCGGTTTCTGTTGTAATGGTACTATTATCGAATAATCATATTGCGCATGTTGGGGTTATAGAAGATATTATAGAACTGTTTAATGACGAAAAAAGCAGAAAAGCAGTTTTTAATGCAACGAGCAAATTAGAAATAATCAATCAAATACATAAAAAATGAGGAATGAACAACGATGATTAGACAGTCTTTCACACTAACAAATCCAAGCGGGTTGCATGCCAGGCCGGCGACGGATTTTGCCAAGGCAGCACAAAGCTGTGACTCAACGATTGATATTATTTTTGAAGGCAAAACGAAAAACGCAAAAAGTGTAATCGGTATTATGGCGCTCGGCATTAAGCAGGGGGCAACATTTGAGGTGGAGATAATCGGTGCGGATGAAGAGGAAGCGCTTGAAAAAATCAATACATTAGTGAAGGCAAACTTTAATGAATGAGCATAGCATCTTAAAGGGTATTGCTGTGTCGCCGGGAGTGGCGGTTGCAAAACCCCTTATTATGAGGCGGCAGGAAGTACAGATAGAAAAAAGGCATATTGATTCTGATTGTGTTGACGCGGAAGTTGGGCGATTTAGGCTTGCGGTCAAAAACGTTAAGGAAAATATGAAGGCCGTGCTTGAAAGCCTTTCGGGTAGCATATCTAAAAGCGAGCGCGATATTTTTAATGTACATATTGCGTTGTTGGAAGATCCTGAGTTGGTGGACCAAACGATTACGCTGGTTAAACAAAATCAATGTAATAGTGAATATGCACTGGATAATAACATTAAAACGATCAGTGAGGAATTGGGTGGGATTGAAGACGATTATATTAAAGAACGCGTTGCTGATATCCAAGATGTCGGGTCAAAAGTGATTATGGAGCTGCTCGGGCTTTATCCGAAAGGCATATCCGAGATAGCAGAGGATGTTATTGCAGTAGCAGAGGACATAGAACCGTCTCTGTTGATTACCGCTGATAAAAAACAACTAAAAGGTATCGTGTGTGAGCAAGGCGGACTTACATCCCATACGGCAATCATTGCGCGAAATTTAGGGTTGCCCGCTGTTTTTGGTATAAAGGATATTGTCTTGGCATCCGAGAATGCTGATTGTATCATTATCAACGGAGATCAAGTAACGATTAATCCTTTAAAAGATGAAGTTAACCAAATAAAAAGTGATATCAAGCAGCTTGGTGCTTATCGGGCAGAGCTTAATGCATTCATCAAACGCTCGGCCGAAACAAAGGATGGGATGCGCATAGGAGTTTACGCAAATATAGGGGAGGCGGATGAAGCGCATGCCGCCGATCAAAACGGAGCTGAAGGAGTCGGACTGTTTCGAACAGAATTTATGTTTATGGGACGGTCTCAGCCCCCGACAGAAGACGAACAGTTTACGACATATAAAAAAGCTGTTGAGACGATGAAAAACCGGCCGGTGATTATTAGGACACTTGATGTCGGCGGAGATAAAAAAATTGACTATCTGGACTTGCCCAAAGAAGAGAATCCGTTTTTGGGATGTCGGGCAATCCGATTGTGCTTAAAAAACAAGGCTTTGTTCAAAATCCAACTTCGTGCGCTGCTTCGTGCCGCGGTCTACGGAAACTTAAAAATTATGTATCCGATGATTTCTTCGCTGGAAGAAGTCTGTGAAGCAAATGTAGTTTTAGATGAATGCAAGCAGGAACTCCTCAAAGAAGGCGTTGCATTTAAAAAAAATATCCCAGTCGGAATTATGATCGAAATACCTTCGGCCGCACTCTGTGCTGACATTCTGGCGGAAGAGGTTGACTTTTTTTCGATTGGTACGAATGACCTCATCCAGTATACAACTGCGGTTGACCGTACCAATACACAAATCAGTAATTTATATGATGAATACAATCCGGGTGTTTTGCGCCTTATTGAAAGAGTGGCAAAATGCGCAAATGATGCAAAGATTGAAGTCGGCATCTGCGGCGAGATGGGAAGCAATGTAATGCTGGCACCGCTCTTTATACATATGGGCATCAGTGAGTTGAGCGTAAATATATCGAGTATCAGCAAACTCAAGAAGATGTTGTCCTGTATTGACACTGATCTGACTGAAAAGGCGTGGACAAAGATTGCGAAGTGCAAAAGGAGCGGGGAGATTAAATCAAATTTAAACGGAATATTGCAGGAGATGGACCTCTCGTTTTTGTTAAATATTTAGATATTGCAGTTTCTGCTGCTTATAATAGACAGAAAGGTTTCAATATTGACATTCAAACATTATGATGTTATGATGACAGTAACAATTAAAATGGAGTAGGTGAGCAGATGAGAACTGAAGATTTAGGTAAAATAATGGGGAATCGTATCCTGGAATCATATTTTGATTATGCTAATGTATCCAATCTGGTGTATGAAGCATTGGACTTCGGATTTGAAAGCATACAGGTATTTCCGAACTTGCTACCAAAAGTAGAAGAAGTGCTTAACGGCAGGGAAATGGATGTGTGCGCGGTTATTGCATATCCTCATGGTACGTTTTTGCCAGAGCAAAAGGCGTTTGAAATAAAGGATGCATTAGAAGCCGGAGCCACGCAAGTTGAATTTGTTGTTAATAATGTCGATGTGCGTTCAGGAAAGTGGAATCTCGTTAGAGCGGATTTTTCTGCATGCCGTAAAGCAGCCGGTGATCATGTTTTAAAAGTGATATTTGAGTGCGAGTGGCTGACAGGAGATATGATCGACCAATTGTGTAAAATTGCGATTGAAGAAAAAATTGATCGTATTTGCACATCGATTGGCGTTTATACAAGGCCTGATAAAAATAAGAACGATTTATTGATCGGGACAAAGGTTGAGGATGTTAAACGGATCAAAGCTGCAGTCGGTAATCAGGTGAAAGTGGTTGCCCAGGGTGGGATTAAATCGGTTGATACTTGCGAGAAAATGCTGGAAGCCGGTGCGGATTACATCAGCTCAGAGTTTGCTGCAGATATCATCAGGAAATGCGGACAATCAGGGGGATATTATGTACGATAGAGAATTTGTTAAAAGAGTTATTACCTCGCCGTTCGTTTCATTTTTAACGGAAGATACCGTTCGGCGCGAACTCATAGACGGATATAAATACGGTGTTCGGTCGGCTGTAATAGCGCCAGGCCAGTGTGATTTGATTAATGAAGTAAAAGAAAAGCATGATAACGGGTATACCAGAACCGGGATGGTGATTTCGTATCCTTATGGCGGTATGTCAACCAACATGAAAGTATATTTAACAAAGCTGGCAAAAGCAAAACAAATCGATGAAGTTGACGTTGGATTCAATGTGACAGCTGCGGCATCACGGGACTTTCAAAAAGTACGCGAAGAAATGGAGCGTGTACTTGAGGCTTCAGGGGGCAAGGTTGATATTGTTCCGATGCTGTGGATGGTAAAATTCCCATTTGAGATTGTAAATGAACTTTGTAGCATTTATACTGATTTAGGGATCAAATCAGTCAAAACAAGTGCAGGCATCCATTTTGGAAGGATGCAGGTTGAACATATTGCCTGGCTGTATAAAAACTGGGGAGACAAGCTCAGTATTGAAGTGGCAGGTAAGGTTCGCTCACGTGAAGTTGCGGAAGAAATGGTCAATGCGGGAGCTAAGTTTTTTCATCTGGGCAGCTGGAGAAGAGTGTGCGGTATAGGAGAAGATATTCAGTTTGATTTTGATACTAAAGAAGCGTATTATGGTGGATATAAAGAACTGGAAAAATAATGCTGATTATTGATAATCAATATATGAGCGCAAAATAGTAGAATGGGGTGGCAGACAATATGGCCTTAATACCTGAATATGCAAAAATCTATAATACCTTAAAAAGAGAAATCATTAGCGGGGAATTCTCACCGGGAGACCAGATTCCGCCGGAACCCGAACTTTGCGAGCGTTTTGGCGTCAGCAGGATAACAGTGCGCCGGGCTGTACAGACCCTCGCTCAAGAGGGATATGTCTCGGTCAGACAGGGAATCGGTACGCTGGTACTGGATAATACCGTCAAGCAGGACTTCAACGGTGTTACTTCGGTTACCGAAACGTTAAGGAAAAAAGGCTATGATGTTGCAGCCACAAGTATGAGTATTGAGAAGATTTTTGCGAGCCACCGATTGGCAAAAGAACTGCAGGTTAAAGAGAATGCGGCATTGATTAAAGTTCTGCGGGTACAAACTGCGGACGGCAGGCCGGTTGCCATTATGAAGAACTTTCTAATCCCGAGCATGGTTGAAGGGCTGGAAAACTCTACTGATAAGTTTACATCCTTATATGAGTTTCTGGAAAAGCACTTTGAGATTTCAATTAATTCTGCAAAGGATGAGATTTATGCGTGTTCAGCGGATAATTACCAGGCTGGCATGCTGAACGTCCCTGAGAATACACCACTGCTGTGTATACGAAGGGTATGCTACTCGGACGGGATGCCGGTTGCGGTGGACGTGGTGTATGCACTTGGAGACATTTATCGTGTTGAGCTTGATTTAAAAGGACGTAATTAATCCTTACTGATTCTATAAAACTTCTAAAAAGATATTCCTCTAAAGGGATATCTTTTTTATTGGCGGTAACACACGAGAGGTAAGTATGTATTGACATATAAACGTTATTACGTTATAATGCCCTTATCAATAATGGTTTTAGAATACATTTAAGGAGAGAGAAAAGATGGCTTTTGATTTACAACAAACAGGCAGAATGATAGATGTAAGCCTTGTACAGACTGCAGTAACGATGACGCAGTTGGATGCAATGATAGAAGCGGCAAAAAAATATCGGTTTATCGCATGTTTTGCGATGCCCTGCTTCACGGAATATGTCGCAAAGGCACTTAAAGATGAATCAGATATTAAGTGCTGCGGTGTTGTTGGATTTCCGTCAGGTGCGGACCTGACAGTAGGCAAGATTAAGAACGCAGAGGATATGCTCGCTCTGGGCTGTGAAGAACTCGATATGGTAATTAATGTCGGCGCGCTAAAATCGGGTATGTATAATTTTGTTCATGATGATGTTAAAGCGATTGTTGATATAGCTGGCGACGTTCCGGTTAAAGCAATTATCGAACAATGTTATTTAACGGATGACGAAATATGTAAGGCGTCTGAGATAGCAGTTAAAGCAGGCGTTGAGTATGTAAAAACAGGTACCGGATGGGGCCCGAAACCGACCACAACTAAAACAATTAAACTGATTAAAAAGACAATAGGAGACAGTGCGTTAATTAAAGCGGCTGGCGGTGTCAGAGATCTGGATACCATGATTGCGATGTACAACGAGGGATGTAGCAGATTCGGGATTGGTACGACATCTGCGGTAAAGATTATGGAAGAAGCGAAAGCACGCTTGAATGCATAACCGAAGAACCGAGAAAACAAACCAAGGAACAAGCCGAAAAAGTAAACAGGTAATCACGTAAGATATTACAAATAAAAAGAGGGAGTAAGAAATGATAGATAAAGAATTGATTAAACGAATGGTTTTAGCTCCTCTGACCACAGAAACAACAGCATCAGATATTATACAGTTTTCTAAGGACATTGAAGGACTGGAACCATATTCAGTACTGGTGGATGAGTATTATATTCCGCTGGCAAAGGAACTGATGCCGGACAGAAAGATTGGTACGATCATTGCATATCCGTTTGGCGGTTTTACGACTGAAATGAAAGTTGAGATGACCAAGAAGGCAGTTGCGCTTGGATGCAGTGAGTTTGATATCGGAGCACAATATAGTTACATCAAGTCCGGCCGTTTTGACCTTGCGAAAGACGACATGCTCAAAGTTGTCGAAGCGTCTCAGGGGAAACTGGACATTGTCGGTATGGCGCAAGTTGGACAGATGACGCTGGAAGAACTCGAAAAAATATGCAAAATGTTTTTGGAATGCGGCATTCATATTGTAAAGACCAACAGCGGCATGAATCAGGGAAACACAGTCATTGAACATATTTCATTTATGCGCAGGGTCTTTGGGGGTACACTAGAAATCGAAGTTTCGGGCGGTGTCAGAACCGGAGATGACGCATACAGGTATATTGATGCAGGCGTTAATCGGATTCATTCGAGCGTTTGGAAAAATGTTATTGGCTGGACAGGGGGTGCACAATGAAAAAATCTGAAGTTGCAAAAATGGTCGATCAAACACAGCTAAAGCCCAATGCAATGATCGAAATGATCGAAACCATTTGCTTGGAGTCCCGGCTGAACGGATTTGCCACGGTGGCAATTCATCCGGCGTATATTACTGACGCCGTAAGCTTCCTTGAAGGATCTGACGTTGGGATTACAGCGGCGCTGGCGTTTCCGTATGGCTCGTTGTCAGCAGAACTTAAGGTATTTGAAATTAAAGATGCTATCAGCAAAGGGGCAACGGATTGTGACTTTGTTATCAATGTTGGTGCATTGAAAAATAAGGATTATGACGTACTGAAAAGAGAAGCAGAAGCGTGCCGCAGTGCTATCGGAGATAAGATAATGAAGGCAATCTTTGAAGTATGTTTACTTACCGATGACGAAATTGTCAAAGCATGTGAAATATACGCGCAAGCCGGAACCGATTTTGTAAAAACTTCAACGGGCTTTCTTGAACCGCCAACGCCGAGAATCGTTAAGCTGATGGCAGATGCGGTGGCAGGAACCGAAGTAAAAGTGAAAGCGGCAGGCGGTATTAAAACAGCGCAGGATGCAAAAGCGATGATTGAAGCTGGCGCTGCAAGATTAGGAACCAGCTCAGGGATGAAAATAATCGAACAATGGGTTGAATCGCAGGCATAATCGCATTAAAAAACCAAGATGGAGAGTGGGAATATGGCAAAGAACATAATCTTATCGCATGATTTGGGAACATCCGGAGATAAAGCGTCCCTATACGATGAAAACGGGAAATTACTGGCCTCAACGTATTTTCCATATGAAGCATTTTATCCGCAGCCAGGATGGGTGGAACAGGATCCGGAGAGCTGGTGGAGTGCAATTTGCCAGTCAACAAAAAAAGTAATTGAGGAAGCGGGTATATCAAATACTCAAATTGCAGGAATTTCTTTCAGCGGTCAAATGATGACATTGCTTCCGGTTTCTAAGGATGGAAAGATTTTAATGGACCGCGTCATCATCTGGGCAGACAGCAGAAGCACCGAGGAAGGAAAGCTCATTGAGGATACGGTCGGTTGGGAAAAGTTCTATCATATGACCGGCGCTGGAATGGCAGTGCCGCTGTATGCGATTGCCAAGATACTTTGGATTAAAAAACACCTTCCGGATGTATATAAAAATACTTACAAACTCCTTGGTATAAAAGATGCGATGGTTCAGAAACTGACAGGCAACTTTTGCACAGATTTCTCTGAAGCATCAAATAACGGGCTTTTTGACATCAATAAGCGCTGCTGGAGCAGAGAAATTATTGATGCAATCGGTTTGGATTATGATAAGCTGCCTGAACAGATTAGCAAATCCACGGACGTTGTGGGATACGTAACGGCTGAGGCTGCGGCTCAAACAGGTCTTGCGGAAGGCACATCGGTTGTAATCGGCGGCGGCGATGTATCCTGCGCGGCATTAGGCGCGGGCGTGGTGTCGGAAGGCAACGCGTATAACTGCTTGGGTACGGCATCATGGTTTGCTGTGGCGGTTTCTAATCCGATGTTTGATAATCTGATGCGGCCATTTACTCTCTGTCACGTTATACCCGATACATATGTTGTACAGCTAGCGATGTTCTCAGCCGGTGTTGCGCATGAATGGGTAAAGAGTAATTTGTGCGACGCGGAGGCAATGCTGTCAAAAGAAACGGGCAAGGGAGTTTATGACCAGTATGACAGTAAGGCATCTAAGGTTCCGGCCGGATCAAATGGTCTGATATTCCTTCCCAATATGCTTCCCGGTGGGGCGCCTCATAACAATCTGGATGACAGAGGGGCTTTTGTCGGACTCAAGTTATCAAATACAAAAGATGATATGTTAAGGTCGGTACTTGAAGGCGTGTCCTTCAATATTCGATTAATGTGTGAAGCGATTGAAAAACAGACCGGCCTTAACTTTGAATACGTAAACTTTATTGGCGGCGGTGCGAAGAGTGTGCTGTGGAGCAATATTCAGGCTAATATCCTGGGTAAAGAACTGCGTACGCTGGAATTACAGCAGGAAGCGAACTCGCTTGGCGCCGCAATCCTTGCAGGAATTGGTCTGGGGATATTCTCAGATTTCAATACTGCTGCAAAGGAATTTATCAAAGTAAAAGATGTTTATGTGCCCAGTGCAACAGAAACAGCCGTATATAACGAAATATATCCGATTTTTTCTGAGGTCTATGATGCATTGGTGCCGGTAAATTCAAAGTTGAAAAGTTTCGATGGTAGAAAATCCGAGTAATCGAAAATCATCGAAAAATAAGAAAGGAGAAAACTATGAAAAGGAGATCATTATTTAGCTCCGTTGTTGTAATCGTTATTTTGGTTGCTATGCTGACAGGCTGTAACGCAGCAAGTACGGCTGACACTGCTGTTGAAAGTGACAGCCAGGAAGCAACCGAAAGCCAGGCGGCACAAGCGGATGTAAGCGATGATACGAGTGAAGGTGATGATAGTGTTCAGGGACGGTATAATTTATCTACGGATACCGGCTTTGATATCATGATCTACGGCGGTTCATGGAATGATTGGTTTGTTAATGCACCATCAATCTATGAATATAAAGTTGAAGCGCCGTACAAGATCGGTTTCATTACCGGTTGGAGAGGAAATCCGTGGCAGGAAGTATGTATCGCTGAATTCGAACGTGAGGTCGGAAGATCGACACTGATAGAAGAATACATGCATTTAGACAGCGCGGGGGATGTTGACACCCAGATTGCGAATCTTGAAGGAATGTTCACGATGTGGCAGAATGGCGAGCTTGACGGTATTATCGTTGATCCGCTGGATCCTGTTGCATTAAATGCAACAATCACAAAGATTTATGAGGCCGGATGCCCGATCATTCTATTCAACAATGCTGTGGATTCAACCGAGTATACGTCACTGATTACCGACGACCCGGTTGCCTATGGAAAAAATGATGCGCAATGGCTGGTTGATCAACTTGACGGCGAAGGCGACATTTTGTTCTTCCGCGGTTTACAGGGATATCCGATTGACGAAGGCAGAGGCGGCGGCGCCGAAGCTGTATTTGCTCAATATCCCGGCATTAACATCGTAGCAATGGAATATGCTGAATGGTCAGCGGACGTTGCAAAATCAAAATTCTTTGATATGGTAGCAGCGCATCCTGATTTTGATGCAATTTATTCCGAGGGCGGCCAGATGTCATTGGCAATCATTGATGGTATGCTTGAACTTGGGATGGATCCCAGTTTGTATCCGCATGCATCAGAAGACCAGAACGGTTTCCTGAAGAAATGCTTGGAATATGATATTCCTGCCTGCGCATCCTGCCATCCTTCTATCAATAGCGCGATTGCAGTGCATGTCATGGAAATGCTGCTTCAGGGATATCCGGTGCCAAAACTGTACTATTATTCTACACCGTTTATTTCTGATGTTGACTTCGAAACCTATGTACGACCAGATGCTCCGGACGGAATCTTTGTATTCACTCCGCTTGATGATGCGACACTAAATTCCATTATTAAGTAATTCTGATACAATGATATTGGGGTATTAAAATGAGGCGGCAGCCTGCTGAAAGGCGGGTTGCCGTCTCCTAAAAAAGAGAGGGGCATTTGACAATGCAGAAATTATTGCAGGTAAGGTCACTTGATAAGGCCTGGCCTGGAGTACACGTACTGAAAGGCATATCATTTTCTCTGGAGTCTGGTAAGATTTACGCGCTTGTCGGTGAAAACGGCGCAGGAAAATCAACCATGGTTAAGATCATCATGGGGCTTGAAAAACCGGATTCTGGAGAACTGATTATCAAGGGCGAAAAAGCTAAAATCCACAACCCGATTGATGCACGCAATAAATATAAAATTGATGCGGTTTTTCAGGAGCATTCGCTGATTCCTGAAATGACAGTTGCTGAAAACCTTGCATTAGACTTTATTCATGAATTTAAAACGGGGCCGTTGATCTCATCCGCGAAACTAATGGAATATGCGGATAAAGTACTCTCAACGGTTAACTTAAATCTTGACTCATCCAGAAAAGTTAAAACGCTATCGGAAGGCGAAAAGAGTATTGTTGAGCTTGCAAAAGTAATCGCGAGAGACGTCGATTTAATTATATTGGACGAAATCACCTCTGCGCTTGAGTTTGAAACAGTGGAGAAACTCGTCAAGCTGTTGATGGAATTGAAAGCAAAAGGGAAATCCTTCATCTTTATTTCACACAGGATGGAAGAAGTCTTGAACTATTCAGATGAGATTTTGGTACTCAAAGACGGAACGCTTTCCGGACAAATCGACAACGAAGAAAAAAATGATTGTGAAGAAAAACGAAGAAAGATCATTACATTAATGACAGGGCTGACCTGCGGGCTTGAGTTTCCGCAGAAAAAGGGTGCGCCGGGTGATGCACAGGATGTTTTAGAAGTGCGCCATCTTTCTTCAAAAACGCTTCATGATATTAACTTAAAAGTGAAGACAGGCGAAATTGTATGCTTATCAGGCTTAAGCGGCCAGGGACAAAGCGAACTGTTACGCACGATTACCGGTGTCCTTCCGAAAAAAGAAGGGGAAATCTTAATTGAAGGGAAAGAAACAAAAATCCGCAAGATTAAGGATTCCATGGACAACGGAGTTATATATCTTTCTGATAAGCGGGATGAGGAAGAAATTTGGGGAGAGCACGACCTATTGTTCAATATGGTGATGGGGAGCCTGCATAAACGGACAAAGCTTGGCGTAATCAACTGTAAGGCGGAATATGAAACTGCTCAGAAAATGGTTGAACGGTTAAAGATCGAAACGCCGGGGCTCGAAAAATTGATTCGCTTTTTAAGCGGCGGTAACAGACAGAAAGTTGTTATTGCGCGTTATCTGCTGGCAAATCCTAAACTGCTGGTGCTTGATCAGCCGACTGTCGGGTTGGATATTGCCACAAAATTAGAGATTTACAAATTGTTAAGAGAACTGGCCGATTCCGGATTATCATGCCTTGCGCTGTTTACCGAACGGGATGAGATTCTGAAACTACCTGATCGTATTGTTGTTATGTGCGAAGGAAGCATTGTTGCGGAGTTTGACGGATTGTCGGTTGAAGAAGAAGAACTTTTGCATTCATATTATAGATAGGGATTAATGGTGTAGATATGATTAAAAGATTTGTCAAAGAGCAGTATACATATGTGATCCTGGCCCTGTTATGGCTGATTGCTGCGGTGAGTTCGCCTTTCTTCAGATCGGCCAACACTTTTTCGGCGATATTTGCTGCGGCAGTACCGATTGTTATGATTGGATTTGCTCAGACTATTGTTGTGTTAAGCGGCGGATTTGATTTATCAGTCGGAGCACTGGCTGGATTTTCAACTGTAATATGCTCATATCTAATGGAAGGCAGCCTGATTTTGGCCGTGATTGCTGTACTGGTCGTGGGAATCATTGTTGGACTGATTAACGGGCTGGGGATTACGATATTTAAGATTGAACCGTTTATCATGACCCTTGGCATTATGTTTGTGCTCAATGGTTTAGGATTGGCGTTAAGACCAAGCCCTGGCGGATATATTTCGGAAGGATTGAGAAATTTCTTTCTGCTTTCCGTCGGTAACTTTGCTTATATCCCATTGGTTATGATTATTGTATTCGGTATTCTCGGAACACTGATGCTGAATAAAACGTCGCTCGGACGCCAGATATATGCCGTCGGCGGAAATATAAAAGCAGCACAGATGTCTGGAATCCGGGTTAAGCGGACAAAGGTATTGGTATATACGATCAGTGCGGCGGTTTCTGCACTGTCCGGGGTATTTATTGCATGCCGGATATCCAGCGGAAACGCGGAATCAGGTGCCAGATATTTGTTTGATTCATTTATTGTTGTTTTCATGGGCGGCACACTCGTATCCGGCGGTGTAGGAGGATATAGTGGCACGATATCCAGTTCACTGATTATCGCATCTCTTGTATACATACTGCAGTTTTTTGAGATTTCATCATGGTACCAATTTATTATCAAGGGGCTGTTGTTGCTAATCGTAACAGGGATACAAATTCTATTGCAGAATCGGAGAAGCAAAAATGTTTAATTATAAATTTCTGACAAAAATCAAAAAGAATATGCAGCTCTTCGTTATAGGGCTCGCACTGGTGCTGCTGATTATTGTGGCGGGGATCGTACAACCAAGCTTTTTTTCTGCAAACCACCTGATTAACATTATGTACTTAAACACCATGTTCGGGATACTGGCGATTTCTCAAACGATTGTTATCCTGTCAGGCGGGATTGATATGTCTGTTGGTGCGGTATATTGGATTACAATCATGCTGGGTTCACAGATCATGAAGGGCGAGAACCTGATGCAGGGTATTCTGATATGTCTGGCGCTTGGCCTTGTCATCGGCTTCATTAATGGATTTTGTATCGCGAAGCTGAAGATTTCCTTTGTTGTTACAACGCTGGCTATGATGATTATTTTAACCGGTGTGCTATATGTGGCAACCGGCGGCGGTGGCGGAGGGAAAGCGGCAGAAAGCCTGACCGAATTTTCGATTTACCGCATATTTAGATCCGGAACCAAGGGCGGGTTTAACGGCATTCCGGTACGTACACTAATTTGGGTGGTATTGACGGTGATTATGTCGTTTATACTGAACAAGACGCTTCCGGGATGGAAGATTAAATCATTGGGCAGCAATCTCATGGCGACCCGTTTCAGCGGAATGAGCGTAGAAAGAACGCAGATTATGGTTTATATGCTCAGTGGATTATTCGCTGTTATCGCCGGACTCTTTTATCTGGGGCAGGCGCGGACACCATATCCGACATTCCAGGGCGGAGTCGGTGTTGGTTCAGGCATTACACTGCAGTCCATTGCAGCAGTTGTTGTAGGTGGAACGCTATTCTCAGGCGGCAAAGGCGGAGTCGGCGGCACTTTTCTCGGTGTCATGCTGCTTTCGATTCTATATAGTCTGCTCGGAATGGTGGGCTTGAATGAAAATTTACAGACGATATTGAATGGCGTTATCATTTTGATCATCGTCGGTGCATACAGCAGGTCAAAGATAGAATAGGAGACAAAATGAAACAGTTAACTAAAGATGTAGTCATAATAGGCGGAGGCCCCGGTGGTTATGTTGCGGGACCGATTCTGGCATCAAAGGGTTTGTCCGTTGCGTGCGTTGAAAGGGAAGTGCTAGGCGGAACGTGTTTGAAGTGGGGCTGCATGCCCACGAAAAGCCTGGTATCTGTATCGGCATGTATTGATAAAATCAATCATGCGGATACATATGGTATAACCGCTGGGCCGTGGAGTCTGGACTTTGAAAAGACGATGGAACGGACGAATGGGCATGTCAAAAAACTGGAATCCGGCTGTGTATCCAAGTTTAATAAAGTAGGCATAGACCTGTTTATGGGTTTTGGCAGCTTTGTCGATGAAAAGACGGTCAGAGTAGATCCGAATGAAGGCGAGCCCTTTGAGATCAAAGCAAAGCATATCATCATAGATACCGGCTCGTCGTCAGCGACGATCCCGCCGTTTAATGATGATGCGGATATCATGACGAATCGCGAAGCGCTCTCGATGAACAGTCTGCCCGAAAGCTTACTGATTATTGGCGGCGGTGTTATCGGTTGTGAGTTTGCAAATATATTTGCAAATTTCGGTGTCAAGGTTACCATGGTCGAATTAATGGACAGAATACTCCCGCCGGTGGATGCTGATGTTGCTGATTTAATGCAGCAAGAGCTTAGCGGTCTGGGCGTTGATATCCAGCTTGGGACAAAAGTTGAGTCTTATACGAAGAAGAATAACGGGTATACATGTAAACTGTCAAACGGTAAAACCATTGAAACAGAAAAAATCATGGTCGTTGTCGGCAGGCGCCCAAATTCGGATAAAATAGGGCTTGAAAATACGGAGATTAAAACCAATCAAAAAGGGCATATCCAGGTAGACAGCTATTTAAAAACAGCGGTTAATCATATTTACGCAATGGGAGATGTTATTGGCGGTACACTTGCACATGTTTCAAGAATGGAGGGGGAAATTGTCGCTAAAAATATTTTAGGCGAAAATCTCCCTATGGATTATAAGGTCGTTCCGTGGTCTATATTTACGAACCTTGAGATCAGCGGCGTGGGAGTTACCGAACAGAAAGCGAAGGAACAGGGAGTGGATTATCTGGTCTCGGTTTCAAAGTTTTCGAGCAACGGGAAAGCCATGGTAAGCGATGAAATGGACGGCTTCGTAAAGCTGATTGCCGACAAGCACACAAAGAAGATTTTAGGGGTTCAAATTATCGGGCCGCATGCATCAGACTTGATTCATGAGATGGCGCTTGCAATTCATTGTGATTTAACAACCACATCTGTCAGCTCAATGATACATGTGCATCCAACGCTTGCGGAAGCGGTATTAAAAGCATGCCAACAGGCGTAAAAAGGAGAAAACGATGACAACAGAAGAAAAAGCAAAAAAAGCTTATGAACTTGGCTATAAATACGAAAAAGAACTAAAAGGATGTTCACAGTCTACGCTTCTAGCATTGATGGAAGTCTATGATGAAAAAAACTCATTGGTTTATCAATCAATGGCCGGATTTTCAGCTGGCGGAGCAATCATGGGCGATGGCATGTGCGGGGCATATGCCGGGGGACTGCTGTTCTTTGGCCTGCATACAGGACGGAAACTGGAAGACATCGGTGCTGATCCGAATGAACCCAGAGCATCTTCAAAAAACTATGATAATTTCGCATTAGCAAAAAAACTGCATGACCGGTATATAGAAGAATATGGCTCTGTAATATGCCATTCGATTCATAGGAAATTATACGGGCGGCCGTTCAGTATTACCGATCCGGATGAAAAACGAAAGTTCGAAGAAGCGGGTGCACACGATTGGGGATGCACATCAGTATGCGGCAACGCCGCAAAATGGACCGTGGAAATATATGAGGAATATCTCAAAGAAAAAGGAGAGAAGTAATGGCCGAAAATCTTTTTTCGATAAAAGGAAAAACGGTTGTGATTACCGGTTCTGCGGGAACTGTAGGCATGATGCTGTGCGGTTTAATCGCTGAGCAGGGCGCAAATGTCGCGGCTATTGATATCAATCCCGGCGGGAAGCTGGTCGAAGAGCAGAATCCGGGAAGTCGCTTTTATGAATGTGACTTAACAAACCCAGAGGCTCTGGAAGCGACTGCCTTAAAGATAAAAGAGGACTTTAACAGTATTGATATTCTCATTAATCTGCCATGTACTTTTGGGATAGGCGTGAAAGCGCTGGATCTTCCTTATGAACGATGGAAAACAGATATTAAAATTAACGTCGATACTTATTTCATTTCCTGTACGGTTTTTGGGCGGCATATGGCCGCCCAGAAAAGCGGGAGCATTGTGAATTTTGCATCAACGGCCTCATTTGCTTATGTTAAAGGCTCCTATAAAGCGAGCTATACGGTGGCGAAGACTGCAGTTGCGGCGCTGACTCAATCATTAGCGTATGAGTTTGCCGAAAACAACGTCCGTGTTAATGCGGTTGCGCCCGGCTTTATTGATATCCGTGAAAATGTATTAAAGGGAGAACAGGATAAAGCACTTTCAGAACGCGAAATGGATCGAATCAATCGTGTACCGCTTCATAAACTGGCAAAAATCAGCGATCTGCTAGGTCCGATATTAATGTTTGCTTCAGATGCATCTTCGTATGTAACGGGTCAGATACTCTTAGTAGACGGAGGCTTTATGCTTGCTGTCTAAGAATAGATATCGGTGGATATAGCAACGATATAGAAAGGGAGTGTGGATACAAAAGAACTTCTTTTGTAAAAAATATGGGCAATTATTCTAGTGATTTAAAAAACAAAACTGCAGTTGTAACCGGCGGCTCACAGGGGATTGGATATGCGATTGCTGAAGCGTATTGCCAAAACGGCACATCTGTTGCGTTGATTGATATTTCCGAACAGTCGTTGGTGAGAGCCGAGGCTAAATTAAAAGACGCTTACCCTGACGTATCGGTAAAAAGTTTTGCCTGCAATGTTGCGGATCCAGAGGCAGTTCATTCTGTTTTTAAAACGATATCCGATCAATTCGGCGGAATAGACAGGCTTGTTAATAATGCCGGGATACTACGTCGAGCCATGATAGAAGAAATGGCGCAGGTTGATTGGGACGCGGTATTGGCTGTTAATTTAACCGGAGTATTCAATTGCTGCAGAGCAGTGCTTCCTGGCATGAAAAAAGCGGGCGGCGGCGTTATTATCAATGTCAGTTCCAATGTAGCCGCTATGCCCAGTGTTGAAATGGGGGCGTACTGCGTCTCAAAAGCAGGCGTGGAGACTCTGACGCGTGTGCTGGCAGCAGAATATGCGCCGCATCAGATTCGAGTCAATGCGTATGCGCCTGGAGTTGTGGAAACCGAGATGACACGTGATATTTTAAAAAAAAGAGCGGAAGATAAGCTGAAAACCATTCCGATCGGCAGATTCACCCAACCCGAAGAAATTGCTGAGCTCGTTATGTTTTTATCATCCGATGCGGCCGGATCGATTGCAGGTTCTGTAGTCAGCATTGACGGGGGTATTCTCGCAACACATAATCCGTGGAAGGCAAAAAAATGAGATATATAATCGCACATGATATCGGTACGACCGGAGTAAAAAGCTGTATATTTGATGAAAGCTTAGCCCTAAAAGGGTATATCTATAACCGAACAGATACCTGGTATTTTGACGACGGCAGCGTGCTGCAGAGCCCTGAACAATGGTGGCAGTATATTGCTGAGTCTATGAAAAAGCTGGTTGCGGAAGCAAAAGTTGATCCGGCGGATGTGGCCTGTGTTTGTATTGACGGCCATATGAACGGATGTATTCCGGTGGACAGTCAGAACAGGCTGCTGATGGAAAAAACGCCGCTTTGGGCGGACTTTTCAGCCGTCAGTCAGGCGCGTGTTATTGAAAAGGCTATAGATGCAAAATCCTTCTACCGTATCACTGGATGCGGAATGGATGTACCGATATACCCTGCGGCAAAAATACTGAAAACCAAAGAAGAACAGCCGGATATTTATGATAAGACCGACTGTTTTATTGGAACCAAAGATTATATTAACATGAAGCTGACAGGAAAACGCTGTACGGATTATTCTGACGGTACAAATTACGGTCTGATGGATATTAAAACCCAAACATGGTCGGAGGAGATTCTCGAGGCGGTTGAAATAGATAAAAATAAGCTTCCGATAGTATTGAATTCAACCGATGTCGTCGGCGGAGTTACACATGAGGCGGCGGAAGCTTGCGGCCTTAAGCAGGGAACGCCTGTCATAGAAGGTGCGGGGGATGTAATCAGCGCATCTGTCGGGGCGGGTTCGACCGGTGAAGACGTGTATTATATCAATTTAGGCTCCGCGACCTGGCTGTCAAAAAGCTACAAGGCGGATGATTTTCTTTCGGATGAATCATTCAGGCCGTTTGTGCTCCGGCACGCGGTGGACGGATTGCTTGCTTCTCAGTTGGTAAGCTTCGGCGGGGGAATATGTAAGCAGTGGATGATTGATTTGCTGGCGGATAGTGTTTCAGAAGACAGCAGGTCCGCAGAAAAAGCGAGAGACTATCTTTATCGTGCGGTTGAGAATCGTGAAAAAGATTATAACGAACAGCAAAACGAACTGATATTCCTGCCCTATATCAGAGGCGGAATGCCGTCGGCGCCCGGTCTTAGGGGCTCATTTAACGGACTCTCAATGGAGCATGATGCGTTGGACATGATAGATGCTGTAACGGCGGGTGTTGCATATCACATGCGTGCGATGATGCCGTTTATTACAAAGGACGGAGCTGCTCCGGAAACACTTAGGATTATTGGAGGCGGTGCGAGAAGCGGCCGGTGGTGCCAGATGATTGCAGATATTTGTGGGGTAAAAATTCTATGTGCTCCGGAACTGCAGTCGGCGACAGCGCGCGGAACAGCCGTTATCGGCGGAGTTGGCTGCGGCCTGTTTAAGAATTTTTCAGCAGTAGAGCACACATCGGCAAAATGGGAAACCTATTGCCCTGACGCGTCAAAAGCGGTGTATTATGAAAAGGGATATCAAAAATTTCAAAAACTGATTACAACGTTAAGCAATTAAACAATTGAGTTTAAAAAGATCAGTAATACTGCCCAATGATAAGTTTAATTTGCTGTGGACAGATCCGAAAGCACCCTGCCATAATACGGTGACAACGGCCATCATATATAAGAGCAGTCAATATGGCGGATGTCCGCAAGAGACAATCCGCTTTTCAATTGGTAATTACATGAAAAAAATACGATCCAGTGTTTGAAGGGATTTAATAAAAAGGCTATGAAACAATATAAAATGGTAATGTTTGATATGGATGGCACAATCGTGGATTCTTTTTTCTGTCATGCCGGATGCTTTCAAAGGTATTTAGAAAAATACGGCGTGTTAATGGACAAAAATCAGATATCGAAAATGATGGGAAATACGATGGATATTATTTTTTCCAACACATTGCCAAAAGACAAACAGGAAGAAGCGCTTCACGGACTGTCAGACTTTTACCGGACTGATATTGACGATTTGGTAGACGATATGTGTATTATTGAAGGGAGTATTGAAACGATCGCCAGAATAAAAGAAAAAGGATATTTGGTGACGCTTTTAACGAACTCAAAAAAAGAACTTGTTGAACGTATTATTGAGAGAAAAGAAATCGGCTATTTATTTGATATGATCGAACCTGCTGATGTTGATGAAGTGGATAAAGCAATGCGCTGCAAGAAGATATTCGACCGTTTCAATGTTCAGCCTTTTGAGGTGCTGTATGTGGGGGACAGCTCACATGATGTTGCACTTGCAAGAGATGTTGGGATGACAAGCTGCCTAATAGATAACGAAACATCATGGGTGCATCATGAGAGCTTTTCGGGAGCATTCATTGATCCTGATATTGCAATTGATCATATTTCAAAGGTTTTAGACATTATATCGCCTGACATGCAGAATCAAGGGTAATATTATATGGATTCCGGCTCTTGGTTCTGGTGCAAAAATCTAAAAAAGCAGAATAAAGAGGCTGTGTATGGTATAATTATACAATTTTATCTACATTCTCAAATAATGTTTATCTTTTATGTATATAGAAAGCCCATATTCCTTTGTTATGGAGAAAACAGAATTAAATGCAAAAGCCTAGTTTTACTCTATGGAGTTCAATATTAACAGCGCTAAGTAATTTATTACAATTTGAACAAATAGCCATTTAGCTTCTAATGTCACAAATATGTCACGTGAGATCCAAAACCCTACGATATATAACATGCAAATATAAACAAAACGCGTACGGGTTTACGCTTTTTCTGCATTAAATGGCTGTGAAAATGGGCAAATGAGTACAGGTAAAATTTAGAATCGCAGTTGGAAATCGTGTTCACTTTTTATTGTTTAGCTAGTTGGCTAAAAAGTTTTAAAAAAGTAACACCAACTGACTGGTGGAAGAAGCGAAGCGCATTCTGCAACAAAGGGCGGGAGTTCGAAAAACTTTTAGCGAGCATTATAAACGGTAATAAAAGTAAGTTTTCTACACTCATTCAAATAGTAATTATACGAGGGGAGATTAGCGCACAAATAGTAATTATACGAGGGGAGATTAGCGCAAATCGTCACTATTTTCAGCAGATGTGTAAAAGGATTGTTCGAAATTCTCAACCCCTCTTTTAGAAATATTTGAAGTAATTTTTAACTAAAAATTTAGGTAAATTATTAAATTATTAGCACCGCAATAAATAGCCACCTGTAGCCATGCGCTTTTTTTACAAAAAATACTTAACATAATCACGTAGAATTGGGCAAAAGTAGTAGATTTTGCGACTAATATTTAGTAGAAGATATGACATATAAATACATATTATGCATAAAATATTGAGTGCCCATTCGTTCAACTCCCCTCGCCTCCACCATTAAAAAACCACCTAAATGGTGGTTTTTGTTTGGAGAATACCATATAAAGCGAGAATAATTAAATATTTTAGATTGTTGTAGCCATCGAGTAGCCGGATATAATAGGAAATGCTATAATAATTGTAATTTAGGGAAAAGCAAAGAACTATTTAGTTAAAGAGGCGCATATGACTGATAGTTATGAAATGAAAATTTCAAGAATAATTGAACAACTTCAGAGCCTTCGTAAAGATAGTATCGAGTTGGGAAAAAGAATTGTTAGTAAAACATTGATGCAAAATGATTTTTATCCCTTAAGCCTATTAAATAGAAACATGTTCCTGATTGAATGCTGTTTATATTGCTGAAGATACTGGAGCAGTAGCTAGTAGTTTGCGAAATGGGAAGGTTAAAATTAATAATTTGAAAGACGATAAGGGAAAAAAAATGTCTGATCGGCGTTTATTGGAAAGATTGGCTGAGAAGGATTCTAGAGTCATTGGTGTTTATCAGCAATGTTCTGGCTATATTCACCATTCTGAAAAATCATTTTATGCAATGACACATGCTGAAGAAAATCACACTATTGAGCTTAACATAGGGTATAAGCCTGGTGCGAGATACAATAACGCTTTTTTAGAGTGTGCTGAAGCTTTTGCTCATTACACAAAGTTGCAACATTTTCTAACTGCTCCATTTGTTGATGCGAAAAACAAATATGAAGAACTTTTCTCTGATAACTAAGTGGAGGATATAATAATGCCACACGGATTAATATCAAAGGCCAGAGAACTTTCACCGTGCGTTTTAACTTTAACAAATACACAACTGATTCTAATATAATCACCTTCCGCAGGTGATTTTTTCTTTATCCCCAGCCACCCATTCCCCAAATGTGATGAATTTGTAAACAACCCCGATTACGATTGACAAAATGGACGAATGTGTGTAGTCTATCCGTATAGACGTAAAATATACGTCTATATTATTAACAGAGGTGCATGCACATGGGTAATTATCCAAACTTATCAGAAGCCGATTATGCGGTGATGGAAATACTGTGGAGCCAGGGCGAGGCGGACAACGCGTTGATATGCAAGACGCTGTTGGATAAATTCGGCTGGTCCCGCCAGACGGTCGGGACGTACTTAAAGCGTCTGGTCGAAAAAGGCCTGGTAACGACGGCGCAAAAAAACAAGCGCGATTATATCTATACGCCTGCGGTCGCCAAGGCCGAGTACGGCGCAGACGTAACCGGCAGTTATCTTAACAAGTATTTCGGATCATTGTCGCATATGGTGGCGGGGCTCATGCAAAACGAGCAGATTTCTGATGAAGAAATCGAAGATTTAGAAAAACTGATTCGGGAATATAAAGAAAGCAGATCGGAGTAAGTTCATGAGTCAGATGACACTGAATGTGCTGCAGACCAGTTTGCTGTCTGCGGTTGCGATTGCGGTGGTGTTTTTGGTGCGTTTGGCGGCCGGCCGCAGTATGAAGACTGTGATGCTGAACGTATTGTGGCTGATGGTGCTGGTGCGGCTGGTTCTGCCGGTGACGATTGATGCGCCGGTTCATGTGGGCGAACAGCTTTGGCAGCGGGCAGAATCCGCAGCCGAACTGAATGATACCGCTCAGGCTACAGATGTGTGGACTGCGGACGCGCTAAGTGATTTGCCGGCTGGTATGGGTGAAAACGCAGTCCAGAGCGAGGCGATGAGCGAGACCGAAACGGCGGACAAGAGTATCAGCGCGGCAGAGATTTGGTCAAGGCTGCGTTCGGCACTCAGTGACTCAAAGCTGGTTTTCTGGGCATGGATATCCGGCGCTCTATTAGTGATCGGCGTTTGTCTGTGGCGCATGGCCGCGTTCCGGCATAAAGTGCTTCAGGGACGGTTGGTCAGTACCAGGTTTATCCTAAACATGGTTCTGTTTCATAAAGCGCGGCTGAATATCAGACGGACGATTGTGGTCATCGAAACCAAGTGGGTGGATGTTCCCGTTGTGATGGGGATATTTAAACCCATGATTATCCTGCCTGCCGGACTCGTTCAGGTGTTGGACAGCGATAAGCTTAGAATGGTCATCCTGCACGAAATGTGCCATATCCGGCGAAAAGATCTGTTCAAAAACGCGCTCTGGTTTGCCGCGAAAGTCATTCATTGGTTTAATCCGCTGGTATGGGCGGCTTATAACGCGTATCTGACGGATACTGAACAGGCATGTGATGAAATGGCGGCGAAAATGCTGGATGCCGGAGAAAAAGCCGTCTACTCCGAGGCTTTGCTCGCCGTCATCAAGCGTTCAAAGGTCAGACAGACAATCCCGGTTCTTTCCTCGTTTTGCAAAGACAATTCGACACTAAGAAAGAGAGTAGAGAACATGCTGAAACCCAAAAAGAAATCCAAGATCGCAGGCGTGCTTGCGGTGGTGGTGATGATAACGATTTTAGTCGGCTGTTTTACCACAGCCTGCATGAAACCTGCACCGGCAGAGATACCGGACGATGTGCAATCCGCTACAGCGATTAAGACGGCCGAGACACAAACACCGGCGGTGGATATGAATGCCATCATTGATGAGGATCAGGCGGTAGCGATTGCCGAGCAGTACGCTCCGGAAGGCGCAGTGCTTGAGTACCATTCATTAGAAATGACGGATAACACGCGGATTCACGAAGTAGTGGATGAGAAAAATGAAACGTATTATTCGATATATGCTTATGGCGGATCCTTGCGGGGCATATCATACATCATGTCGGGTGAAGAAGACGACACGGATGTCGGCGAAGAACAGGTGTTAAAAAATGTTTCTGAGCGTGCGATTGAATTGTGGGAAGCACATGACTTGGATTTAGAAGTCGAACAACGCGATATATCGGAAATCTCATCTTATACCGTATCCGGAGAAATAACGGATGCGCAAGGCGCGGTACGCACCTTACGCGCGTACGTCAGCCCGGGCGGGGAAGTCTATGCCATTTATGCGCGGTACACTGCCGCCTATCTATGGGGCATCACGGAGGCGGAAGAGCAGGCAGCGCTCAGATATGCGCTGACGGACAGCGCTGCAGTCGAATTTATCGATGGCGAACAGTATTATGACGATTCAATTCTGATGTTTACGCTGGATGATGGCATGACGATGGTCCGTTTGCTGAGATCTGTCTTACATCTACGGTCGCTGAGCACAAAGCTGAATGAGATAAGCGCTTCAACAAAATACTCGGACGCTGAATTAAAGGGCATCTTTGAAGGGTATTTTACAGACTATTTCCCAAAAGCATCACAGGGTGTCAGCTTCGTAGGCGGAATTGAAAAAGATGATGTGTGTTATACCGAAGCCATACTTGGCACGAGTGATGATAATAACCAGGTCTATTGTGAAATCAACGGCAAGGGCGAGTTGATTGCAATCGGCATAAAAGCAGAAGCGTCTGATCAGGAACCGGCCCTAAATGAAGGCGAGGCAGAAGCCCTTGCATTAGACTACCTGATTGAAGAGGTCCGATTCGCCGATCGTGATGAGATTGTGATAACGGATAGCTACCAAAGCCAGGATGAAAACCTGCCGGACATGCGGATATTCAAGTTTCGCTATACTTCGGATAACCCCACGATAAGGGATTATTCGTTTACTGCAACTGTAGGTATCCGAAATGCATCAGGTGATTTTGGCACACTCAGGGTTGACCCGGTTCTGGATGAATTGGACTTGCTCAGTGAAGAGGAGCTGGTTGCCAAGGCGAGGCAATACATATCTGAAGAATATGGTATGGATCCCGACGACTTGAAGTATCAAGGGATTACGATTATGACCGGATGGTTGATTGAATACCAGGCCGACTTCAGCTATGACGGGAAGTACTATGGTGCATCAATGGTGGCCGATACGGGTGAAAAAGACGGTGTCGGTGTCAGCTGGTAAAAACAAAAGATAAGCATTTAAAAGCCGATTCGAAGGAATCGGCTTTTAAAATGTGATGAATTTGTAAACATCAGTGAATTCTATTGACTTTACGGTATATATAATATACCTTAATACGGTAGTTATATTATACCTTAAAATAAAGGGGGATGCCATGAGCGAGACCATACTCACCCATACAGAGAGAATCATTATGGAGATTCTATGGGAAAAAGGGGAGATGTCCAATACCGAAATTTTCTCATTAATCGGTGAACAGCACGACTGGTCCAGACATATGGTGAAACTGTATACCAGAGGGTTGGCGGATAAGGGATTGCTTGGTATTAATCAGATTAGTGAAAGGAAGATGCGGTTTTATCCGCTGATTTCTAAAGAAGCATATCTTGCTAATGCAGCCAGCGGTTTTATTAGAAATAATTACAGCGGGCTGTCACATATGGTCGTCGGCTTGATTAACAATGAGAAAGTCAGCAAGCAGGAGATCTTAGAACTGGAAGAAATGCTGAAGAACTTTGAGGAGAACGACTGATGTTCCTGACGATAAAAACGATTATGCAAATCGCACTTCTTTCTTCAATTATGGTTTTAGTGATTTTAGGGTTGAGAACAGTGCTTGGGCGGAAACTCAATCAGAGAGTATTCGTGATGCTGTGGGCGTTGGTTTTGTTCCGGATGATTCTGCCGGTTACCATTCAATCGCCTGTCAACGTCATTAGGCTATTTCCTGCGCAGGAAAAAGCTGTTGTTTTATCCGCTCCCGCTGATTTAGAAACGGAAGAAATCATGGCACCTGAAAGTGTGCATGATATTTCTGCCGGAGCGGAAAATGAAATAATCCCGCAGGCCGAAGCAGTCGCAGCAGAGATGAGCGACAGAACAGCTGAAGCGCCTTTAAATGCTTATACAGGAATAACCGCCATACTAAAATCGTTGAGCATTTGGCAGATTGTGTTTTGGGTATGGGCAGCAGGCGCTTTAACTGCGGCAATCATCAGTATCGTCAGGCTGGTGTCATTTCAAAAGCGTATCCGGTCAATCCGGTTTATATCAAACAGTTTAGTTGCAAAGAAGGTTTATACAGACTGCCACCGCTTGGGCATCCGGCGCAGTGTTGCTGTTTTTGAAAGCGATTATATTGATTCGCCGATTACATGCGGATTATTAAAGCCGAAGATTATTCTGCCGACGCTCATGACAAAACGCATCGGCAAGCATAAAACCGAGCTGATTATTTTTCATGAGCTGATTCATATCAAAAACAATGATATGTTAAAGAACTATATTTGGCTGCTAGCCAAAATCATTTATTGGTTTAACCCGATGGTCTATATCGGTTATCTTAAATATCAGGAGGACATTGAACTACTATGTGACGACATTGTCAGGCAAAAGCACAGCAAGGAGGATATGCTCCAATACATTCAGGGGATACTCGATATGGTGAAGTATACCCAGGGTGAATTTGCTGTGCCGGCTTTTGTCCCGTTCAGCCAACATAAGACAAAAGTCAGAAAGAGAGTAGAAATAATGTTAAAACCAACCAAGAAAAAAGCAACTGCAACAGTACTGGTCTGTGTGATTGCGCTTATGCTGATCATTGGATGCTTCACGACGGCTTGTATGAAACAAGAGCAGGATAATGACATGCAAGCGCCAGAGAAGGCAATTCTGGTTTCCGAAGATACGGCTGTTGAAAAGGAAGCCGATTCACCGGAAGAAAAGGCGGAGCGAACCGGGGCCGAAATTATCAATGCGTTTGATTATTGGGATAACGATGATGAAACGGTGACGGTGGACATTGACGCTGAAGTCTATATGCCGAAAATCTCAAGCTTTCCAATCGCGGTTTTAGACGAACAGGAGATTACGCCAGAGCTGGTTGAGAGGCTAACCAACGTTATGTTTGGTGATGTGCCTGTTTTCCAATACGGTGTGATGACCAAAGCGATGTATGAAAGCGCAATTGAACGCGTGAATGAGAGCGCAACTGACATGAACTCTGATATGGCGGATGCCAGCGGCGCAAAAAACTTAGATGAGCTGAGAAAAGTCGCGGATATTCAGATAGAGAAGATTAAAAAAGCAATGGTGAACGCACCGGATGAAGTGCCGCTAGCCGACTTTGACGATGTTAATTCTTCAATGGGATTTGTCGGTAGTGTTGAGACAGGGGAAGACTATCCAGGGATCATTGCAGCTCAGACTTCGGATTCTTCATTTCGCCAAGTACTGCTGAAAAATTATGAAGGTAACGAAAAGGAATTTGATCCAATCGAATCCACTCCGCTTGACATTGATTCCCAAGACGAAATGTTTTTAGCTGCAAGGAAAGTTGCGGAAGATTTTATAAAGCAGGCAGGGATTCAAGGCGTCAGGTTAGATAAGGCATATTTGTTGGAAGATGCCATCTGGTATACGGCAAGTGATAATGCGCCGAGAGAGCAGATTGGCAGTGACGGATACTTCCATATCTTTGCCTTTGAAAGGGTTATCGGAGACGGAACGGTTTCCTTCACTTTCAGCCATGGGGAATTCGCTGAGCCGTTTGAAAAGATACTCGTTTGGGTAAAAGATAATGAGCTGAAGCAGTTTAAATGGTTAGCACCAATGAAGCTGGATCGCATCACCGAAGAACTAAATGATTTAAACATCAATTATACTGAGGCGATTGAGGTATTTAAAGAACAGGCGGGGGAAACCTATCTGGACGAATTTGACTTTTTCGATCATGCGGATGTAAAGGTGAACCGGATTGTGTTTGAGCTTGTCATGTATAAAGAAAAATCAACGGGAACATTCCGAGTTGTACCGGCTTGGACGTTCTATGGACAGGTATTGTGCCGTGCAACGGAACGGTACGCGAATGACAATGGCCTAAAAGCAGGTGAATACTTTGATGCTACGAGTCGTTGGGTAACGGCAGATACATTGATGTGTATTAATGCGGTTGACGGCTCAGTGATTTGGCTTGATAATAGGGGCTGAACGGGTCGGGAGTCATATTTTGACCTGATAAATAAAGCCGGTGAATATACCGGCTTTTTTATGCTTATTTTTAAATGTGATGAATTTGTAAACAACAGTGAATTATATTGACTTTATGGGAGAGATGGTTTACCTTAATCATGGGAAAAGAATTCTACCCTAATTAGCGAGGTATACCATGAGCGAAACAAAGCTAACACACACAGAAAGAATCATAATGGAAGTCTTGTGGCAGCACGGTGAGCTTTCTAACGGAGAGGTATTTAACATGATCGGGGAACAACACGGCTGGTCGCGGCATATGATCAAGTTTTATACCAAGAGCATGGCAGACAAAGGCATGCTGGGCGTTAACCAAATCAGTGAGCGTAAAATTAAATACTATCCATTGATTTCAAAGGAGCAATATCTGGCCGCTGTGGCAGACGGGTTTCTAAAGAAAAACTATAAGGGACTCACCAATATGGTAGCAGGCCTCATCAATAACGAAAAGGTGAACCTGGATGAAATTGAGGATCTGGAACGACTGATTAAATCATATAAGGAGAAAGCATAGATGGAAACAGTCATCAAAGGGCTGATTGAAGTCGCAGTGCTCTCTTCGGTTATGATTGCGGGTGTACTGGGGCTCAGGGCATTGTTTGCAAAAAAACTGGATATTCGGGTGCTGTCGGTATTGTGGATTCTGGTGATTGCACGGCTGATGCTTCCGGTGACAATCGGGACGCCGTTTCATATCAGCGAATTGGTTCAGAAGAACCTAACATCCGAAGAGGCCGTTGAATCCGGTGAAGTGCATACGCAAGCGGACAGTCGGACAGATATCAATGAACCGCCTGATATATCGCTTGATGCATTGCTGGAGAGAGAAGCAACAGCAGTGCCAGACGGTGAGCCGGCAAAAGCGGCATTGATATGGAGCGGACACCTTTGGGAAATGATCTTTATGATTTGGGCGATCGGGATGCTGGCCGCGCTGGCAATCAATCTAGTCCGTATCTGCCGCTTCCGAAGAGGTATAAAAAGCCAAAAGCCGGTGATTGACGGCGAAATTTTAAAGATGCTGTATATCGGCGGCAACAAGCTGGGCATACACCTGCTTATCCGGGTCTATGAATGCCGAGGCATTGATTCGCCGATTACATCCGGCACTTTCCGGCCAAAGATTCTATTGCCGGAAGGACTGCTGGACGCCATCGGGACAAATAAAACCGAGTTGATTCTCTTTCATGAGATGGCGCACATCAAGCGGCGCGATGTGCTGAAAAACCACCTTTGGCTGCTGGCCAAAATTATCTATTGGTTTAATCCTTTGATTTATCTGGGCAACAATGCATACCTTGAGGATATTGAGCTGGCGTGCGATGACATGGTATTAAAACGCCACAACCACGCACAGGTGCTGGAATATTCGCAGGGATTGCTGGATGTGATCCGGATGACACAGGGCGGGATAAAGACACCCGCTGTGATTTCTTTCTGTAAGGACAAAAGCAAGATCAGAAAGCGAGTGGAGAATATGTTGAAACCAACAAAGAAATCGAAGTGGATGACGTTAATAACCATCATTGTGACGATGGTCTTGATAGTGGGATGCTTTACCACGGCATGCACTCAATCGGGTGCGGAAGAACCCGTAAAAGCAGTGAACACAGAAGAAGAGACACCGGACAGCCAAATACCGGAGGACACGAATACGCATGCGGCGGCCGGGCACATTGAGTCAGTACTGGAATCTGACCGGTACGTGCTGAATATCAATGCGGATATCGCGGATTACAGCGATCGCGAAATCACGGTATACAGCGGATCGCCGAAGTTGTTTGAAGAGGACGAATGGATTGACCGGACCTTTTTTGATATGACCAAAAGCCAGCTTACCGACCGTAACGGGGATGTGCTGGCACGGTCGAATATGACGGCAGCCGAAGCCAAACTGGTTGAACAGGGATTCTCGTATGAGTATATCTGGCCGGAGGATGCGGGCGGGGGTGTGACTTCACTGCTCTATCAGCCGAACTGGGCTTATATCGGTGCATCCAGTTATTATCTCGTTCCGGATGAAGCGAAGCAACGCGAAACGCTAACGACCACGATCGACCAGTGCGAGGAAGCGGCGGCTGCGGCACAGGAATTTATGGATTTTGTCGGCGCGGATGATTTTTATGTGAATGAGCAGGTGAAAGCTTTGCCGGAATATAACTATTATGAATTCACCTTTGAGAAAAAGCTGGACGGTATTGACCTGCTTTATGATCGGCCGATTACCGGGGCTTATGAAGGCGAGGAGATGAAAATAATTTACGATATCGACCGCATTCAGATGTTCATAAGGGATAACAAAGTGATTGATTTCGGCGGGTTTATCCGTGATATTCAGCCCGAATTCACAGTCGAGATTATATCGCCGGACAGTCTGATCGATATTATTGAAGCGAACATGGACGACATTGATGCGTTTAGCAGTAAATCCGACCCTAACTCAGAGCGGGCGGAATTTGACATCGATTCCATTGCGTTGAAGTATTATGCGGTGGCGCATCTGGATGCAGAACTTGCAGACAGCCAGGCATATGTCTCTTACGTTCCAGTCTATGTCGTTTCATCCGGCGTCCGGATCAGCTCCAACATGGAGTACGTCATGATTATCGATGCGGTAACCGGCGATGTGCTGAACAAACATGAGATGCAGGTGGATGAGCCTGATGAAGCGCGCATGCAGGAGATTATGGCGGAAAGCTTCGGCTCTGATTTAATCGCCAGCTATACCGGTGATTACATCGACAATGAAGTCACTTATATCAACAAAAAGACCGGCGAAGAATATACCTACACGGCGGACAATGCATTTTACTGGCTGATCGATTCGCAGGACTGGGCGGTTTTAGAAACGGCTGATGTTACCGACGCCTCAATAGGTTACAGCGAATACATTGATATCCGCGGATGGCATCTGGTGAATAACGGAGACACGCTTGCGTTGTATCATGATAATGAGGCGGTTATTTTTGAGACAGACACCGCGATCTTCGGTCAAATGGCAGACATGATAAAGGGTAAATAAAGAACACATAGCAGCCGGCAGATTGCCGGCTGTTTTGTATATGGTCCCTAAAAGAAACTAATCTGTTTTGAATTCACGCCTGATTTCTGCGGCAGGGCATCCTCCCTGATCAGGCAGTCTGCCGGTAAGTCCGCAAGGAAAGGCGACCCGGCTGGCGAGGTCAGTAAAATAAGTTCGTCCTGTGCCCGTGTCATGCCGACATAAAACAGGCGCCATTCCTCATCGAGATCGCAGCTGCCCGAATGGTGGCGGAACGGGATGAACCCGTCCGATACGCCGCATAAAAATACCGCGGGGAATTCAAGGCCCTTCGCACAGTGCAGTGTCATCAGCGTAACGGCATCCGGTGAGTAACTGCGTTTCCCGCTCCGCATCACGTCGCTGTCCTGCCCGATCATCAAGGCATTGAGAAACGACGGCACATCCGCATACATCACAGCGGTATGAGCGAACAGCTTCATCGGTGCGCTGTCTTCAAGCGCATGCTCTTTTATCCATGATTCGACAAGGATTCCCGGTTTTTCGTTTTGAATAATAGATAAATAGCGGAGTAGCCGTTCATTAAAAACAGAGGTATCCATGGTTAGGTCAGGCGGCATATTATCGATTATTTCGGATAATGCCTTTGGCGTTTTTTCAGTTTGGGCATATGCATCAAGTATCTGCCTTATAGATTCAGTGTTCTGCAGAGAAACGCCTAAACAGGTTTTTAAAGATAGCATATCGCCGGGATTAACCAGGTACCGGAAGAAAGCCAGCGCATGGCTGACTTCGGGATCGGAGAGAAAATCGTCCCGTCCGGCTACGATATAAGGGATGTCTTCTTTGAGCAGGCACTGTTCAATCGCACGCGCCTGCCGGTTGGTCCGGTATAAAACCGCAATATCGCTGAAGCCTCGTTTTAAGGCATAAGGATCAGGTGCCGAAGCATGATGGACTTCCAGCATGTCCAGCCCGCCCACCATCCGGTTGATTTCTTTCGCCACAAACAACGCTTCTGAAAACGCGTCTTTTATTGTAAGCAATCGCACCTTTAAGCCGCCGGGTTTCTGTGCAGCCAGCATTTCTTTTGAATCATCGGAGACTATTACGGCTTGTGCACATTTCAAAATCTCTGGCGTTGACCGGTAATTCTGTACCAATTGAATCCGCCGTACGTCCGGATATTCGGCCATAAACTGATTAAAGCACGCGGGGTCCGCCCCTCTGAATCCATAGATGGACTGGTCGGGATCGCCGATCACAAACACGCTGTCGCTGTGCTTGCTCCATGCCTTAACGAGACGGTATTGAACCGGATTGATGTCCTGAAACTCGTCTACCAGCACATGGGTGAACGGTACCGTATCGCTGAAATCGCTGTCCTCAAAGATTGACAGCGCATTCAGCAGAATATCGTCAAAGTCCATCGCGCCGTATTGATTCAGCGCTTCCTGATACAGGTTGATAATCTGCTCTGGGGTGTCTGCAGATGCGGCAGGCAGCCCGCACTTGAATAAAGATATATATTGCAGGACTTTCCTCGGAGACTGCTTGATGTTCAGCTGCCTAAGAATATCCCTAATGATACCCAAGGCGTTTTGCTCGCTGATTATTGAGACGCTTTGGCCGCTGTCACTGAGATATTTTAAGCAGATTGAATGAAAGGTGCCGATTGTCATTTCGGATACAAGACGCTTATCAGTGAAGCTGCTGCTTAAACGCGTACGCATCTCTTCCGCCGCTTTGTTGGTAAACGTGACAGCGGTGATAAGAGCGGGGGATACGCCGTGAGTTTCGACGAGATGGACAATACGGTTGACCAGTGTTCTGGTTTTGCCGGTCCCGGGACCTGCGATCACCGCAACGGCTGGTTCATCGGCGCAAACGGCTTCTTGCTGCTGGGGGTTCATCCCGGAGGCGACGGGTGAAGACGTAACGGATTTACTGATACTTTTCGTCTTATCGGTGATGGGATTTTTGGATTGGACTAAATCGGATCGGGACTGTGCTGCTTCATCTTGCGCATCAGAAAAGAATGACACTTGGCCGGACAACAGCCGGCGTTCATTTGCGGTAAAAATCTCAATCTTACCGTATTCGCCGTCAAAACCCGGCGTAACGTGGACCTCTTTAGCACGCAGCCGCCGTATACCCTCGGCGAGCAGTGTGTCGGAACTTTTTGCGATATCCTCAAGCGGCGCCTGGCGGAGGATATACAGTTCCGGACCGACGCGGCGCATTAAATCAAAATATTGTGCCATAACCTTCTTGGATGCGGTTGTCATACCTATGGAGCAGGCAACGATTTCCGGCAACGGAATCAGGCTTTCAAACGGTTTTGCTCCGGCAGGGACAAATCCTTTCTCACGGTCCGCCAAATCTTCAACGCGGTGCAGGACGCCGACGGTAATCCGCTTGCCGCATACAGGGCATTTGCCATAAGACGCAATGGTGTCGGAAGGTGTTTGGCAGACGCTGCATTTGCGGTGTCCGTCATAATGGTATTTTCCTTCTTCGGGGAAGAATTCAAGCGTCCCGACCAATCCGCTAGACCTGCGGTCCAGCGCCTGCGCGATATGCGCATAAGAAAGCGTGGTGTCGAACAAATTGGCTTCCCGCGCCAGTTTCGCGGGTGAATGGGCGTCGGAATTCGACACCAGGTTATATTTATCGAGCGCCGAAATACGCCAGTTCATGGGCGGATCGGAAGACAGACCGGTTTCCAATGCATGAATATGCGGCGTTAAATCTTCAAAGCATTCATGGATATCGTCGAATCCGGAGTATGCACCGAACAGGGAAAAATGAGGGGTCCAGATATGCGCCGGAATAAAGATGCCGTCAGGGACGGTTTCCAGCATGATTTCTAAGAGATCACGGCTGTCCAGTCCGAGAATCGGTCTGCCGTCGGAGTGCAGATTGCCGATAGCCTCCAGCCGGTGCGACAGCGCGTCCGCGGCCTCAAGGCTGGGCAGCAGGATTAAATTATGCACCTTGCGCACTCTGGCGTTCTTTTTATAAATAGAACTGATTTCCCCGGACACAATAAAGCGGGGGTGGGTATCAATTCCGGTCTGCTCATCGGTTAAACGGCAGGCATCCTTAAGGGTGTAAAGCCCGTTATCGTCGGGGATGAGTTTTTCTTTTAATTCTCCGCGCCAGCCGGCATGGGTGAAATCTCCGGTTCCGATGAGATCAAGCCCCTTGCGCCGGGCCCAAAGCTCCAATGTTTCGGGCACGCTGTTTTTACTGGTGGCCCTTGAATATTTTGAATGGATATGAAAATCAGCAATGAACATAGTGCACCTGAAATTAAGTATGATAATATCTGTCTGACGCGTCAATCATATCACAGTGCTGTTTTGATTTAAAGGGAAGATGCCGAATGAGATTGCATGTTAATCATCCATACCTTTGCCGCTGAGAATGACCGGAATATATTTTGCGACTCGCGACGACCGCGTCTCGGCCTGCTTGGCTGACGAAAAATAAAAGAGATAGGCACGCTGACGGCCGGGCGTCAATGCCTCAAACGCACGCCTAAGATCGGGCAGCTCATCCAGTTTGGCTTGAAATTCGGCTGGGATGGCGAGCTCCGAAGGCTTTTTATTCGGGACCTTAAGGCCCGCCTTTTCCGCTTCAATCGCCGCAGCTATATAAGCCTTGATCATTGTTTCTTTTTCAGTGATTTCGGAAACGCTGGTGAAACGCATCTGCCGTCCGGATTCCGTGTTCTCGCCGGGTTTAATCAATAAATTATACGGATCTTTCAGAAGCGCGCCTTTCATGAACAGGAGCGCGCAGGTTTCTTTAAACGGAATGATGACGATGATATTGGACTGGTTATAGGCATAGCAGGGCTTTGCCCATTTTAAATCCTCGGACAGATCAAAGCCGAGCAGTATCGCCCGCAATTTCCGCATTTCATCCTGCCATTTGGGGGCATTGTCGATATACGCATCAATTTTCGGATTCACTGAATGTTCTGCCATCGCCTAATACACCGCCTTTCACTGGATTATGCATCCATTATATAGCAATAAACAGGCAACTGCCATGATATGTTTTCCGGATGCATACCGAATAGGGCTTCATAACAAGAAAACAACAAATAATATGCCTGCACCCATCGATTCTTTTTTGTGAATGTGATAATATATAAATGTTGAATAGTCAAATGAGGTACGATCATGGAGTGCCAGATACGGAAATGGGAAATAGACGACGCGGAAGACCTTGCCGCTGCGTTAAACAATAAAAACATTCAGGACAGCCTGCGGGACGGCATCCCGTATCCGTATACGGAAGAGGACGCAAAAGCATTCATTGATACCATGATTAATGCCGATCCAAGAAAAACATATGCGTACGCAATCACCTTTGATGACCAGGTGATCGGGAGTGTCGGGATTTTCCGGAAAGAAAACATACATGACAGAACCGCAGAAATGGGGTATTATATCGCACAGCCGTATTGGGGCCAGGGCCTCGGGACGAGTGCAGTTCGGCAGGCTTGTGACCTGGTGTTTAAAACCACGGATATCATCCGGATTTTTGCAGAGCCGTTTTCAAAGAATACCGCTTCCTGCCGGATATTGGAGAAGAACGGATTTGTACTGGAAGGTGTGATAAGAAAGGGCGCGGTAAAGAATGGAGAAGTACTGGACCAAAGCTTGTATGCGCTTGTTAAATAAAAGCTGAGTAACAGACTCAGCGGGACGCGGCAGGTTCAGCCGAACCGAAAGCCGCGGGTAACACAAAAAGGAAGGATTCCACCCCCGGAATCCTTCCTTTTCTGTCTATACATTACCATAAAATCACGAATTTTTCAAGTCTTGAACTGTATCGGCAAAGGGTGTATAAGGTATCACGGAGGAATAATTATGGATCGTTCTTTTTCCCTTGAATCCGTTAATCAGCAGACAGCACATACCATTGATACGCTGAAAGCATGCAACCAGATGACAGCGCGTTTCGGATTAACCCTTTCGGATGTGCAAATCAGTAACCTGATCGCGCACCGTTTTATTGCACTCAAAAAAACAAACCGTATCGAATTCGGAGAGGGCGTACTAAAAAAACTAATCGAAGCATTCTGCGATTCTCCCTATATTGAACAAGAGCATTACGAGATAACGCTGATAGAGCTGCAGGATATATTTTATTACTTCAAAGGGGAGACGATGGAGCGGCTTTCGGATGACGAGCTGATTGCGGCAATGAAAACGGTATATAACGGCAAAGCAGGCGGTTCACTGGATTACGTTGCCGGAACATCGCTTGAAGTACTAAGCCGGGCACTGCGGGGCGGGGCTGTGGATGAAAAAGATGAAGACGAGGGAGAAGAAACGGATGAGTGATAACAGCGTACCTGCTGATTTGATCCAAGCGCGGACTGAAAGCAGCCGGGAAGGCATGGGTGCGTTTCAAACACGCTTTTTTACTTTTCTATCTGCACATACCGCGCGGTATACGCTGAATGACAGCAGTTCAATCCCGAAGGAATTAGCGGAAGACCTGATGCGTGCCGCCTGCTATGTGATGGATATCGGGATAAATGGTGAGTGCCTGCTGGCTCCGGACGAAGATCTTGAAGCACGTTACAATCGCGGAATAAAAGCAATTGAAAAGAAGATGGCTTTAAGCAAGCGGCTCTGGCGGGTTGCCTGTAAGAGTATGCCGGAGATTGAGAATGAATCAATGGTCAGCACATTAGAAAGCATCGGGACGTTTTGGAAACACTACAATTATCGCTTCTTTGCCGACCAGATACCATGTGATATCGACTATCAGCTTTGCCTTCCCGTTCCGGATGCGTTTTTAGGTGTGGATTATTTAATTGAATGGCTGACGCGGTTTATCATTGAAAGCCAGCTCGTACAATGCTTCGAAACCGAGCGCTGTATACAAGTGCTGGAAGGGCACTGCCCGGATTATAAAGGTCTGCTGATTAATCTGTATGACCCGATTGCAGCAAATGCGCTGGGCAAGGTGTTGTCTGGCGGTGATGTGATGGAACTGGTGATGACCGCCTGGGAATGGCAGCAGATTATTCAGCTGTTCAGCGGCAGGACTGAAGCAGCGCAGATTCGGCTGCTGGAGCAGTCGGCAGACCGGTTATGCGAATGCCTAAACATCAACAGCGTCCGTTCTCAGGAATACCTGAAGGCACATGCCATCAGCTTAGCGCCGCGCATCCGGTCGGTGTCCGGAACGTTGACAGCCGAAACCATGGATGCTATCATAGAAAAAAGTTAAAACAAAGGTGGAGTGTCATCCGACTGCTTAGTGTTAACCCATCATCTAACATAAGTTTTTGGAAAACGAACAGACTTTAAAATAACAGAAAATTGGAACTTTATGAATCCGGATAATCTGGCCGGCGCTTTTGACGCCGTCTGTCCGGTGAATTGGGTTTCCGGTTTTCTTTTTTGTTTGTTGTTTTCGGCGGGGCGAACAGCCCGGCAGAGTATGAATGGGAGTACCTAAAGAGAGAAGGATGACGAAATGGATAAAAATTATTTTGATTTAAACGAACTAAAAGATATGTTTGCACAAATGGGGCTGGCAAACAGCACGGGTGAACAAAACTTAAGACGTGAAAAAAAGTACCGCGAGGTGCTGGACTACCTGATGCATATCATAAAGGCAGCGGATAAGCTGTCAAAAAAGCGGGAGTTGGTGCTTGTGGACTGTGCATGCGGGCGGGCGTATTTGTCGTTTCTGGCGAATCACTATTTTGCGCATATTGAGAAACGGAAAGTGCGGTTTATCTGCGTTGATTATAACCGCGAGGTGATTGCTTCATCACGCTTGTCGGCGGAAGCGCTAGGCTTTGATAATATGACATTCATCTGTGACGATATCTTAAACCTGAATCTTGAAACGCCGGACATTGTTTTTAGTCTGCATGCGTGTGATACCGCAACAGATATCACCATCGCAAAAGGTATACAACACGGAGCGAAATATATTTTTTCCGTGTCCTGCTGCCAAAACACAATCCGGACCCGTCTGGCAGCGCATCCGCTGACGCCGGTAACGCGCCATGGGGTATATAAGGAACGGCTGGCGGATATGGTTGCCGATTCCATGCGTGCGGCGGTGCTGGAGGCGAACGGGTACCGTGTGCGGGTATTTGAATATGTGCCGTCCGGTGTAACACCGAAGAATATTATGATACGCGCGATGAAGGTTGGGTCGGCCAATGTGATACGCAAACATCAGGCACGCACGGATTACAGCCGGCTGAGCCGGTTGTTCAACGTGAAAAGCGCACTGATGCAGTATTTAGGAAGCAGCGAACCCTTATAGGGTTCGCTTATTTTATTTTCTTTAACAGGGTGGGCAGGAACGACAGGCTGAGTATGGAAGACAGCACCATGGATACCCACATCAATAAGGAAACATAAAGATGAATTTTTAACGGTGACAGCATTAATACCGACAGTCCGATAGAAAATCCAAGCGCGTTTGCCGTGATGGGCCGCGAAGAAAAGGAGTAGGCCTGAGTAACAGCGTCGGCGCTGTTAAGTCCGGACTTTTTATAGGAATTAAAGACCGAGGTAAAGTGAATCGCATAATCGATACCGACGCCGATGGTCACGCTGAACATGGTGGTGGTGAACAGGTTAAGCGAAATGCCTGTGAGCCCCAAAAAAGCAAACATAAACAGCGTGGTAAAGACGATGGGCAAAATGGACAGTATGCTGAGCCAAAACTTTCTTAAGCTGATAATCAGCGATAAGAAGACGATGATGAAGGCGATAAGCAGGCTGAGCTTCTGCCCGTCCAGCATCTGGCGGTTAAGCTCATACATGGTTAGTTGGGTGCCGGAAAGGATGATGCCCGGATAATCGTCCGCTGCGGATACGATTTGCTCTATCGTATGATTGCTCAGGTCCTTCGGGAAGATGATGATTTTTGAATAAGAATCACTCACCATTTCACTGTAAAAGTCCGATTCAGAGAACATATTTAAATTAGGCGGCATGCCCGCCGGCATTTGTTCCTGAAGACTGTCCAGAATGCTGTACAGCGACACAACTTTTGCAGCATCTCCGTTTTTAATCAATGTATCCGAAAACGACATGGCTTCGACCATGACATCAGTATCCAGCGGATCGCCGTTGTTTTCGACCAGTGCAAACATCGGGATGGTGCCCTCATTGACTTCCATGATTTTATCAAAGCTTTTCGCGACTTCCGTGTGGTCCTTATAGAGCATCAGCTGGTTGAATTCCGTTTTAATTTTCGGAATACCAAAAAATGCGGCGACGACAATCAGCATAACAGCAATATAAGACGGCCAGCCCATCATCTTGTTAAACGGAATCGCGATACCGCTGGATTTAACTTTCTTTTCAATATTGATTTTCTCAAAACTGTTAATGGTCGGCAGTATCAACCAGGTAATCAGTCCGGCAAGCGCAATACCGACCGAGGTGAAAACCGCCAGATCGTGGATGGCGGCCGTGTTCAGGAAAAGCAGCGATACAAATCCCGCAACCGAGGTAACGGTCGTGATAATCATCGGCACGCCCACCATGGACATCGCCCGAGACAGGCTTTCTTTCATGCCGAGCCCTTCGTCCAGGTATTCCTGAACATGCGAGATAAAATGCAGGCCGTCGGCACTGCCGATAATGATGGTGAAGATCGGGGCCAATACCGTTAGCACCGATACGCCGTTGCCAAAGAGACCAGCGGAACCGAGCGTCCACAAAGCCGCAATAACAGCAGGCAGAATGGAAAGCATGGTTGCCTTGATAGACCGCATCTGGAATCTGAATATGTTAATTAAAATAAAAATCGCAAACGGAACAAGCGTAAGCAAAATGATCAACAGATAGTCGAAGATTTTGTTCTGCATATACTGATCGCCGCTGATGTAATAGGTCAGCTTGGCATCCTGTAAAGAATCTTCGATGTGTTTGAAAGTTGCAAAATTGAATGATTTATCCGGGAACAGCGAGAGGACGGCGTAAGATTGTCCGTCCACTGTTTTGATTGGGGACAGTGCATCAAGCGCAACCGGAAGAGTTTCTATGTTGGAAAGACCCTTCACGTATTTAATACCCGACAGCTCAGAAGTCTGTTCTTCAAAATTTATAATTTTGGATTCAACGGACTCATCATAATCAATTACAACAATCATCTGGTCGGAAGAAGGGAAATTATCTTCTAAGATTTTCTGATTCTCCAGGTATTTGCTGTTCTGTGTCTTGAAAATATCAAAGTCGGTTCTGATCTTAATCTGCGTCAGCCCGTAGATGGCAAACAGAGTGATGAATACAAATAAGACCATAATCCCTTTTTTGGCTTTATAAATGAATTGAATAAATTTTTGCATATCGTTTCGCTCTCAAAAAAATTATTTTGAATATAAAGTATCATAAAACATACTATTAGACCATTATAGCAGGAATATAGTCAGAAAAACATATGAGGCTATCTCGCGATAGAAAGAGTTTTATATCACTTGCTCAATAAGCGTGGAAAGTAAGAAGAATTTATGGTACGGAATAGAAAAATGCGAAAAGAAATGGATGGAAATGGGAAATATTATCAATATAGTGATAATATACATAAAATATAAAAAAATGCTTGAAGTCTAATAATAGAAAGATTACTATAATAAATGACAATTTAGATAAGCCTTTAGTTATTCTATTCACCGTTAATCGTTTGTTTATTGCTGCTCAGTGCATGCAATTTGGCCAAAATCAGGGCAGACAACAGCGGAGTGCAGAACACTGCCGAAATGACGGCTGAAAACACAAGGCCTATGCCGACAGAAACGGATGTACAGGAGAAAGAAGACCAGAAGCAGACGGAAGAAAATGATCCCGACGCGGTCACAGAACAACCTGCGGAAGACGGGAAAGCGGACAATGGCCAAACGGTTACAGGCAGCGGAACAACAGAAAAAAAGCAGAATCAGGGAATTAACAGCTTGATTGTCTTGCCTGTGTGGTCGCTTGCAGCCGACGGATTTGTAGTAATTATGATTTTTGCAGTAATCATGCTGTATCTGTCACTGTTGGAAAAAATGCAAAATAACAGTGACGCAATTGATGAAACAAATGAGCGGATTGCTTACCTGAAAAGAGCTGTTCTGCGTTAAGAAACGCCGGATAAACTGCGGCTGGCACAGATAGAAGCAAAACTTTCCGGGTGCGGCAGGATACGGATAGAAAAAAGCGGAGAGATTTATGCATGGCTCCCAACGGAAGATAACAACTGGCTGAAGCTGATTGTGGAAAAGCAGGAGAGAGAGTATGTATTGAAAACCAAGAAGCCGGACCCTGTCGTCGTTTCCGTCGAGATCGCTTCTGCCGGTATCCGGTCATTTTTTCTGTCTGTGGTTGAAGAAAAGAGCGACTTATGGGTGAAGCTGAGAGATACTGACAGCTATACGGGTGAACTGATGTTTGAAAGGGAGAGTATCACAGAAGAGTATATTGAACAGAGCAGTCTTGATTATTTCTTTGATTTCCAAAACATACCGGAATTTCCTTCATCATGCGGTGTAAAGATAGAAAAACCGGCAATCGTGGTCAGGAGTGATGATGGCTTCATTCTAAAGCAAAAAGGAATTATTTTCGGAGAACAGCATTAACCGCCCGCATTCGGACTGCAGCAAAAAAGCACGCCATATCAGCGTGCTTTTTAAATGAAGTGGATATAGAATGATGAACCCATTGCCGCCGCTGTTTATTTTTGGTATAATGCATCGGTTAGTAATGGACCGACGGTGTAAAGAGAAAGGGTAAAAACACTGATAAAACACATGTATCTTTGATGGATTTATACGTCTAGATAAATAAAAGGGGATAGAAAGTTCTTTTGGCATAAAAAATATGAATGAAAGACAAAATTTAAATATGACGATTGACATACATTTACAAACGAGTTTATAATTCTGAAGATTGAAATTTACTGAAATGGTGTAGGACAATAATGAATAAGTACATTATATTTATTAAGGCAGTACTAAAAAGCAAAATCGGGATTATTGGTTTTTTTCGAGAAAAACGCGATTTGAAAAAAAGTAATAATTTTGATCCGGATTACTATATCAGTGCTCATGTTGATTTTGATGAGCTAAGGGTTGCTCCATATCTGCATTACATTTTATTTGGCAAATATGAAGCGCGCCCTGCATGTGAAAACTATACGAATAATTTCTCCGATTTAAATTTATATCGTTACAAGTTGAAATCATCTAAATCACAGACAAAAAAGATAGAAGCATCGTTTGTAAAACATCCGTTGATTTCTATTTTAATGTATGCAGACTCGGTGGTCTCAGCGGAACAGCTTTCAGATTCGCTTCAATCAATTCGATTGCAGTGGTATGAACAGATAGAAATAAGTGTTGCGATAAATAAAACCGCTGATGCTTCGGTCATTTCGGCGACTGAGAACTTTGAAGGTCCAGAACTTAAAGTCTGTTCCAATGCAAAAGGGCTGGCGGATGCTTATCAAAATGCGACCGGCAGTTATATTGCCTTGATGCGTGCCGGTGATCGGCTGGCGCCAGATGCGATATTTGAAATAGTCAGGCAGATCAATGCCAATGATGCAGCGTTTATATACAGCGATGAAGATAAAATCAATAGTCCGAAATCGTATTGTGATCCGTATTTTAAGAGCGGATTTTCTTATGAAATGCTGCTTTCACACAATTATATTGGTTTTTTCGCAGTAATTAAACGCGCGCTTATTGATAAAATGGATACTGCATTTGATACTTCATTCGGAAAAGCGGAAAGCTATGATCTTTACCTAAAAGCAATCGAAAAAGAGGATCAGATTTTCCGCATTCCAAAGGTGCTGTATCATAAACGAATTCGTGATGAGGTAACGGATGCAAAACGGACCATTACCCAGACTACCGACCTTGGTTATCGCCGTGCGGTTGAAAGCCATTTAAAGAGAACCGGACAGCAGGCGGATATTTTACCGGGTCCGATCAGCGGCAGCTTGTCAGTAAGATACAAAATATTGGACGAACCTCTGGTCAGTATCATTATTCCGTACAAGGATAAAGTGGAATATCTTGAAAGCTGTGTAAAAAGCATATTAGAAAAAACAGAATATAAAAACTACGAAATTATTTTGGTCAGCAATAACAGCAGTGAGCCTAAAACAGTTGAGGGCGTAAAAAAAATAATGCAGTTGGATAAACGTATTATAAGCTTCATGTATGACGTTCCCTTTAACTATTCAAAAATTAATAATTATGCCGTAAAAAATTTCGCTAAAGGTGAATACCTGCTTTTACTCAACAATGACACCGTTGTGTTATCAAAAGGATGGATGAAGGATATGCTATCATTCGCAGCAAAACCGGAGATCGCGGCAGTCGGGCCCAAATTGAGTTATCCGAATGATACAATTCAGACAGCAGGCGTTGGCCTTGGAATCAGAGATTATATCGGGGAATTCCATAAATTCTTCAGCAGAAACAGCGACGGATATTATGGCCGTTTAAAAATAGATCACAATGTCAGCGCAGTATCGGCAGCCTGTGTGATGGTCGCGCGGAAAAAGTATCTTGAAGTCGGAGGATTCGATGAAGTTAACTTTGCGGTATCGCTTAATGATCTGGATTTATGCTTTAAGTTCGTTCAAAAGGGATACCGCAATGTTCTAAGCCCGGCCGTGGAATTGCACCATTATGAGTCGCTTTCGCGTACACGGGTGCTTGGCGAACGGGAAATGGGAGAAAAGCGGCGTTTGCTTGAAATATATGCGGAAATGATCCGAAAAGGCGATCCGTATTTTAATCCTAATTTCGAAAAACGGCTGGAGAACTTTTCTATTAAGTAATCTGATTTTAACAGGTATATGAACCACACGGTTGATATTCCGCTGGTTTTGTGATTTGATAAGCTATAGAAAAGATCCATGAAAACGGATAAAATAAGAATATGGGAAAATTTAAGCGTTATTTATTTGGTTTTAAAAAATACAGCTATTTGTTGTGGCTGCGGATTACACATGATATCCGAGCAAAGTATAAGAACTCTTTTCTTGGTATTTTATGGAGCCTGTTCAACCCGTTACTCCAGATGATCGTCATGGCGATTGTGTTTTCAAAGGTGTTTGGGCGTCAAATCGAAAATATGCCGGTTTATATTATCAGCGGACGTTTGATTTTCGGCTTTTTTTCTGACTCCACTACCGGCTCACTGATGTCGATTTGTGTATCAGCGCCGCTGATTAAAAAAGTCTATTTCCCCAAATATATATTGGTATTATCTAAAATCACGTCAAGCTTTATCATTTTATTAATTTCCTTAATCGATTTGGCTCTGGTTATGCTGGTTACCGGGGCGCCGATTACCATTTATGCGTTATATGCTCCGCTTTATCTCTTATTATTATATATATTTGTTGTCGGCTGCGGATTGATCTTATCGACATTAAATGTATTTTTCAGGGATATGGAACATCTTTACGGTATCGTTGTGCTGGTTTTGATGTATTTTTCGGCGATATTTTATCCGGTTGAAATTATTCCGGTGCGAGTCCAGCAGTTATTGATATTCAATCCGATTTATCATTATATTACGGGATTCCGCTATGCGGTTTATTACGGGTTATCACCGGATTGGAGCAACATCATTTATTGCGTCGGCGTTTCACTGGCTTTTCTCATTGTCGGAATTGTGGTGTTTAAAAAGAACCAGGATAAATTTATCCTTTATATATAGGTGTGGATATGCGGGAAATCGTGATAAAAGCGGAAAACTTAACACTTGAATACAGAAAGACATCCGAGAAGATTCAAACATTAAAAGAATACTTAATTCGGGTTTTAAAAAAGAATATTAAGTATGAGTCTTTTCTTGCACTTAATGATGTCAGCTTTGAGATTTCTAAAGGTGAACGGGTTGGGATTATCGGGCCTAATGGCGCAGGGAAGAGCACCTTAATGAAACTGATTGCAGAAGTGCTAAAACCCACAAAAGGCAGCATTGCAATAAGTGGCGCAGTGGCCCCCATGCTGGAACTGGGCGCGGGATTTGATGAGGAGTTTTCCGGCTATGACAATATTTTTTTGAACGGAGCTATACTTGGGAAGAGTAAAGAATACTTGGAATCACACCTCGATGAAATCATTAAATTTGCGGACTTGGGTGATTTTATTTATTCACCGGTTAAGAATTATTCGTCCGGGATGCGTGCGAAGCTGGGATTTGCCGTGGCGACCCAGATTGAGCCGGATGTTCTAATTATTGACGAAGTATTAGGTGTCGGCGATGTAAGGTTCAGGGAGAAGAGTGCAAACAGAGTGGAGGAATTGATAAATGGCGGTGCGACATCCGTGATTGTTTCACATTCAATAGATCAAATTCTGCGACTTACTGACAAGACAATGTGGATTGATAGTGGAAAGATTATGATTTTTGATAGGACTGAGAAAGTATGCGAGGCGTATTTAAAATTTATGAGTAAATAAGAAAGCTAGGGAAAAGGTAAAGATGAGTAAAACACTATATTTACATATTGGAATGCCTAAAACAGGCAGTACGTCTATCCAGGATACGCTTTATGCTAACAGAGAAAAACTACGAGCGAACGATATATATTACCCTGATATTTTTCCGCAAAATCACAGCTGGTCTTTTGGGCCTATAGTATTAGGGCATAATGATTTTAATGAATATCTAATCGTTAATGGCATAAAAAAAGAGAAGCAAAAGAAGTTATATGCCAGAACACTAAAAAAGCAATGGTATAGCGAAATAAAAAAATGTAAAAATCAAGTGTTTATAGTATCATTTGAAGGTATGTTCTTGGATCCGAGTACTGGGGCGGGCAAGGATACAAGAGCTTATCGAACGCTAAAGTTTTTTTCCCGTTATTTTGATCAGATTAAAATAGTGATTTATGTCCGACAACCGTTAGATTATTTTTCAAGTTTTGTACAACAATGTTTAAAAAATCAATACAGTTCTCTTGATGAAATAAAGAAGCATATTCCGGAATTTGACTTATACTCCAAGCAGCTGAATAAAATCATTACACATTATGGCAGGGAGAATATCATTGTTCGACCTTTTGTGCCTCAGCGATTTCATCAAGGCAGCTTGGTAGCGGACTTCTTATATACAATTAATCCAAGTCGAGATTTTTCTTTTATTAATGAGATTAGATCGAATGAATCTCTAAGCGATTATAACTGTAAGTTTTTGTCGGAATTTATTAAGGTCTATCCAAGAGGAAAGATACCCTCGGTACGGGAAATGGAAACCGGACATCCAATTATGAATAACATCTTGGAGCACGTAAACATTGAAGGCGACCAAAAATTCGCTATAGATTTAAAAATAGACGAAGCGCTGGCGGAGAGGATTAATCATGAAATTGATTATATCAATGCCTTCTTTCATGATGGCTTTCGGTTTAAATATGTGGAGACCAAATCAGATAGCAGTCAAACAAATATAACAGACTTGCCAGCGGAATATTTTTCTGAATTGATTGCACAATATCATAAGAAGCATGAGAAGCTAAAGAGCGCCGTTATTTCTGCGTATAAGGCAGACACACTAGATGAGATTATCGATCAAACCTTAGAAGGTGATGGAGCACGCCAAAGCGAAAAGATGACATTAAGAGATTATATTGAACTTATCAATCGTTATAATGCAAAGATAGCGAAGCTTTGGTTTTTGCTGAAGAATAAAAAAACTCAGTAATTAAGGCGTAAAAACGACTGGAGAATTGCAAAACAGAAAACGGGACATGAGGACAAAAATGGAATTCACAGGCGAAAGATTTATACCCGGTGCCCGCGAGGGAGAAATCAGAATTGAGCATGAACAGCGGTACTACGCGATTCAGGATTTTGTTGCGGACAAAATCGTGCTGGATGCCGCATGCGGCGAGGGTTATGGCGCACGCATATTAAGTAAACACGCCGGAAAAGTCGTAGGAATGGATATTTCTCAGGCATGTATTAATAATGCCAATGAAAAGTACGCAAACAGTGACTTGTCTTTTGTTCAGGGATCGGTAGATGCGCTTCCGTTTGATGATGAATGTTTTGATGTGATTGTGTCCTTTGAAACAATTGAACATATTAATGCAAAGATGCAAGATGCTTTCCTGAAAGAAAGCAGGCGCGTTTTAAAGCCGGATGGCGTAGTCATTATATCTACACCGAATAAATTGATTTATTCAGACAAATATCAGCAAACCAATAAGTTTCATGTGAAAGAGTTTTATATTGATGAGTTTACGGCATTCTTAAAGCAGACCTATCCTGAGGTTCGGACCTATTATCAAAAGCAGGAAGTCGTCTCTTTAATTGCAGACAGCAGGGAAAACAGTCTCAGGCTTGAGGAACGTATTTCACAGCGCAACATTGAAAACGATACAAAGTATATAATTTGCTTTTGCTCACAACATGTCATTGGGGAACCGAAAATCTCTTCTCTGACTTTTGATCCGGAACGTACGTACTTAAAAATGCTGGATCGTATCATTGAGCTCCAAGGTAGCGAGGCGGAGTTGCAGCTCAAGCTGAACCGGCCGGATGGCGAAGCGGAACGCATTAAAGAATGGGCGGACCGGCTTGATAAGTATGTGGATACGTATCAAGATACAGCCATGTACAAGCTGTATTATAGAATTCATCGCTTAAAAGGGCGGGTATTCAAAGTCGGAGGCAATACATACTGCGCTGTTAAAGCGATGAAGCTGTTTTTAAAATCACCTAAAAGTGCGATGAAAGCGATTAGAGAAGACGGAATAAAAGGGGTATTTAACCAGTACCGCTTGGACAGAGTGCATGATTATCTGACAAAGCCGACATATCAGCAGGTTTTATATGAATATGAAGCAATGTTTGGTATCGAACGATATGAGCCCAAGCAGGTCACGCTGGACGAACCCCAAGCACATATGCTGAGTATACCCAAAAGCGATAATCCGTTGGTCTCAATCATTATACCAGCATTTAATGGCTTTGATATGAACCTTGCATGTATTGCTGCGGTGATCGCGCATACATCACCGGATATCTCTTATGAAGTTATTTTCGTAGATGATGTCTCGAATGATGAGACGAAACATATCGAAACGTATATTGATAACCTCATTGTTATCCGGAACAAAGAAAACAAAGGATTTCTGATCAACAATAACGAAGCAGCCAAGACCGCCCGCGGAGGATACTTGATGCTGCTCAACAATGATACACAGGTACAGCCGGGATGGCTGCAGCCGCTTGCGCGAATATTTGAGACACATCCGGATGCCGGCGTCGTAGGTTCAAAGTTGATTTATCCAGACGGCGGACTTCAGGAATCCGGCGGGATTTTATGGCAGGACGGTTCTGCCTGGAATTACGGACGAAATGATAACCCAATGAAATCCCAGTACAATTATATGCGTGAGTGTGACTATATTTCAGGCGCTGCAATGATGGTCAAAAAGTCAATCTGGGATGAGGTCGGCGGCTTTGATGCGCGCTATGCACCCGCATATTGTGAAGACAGCGATCTTGCGATGACCATGCGATCCAAGGGCTATAAAGTATATGTTCAGCCAAAAAGCATCGTTGTCCACTTTGAAGGACAGTCTAACGGTACTAACAAAACTGAAGGGATTAAATCATATCAGACAGGGAATCAAATAAAGCTCCTCGAAAAATGGCAGGAGGTTTTATCAAAAGAGCATCTGCCCAATGGGACTGATGTATTTCATGCAGCAGGAAGAACCGTTGGCAAAAAAACAATTCTGTTTATTGAAAATCATATTCCGGAATATGATAAAGATGCAGGCTCAAAGACTGCGTTGATGCTCTTTAAGACTGCGTTAGCGCTCGGCTATCATGTTAAGTTCTTATCCGCTTATTTTACCAAGCAGGAGCCATATGCGTCCGAGCTTGAAACCATGGGAATTGAGGTTTTGGGCGGTTCTTGGTATATGAAAAACATTGGTTATTGGATGGAGCAGAGCGCCCCATACATTGACTATTGCTTTATCACACGCCCGTATGCGGGTGAACAGTTTATGCCTCTGATTAAGCGCTATCCAAATATTAAGCGTATTTATTTTGTTGCGGATTTACATTACTTGAGAACAAAACGGCAGTATGAAATCAGCCGCGAGCCGGAGCTGTTAGCCGAGTCTGGGGCGATGAGGCAGACTGAAGCGGAAATCTTTAAAGATGCTGACGTGGTGGTCACAGTCAGCCGTGATGAAGAGCAGATTATCAAAAAAGAATTCAGACATAAAAATGTTAAGCTGATTCCGATTTATGCTTTTGAAGAAGCCGGCCCGAAACCGGAGGCGCAAACAGAAGGATTGCTGTTTGTCGGCGGCTTTCGTCATCCGCCGAATCTGGACGGTATCATGTGGTTTATCAAAGAAGTACTGCCGCTTATTTGGGAACGTGATCCAAGCGTGACGCTGGATATCGCAGGCAGCCATACGCCGGATGAACTTAAAGTCATTAACGACAGCCGGATACATCTGCATGGGTTTGTATCAGAGGCGGAACTGGAAGCGTTGTACAAATCCTGCCGAACGGTAATCATACCGTTGCGCTTCGGCGCGGGTGTGAAAGGCAAAACCGTGGAGGCTATGTATTTTGGGCGGCCGATTGTTTCAACGTCTATCGGTATTGAAGGGTTAAAGGATATTCAATCAATCATTACACCCACAGACAGTGAAAAAGATTTTGCTGAGCGTGTGCTGACGCTATATAATGGGGATAAGGAAATGCTGGATGACGTTGAAGCCAAAGCACGCCAATATATTACAGCTAATTTCTCCATCGAGGCGGCGGAAAAAAGCCTGAAAGCGATTCTTGATGAATAAAGTAATTCTAAAAAGACATTAAAACAGAGGAATCCAATGATTATCCGATCAAAAGCCCCTCTGCGTGTAGGGTTGGCCGGCGGCGGCACCGATGTGTCTCCGTTCTGCGACACCTACGGCGGCGCGGTACTGAACGCAACCATTGATATGTATACTTACTGCACACTTGAGCCGATCGATGCGCCTAAGGTGATTTTTATTGCGCCGGATAAAGAGGTGAGTTTCAAATCGGATGCGGCAGCGCAGCTCACGGTGACAGGCGAACTGCCGCTCCATAAGGGTGTCTATAACCGCATTGTAAAAGACTTCAACGGCGGAGAGCCGTTAAATATTAAGTTAACAACGTACAGCGATGCGCCGCCGGGCTCAGGGCTTGGCACATCATCCACACTGGTCGTGGCAATGCTGAAGGCATTTGTGGAATATCTCAACCTTCCGCTGGGAGAATATGATATCGCATGGCTTGCTTATGAGATTGAACGGATTGACTTAAAGATGGATGGCGGCAGACAGGATCAGTACGCCGCAACTTTTGGCGGATTTAATTTTATCGAGTTTTTTCCGGGCAACCGTGTGGTGGTAAACCCGTTGAGAATTAAAAATTGGATTAAGGACGAGCTTGAAGCTTCACTGGTACTGTGCTTTACAGGGCTGTCACGGGACTCCGACCACATTATCCGCCAACAGACGGACAACGTTCATAAAGGTGACGCGGCGCCGATGGAGGCGATGAAAGCCTTAAAGCGTTATGCATACGAGATGAAAGCCGCACTTTTAAAAGGGGATATCAAGGGGCTTGCTAAGATACTGGATGTGACATGGCAGGAAAAAATGAAGACCGCGGACTGCATTACGAATACGCATATCAATACGCTGTATGAAACCGCAAAGGCAAACGGCGCGTATGCGGGCAAGATATCCGGTGCCGGCGGGGGCGGATTTATGACGCTGATCGTGGATCCTGTTAAACGGATTCAAGTTGAAAGGGCGCTGGAAGATGCCGGCGGCCGCATTTATCATATTAAATTTGATCCGAACGGTACGAGAGGATGGAAACTATATTGAATGATATCATGATAGATGGGAAACCGAAAGCTATTTTAGGCACATTGGTTGAGCGCTATCCGTTGTTAAGAGCAAACGAAGCGGATATCAGAAAAGCCTATGCCACTCTCTTTGAAACCTATAAAAACGGAGGCAAAGTGCTGATATGCGGCAACGGAGGAAGTGCCGCGGACAGCCAGCATATCACCGGAGAACTGATGAAGGGATTTCTATACGAACGGAGGATTCCGGATACTTTTTGCCAGAAGCTTAAGGACGCTTATAGCGAGGCGGGTGAGCAAATCGCCAGGGCGCTGCAGTGCGCACTTCCTGCAATATCGCTGACGGCGCATGAATCGCTGATGACCGCATATAACAACGACTGTGACCATACGGCGGTGTTTGCACAACAGGTTTACGGATATGGAAAAGCTGGCGATGCATTGATTGTGCTCAGCACTTCCGGCGAATCGGAAAATATTCTGAATGCTGTTATGGTAGCGAGAACAATGGGGATTAAAACGGTTGCGCTTACCGGGAATACCGGCGGACGATTAACACCGCTTTGTGACGTCAGCGTCAACATCACCGCAGACGAGACGTATCAGATGCAAGAATACCATCAGCCGGTGTACCATGCGCTTTGCGCGATGCTGGAAGCGGAATTCTTCGGAGACAATAAGTAATGGATGTTGTCATACTGGCAGGCGGCATGGGAACGCGGCTGAGACCGGTTGTTCAGGATATACCAAAACCGATGGCGTCGATTGACGGCCTGCCGTTTCTCAGCTTTCTTTTCAACTACCTGACCGATTATCATGTTGAGCGCGCAGTGTTGTCCGTCGGCTATCAACATCAAACGATTCAAACTTTCTTTTCAAAGAGGTATAGCAACATTCAAATTGAATATGCGGTTGAAGATACGCCTTTGGGAACCGGGGGTGCTGTTAAGCACGCAGTGCAAGCGATTGAAGGTGATTCCTTCTATCTTATGAACGGGGATACTTTTTTTGATGTTGACCTTGACGCGATGGCAAAGGCGCACCAATTGTTCGATAATGATATCACTATTGCGGTGCGTTTTACCGGCGACGCGGGGCGCTATGGAACGGTTCAGCTTGATGATACCCGAGTGACCGGATTTTCCGAGAAACAGCAAGCGTCATCCGGATATATCAACGGCGGCGTGTATATCATTAATCGGCGTGCGTTCGACGCGATTAGAGAAACCTCTTTTTCGCTGGAAAAAGACGTTTTGGAGAAACACGCGAAAGACTTGAAAATCGGTGCGTTTAAGAGCGACGGTTATTTTATTGATATCGGTATCCCGGAAGATTATAAAAGGGCACAAAAAGAACTGCCGAAAAGAATCGGGAGTCTAAGATGAATAAAGCAATATTTATGGATCGGGATGGCACCATCAATATCAATCATGGCTATGTATACCGCTGGGAGGACTTTGAGTTTGTAAACGGCGCTGTGGATTTTATCAGAATAGCCAAACAAAACGGGTTTCTGGTCATTGTACTGACCAATCAGGCAGGCATCGCGCGCGGATATTATACCGAGGCGGACATGCATGCCCTGCACCAACGGCTGAATGAAGAATTAAACAAATACGGCGCGCAAATCGATGCTTTTTATTTCTGCCCGCACCATCCCACAGCCGGAATCGGTGACTATAAAATCGACTGTAATTGCCGCAAGCCCAAAACCGGCATGCTGGAGCAGGCGATCCGGGATTTTGATATTGACGTTAATTCCTCTTATTTTTTCGGTGATAAAAAATCCGATATCCAGTGCGGGGAGGCAATGGGCGTTAAGAGTTTTCTGGTCGGGCGCACTTTACGGTTTGAGGATTATATCAAATAAAAGATGTTTCGTCGCTGCCGTATTTTATTGTGTATCCGGCTGTTTTATAGTAATATACTTGGGTGAATAAAAAACAAGTTGCCCAAAACATTATCATCAATATCTTTGCCTTTTTCATCGGGCTTATCATCACCTTTTTCTTGTCCCCATATATTATCAAAAACTTAGGGATGGATGCTTACGGGTTCTTCCATACTGCGAATACATTTTTTTCATATGCGACCATTTTAACCTTTGCGGTGAACTCAATGGCCGGACGTTTTATTGCAATCGCCTATCACCAGGGTGATCTGAAGAAAGCGCAAGGATATTTTAATACGGTTCTGGTGGCGGATATCATTCTTGCGGCAGCGTTGTTTATCGTCAGCATCTTTGCCGTTCTCTATCTTGATCGCATGATTAACATCCCAGCGCATTTGGTTCGGGATGTGAAGTGGATGTTCTTCCTGATTTTCTCATCATCTATTTTAGTGGTGGCGCTGTATGCGTTCAGCACCAGCACCTTCGTTAAAAACCGGATCGATATCGTCGCCTATATCAATATGTTTAAATCGATTATCCGCGGCGGGGTATTGTTGCTCTTATTTGCTTTTCTAAAGCCGAATTTGATACTGATCGGATTCGCGTCCTTTATTATTCTGGTATTCGAAGCAGTGTCCTATATTGGGGTCAAGCGAAAGATTATGCCTGAGCTTAATGTGAATATGCGCGAGTATGATACCGGCCTTTTAAAGGATATCTTAAAAGCCGGCGGATGGAATGCACTCAATAATGTTAACGGCATTTTGACATTGGGGCTGGATCTATTGTTCGCAAACATCTTTCTGGGGGCGACTGCGGCAGGCGTGCTGGCTCTCGCACGGACGATTCCGAATTATTTTGTCGTATTGATGGATCTGGTGAAAAATTCTTATATTCCTGCGATGACTAAGGGATATGCTAAAGATGAAGCCAGCCTGACAGAAAATTTAAAGGCATCTTTTGCCATACTGTCTTTGATGTCTGCGGTAATTTTGGGCGGCATTATCAGCATGGGGGAAGTGTTCTATCAGCTTTGGATTCCGACGGAGGACAGCAGGATGCTGCAGATATTAACCATCGTGATTCTATTTGTTGAGTTCACCTATGCCGGGGTACGCACCATTCCGGTGGTTTTTCAGGTTACCAACAGACTCAAGCGACAGGCACTGTCATCTTTTGGGGTGGCGGGTCTAAGCGTTGTGATTGTGATTATCCTGCTTAAGACCACTTCTCTAGGGCTTTTGGTTATTGCGGGTGTAACGTCTGTCTTGACGACGCTGCTGCGGCTGTTGTACATATATCCGCTTGCGGCAACATATATCAAACAGAAATGGCATCTCTTTTATTCCGATGTTTTAAAGGCGATATTATCGATTGTGCTGGCGTCGGCAGTCGGCATCGGGATTAAGAATTTATTGCATATTCATTCGTGGGGCGGTTTTTTGGCCGGCATCATCATTACGGCTTCCATAGCCTTTGCTGCGAATCTCTTCATTTTAACGCGAAAGGACCAGCGCCGGACGCTTTTTGGCAAGCTTAAACAGCTGTTGGGCCTTTCGGCAGGATAATGACTGAGCAGGCTAACCGTATTGAGCCGGATAATCCGGTTGCGTTCGGCATGCCTTTTTTTATATAATAGAGAAAAACAAGGATAATAAATCGTATGGTGGATCAGAAAATAAAAAAACGTTTGGGCATTTGGTGGTTCGGCGGCGACCGTACCGGAGTGCACCAAAGCGATACCTATTTCATCGAAGCGCTGATGCCTTATCTATCAAAGCTGGTGGTCATCTGCGGCACGGGACTGAACGAGGAAGACAGCCGGGCATTTTCGCACTGGACGCCGGATGTTTTGATTTACGATGCTGTTTATTGTGCGAGCGCGTATGAGAAAGCGCTGGACGTCTTATCACAATCGGAGCTAACCGAATATGATGAGATTTTATTTTTTGACCGCAGCCTGATCGGTCCACTTCAGTCGCTGGATGCCATGTTTGATACGCTGGACAAGCGCGCGTGTGATTTTTGGGGTCTGCACTGGGTTTATAAGCACGGTGTCAGTGCACTTGAAAAAGAACGGCTTAAGTGTTCCTGGCGGACCGAAATTCCGGATTATATTCCATGGTCATTATTCGCAGTCAGAAAGCCATTAATACTATCGTCGGTTTTCGGCCGGATAATGAACCGTGCAAAACAAGAAAAAGATGCCGGGCGAGCCGAATACCGGATTGAGATGCTGGCCGCTGACCAGTTTATAAAAGCGGGGTATCATGCATCGGCTTATCTGGATACTGAACCGATTCGGGCTTACGCGTATAATCCGCTGTTGACGGCGCCATACCGGGCTGTAGTCGATTTAAAATCGCCGTTTCTGTATAACAGACTGTTTCATATGGATATGTCGGAGACACTGGAATATGCCCTGGGACAGACGACTGCTGATACGCTGGCCTTCATTGAAAAAGAGACGGCATATGATATGGATATGCTGTATGATCATATCTTAAAATTGGGGCATCAGCATGATATCAAAAACGCGTTCGGCCTGACGTTTTCGCTGCCGAGTGATCACGACATCCCGGCGGATGACCGTAAGGGCGCAACAGTCGCGCTGTGCATGCATTTATATTATGAGGATTTGTTTGACGATTGCCTCCAATATGCCGCTTCAATGCCGGAATATGCAGATCTGATTATCACCACCAATACTGAAGAAAAGAAGAAAACCCTGGAGCAGAAAATCGGCGGAATGAAATTCGCAAAACGTGAGGTGCGCGTAATCGGCAACCGCGGACGTGATGTCAGTGCACTGCTGATCGGATGCCGCGATATTGTACGCAGCTATGATATTATCTGTTTTGCGCATGACAAAAAGACGACCCAGCACACCCCGAACTGTATCGGGGAGACATTTGCATATCAGTGCTTTGAGAATATCTTAAAAACACCGAATTATGTGAATAACGTAATACAGACTTTTATTAAAAATCCGAGGCTGGGGATTTTATCGCCCACGCCGCCGTTCCATGCCGAATTGTTTAATTCGATTGGACGGGAATGGGTGCGGAACTTTGACAAGACAAAGGCGCTTGCCAAACAGCTGGATATCAATGTGCCGTTAAGTAAAGATAAACCGCCGCTGGCGCCGCTGGGGACGATGTTCTGGTTTCGGGGGCCTGCACTTGAGATGCTCTGTGACGACCAGATGACCTATGAAGATTTCCCGCAAGAACCCAATGATGTTGACGGGACAATCCTGCACGCCTATGAACGGCTGTATCCGTACGCTGCCCAGCAGAGCGGGTATTTCGCAGGACATTGTATGACAGATACCTATGCGGAGATTCAGACCAACGCGCATTACCATATGCTGTGGGAATTCAGCCATACCTGTTTTAAACAGATAGATCTTAAATATGATAATTTCAACAAGCTGATGAGCCAGGTCAGGAAAAAAGTAAAGAAAAACTTGTACTTAAGAATCGAGCACTTTGTGCTGACGCATTTCAGCGACGGGATGATCCGTTTTTTGAAATCGATATTGATCAAAAAATAGCATTGGATTTTACACCGGATAAAGAAGTGGTATATAATATGGGAACAGTAACGGAACCGACGATTGGAGAATATAGATAACATGGCGCAAAACGTGCTGGTAACCGGCGCCGGCGGATATATCGGACGGTATGTAGTGAAAAGCCTGCTGGATCTGGGCTGCCACGTGACCGCGGTTGATTTTAAACTTGACGATATCGATAACCGGGCGGTAAAAATAGAAGCTGATATTCTGAATAATCATGAGGGGCTGTATGCAAAATCCGGCAGTCCTGATGTGATGATTCACATGGCGTGGCAGGATGGGTTCACCCATAATGCCGATTCGCATATCACGAATCTGTCCAGCCATTACCGGTTTGTCATGTCCATGATTAAACAGGGGCTGAAACAGCTGGTTGTCATGGGCTCCATGCACGAAGTCGGTTATTTTGAAGGAGAAATCAAAGACGACTCACCGACTAACCCGATGTCGCTTTACGGCGTCGCCAAGAACGCGCTGAGACGCGCGCTGACGCTGAAATTAAAAGACAGCGGCGTGGTTTTGCAATGGGTGCGTGCGTTTTATATTTTAGGTGATGATGCGCGAAACGCTTCAGTCTTTACACGTATTATAGAAGCCGCGCAAGCGGGCAGGAAGACCTTTCCGTTTTCAACCGGAAAAAATGAATATGATTTTATAGCGATCGAAACGCTTGGTGAGCAGATTGCAAAAACTGCATGCCAACGCGACATTACGGGCATTATCAATTGCTGCAGCGGGACACCACGCCGTTTAAAAGATGTCGTTGAGGAATTCATCGCATCAAACAGGTTTGATATCACTCTGGATTATGGCGCATTCCCGGATCGTCCGTATGACTCGCCGAAAGTATACGGCAATACGGATAAAATCCGCCGGATCATGGCGATGTACTAAATTGCCGCAGATTAAACCGTAGAGAGGAAAAAGGGATTACTGATGATTAGAAAACTGACGACGCAGGATGAGGCTTTACTGAAAACCTTCGCCTGCGAAAAACCTGAAATCAATACATTCCTCATCGGGGACATTGAGCATTTCGGCGTATCTGCCGATTTTTTAGAATTCTGGGGCGATTTTCATGAGGATAGATTGACCGGCGTGTTGATGCGCTTTTATCATAATTTCAATATCTATTATTCAAAAGCGGATGCAGACCCGCATCCGTTTGTTGACGTGATAAAATGCCATTCCGAGAGCCCGCAATGTATCAGTGCTGAAAACGAAGTGGCGGATGCATTTTCTCCGTTTTTTGAAGGAGTGAAAGTTGAACGCTCTGTACTTTGCCGGCTGAGCGAAAGTGCGGTATTAAACGTTCCTGGAACAACGGATATTCAAATTGCGAAGCCAAAGGATGCCGCACGGATATTTACACTGATTCAGACGATAGAAGAGTTCGCTTCTTTCAGCCGGGACCAGATTGAAAAGACATTAGCATCGGGAGCGGGAAGAATTTATTATATTGAGAATGAATCGGGAGAAGTCATCTCGGTTGCGCAGACGGCGGCTGAGAACAGTGTTTCGGCAATGATCGTCGGGGTTTGTACGGATAAGCGTTACCGCAGGCAGGGGATGATGCGGCGCGTGATGACAAAACTGTGTGCAGATATGCAGAAGATGGATAAAAAGATATGCCTGTTTTACAGCAACCCGGACGCAGGCAGAACATACTTAAGCCTCGGATTCGAGCCGATTGGCACATGGACGATGTTAAAATTCTGATACGAATGATGTGCGAAAATAGTTAAGCATTAAAACACGCGAGACGTGTGCTTTTTTATTTTTGGCGGTTTAAGGCGATTCGGGGTGAAAATGGATGAAATCGGCAGTTGGAAGAAGCTAAGGCATCCTATTCCAATACGAATATAAATAATCAAAAAATCATGATTATTGATATCTAAATAATATGTTGTTATACTGGCTATATATGCTTGGTATGAATGTGACTTCTTATTTTTGGTTTTTGGAGACAGTTTTTTCTGCGCTTACGGTGTCGATCGGTTTTTCGTTTTTTTCCGGGAGTGGACAAAAACGGATGAAACGGTTCGTATATTTAATATTGTTTTTTGGCATATGTGCGGCGATTACATTAGCCCATTGGCTGCCGGAAAACTTAGGCATCGTGGTTTCTGCGTCGATTATTTCCATTCTTTATTTAGTGCTGTTCCGGGAAAATTTTCTGAATTTTGTTGTTATCCTCCTATTTGCCCTGACGCCTCACTATTTACTAATTCCGCTTGCTATGCAATTGCTGTCGCTTGTGATGCCATCTTATATAACCGTGTCGCTGCTGGCACATATCGGTATACTTGCGGTTTACCTGTTGGTTAAAATTATCGTATTTTTCGAAAACCCAAAAAAACAAATATCACCGATGATTAATATCTCAGCCCTGATTTTTGTGAATATCCTGATCTATGCAACATGGTACAGTGCGCTTGAGAAAAGTTTCGTCAGCGGGGAACCAATTACGATGTTTACCCATGTTGTGGCGGTCGCGGGCTCTATCCTGCTTAACGGACTGATTATATTGAATTTCATAAAAACCGAATCAAAATTGGAAAGCCTGAAAGACTACGACGAAATTAAGATGACGGTATCGCCGCTAATTGAAAATAACATCGGGCTCCAGGAAGGATTTGCGAAGCATCTAAAGTCGTTAAAACGCCATATTGATGGTACGGATAAACAGGCAAACGCATATATTGATGAAATTATTTTAAATATTGAAGAAGAAAATGAGCTGAGCCGATGGCAGAAACCGGTTATCGGTGCACTGATGATACGAAAAAAACAGGAAGCAGCAGAGAAAGGGATACGGCTTGAGACCGTTACGGACGGTAAAGAGATGCGGCTGCCTGTCCCGGACTACCTTCTGATTTCCATTCTTGCACATATGATTGATTACGCGGTTGAATGGACGGATTCCATGGACCCTGAGAACAGAGTATTGGACTTATATATCGGCGGGGAAGAACTCATGATTTCGATTTCGGGAGGCAAAGCCGTAAAAAAGATTCCGGGGCATAAAAACCGGATTCCCAATCGGTGCAAGAGCAGGTATACAGAATTAAAGCGTTTGGTAAAAGAAACAAAAGGCAGGATCAGGGCTGCTGCTGTTTCGGATGAATGTGAGATCAGCGTTTACTATCAAAACGCGGCTGCGGCTGAGGGGTAAAAGATGGGCGGAATGGTTTTAAAGGTTGCATTTGATGTCCTTTCGACAATTGCGCTGATTTTCGGCTTCTCTCTGATTGGCGCAGACATCAAACCGAACATCAAAAAATACGGATTATTTTTAATCACAGTCACGATACAAATGATGCTTTTGCGTTATATTTTGATCGGTGTGTTGTGGACTTATGCAGGAACACTGATGTATATCTGCGCGATATTGACTTATGCGGTTATTTTTAGAGAAAGCATTCTGCGCTCGGTCATCTGCTTTATTGCGGCGCTGATGCTGCTGGTTCTGATTGAAACGCTGCTGATTGCTCTGCTGAGCCTGTTTGGCATTGTTCCGGAAAGCGCTGAGCAAATGGGCTGGCCGCGAATGACTGCATCAATTGCCGAAATCGGACTCTTAATCGTCATTAAGCGTTTTGTACCGCTGAAAACAATTATCCAGCCGGTTGAGCAGTATTTTCCGATATTCGCTTTTATCTTTATCAATCTGTTCCTGTTTTTGACACTGATTAAAGTTTCTATTGATATTCAGATCACCGGACATGGACAACACGACTTTTTACTGTTTTTACTATCGATTGCAGCGGCGATTATCAATATTCTGATTATCATCAGCTTTGTCCGTGAAAATCGGAAGACCAAGCGGCTGGAACGCTATAATGAGTTAAAGCAGGCCGTTGAACCGCTGATTGAGAGAAGTATCCGCATACAGCATGATTTTAAAAATCACCTGAACGTAATCAAAACCTATATGGGAGAGGAAAATCATGTTGGACTAAAAGCAATCGACAGCATCAACGAGAATATTCAGGCACAGAGCGAATATTTAAAATGGAACAATCCGATATTCGGTGCATTGATTCAAAGAAAGATGAGCGAAGCCAAAGAGAACAGGATCATCTTTAAGGCCGCGCCGTACGGGGTTGACCACCTATTTCCGTTAGAAGACTATCAGGTGGCGTCCATCATTATGAATCTGCTGGATAACGCCTTTGATGCCGTTAAGGAATTGCCCGAGGAGGAACGTGAGGTAACGCTGGAAATGGGCATTGATGACACGCTGTATTTGTCCGTGGCCAACACAGGAAGAATCGATTCCGAGGTAATTGGCAAGATGTTCAATAAGGGGTTTTCGACAAAGGGCACAGGCAGAGGTATGGGTCTGCATGCCGTTAAAAATCTGGTCAGTCAATATAACGGAGAGATTGAGGTCACTCCGGCTCAAAACCGTATTGAAATCCGGGTAATGTTTAATGTGGATTCGGAAAAACAACATGTATCGTGATAGCATTTAAATGAGAAAAAGTGTCATTTTGATAACATAATGCTAAAAACTCCTTGATAAAATCAGGTGATTGAATTATATTTTATTTATAAAGAAAAATAGAGCCCACCCTGACTGAAAAATAGAGGATAATCGGTTTTGCATACTTTTTTGATACTCGAAGACGAAAAAATCGAAGCGAATCAGCTTAAAACCATTTTGGAGCAGTTAGACACGCCAAAGGTTATTTTTGTTGCGGACAATATTGTGCAGGCGGAAAAAATTGTTGCGGAGCAGGATATTGATATTTTTATGCTGGATGTGAATCTGCCGGACGGAACTGGGCTGGAATTTGCTGAAAAGCTGAGACAGACCGACCGTTATAAATTCAGTTGGATTATTTTCATTACAGGGCATGATAAATACGCCTATCCAGCGATACGCAGAACACATTGCTATTCTTTTCTGGTCAAGCCGTATAAGACCGATGAAGTCATCATGAATGTAAAGGACATTTTAAACAAACGGGTTGCAACGCTTAATCAAAATGAATTTCTGCGTTTTAAATCTGGCAAGACCAATGTCCGAGTTCCATACAGTGAAATCGTTTATATAGAATCGCTTAACAGGAAATGCTATATCTATACGATTGATCAAAAATATGAGACCTCCCGTGTCTCTTTAAAATCTTTTTTAGATGAAAATCCGAACGACCGATTGATTCAGTGCCACCGTTCATTTGTGGTAAATAAAGACTATATTAAAAAATTCGACAAGAAATACCGCGGTTCGGTTTTGGAGATGCGTGCGCTGGATGTGGAGATACCCGTCGGGACCAATTATGTCGATACGATTTTACCGTTGATATAACCTTTGCTCAACCGTTTTACTGTATCGGCCAAACATACCGGATTCTGAATAAACTGGCGCGAATTGTTGTTTTCCGGGTATAAAAAACCATCCGAAAAAAACCAAAAAGAAGGAAATGATGCTATAATATATAAAGAATGGTCCATTTCTGTTCCGTTCTTGTATTGTATCTGGTTTATTCCCCTAATTTCAGAATGAAAATCAGATTGGAAGAGGTGGGTGCTTTATGCACACACCTCTTTGCCATATAAGCGCTTTTTATAACAGAACTTATAGATTATGTCTCATGATTATGTTAATAACCATTGACAAAAGTGAAAAAAGATGTTACGTTGAAAATGCTTAAATTTCAGTAATATTTTTATCTATAGCGTTTTTTACATTTGTGTTTCACCATCAAGTGGCATCCTGTTTAGAAATGTCTTTGATAGTATTTTGAAGATTTAAGAAATAAAATAGGAGGTACATTTGATGAGTGGTACTGTTAAATGGTTCAACTCTGAAAAAGGTTATGGATTCATAACTGGTGATGATGGCGTAGATGTATTTGCCCATTATTCTCAGATCCAGGCTGACGGATTCAAAAACCTTGAAGAAGGCCAAAAAGTCACGTTTGATGTCACACAAGGTCAAAAAGGTCTTCAAGCCGAAAACATTCAAATCGTAGGATAAAAAAACTGAGGCCCCGTCCATTGGACGGGGCTTTTTTGGTAAGTAAAAAAAGCCGCCATTAAGGCGGCTTCGGTTTATCTTTTTAGTGATGCACCCTGATCGGCGGAAAGCACGTTTTGTGCATAGCGACGGATATAACCGCTCAATTCTTTCGGCGGCCTTAACGTCATTTCTTTTTTTCTTTGCTCAATCTCAGCGTCATCCACGTCTAATTTTATCTGGTAGGCGTTGATATCCACTTCGATAAAATCACCGTCTTTGACATAAGCGATCAAACCGCCGCTTGCGGCCTCGGGCGAAATGTGCCCGATCGCAGCGCCTCTGGTTGCGCCGGAGAACCGTCCGTCGGTTAACAGCATGACGTCCTTATCCAAACCCATTCCCGCGATCGCAGAGGTGGGGGAGAGCATTTCACGCATGCCCGGTCCGCCAGAAGGGCCTTCATAACGGATAACGACCACATCGCCTTTTACGATTTTGCCTTCCATGATGGCCTTAATCGCTTCTTCTTCACTGTCAAAGACTTTTGCAGGCCCGCGGTTCCTGAGCATTTTGGGATCGACCGCGCTCCGCTTAACGACGCAGCCGTTCGGCGCGATATTGCCGAAGAGAATAGCGAGACCGCCGGTTTCGGAATACGGCTGGTCGATTGGACGAATGACCTCGGTATCCATATTTTCTGCAACAGCGATATTCTCAGCAACCGTGTAACCTGTCGCGGTTTTAAGGTCGGTGTTCAGCAAACCTTTTTTCGCCACTTCCTTCATGACCGCCTGTACGCCGCCCGCAGCATTTAAGTCCTGCATATGATGGTGGCCGGCCGGTGCCAGATGGCAGAGGTTCGGGGTTTTCTGGCTGATTTCGTTGACAGTCTTTAATGAAAATTCAACACCTGCTTCGCGCGCAATCGCCGGCAGATGAAGAATGGTGTTGGTGGAACAGCCCAGTGCCATGTCTATGGTGATGGCGTTCTCAAATGACTTTGCGTTCACGATATCCAAGAACTTGATATCGGATTCATAAAGCTTCATAATCTGTGCGCCCGCGCGTTTAGCCAGCTTAATCCGGTTGGCATAGACCGCCGGTATGGAGCCGTTGCCGGGAAGCGCAATGCCCAGCACTTCGCACAGACAGTTCATGGAGTTCGCGGTGAACATGCCTGAACAAGAGCCGCATGTTGGGCATGCGTTTTCTTCATAATAGTGCAGTTCGTCTTCACCGATTTTACCTGCGTTTAATGCGCCCAGGGCTTCAAATACGGTGTTTAAGTCCATTGCCTTGCCGTTTTTGCCGGTCAGCGAGAGCATCGGTCCGCCGGAAACGAATATAGACGGCAGGTTAAGCCTCGCGGCAGCCATCAGCATACCCGGAACGATTTTATCGCAGTTCGGGATAAAAACCAGCGCATCGAATGCATGCGCATAAGCCATACATTCAACGCTGTCTGCGATGACTTCGCGGGAGGCGAGTGAATACTTCATACCGCGGTGTCCCATGGCAATCCCGTCGCAAACACCGATGGTGTTAAACTCAAGCGGCGTACCGCCGGCGGCTAAAACCCCGTCCTTGACTGCGCGCGCAATCTGGTTTAAGTGTGTGTGCCCGGGTACGATTTCGTTATATGAATTGACGATACCGATGATCGGTTTTTTAATTTGTTCATCCGTGATGCCGTTTGCTTTTAAAAGCGACCGGTGCGGTGCCCGCGCCGTGCCGTCTTTGATTCCGTTTGATATCATATCTATATTATGCCTCCAAATCACTTTTTATCAGTTTAACGAAACCGCAATAAAAAAACAAGCGTCTCGCCTGTTTTTTCGGCATTATTATCAACAAAAACGGTATTTAATACTGGGGCAGGATAAAATCATCGCCCTGATGGCGGATAATTGAAACCGCAGTGTCATAAACGGTTTCGAGATTCTGGCGCGTCAAGACGTCTCCGGGCGCTCCTGTTGTGAATAATTGTCCTGATTTAAGCAGGGCAATCTGATCGCAGTAAGCTTTTGCCAGGTTTAAATCGTGCAGCACACAAACCACGGATATGTTTTCCTGCTGTGCCAGCTGCTTAGCAGTTCTGAGGAAGCTGACCTGATGTTTTATATCCAGTCCGGTCACCGGCTCATCCAACAGCATAATAGAAGCCTGCTGGCAAAGTGCACGGGCCAGTATCATCCGCTGCCATTCGCCGCCTGAAAGGGCAGTCACCAAACGGTCTTTTAAATGCTCGATTCCGGCGCGCTCCATGGCCTGATGGGCCAAGGTATAATCTGCTTCGCTTTCGCGCTGAAAACGGCTTAAATATGGGTTACGGCCGGTCAGAACGATATCCATGACTGTGAACTCATACTCCAGCGCAAAGTGCTGCTGAACCAGTGCCATGGACCTTGCGACCTGCTTGGTGGTGAGCGACTGAACATCCTTACCGGATATCAATACCCGTCCGCTGGCGGGCTTAAGATAGCCGGATATGGTCTTCAGCAGTGTGGTTTTTCCGCTGCCGTTCGGTCCGATGACGCCGAAAAAACATCCCGAAGGGATTTCCAGCGAGACAGCGTCAAGAGCAAGCACGGATGGGGGATAGATATAGGAAACGTTCTGGATAGAGATTGTGCTCATGCGGTTTTACGCCCCCTTCTTAAGAGGAACAGGAAGAAAGGCACGCCGATCAAGGCGGTGATCACGCCGACCGGAATTTCCTGATTGTCCAGAACCAAGCGTGCAAGTGTGTCCGCCAGCAGCAGAAATATACCGCCGCCGAAAAAGGACAGCGGCAGCAGGCGTTTGTGATCAGGGCCGAAGATAATGCGTAAAATATGCGGTACAATCAGTCCGACAAATCCGATGATGCCGCTGACCGAAACCGCAGTCGCCGATGCGACCGAGGTTAAGATCAACAGGTTCCGCCGGACAGCCGGTGTGTTGACGCCGAGATGGCGCGCCGCTTCGTCGCCTTGAAGCATGATGTTAAGATCGCGCGCAAAAAAGCCGCAAAGCAGACTGGCCGCCAGCATAAGCGGCCCGGCTACCGACAGCTTTTCCCAGGAAGATGAGGTAAAGCTGCCCATCGTCCACATAACGATATGTTCCATCTTGTCTCGAAAGATAATCATCATGCAGTAAATCAACGCCGAGCAGAGCGAACTGATGGCTACCCCAGAGAGCAGCAGCGAAAAAATGGTCATTTTGCCTTTGATTTGAGCGATGGAATAAACGATAAAAATCGCGCCTATACCACCGATAAAAGCAAAGATAGTCACTGCGCCGAAACCAAAGAAAGAATAGGTAAAGCCCAAAGACAATGCAATGGTTGCACCGAGCGCAGCCCCGGAGCTGACTCCGACGACGTAGGAATCCGCCATGGGATTTTTAAACATGCCCTGTAGGCATGCGCCGGAAATGCTGAGTGCGCCGCCCGAAATGAATGCAAGCAGCGCCCTCGGCAGTCTCAGCATAAAGAAAATGGTATAAACAGACGGTTCAGCCTGCCCTTTTAACAACGCGATCAGCGCACCGATGCTGATACCCGAAGACCCGAGTAAAAACGCGGCGATAAAAGCACCGAGACTGAGCAGGAAAAAAATGATTCCGGTTAAAAGGCGGCGGTCCGTTGTTTGATTCATCTTTTATTCTCCAATGATAATGCCCTGTATGAGGGCCATAGCTTCCGTAATCCGCGGGCCTGGCCGTTCGATAATGTCCGCACTAATGAATGCATAATTGCCCGTTTTAACGGCGGTCAGCTGGCTGTAAGCCGCATCCGCCAGAAGGTCTGGTTCTGCGACCATACTGGAAACGATTAAAATATCCGGATCGGCATTAATCAGATCTTCAACAGAGTATTCCAGCCATTCCGACTCCGTATCCGCGGTCAGGCAGGTTCCGCCCGCCATCTCTATAATAGAATTGATAAAGCTGCCTTTGCCGGATGTCCAGTTGCCGTATTCACCGATGCCCATGACGTAATAGACGATAGGGGATACGGCCAGTGCAGCGGCATTTTGGGTAAGCTCAGTTTCCGCAGCCTTGATGTCGTCAATTAAAGCTTGCGCTTCATCCGCTTTACCAACCTGTTCACCAATCAGGGCAATACTGGTAAAGATATCGTTATAATATGTCGGCTCAGCCGCCACAACCGTCAGCCCTGCGTCAGTCAGCGACGCAATCTGGTCGTGCTGGAGCCCGTTGCCCGCAAAGACGATATCCGGATTTAAGGCAATGACCTTTTCGATGTCGAATCCGTTATAGTCGCCGATTTTATCGATCGACTCGGTTTCAGCCGGATAGTTGGAATAGATATCCACGCCGACAATCTTATCGCCGCAGCCCAGTGCAAACAGAATCTCTGTCACGCTCGGTGCGGTTGAGACGATGGTTTCTGGTACGACGGCTTGGTCCGCCTCAATGGTTTGACCCACCGCATCGGTCGTATCATCCATGATATCCTTAGCGACGGCTTCCTCCTGCTTTGCTGCGCATCCCGCAAACACCGAAAAAACAAGTGTCAATATGACCAGCAGGATGATGGTTCTTTTCAATTTCATGCGTTACCTCCTATAGATTAGGAAGCTGGACAAATAAAACGCCCCGTCAGAATCAGGGGCGAATAACTTCTAAAAAGTGTTCGTCCGTTTCTTCCCTCCGAAGAATAAGACAAGATCATATCTGGCAGGTTTCCCGGCTTGGCATCATCCCGCACAGCGCCTTCCCCGTTATAACGGGTGGCATACGCATGCGCGGTCAAACCTTACGGTAGCGGAAGGCTGCAACGGCATTGCACCGTTTTCCCTTTTATCCGGCAAACGCCGGCACCGAATATGCTTGATTTTCTTATCACAGAGTATATCAGAGATGGGTAAGGCGGTCAATTAAAAGGAACTTGATAAGAAATGTTGAAAATTTGAAAATTAGGGCTTTTCTAATCTATGATTTTGTGGTATAAAAGAATGCAGACGAATCATGCGAGAGTGGCGGAACTGGCAGACGCGCTAGATTCAGGTTCTAGTGGGCATTACGCTCGTGCAGGTTCAAGTCCTGTTTCTCGCACCAAACAAAAAGAATGTCCAACGGGCATTCTTTTTGTTTGGTATGCGTTAGAGAAACAGAGCTTGAACCTTAAGAAGGCGCGAAGCGTTGAGAAAACGCCATAGTATGGCATTTTTAGCGGAGCGGTGCGCAGCGGCAGTGCTGTAAGTACAACGGATTTGTCTTGGAAAAGATTAATCCGAATCTGTGTTATATGTATACATCGGGCATAGAAAATGATTGCCGATGCTTGTCCGTCTGTTTTTGGTGCAGTTTAAACAAGGATTAATACTTTTCGAGAGAAAGGCAGTACCGATACGTAATGGCAAACACGCTTTAAGTCGATAGATTTGCCGGCTTTTCTATGCTAATATCGATTAGGTTACGGATTAGTAAATATGATAAAAGCCTATTCTTGGTAAAAGAGGTAATGAATAATGTTATGGATAGCGGAAATACTCATAGATATTGTTTCAACAGCTATTATTTTGGTGCCAGCATTGGTAATGATACAAAATACACGACTTAAAGGAATATCATTAAAGCGAAGGGCTATGAGCATCTTGTTTGCTGTCTATGTTACAGCAGTACTATTTATAACAGGTATTCCGAGAATAAATAATTTAACGATTGATTTTTCCGTTAATATTATACCGATTATTGATATGTTCAGTGGTCTCAAAGCAACGGTACTGAATATCATTCTTTTTATCCCTTTGGGTTTTCTATTGCCAATGATCTGGAGTGCTTTCCGTTCAGCAAAAAAAACGATTTTTTTCGGACTTGGATTATCCGCGGCGATAGAGATATCACAAATATTCACATATCGATCGACAGATATTGACGATTTAATTACAAATACAATTGGGACTTTGTTGGGATACCTAATAGCAAGGACCATTAATGATAAAAGCTCAAAGAAGCTCTTTTTAGACGATGAGAGACAAAGCAAAAAAGAGCCCTTATGTATTAGCAGCATTACTTTTCTTATAATGCTTTTGAGCACACCGTATATTTCCGGAGCGTTTTGGGGGATGGTATACGGATAATAATCTGTGCACTTCCGCTACATTAAAAAACGGAGTACGAAATTTATAACAACAATTTTCAATAGGCATAGGTAAGGTGATCGCCGAAGCGTTAAATCGATAGAGAATCAGCCTCAGTGAAGCGAAGCGGCTAAGCCGTAAATAGTCTTTTTCTTGTGCCATAAAAAAATGACTTTGCGGGCATCCTTATTTATTTATACGTAATGCTTCTATGATTCAAAGATATGATGAGGTAACAAATCATTTATACAAATGATTTGACACCCTTTACTTTCATAATAGCACAGCATTTCATCGATCTTCCCTTTATCATAACTGGTAATGCAATCTGACAGGACATTAACGTTATAATCTGATTTGCGTAAGTTGTAACAGGTTGATTTAACGCAAGCTACTGCATCTGCGCCTGTTATGAAGAAATCGCGTATTCCATGCTTACTAATATAGTCTGTAAATGCTTCACTGGTTAATGCGTTTCCTTTGTATTTTGTAAAAACATTTTTTGATACTATGTTCAAGTCAGAAACTAATTCAGACCCATGTGTATTGGGCTTGAAGGTCCGCGTGCCGGCTGATAAATTCTCGTGCCTGATATAAATCACATGAATATCATTACTGACCGCCCAATCAATCGCTTGATTAATATTGTCAATAATACCCTTATAATTCTTTGTGATATCATTTTGAATATCGATGATTACCAAGGCTTTTTTCTGCATTGTGTCTCCTCCTGATAGTCAGATTGATTTATTTACTTCTTTATTGTATCATTCAATTGATGACAACAGTATGGCAACAATATATAATAACAACTAATAATTTCGAAAGGCGGCGGTCTGATGAAAGTTGACCGGCTGGTCAGCATTATTATGATACTCCTTGATAAAAAGCGTATCGGCGCACAGGAGTTAGCGGATATGTTTGAAGTTTCACCCCGAACAATCTATCGCGACATAGACGCGATCAACATGGCGGGTATTCCTGTTTTTTCTGTACCGGGAGTAGGCGGCGGCTTTGAAATCATGCCGCAATACAAGATTGAGAGAAAGGTTTTTTCGACTGCCGACCTTTCCGCTATCCTGATGGGGCTTTCCAGTCTTTCCAACATGATAAGAGGCGATGAGCTGGTAAACGCGTTAGCGAAAGTCAAGAGTTTTATCCCCGCCGAGAGCGCGAAAGATATTGAATTAAAAGCCAATCAAATATATATCGATTTAAGCCCTTGGATAAGCAACAGGAATATACAACCGTATCTGGAAATAATCAAAACAGCTTTGCAGGAAAGCAGGCTGCTTTCGTTTGAATATGCGGACCGATACGGAAATAAAACCGCACGAACTGCCGAGCCGTATCAGCTTGTATTGAAAGATAGCCATTGGTACCTGCAGGGGTATTGCCGTAAAAGAAATGATTTTCGCTTATTCAAACTATCCCGCATATCAAACCTGCAAATACTAGCCGAGTCTTTTGCGCCGCGAGAGTATCCGAAACCGCAGTTGGACTTTACCGATATTTTGGAAACGATGCAGACAAAAATCAAAATTCGTATTCATCACTCTGTCCTGGACAGGGTGCTTGATTATTGTACCAATGAACAGGTTTTGCCAGACGATGATGAACATTACATTGTTCGTTTTCCTTTCATAGAGAACGAATACTACTACGATATTCTTTTCAGTTTTGGAGATAAATGTGAGTGTTTAGAGCCGGTACATATCCGTGCAGAAATGAAGCGTAGAATACATGATATAGCAGCCCTTTACGAAAACTAAAGCAAAGAGTCTATTCTTATATTTAAACAAAGATAAATGTAATATGAGTTAGAAAAATAGGGCCTGAGCCTTGAGAAATGCGAAACGCTAAGAAAACGCCAAGGTATGGCGTTTTCAGCGCAGCGTAATTTATCATACTGTTCATCACTGTTTGTGTTTAGAAAAGAACCGATAAATCCCCCAGGAACATCGCCATTAAATCTTTCATATCCCAATCCGAAGCATCTCCCATGTTAAAAAACATGACTCCGGACGGTTTTGTGAATTCGCTTGGATCCAGGTCTGTGATTTCCTCGACTTTATATACATCCAGCTTGGAGACGTCGCCTGTTGATGATGCGAGATCAATTTTAATCGGTATATCGTATTCTTCTGAATACCAAAACTCCATATCGTTTCCGTCATAATTCATGGTGCCATAAACTACATCAAATCCGTTCATTTCGGTTCTTTCGAGGTTTTCAGCATGCTCTGAGTTTTGATAAATCAGATTATGATAGTTTAAAAGATCCTCGGCCTCGAGGTTAGTAAAATCAGCTCCCATTTTATCTGTCTCCTGATAAACAAAGGCAGTATCATCGGCATTTTTAAAAACAGCGACTGGTTTACATTCCTCGTCAGGCATTACCACCTTGAAATACGCATCGGTGATATACATCAGCGTTCTCATTGTTTTATTTTGTTCCGTTAAATCGCATTCAATGAATAAGTCTTTTTCGTATTTGACAAATATTTCAGATGCAATCAGTTCATCACGGTCAGGTGTCGGAGTCGGTGTAAGGGTTGGAGTCGGGGAGGGCGTTGTGGAAGACGTTTCTTCTTCCACAGGGACTTCCGTGGAATTCTCCCCGCTGGTATCATTGGTGCTGCCAACACTATCTGATTGGCAAGCCGCTGCAAATAACAGCAGCATTAGAACAATTACTGCAACAATTATTTTATTCTTCATATTAACTATCCTTTCCTCTTGCAGCTGTAAAACAGTATTTGTTTATAAAATGTAAACAATGATAAAATTTATTTTTTTGTCTAAATAAATAATCAACACTAGGTAATTATTAAATAAGAAACGCATCCGTTAGTAATAAACCAATACTGGATTATGAAATGCGCTTATGGAAGCAGAAAGCCTTACATGCTCGCGCTTCACTGGGGCCAATACTGTGCTTTTATCGTACTATAAGCTTGATGATTTATCAAATTTTACCTAAAAGTTTATTGTGATTTTGGAATCTGATTTTATTATAATTTGTCTATCCTGAATAAGTCCCTGTTGTATGGAGTTACTGAATATGAGGCTGGCACTCCGGGCACCAGTATACCGAGCCGCCCATATATGCAGCTTTTTGTATGATTGCGCCGCAGACGGGGCATGGACTTCCGACCGTATACCTGCTCAGAATGGTCTTGTATCTGCCGGGATTGCCGAGCAGGTCTTTTTCTGTATCTCTTCCGCCCAATTCGGTCATTTCCAAAAGAGTATTCTTCACAGCATGATAAAGCCTGGTGTAATCCTGGTCCGTCAGCGTTTCCATTTTTCGTTTCGGATGGATACCGGCGTTAAAAAGAATATCCTGCAAAACACCATTGCCGAGTCCGGGGATGCGCTGCTCAGTGGCGAGAAAAGCCTTTGCTGAGAGCTTGCCGGTATCTTCGATTCGCAGTGTATCAAAATACGATTTTTTAAACACTTCGCTTATTGGCAGGGGCTTGTCGTTTGCAATCGAATAATACTTATTATCATATTGACCGTTAATAAAAACAAGCACCGCGCCATACATTTGGACAGAGCAAGCCAGTGCGCTATTATCGTCAAACTCAATTAAAAGCTGGTGTTTTGCCGGTACTTTGGCTGCTTCACTGTAGTACCGTAGACTTGCGCCGTCGCCGAGAACAATGCGGCAGTCGTTAACAGCAATCTGTACCATTGCGCCTAAGCCGGTACTGATCCCGATTTTCTTTCCGCTTAGCAGGGTGTGATATTCGGTCGGATCACCATAATAAAACGCAAACTTATGCGGCGATGCGTTGGCAACGACCTTTTGAATTGTTTTTCCGTATACTGTTTCATTCAGCTGTCTGGCAAGCGTTGTGCTTTCGGGTATTTCAAGCATAACTATCCCTTTCTTTAAGGCTTCCTTCGCCTATTATTTATAAATAAATACTGACAACCATTTTAACTATACCATATGCTAAAAAATAACAGTAGTATAATATATGTGATACAATAATAATTACGATTTGGAAAATATTTGGGTATTTATTGACATGGACATCGTGTCGTCGTTTATACTGCGGCTAAGGAGGGATGATAGAAAACATGGAAGCAATGACGGTCAGTCAGGTCACCCGTGACTTTGGCATCTCGACGAGAATGCTGCGCTATTATGAGCAGGCGGGACTAATCGAAAGTTTCCGGCGGGAGGATTATGCATATCGTATGTACGACGAAGCCGCGCTTTTGAGACTGCAGCAGGTTTTGATATTACGCAAACTGCGTATTCCCGTCAAACAAATCAAAGAAATTCTGCATAAACCTGATGCGGTTACGGCGATAGAGGTGTTTTGCCGAAACATCAGTGAGTTGGATGACGAGATAAATGCGTTGTCAACAATCAAGCAGATTCTCAGCCGATTTGTGAGTGAATTACAGAAATCAGCGGATATCCGAATCCACCGCCTGATTACGCAGGATGAAACCATATTGGCTTCCATCGAATCTTTATCTCTCATAAGCATCAATTTTAAGGAGGGTAAGACTATGGATAGCCTGAAAAAAGCGGAGAAAGACCTATCAAAACTCCATGATGTCCGAATCATCTATCTGCCGCCAGCAACTGTTGCGGCCGCACATTATATCGGGGAAGACCCGGAGTCCTATACGTATCAATTAATCGATCAGTTTGTCAGGGACACCAATCTATGCAAGATAAAACCGGATTTAAGGCACTACGGCTTTAATCATCCAAACCCGGTAGATGAAACCGGCGCACACGGGTATGAAGTGTTGGTGACGATTCCTGAAAATTTTGAGGTTCCGGCGCCGCTCGTAAAAAAACACTTTATCGGAGGGCTTTATGCGGCACATATGATTAGCATGGGCAATTTTAATGAGTGGGAGTGGCTGTTTGAGTGGGTTAATCAAAATGAAAAATATGAATTCTCCGGTGATATGCAGGACCAGGAGCATATGTGCGGACTGATGGATGAGCATTTGAATTATATCAGCCATATTAACTTAGGCAATACGGAACCGGAGGACTTACAGATGGATCTGCTTATGCCGGTCAGGGAACGCTGAAGGGTATTAAAAAAAGCATCCTTAGGATGCTTTTTTATTTTGCGGCTTGAATCTACTTTAAGATTATATAACAGGTAATTATTATCTAATGTAAAGCGGTTATGCACTGAAAACGATAAAACGTTCTTATTAAAATTCACCTATTGAGCCTGGCTTTCTTCTGCTAATTTATTCCCTGATGTATCCTTCACTAATGCAAATATTCCGCCGAGCAGCAATAGGATGAATGAAATAAAAGCCCATAAAGTGAAAAGCGCTATCATCCCTCCTAAAAGCATAAGTACGCCGGCCGCAATATTGTTTTTATTTACGATTGCCCCTCCGATGATTCCCAGCACCCCCGAAATAAATATGACCGCACCAATAACTAAAAAAACATTTGCGGCAAATTTAGGCCCTTCAAAAGCTGCCGTAACAGTTTCTGCATCAAATACACTGTCATCTTTTGTCGCTTCCTCAATGTTCTCTGTCCAAACATCTGTCTGTCCAAGATAACTAAAAGCGACACCGCCAAGCATTGTAAACAGTGCAACAAAGATTGCTAAACTTCCTCCAATGATACCCAAAACCATACTGGCTTTTCTCATAATTACTGCCTCCGTTTATCCAAATATAGTACATTATAACATATTGTGCTCTTAAATAATAAGCTGTTGTTAAATATAAATATAAACCAGCTGACAAGAATAAATGCTAATAAAAAATATCAGGCAGCAAGTTATTTGGATACACAAACAAGCTTTCATAGCAGCTGTGTATCACTGCGGATAACGACGTGTTCGTGTCGGGACAAGCGGTTATCGTATTTTGCTTTCTTTATGTTTGGTTCTCAGTCTGCTATAATCGGTATAATAATATGCGTAAAAGAGCACAAATGCGCATTGAAAGGATGATTAAAATGGGTAATACCAATCAACTCTATATCCTTTGGACAAATGCAGATGTTTTGACATCGGAAAAGATGGTCATGATGTATGCGACCAATAGCATGCTGGAAAGCTGGTGGGACGCTGTAACCGTCATTGTGTGGGGCGCTACGGCCAAGCTGGCTGCTGAAAATGAATGGATTCAGGAAAAAATTAAAATCGCCCAACATACAGGTGTTAAGTTTTCTGCGTGTAAGGCTTGTGCAGAGCAATTAGGTGTTTCTGATCAGCTTGCCGGCCTTGGTATAGAAGTTCAGTATTGGGGCCAGGGGCTAACCGAAGTTTTGAAAAGTGAAGATAAATTGATTACCATCTAAAATGTTCACTTTTTATTCCATGAAATAATAAGCACATAGGCTATAAAAATAAGTGCAAGGATGGTTACAAAGCATGCGGGTAATCGAAGTAACGGATAAAAGACAGATGCGGCAATTTGTTGAGCTGCCCCAAAAGCTGTTGGGCGGATATTCGCATTATGTGCCGCCAATCTGGATGGATGAAAGCAGTGCGTATACAAGCAAGCATAATCCGATTTTGAAAAACTCAAAGTTCGCGCTTTTATTGCTGTTAGACGGGCAGGGCGAGGCAATCGGACGGTGTATCGCTTATGTCGATTTTAACCATAATAAATTTTATAACGAAAAAACAGGATTCTTCGGCGCGTTTCATTGTATAGATGATGCGGATGCGGGCCGGATGCTTGTGTCAGCGGCGGAAGACTGGCTGATTAAGAACGGGATGGAACGTATCCGCGGGCCGATCAACCCGGTTGCCGAGGAATGGGGATTTGTGTTTGCAGGCTACGACAGCGATCCGGTCTACATGTCTCCCTGGAATCCGCCGTATTACCATAAATTTTTTACAGGTGCGGGATACGGAAAGGTCAAGGATTTGCTGGTCTATGAGGCGGATATGCAGACCGGATATGATTTGCCGGAACGTTATTCGGACTTTATCGCGCGGTATCAGAAACGCTGCCCGAATATCCATATCCGGCGGCTGAACATGAAAAAGATTAAGGCGGACGCCAGGGCAATCTGGGAGATTTCCAACAGCGCGCTGCTCCATAATTGGGGCTATGTGCCGCTGGAATTGCCGGTGATGGAAGACATGCTTAAGAAATTGGGCTTGATTGTGGATCCGGACGCCGTATGGATCGTGGAGGATAGCGGAACGCCGGTCGGCTTCTGTCTGGGATTTCCGGATATCAATATCATTCTAAAGAAAATACGCGGACAGCTGCTGCCTCTTGGCTGGATTAAGCTGCTGAATGCCAAAAAGTTACGCGACTACCGGCTGTTCGGTCTGGCAGTGCATCCGGACTGGCACGGCAAGGCATTGGATGCGCTGATGTATATCAACCTTTATCAGCATCTGAAATATAAACAGATTCGGATGGAAGCGAACTATATTTTAGAGGATAACAACCACATTAAGAATGCGCTTGAAAAATTGGGCATGGAAAAGATTAAAACATACCGGATTTATGAGAAAGGCCTGAATGCTCACTCATAGAGAAATTAGCAGACATAAGACGTTCGGTGATTGGATACAAACCTATTAATAAGAAATATATTGTATCCGAATCACTCAGTATCGGGCAAGGAATGCGAGGAATAACATTAGGAAATGCGTTAATATTTGGATAGAGGTTTAGGGTATGAATTGGCTTGGACAGTTAAATGACGCGCTTAGCTATATTGAAGAGCACTTGGATCAGCAGATTGACATTAACCATGCGGCGAAAATAGCCTGCTGTTCCAGCTTTCATTTTCAACGAATGTTTTCATATCTGGCAAATGTTACGCTGGCGGAATATATTCGAAGGCGCAGAATGACAAGAGCGGCGTTTGATCTAAAAAACACGCATGATAAAATTATTGATATTGCGCTGCGTTATGGCTATGACTCTCCTACTGCATTTAATCGGGCGTTTCAAAGCATCCATGGCGTAGCGCCCTCCAAAGCACGAAAAGGCGGTGTTGATTTAAAGGCTTTCCACCCCATCAGCCTCAAAATAACGATTCGAGGAGAAACCGAAATGAATTATCGTATTGAGGAAAAAGAAGCATTTCGTATTGTGGGTGTAAAATTAGAGGCAAACTGGACGCCTGAGAAGCAGGAGGGGTTTGAGCAGATACCCGGATTCTGGGCTGAGCACAGTCAAAAAGGCACCATCCCAAGACTATGCAGTCTTATGGACAATCAACTGCCCGGAGTTCTTGGAGTGAGTGCCGGAGATTGGCAAAATACAGGAAAATTTGATTATTATATAGCGGTTACCAGCGATCAGCTGCCGCCAGCAGGAATGTGTGAATTTATTATACCTGCGTGTACATGGGCAATCTTTGAGTGTAAGGGTGCGATGCCTGATGCCATTCAAAAAATGCAGTCGCGAATCATGACTGAATGGCTGCCGAACAGCGGTTATCGCTATGCAAATGCCCCTGATATTGAGCTTTATACCGACGGCGATCAGCGCTCGGATGACTATATCTGCTGGATTTGGGTTCCGATAGAAAAATAATTCTGTTAAACGAATTTAACTAGGGGAATAATAATCTCTTATTCCCTTAGTATTCAGCATCAGTTGCGGGAGACGCTGCAAAATTTCTCAGTCAAATATTAAAAATTTTCGTAGGGAGCATAAAATGAGAAGAAATGATCGGGCAGTAACGGATATTCATGAAATAAAAGATATCCTTGAGTCCTGCAAGACCTGTCATTTAGCAATGATTGACGGGGACAGGCCTTATGTGGTTCCTCTGAGTTACGGTTATGATGTTGCGGAGCAGGCGCTGACTTTGTATTTCCATTGCGCCATGGAAGGACGCAAGATTGATATCCTTCACAAAAACAATCAGGTCTGTTTTGAAATGTGTATCGAAGGAGAACCGATATTTGCATCTGAAGCGCCATGTGATTCAGGATATTACTATTCGAGTGTCATCGGCGACGGGGAAGCGGTTTTTATCACGGATGTGGAAGAAAAATGCGATGCGCTTTCTGCCTTGATGAAACGCCAGGCAGGGATTGATGTGACTTTTACGCAGAAGCAGGCGGAAGATGTCTGTGTATTTAAGGTAGTTTCCAATGACTTTATCGGGAAACGAAAGCCAAAACGGGCTTAATGTTCTAATATGTTTGCGTGTTTTAGGGTTGCAATGCAGGCCGAAAGATATGCACATTTTTACCGTTGAACGCGCTGAATTTACAGGCACATACCTGATTGGGGGGTGTGCCTTTTTCTTGCATCGAAAATTAATATTTGCCGGCCAAACGTTTACAATCAGGTAAAAGGAACTATGATATAATCAATTGATCATTTGTTACAAAACAACATTTCGTTAAAAAATCGGGGAATTATATCGTGAAAAAAATCCTTATCATAACATTGGCGCTGATCATGCTTCTGGCGCTGCCGGTCATTGCGAATGCCGAAACTGAAGCATATATTCCGGATGACAAGATGGAAACAGCATTGAAGGAAATTCTGAACAAGAGCGATGACGAAATCCTGACACCTTCAGAATTGGGCTCCCTGACCGGAACCGTTGACCTGAGCAACAAAGGGATAAAAAATATAACCGGGATTCAGTATCTGACCGGTGCGACGGCGATTGACTTAAGCCGGAATGATATTGAGAAGTATTCGGATAAGATGGGGCAGCTTGAGCAATTGTTAGAATTGGATATAAGCTTTAACAAATCGGGGCAAACATTTCCGGTTGATGTGACTGATATTCCTAATCTTGAAACATTGAATTTAGCGGCGAACAAGTTCACCAGTATTTCGCCCTCGCTTTCCAAGATGACATCGCTTAAGAATCTGGATTTATCGGCCAACCTTTTGGAGGATGTTCCGGAAGTCCTGTTGGAGATGACGTTTGAGAATTTAAATCTGGACTATAACTTCTTTGACCTGGCAGAAGGGAGCGCGGACAAGGCGGCGCTTGACGCAATGAATGTAAGTGACGAATTTTTAACCTGCCGTCAGCTGCTGAAGATTCCGGATATCACATATACTTCACAGAATAATAAGATCAGGATTGAATGGAATGAGATGCAGGACATTCCCTTTTATGACGGAACCGGCGGCGTCATCAGCGGATATACGATTAAGGTCAATGGTGCTGTCCTGACGACTGTTGGTGCGGATACACATTTTTATAATCTATCCGCGGCAGCCGGTAAAGAATACCGGATATCAATCTGCCCTAATTATACGATCGCGGGCTATGATGATTTTTATATCAGCATGTTTACGACGGCCGGCGGATTTGTTGTAGGATATGAGGGATTGGAACTTCCGGAAGATACAGCTCCGGTGATGTATGCAAATGCATATCCGACACCGATGCCTGAGCCGATGGAAACGCCGACACCTGAGTCTTCTGAAGTATCTCCTATGAAGCCCGAAATCAATATGACGGCAGCCCCGTCAGCGATGCCGGAAACCGATAGTAATGGGATGTCTCCCATTCTGATTTGGATTGCAGGAATTATCGTGGCGGCTATCATCATTGCTGTCATATTGATATTGATTATGACACTGCGCAAGAAAAAGACGCGGGCATAACGGGCATAGGAAATCATAACAAAACCAAACATCACCGAACGGAGAACACTATTTATGTATGAACTGCACCAGGTCGGCACAAACAGTTATTATGTTGAAAGCCCGGCAAAAATCGGCATCATCAAGCTGAATGATACGGATGTCTGCCTGATTGACAGCGGGAACGATAAAGATGCAGGGCGAAAGCTCAGACAGATACTGGACGCGAACCAATGGAAATTGACTGCGATATATAATACACATGCGAACGCTGATCATATCGGTGGCAATAAATATCTGCAAAACCAAACGGGATGCAAGGTTTTTGCGCCCGGAATTGATTGTGCATTCACCAACTATCCCGTTTTAGAGCCGTCGTTTTTATACGGCGCTTTCCCGCCAAAGGACTTACGGCATAAGTTCCTGATGGCGCAGGAGAGTGAGGCGGAATACCTGACGGATGATGTCCTCCCTGAAGGAATAACTTTAATCCCGCTTCCGGGGCATTTCTTTGATATGGCCGGATTTAGAAGTGCAGATGATGTGGTTTATCTGGCAGACTGTTTATTGAGCCAGGCAACGCTGGATAAATACCAAATCGGGTTCATCTATGATGTGGGCGCTTATTTAGAAACACTGAAAATGGTGAAAACCCTGAGAGCGGAATTGTTTATCCCCGCGCATGCCGAACCAACGAAGGATATTGCCCCGCTCGCTCAGGCGAATATTGATAAGGTGCATGAAATCGCGGATAAGATAGTCGGGATATGCAAAACTCCGATAATATTTGAAAAAATACTCCAGACACTGTTCAATGACTATGGCTTAAAGATGAACTTCGAGCAATACGTACTCGTGGGCAGCACCGTGCGCTCTTATCTCTCGTGGATGAAGGATACAGGGCGGATAACAGTGGCGTTTGAAGACGGTCTGATGCTTTGGGAGACGATTGTATAGAGTACACGTTTTATCAATAATGAATTGAGGCATGATGATGAGCAAATACAATCAGCTCTGGGAATATATAAAAGAGAACGGAAGCCAGCAGATTACGCTCACCTTTGAAGAGATCGAGTCGGCCGCAAGGATCGAAATCGACCATTCTTTTTTGAACTTTAAAAAGGAATTGACGCAGTACGGCTATGAGGTGGGAAAGATATCGCTGAAAGAGAAGACGGTTGTCTTTCATAAGCTGGACTAGGCAGTTATTTACGTTTCTATCCGCTCAACAATATCGGCAATCTGTTTTGCCGCAAATCCGTCGCCGTATGGATTCACTGCGACACTCATCTTTTGATATTCCGCCTGATCGGTCAACAACAGCTTAAAAGCCTGATAAACCTTTTCTTCGTCTGTCCCGACGAGCTTTAAGGTTCCGGCTTCAATGCCCTCCGGACGCTCGGTGGTATCGCGAAGCATAAAACCCGTTATCCGTAACGCCTGTGACAGGAGGGAAAAGAGGACGTTCCAATTGCACTGCCGCCAATATAACGGCGAAAGCCGGAGAAATATGGCCGGTATTCACGCGGCTCTTTAACATGAAGCTACCCCCTTTAAAGCCAGTATAAGGCACTAGGCCCTTCGCCTTCCTGCTGATCCTTTATTCTATCATCCGCAAAAAAAGATAACAAGAGATATGAATAAGAAGTAACGGCGCAAGTGGACTTGCAGGCTTATACAAAACATCTTAATCAATCCAGTACTGCCTGTTTCTTTTTGGTTTTGTCTTTGATATAATTTTACCAAAATATGGCCTTTAATGCCGCGCGATTCAACCGAATGGAAAGAGGAATATCATATGCAATTTGTTAAGGCTGAAAAGAAAGACATTTTCACAACACTCTATTATGAATTAACTTGGCCGGTCAGCTGGGAACTGATTATTGCCTTCCTTGACGTCATGATTGAAACGGACTTTTCAAAGGACGGAGTTGAAGAGGTTCGGGTGGGGAAGTCAATGGGAGCAAAAGGCAAGAACGTGACTAAGGAGCTTAAGAAAGCGGATTATCATATTAAAGGAACATCGTTTGCCAAAGAAGAGGCAAGTTATATATCCCTTCAGGGAAATTCAAAGATCATGAACGTGAATATGAGAATTACGTTTTGGAATCAGCTGGGCCGGTGCCTGCTGGAGCTTGCGTTTGATGAAGCGATTGAGGAACACGGGGAACACTATTATGATAAGTATGTCGATAGCGTTGAGATAAGGGGCTATATTGACCGGACAATAGCGAGTGTAAAGAAGAGCAAACCAAATAACTAAACAACGGGTGCGTGATTTACTCACTGGGCGATACTTGACAGATTTGCTATACTATTATTAAAGCAAGAACTTATTGGGAATAAACATGCGGAAGGACTGAAACAACTCCGCTTAAAAGAATTGAGATGACGAAAATGAAAGAACTTAAAATATTAGCTGTAGTAGGATCATTCAGAAAAGCATCATTGAACCGGCAGCTGGCATTCGCCGCAAAAGATATCGTCAGCGACCGCGCTGGATTTGAGATTTTGGAATACGCGGACATCCCGTATATGAATCAGGATATTGAGTATCCGGCGCCGGAAGCGGTCAAGCGGATCAGGGATGAAGTCAAATCTGCAGACGGCATCTGGTATTTTACACCGGAATATAACCATTCGGTTCCCGGCGGATTGAAAAACCTGATTGACTGGCTTTCACGGCCGGTCAGCGATACTGAGCGGCAGGTCTTATCAAAGAAACCCGCGGCGATCAGCGGCATTTCCCCCGGTATGTCAGGCACGGCGAATGCACAGGATGACCTCGTAAAGCTGATCAGTTTGATTAATATGCGGGTGATGAATTATCCGAGGCTGACGGTACCGAATGCACTTGACCAGTTAGATTCGGATGGAAAACTGGACGTGAAAGAGATCAGCCCTTTTCTGAAAAAACAGGCGTCGGCATTCCTGAAGTTTATTGAAGAAAACAACAAATAGAATATAGGATAGATGAGGGATTGATTATGGTACATCTCGTATACTGCGATAATACAGGGAGCAAGGGAGACCGGGAACTGGATAAAATTCTATCCGGATCAAAAACAATGGTGGTAAGGGGCGCGGCAGGCAGGAAAATACCGCACAGCCGTGTCTTTAAGGGAGAAACCATATATTTTATGGAAAAGGGGACGGCATTGATCTCCGCATCTGCAGCAGTAAAATCAGTACAAAACCTTGTAAAACTAACTGATGAAGAAATCACCCAAACACTGAACGGCCATAACGATCAGTTATGCCTGACAGAAAAACAGATGCAGCGCTGGCATAAAAAGTGTTTATGCTTAGTGGAATTTGAGGATATAAAAAAGATTGAACCGCCGTTGGCATTTGACCACCAGGGCAACATGGACGATTGGCTGATTATTGAGAAAATTGAGGACGTGGTTGTGGGTACCAGCATTCCGTTCAATTACGAGAAATCCAGGTTTTAATTGATTTAATCATTTTAGATGATATAGGGGCATAGGATGCCTTGACACAATGCGTGCGTCAACTATATAATATCCGTATTCATGAGGGAGTAGTTGGCGTTGAAAACGCTGTAAGTCAACATGCTGATTCTAAAAAGGGATCTGGCTTGCATTAAATAACAAGACTCATGTATGGCATAGGCTATACTTGGGTTTTTTTATTTTTTTAAATCGAGTGTATGGCATATGCGCTCGATTTTTTTGTGGAGGTAGTGAAATGGGATTATGGGAAGTAGGGCTGATTGCGCTTGGGCTGTCAATGGACGCGTTTGCGGTGTCTTTATGCAGAGGTATACATATGAAAAAAGTGCCGCTAAAGGCTGCCGCTATTACCGCGCTGTTTTTTGGTGTATTCCAGGCGGCAATGCCGGTTTTGGGATGGTTGCTGGGCAGCCAGTTTGAACGCTATATAACCGGTATAGATCACTGGATAGCCTTTGGCCTCCTGGCGTTGATTGGGGCTAAAATGATTTTTGAGGCAATGCAGAAAGAAAACTGCGAAGTCGAAGAAAAAGCGGATTTGAATATTAAAATACTCTTTCTTTTAGCAGTGGCAACAAGTATTGATGCTCTGGCGGTCGGGATTACCTTTACCTTTTTAAATGTCGCAATCCTCCCGGCCATATTGACTATCGGAGCGGTCACATTCATTTTGTCTTTTGCGGGGGTTTATATTGGAAACCGATGCGGAATAAAACTGAAAGCAAAAGCGGAGATTACAGGCGGTGCTGTCCTGATATTAATCGGGATTAAAATATTATTGGAGCATCTTGAAATACTATTCTAGGTGCGGATATACCTGAAGAAACTTATGCAGCAACTAACTAAAAGCATTGCATCGGTATAACGCAGAAAAGGCCCGCTTGCGCGGGCTTTTTGATTTAATCTGCGACTGATACGACATCTAACTCCAGTATAGTAAACGCTTCCTTCAGCGCATCGCTCAATGTCGAATTTGTTTTAATGCTCTGCATATTGATGCCGAGATGCACAATGGTCTGCGCAACTGCCGGTGATATACCGGATAACAGGCACTCACAGCCCATTAAACGGGTGGCTTTTGTAATTTTAATCAGATGATTCGCCACCGCCGTGTCAACTGCCGCGACGCCGTGAATATCCAGAATAATAACTTTTGAGGATGATTCCAAAATACGGCTTAAAATACTCTCCATCATATACTGCGCACGGGCCGAGTCAATGACGCCGACCACGGGCAGAACCAGAATACCGTCCCACAGTTTGATGGTTGGGGTGGACATTTCCCGGATGGCACTGCTTTGCTCCCTCAGCTTTTTGTCATCTAATACCCGTTGGGTGATGTCTGCAATGGATTCCAGCCCGCCAATGATATTACCGTCTTTGTCACGGAGCGGGGCAGTTGTGCTTTCGGTATACTGTGTAACACCGTCAACAATCAATTCGTTCTGGAAAATGCCGCGCTCACCTTTTGAAATGGACTGTTTCATTTTACAGTTGCTGGTGCCGCATGAACTGGTGTTAAATACGTCATAACACTTCTTGCCGGCAATATCGTCCAGCTTTGCGCCGGTGAATAAACAGCCTGCTCGGTTTAAAAAAGTAATGCTAAAGTCTTTGTCCACGGTCAGGACCGGTGTTGGAATCTGGTCCAGGACCTGCCTGTTAAGATTCACTGTGTCCCCAAAATTTGTTTTTGCCATCGCTCCACATCTCCTTTTGCTGATAGCTGAGTCTGTATTTTTATCTTGTACCGTTTTGATTGCCCGAAACGGTTCAAAATGATATTGCATACAAAAGGTATTGATTGTTAATATTATAACAAACTATTTCCAGTTATTAAAGAGATGCCATAATAATACCAAAAATATTTCGTATATTAATAATTATTTCTAGTTATTTTTTATACATGAGATACGAAACAGCTGTTTAGCGATTCGAAAATGATGTGTTATAATAAATTATTAAACAAAGTGAGGGACAGCGATGCGAAAGGTTATCTTATATATTGCCATGAGCGTTGACGGATATATCACAGATCAGGACGGAGGCGTTGCATGGTTGACCGGTGAAGACGAGGAACACCCGTATAAAGGCAGCTATCCGTCTTTTATTAAGACAGTGGATACGGTTGTTATGGGGCATACGACCTACCGCGCAGTCACAGAGACTTTATCTCCGGAATCCTGGCCGTATCGCGGATTGAAGACTTATGTGCTCACACATCAAACAATGGATGATCTAAAGAATATCTTTTTCACAGACAGACCGCTTGCAGAGTTGATCGGGGAATTAAAACAAGCGGAGGGCAAGGACATATGGATATGCGGCGGCGCGGAAACAGCCAATCAAATGCTGGCTGCGGATCTGATCGACCGCTACCATATTACAGTGATCCCGAAGATTACGGGCGGCGGTCTTAAACTGTTCAATGAAAACAATCCGGTTATAGACCTGCGGTTGATCTCGTTATATAGCGAAAACGGTATGACGGACCTGATATACGAACGCCGCTAACAGATAATGATTGTAATCCATCCCCTAAAGGTATATTTAAGTCGCTCGCGAGGGGATGTTTTTGTATCAGGAAGATATGCGGATGGCTTGAGTATAAACCTTTGGTAAGATATAATGGCCTAACAGAATTTAAAAGGAGCTATAATGGATACTGAAAAAAGCGTCAGGGAAATGACAGATGAAGAATTGCTGGGAACCTACTATTACGTAAGCGAAAAGTGCGCCTCGCGAACCAATATCAACGACGCTACCCTGTTTTCTTCTTTAGCGAATGTGTATGCCACAGAGCTGACACGCCGTGAAGCGATGAAATCCAACAGAGCCATGCAAAGATGGACCATTGCAATCGGAGTTATGACGGCTGTGATTTTGGCGGCTACCATTTTTAATGTGTTCATTATCCACTGATTCAAAGCCCGAACGGAGAGACAATACATGACGGCAATGATATTTTATTTCAGCGGTACCGGCAATACAAAATGGGCGATTGAAACGCTTCAGGATATTCTTAATAAAAAGGGGATTAAAACAACCACTTACGCGATTGAAACGCTCAATGACGGGGATTTGAAATCCTTATCGGATATGATCTGTGAGGCAGACCATATCGGTTTTGCCTTTCCGCTCTTTGGGGCGAACATCCCGAGAATCATGCGGATGTTTATTGAGCGGTTTCTTGCGGTGACAGACGGGAAGCCGATAAAGCAGACAAATATTTTTATGATAAATACATTCGGCTATGTAAACGGATGCGGCGTATTTGAGGCGGTCAAGCACTTCAACCCATCACCGTTCCGTATTGCCGGATATGTGAATCTGAGAATGCCCGATTATGCGCCTTCACATAACTCGAAAAAGATAAAAACCTATAAGCCGTTGGATGATCATATGAAGCGGAATATTATCCGGCGGCTGGAACGGTTTTCCAAGGCGCGAGTGAACGGGAAACGGTATATTAACGGCGTCGGCCCGCATCTGCTTGTCGGCGCATTGATTCGCCGTGTACTGAGAAATCCGCTTGCCGGAACATATCAACGGCTCAGTATTGACGCAGATTTGTGCACGCGTTGCATGCGGTGCTTGAATGACTGCCCGACGCACAGCATTTCGGATAAAAACGGTGTATTAACCTTCAGCCCGACATGCGAAGCATGTATGCGCTGTTTTTATTTCTGCCCCAAAGGGGCAATATCATTAAAAACACGGTAAGCGTCCAAAACGGATATCTATGAAAGACCGGCGGTCACTCTGCTGGTTTTTTTGTTGCGCCTTTGTAGCACGGCATCAGTGTAAAAATAAATCAGACAAGATTTTATCATATTCGTACAAAATCCTCTATTGAAAGAGTGGAACAGAAGTGTTAGAATGACGCATTATGACGAGACAGAATGAAATCAAACTCAACAGAAAAAATTTATTTAAAGACAAAGAATTCTTCACAGGGGTCGTAAAAATCGGTATTCCAATCGCTTTGCAGCAATTGCTGTATGCGGTGTTCAGCGTAGTCGATACATCGATGATTGCGCAGCTTGGCGCAGACTCAACCGCAGGCGTTGGCGCGGCGGTTCGCGTGTTCTTCTTTATGCTTGTGATTAACGTCGGGCTGATTGCGGCGACATCTTCTTTGGTGGCGCAGTACTGGGGAATCAAGGATTTCTATAACATCCGGCGAACAACCGGATTGAGTTTAACGGTTGGGATTGTTATCGGCGTTATTTTTTCGGCGATAACCATTGGTTTCCCGGAGCAGATTATTGCAATATTCACCGAAGACGCCGCCATGATACGAGAAGGCGCTTCGTATTTGAGCGTCCTCGGATACGGATTCGTTTTCTGGTGTTTCAACTTTATTTTTGCGACTGCATTAAAATCGACCGAATGCGTGCGTATCCCGCTGGTTGCCAGCATCATTACGATCTTAACCAATATCTTTTTAAACTGGGTATTTATTTTCGGCAATCTGGGCGCACCGCAGATGGGCGCAGCCGGCGCGGCTCTTGGCACTGTGATTTCATATGTGATTCAGACAGTGATTTTAGTCGTCGCCGTTATCGTAAAAAAACATGGACTGGCCCACAAAATAAGAGATTATTTTTCATGGTCAAAGGCGTTTGTTAAAAAGTTCTTTAAAATCATGACGCCAGCCTTCGTTAACGAGATATTCTGGGGCGGCGGTACGCTGATGTATGCATTTGTTCTTGGTCGCTACGGCAATGTCAACTTTGGTTCATATACGCTGTTCACTTCCGTTGAGTCGATGTTCTTCACCTTCTTTATTGGCCTCGGAGGGGCGTGCAGCGTGCTGATCGGGAAAGAGCTCGGAAAAGGGGAGACAGAAAAGGGCTGGCGCCATTCTGTCCGCTCTTTGGTCCTCGCTATTGGCCTAGCGGTTATTTTGGGTGTGGTTGCAATAGTGGTGCGCTATCCGGTACTGTCTTTGATGCATATCCCGGATATCAATATGGTTCACATGACGGCGAAGCTGATTATGCTCTTTGCACTGGTGCTGCCGCTTCGCGTGGTCAGCTATATGACCGTGGTCGGTATTTTCCGCGCAGGCGGAGACACGATCAGTGGCCTATGGATTGACTCAACAAATGTTTGGCTGGTGGGCGTACCGGTAACCTTGATTGCCGGATTCGTCATCAAAGCGCCGTTTGAATGGGTGTTCATGGCGATGTACTCAGAGGATATTTTTAAAACCATTCTCTGCCTTGTCATTTTCTCGCGAAAACGGTGGATGAACCAGCTGACCCACGACTCAGAGGTCTTTACCAAAGGGGCTACACAAATCGATTAAAAGCCAAACGGCGGTCAGAAAAGGCTGCCGTTTTTTTATTTAACAGTTCGTAAACACTGCCGCATTTGATTGTGTGTGTAATTTTACGATGGTATAATGGCTTAAAGATAAGGAACATCATTATGGAAACTAATAAATTAGCGTTTATTCAAATAAAGGACGAGCAAAAGACCTATTCCGGAGCAAACCAATATTGGCTGCCGAACAAGTTCCATGCGGTCAGCGGATGCGGGCCGACGACAGCGGCGGAAATATTAGCCTATTTATCCGACCGCTATCCCGAATCGTGCGGCGATGTATATCGGTGTGAAAAGCCAGTGTTTGACCGGGAAGCGTTTATTTCGTTTATCACCCATGTGCGCGAGTATGTAACACCGGGATTAATGGGACTGACAGATATCGATTTTTATGAGCGCCGGCTGATTGCGTTTGCACTGACGCGCGGCGCTTCGCTGGACGCCGAACAGATTGACCGGTCGCTGCCGCCGGAAAAGGCATTCGAGATTGCCGCGGAAGTGATCGACAGCGGATTGCCGCTGGCACTGCTGATCCTGCGGAATCCGTATGACGATATCGACGATTATACCTGGCATTGGATGACGGTCATCGGTTATGACCGGAGCAGCTTGGATTTAATTATCAGCACGCACGGACGGGAACACCGGCTGGACTTTCGACATGTCTGGCATAACGATGATGGATATTTTGCGGGACTGGTATACTTTTGGCCGAAGGAAGCATTGATGTGTTCTATGTCTATATCATAAAGTGCGCGGATGACACCCTTTATACAGGGTGGACGACCGACCTAGACCGCCGTATTAATGAACATAACGGTTCAAAAAAAGGCAGCCGCTATACGCGGGCGCGCCGTCCGGTGAAACTGGTCTATTCGGAACCGGCAAAAAGCAGATCGGCCGCCCTTAAAAGGGAAGCCGCGATTAAAAATATGACCAAAACACAAAAGCAGGCGCTCTTTCAAGGATAGGGCGCCTTTATTTCTGGCTTTTTTGAATGATTGATTTGGCGCGTGTAATGATGATGCCGTTTGCCACTTCGTTATAACCGCCTTCGGGTATGATGATGTCGGCATAACGCTTGCTGGGCTCCACGAACTCATGATACATGGGCTTAACGGTTTTAATATATTGGTCCAGCACGCTGTTTAAAGTCCGTCCGCGTTTTTCAACGTCGCGTTTGATGCGCCGGGCCAGGCAGATATCCGGGTCCGTATCCACAAATATTTTGATATCAAATAACTCGCGGAGCAAAGGGTCTGCAAAGATCAGAATGCCTTCAACAATGATGACCGAAACCGGCTGGACGGTGGTGGTCTCAGATTTGCGCTGGTGAAGTGTAAAATCATATTCCGGCGTTTCGACCGGCTGATCCGCCTTCAGCGCCTTTAAATGTTGGATTAAAAGCGCGGTATCCAAAGAATCCGGATGATCGTAGTTCATCGCCGCCCGCTCTTCAAAACTCAAATCCGGATGATGCTTATAGTAGGAATCGTGATTGATCTGAACCGCATCCGAAGCCAGCGCTTTTTGGATACGCTTGGATATTGTGGTTTTTCCGGATCCGGAAGCCCCCGCAATTCCAATAATTGCACTCACCATTGTGACCATACTCCTGTCGTTTTCATTATTCTACAATATTTATTTCTGTATGCCAACCCGTATGGGACAGAAATTTGCGCTTAAAATGAAAACAGCTTCAGGATATGGAATCGTCGATATGGAAAACCGCACGGCTGAATTCATATTCTTTGGCGCGGTACATAGCCGCATCCGCTTTGACGATTAAGTCATTAATCTTTGTGCCGTGTGTCGGGATTTCGACCGCACCCATGCTCAGGCTGATGGGGATAATCTGCCCCTCGGCGCGGATGGGATGATCAAAGCTCTTGATGATTTTTTTGATATACGGCATAGCGCTCCGGCCGCCGATACTAAGCAGAATAATAAATTCGTCTCCGCCGTAACGGAAAATCTCGCCGTAATTCTTGATGGTGTTTTGAATGCGTTTGATGGTCGCCTGCAGGACGATATCACCGATCGTATGCCCGTGCTTATCATTGATTTCTTTGAAATGGTCGAGGTCAAAGAAAATCAGTGTGCTTTTGGTACCGGAATTGACACACTCTTCGATCACGCGCTTGGTTTTGATATAAAAAGACATCCGGCTGCCCGCGCTGGTGAGATGATCGGTGTTAGCGACTTTTTCATGCTGTTTTGCGTGGTGATGGTTCTGAATGGCATAGGTAATCAACAGCGAAATAATTACACCAAGTATAGCGCAGATGACAATGAAGGTAATGATGTACCTTGGGTTATCAATCGAAATATTTTGATGTGTATTCAGCAGAACCGCATCCTTGGGCAGCGTATTTGTTTTAAAACCGTACGTCTTTAAAACAGTTGCATTATATATATAGCTCATGGTGCGGTGAGTGTTTTCATCCAGCCCGAAATCAGCTGGAGTCTTACCTTCAAAGAGAATCTCACAGGCTGTCTCTCCGGTGAGCCTGCCTTCTAATTCTTTATTCGGCACATATCCGCCGGCGAACACCGTATGAATGCTATAGGCCTGATTGCAGAATATCGGTGTGTTGGTATGATCGACCAAGAACTTTTCAAATTGCTGAAAGGTCATATGCCGGCCGGTTGCATCCGTATAACCGGCTTCAAATACAAGAATATCCTCAGGAGCGAATTTTAGGAGATACTCTCCTAAATCTTCATAGATATAATTCGTTGTATTAATGAAGTTAATCTTATATTTGTCCTGATTAATTTCAACGAGTTGTTTTTGTAAGGCAAGCGCAGTGGTGCTGTTGTCCACCAGTACGTTGATGCTTTTGTAATCAGGATTCAGCTTCACGGCCATATCAATGGTTTCTATTCGCGATGAACCTTCAAAGCGTCCGGTGAAGTTGGTGTGCCGCTGATAAATGCTGCGTGTATTTGCATAATCATTGCATCCGTCAAAAATGACCGGAATCTGGCTGTCGGCGCCGAAAAGGCTATTAAAATATGCATCAATAAAAATGAGCGCATTGTCATCAAACGCGATCACCAGATCAATCGGATCAGAATAACTCAGCTTTAATTTCAGCTGGTCAAAAAACAGCGCGCGGCTTTCTTCCGTATTGACAAGCTTGGAATCCATGTATTCGATTTGCAGATTGATGTTATCATCTTCTATGGCTTCGGTTAATCCGCTTAGCAGCAGGGGGGCTGACGGGTATGTCGGGGAATAAGAGAAGAGAACGAGGACATTTTTCGGCGGAGCGTTATAACGATGCGCGTCTGCCATGACAGGGAAGCATAAAACAATCAGAAGAAATACACAAATGATGCGTGTGATGATTGCGAAACTACGCAAACGTTTCATTATACCCTCGTCTTTCTATAAAAATTATTATCTGATATTGTTTTCCTCATTTAGTTTTTTTATTATACTTGATTCGGCACTGACAAACAAGTGGATAATAAGAAAAATAGTAAAAAATGGGAATCACTTTCCATTTTGTTTTATTCAAATCAGAAGACTTTGTCAGCCCGCTTTCGTTGACATTGGTTTTAGGGATAGGTATAATCAAGCGTAGACAATTAAGCAAAGGGAAGTTAACGAACAAAACCAGCGAGGAAAACGATTGAAAGTACTGATTACCGGATCAAAAGGACAATTGGGGCGTGCACTAAACCGTATTTTACGGGGTAAAGCGGATGTATCCGTTATCCTTACGGATTTGGATGAAATGGATATCACGCACATCAGCGACGTAGAAAGGGTCATGAGGACGCATATGCCGGACGTGGTTATTAACTGCGCGGCGCATACCGCAGTGGACCTTTGTGAGGATGATAAAGAGAACGCATATCAGATCAATGTGGTCGGGGCCGAAAACCTTGCGGTTGTCAGCAACGAAATCGGCGCCAAGATTGTTCACCTCTCAACGGACTATGTCTTCGACGGTGAAGGGGATCAACCCTATGTTGAAGAAGATGCGACTAACCCGCAGAGCGTCTACGGCGTAACCAAGCTGGAATCTGAACAGCGGGTTATGGCGAATAATCCGAGATATTTTATCATACGGACCGCGTGGCTTTACGGAGAAGGCAATAACTTTGTAAGAAAGATGCTGGACCTGTCGGAAAAGACCAAGAAGATTATGGTCGTTAACGATCAGGTTGGCTCACCGACCAGTGCGTCTCAGGTGGCGCAGGCGATTGTGATGCTGATGGAGACCGAAGAATACGGTATCTATCACGGCACGTGCGAAGGCGTTTGCTCCTGGTATGAATTTGCAAAGGAAATTTTCGCCTTAAAGAAAATCGATGTAAAGCTGGAACCGTGTACAAGCGACCAGTTCCCGATGCGGGCAAAGCGCCCGAAATATTCGGTATTGGATAACAAGAAACTGAGAGAGCGGTTCGACTACCGGTTCAGCCACTGGAAAGACGAAATAAAAACCTTTTTTGAATAATAAAAAAACAGCCGGTCAAACGGCTGTTTTGCTTTTTTTAGAATAAACCTGAGATTAAAAAATAAATCGGCGGAATCAATACCGCAGGCAGCATATCACCGACGTGCATTTTCTTAATATCTAACATGTTAATACCTATCCCTACAATCAAGATACCCCCAACAGCGGATATTTCGGTCATCATCTCTGTCGTCAAAAACGGCGCGAGCCATGCCGCACTCAGAGTGATTGCACCCTGATAGATCAGAACGGCAACCGCCGAGAAACCGACACCGATTCCAAGGGTTGAAGCTAAAATTAAGGAGGCTAAACCGTCTAACAGCGCTTTGATAAAAAGCACTTCATGATTCTTATGCAGACCGGATTCGAGGGACCCCAAAATAGCCATTGCACCCACGCAAAACATCAGTGTTGCGGTGACAAAACCTTCCGCAATGGTACTATCGTCATTTGAAAATCGGGACTGGATGCGCATCCCCAGTTTTTCCAACTTGTCTTCAATCCCGATCAACCGCCCGATCGCGCCGCCGATTGCGACGCTGAAGATGAACAACAGTGTGTTTTCTGTCTTGATAGCGGTGGTGATACCGATGGCGATTACACAAAGACCGATAGCCTGTATCACGACTTTTTGTATTTTTTCCGGGATTCCGTGTTTTAGTAATGAACCAATGGCTGTGCCGGCAATGATGGCTGCCACGTTAACAAGGGTTCCGAGCATGGGTGTGTTCCCTTTCATAAGCTGTTTTAATTGGACAATAGCATATCATAACAAATCGGTATTTGTCTATCGTCGAATACCGCCGAAAAAGGCAATTATATTGAACCACAGCGCCAAACGCCCATATAGATAGATATGTTGACGAACCGCGCGGGCCCGTGTTATAATCATTTCCACGAACAATGGCGTTTAAGGCGGGATGCCAGAGGTTGCCTCCCGAAAAAACACATTGTTTTTTTAACACCGACGCATAAGGCTTAAAGAAGCCAAAAAATTTTACCCAAAAACCTACGTTCGGATTGAAATCACGGGTAACATATAATATAGTAAAAAACATCGAAAAAGTTTGATATAAGATTTTCTGAGAGGATGAACCTAATGAGATTACCTAGGAAACAGGGGTTATATGATCCGCATTATGAGCATGATGCCTGCGGTATCGGCGCCGTAATCAATATTAACGGCGAACGAACCAATGCGATTATTGAACAGGCATTAACTGTGCTCAATAACCTCGACCACAGGGGCGCGCGTGGTAACGAAGAGAACACTGGCGACGGCGCCGGCATACTGTTCCAGATTCCGGATAAATTCTTCCGGGCGCAGGCGGAGATGAATGGCTTTAAACTGCCAAAGCTCGGCGAATACGGCGTTGGGATGATTTTCTTCTGCCATGATAAAGCGAAACGGGCAAGCCTGAAAAAAATCGTGGAAGAAGATGTCGTTAAGCAGGGCCAGACTGTGCTCGGCTGGCGTGTATCCCCGGTCAATGGAGAAGACCTGGGGCAGATGGCGCGGGTATCGATGCCGTTTGTCGAGCAGATTTTTATCCGAAGAAGCAAAGATATTAAAGACGAACCGGCTTTTGAACGCAAGCTGTTTGTCATCCGCAGGATGATTGAAAAGCGGATTGCAACGGTTGACCTGGTCGGTGCGGAATATTTCTATATTGCCAGCATGTCATGCCGGACAGTGGTCTATAAAGGCATGCTGATTCCCTATCAGATGAAAAAGTTCTATCTGGACTTAAACGATAACCGTTTGGAATCCGCTCTGGCGTTGATACATTCCAGATTCTCAACGAACACATTCCCGTCGTGGGAACGGGCGCATCCGTACCGCATGACGATTCATAATGGCGAAATTAATACACTACGCGGGAACGTCAACGGCATGCGTGCGCGTGAAGCGTCGATAAAGACCGATATCTTCCCGACGGAAGTCAAAGACTTAATGCCGATTATTGATGAAGACGGCAGTGACTCGGCAATGTTCGATAACTGTCTTGAATTCATGTATCTGGCGGGCCGCCCGCTCTCCGAAGTCATGATGATGATGATTCCGGAACCGTGGGAAAAGAATCCGTATATGCCCGATGACAAGCGTGCGTTTTACCGTTATAACAGCTGTCTGATGGAACCGTGGGACGGACCTGCGTCCATCGTTACGACAGACGGGATTTCGGTATGCGCCAGCCTCGACCGGAATGGCCTGCGTCCTTCGCGTTATTATGTGACTAAAGCGGGGATGCTGGTACTGGCCTCTGAAGTCGGCGTTTTGGACATTCCCGAATCAGAAGTAGCGGTAAAAGAGCGCCTGCATCCCGGCAGGATGCTTTTAGTCGATACCGAGAAAAAGGAGATTATCTCGGATGCGGCATTAAAAGATAAATTTGTTAAAGAATATCCTTATAAAGACTGGCTGAAGCGGAACGAAGTCAAGTTGTCGGATTTAAAAGCAACGCAGACACCGGTACCGGATGACAAAGAAAACTTAGAATTATACCAGACGGCGTTTGGCTATACTTTTGAAGATTTACACCGGATTTTAGAGCCGATGGTGGTACGCGGCATTGACCCGGTCGGGGCCATGGGCAACGACGCGGCGCTTGCGGTGCTTTCAGATAAGAGCCAGCTGCTCTATAACTATTTTAAACAATTATTCGCGCAGGTTACCAACCCGCCGATTGACTCCATCAGAGAAGAGATTGTGACCGGATCAAAAACCTGGCTGGGCGCGATGGAAAACCTGCTGGATCATTCGCCGCAGGCTTGCCGGCGTATTTCGTGCGACTCGCCGGTGCTCTGGAACGAAGAGCTGGCGGCGATACGCGATGTTGATAAAGAAGGCTTTAAGCAGACCACGATTTCGATCTTGTTTGACGCAAAACGCGGCGGAATCGGCATGAAATATAAACTGGACGCGATTTTTGATGAGGCGGACAGAGCGATTGAAAACGGATTTAACCTGATTATCCTTTCAGACAGAGGCGTTAACGAAGATAAAGCGGCGATTCCGGCACTGTTGGCGTGTTCGGCGCTGCACCATCATTTAGTGGGCAAAGGCACGCGTACCAAGGCCAGCATCATCGTCGAATCCGGCGAGCCGAGAGAAGTGCATCACTTCTGCCTGCTGCTCGGATACGGCGCTGACGCAGTGAATCCGTATCTGGCGTTTGCGACCATTGAGAACATGGTCACATCCGGCATGATTACAGAGTATGATGTCAAAAAAGCCAAAGAACGTTATATGTATGCATTGGTCAAAGGCATCATCAAGGTGCTGTCCAAGATGGGGATTTCGACCATTCAGTCTTATCGCGGCGCCCAAATTTTTGAGGCGGTCGGTATCTCGTATCTGGTGATTGACCAATACTTCAAGGGCACGGCGTCCAGAATCGGCGGCGTTGACCTTGACATCATCGCCAATGAAACGGTGATGCGCCATCAGGAAGCATTCCTGTCTTATGACGGAAAAGACATTAAACTGTCTTCCGGCGGGATGTTCAACTGGAGAAAAGAAGGCGAATACCACACCATTAATCCTGAAACCATTGTTATGCTGCAGCAGGCCTGCTGGAGCGGTGATTATGAGAAGTTCCGGGAGTATGCAAAATTATTAAATGAGCACGAAGGATATTCAACCATCCGTTCGCTGCTTGACTTCAGATATGCGGATAAGCCGCTGCCGATTGACGAAGTGGAATCGGTGGAATCCATCTGTATGCGCTTTAAAACCGGGGCGATGTCCTACGGCTCAATCAGCCAGGAAGCTCATGAGTGCATGGCGATTGCGATGAACCGCATCGGCGGAAAGAGCAACTCCGGCGAAGGCGGCGAACGCGTCGAGCGGTTTACACCGGATGAAAACGGCGATTCGCGGTGCTCAGCGATTAAGCAGGTGGCTTCGGGACGTTTCGGCGTGACCAGCCATTACTTAAGCACGGCAAAAGAAATACAGATTAAAATGGCGCAGGGTGCGAAACCGGGCGAAGGCGGACAGCTGCCCGGAGAAAAAGTTTACCCGTGGATTGCAAAAACCAGAGGGTCAACGCCCGGTGTGGGACTCATCTCACCGCCGCCGCACCATGATATTTATTCGATTGAAGACCTGGCACAGCTGATTTTTGACTTGAAGTGCGCAAATCCGAGTGCGGATATTAATGTTAAACTTGTATCTGAGGTCGGCGTTGGCACGATTGCGGCCGGCGTTGCAAAAGGTTATGCGGATGTGATTTTAATCAGCGGATACGACGGCGGAACAGGCGCGGCGCCGAGAACGAGCGTACGCCATACCGGCCTGCCGTGGGAACTCGGATTATCCGAGACCAACCAGACGCTGATTATCAATAAACTCAGAAACCGCGTGAAGCTGGAAACCGACGGCAAGCTGTTAACCGGCAAGGACGTGGCGATTGCTGCGCTGCTGGGAGCTGAAGAATTCGGCTTTGCGACCACGCCGCTCATTACGATGGGGTGCGTTATGATGCGTGTCTGTAACCTTGACACCTGTCCGGTCGGCGTTGCCACCCAGAATGAGGAGTTAAGAAAACTCTTTAAAGGCAAGCCGGAATACGTGGTGAACTTTATGCGGTTTATCGCCGAGAACTTAAGGGAAACCATGGCGCGGATCGGCGTCAGAACCATTGATGAAATGGTAGGCAGAACCGATTTGTTAAAGCATAAAGACGATATTGCGCACTGGAAAGCCAGAACGGTGGATGTGACACCACTGCTTTACCAGCCGTATTCTGAAAACGCGTCTGACCGTTACCGTACGGTTAAGCAAAAACATAAGATGCAGCAGACCATCGATATGAGTACACTGGTTGCGCTCTGCGGCGATGCGGTTGAAAACAAGCGCCCGATGGATGCTTCACTCGATATACTCAATATCAACCGGACAACCGGAACAATATTGGGATCGATTATCAGTAAGACTCACGGCGGCGAAGGCCTGCCAGAGGATACGATTAACCTGACTTTCACCGGATCTGCGGGTCAGTCTCTGGGTGCGTTTGTACCCAAGGGCGTCACCATCCGGCTGATCGGGGATGCAAACGACTACCTCGGCAAGGGATTGTCGGGCGGGAAGCTGATCGTCCATAAATCCGATGATTTTACAGGAAAAGCGGAAGAGAATATCTTGGTCGGCAATGTTGCGTTTTATGGCGCAACCAGCGGCGAAGCGTATATTTCTGGTGTTGCGGGCGAGCGGTTCTGCGTCCGGAACTCCGGCGTACAGGCGGTTGTCGAAGCCGTCGGCGCACACGGATGTGAATACATGACCGGCGGTAAGGTTGTCGTGCTCGGCGGTGTCGGCATTAACTTCGGTGCGGGCATGTCCGGCGGTGTGGCGTATATCTATGATGATAAAGACACGTTTGAGTCGCTGATGAACAAGAGCATGGCTGATCTGGAACGCGGATTGAAGGCAAGCGAACTCGACGAAATTAAAGCAATGGTGCAAAAGCACTATGACTATACAAAATCCAATAAAGCGAAGAAAATCTTAGACGGCTGGGATCAAAATAACCAAAAGTTCGTCAAGGTGATTCCGAGAGACTTTAAGCGGATGATGGATGCAATTGCGCAGGCCAAGAAAGACGGTATGAGCCAGGATGATGCTGAAATGCATGCGTTTATCAGGAACCGTGACGATGAAACGCGCCTGAGCGGCAACTAAGAGGAAGGAGCAAACCAATGGGAAAAGCCACTGGGTTTATGGAATATAACCGGGTTACCACGAAGGACATCCCGCCGGAAAAACGGCTGAAGAATTGGGATGAATTTCATGTCAACCCGCCCGTTGAACAGCAGAAGGAACAGAGCGCGCGTTGTATGGACTGCGGCATTCCGTTCTGCCATACGGGAATAATGATTAACAATATGGTATCGGGGTGTCCGTTAAACAACCTAATCCCCGAGTTTAATGATATGATCTACCGCGGCCTGTATGAAAAAGCATACGAGCGGCTGATGCTGACCAATCCGTTTCCGGAGTTTACCGGACGGGTATGCCCGGCACCGTGCGAAGGATCCTGTACCTGTGCGCTGAACGGGGATGCAGTCACGATTAAAAGCAACGAGCGCGTGATTATTGATACGGCGTTTGAAAACGGCTGGGTGAAACCAATTAAACCGGTCAGATCGACAGGAAAGCGCGTTGCGGTCGTCGGATCGGGGCCTGCAGGCCTGTCTGCGGCATACTTTCTTAACCGTGCGGGATATGACGTTACGGTATATGAGCGTTCGGACCGTGCAGGCGGCCTTCTGATGTACGGCATTCCAAATATGAAGCTGGACAAAAATACAGTTTTAAGGCGCGTTAAGCTGCTGGAAGACAGCGGCGTGAAATTTGAATATAATACCGAAGTCGGCGTAACAAAACCGCTGAAGGATGTAAAATCAGAATTTGACGCGGTGGTGCTATGCGGCGGCGCAACCCAGGCGCGCGATTTGAGCGCAAAGGGTAGGGAAAACGCCAAAGGCATCTACTACGCGGTGGACTTCTTAAAAGCCGCGACCGAAAGGCTGCTCGGCGGAAAAGCCGAAGGCAAAGAAGCGTTGGACGCCAAAGACAAGCATGTCGTGGTTATCGGCGGCGGAGACACCGGAACGGACTGTGTCGGCACATCTATCCGTCAGGGATGCAGGTCCGTGATTCAGCTTGAGATTCTGCCGGAACCGCCTAAAACAAGAACGGTGGACAACCCGTGGCCGCAGTATCCCAAAGTGCTGAAAACAGATTACGGCCAGGAAGAAGCGATTCACATTTACGGACGTGATCCGCGCGACTATGAAATGATGACCACGGATGTGGTGACCGATAAAGACGGCAATGTGAAAGAACTCAAAGCCGTTAAGGTGAAGTGGGAGAAAGACGATGCCGGACGGTTTGTGCCAAAGCCGGTAGCGGGCAGCGAGACCACCTATAAAGCGGATATCGTTCTGCTGGCGATGGGATTCGTTGGGCCCGAGAAGCCCATGATTGAGGAAGGCAAACTCGTGACCGATATGCGCGGCAACATCAAGGGCGAAGGCTATAAAACCAACAGTGAAGGCGTCTTCGTTGCCGGAGATATGCGGCGCGGACAATCGCTGGTCGTATGGGCAATCAAAGAAGGCTGTGAAGCCGCAAAGGCCTGCGACGCTTGGCTGAGCCGGTAAACATATGAGCATACGAACAACCATCGAAAGGTGGTTGTTTTTCTTGTGTTTTATAATGCGTTATGCTACGATATCCGCAATATGAATGACAGTATGAAACAAACCAACTATGGATATTTATACCTGATCGCTACCGCGGTCATATGGAGCACCGGCGGCCTGTTGATTAAACTGGTGAATGCAAACCCGGTGTTTATTGCTTTTGGCAGGAGCTTTGTTGCCGCCATTCTTTTTTTGCCGTTTATTCCGTTTAAAAAGATTAAGTGGACGAAAAATCTGCTGATTTTATCGGGCGCTTATACGATCTGCCTGATTACTTATGTCGTGGCGACGCGCCTGACGACGGCGGCGAACGCGATTGCGATTCAATACTCGTCTCCGCTGTTTTTATTTTTAGGGCTGATCTTTTTTAAAAAACAGTTTGATAAAACCAAGCTGCTGCCCATGGCGGCGATTTTGTTGGGTATCATAGCTTTTTTGTTAGAACCGTCAACCGGAAGCAATGTGATCGGCAATCTGCTGGCATTGGTCAGCGGACTGCTGTTTGCGGTGGAGATTTATTACCTTGGATTTGATTATGATCTTCCGCCGGTAGCGATGTCCGGCCTGCTGAACCTGTTATTATGTCCGGTTGCCGCATTGTTTGTGCCGTGGCGGTCATCACCCTGGCCGACGGACTGGGTCAGTATCGCGGCGCTGATTGCACTGGGCGCATTCCAGATCGGCTTTTCGTATATGCTATTTTATATCGGACGGAGAACAGTGGATGCGCTGAATACCAGCATTATCTGCCTGATAGAGCCGGTGCTGAATCCGATTCTGGTGTTTTTATTTATCAGCGAAGTGCCGACGGTCTATGCACTGGCAGGTGCGGCGTTGATACTGGTCGGGCAGTTTTTAAACATCTACGCAGAAAAGCGAAAGAAGAGAATCACAGCATAAAAAAGCGCCCGTAAACGGGCGCACATTTTTTTATCTTTTAGCAGGTGAATATAAAAGCGGAGTCACTGTCTTTGGGTGCAGTGAGTTCGGCGCGCTTTTCTTCATAGCCTTCTCTGCCCATCAGGGCAAAGGTGGCGATCTTGCCGGCTTCCACGCCGGGCTGGTTAAATGCATCAATGTTCAGCAGTTCGCCGGCCGCCGCGGTCGCGATTTCATAAAATGCCAGTAATTTACCGAAGGCTTCCGCATCCAGCCGTTCCAGCGTAATCATCATATTCATCTTGCCAGCACTGGTGACCGCGTATTCGGTCGCGGACAGCTCGGAAAGAATGAGCTTGTTGAGTGTCTGTTTTTGAAGATATGCGGCATCATGCAGGTCGATCGGCGAAACCGGAATCGTGAACGTATTCTTCGCATTCTCAACCCGGATAAAGGTGACGATCTTATCAAAGGGGCCTTCATTGTAAAGCTGTACCTGGGAGTGCTGGTCGGTGACACCCAGCGCACGCACCGGTGTCTGGCCGCAGTGAACCGTGCTGCCATTGGCATCTACACGCTTGCCGAGCGATTCCGCCCACAACTGGGCATACCATTCAGCGGTATATGCGAGTCCGTCCGCGTACGGCATCTGTACCGAAATATTGACGCCCTTTTTCATCGCCGCAACGTGCAGCACCGCATACATAAACGCCGGATTTTTCGCAATATCGGCTGAGCGTGACAAGGTATCCATATCTGCTGCGCCCTTTAACATAGCGTCAATATCAATGCCGAGAACAGCGGCGGATAATAATCCAACAGGTGAGAAGACCGAGAACCGCCCGCCGACGCCGTCGGGTACGATAAAGGTTTTAAATCCGTTTTCGTCCGCAATCCGCTTCATGTTGCCTGTTTCTTTGTCTGTGGTAATAAAGATATGGTCTTTATAGCTGCCGCCGACAGCGGCTTTCAGTTTGTCGAGTACAATTGCAAACTGCGACACGGTTTCAACCGTATTGCCGGACTTTGAGATGACATGGAAAGCGGTCTTTTTAAGATCAATCACATCAAAGAAATCGCTCATGCCGTCCGGATCGATATTGTCGATCACATAGAACTTCGGCGCATCCCGTCTATCGTCGGGCAGTTCGTTATGGTGCAGGTGCTTTAACGCGGTAAACAGCGCCTTAGACCCTAATGCTGACCCGCCGATACCGAATACCACGAAGGTGTCAAACTGTTTGCGGATTCCAGCCGCTGTATCGGCTAAGTCGCGGATGATGTCTGCCTGATTAAACGGCAGTTCGCGCCATGCGGTGGACGGGCGTTTTTGTTCCAGCGCCTCATAGACTGCGGCTGCTTTTGCTGTTTCCGGTTCAATTTCACTTGGGGTGAGTCCGTGCGCACCGATACTGCCGGCGAGCATATGGTTAAAATCAAAGGTTATTTTGCTCATCATTATCCTCACTTTATAAAAATATATTTAACATCGAAAGCCGCAGATACGCGCCGCTTCCGAGTTTATCGATTCAATTGAAATGCCGTATAAAAATATCATGATTATTATATATTGTAAAGGCAAAATCATGCAAGGCTGATTCTGCAGTCAGGCGGATCAAAGTACACCTGAAGGCCCAAGACCTCTATTGACGCTGATACCGTTCACGTTATATACTGGTTGAGTTGAAAAGAGTATACGGAATATGAGGCAAATTATGGATAGAAAAGGGATTATTCTGGCCGGCGGATCCGGCACACGATTATATCCGATCACCAAGGCTGTATCAAAACAGCTTCTCCCGATTTATGACAAACCTATGATTTATTACCCGCTGTCAACGCTGATGCTTGCCGGTATCCGTGAGGTGCTGATTATCTCGACACCGACGGATCTGCCTGCGTTCAAGCGTTTGTTCGGCGACGGTAAAGAACTGGGCATGCACTTCGAATATGCGGAGCAAAAAGCGCCGAACGGGCTTGCGGAAGCCTTCATTATCGGCGAGACGTTTTTGGACGGGCATCCGGCTGCGCTGGTCTTGGGCGACAATATTTTTTACGGCAAAGGCCTGTCAAAGATCGTTCAGCGTGCGGCAAAATCCGATAATGCCGTTATCTTCGGCTATTATGTAAATGAGCCGAGCGCATACGGTGTGGTCGAGTTTGATGAATACGGTAAAGCTGTTTCAATCGAAGAAAAGCCCAAGAAACCAAAATCACATTTCGCGGTGCCGGGTTTATATTTTTATAACAGAGATGTCGTTGATGTTGCCAAACATATTAAGCCTTCCGACCGTGGAGAGCTGGAGATCACAAGCGTGAATGCACACTATCTTGAAATGGGCGAGTTGAATGTCGAGATATTGGGCCGCGGTATGGCTTGGCTGGATACCGGAACATATGACGGGCTGAGTGAGGCATCAGTGTTTGTGGAGACTATCCAGAAGCGCCAGGGACTCTATATTTCCTGTATTGAAGAGATCGCATACCGGATGGGTTACATCGACAAGAAACAGGTCATTAAACTGGCGCAGCCGATGAATAAAACGGACTACGGCCAGTATCTTGAAAACATCGTGAACATGGAAGGCTTTTTAGGAGATTAAATGAACCGGTTTAAACGGATTAATACAGAGATAGACGGCATGTGCCTCATTAAGCCAGAAGCCTTAGGGGATGAACGCGGTTATTTCATGGAGACCTACCATAAGGAATCGTTTAAGGAACTCGGCCTTGAGATGGAGTTTGTCCAGGACAACCAGTCCAGTTCGGTTAAGGGTGTATTGAGAGGCCTGCATTTTCAGCGTTCGCATGCACAAGGCAAGCTGGTACGCGTATTAAAAGGCGAAGTGTTTGATGTCGGCGTTGATTTAAGAGCGGGCTCAAAGACCTACGGCCGTTGGCAGGGCTATGTTTTATCCGCAGAAAATAAGCAGATGCTGTATGTGCCCGAAGGATTTGCGCACGGCTTTCTGGTATTAAGCGATATTGCGGAGTTCGCCTATAAATGCACGGATTTTTATCACCCGGAAGTTGAGGGCGGCATCATTTATAACGATAAGGACATCGGCATTCAGTGGCCAAAAGTCGCAGGCGGCATTCAGCTGTCGGACAAAGACAAGGCGCTCCCGACGCTGGCGGAATGCCGTTTTGAATATCAGGGATAACGAACAGGGGTAAACATGAAAACATATTTAGTGACCGGCGGTGCCGGATTTATCGGAGCAAACTATGTCAAGCTGGTGTTGAAAAACACGGCCGACGTCAAGGTAATCAATCTGGACGCGCTGACGTATGCAGGCAATCTCGAAAACCTCAAGGACGTGATGGATGATTCGCGTCATTTGTTTGTCAAGGGCGATATTGCGGACCGCGCACTGGCGGCGGAGCTTTTCAAGGAACACAATATCGACTATGTTGTTAATTTTGCGGCGGAATCGCATGTTGACCGGAGTATTGAAGACCCGGAGGTCTTTCTCAGGACCAACATCATGGGCACCCAGTGCATGCTGGATGCGGCTAAGACCGCATGGCAGACCGGACGCGATGAAGAAGGCTACCCCGTTTATCGGGACGGCGTGAAATTCTTGCAGGTCTCCACGGACGAGGTATACGGCGCTCTGGGTAAAACCGGCTATTTCACCGAGACCACGCCGTTATCCCCGAACAGCCCGTACTCGGCTTCCAAGGCAGCGGCGGATATGATTGTCAGGGCTTATTTCATGACTTTTAAGATGCCGCTGAATATCACGCGGTGTTCCAATAACTACGGACCGTATCAGTTTCCGGAAAAACTGATTCCGCTCATGCTGTCGAATGCGCGCAAGGATAAGGACCTGCCCGTCTACGGCGACGGCAGGCAGATACGTGACTGGCTGTTTGTGGACGACCATTGCGAAGCCATTGATTTGGTGCTTAAGAAAGCTGTTCCGGGCGAAGTGTATAATATCGGCGGACATAATGAGATGGAAAACATCGCGATTGTCAGGCTGATCTTATCTTATCTGGACAAGTCCGATTCACTGATTAAGCATGTCCGCGACCGTCAGGGGCATGACCGGCGGTATGCCATTGATCCGGCTAAAATCAAAGCGGATTTGGGATGGGAACCCAAGGTAATGTTTGATGAGGGAATTAAGAAAACCATCGACTGGTACCTGAGCAACGATGAATGGCTGAGCTCAATTTTATCCGGTGATTATACGCAGTATTATGACCGGATGTACGGGGACCGGTAAGGAGACTCTTATGGGAATCAAAACGTCTATTCAGGCGGCGGCCGGAGTTCTGCTGCGTTATGGGCCGAAGACTTTTATCCGCCAGACCGTTAACAAACTGAAATCACACAATTTTGAAAAGGCCGATCTGTTCTTAAACCAGGAACAGACCGTGCCTGTTCCTTTATTTTCGGATAAAGAAAAGCCGGTTAAGGGCTTGGTATCGGTAGTGATTCCGTGCTACAACCACGAAGCCTATGTCGGGCATGCGCTGACGTCGATTTATAACCAAAGTTACCGCGATATTGAACTGATAGTGGTGGATGATGCGTCGTCTGACCGGTCGGCGGCAGTGATCGAAGGCCTGTTTGACCGCTGGAAGCCTGAGAAGCGGTTTTTGCGCCAGTTATTTATTCGGCACAAACAAAACAAAGGCGCCCATGATTCCATTGACGAGGCGGTGAACAAAAGCGCGGGAGAATATATCGCTGTATTGAATTCGGATGACTATTATGACCCGTCGCGTTTTATGCTGATGACGGACGCGTTGGAAAAAGACGGGGCTGGTATTGGGTTTTCGAAAGTCGCGGTGGTGGATAAAGACGGCAATATCAAATCAAATTCGCCGTTCTCAGCGATTCAGCACCATATTGACAGCAGTCACATGTTCCTTAGTTTGTGTGCGGATAATCTTGCAATCAGCTCGGGGAATTTGTTCTTTAAGCGGAGCCTGATTGAAAAAATCGGTTTGTTTCGGGATTTTAAATACATTCATGACTGGGACTTTTTGATGCGTGCGGCACTGGAGACTCCTGTCTCATATTGCCCCAATACGACCTATTATTACCGGATGCACGAAACGAATTCATATCTTGCGCTTAAAGGCAACACGGTACTCTGTGACAGCGAAATGACTGAAATGCGGGCCCGGGTACTTCAAACCATTTTCGAACAGCCTGACCACGCACAGTACAGCAAAGAAGATTATCCGAAAATCATCGATTTATTATACCGTCGGCTGATGAACAGTGCGGGGCTAAAGCTTTAAGCGTTCGGTGCATGCGCTTTTAAAACCCGGCCAATTGGTGTATAATGCTTGAGAAAATAATTAAATTTCTGCGGATTTAATATCCGCAATATATATAAACGTTGTAAAGGATACGGGGGTTAAGCAGTGATATTTAAGAAGTTCAGATTTTCCGGATGGATGTTTATGCTGATCGATTTGGTGCTGATTAATGCGGCATTCCTTTTGGCTATCCAGTTCCGGTTTATCAAGATGACCGATTTAGGGTATACGACGGTCTATCTCCAAAACGCGGCGGCGATTTCGATCATATATTTGATCGTCTTTAATTTGGCGCGTGTCTATAAAATGGTATTCACCCAAAAAATGTGGGATGAAATCCGGTACTGCTTTATCGCAAACCTGATTGCGCCGGCAGTGGTCTTTTTATATGCAGTCATCTTTACCGAGCGGCTGCCGTATTCCGTTTATTTCTTAACCATGTTTATTGCAACCTACTTGACCATCGGCGTCCGGCTGGGCCTGGGTATTGTCTTTAGTATTTACCGCAGAATCAGATATGGGAATGTTAAAAACGAGAATCAGACAAAGGTGCTGATTATCGGGGCAGGCGATGCGGCGCGTACAGTGATTGAAGAAATCAAATATAAGCAGCGTTATGAAGTGGTCGCGGCGCTGGATGATGCGGACCGCAAGCTGAACCGTTTCATCAACGGCGTTAAAGTAGTCGGGTCGCTGGATGACATTGAACGCGCGGTCAAGGCATATGCGATTGATGAAATCATTTTTTGTATTACGATGATCGACGCGGAGAAAAAGCGCGATATCTTAAAACGGTGCGCAGACACAGGCATTAAGGTCAAGACGATTCCGTCGATTTACGATATCGTGGATGAATCCGTGACGATTACGAACTTTCGTGAGATTGAGATTGAAGACTTGCTGGAGCGCAATCCGGCAGACCTGGATACCGGATCCATTGCGGATTACGTTGAAAACAAAGTCGTGATGGTGACCGGCGCTGGAGGCTCAATCGGATCGGAGCTGGCAAGGCAGATTCTCCGCTTCGCGCCCAAGAAAATTGTACTGGCGGATATCTACGAAAATACGACCTATGAGCTGTTTTGTGAGATGCGTGAGCGGCATCCGCATGTGATAACCGAAATTGAAATCGCATCCGTCGCCAACAAAACGGAAATCCGGCATATTATAGAGAAACATAAACCTCATGTCATTTTGCATGCGGCGGCGCATAAACATGTACCACTGATGGAAAACAACCCGATTCGAGCGTTCTCCAATAACGTGATCGGCACGAAGAATACCGCGGAAGCGGCGGATGAATTCGGCGTTGAGCGGTTTGTGATGATTTCATCGGATAAAGCGGTGCGGCCCACCAATGTCATGGGCGCAACCAAGCGGATTGCTGAAATGGTGATTGTCGAGATGAGTAAGAAGAGCAAGACGGTGTTCACATCGGTCAGGTTCGGCAATGTGCTCGGCAGCCACGGCAGCGTGATTCCGCTGTTTGAACGTCAGATTAAAGAGGGCGGGCCTGTGACCGTCACCCATAAAGATGTCACGCGGTATTTTATGACCATACCGGAAGCCGCACAGCTGGTGCTGCAGGCGGGTGCATTGGCTAAGGGCGGCGAAATATTCATGTTGGATATGGGCACGCCGGTCAAGATTGATACTTTGGCACGCAACATGATTAAGCTTTGCGGGTTTGAACCGGATACGGATATCAAGATTGAATATACCGGGCTTCGGCCGGGCGAGAAGATGTTTGAGGAACTATCGTTTTCTGAAGAAACGGTAGCCACAACCGAGATTGAAAAAATATTCTGCCTCAATGCTTATGAACAGCCGACCGTAGACCTCAAAGGTTATATCCGAAGGATGGAGAAGATTGAAAGCGATGACGAGGCAATGATTCATTATATTTGGGAACTGGTGCCGAAGTATAACGGCGAAGGCCAAGATGCGGTCGTCAAGGATCTTAACCAAAAAGCCGGAGGCAAGTCCAAAGAATAAATGCAGATAAAAAAGACCGGTTAGTCCGGTCTTTCGTTTATATATCATTTATATTTATTCAGAAGTTGTTCCTTCATCGGTTGTATCATCAGCCGTATCAGAGGGTTCAGGCGTTGGGGTTGGGTCTTCCGGCAATTCGGTTGACTTCGCCGACAACGCATACACAGTGTCCGAGTTATAATAATTGCTGACGTTTTTCGGCGTCAGGATTTCATAGTTTAACTCAACGAACTGGGGCAGCAACACCAGCTTGTCCGCCAGAATGCGGTTTGCGTATTTTGCCGTCACATTCGCCATATCGTTCGGCCCGTACATAATCGTTGCATCGATTCTGCCTGAGTCCACATACGAGAGTGCCTCCGGCTCGCCGCCGACGGTGGTCACCATGACGCCCTTGGCGCCGGCCTCGTCGATCGCCTCAATCGCTGCGATTGCCATATCCGATGTTTCGGCAAACACACAGTGAATCTTGGGGTATTCGGCCAGCAGGTCAGCCATGGCCGCTTTTGCGCGTTCATGGTCATAGTTGCATGCCGGCGAACCGACCAGATTGTTATAGCGGCTTTCTTCAAAGGCTTCCATAAATCCGTCATAAATACCCTGCATCTTTGAACTGTCCACGCTGCCGCGTAAAATAACGGTGTTCGTTTCGTAGTCATAATCGGTTAATTCGGCCAGACGTTCAAACGTATACTCACCAATTTCTCTGCCCACGTTGCGGTAAAACGGCCCGATCAGCATCTTGGTATAGGCGTTGACGGATTCATTCAGGTTAATCACCGGCACTTCTTCGACTTCGTATTCACTCAAAATATACTCAAGATTATCCAAGTCAGAAGGGTCTAAGATCAGCAGCTGAACATCCTGCGCAAGCAGGTCTGCGAGATCCGCGACCTGTTTGTTATAATCGCTGTCTGCGTATACAGTCTCCACATAATAGTCGGAATCTTCAAATGCACGCTCAAAATAATCCTGGAACACCTGATTGTATCCGTTCTGTTCAGACAGGCTCAGCCCGATGATGGGCTTACTGGCCGTCGCTTCAGGGGTGGCCATATCAGGTGTCGGAGTCGGCTGTGCATCCGCATCCGCATTGCCGCCGCATGCAGTCAATGCCGCTGCAATCAGCAATATACTGAAAATCGCAAGTAATTGTTTTTTAACCATAAATCTAAACCTCTTTTTATCACGTCGGGTGATGGTTAATATCGAAAAATATTATATAACGAAAGCGAAAGAAAAGCAAAAACAAGTCATATGAATTCTTAATTTGTTAATATATTATACGCCTATCTTATTGTATAATAAAATATATGTGTGTAAACAAAAATGGTAAATGCACAAAACGAAATTTCAAAAGCCGCCGAATCATATCAGCGGCATGGGTTTTTTTATGGTTATTTACCGCCGCGGGCTGTTCAGGTAATACTGAAGAATTAACGTTGTTTAAGCGGAAAATCGGACGTGTGGATTTGCTTCACCAGCAGGTGGATACCTATAATATGAATACAACGATTTCCCAGCTGATTACCATGGAAAGCCGGACGAAAACATATAACTTCAGTGAAGGAACCAAAATCGCTTATGAAACGGCCTTCATTACGGTTCCTGCAACGCTGACCTATACCTTCGGTGAGAACGGCGGGCTTTCCAGCATCCAGTATGACTTTGAATTTGAAGAAGCTGATACAGAGCAAAAGGTTATGGATGTCTACGAAGAATGCATCAAATTTTTCGGCTATCCGGATGAGGGGTATACGAAAAGTATTTATGAATACCTAGACCAGTCGCCGTCGATTTTGTGGGTGAAGAATAATGCGCAGATCAGGCTGGATTACTGGATGAATGAGGACTTAGAACCGAGAGCGCGCCTCAACTACCGCCGGTCGGAATGGAGCGGGTCGTCGGTCGCGGTGTTTAAACTCCCGTTTAGTCCGCATGCACTCGGCGACAGCATTACCAATGTGGTTTCCGCGGAAACCAAGAAGAACAGTACGACCACCGACAGCGTGGTGCGGTTCAGCTATAATCCGAGCGGCGCAGAACTGATGACCGTCGATTATGTATTTAACGGTGAGACGTTGCAGTCAGTCAGGATGGAACTGAAAGAAGACCACTACACCCGCAAGCAGATGACCGGTTTGGAACAGCAAATGGTGACGTTTATGAAACAGCAGTTTGACGGCGCTTATGTGGATGACCAGACCAATGACAGAGCATACGATATCACCTTTTACGGTGAAGCAATGCTGATAGCAATGCACAGCGGCAAAGACAGCGGCAGCCGGAACATTCAGATTGAGGTTGAACTTTACCCGTATGTCAGCTGATCTTGAAACAAAGAAAATAAAACCATGAAATAGGGGAAAAAAGAAAAGGAGAAGTGATATGGCTGATTATGTACTATCCATGTCGTATGTGGCGGACCTGCCGCAGGAATACTTAAAGGAGAATGGGTTGACACCGCTTAATTATAAGTATTTTGTCGACAACGTGGAGTATAAGGACGATGGATTTAAATCGATCTCTGCCAAAGATTTTTATGATCTGCTTTTGTCAGGCGAAGAACCGGTAACCTCTCAGGTGAATGCTTCAGAATACGTCGATATGTTCAGCAAATTTTTGAAAAAGGGAAAAGATGTGCTGCACATTGAGTTCTCTTCCGGACTGTCGGGCAGCTATAACAGCGCACGCATTGCGGTTGAAGAACTTAAAGATACGTTTCCAGACCGGAAAGTGGTGCTGATTGATTCGCTCTGTGCGAGCCTGGGATATGGTCTGTTGATTAACGAAGCGGTTAAGCTGAAAAAAGCGGGCAAGGGCATTGACGAGGTAGCGGCGTATATTGAGGACACAAAATTGAAAGTAAACCACTGGTTTACGGTGGATGACTTGCAGCATTTAAAGCGCGGCGGGCGCGTATCGGGTACGGCGGCTGCGCTGGGCACGATGCTGCAGATTAAGCCGGTGCTGAATATGGATAACGCCGGGCACCTGCAGCCGATGGAAAAAATCCGGGGCAGAAAAAAAGCGTTGCAGTTCTTAGTGGACAAAATGGCCGAGAAGATAGTGAATCCGGACGGACAGGATATTTTCATCAGCCACTCATACTGCGCTGAAGATGCTGAAGCGGTAAAAGAAATGATTCTGGAACGCTTTAAGACCATTAATTCAATCACAATGAATTATATCGGGCCGGTTATCGGTTCCCATACGGGTGTCGGTACGGTAGCGCTGTTCTTTATCGGGGACAGCAGATAAACGAATAAAAAAATGGCGGATATTCCGCCTTTTTTTAGTTTACAGGATTTTGCTTTTCCTGCCGGTACATCAAAAAACCAATCAGCACCAGCCACGAATAAGCAAGGGTCTTGGGTATCATCAGTATCCCGATCGGCGGAAAGCTCAGGGCGAATATAACGACCGGAATGTAGAAAAGGAATGACAGAATCACCGCAACCGGTATGCCGATATATTGCTTATAAAGCGGGGAAGACGGCTGGCTGAAATACGCCGCAATCACGATGATGCCGAGCAGGGTGAACGGGATGTTGCGGTAGATGCCCCAGCTGACCGGAGGCGTCATTGAAGCCCAGGCATTTTGCGGGAACAGGCATAACCCGATCCTGACAACTGCCAGAACAATAACGATGATGGTGAGAGCGGCCCAGCGCTGATTAAACAACTGCTTTAAGATGAAAAACATCAACACATAAAAAATCGTCATGGTGACGGAGGTCACCAGCTTGCCGTATCCGACAAAGCCCATCATCAGGTGCGAGTGGTTATTAAAAATTTCTGAGATTGCCCGCGGAATCAGATGAAATGCATCGCCGCCGCCTAAAATGACAGCGGTTGCGCCAAACAGACGCACGGTTTTGGATTGCCCTTTGATTAACATGATGAGCCCGAGGGTAATGACTGCGGTTAAATAGACGAGACTGAAAGCCGGTTCAAGGTAGGTTTGCATAAGCAGAATTTATCTTTCTTTGTGCTGCTGCTCAATGTCCAGCAGCCAGATTTTTGCGTCGAGGTTGCCGCCGTATCCGCCGAGTCCGTTTGCGGCCACGACCCGGTGGCAGGGCACGGCCAGCAGCAGGCAGTTTTTGTTGCAGGCGTTCCCGACCGCACGTGCAGCGCCGGGATAACCCGCCATCATCGCGACCTCCTTATAACTGCGGGTTTCGCCATAGGGTATCTGCGAAATCGTCTGCCAGACCTTTGTTTGAAAATCTGTGCCGAATAATTCATATTCGATATCCGGCTTTTTAATTTCACCGTTAAAAAACCGGATCAGATCACTGATTTCGGGCTGAAACGCATCCGGATTATAAACCCAGTGCAGCGGATAGTACTGCCTGTCAAATCCGATATGTGTCACAACGCCGTCAAATCCCGCGATAAAGAATCCGGCCTTTAAAGTACTGAATCGATTGAAAACGTGTGGTTTATCCGACAACGACATTGACGATTTTGCCCGGAACAATGATGACCTTTCTTACCGTCTGGTCAGCGAAATACCGGGACAGTTCCGCATCTTCGTGTATGGTTTTTTCAATGGTTGCTTTGTCCGCATCCGAAGCAACGGTGAAACGCGCCCGGACCTTGCCATTGACCTGAAGCACCATTTCGACCGTATCACGCACCAGTGCGGACGTATCGCAGACCGGGAAGCGTTGGTTAAAGACCGAGTACGGTTCGCCGATCATTTCCCACAGTTCTTCGCTGGTATGCGGCGCAAACGGCGCGAGCAGCAGAATCAGGCTTTTTAAGACCCGGTAAGCCGTATCTTTATCAAAATCTGCGTCGCAGTATTTATACATTGCGTTTACCAGTTCCATCAGACGCGCAACAGCGGTGTTAAACTGGAAGTTTTCGATATCATGGGTGATTTTATCAATCGCATAATTTAAAACGTAATCCAGGTCTTTTTCGTCATTATTAAGCGCTTTGCCGCTGCCTGTGTATCCGGTGATGCGCTCTGCCAGCCGCTCCACACGGTCTAAGAACTTATGCACGGCCTTGATGCCGTCGTCGCTCCACGGGCCGCCGTCGATATATGAGAACCCGAATGCCAGATACATTCTGAATACATCGGATCCGAACTTTTCAATATAGTCGTCCGGGCTGATGACATTGCCTCTGGACTTGGACATCCGCTCGCCGTCCGGGCCTAAAATTGTGCCCTGATGCACCAGACGCATAAACGGCTCGTCAAAGCTTAAATAGCCCATATCACGGAGCGCCTTGACGAAGAACCGGGCATAGAGCAGATGCATGCACGCGTGCTCCACACCGCCGACATAGACATCCACCGGCAGCATTTGATCGATTAGTTCCTTATTAAACGCTTCTTCGTCGTTTTTCGCGTCCACGTATCTTAAGAAATACCAGGATGAACACAGAAAAGTGTCCATGGTATCCGCCTCTCGGCGTCCCATCTTGCCGCATTTCGGGCAGGGAACATTGATGAATCCGTCGTGCTTAGCTAACGGCGACGTGCCGTCCGGCGTAAATTCCACATCATAGGGGAGTACAACCGGCAGGTCTTCTTCCGGTACGGGAACCGTGCCGCAGTCATCACAATGGATAATCGGAATCGGTGTGCCCCAGTAACGCTGGCGGGATATCAGCCAGTCGCGCAGGCGGTAGTTGATTTTAAAATCACCTTCGCCGGTCTTTTTTAGTTTTTCAATCACAGCTTTTTTTCCGTCTTCGACGGGTAAGCCGGTACATTCTTCGCTGTTGACCAAAACGCCGTAACCGACATAGGGCAGGGTATCGTCTTCGCCTTCGTTTCCGGCAACGACACGTTCGATCGGCAGGCCGAATTTTTCCGCGAACTCAAAGTCGCGTTCATCGTGCGCCGGCACCGCCATGACTGCACCTGTGCCGTAAGTATATAAAACATAATCCGCAATCCAGATTGGGATTTTGCGTTGGTTAATCGGGTTAATTGCGTATGCGCCCGTAAAGACACCGGTTTTTTCCCGGGTGGTGGACAAGCGGTCAATCTCGGATGCCCGCGCCGCACTATCGATATATGCTTCAACTTCAGCACGCTGTTCGTCGGTCACGAAATCCATCACCATCGGATGCTCCGGAGCAAAGACCACATAGGTACAGCCGTAAAGCGTATCCGCACGGGTGGTGAAGACGTCAAAGCTGTCTCCGCCCACTATTTTAAAGGTCAGCTCGCCGCCGACCGATTTGCCGATCCAGTTGCGCTGCATCATCTTGGTCTTATGCGGCCAGTCGATGGTATCCAGCCCTTCGAGCAGCTCTTCGGCGTATTCGGTAATTTTTAAGAACCACTGGGTCAGGTTTTTGCGCACCACTTCTGTATGGCAGCGCTCGCATGCGCCGTCAAATACCTGTTCATTTGCCAGCACAGTATTACAGTTGGGGCACCAGTTGACCGGCGCCTCCTTGCGGTATGCCAATCCTTTTTCAAACAGTTTTAAAAAGATCCACTGTGTCCATTTATAATATTCGGGCAGACAGGAAACCACCTCATAATCCCAGTCAAACGTAGCGCCCATGGCTTTCAGCTGTTTTTCCATGGTTTCGATGTTTTTCAGAGTGGAGTCCTGAGGATGGATGCCGGTTTTGATAGCGTAGTTTTCCGCAGGCAGGCCGAAAGCATCAAATCCCATGGGATGGAATACGTTCTTGCCCAGCATGCGTGAGAATCTGGCGTAGGTATCGGACAACCCATAATTATACCAGTGCCCGACGTGCAGATTTGCACCGGAAGGATAGGAGAACATCTCCATCACATAATATTTGTTGTCCATATCGCTTTTATCAAAGCTGTATAGGCGTGTATCCGCCCATTTTTCCTGCCATTTTTTCTCGATTTTTGTGTAATCCATATCTTCCTTTATATCCTTAAATGGTTGTGTTTGCTAAACAACAATATATATGAACGGGGATGAAAAGTCAATTTGATATGACGATTACATCACGCTGAATTGAAAAGCGGACGGATATCGCATATAATCGGATTAGGAAAATAAGGGCAAAGGGAACGTAAACATGGATATTTATCGTATCGATGGTTCAAAAACAATCCGCATCGCGGACATGGCGACGGCACCGCCGGAACAGCATGCGGATAAAGAAACCAACAAAACGCAAATCAAAGCGCACATTAAACGCATGAGCGCGCTTCAGGAAAAACTCTATGCGGAAAACGATTATACATTGCTGCTGATCTTTCAGGCGATGGATGCCGCGGGGAAGGACGGTATGATCCGTCATGTGACCACCGGACTGAATCCGCAGGGTACTCAGGTCTTCAGCTTTAAGCAGCCCTCACGGGAAGAACTGGACCATGACTTTTTATGGCGGGCGCACAAAGCCGCCCCGGAGCGCGGCCGAGTGGGTATCTTTAACCGTTCGTATTATGAGGATGTGCTGGTGGTGCGCGTCCATAATATGATTGATGCAAGACAGATTCCGAAGGCATTGATTAATGAACAAATCTGGGATGACCGTTTGGCCGATATTAAAAACTATGAAGCCTATATGCGGCGGAACGGGCAGATCACATTGAAATTTTTCCTAAACGTCAGCAAGGAAGAACAGAAACGCCGGTTTCTGGCGCGCATCGACAACCCGTCAAAGAACTGGAAATTCTCCGCGGCTGATTTAAGAGAGCGCGAATATTGGGATGACTACATGTTCTGTTATGAGCAGGCGATCAACAAAACATCAACGCCGGATATTCCATGGTATGTGATTCCCGCCGACAACAAGTGGTATGCGCGTAACATGGTGTCGCGAATTATTGTGGAAACTATGGCGGGTTTGGGACTGCAATACCCTGTTCTCCCGGAGGAAGAACAAGCCAAGCTCTCCGCTTACAAAGAACACCTGTTAAATGAATAAAACCGAACGAAAACCATTTAATTTATTGTATTAGTATGTTAAAATATAGTCTGTAAAGAATCGATTTATCGTGTTTAAGGGGTTAACCAATGAACGATCAGAAAACATTTGACGATGATTTAAAACGGCTGAAACAAGCGGTTCTGTCTTTGGAAGACGAAACGGAATGCGGCGCGTTTTTTGAGGACATCTTAACGATACAGGAGATGCACGCCATCGCGCAGCGGCTGAAAGTAGCCAAGCTGCTAAGCGAAGGCATGACCTGCCAGCACATTGCGGAGCAGACCGGTGCATCAACCGCAACCATCAGCCGCGTGAACCGGTGCTTGAATTACGGACCGGGCGGATACAACACAGTATTAGACCGCATAACGGAAGAGGAATAGTATTTTTGAAAAACCATGAGTTAAACGAAGCACAGCTAGCGGCAGTCTCGCATACCGACGGGGCTGTTTTAGTCTTGGCGGGAGCGGGCAGCGGGAAAACAAGAGTGCTGACCTATCGGGTGGCGAATCTGATTGATGCGGGTGTCAGCCCTTTTCATATCCTGGCGCTGACCTTTACCAACAAAGCCGCGAATGAGATGAAAGAGCGAATTTTTGACCTTGCCGGCAAGGCGGCGAATGATATCTGGATCGGCACATTCCATTCGGTATGTTTGAAGATTTTATTATTCAATGTGGACAAGACCGGGTATAAGCCGGGTTTTGCCATTTATGACGCAGACGATTCGCTGGCTTTGATTAAGCGCATCCTTAAAGAATCGTCATTTGAGGGTGATGAAATAAAACCTGCGGCTATCAAATACGGCATCAGCGCCGCAAAGAACGACGGGCATACGGTGGATACCTACCTCACCCAGTTCTCTGACTTTGATCCGGACGCGTATCTGCATGAAGCGACGGCGTATGTGTTTGACCGGTATGAAAAGGAGCTTAAGGCCAACAATGCGCTGGACTTTGACGATTTATTATTGAAGACCATTGAATTGTTCCAGCAGCACCGCGATGTGCTGCACCGCTACCAGACCCAGTTTCGTTATATTCTGGTGGATGAGTATCAGGATACGAACGAGGTACAGTACCGCCTGGTGAAGATGCTGGCGCAGCATTATAAGAACCTGTTTGTTGTGGGCGACGACGACCAGTCCATTTACGGCTGGCGCGGTGCGAATATCGAGAACATCTATAACTTTGAGAGCGACTTCAAAGGCGCGGCGGTGTATAAGCTGGAACAGAATTACCGCTCGCATCAGGCCATACTGGATTTATCCAATGCTGTTATCAAGCACAATACCGGACGAAAAACCAAGGTCTTGTTCTCTGATAAAAAACAGGGCGAGCAACCCAAGCTGACTGTCTTTGGCGATGAGTATGAGGAGTCACGCGGTATCGCTACGATTTGTATCAACTTAAAGGAGCAGGGTGAACGCTTAAACGATATTGCGGTTGTTTACCGGACCAACGGGCAGTCGCGCTTAATTGAGCAGGCGCTGGTGGAAGCGAATATCCCGGCGAAGAACCTGAGCGGGCGTAGCTTTTATGAACGTCGCGAAATTAAGGATATTCTGGCCTATCTATATGTTTTGATTAACACGGACGCGGATTTTTATTTGTCACGGATTATTAATACACCGAAGCGTAAAATCGGCGCGGCCAGCATCAGTAAATTGCGTGCGCTTGCGGACGAAAAAGGGATTACCCTTTTTGAAGCGCTTGCATTAGCCGGAGACGTACTGCCGGCGGCGGCAGCCGGGAATGTCACTACGTTCTACGAAATGATGGCGGACTTTGCACTTAAAAAGGATTCATTACCGTTGGGAGAACTGGTGGAACAGCTGTTTAATAAGAGCGGCTTAAAAGACATGTATATGGACGCACCGACCATGGCGGAAGCGCAGGGGCGGATTGAGAATGTCGAAGAATTGATTAAAAATGCGGCCGAACGTGAAATGAAAGGCGAAACACTTGAGGACTTTTTATATAACATATCGCTGATCACCAATATGGAACGGCAGGTATCCGATGATGCGGTGTCGCTGATGACCATGCACTCCGCAAAGGGGCTGGAATACCGGAATGTGATTATTGCGGGTGTGGTGGCCGGTATATTGCCGCACGCGTTTTCATCGGGCACCAAAGCAGGGATCGAAGAAGAACGCCGATTGTTTTATGTGGGGATTACGCGTGCCAAGGAGCGGCTTTATATGACCAGCTTCGCCACGCGCGCGGTGCGCCAGAACGGGTTTTTGCAATCCACGCTGGCGAGCACCTCGACCTTCTTGTCTGAGATTGACGAAAACCTGTATGAACGCAGGGAGACACAAAACGCCGCTAGGACGTTCCGCAGCGTCGGCACAAAAGATGAGCCGCAAAGCCCTTTCAGCGGATTCGCCAAGCCGTCGTTTACAAACGGCCGCACGGTGAACGCGGACAAAACGCCGGAGGACTTTCAAGCCGGAGATAAGGTCACCCATCCAAAGTTCGGCGACGGCGTGGTGCGTGCAATATCCGGAGCCGGGGATGCACTGGTACTGACGGTGGCGTTTGAAGAAGCGGGAGAAAAGAAAATATTCGCGGCGATTGCGCCGATCACAAAGATATAGACAGCGCACGGCATCGTGCGCTTTTTAAATACCGCAAGAATCGCAAAGCCTGAGGTGCTCAAACAAAGTTACAATAGGAACAAAAAGGATAGGACAATATGGACCATAATCAAAAAAACGAGGTTCGTCAGGAATACATTAGCCGGATTAATATTGTCCTGGATTATATCGAAACACATCTGACTGAGGTGATTTCGCTGGATGACCTTGCACAGGTATCCGGATTTTCCAAGTATCATTTTCATCGGATATTCTCTTCGTTGATGAAAGAAACGCTGTATCATTATATCATGCGATTAAGGCTGGAAAAGGCGATGGGGTTTTTACGCCATATGCCCGCAAAACCCATCACTGAGATTGCACTGGACTTTGGATTTTCGGATTCCGCGATGTTTGCCCGGTTGTTTAAACAGCGTTACGGCATGAGCGCGTCGGTCTTTAGAAAGCGGTTCAGCAAGAATTGCAAAGAAACGCAGGCGTTTCCCGTATATGATGAGGAAAACGTTTGGAGGGAAACACAAATGGATATGAAGTACAGCGTAGAAGTAAAGCAGGTGCCGGAGATGACCGTGGTTTACCTGCGGCATGTGGGCACATATGCGTCGCTCGGTAAGGTGTTTCAGAAAATGATCCGGCAGTTAATCGGATGGGCAATGAACAAAGGGGTCGCTGAGATCGGCAAAAACATGCTGCTTGCCGTTTACCATGACAATCCCGAAATCACCGAGGATGAAAAACGGCGGGTGAGCATCGGCCTGACCGTTCCGGAAGGCACCAAACCCGAAGGGGAGTTTGGGGTGATGCGCTTATCTGAAGGTTTATATGCTGTCGGCCACTTCGAGATAGACGATGAAAAAGCATCGGCACAGCATCAGGCGTCATGGCAGTATATGTTCGGATCATGGCTGCCGGGAAGCGGGTATCAGCCGGACGACAAAGTTGTATTTGAGGCGTATGTCAATGATCCGTCAACACATCCTGAACGAAAACACTTAATCGACATCTATATGCCTGTTAAACCGCTATAAAAAAACACCGGATTTCCGGTGTTATTTTTTTAAATATATTTTGGTTGACCGCGCCTTGCCCGATATGATGTCGGTGAGTTTATACTTCGCATTCGCGATATAGACGGTTGTGCCGTAACGCGCGGATTCAAGCGCATAAGCCAGCTTAGCGCCGGCGCCCGAAGAACCGTCCCGTGATTTACCGTTGCAGAATTTCTGCGTTTCCTGAATCTCCTGCTTCAGCTCACGGTAATCGTCAGCGGTAATTTCCGTAATCAAAGAGCTTTCATCGTCCGGATCTTTCAATATACCGTCTACAGACGTCAGAATAATCAGGTATTCCGCACCCAAAAGGTGCGCAATCTCGGCCGCGGTTTCGTCGTTGTCGATGCACTCGACCACACGGTTGCCGTCGTTGATGAGGTTAATCAACTCCATCTTGCGGCTTTCCTCGCTGGATACCGGGTCGTTATAGTTAATAATCGGGATTGCGTTCTGCCCCGGGGCGCGCTGAAGCATGCTGACAATATGGCTGCGCTTATCCGGATCATTAAAATGGCTGTGTTCCACTAATACCTGGCGGATTGAATAAGCCGGATTAATGAACGTGCGGTAATTGGTGATCAGGATAGACTGCCCCTGAGAGGCATAATCCGTCTTAATGTCCTCAATATCGCCGACGAGCTCTTTAAAGTTATTGCGTTTCAGATAGTCCAGACGCCCGATTTCGGTTGCGCCTGAGCTGACCAGAAGCATGCCGGGCTTAAGCTGTGTGCCCAGCTGGGAGATGATGTTATAGTCAAGATCGTTTTCTGACTTTCTAATCAGCGCCATTGAACCAATCTTAACAACCATGTTGATTTTTGATTCCACTGTTCATAAACCTCTTTATTTCTTCGCTAAAAGCATTATAACAGAATTTATTTAAAATACAAGAAAAGCGGCTGATAACAGCCGCTTTATGATTACTCACGCCATCCGGGCATTGAGCGCACCAGTATGCGGTACAATAACGGAATCAGCACAATTTGAATGGCAATTCCGGGAATACCGGTCACAATCGCTCCCCATACATACGTTACCGGTGCGGGTCCCTTAACCCCGAATACCGTGACAAGCAGAAACATGACAAGGCCAGCCACGACGCGGCCGATGATCATCGCCGGAACCAGTGCGATTAACGGCGATAAGAGATTGTTTCTGTATTTGTAGACGATTTTTCTTAACAGTGAGACCACCAATGCATAAGTCAACAACTCGAACGCCATGATGACTGCAATCGGAATCGGCGCCATGGGCGGCATCCCCGTAATAAACGATGAGAGCAGCGGCGTCAGCGCACCAACAGCGCAAGCATAGGCCGGGGGCAGGAAAAACGCCGCAATCAGCACCGGCAGATGCATAGGCAGAAATACCGATCCGCCGTTTGGAATGGCATGGAACACAATTGGCAGGACAATGCCCAACGCGATAAAAATGCCGGACAGAATCAGGTTGTAGACTGGTTTTTGTTTTTTCATAATAAATTCTCCTCTTTAAAAATAGTAAAGCCACGTAAGGCTTTGGATATTCACATCCAGATCAACCTTCGTGGCTAATTTTTCGGATAAAATTAATTTTCGTGCTGCGATTGTTAAGATAAAGCGGCGATCATGGCATCAAGTCTGCTCAACATGTCCTTAATGGTCATATTTTCTACCCCCACAACGTTTAAAGAACACCGTTGGAGCGGCAGAAGAATTTTTTCCGCCCTGCTTCCGGAAATTGCGGAAGAAATGGTGGCGGAGACCTCACCCATCATCGAATCCTTCGCCAGAATTGAGATGGGGCCGATGATGAAATCAACGGTTTTGACCATCACTGAGATTGCATTTTCGCCGGTGGCGCCGTCGTGTGCGCCGCCTTTCAGCATATTAGCGGTTGCGGCCGCGTTTGTACCGAGCGCGATAATCTCGTAAGCATCTGATTTTGACAGGGTTTCGCATATCGTCCGCCCTAAGCCGCCGCCCTTGCCGTCAACGACGGCAATCCGCTTCTTCATGTCAAATCAGCTCCTTTTCGCTTAAAAACGTATGCACGTCGGACAGGAAACTGTCAAATGAATCACTGGACAGCGCCAGCGCCTCAATCGGACAAACCCCGTCTCCGGTTCTGCTTTTAATCCTGCTCGCCAGGATATCATATGATATGTCGATATCATATCCGGAAAAGAACTCAAGCGCATGCTGAGATATAATATGGGCATGGAGCGCCTTGATATCAAGCGCCTGCCACAGCATTGCTGCGCCGAGTCCGACGACTTTATCCGCCGCGCTGCAGGATTCGAAATCCATGCCGCCGGCAAAAGCCTGGTATAGCGGCAGAATTCCGGAAGTATGTGATGAATAGAGAACGTTTTCAGCCCGCACCACACAAAGAGAGTATTTATTTTCTGTCAGTAAGCGTTTTGCTGTTTGTCTGTCATCCATAAGTCCCTGTCCTGCTTGGCGGAAGTGCCGCCCGGTTAAGCTAGGATACATTGTATCATATGAAAATCGCGATATCAACTTCAACTTAAGTGGATTTAATTAACCCGAACTTGATAAACCCAAAGTTACCTGATAATATAGCGTATGAACAAGCAAAAGAAAGCGGAGGAATGGTATGAGAAACGCATATGATGTTCTCGAAGAACGAGGATTTATCAGACAGGTGACACATGAAGGATTAAAGGAAAAGCTTGAAAAAGAAAAAGTGACCTTTTATATCGGCTTTGATCCGACGGCGGACAGCCTGCATGTGGGACATTATGTGCAGCTCATGGCGATGGCACATATGCAGCATGCCGGACATACCCCGATCGCGCTGATCGGCGGCGGCACGGCGATGGTTGGTGACCCGTCTGATCGGACGGATATGCGCAAAATGATGAGCGCCGAGATGATTCAGGAAAACGGTGATAAGTTCAAGGTGCAGATGAGCCGGTTTTTGGATTTCTCAGACGGCAAAGCCATTATGGATAACAACGCGGACTGGCTGATGGAACTGAACTACGTCAATTTCATCAGAGAAATCGGGTCGCTGTTTTCGGTGAACCGGATGCTGACCGCGGAATGCTTTAAATCACGGCTGGAAAAAGGTTTAAGCTTTTTAGAATTTAACTATATGCTGATGCAGTCTTATGACTTTTTGGAACTGTACCGCAGACACGGGTGCACACTCCAAATGGGCGGTGACGACCAGTGGTCTAATATACTTGCGGGCGCGGATTTGATCCGCCGAAAAGAACAGGGCGAAGCTTTTGGCATGACATTCAAGTTGCTGCTGACCCACGACGGTAAAAAGATGGGCAAGACCGCGGGCGGCGCCGTATGGCTGAGCGCAGAGAAAACATCACCGTATGACTTTTATCAATACTGGCGTAATATTGACGATAAAGATGTTCATGACTGCTTTGCGCTGCTGACCTTTGTCCCGATGGACGAAGTGAAGTCCCTGACCGAGCACGAGGACGAACGGATGAATGCGGCCAAAGCACGGCTGGCATTTGAAATCACCAAGCTGGTGCATGGTGAAGACGAAGCCGAAAAAGCACAGAAAGCGGCTGAAGCATTATTCGTCAAGGGAGGAATTGCAGGATCGGTTCCGACCACAGCCCTGTCAAAAGCGGAATTTGAAGAGAATAAACTTCTTGTGGATATGATGATTGCCTGCGGGCTGACCGCCTCACGCGGGGAAGGCCGCCGGCTGATTAAGGGCAACGGCGTATCGCTGAATGATGAAAAAGTATCCGATGAGTTTTATGAGCTTTCGGATGCTGACTTTAAGGAAGGCTATGCCATGATCAAGAAGGGTAAGAAAGTCTTTCATAAGGTCGAAATCAGTTGACGCTGAGTCCGTACCAAACGATAAAGGGAAGTGCACAGTCGCTGACCGTTATCAATAAATCAAAGTTCTTTGGGTATGCGGTGAATGCGGAAACGCCGGAACAGGCGATGCAGGCATATAACGATGTGAAGAAACAGCATCCCGATGCCACGCACCACTGCTATGCCTATATCATCGGCAGGCAGAACGCAGCGATAAAATTCAGTGATGACGGTGAACCGGGCGGAACGGCCGGACTGCCGATGGCGGAAGTGTTAAAGCAGAGCGGACTGACCGATATATTGGTTGTGGTGACGCGCTATTTCGGCGGGATTAAGCTGGGCTCCAGCGGTCTGGTGCGCGCATACAGCTCGGCAGCCGCTGAGACTTTAAAAAACGCAAAGATTGTTAACTATATGCCGTGCGGTGTATACTGGCAAGCCGTGGATTATGATGTCTGGGCGAAGATTGCGCCGAAAGCAGAAGCGGCGGGCGCGGCGATCTTAAACATCGATTATCAGGAAACTGTGAACCTGGAATTGGGGATAAAAGAAAAAGATATCAAAACAGTCCGAGGAATATTTCAGGAAGCCTTACGGACTGAGGATATACTGACCTTTGTTTCGGTACAGTACATGGAAGAAAAATGACAGCTATTTCGTTAAATTATGAAAAATCTCAACATGGCGGTCTGCCATGTTTTCGATTGTATAGGGCTTAATCTTATTAAAACTGTTTTGTCTTAAGGCGGCGATATCCGTCTTATCCGACAGGACTTTTTTTATGGCTGAATGCAGCGCTTCGATATTTTCCGCTTCAACCAAAAAACCGTTGGATGCGTCAACCAGCTCTATGCCTGCGACACAGGCGGTGGTGGTGATGACCGGAAGGCCGAATGCCATCGCCTCGCCGATGACCAGGCCCCAGATATCCTCGCGCGTCGGGAGCACAAATACATCAGCGGCGGTATAATAGCGGGACAGCTGTTCTTTGCCCATGAATCCGGCAAAATGCACGTTTTTTAAGCGGAGCGAATCTTTCAGTGATTCATACGCAATCGTGGGTACGTCACCGACGATATACAGACCGTATTCTGGGGGCATATGGTGCCATGCGCGCAGCAGGATATCGAATCCTTTGCGCGGGATAAACTGGCCGACCGCCAGCACAGTTTTTTCTTCGGAGATATCCAGCGCCTTGCGCGCTTTTTTTCTGTCCGCACCGGACGGGAGCGCTTTTGGCATATCTGCGGCCATCATTGAAGAGAAGGGATAGATATAAGTGCGGCCGGGGTCCGCGCCGTAGTGGGCGAAATAGCCTTTAACCGATTCTCCGGTGCATATCCATGCGGATGCGCCCTTGATGAAAAAGGACTTCATTGCTTTCTTGAATCCGGAATCCGGCTTGATGTAGCCGCCGTCGGCATTCAGCACATAAGGGACACGCTTTAACTTCATCCAAAAAATGGCCATCATTGCCGTCGGGGTGGCATATCCGCCGATAACGATTAAATCATATTTATTTTTCTTTAGGTATTTTAAAACATCAAACGAGAGTGCGTTTTCTTCGCCAGACTTGATGCCGTTTAAAAAAACCGTCTGATAGTTTTCTGAACGTTTGGAAAGCCAGGCATCATCACGGTTATCGGCATGGCGGCGCTCAAACAGCACAGTCAGCTCGCAATGCTTGGACAGCGCATCAAAAAAATCGATGCGGTACGGTGTGGGGAGATTCATTAAAAACAGGACTTTCATAGGCCGCCTTGTGCGTGCAGGAACGCGTTATTTGGTCAGTTTTTCGACCGACATAACAAAGTATTTTTCTTTCTTAAACGTCAGGTCTAAGATCAGCGATAAATATTTAATCACAATCGCTAATACTGCAAATACGCCAAAGAATCCGAATGACAGAAACAATACCGTGGTCGTCCAGCCTTCGATGGTATTGCCGGCGATATAATAAACCAGCGCGTATACCGCCATGATTACAGTCGTCCCGATCATGAGAAAAGTCATCATCATCGACAGCTTAAACGCAACATTGGTGAACAGCATCAGCGAATCCACAGCAACGGACTGCCGAATGCCGTTTTCATCTTTCTGCCTGCTTCCCTGAGAGGCAAGGGAATTATCATATTCCAAAACATCCAGTTTCAGTCCGCAGCCGGCATAAATGGCTTTACGGTAAGGAATGGTCTTGCTGATGGCGTGCACGCGGTTGATAGCGCGGCGGGATAAAATCCTGAAGCGTTCGGTCCGAAGCGCATTCGGCCCCTCAAAGTGACGGTTGAACAACCGGTAGAACCAACGGGACGAACGTGCGATATGATGTTTGGGCGCCGCACCCACGATATCGAATCCGGTCAGCGAATGGCGGTAGACATCCATAATCAGTTCCGGCTCATAATCCATCAGTGCGCTGTCAAATTCGAACACAAAATCACCGATGGCGAGATCAACGCCGGCGTTCATGGCAAGCTCGGTGCCGTGATAGAATCCCATGTTAATCAGGGTCAGCGGCGCACCGCCTTCGCGGTTATATGCGGACTTGATGGATTCCATACTGCTGTCTGTCGACTGGTCATTCACGCAGATAATCTCATAATCCGTAAAATTCTTGTCTAACAGCTGATAGAGGTTTTGAATAAATGCGGCGATACGGTCGGCATCATTACGGACATATATGACCGCGGAAACAAAGTTTTTTTCTTTATCGGCTTTCACAGCTTTTCCTTCCCTTACAGGTATTCATCCAAATCATAGACGGTATTGATCTTGCCTGAGAGCACCGAGATAAACGTCGGGGTCTCAGAGAAAACCCTGACAACCGTCGGGCGGGAATCGTCGATTTCGGAGGCCTGCAAGATCGGCTTCATCGAAAACAGCGATTCTTTATATGTAAATGATATATCGTCTTTTAAGTACTTGCGCGCCAGCCCGCCCATATACGGATAAGCGGTTTTTGGCTTTGCCGGGCAGATGTTGCAGTTATAAAGCTGATTCGGCGAGCATAAGCCTTTTGAGCGTGCCTGGCAGGAAAACGACGGCAGGGTATCATAGCTCGTAATGTGCGGGGTAAACGTCACCGATGTCAGCGAGTGATACGGTGTCTTACCGAACGGCATAATCGAGAAAAACGGCCCGTCCATCACAGTCAGCCCGACGTCTTTCAGCTTATCCCCGGGTTCACAGAGAATGATTTCACAGAGTTCATATTTAATCTTAAACGGCTCATATCCCAGCATCGCGATGATCTGGTTAGCCGATGCATAGGTGGCATTTAAAAGAAAGCCTGTTTCATAGGTGCCGCTTTTCGTTTTTAAGGCATAATGCGTGTCGGCCTTGTTGATTGCATGGATACGGGCGTTGTATTGGATTTCCACATTGGATTGCTTCGCAATGTGTTCCAAAAACCAGTCTCTTAGGATCATGGCGTCATAAGTGTATTCTTTGGTGACAAAAGCGCCGCTGCACATGCCGTCTTTGAAAAATTCGGATGCCGCGGTTTCCCTGCACTTTATGCCCGCGTTGCCGCAGAACTGCTTAAACTGGTCGGCGCTGGTCCACGAGAATTTGGAAGAGATTGCATATACTTTTTCAAATTCGCGGTGGATGCAAAACCCGAAATCCTGGTTAAACCGCTCAAAATAATGCGCGGACTTAACGGCTGTTGCGTATGAGCGCGGATAGTGGTAGCCCATATGCACCCTTGCCTGGTTGACATACGTCGCCCGCGAAAAGGGCTCGGCGTCGTATTCCAGAACGAGGACGCGCTGTCCCTTTTTCCCGGATTCGTATGCGGCGTAAAGCCCGTACAGCCCTGCACCGATGATGATTTTGTCGTAGGTCATATGCCTTTATCCGTTTCCGTTTCCATGATTCGGTTAAATTATATCAGCTTTCGGTTCTTTCGTCATCACAAAAAGGCGAAATCCGGTTTTCGCAGACTATGAATTGACGATTGAATCGGGGGTATATTATAATGTATCGGTATTAAACGCGATTGATTTGATTTTAAATAAAGTGAACGAATAGAAAGCGAAGGACAGCAATTTGAAGATTTTTAATACACAGACCAGACAAAAAGAAGATTTTAAACCGATCGAAGACGGCAAAGTCAGGCTGTACGCATGCGGACCGACGGTATATAACTTTTTTCATATCGGGAATGCGCGGCCGTTTATTATATTTGATACTTTAAGACGTTATCTGGAATACCGCGGTTTTGATGTGACGTTTGTACAGAACTTCACCGATATTGACGACAAGATGATCGACAATGCGAAAGCGGAAGGCACGACCGTCAAGGCGCTGGCGGATAAATATATTGATGAATATTATAAGGACGCAAGAGCGCTTAACATTAAGGCGGCGACTGTACACCCGAAGGCCACGGAGCATATCGGCGATATTATCGCCCTGATTCAAAAGCTGATGGACAAGGGGCTGGCATATGAAGCAAACGGCGACGTTTATTATAACACGACGGCGTTCAAGGATTACGGAAAGCTCAGCGGACAGTCGATTGAAGATTTGGAGTCCGGTGCGCGTATCGAGGTAAACGAAAGCAAACGGCACCCGATAGACTTTGCGCTTTGGAAGGCGAAAAAAGAGGGTGAGCCCGCGTGGGACAGCCCGTGGGGAGAAGGACGTCCGGGATGGCACATTGAGTGCTCGGCGATGAGCATGAAATACTTGGGAGAAACGATTGATATTCACGGCGGCGGACAGGACCTGGTCTTCCCGCATCATGAGAATGAAGTGGCACAGTCCGAAGGCGCAACCGGCAAGACATTCTGCCATTATTGGATGCACAACGGATATATCAACATTGATAACACGAAGATGTCAAAGTCAAAGGGCAACTTCTTTACGGTCCGGGATATATTGGGCAAGTTTGACCCAATCGCCGTCCGGCTGTTTATGCTGTCGGCGCATTACAGGAATCCGATCAACTTTTCTTCGGAGCTGCTGGAGCAGGCGGTTTCTGCGCTGGAACGCATTAAGAACTTCAGAGAAAGCCTGAACTTTATTGCTGAGACAGACAAGGACACGGAATCCAAAGGTATTGAAGCGCTGAACGAACAGTACAAAGAACGGTTTAATTCCGCAATGGATGATGACTTGAATACAGCCGACGCAATCGGCGTGATTTTTGAATATATTAAGGCGGTTAACGTCGCGTTTGAAGACGGCGCACCGGCCGGGGAAGCAAAAGCCGCAAAGGCGTTTGTGGATTCGCTGCTGGATGTTTTAGGGCTGCTGACTGATGACGCGGAAGCAATACCGGATGAGATATTGAAGCTGGTGGATGCCCGTGCCGAAGCGCGCAAGGCAAAGGACTGGGCAAAAGCGGACGAAATCAGGGACGCTTTAAAAGAAAAAGGCTATGAAGTCAAAGACACAAGTGACGGGGCACGCATCAGCCGGATATAGGAGAAATACTATGAAAAACGGATGGCACGGGCTGATTGCCGGATTCGGATCAGCCGCATTGCTGGTACTGCTGATACTGCTCAGCATTCAGATTATCGGTTTAAATAAAGGGATCTACCATGTTCTCCAGACGCGGTTTGATGTGGCGGACGAAGTCGGGATTACGCAGACAGAATTGGACGAAGTCACCGACGTGTTTGTTGATTATACGGTGGATCAGCGCGATGATTTAAGCGTAAAGGTCATGGTGGACGGCGAATCGGCCGAAATGTTCAATGAGCGCGAGCTTGAACATATGGTGGATGTGAAGGGGTTGTATACCAAGAGCAGGACCATTGTCTGGTGGCTGTCCGGAATTTGCGTGGTTGTTTTCGGCTATTTGCTGATATCCGGCGACCGCAGAACCATGGTGCATACACACAAAAACGTATCGGCAGGGTTTCTGCTGTTCTGCATCGCACTCGGCATATATTTTACCATTGACTTTAACGGCTTCTGGACGAACGTACATTTGTTGTTATTCACCAATGACTTATGGCTGTTAAACCCGATGACCGACCGGATGATTTTGATGTTCCCGCTGAATTTCTTCTTAGCCTTAAGCTCGCTGGTCTTATCGGCATTTGTGATTGTGTATGTGTTATTATGGGTGATTGCCGCAAAAGCCGATAAACGGTTAAAAGGAAAGGCGTCATGACGCCTTACCGGACGATTCTAGCGATTGAGACGTCTTGTGACGAAACCGCGGCAGCAGTTGTAAAAGACGGACGTGAGGTTTTATCCAATGCCGTCTATTCCCAGATTGATATCCATGCCGCATACGGCGGAGTGGTGCCGGAGATTGCGTCGCGCAACCATACGCATAAATTGCCTGTGATTGTCGGCGAAGCCATTGAAAAGAGCGGCCTAAAGTTAGCCAAAATCGATGCGGTGGCGGTGACTGCCGGACCCGGGCTGGTCGGGGCGCTGCTGACCGGCGTGGCGTTTGCCAAGGCGTTTGCTTTTGCGAATCAAAAACCGCTGATTGCGGTGAACCATATTGAGGGGCATATCTGCTCCAATTTCATTTCGCATCCGGATTTGAACCCGCCGTTTATCTGCCTGATCGTGTCAGGCGGGCATACCCATATCGTCAGAGTTGGAGAATCTTTCGGATTAAAGCTGATCGGCATGACGCGGGATGACGCGGCAGGGGAAGCCTTTGACAAAGTGGCGCGAGTACTGGGACTGCCGTATCCGGGCGGTCCGCATCTGGAGGCGCTGGCTAAGGACGGAGATGAGAATGCGTACCGGTTCCCCAAGGGCTTTCGCGGAGAGACACATTTGGATTTTACATTCAGCGGACTGAAGACCGCGGTGATTAATAAACTCAATACGATGGAGCAGAGCGGAGAGGCTTATCAAAAGGCCGATGTGGCGGCGTCTTTTCAAAAGACCGTCATTGACAGTCTGGCCGAAAACACGTTTGAGGCGTTGTCCCGTGAGAAAATGGATGTGGTCTGTCTCGCGGGCGGGGTGTCGGCGAATGGCGCATTAAGAGAACGGTTTAAAACAGAAGCCGAAAAAGCGGGCGTTAAGCTGTATCTGCCTGATAAAGCATATTGCACGGACAATGCGGCGATGATTGCGTCATCAGCGTATTTTCATCCCAACATTGCGGGATTATCGTTGAATGCCGATCCGTCCAAACAGTTGAATTATGAAGAATAACAGTCAACAAATGGAGAAAACGCCTCTCTGGATTAAAATTGCAATTATAGCGGGGCTTGTGCTGTTACTGCTGGGTGTATGGATATTTGTCTATGACAGTGAAAACCTAATGCAGATTGAGCGGTGTATTCACGCGCTGAACAACGGCAGGGGATATGAAATATTGGTCGAGGACAATAAATTTATGACAAAGGCAGACGACCATATCAACCTGATGCAGTTCTTGGAGGGGCAATACCAGATGGTCTTTCATTCACTGGATGATCAAACGGCGGAATTTGAACGGGGCAGTACGATTGTTAAGTTTGCGATAAGACCCGTGCGGTTTAACTTTTTAATTTGGGAAAGAATACAGGAATAATGGAACCTTATATATATTTGGATAACGCGGCGACAACCAAGCCGCTGACGGAAATAAGAGCGCTGATGGAAACTTACGCTGAGGAAGCGTGGTATAATCCCTCGGCGTTATATGCGCCGAGCGCTAGAGTGTCCGCGATGATGGACGAAACGCGTAAAGCCGTATTAAATGCGGTGCATGCGCTGAAAGCGGACGTGGTCTTTACATCCGGCGGAACGGAAAGCAACCATCTGGCGCTGTCGCATGCCGCGGCATCGGTCAAGCAGGGCCGTTTTATCGTATCCGGATACGAGCACCTGTCGGTTTTTCAGACAGTGAAAACCCTGGAGCAGGCAGGGTATGACGTGACGTATGTGATGCCAAATGAAGACGGCGTGATTGACGCTGAGCAAATCGCAGAGACGGTTACAGACAAAACAACGATGGTCAGCGTGATGCATGTCAATAATGAGACGGGTGCGATGAATGATATTAAGCTGATATCGGAGCTCGCAAAAGCGAAGAATCCGAAGGTGTTGATACATGCCGACGGCGTACAGGGATTTTTAAAGGTGCCGTTTAGCCTGCCGGATACGATTGATTTTTATTCGGCCAGTGCGCATAAAATCGGCGGACTCAAGGGCACGGGCGCGCTGATAACCCGAAACATCAAGACACTGCGACCGGTCTTGCGCGGCGGCAGCCAGGAAAAAGGCGTACGGGCCGGAACGGAGAACACCTTTGGTATCGCGGTTCTGGGTGCGGCAGTGAAAGCCGGACGGCATGACTATGAAAACACATTGAGATTAAGAAGCACATTACTGACAGGGATTGCGAACATACCGGATATCGCAGTCAATTCTCCGCAAAAAGAGGGCTGTTACTCGCCATATATTGTGAATCTGTCGGTGCTGGGCGTCCGGAGTGAAACCTTGCTGCACGCCTTGGAATCGGAAGGAATATTGATCGGCACAGGCGCGGCGTGTTCATCCAAAACGCGTACCAGCCGGATCCACGATGCGTTGGGCTTAGACCGTGAGCGCGCGGAATCCGCAGTCAGAATTAGTTTTGGTGCGGACAATAACGAACAAGAGATTGAAAAACTGCTGAGCGCAATCGAAAAGCATGCGAAAATCTTACGGCAGTTTAAGAGAAGATAAAGGGGAAAACATGAATCGACTGATTTTGGTGCGTTATGCCGAAATTCATTTAAAAGGACTCAACCGGCCGTATTTTGAGAAACTGCTGGTGACCCGCATACGGGAAAGCTTAAGCGCGATTGACGGGGTGAAGGTATACCGCCAGTCCGGACGGATGTTTGTGGAGGACATCCCGGAAGAGCGAATCGCCGAAGCGGCGGACAAAGTGTCCAAGGTATTTGGCGTGCACTCGATTTCGATTGCGGTGAAAACCGAAAAAACTATTGATGCGTTGAGCGATGAAGCCGTTCGTCAGGTGAAGGCATATATGCAAAAACGCGGGAACAAACCCGTCACGTTTAAAGTGGAAGCCAAGCGGGCGGATAAGCGCTTTCCGATGAGTTCGATGGATACAGCGGCAGAAATCGGCGGACGGATTTTGCAGGCTGTTGACGGACTGACCGTAGACGTAAAGAAGCCTGAGCTGAAAGTATATATTGAGATACGCGAAGAAGCGTTTTGCTATACCGAGATACTGCCGGCCGCGGGCGGCATGCCGGTGGGCAGCAGCGGCAAGGCGATGCTCCTGCTTTCGGGTGGCATCGACAGCCCTGTAGCAGCATATATGATGAGCAAGCGGGGCGTGCGGATTGAAGCGGTGCACTTTTTCAGCCCGCCGTACACAAGCGAGCAGGCCAAGCAGAAGGTCGTGACGTTGTGTGAAAAACTGGTGCCGTATACCGGACCAATGCGCCTGCACGTTGTGAACTTCACCGAGATTCAGCAGGAACAATATCAGAAGTGCCCGGAGAACCAGACCACGATTCTGATGCGGCGGTATATGATGAAGATCGCCGAACGCATCGCAAGACAACGCAGCTGCCAGGCGCTGATTACCGGAGAGTCGGTGGGGCAGGTGGCCAGCCAGACAGTAGAAAGCCTGGCGGTGACGAACGCGGCGGTTCAGATGCCGGTGTTCCGTCCTTTGGTCGGGATGGATAAATCGGAGATTATCACGATTGCGGAAAAGATTGATACCTTTGATACGTCGATTTTGCCGTTTGAGGATTGCTGTACGGTGTTTGTGCCCAAGCACCCGGTGACAAAGCCCAAGCTTAAGGATATCGAAGACAGCGAGGCGTTATTGGACGAGGAACGGCTCATTGGAGCGGCGATGGAGATGATCGAAGTAATCGATATAAAGGCATGAAAAATAACGCCCGTGCGGGCGTTTTTTTATCCCATTAAATCTAAGATCCGCTCAATCTTAGCAATATCCGTCGGGTCATAATAGACGCCGCGCGGCAGGTCGCGGTAAAACGGGATGGGCGCAAACGCGTCCTCATCCAGTGCCGGGCCGCCGGAGGGTTTAATCGAAATCGGTGTGCCGATATCGCAGTTGGTATAGATCCATTTAGCGTCGCGCGTTGACAAACGGATACAGCCGTGTGAAGCGCGCCGTCCAAGATTATAAAACGACGTCCTGAGCAGGGAAGTGAAATCCCGCTTGTTTTGGTACAGGATCGAATGGAAATGATAGTCCTGATATATCGTCGTGCGATAGCGGGCATACACCTGATACGCTTCGCCAGTGCCCGTCGTACTGGGGTACGATTCCAACCAGGGGCGTTTTTTCTTGATATTAAAACTGCCTGTGACGGTCGGCGTGCCGGGGAGTCCGGTTGAGCATAAAAACTGCTTGTAAACAACGGAATAGTGGCCATCTTCGTCACTGGTCATGATGGATACGAGCTGCTTACTGATATCCACAATGATCTTATACGACAGGTTTTCCTGTTCGCGCGGGTCTGCTTCTGGCTGTGGTGTGGGTGTCGGAATCGGCTCAGGCGTAGGCTCTTCGCCGGGAATGGACAGATAGACGCTGTACCGTGCCGCGTCATCCTCAGGTACTTCCGTGTTTTCAGCGATGCCGAAAGCAATCGGCCCGAGCTTATCCGGTGTTTCCGATACCGCGGTGAATACCCTCTTGGTATCCTCGGCAAGCTGGACAATAAACAGGAGTATGATGATTATGATGACAGAAAAGAAAATGGCTTTTTTCATATGCAGTACTTTACGGCTCACAAAATATGGTTTCTTTTTTGTTACTATACCATACAAGCCGTGGATTGGCTACTCCATTCATGTCCGAAAGAAGACGGGAAGCAGAAAGAAAGAGTGCGCTGATGAAGCGTTCAGCTTACAGTTAATGTCAGGCAAAAATATTGTAGGCTAAAAAAATGTATGGTATAATTTGTTCTTCTTATTGACTGCTTTTGAGGAGTATGCATGAATAGACTGACATACCACGTAATTAAAACCATCATCAAGACTTGTACAATCAAGCCGAAGATGCATGGTGAACATCATATTATTGACGGGCATCCGTCCATGTTTATGTCCAACCACGCGCGTTTTTACGGGCCGATTGTTGCCGCCTGTTTTTTCCCGAAAGCTGATAAGACATGGGCGAACTTTGAAGTCATTGATACCGATATATGTAAGGAATACACCACGCGTACGCTGTTTAAAGAAACGCTTGGATGGAATGATAAGCCGGCCCAGTTTGTCGGCAATATTGTCGGCGGACTGCTTGCCGGATTGATGCAGAACGAGCCGCTGATTCCCGCTTACTGGGAACCGCAGCGCGCCCGGGAATCGATTATGTACGGTGTTAACGCGGCGCTTGAAGGCAGCAACCAGATGATGTTTGCGCGGAATGTGTATAATAACGATATGCCTCTCGGAGACAGTTTTGACTTTTTTAAAGGCTACCAAATGGTACTGCACCAGCTGATTAAAAAGCATGATATAGCCGCGAATGTATATCCGGTGGCGATCAACCGGTTTAACCGCACGCTCGCAATCGGACCGCATACGGCGATTCAGCCGGAGCTGCCGGTCAAAGAGGAAATCGCACGCATCCATCATTATTTGGTTGAGGCGGTGAAACTGGGCTATTCAACGCCGGAAGCGTTGGCAGAACTGAAATATGCTGAGAATTTATAGAAAAAGGTTTACAAATTCCTGTAATTTAGATATAATGCACCAAACCTATTTAAAACATTTCTTTTTTTAGATGAGACGAGTATGAGATGAGATTAAAGGGTTTAAAAAAACTTTATAAGATGAGAGGAGACGAGACGAGTGAGTACGAAAAAAACACCCACACGAGTCTATTTAACCGAGGACGAATTACCGAAGCAGTGGTATAACATTCAAGCCGATATGCCCAACAAGATGATGCCCTATCTGCACCCGGCCACCTTCCAGCCGATTGGCCCGGAAGATTTAGCGCCGCTTTTTCCGATGGAGCTGATCAAGCAGGAAGTCTGCCAGGAGCGGTATATTGATATTCCGGAAGAACTTCAGGAGAAGTATAAATCCTTCCGCTATTCGCCGCTGATTCGTGCATACGGACTGGAAAAGGCGCTGGATACACCGGCAAGAATCTACTATAAGTATGAGGGCACAAACCCGTCCGGCAGCCATAAGCTGAACACGGCAGTGGCGCAGGCATATTATAACAAGAAGGAAGGCATTCCGCGGATCACAACCGAAACCGGAGCCGGCCAGTGGGGCACGGCGCTGTCCATCGCATGTGCGATGTATGGCCTTGAGTGCGAGGTTTATATGGTGCGGGTGTCTTATGACCAAAAGCCGTATCGCAGAATCATCATGGAAACCTATGGTTCCACGGTGCATGCCAGCCCGACAAACCTGACCAACTGCGGCCGAGCGATTCTGGAAAAAGATCCGAATTCATTGGGCAGCCTGGGTATCGCGATAAGCGAAGCGGTGGAAGATGCGGCCATGCGTGACGACAGTCACTACTCGCTGGGCAGCGTGCTCAACCACGTTATTCTGCACCAGACCATTATCGGCCAGGAAGCGCAGACCCAGTTCGAAAAGATGGATGATTATCCCGATATCGTGATCGGATGCAACGGCGGCGGTTCCAACTTCAGCGGCTGTGCGTTCCCGTTTGTTAAGGATAGGATTGCAGGTAAGACAAAAACCGAATTCATTGCGGTGGAACCGGCGGCGTGTCCGAAACTGACCAAGGGCCTGTTTACCTATGATTACGGCGATACAGGCAAAATGGCACCGGTTACCCATATGTATTCGCTGGGCCACGACTTTATACCCGCAGGCATCCATGCCGGCGGTTTAAGATATCACGGAGACTCTCCGCTGCTGTCCCAGCTGTATGACGACGGATATATTGGTGCGGTGGCGCTGCACCAGACAGAGGCGTTCAAGGCGGCGGTTACTTTTGCTAAGGCTGAAAGCATTCTGCCTGCACCGGAATCCGCGCATGCGATCGCATCGGCGATTAACGAGGCACTGAAGTGCAAAGAATCCGGCGAGGATAAAGCGATCTTTTTCAATCTATCCGGTCACGGACACTTTGACCTTTCCGCATACGAAGCCTATAACAGCGGGAAACTCGAAGACTTCGAGTATACCGACGAGATGCTTAAACAGGGATTGGCGACTATTCCTCAAATATAGCTATAAACTTCATCAGGACACACTCCGTTCGCCATTCGGGGTGTGTTTTTTAATTTAAAAAGACGCTTAGAAGATAAGCGCCTTTTGGTTTAAGCTATTGATTGATCTGGCGCACCGGACGCGCCTCGATATATCCGCGGTAGCCCTGCGGGTTCATCTGGAACCGCGGGCCGTCTTCATCCGCCCATTCAAAGCCGTACAGCTCCGGATTAAAGGTTTTCATCACATCCCAAAGCTCGCTGATCGCCTCTTCAAATTTCTCGTCCTCAAACGGCTGCCCCTGAAAGACCATCATTTTACAGGGCGGAAGGCTGATAATTTCCAACCCTTCCGGAATCTCTTCGTTATAGTCGGCCGGTACCTCAACGCCCTGTGCGTAATATGAAGTGCCCGGCGTCCGGAACCGGTCGGGGAGCCACACTCCGATGGGCTCGTACAATGCCTCTTTGACACTGCAGAGTAGACCCCATATCTCACAGCCGACCTCTCCGCAGTATGCAAAATATTCTTCTGCTTTTTGTCCTCTTTTTAGTATCAGCTTTCTTTCGGGCCGTTCAATTACCTGAATAAAAACGGTGTTTGGCTTTTGCTTTTTTTCCATTTTCTCAGCTCCTTTTAAATAATAAAGATAGCGGTCACGAATGGCGTAAGGCATAAACAGATAAATCGGCGGGTGTTTTTCTCTGTACCGGCTGGGCGTCATACCGAATTCCTTAGAAAACGCGCGCGTAAAGCCTTCATGGGAATCGAATACAAAATTCAGTGCAACATCGATAATCCGGGCCTTTTCATCTCTTAGTTTCAGTGCGGAGCGGGAAAGCCTGAGCGCACGGATATACTCAAACGGGGATTTCCCGACAAGTTCCTTAAAAAGCCGCGCACAATGATAAGGCGAATATCCGGCGCACCGGGATAAATCATAAAGGGTGATCGGCTCGTTAAGATGCGTCTCAATATAATCCTGCATGCGCTGTACGGCGTTGACTCTGTCAAAACGCGCCATCCGTTCACCTCCCGAATCTATATTATCAAAGCATCTTGATGTGTTCTTGACCTGGCTTGCGGATATTAACATAATGAATCTAAACCATATCATTATTATACCGCTTTTTCACGGCTTCTCACCCCGCTTTTTTTGTGGCTAATAAAAACCTATTCTTTTAATCAGGATTTGACAGGCCAGGCCGATGCTGATATAGTGAATCTTAATTTTAAACATGAGAGAAGAGAGACAATTGAGGCAAAAAGATAAAACAGCTCCAAAGTCCAAGAGACAAGACCTAACAAAAGGGGACTTAAAAAAACAGATTTTATATATGACTCTGCCCATGATTATCGGAATGCTGGGCATGGTGATTTTTAATTTTGTCGATGCGCTTTATATTGGTATACTGGGTGAAACCGAACTTGCGGCAATTGCGTTTACTTTTCCTGTAGTGATGGTAGTCAGCGCAGTCTCACAGGGATTAGCGATGGGGACCGGTACGGTGGTTTCGGCCTATATGGGCCAGAAAAACGAAGACGGGATTAAAAAGACTACTGCAAACGCGTTGATCTTATCCTTTATTATCGTGGTGTTCTTCAGCCTGCTCGGATCGCTTACCATCAAGCCGCTTTTTACCGCAATGGGTGCAACAGCCAATGAAATGGTGCATATTAAGACCTATATGCGAATCTGGTATTTTGGTATGCCGTTCGTGGTGTTCCCGATGGTGGGCAATAACATCATCCGTGCGCTCGGTGACACAAAGGTTCCCTCCTATGTGATGGCGGTTGCGTTTGGGATGAACGCGATTTTAGATCCGATATTAATATTCGACTGGGGCTTTGGCATGGGCATCGCGGGCGCCGCGCTAGCAACAGTGTTCTCACGGTTCTTTACATTTTGTGCCGCTGTTTACGTGTTGACCAAGCGGGAACATGTGCTGACGTTTAAAGGCCTCAATATCCGCGAATTCAAGTCAACCTGCAGGAAAGTGTTATATATCGCAGTGCCGACCACAGTGACGCGTGCCGTATTGCCGATCGGAACCGGTGTGATTACCGCACTGGTGGCGAGTTTTGGTATCGCAGAAGTTGCGGGGTATGGTGCGGGTGTAAAAATTGAACAGCTGAGTTTCAGCGTGATTCAGGCGCTGTCTACCGTAATGGTTGCGGTGACCGGCCAGAATTTCGGGGCAAAGCAATTTGCCCGTATTAAACAGGGTTTTAACACTGCCAGTGCTTACGCACTGCTATATTCTTTGATTGCGATTCCGCTGTTTTATTTCGCGGCGCCGCTGTTATCACTGCTGTTTGATGTCAGCGCGGCGGTCAGGGACGTGATTGTGGTGTATGTCAGGATTGCGGTCTTTGGCGTCGGCTTTTTCGGCATTTTGAATGTGGCGTCTTCGCTGTTGAATGCAATCAAAAAGCCAGTAATTGCCGCGTTACTGTTCCTGATCGAAATGTTCGGCATCTATATTCCGGCGGCATACTATTTGTCCGGGCGATTTGGGGTAGTCGGGGTGTTCTATGCGCTGATTATCGCCTATGTCCTGTCAGGTATTCTGACCTACGGGGTTACAAAAAAGGTGATGAATAAAACACTGCGCGAGCCCATTGCCCAAGGCTAAAAGCCCGCGCAGATATTTAGACGTTCATAAATCCGCCCGAAGCACGATGTGTTGTTTTCAGCGGATTGAAAACCGGTGTGTGATGCGCCGGTTTTCTGAGTTTCGCCGGAATGCTCATCAGAAAATAGCGGGCCGCATCATACGCATGGTCCTCGCAACGCGTGTCCACGTCCTCGGGGTTCTGCTTGTCCAGAACCAGTGCGGGAAATGTCCGGATAAAAGCGGCGCAGGTGGAAAACACATAGCACTTTGCACGCCCGTTATGGTCGAACCGCAGCCGGTAATGAAACTGCATTTTTCCGGCAAACCGTGCGTTGTCTGCCGGGTAAAAGAACACACCTGCCTGATCCAATTGCGCGGCGACGCTCTTGCCGCGCGAACAGTCCCAGATAGACGGGTCGGCAGGCCCGGTAATCGTACGCTCGGGGAAAAGCTCTTTTTCCCGATTCAAGATGCCATCTGCAATTTCACCTGCGGTGAGTTTTAAGCCGACATCGGCGTCTGACGCCCCGTACCATTCGTGAACCAGATAAACGGTATCATCAAAATCAAGCGCCCACCAAAGCACTGAAAACGGCTTGGCATACCCAAAGTCAAACGACCGGTAGACCTTCCAACCCGCCGGAATCTCAAACGGCGAAATAACGTGACTGAACACGCCGTCTGCATATCCGCTGATGCTGTCCGCCCATTCGGGGAACGCCTGTCCGGAAAAGGTATTCCAGTCTCCGCTTAATAATGCCTTTCTTAGGATATCCGGCTTTTTCTCAAGCTCAAACACATAGTCCTCCCCGATATGCGGATTATCCAGTACGCTGGCGGGAATGTACTGGATGGTATGTGTTTTCTGCCTGCCCAGCGTCTCGGATGCCACTGTTTCTTCCCTTAAGCTGAAAGCATCAATGCCGTCGATAAACCGCTTTTTGACCCACGCATGCCCCACACCACCCGGGTTTGAGGTGCAGCGTACCTTAGGAACGACTGCGAGGGCTGTATTGGCGCGCAACCGGGTTTTGAGGTAATCATAAATCTGTTTTTGAAAATGGGTGAGTTCGTCAATATAAAGCATATTGATTTCGGCACCCTGATATTTATAGACGTCGGCGGCATTGAAACACTGGCGGAACCGTATTTCCGAACCATTGTTAAATACGATGCAGTGATCTTTGGCGATATATTTTCCGGTCCCTTCGGGTATCAATTGGCGCGCCGCCGGAATCAGTACGTCTTCAAGTTCCACGTATGTCCGCCTGAAAATATAGGCATGAATACCCGTATGCGCTAAACATTTAAAGATAGCATCCGCAACCACTGCCGTCGTCTTGCCGCCGCCTGCCGCACCGCCGAAAAGCACCTCATCAGCGGGCGTATCGTGAAAACGCTGTTGCAGCGCTGTCGGTTGATAAGGGATAACGACACACTCAATTTTCTGCATCTTCGTCACCCAGAAACCGTGGGATATATGTAATCGTTTCGTTATCTTCGTCTGGTTCCGCGCTCAGGATTTCCTGAAACATTTGTATATATTTATCTATCGCTTTTGTCCGGTCCGGGAACTTAATCCGAACCTTGTTATCGTTGACTTCAAGACTCTCTAGAATGTCCCAGTCAACATCTTCGTCGGCTTTCAGGGTGATTTTTGTTGTGCCGTCCTCATTGGTGACAAAGTTAAAATAATCCTTGGCATCATACATCGCCATCTTTTCTAACCGCTTCAAAATCGAAACGCTGTCTGCTTTTACACTTGCTAAAGGCTGGTTGATTTTTTCTCCGTTGTTTCCTTCCGTTGTTTGACGCATTCAATCACTCCTTCGCATGTCAGTGACAGACCGCGTGACATATACCGCCAGATTTTTTCCAAACTCTTTTTTCGGTAACGGGAGATGGTGGATTCGCTGATATGCCATTTATGCGTAACGCTGATCCATGAGACGCCGTTCAGATAGATATCCCGCATGACGCCTTTCTCTATGCGCGGCAGAACATCCAAAGCGTCCTCAAGATCCCTTAATTCTCCGCCAACAATGGCCGCTGTTTTTTTCAGCACCTCCGGATCCATCTGCCGGAACCGGGACGCGGACTGGCTGATAATCATGCCAAAAACACCGGTCAGCTGCGGGATACCGGCCTCGCGATCCTGCCGTTCCATCTCCATAAACTTCACTTCGGATTTCAGCCTGTGATAGTTTTTCAGTAAAAACAGCACATATTCAGTCCCCTGCAAGAGATCACCACCCAAGTCCGTCTTTTTTGATTCGCCGGAAGCCTTAAGAATCGTCCATTATATTATATGACTGACATAATTTAATCAATATGGATTGAGTTCCAAAAAATATCAGTGAGTGAGTGCCCGATAGCGGAATGAAAGTGCGGTGAAAGTCAGAAGACGGTAAACCAAAAGCAATGTATTTAAAAGGAGAAATAAAGTGGCAAAGACAATCAGACAGGATACGGTGTTTATCGACCAGGCATATGCTTTATTTGACGAGTTTTATACGGCATTGACCCCGTTCCGCAGGAAGTGCACAGAGAACGAGGCGTTTTGGCAGGCCAACCATTGGGCAAGCATCGCGCAAAAAGAACCGGATGAGCCGAGACCGGTGACCCCAGTGCTGTTCTCAACGCTGGAGTCCCTGCTTGCGGATGTAATGGATAATTATCCGCGTGCGCAAATCTTAAGTGAGGAATCACGGGACGATCGGGTAGCGGAAGGCTTGGAGCGCGTTATCAATAATATTTTAAGAAAGCGCGGATACCGCAGCACCTACCGCGAGAAAGTGCGCCATGCGCTTAAAAAAGGCGTATCTGTCCAGGAAGTTTTTTGGGGCAGCGACCTGAACGGCGGCCTTGGCGATATCAACATCGGCGTTTGGGATATCAAACATTTTTTATTTGATCCGGCGTGCGAGAATATCCAGGACGGACGGGCGGTATTTAAATTTGGTTTCTATCATAAGGACTGGTACCAGAAGTATTACCCGTCTGCATGCTTGAAAATGAAGCCGGATCAGTACACACGAGAAACAATGATTGACGCTTCCACAGCTGATGACGAGTGGATGATGATCGAATACTGGTACAAGACGCTGGATACGGATGGCAGGGATGTCGTGCATATGGCCAAGCTTGCAGGCGGCGTATTGCTTGAGCGAAGCGAAAAAACCAAGCCGGAAGGCATGTATGCCCACGGACTGTATCCGTTTATTGTGGAACCGCTATACCGTCTGGAAGGCTCGCCGATCGGGCTGGGTATCATCGATGTGTTTAAAAACCTGCAGCAATATGCGGATAAGCTGGACCAGATTATCTTAAAAAATACGATGATGAGCGGCAAGCTGAAAATGCTGATTAATAAAAACGCGGACATCGACGAGGATGCGATGCTGGATTGGTCAAAAGAAGTGGTGTCCGCCGCGCGTATTGATGACGGCGCTGTCCGGTGGTTCCAGGCAGCACCCCTGAATCCGTATGTATTGGCGCATATGAACGGCAAGCTGAACGCAATCAAAGAGGAATCCGGACAGAATCAGTTTGTCAGGGGAGACACCACCCAGGGCGTTACAGCGGCGAGCGCGATATTGGCATTACAGAAAGCGGGTTCAAAACGGTCGCGCATGATTATCGACCAGATGTATGACGGATTCGCTGAGCTGGTGCGCATGATGATTGCGCTGATACGGGAGAACTACACCGAATCGCGTGTATTCCGCATGGACGCCAAAGAAGGAACATTTGACATGCCCTTTTCCGGCGATTTGCTGAATTATGAATATGATGAACAGCTGAAAAGCCCGGTGCTGGCGGAAGGGAAGAAGAAACGCCGGTATATGGATTTTGAGGTGATGGTGGATGTGGAAAAAAATACACCATACCAAACGCTTTACTTAAATGAGATGGCCATGACGCTGTTAAAAGCGGGTATTATCAACCAGGATGAGGCGATGGCCATGATACACTTCGAGGGTAAAGAAAAGATTACGGCGATGATCGCCAGACGGAAATCTGAGCAGGCAGGGAAACAAAAGACAGTGCAGTAAACCATAAAAAAACCAGCAGGGTTACGCGCCCTGCTTTTTTCATGTCATTGATTGTCCTTCGCAAATACAGTATGATAGAGGTATAAAAAACCGAACTGAGAGGAACGGAATAATGATGCACATGCATATGACCGATATCATTATAAAGAAACGAAACGGCGAGGAATTAACGCCCGGGGAAATCACCTTTTTTGTGGAAGGTTACACCAGCGGTGATGTTCCTGACTATCAGGCTGCGGCATTCCTGATGGCGTGTTTTTTTAACGAACTGAATGACGCTGAAACCAAGGCCCTGACCGAAGCCATGACGCACAGTGGGGATGTGGCGGACTTATCGGCAATACATGGTATTAAGGGAGACAAGCATTCGACCGGCGGTGTGGCGGACACCACGACGTTGGTGCTGGCACCCCTGGTAGCGGCCTGCGGGCTGAAACTGGCCAAGATGTCCGGCAGGGGATTGGGGCATACCGGCGGAACGCTGGATAAGATGGAGTCCATCCCCGGTGTGACCACAACGCTGACCATGGAAGATTTTATAAAACAGGTCAATGAAATCGGTGTGGCGGTAATGGGACAGACCATGACCGTATGCCCGGCGGATAAAAAGATGTACGCACTTCGCGATGTCACGGGAACTGTGGACAGCATTCCGCTGATCGCAAGCAGTATTATGAGCAAGAAACTGGCGTCCGGAGCGGATGTGATTGTGCTGGATGTGAAAACCGGAAGCGGGGCGTTCATGAAAACACTGGATGAAGCCACACGCCTGGCCGAGGTAATGGTGGAAACCGGCAAGCGTGCCGGAAAGCGCACCGTTGCATTGGTGAGCGACATGAACCAGCCGCTGGGCCAGGCGGTCGGCAACGGCATGGAAGTGATGGAAGCGATTGAAATCGTGCGCGGCGAACGTGAGGGCGATTTAAAAGACGTTGCGATGGAACTCGCATCCCATCTCTTGGTTTTAGGCGAAATCGCCGATTCAAAGAAAACGGCAAGAGAGATGCTGGACCGCGCAATCAAAGACGGGTCCGGAATCAAGAAGATGAAGGAACTGGTCCAGGCCCAGGGCGGCAACCCGGCGGCGGTGGATGATTTCTCGCTGTTCGAACAGCCTTCGGAATACGGGGAGTATCTGGCGAAAAGCGACGGTTATATCGCGGGGATTGCGACCGAAATGGTGGGGCATACATCTGTTATCTTAGGCGCAGGACGCGCAAAAAAAGATGACGCAATCGACTTCAGCGTCGGTATCTGGGTAGACAAGCGGCTGGGAGATCCGGTAAAAAAGGGAGAAGCCGTGTTTAAGGTTTATGCTAATGACAAAAACAAATTGGACGAAGCGCTTGCGATCTTAGATAATGCTGTCACGATTACTGATACACCCCAGGGGAAACCTAAACTGATTTATGCTGTGATTGACTAACGCTAAAGAAAGACCATTTATATATGAACAAAAAATCACTTGTAACCGTAACATTAAATCCGTGTGTGGACACCACTGTGTCGGTTGAGAAACTCATACCCGGAGAATTAAATCGTATTATTCGGAAAAGAGAAGATTTATCGGGGAAGGGCATCAATGTCGCGGCGGCGTATGCCGCGCTCGGCGAACCGGTTATCAGCACCGGATGGTTGTTTGCATCCGACAGGGAGGCGTATTTAAAATTTTTTTTCGGCTTCGGGATTGAAGATGCTTCGGTCATCGTTGACGGAAGCACGCGACGGAACATGAAGATTCGGGATTTAACCGTAAATGTGGTAACCGAGGTCAACGAGTCCGGATTCATTCCGGAAGGCGCAGTGGATGCATTGAAAACAAAGCTGGCCGAACTGATGCCGCGGGCAGGTGCGCTGTCATTAAGCGGAAGCGTACCCAAGGGTGTGCCGGATGATATTTATTATCAGCTGATGTCGGGTCTGGATAACCGGCCGTTTACGATTCTGGATACCGAGAAAGACTGGCTGCTGTATGGGCTAAAAGCGCGTCCCGATATGATTAAACCCAACATCAGGGAACTGAACGATATTGCCGGACGAGAATTAAACAGCAGAAACGAGATTGTACAGGCCGCACGGGAAGTGGCCGGGAAATTTGGCATAAACACGGTCGGGGTAACACTGGGCGAAGAAGGCGCAATAATGGTAACCGGCGCACATTCGTGGTTTTCCCCGCCGCTTAATGTGGATGTAAAATCCGCAACAGGAGCCGGTGATAGTTTTGTTGCGGGTGTTCTGAAAGCCGTTGCCGAAGCGCTGCCGGAAGACGAATGGCTGCGGTACGGAATGGCTGCATCAGGCGATTCGGTCTCTCGTGAAGGCACGCTGCTGACCACAGAAGATGGCTTCCGCGAAATGTTAAAGCAGGTTAAAATTGAAGCAATCGACTAGGCCGGTGGTTTAGAGATGCGATGTAATTCTATATAAGTAATGAAAAGAGGGACATGATGAAAAGCTATCGAAGAGTACTGGAATTTCATATACCAACACGCAGACAACTGATTAATATTACACCGGAAGTGAATGCGGCACTGAGTGAAAGCGGCATCAAGGAAGGCCTGTGCCTGGTGAATGCCATGCACATTACGGCCAGCGTGTTTATCAACGACGATGAAAGCGGCCTGCATCACGATTTTGATGTATGGCTGGAAAAACTGGCGCCCGAAAAACCCTATTCGCAATACCGCCACAACGGATTTGAGGATAATGCCGATGCGCATTTAAAGCGTACAATCATGGGCAGGGAAGTAGTGGTGGCGGTGACCAACGGGAAACTGGATTTTGGACCGTGGGAACAGATATTCTACGGCGAGTTTGACGGGAAACGCACCAAACGCCTGCTGGTTAAAATTATCGGAGAATAAAATTTTATATTTTAAGGATAAAAACCGATGAAAAAGGAAAAACAGGAGAAGTATTTAAGAAAGACGAAAATCATCTGTACGATCGGGCCTGCTTCCGAAAGCGAGGCGATGATTCGTGAGCTGATTAAAAACGGCATGAATGTCGCGCGGCTGAACTTCAGCCATGGTGACTTTGAGGAACATGGCAGACGGATTGCGTTAATCCGTAAAATTGCCAAAGAGATGGACCAGCCGGTCGCGGTGCTTTTGGATACCAAGGGGCCGGAAATCCGCCTCAAGACATTCAAAGATAAAAGCGTGCACCTGGACGCGGGAAAGACCTTTACATTAAGAGCCGGAGATGAGCCGGGTGATGCGACCTGCGGGTCGATCACCTATGACAATCTAGCGTCCGAAATTGATGTGGGGGCTAAAATTCTGCTGGACGACGGATTGGTCGGGCTGGAAGTCGAAAAGATTGCGGGCACGGACATCGTCTGCCGTGTCTTGAACTGCGGGAATATATCTGATCACAAATCCGTGAATGTTCCGGGAGTAGATCTGGACTTCACGTATATCAGCAAAAAGGATGAGCAGGACATCTTATTCGGCATTGCGCAGGATGTGGATTATATCGCGGCGTCATTCTGCCGGTCTGCGTTGGATGTATTGGCGGTCAGAAAGCTGCTGGACAAAAACGGCGGCCAGAATATTCAGATTATTGCGAAGATCGAGAATGCAAGCGGCGTTAAGAACATCGATGAAATACTAAAAGTTTCTGACGGGATAATGATCGCCAGAGGCGATATGGGCGTTGAAATCGATATTGTCGAACTGCCGCGTATTCAAAAGAAAATCATCAAGAAATCCTATTCGGCGGGAAAAAAAGTCATCACCGCGACACAGATGCTGGATTCCATGATTAAAAATCCGCGTCCGACCCGTGCGGAAGCGACCGATGTGGCGAATGCCGTTTATGACGGGACGTCCGCCATTATGCTTTCCGGTGAAACCGCCATCGGCGACTACCCGCTGGAATCATTGGTCATGATGAGCAGGATTGCGGAAAAAACCGAGAGGAATATCAACTACGTTAAGCGCTTTGCAGCGCTTGCGCCAGACTTTGCGGTTTCCGTTACTTCGGCCATATCTCGGTCTGCCTGTGCGGCGGCGGATAATTTGGGGGCCGCAGCTATCGTCACATTTACAGCCTCTGGCCGGACAGCCCGGATTGTATCCAGCTTTCGGCCTGCCGTTGCGCATATCGCATGTACGCCGGACCCGAAGACGTTTAACCAGCTGGCCATGGCGTGGGGCGTTTTGCCTGTGATGGCGGAAGAACAGGATGATACAGACAGCCTGTTCCATAAGGCGGTTGAAAAGGCGCTGGAGACAGGATTCGTCAAACACGGCGACGCTGTGGTGATTGCGGCGGGGGTTCCGGTCGGCATCAGCGGCTCAACAAATATCATGAAGGTTCAGGTGGTCGGTGATATTTTGGTCAAAGGCGAAGGCGTCAATGATATTGCGGTCAGCGGAAAGGTCTGCGTATGCAAAGACGAGACGGAAGCGCAGGTCATGTTTGAATCCGGAGACATTCTTGTGATACCCGCGACGTCGAACAATATTATGCCGATATTAAAAGAAGCCGCGGCGATTGTAACCGAAAAAGAAGGTGTTTATTCCCATGCGGCAATCGTCGGGCTCAGTCTGGAAATCCCGGTCATCTGCGGAGCGGAGCATGCGTCTGAGATCATTCAGAACGGGACGACAGTGACCGTGGATGGGTCGAAAGGGCTTGTTTACAGCGGCGTCATCAAAGCGCTCTAATAGCGGATTTATTTAAAGCGCCGGGTGGTTTTCCGGTGCTTTTATGTAATTTTTATTAAACAAGTGTTGAAAATCATCAGGTTTTCATTTAGAATGAATCCAATTATCGTAAAAAGAAAAAGTTAAGTTTTATAAGGAGAGAACCCAATGGAGTTGTCAAAGAAACTAAAGAAAATTCAGCCTTCGGCAACACTCGCGATCACAGCACAGGCAAAAGCGCTGAAAGCAAAAGGCGAAAATGTGATCAGTTTCAGTGCCGGAGAACCGGATTTTGACACGCCGGATTTTGTCAAGCAGGCGGCAAAGGAAGCGCTGGATGCGGGTATGACCAAGTACACGGATGCGGCGGGTATGCCGGGACTGCGGCGCGCGATTGCAGCACGCTATAAGAGTTTTTACGGGCTGGAATACGCTGAAGACCAGATTGTGGTCTCAAACGGCGCCAAGCATTCGCTGACCAACGTGTTTCAGGCAATCCTAAATCCGGGGGATGAAGTGATTATCCCGTCTCCGTACTGGCTCTCCTATCCGGTGATTGTAGAGATGGCTGACGGTGTTCCTGTGTTTGTCGAAGCTAACGAAGCGGATAACTTTAAGGTTTCCGCCGGACAGATAGAAGCGGCTGTAACCGAAAAAACAAAAGCGTTGATTATTAACTCGCCCTCCAATCCGTGCGGCAGTGTCTATACGCTGGACGAATTAAAAGCAATCGCCGAAGTGTGCAAGAAGCATCAGATATTTATCGTATCGGACGAAATTTATGATGAACTCGTATACGAAGGCGTTCCTGCATCCCCGGCTCAGGCGGATGCGGAAACCAAAGCGCTGACGATTGTGGTCAACGGGATGTCAAAAGCGTATGCAATGACCGGCTGGCGCATCGGATATATCGCCTGTGATGCGGCAATCGCAAAGATTGTCAAGGCGTTCCAGAGCCATACAACATCCAATCCGAACACGATGGCGCAGTATGCCAGCGAAAAGGCGTTAACGACCGAAAACACCACGGTTGCCGAAATGAAGCAGGCATTTGATAAACGGCGTCAAGCACTGGTCGATCTGATTAACAAAATCGATATGCTGTCCTGCCATACGCCGAGCGGCGCGTTTTACCTGCTGATGAATATCACAAAGACGTTCGGAAAAAGCTATAACGGTGAAACGATTACGTCGTCGCTTGATTTTGCGCGGATACTGTTGGACTCCAAAAAAGTGGCGGTCGTACCGGGTTCGGCATTCGGTGCGGAAGGCTTTGTGCGGATGTCATACGCGGATTCAATCGCCAATATTACGGAAGGCATTAAACGGATTGACACGTTTACGCATGAACTGAAATAAACAGCACGTCGATTATGCACTTGTACTCCCTTAAAAAAGGTGCTATAATCGTTCCTGAAATAAATAGTAAAAAGGCATTGATCACAGTTTAACCTGTTGCTTATGACAGATGTACAAGAGAGGGCACGCCAAAGGCTGAAAGTGTGTCACATCTGAAGGAACAGGAAATTTCGCTGTAGGAGCCTGCGCTGAATATCAGCGCCGGTGGTGTAAAAAGCACGATCGTTAAAATGATTCAAATGAAGGTGCCTTGCGGCGCAGAATTTGGGTGGTACCGCGGAACTTTTCGCCCCAAGATATATATTGTATTTTGGGGCTTTTATATTTTAGATGAAACGAAAGGAATCAAATCATGAATTCGGATAACACAAACAGCGGCGGAGCCTTGGACACCGATGCAATGGCGTCGCGCATGATTGCGCGGATTGAAGAAGCATCGGACAGCCAGGCGCTGAACGATTTAAGGGTATCTTTGCTCGGCAAAAAGGGCGAGATCACCGAAATGATGAAGGGAATGAAAGACCTCACACCTGAGGAGCGGCCGGCATTCGGGCAGCGGGTCAATGCCCTGCGCCAGACGATATCGGATGCGCTGGAATCCAAAGCGGATGCGCTGAAATCCCAGGAGCAGACGGCTCGGCTGGAATCGGAGAAAATCGATGTTACGCTGCCGGGGAAACGCACAAAGGTCGGGGCATATCATCCGTTGACCAAGGGTTATTATGAAATTCGGGATATTTTTGTCGCAATGGGTTTTGACATTATGGAAGGCCCGGAAATCGAGTACGATAAATACAATTTTGAAATGCTCAATATTCCAAAGGAGCATCCGTCCCGGGACATTCAGGATACGTTCTATGTCAATGACAATATTGTCCTGCGCACACATACGTCGCCGGTTCAGGTAAGAACAATGCTGAAGCAAAAACCGCCGATACGGATGATCTGTCCGGGCAGGGTATACCGGAACGAAGATATTGACGCGACGCATGCGGCTTCGTTTAACCAGATTGAAGGCTTGGTCGTAGACAAAGGGATTACACTCGGCCACCTAAAATCGACATTACATACATTCTTAAGTGAATTATACGGGCCGGAAACACAGATCCGGTTCCGGCCGGGGCACTTTCCGTTTACTGAGCCCAGCGCCGAAGTGGACGCAACCTGCAGGGCCTGCGGCGGAAAAGGATGCTCGGTCTGTAAAGGTTCGGGTATGATTGAACTTTTAGGCAGCGGCATGGTCCACCCGAATGTACTGCGCGATTGCGGCATCGATCCGGATGTTTATACGGGTTTCGCGTTCGGCATGGGGCTTGACCGTATCGTAAATATTAAGTATGGAATCTCGGATATCCGCCTTTTGACGGAAAACGACGTCCGGTTCTTAAAACAGTTCAGATAGGAGGGGATAAAAAATGATTGCACCTTATCGATGGATAAAAGACTATGTTAAAACCGATTTATCGCCTGAAGAGTTGATGCCCTATCTCATAGGAACGGGAACAGGTGTCGAAGGCTTCACCTATCAGGGACAGGATATCGAAAACGTCGTGATCGGGCAGATTAAAACGATTGAAAAACATCCGGATGCGGACAAACTGGTAGTCTGCATGGTGGATGTCGGCACCGAGACCATCCAGATTGTTACCGGAGCGTCCAATGTGTTTGAGGGCGCATATATCCCGGTGGCGCTGAACGGCGCAAAATTGCCGAACGGAATGAAGATTAAAAAAGGAAAGCTGCGCGGGGTTGAATCAAACGGCATGCTGTGCTCGGGCGAAGAGTTAAACCTGACCGAAGCGCAAGTGAAAGGCGCAAGTGAACATGGCATTCTGATTTTAGAAGGCGGCACAATCGGACAGGACATCCGAAAGGCGCTTGCGATGGATGACGCGATATTCGAGTTTGAAGTCGAGGCTAACCGTCCTGACCTGCTTTCTGTGATCGGCATCGCGCGCGAAGTTGCGGCGGCGATTGACACCGATCTTCATATGCCAGAAATCAAGTATTCAGAAAACGACGAAGACATTCATGCCTATGTGGATGTCAGCGTTTTGAACCCGGAATTCTGTCCGCGGTATATTGCGCGGGCGATAAAAAATATCAAAATAGAAGAATCGCCGGATTGGCTGAAAAAGCGCCTGCGTTCAACAGGTGTACGCCCAATCAGCAATATTGTTGATATAACGAACTTCATTATGCTGGAAACCGGACAGCCGATGCACGCTTTTGACGCTGCGGATATCGGCGGCGATAAAATTAATGTCAGAACCGCAAAAAAAGGCGAAATGATTACCACGCTGGACGACAAGGAAAGGACGCTGTCCGAGCGCAATCTGCTGATCTGTGACGCAGACCATCCGATCGGCATCGGCGGCATCATGGGCGGACAAAATTCTGAAATCAAAGATACGACAAAAACAGTTATTTTTGAATCGGCGAACTTCACATACGGGAATATCCGCCAGTCCTCGCGCGAACTCGGTTTATCGACAGAAGCGTCAATGCGCTATTCCAAGGGTGTTGACCCCGCTGTCGCAAAACTTGCGATGGACCGGGCACTCACTTTGGTCGAAATGCTGGGCGCAGGCGAAATCGTCGGCGGAGAAATTGACGTATTAAATTGTGATCTGACGCCGAAAACCGTGGTTGTCACGGCGGACCGGGTTAATGCACTGCTCGGGACTAATATCCCGATTGGCGAAATGACGCGTATCTTGAACCGCCTTGAGATTGAAACCACTGATGACGGCACAACGCTGACATCGAAAATTCCGTCTTTCCGCGCAATGGATATGGGACAGGGTGCCGATATCGCCGAAGAAGTGGCGCGGATGTATGGATATGATAAAATTGAAGAAGCGCTCATGACCGGTGCGGTTGCTGCGGGCGAAATTCCGTTCCATGAATCCTGCAATGACCGGCTAAAGGCCCTTTTGGTCAACAATGGCTATTATGAGGCATCCACCTACTCATTCTTTGGCATGTCGGAACTCGATAAGCTGAATCTGAGTGCGGACGATCCATTAAGAAAAATGGTCAGGCTGTTAAATCCGCTGGGCGAAGAGTACGCGTATATGCGATCCACCCCGATTCCGGAGATGCTGAAGGTGCTGGCACGCAACATTAACATGAAGCAAAAAGACATCCGCATGTTTGAAACCGGACGCGTCTACCTGCCGGATAAAACGCCGATTGATGATCTGCCGGATGAAAAGGCATTCCTTTGTCTTGGCGTATCCGGAAAGGATGAGGATTTTTATACAGTTAAAGGCACGTTGGAAAACATTATTGAGGCCTTCGGTGTTAAGGAGGCCCGGTTTGAATTCGGCGGGCCGGATTATTACCACCCCGGCAGAAAAGCGGTCATTCGTGTGAATGATACGGCAGTCGGGGAATTGGGTGAGGTGCATCCTGATGTGCTGAAGAACTTCGAAGTCACTGAAAGGGCGTATATTGCGTATATCTGCCTTGACGATCTATATCAGTATGCGGATGACACCCACGTATTCACACCGCTCCCGAGATATCCGGCAGCCGAGCGCGATATCGCACTGATTGTAAAAGACGGCGTAGAAGCAGGCGTGCTGGAAGCGCTGATTCAGCAAAACGGCGGCAGCTATCTTGAAAGCACTGTGCTGTTTGATGTCTATAAAGGCAAACCGTTGGCGGATGATGAAAAGAGCATCGCATTTTCGATGATTTTCAGAGCGCCCGACCGGACGCTGACTGATGAAGAGGCAAATGAGGCAGTCGGACGGATAACGTCGGCCGCAAAAGCCGCATTTAATGCAGAAATAAGGCAATAAAACATAAGCCGTAAGGGACAATGCCCTTTACGGCTTTTCATTTTATTTACACAAAATATACAACTATTCGTTTGACCGGTTGATATTATGTGATAAAATATCAATGGAATAATTGTATATTAATTGGAGAAGAACAATGAGCCCGAATAATAACAGTGCTATGCACTATCTGCAGTGCGGGAATCTGAGAATGATTCTCGGCATGCTGTGGGAGAACCGAAGACGTTTATCAGCAAAGGAAGCGCCCAAGATTGCACAGGTTTTGTTTATGAGCCTGGTTTTATCGCCGGTGGCTTTTTTTGAGAATCTGTTCCATGCACGGAAAATCGCAAATACAAAGATAGAAAAACCGCCGATCTTCATCGTAGGCCACTGGCGGAGCGGTACGACTTACCTGACCAGCATCATGACACAAGACGATTCGAAAAGTTACTTTAAAGCGGAGCAGACCTTTTCTTTCCCAGTTTTTTTAACACTTGGGAATGCGCTTAAAACCATTTATCGAAAGGTGTTACCCAAAAAGAGGCCCATGGACAACATGAAAATGGGCACTGACGAACCGCAGGAAGAAGCATTTGCGCTGGCAACCATGATCGAGGAATCCATCGTGCATATGATGAGTTTTCCGAGCAATGCGCGTTTCTATGCAAAGTGTGCATTTTACAGTGAGCTTCCGGAAAGAAAGCGCAGAAAGCTGCGCCGGAATTACCTTAAAATCGTTAAAAAGCTGACCTACTATACTGGCGGCAAGCAGTTAATCTTAAAGAGCCCGGAAAACACGGCAAGAATCGATATGCTGCTGGAGCTGTTCCCGGATGCAAAATTCATCCACATCTACCGGAATCCCTACAGCGTCTTCCCGTCCACGGTCGGGATGTTTAAAAAACTGTTTCCGATTTTCAGCCTTGAAGACATCACAAAACACCCGGACGAACTTGTTGACAATGTTATCTTGGATATCTACGAAAAGTTGTACACCCAATACTTACGGGATAAAGCGTTGATTCCGGAACATAACCTGATTGAAATTAAGTATGAGGATTTCGTTCAAGATCCGATGCATTATATGAAGCGGGTTTATGAAGAACTTGATATCGAAGGATATGCCGAACAAAAAGGCAACTTCGAGGATTATATCAATGCACAGTCCGGATACCGGACCAACAACTATAAGATCGATACCATCAATAAGAAGCGGCTGAACAAACGGTTATTCTTCTTGTTTAAGAAGTTTGGTTATAAAATGGAAGCATAAAGCGAATACCATTAAAAGGGCGGAGATTCCGCTCTTTTTTTATGCTTTTTGCGATACTTGCGAAAAAGACTGGAATATTTTATAATCTATGTGTATGTATTATGCGTATGTTTAATAAGAATACACAAGATATTGTGAAAAAGCGGAAATCTGCCGTATGAGGATAGGGTTATGAAAAATCGCGTAAAATTATTGATTGCATCACGCAGTTATACAATTATCGGTGAAGACAGCGAGGAACACATCAACAAAGTCGGTAAGCTTGTGGACGCACGGGTGAAGGAGATGGCGGACGCTTATCCGGAGCTCAGCAACGCGGACCGCGCCGTTCTGGCGGCGGTGAATGTCGCGGACGAACACATTAAAACCCGTGAAAAACTGATGCGGATGGTCGAAACCTTAAACCAGTCCGAACAGGAACTCCACCAAAAGCTGGAACAGCTCAGCCAGGAAGTGGAGGAGCTGAAACTGAATCTGGAAGAGGCCGAAAAGCAGAAAGCAGAGCTGGAAGCGGCTGCCGTGATTGAAGACGAAGACCCGGAAGAGGAAATAGAAGTGGTCTTTGATATGGGCAGACACCAGGAAAACCGCGACAGCGCAGGGATAAGCGATATGTTCGGCTCGTCGGATGTGGAAGAAACGGCTGAGGACACGACGGAAGAAACGGCGTACGATGACGATATAGATGACCCGCTGGAAGAGGAGACTGATGAGGGAGACGCCGAAGACTCCGAAGACGCGGAAGAGGAATCAGACCTTGATGATTGGGATGGTGTCGGGTATTTACGCGAAGAGCCGAATCCAAGCGAGGATGACGCTTTGTTGTTTGGAGACGACGAACCGGGCAGTGCGGACAAGGACGAAATAGAAGAAGAACTGGACGAAATCGAAGCGGAGGATGAAGACGCCGGTCAAGAGGATGATGAATCAGAAGATGAGGAAGACGAAGAAGATGAGGATCCGTTAGACCGGTTTGCGGATGAAGCGGAATTGGAATCGCCGGAGGTGCCGGAAACGGACGAAATGATGCCGGTGGATTCAGCGGACTGGCAGCCGGAGGAACCGGGGGTCCACCAAACCAGCTTTGACTTCGGGGACGAGCCGGAAACGGAGGAAGAAGAACTATACCCTGATACGAGTCTGCTGGATGATAACCGCTATGATGGGTACAAAGAAGACTGATAAACATAGGGAATAAAACAGCAAGGGGCGTTCGACCGCTCCTTTTTTTGGAAGAGATAGGAACAATATAAATGGATCAACGTGTCATACGTATATTAGAATTCGATAAAATCCGCCAGATGCTGGCCGAAAAGGCGGTATCCGAACTCGGCAGGCAGCTGGCGCTGAAACTAAAGCCGGCAACAGACATTAATAGCGTCACCGCCTTAATGGAAGAGACCAAAGAGGCGGAAAGCATTCTGATGCGCTATTCGAGCGCACCGCTGATGTCTTTCAGCGATGTGAAAAGCGAGGTCAAGCGCCTGGAAACACAGGGTGTTTTGAACTGCAAAGAACTGCTCAGATTAAACGGTGTATTCAAGGCCGCGAAAACTGCGAAGGCGAATATTAAAAAAGACAATGAGGGCCAAATCCGCATCCTGCCAGAAATGGCCGGCCGTTTATTTTTTGACGGGGCGTTTATACAGCGGATTGACAACGCAGTTCTGGATGAGACCCATCTGGCGGACGGAGCATCGGACGAACTGTTCCGCTTAAGGCGCGCGCTCAACCGCGAGAATGATAAATTGCGGGATAAACTGTCGTCGCTGGCCAAAGACGAGCATATCAGCCGCTACCTTCAGGACGCCATTGTCACCAGCAGGAACGGGCGCTATGTGGTGCCGGTGAAAGCCGAACATAAAAAGGATGTCAAAGGATTGGTGCATGACCAGTCCGCGAGCGGACAAACGCTGTTTATTGAGCCGGAAAGCGTCGTAGAGGCAAATAATAAAATACGGGAACTGGAAGCCGAGATTAAGGCGGAAGAACACCGTATTCTGGCTGAGCTCAGTGCGGCGGCCGCGCCGTATTATGACGCTTTTGCCGCAGATACCGAGATTCTGGCGTATCTTGATCTTGTATTTTCGAAAGCGAGCCTTGCCGGAAGCATGAAGGCCTCACCGCCGGAATTCAACGAAGACGGCATTCTGCATATTAAGTCCGGACGGCATCCGCTGGTCAATGCGAAAACAGTCGTGCCGGTGACGATCATGATCGGCGGGGACTATACGGCGCTGATTGTGACCGGACCGAATACAGGCGGCAAGACGGTGTCACTCAAGACCTGCGGGCTTTTTCAGCTGATGGCGCAGTCCGGGCTGTTTCTGCCGGCGCTGGCGAGTACCACACTGCCGGTGTTTAAGCGCATCTTTGCGGATATCGGTGATGAACAGAGTATTGAGCAGAGCCTGAGCACGTTTTCATCGCATATGGCTAATATCATCCCGATATTAAAAAATGCGAAAACCGGTGCACTGGTGCTATTGGACGAACTCGGTGCGGGCACCGATCCGGCCGAAGGCGCGGCGCTTGCGATGAGCATCCTGGAAGAAGTGAAAAACAACGGTGCGTATGTGATGGCGACCACGCATTATAGCGAAATTAAGGCGTTTGCGATGGCTGAGCCCGGATATGAGAACGCCAGCATGGAGTTTGATATCAAAACCTTATCGCCGACTTACCGGCTTAAAATGGGGATTCCGGGGCTGTCAAATGCATTTGAGATCAGCCGGAAGCTGGGCATATCAGACCATGTCGTGGCGCGGGCAAAATCCCATATGACCGAAGAGCGCACCCGTTTTGAACAGCTGCTCAATGAGGCGGCGGCATCCGAAGAGGAAGCGCGCAAAAAAATAGAACAGGCTGAAGACTTTAAGCGTAAATCACAGTCCTTAAAAGATAAAGCAAAACTGCAGCAGGAAAAAGCGGAAAAGCAGGAAAAAGCAATCATCCGCAAGGCAAAAGAAGAAGCGGCGGAAGTGATTAAGGCGGCGCGCGAAGAGGCTGAAGCCGTAATCAGCAGCCTGAAAAAAGCAAGGCCGGAAAACGAACGCGAATTAACACAGGCTATTCAGTCCGCCCGGTCGGCACTGGAGCAGCAGCGGCAGGCATTGTCGGATGGTATCAAGGATATGGATAAACCCGGAACGCCGGGCGAGATGCAAATCCAAGTCGGCGACGAAGTCAAACTGATCGGTGTCGGCACAAAAGGTACGGTGCTTGAAGCGCCCGACAACAAAGGCATCTTTCAGATTCAAGCCGGCGTGATGAAGCTGAGCGCCCATGTATCAGAGATAGAGAGCATTAAACCCGCTGAAAAGACTCAAATTAAAGCAACCTCCAGGCTGGTTAAGCAGGCGCCGTCACAGGCGAAAATGGAGATTGATATCCGCGGGCTCACCATAGACGAAGGCATAATGGAGCTGGACCAATACCTGGATGAAATGTTTTTATCGGGATTAAAAGAGGTCAGCATCATCCATGGAAAAGGTACAGGGAAACTGAGAGCCGGTATCCATGAGTTCATTAAACGCCACAAGCACGTCGCATCATACCGGTTAGGCACATTCGGAGAAGGAGAAACGGGTGTAACGATTGTAACTTTGAAATGAGGTGTGAGATGGTTATTGTAAGTGCTTGTTTAGCAGGAAGGAAGTGCCGGTATAACGGACAGCACGCTTCCGATGAAGCGGTCATCAAAATGGTGGAAGAGGGTAAAGCGGTCACTGTCTGCCCCGAAGAAATGGGCGGACTGAAGACACCGCGCATTCCGTGCGAGATTCTGGGCGGAGACGGCAGGGACGTGCTTGAAGGCCGCGCGATGGTGATTGACCAGACCGGAAGAGACCAGACAAAAGCGTTCATTAAAGGCGCAAAAGCTGTGTTAAAAGCGGCTGAAAGCTGCGGGGCAAAAAAGGCGATTTTAAAAGGGATCAGCCCGTCCTGCGGATCGACACAGATTTACTGCGGCAAGTTCAACGGCGAAAAGAAAGCGGGCATGGGTGTGACAGCCGCATTGTTAACAGAAAACGGGATAATCGTGCGGGAAATTTAACAAGTTCCTGGCTATCCTGTGAATATTCGGTTAAACTTGAATATAACATCTTTATAATGTATAGCAGATAGGATATATTGTAAAAAAGATATTGTTTGAAATGAAAAACGTAAAGAGGTGTTTAGGATGAAAAAAGATCTGGTCTTGTTGATTGACGATGATAAAAATATCTGCAACATGGTCAGAATGTATCTGGAAAAAGACGGATACGATGTGGAAATTGCCTATGACGGCGTCGAGGGATTAAAGCGGTTTAGCGAACGGAAACCGGATCTCATCCTGCTTGATATTATGATGCCGGGCAAAGACGGCTGGGAAGTTATCAGGGAAGTCCGGGCAAAAGCCAGCGTCCCCTGCATCATGCTTTCTGCAAAGGGTGAAACCTTTGATAAGGTGCTGGGGCTTGAACTGGGGGCGGACGATTATATTACAAAGCCCTTTGAGCCCAAGGAACTTTTAGCGCGCGTTAAAGCGCTGCTGAGGCGCACGAAAGAAAGCCAGACCGAAGAAACTGAACTTACTTTCCAGGATCTTTCGATTAATATCGCCAACTATAAAGTGGTGTTTAACGGTAAAGAACTGGAAATGCCGCCGAAGGAAATTGAGCTGCTTTATTTCTTAGCGCTTAAGCAAAACCGTGTGTTTACACGCGAACAGCTGCTCCAGCAGGTTTGGGGATTTGACTTTTTCGGCGATTCAAGGACAGTGGATGTGCATATCAAGCGTATCCGTGAAAAGCTTTTTAACGAGGATAAAAACTGGCAGATTAAAACCGTATGGGGAGTAGGCTATAAATTTGAGGTCAGCTGATGTTTAACTCGATCTTTGGCAGGCTGCTGACGACTTGTGTTCTGGTTATTTTGATTTCGCTTCTGCTGGCGGTTTCACTGTCGGCTTATTTGATTCGAATGGAATACCTGGAAAGTGTATCCGACAACATGGAAGCCTACCGGTCGGAGATAAACGACAGCTATCTCGACACACAAATGCCTTCGGTCTCCAACATTGCGTTCTTTAATAAAAACGTGCAATATGTATCGGAGCAGCAGATTCTGCTGGTCGTGTTTGACCAGCACGGCGGTATCTGGTGGTTTGCACCGAAAGAGATTATCGCGGATGTGGCGATAGATTTAAAAGACAGGGATTTTGTCCTGATGCGGGCAGCAGCGCTGTCAGGAGAAAAAACCTCGAAGATTATTCAGCAGGATAAGGTGATGAATGTGCCCGTGGTCGGGTATGCCGCACCATTGCTGGATGAGAAGGGCACCGTGGTCGGCGCGGTGGCCATGTATAAAGCATTGGGCGAGCTGGATGTATTGTTCGGCTCCGTGAACAAGCAATTTATCATATCGGCGGTGTTGTCGTTTGCGGTGGCGTTTGTACTGATCTGGGCGATTGCGCGGTCCATTACCCGGCCGATTAACTATATGACGCGCTCGGTAAAACGGATCGCAACCGGAGACTATTCCGCCAGGGTGAATTATACCGGGGAAGACGAAATATCCTATCTTGCGAATGCGTTTAACGAGATGGCGGGGGACCTTGAAAAACATGAAGCGCTCAGGAATTCGTTCGTCGGGAATGTCTCGCACGAGCTGAGAACTCCTCTGACATCAATCACCGGCTTTATACAGGGAATCATGGACGGTACGGTTCCGGAATCGGAGAAGGAAAAATACTTGGATATCGCATTGTCAGAAACCAAGCGCCTGAATGCGTTGATTACAGACCTGATGGAGCTGTCAAAACTTGAGTCGGGGAAGTTCCCGATCAGGCTGACCGCCTTTGATATTAATGAACTGCTGCGCATCACGCTGATATCATTTGAACAGCGCATTGACAGCAAAAATCTGAATGTTGACATCGACTTTGAAGCGGATAACATTTATGTGGCTGCCGATAAAGATAAAATCACCCAAGTGGTAACGAATATCATCGATAATGCGGTTAAGTTTAATAAACAAAACGGGGTATTGAGAATTAAAGTCAATCTCATCAAAGACAAGGTTTATGTCCGGATTACCAACACCGGAGAACCGATTGCAGAAAAGGACAAAGACTTTGTGTTTGAAAGATTCTATAAAGCGGATCAATCCCATAACCGGGATATTCCGGGTACAGGCATCGGCCTGTCATTGGTGAAAAAAATACTGGCACAGCACGGCGAAAGGATTTGGATTGAGGACACAGCAAGGGAAACGACATTTGCCTTTACGCTGGAAAGCGCCAGAGGATTTCAACAAAACAATTGATTAGCGTAAGCTAAAGGAGGAAACTAAAATGAGCGAGAATTATGACTTTGAAGAATTCGCAAAAAAACCAAGGCGCAAAAAGCGCAACGGAATCGTTCTTGCTTTTGTTCTGGTCATTATCGTCTGCTTGACGCTCGGCGCATTATTAACAGCGTTGGTCATTAACCCGATGATTGAGTCAGCAGAAAACAATAAGCAAGAAGAACCCCGGGCGGCTGTTGAAGAAGCGCTGCCGGAAGCCTCTGCGGAAGCGGAAGACGAATCGGATGTGGCCATCGGCGGGGACAAACAGCAGATTCAGCAATATGAAAATCCGGTTATCGGTATTGCTGAAAATCTAGGACCCGCAGTGGTAGGCGTTCGATCCAGCATCCCGCAGTTTTCAGTGGGGCAGGCGCAGCAGGACGTCGAATCATCTTACGGTTCCGGATTTGTCATCAGCAAAGACGGCTATATTGTGACCAATAATCATGTTATCGAGGGTGCACAGCGTTATACCGTCGTTATGAATGACGGGGAAGAAATCCGTGCCGAATTAATCGGAAGCGACAGTTATTCAGATATCGCTGTACTGAAAATAGCAACAGACCGTGACCTGACAGTCGCTCCGATCGGAGATTCCGATAAAGTACGCGTCGGGGAATTGGCAGTCGCGATCGGCAGTCCGCTAGGACAAAGCCTCGGCGGTTCGGTAACAGTCGGTTATATCAGCGCAGTGAACCGTGAGGTTGAGGGCAGTATGTACCTGCAGACCGACGCCGCAATCAATCCGGGCAACAGCGGCGGACCGTTGGTTAATTCAGAAGGCGAAGTCATCGGCATTAATGCGCTGAAATCATACCTTGCCGGTATTGATGAATCCGGTATCCCGATCTCAACAGAAGGCATCGGTTTCGCGATTCCGATCAATGAAGCGATTGATGTGGCGCGGGAAATTATCGAAAACGGCTCAATGGAACGGCCGGGAATCGGTATCCAGTTCTATGCAATGACGCAGGAAGATGCAGATCTTTGGGAAGTGCCGCGCGGCGCACTCGTGCAGGATGTCACGGCGGGCGGTCCGGCATCGGTCGGTGGTATGCTGTTGAATGATATTATTATCGCTATCGACGGCGAAGAAGTAAAAGACCCTGCCGATGTTCAGGATATGGTAAGACAATTCGCGGTCGGCGATACCGTGGTGTTTAGGGTATGGCGCGAGAATATCGGCCGCGAGATTGACCTGACACTCGTCATCGGTGACTTAAACCGAATTACACAGCAATAAACAACAATAAAAAAACGGACGGTTTAACCGTCCGTTTTTTATTTCTCAGTTATTCAATTCCGGAAACATAACCCCAGATATCGTTCTTATTGAGGGCGATTTTATCCTGTGAAAACAAAGTGGAAGAAGCGGTGTAAGATGTATTTTCCAGCTTCTTGCCGCTGCCCAGCGTTACCAGCGCATCATAAATGGCCTTAGCTTCGCCGCTGACGTCGGTTGCCAGCAATACGTCGATATAACCTTCAGCTGCGCTGTCATAGCCGTTTTTAGAGCCGCTGACCGATACGCGATAGATATGGTCTTGCGCCCCCACGGGTTTTAAAAGACCGAGTTCGTCCAATGCCGCATCAACGCCTTTGTCAAGCGTTGAGTTGCTGCAGTAAATCGCGCTGATAGTGGGGTATTTTTTCAATATGGACCGCATGCCTTCATAGGCAGACTGCAAATTCCAGTTTGAGACCACCTGAATGACGGTAATATTGCCGATCGCATCGATTTCTTCATGGAAACCGTTGCTGGCGTTTACGGCATTCGGATTGTCCTCCGGCCCGATAATTTCAACCACGATATTTTCCTTGCCGTCATCCGCCTCAGCGATGGCTTTTGCTGCGATACGGCCTTCTTCTTCAGCATTGTATCCGGCAAAGAACGCGACATCTGCGCCTTCAATCGGCTTTTCAAACAGCACGACCGGTATCTTGGCTGCGTTAGCGGCTTCAATGCTCCTTAAAACCTCGGTCAGGTTTACCGGACAAATGGCGATGACATTCAGTTCCTGTTCTATAAAACTCGAGATATGCATTTCTTGTGTTTCATAGGTGCCGTTTGCATTCAGCAGTGTAACCGGATAGCCGTCCTCTTCCGCCATGGCCATGATATCATCGATGACTTTCTTGGTCATACCGATTTCATCGGAAGTTGAAATCCCGATATTCGGCGACTGGAAAAGCGAGCAAGACGTATTCATGAGCACGGTTCCGACCAGAACAACCAAAACAACAAGACGCAATATTCTTTTTGACTTACGCATATCTGCCTCCAAAATGATCTACTTAGGGTTTATTATAAGCTATTTTGTATTTTAATAAAAAAAGGAGCCATAGTAAAGAGATAAACCATGAACAATGCAGGATATAAATAAATTTAATGTCATTTTAAACCAAAAATCCAGATAAAAAGACATGGAAACTTACAGATCAGAGGCAGGCAACGTACGAATAAGTAATGATTTATCGACGGATTTATGGTATCATGTATCAGATAATAACATTTCTGAAACTTGGAGAACATTCTCATGGGATTAAAGGCAGGCAAACAAGAACGACGCGGGTTTTTTCAGCTGTTGGCGTTTGGCATCTTTAAAATCTCTTTTGGTCTTTATATTAAACTGAAGTATAACGTTAGAATGGAAGACAATGAGGCCTATAAACTGAAGGGGCCTTATATTCTGCTTGCAAACCATACGCATAATATGGACCCTGTGTTTATTCAGTATTTTTGGCCGCGGATTATTTGTTATGTCGTCAATGACACCGCGTGGAAGATGAAACTGCTGGCAAAGATACTGGATTCAGTTGGATTCATCCCGATTCGGAAAATGACAACGGATTCACAGTCCGTTCGCGGCATTCTAAAGAACATAAAAAAGAACAGAATCATCGGAATTTTTCCGGAAGGCAGACGTTCATGGGACGGACGTACGCTGGAGATTATTCCGTCTACCTCAAATTTGATTAAAAAATTGAAACTGCCGGTGGTTACGGTTGCGATACGGGGTGCGATGATGAGCCTGCCGAGATGGGCATACAAACCCCGGCGCGGCGAAGTCCGGCTATTCCCGAAGGTGGCACTGACACCGGAACAGATTGAATCGATGTCTGCGGATGAGATTCAGGCAGTGATAGAAAAAGAACTCAGCCACAATGAAACTGACTATTTAACCGCTCATCCGGATTTGAAGTTTCGCAGCAAGACCCCGGCCGAATGCCTGGAGTTGTTTGCGTATGTATGCCCCGATTGTAAGGCACTGGCAAAAATGCGCAGTGAAGGGGATCGCTTGTTTTGCCAGGTTTGCGGCGCGACTTATACATTTCAGCGTAACGCGACGCTTTTTAAGGCGAGCGAAAATAAACGGTATTCCTTGCCGGAACTCGGCGATTTGCAGGATGCCCATATAAAAGGCGTCATGGATAAAGCGGTTGGACGACAGGATTTTGAACAGATGCTGTTTAGTGATAATCATGTAAAGCTGCTCGAATATATCCGCTTTAATCCGCTGGTACCCATTACGGAAGGCACGCTGACGATGAACCCGGACCGGATGGTGTTCCACGGCAAGGACGGCATCAAGCGGGAATATCCGGCGGCCGATATCTACGGTATCAATATCCAGTCGAACAACCAGCTGGAGTTCACCATAGGGGAGCGGACGTTTCGGTTTTTATTTAAAGAAAGAGTTTCGCCGTATAAATGGCAGCGCTCTTTGATGTGCGCACAAATGTAATAATTTATTTTTATTTTGGAGGATGGACTAATGAGTGGATGGCATGGCGTACTGCAATTCCTGTACTTAGGATTATTCATCGGGGTTGCGGTCGTACTTAAGCTGAACATTAAGGGACTGAGCAAGCACTTAATCCCGACCTGTATGATTGCCGGTATCTTGGCGTTTTTATTCGGCAAAGAAGGCATCGGCGCGTTGATCGCGTGGATTTCCGGATCTGCGACAAAGATTTATGTTCCGTTTGATCAGGATTTCCTGTTTACCGCGGTGACGCATTTAATGTCAATCGGATTCATTTCGCTGGCATTGAAAGATCGTGCCGGCAACAATAACCGTGCGGTGGTCAAGACCGGTTTTGCGATCGTGAACACCTATTTATGGCAGGCGATCATCGGTTTTGCAATTACGCTGGCTTTGGCTTATACGATCTTTCCGGAGATTTCGGAAATACTCGGCCTGCTACTGCCGCTGTCGTTTGCACAAGGCCCGGGACAGGCAACTTCGATCGGTTCCCAGTGGAACGAAACCGGCGTGCTCCCCGGCGGTGCGAATATCGGGGCAATGCTGGCCACGATCGGCTTCTTGTGGGCGATTATCGGCGGTATCATTTTAATGAACATCATGGTTAAACGCTCCGGCTTTAAAATCGACGGCACGACAAAAGAAGTTGAAAACATCGATTATGACAAACCGGTGGCGCACACCAGCACGATCCCGAAAACCACTTTTATCGATGATTTCACCATTCAGGTGATATTAATCGGATTCGTTTATTTGTTGACTTACGGCGTGATTGAAGGGCTGTGCTTCCTGATTCAGCCGCTCGGCACCTTTGGCATGACGCTGGCCGGCTTGTTCCGCGGATTCACCTTCTTGTTTGGTACGCTTATCGCGGTTGGGGTGAAGAAAGTCTTCAAAATCCTACGCCATAAGGGTGTTATGACGGTTAATTATGTGGATAATTATCTGATGCAGAAGATATCCGCGGTGTGTTTTGACTTTATGATTACCGCTTCAATCGCTGCGCTGTCGTTCTCGGCACTCGGTGGATACGGATGGCCGATTTTGATTCTTACCACAGTGGGCGGAATCTTTACCGTCTTTTATACGATCTTTATGTGTAAGTTCATTTACCACGAAGAAGTGCTGGAGAACACGCTGGCAATGTTCGGGATGTGGACAGGGACAGTGACGACCGGGGTTGCGCTGTTAAAAGAAGTAGACCCAAAAGGCAAGACCAATGTGACAGACAACATGGTACTGGGCAGCGGTATCGCGGCGCCCCTGGGCTTCCCGCTGATGATGATTCTGGCGATTCCGGTAACCGGTATGCTGGATAACAAACCATGGATGTTTATCCTGACGTTCGCCCTGTTCTTTGCCTATTCGGCAGTGATGATGATACTGATGCATATCTTAAACAAACGTGAAGATAAGGCGACAGTTAAAAAGAAGTAAACCAACAAGCCGGGTAAAACCGGCTTTTTTATTGCCGCAATAAGATTTACATAAATCCGCTTTTAAAAGCAGGCAAAAAGGGCTATAATAGCTTTAATAATGCATTAAATATGGAGGATTATTATGGGTTCAAGACCATCAAAAGTCGTGTTTATACTGTCGTTTATTTTCGGGATTTATGCGATCCTGGATCATTATTTCTTAAAACTGAGCCTTCCGATCATATCGGATATCGGAAACTTCCTGCTTCTGACACTCGCGTTTCTGCTGCTTCTGGCAGGTGTCATCTTTAAAGGACTATAAAGAAGGTTTAAAAGCCCGCTGAGATAAGCGGGCTTTTTTGGTACACCCGACTGGATTTGAACCAGCGGCCTTTCGAGTCGGAGTCAATCGAAAAGCCCTATATTTAGGGCTTTTTTGTTTAAATGAGGACAGTTTGAGGACAAATAAGAAGGAGAACAAACATTTGTAAGGAGCTTGACTGTTAAACTTCTTTAAATTTAATTAATTATATATTGAATATCATTTTAAATTTCAATATAATATATACAAATATTTCTATAAGCTAGGGGAAAAAATGGCATATAATAAACCAACTATTCGTGAGCTTTACTGTGAATTCTTTTATCATCAGCCAATTGATACAAAGACTCAGTTGCGGTTAGTGGATGTTTTCAAGAAAGACGCGGAAAGCATTAAAATTGATCCAGACGTGACAGGGAGTCCCTCAAACAGTCTGAATTTTCGTATAAGACTTTGGATGAATAAAAATGAATTAGTGCAAGTGTTTGGTAACAGAATAGCTTTTAATTATGTTCCGATAAATAGTGAAAATAAAAAATATTTAGGCTGGGATTATTTTAGTGGAAAAGCATTAGATGTAGTTAGTCGTGTAGAGCAAGAGCTGAATAGTAAGGATTGGAAATATACTAGGCTAGTTTATTTAGATACCTTTACTGTACCTGATACAGAGGATTTTACTATCGGCAAAGTAATAAATTGCAATGGAGAAGTTGTTCCTAAACTGATTCAAAGCTCCAGAGTTGCAACTGACATAATCATAGGAAACGGGGCTTTTGCTAATTATGATAATTTTCAAGCGAAAATTCGACTTTATGATAAGGAAAAAGATTTGTTTAAATTTGATTTGGAATCAAGTTTTGCAATGCTTTCATCCAACGAAATAAATGCTCACAATGTTTTGAAAATACTGCATAAAAAGAATATCGACTTTTTTGAATCAATAATTACCGATTATACAAGAGAAGAAATAATGGGGGGGGAAGTATGAACCCAGCACTAGCCATTGAATATTATTCATCTTTTTCTGGTGGTGCTGATGCAGTTACATTTAATGTAGCTCCTAGTTCTTTTCCGTCGGATATAAGTATAATTTCTGATAAAAAGAGTAGTGAAGAAAAAAACGTGAAAAAAGATCTTTCATGGTTATCAGATACAATTACTTTTCCCGTGGATGAAATAAATAGTATTACAGCAGATATAAACACAATATATTTAAATAAAATTAAAGAGACTACACTTATTATGAGTAGAATGCTTAATACTATTCACGAGTCACAAATGGAATCACTTATAGAGATAATGAATAGTCTTCGAGACATTTATAATGCTGCACAAAAGAGCAAGACCATTGACGCATTATTGAAAATAAGAGACTTGAAGAATAATTGGGATGGACGCGGAGCAAAAAAATTTAGTAATAAACTTATCCGTAAAGCAATGGGTATAATTGAATTAATAAATACACCCCCAAATATATTCCCTACAACTAGAAATTCAATTCAAATTGATTTTGATAACAAGAATGATTATTTAGAGTTTGAAATATATGATGACAAAATATTTGCGTATCAGGAATCTGTTGATGGATTGAATGATGGTAGAGAAATAGATAAGACCGAAATTGTTGAAATACTAGAGGGTTTCTATGCTTGAAAATATGGAGTATTATCCTGATGAGGAGTTTTGCAGAATTATATTTAATCCTCCACAAATAACATATAAAAGGGATGATGGAAGCATTGCATCATCAGTTTTTAAAGATGAAGGGGGAGTATCTGTTGATAGGGTATGTGGAGACTCTGACGAAGATGTAATGTTCAGGTTTTGCAATAGACTTACCCCTAAGGATTTTTTTGCTTTCTTTTTTTTTAGAGCAAAAGTTTGTATTGATAGCAACATTGTCATAATCCATAAACCACTTCCGAAAAATGGATATCACTATGAGCTATACAATGAGTATACTGATGATAAAGAGTATAAATCACTTACCAGAGGCCAGTCAAGAGCACTTGCAAAACAAGCGAGAAAAGTGATGAATTTTTTATTAGATGATTTAGAGTGGTAAAGTGGATAACCAAATAATTTGCGGCTAGGTGCGAAGATCTTTGAAAACGCTTATAATTGCTGTTCGCTTCGTATCTAAGCTCTCGTGCACATAAATTTTAGCGGTAACATTTATATCCGTATGACGCATTAGTTTTGATGTAATATAGATATCTTTTGTTGCTTCATAAACTAGGCTTCCGAATGTATGCCTAAGCTCATGCGGACTTAGGACAGGAATATCTGGGAACTCTTTTTGCATATCAATCATAAAGCGCCTATAGCCTCGTTTATGCCATCCAGTCGGACTTCTGAGCTTATCTTTGGTATTTGGAAATACGTAGCCGCTGATGGAACGCGGCAGGCCCATCAATACCTTTTTCAAATCATTATCAAACGGAATGTCCGCCATACTGGCCTTTGTTTTCGGCGGTCCGATGGTAACACCAGATCCGGTTTCAGCAAGAGACATCCTAACTGATATCAAGTTATTCTGAAAATCAATATCTTCCCACCGGAGCGCAAGCAGCTCGCCGCGACGCAAGCCAGTCTTTAGTAAAACAATTATCTCGGCGCCATCGTCATGTTCTTTTGCGAACTCAATGATCTTTTCAACCTGTTCTTTAGTATATGCCCGCTTCTTTCCTGGCTCTTGCTGAGAAGAAACCTGAACATTCTTAACCGGATTTTTCACTATTAAATCATTATCTATAGCAGCGTTGAACATTGAGCTTAAGGTGATTTTAAGCTTGTTCAGTGTAGACTTAGAATATTCCTTTTTAGTATTAAAGAAATCAATAATATCTATCTGCTTAATATCAATGAGCTTCGCATTTTGGAAATAGGGGATGATATGTTGATAAACAGGATTACAATATGAGTTCTGATAGGTGATTTCGCTCACGTTTCCCTGCTTATACACCTCAAGCCACTTCTCAGCCCATTCAGCCAAAGTAATCTTTCTGTCTACCGGCGCAAAGGTGTTTTCGCGCAGATACTTCTGGGCTTTGGCATTAGCTTCCTTTTTTGTACGGCCGTAAAAACTTTTTCTTGCGAGCGTACCATCGCTATTTTTACCGATAGTTATTTTGATTTGTATCCGTTTATTAGGCAAAATATAACCTCTTTAGCTTTCTAAAAGTAAAATCTTTTCTGAATAATTAATTTTTAATAGAATATACTTATATGCATTTAGAATTATAAAAAAATGAAACCTCAAAAAGTTTTAAATCAAAGATCATCTTCTAGAACCGATGTAATTTGAGTTAACTTGTCTCTTTCAATTATAGCGGAGACTCCTTTGTCTAATTGCTCAGGGGTCATCCAAAATGTTACTTTGTACTTACCATCACCTAATGGCGTATAAGTCTCTTTTTCTAACAAAGGTTCCCCTTCAAATTCTCCTTTATATGTAACAAGCCATGCGCTATCTTCATTGTCGTCAACCCTCTGATATTCTGAGATGAGAAGAGGAATCTCAGTAGATTTAACAAAAATATTGATATCAAAGCTTAAAATGATAGGGCATGTAATACCATCATGCGAGTAAATTAGACCACTAGAAAGACGTCTAGAATCAAAATTAATTATGTGAGAACCGCTCTTTATATAGGGATTAGTATGATTAATAAAGTGCTGAATCAATTGTGCAAGAGAACTTCTTTTTTTTCGATATATAAAAACCTTATCATTAGAATCAAATGAGACCTCCTTTTTTTGTATATTACGAGGCACCTCGATTTTACTTTTGCCCAGCTTGATTAAATCAATCTTCCGCTTTAATTTATATTTTAGCATAGATTTTATCGGAAAACGTTCTGATTCAACATCATCAAGCGTATATAGCTGCACTTTAGGACCGTATCGTTTTGCCCGGTTTATAATGGTATTTGAATAAGGCTCCCTAGTGACACAAATAAGCTGTTGGGCACCAACAGTCTCCATTTTTGTTACAAAGCCATCAAAAACGACGAGTTCCAAGGGTGTAGCTCTATCTTGAACTTCAATAATTTGCATTATGGTATTTGGAGGGTGGCCGTATGTAACAACGACATCGCATTGCCTTTTATCACCATCGCCAGTTAAATCTTGAAGAAATTTATTATGTTCAACTTTAGCATAGGGTTTTAGAGCGGTTTCAATTAGAGTGACAATATGTTCTTTTTTCTTCCATTCAGGTGTACTCATATTTACCTCGCACTTCTATGGGAAGCAAAACCTTCTCGACATCCTTGTATATTCATCTACTATTAAGATGGACAAGCGATTTAAACTTCGGATTTTATCAGTAGTACATCAAGTACAACCGTCACAACCAACAGCCCCATAAACATTCCAACCATAGCCCAGTTGCTGGCCTGGCCGTAGTATCCGGCAGAATTAACCACCGCATAGATGACAAGCCCGCTGGAAAGCACAAAGAGCCAGGGAGACCATTTAGCCTTGCATAGAAGTGCTATGCCGCTAATCATCATTAATGCGCCCATTGAGAACTCGGCAATCAAATGAAAAGTTATACTGATGGGTGCAGTGACTAACTCAGGTACATTATCCGTCAGCAGCAGCATAACCCATAATCCGATTATAGAAATACCAATAATAACTGAAATACTACCAATTACTTTTTTCAAGTGCTTTTCACCTCTTTCAAGTTCTTATAAAGTTTTAATAACGCAGAAATGGTATACGTGATTGTTCCGTTTCCTGTCCAATAATGAATTCGTCAAATTCCATTGAAAGCGGTTGTCTTTGCTCATAATGATGTTGATAAATATCACTATACTGTATGATTAGAAAGTATATACTTGTACATGTTTCAGGCTTATTTATTATAAAGCTTAAATCATAACTAGTATTGGGTTGCATATCATTCGCAAAATATGAGGGGCGAGTTGGAAGAACAGCATCTTGCCTCTCGAGCATAATCCTGAGATTTAATGCTACTGATTTCCCTGAATTTGTTATCTTGAAAAAATGGCTAATAAAATTATTCTCATTTATAACTTCTGTTAGTCTGGACTCTAAACTATTATAATCTACTTGGTCAAGAGGACTAGCGTGCATACCTTCTATTAGGAAATCGAAGCGGGTAATCTCGGCTCTTGTAAAATAGGTAGGTGCAAAATGAAGAAGAGTTGTATCTTTATAAATAGAAATAAGATCTGTAATTTCTAATCTTAAAGCTCTATTTAGAGTTATTATTGGAAGAACATCGAGCCTTTGATTTTCTTTAATATTTTTTTCATTGTTTTTCAGCTGCATTTCTGTAATCTGTTGATTGTTCCTCAATGTAAGCCAAACTCCAAAAATAGCGATTATTGCGCCTCCTAAACCGCCAATGATGCTCCCCCAATCTTGAACAAAACTGTTTGATGTGTACTGACTAGAATAAAAACAAATCAAAACAGTAAGAATCATGAAGAAAGACAATAATGCAACTGTACCAAATAAAAATATTAGCAATGTATTCAATTTATCTTCATTTTGATTCAAAGCATTCACCTCACATCGCTCTGGAAAGCCACAGCTTCCCACAATATTTTCCTTTATCATTTGTTGTGTAGAATACTTACTCACCTCTATGACTGGCCATCATCTGAATTATCATCGGGATTGTTTTCACTTTGTATATTTTCACTCGGATCAAATATTGAACACCAACGATTAGTAAGAGAATCAAAATATGTACCCGGAGGATTAGATAGTAAATCTATCGAACTCATGGAATGGTATCTGCGTGGGTCGAAAATAGAATTAGAGGGATTTTCCGATATATTAGTTTGGAAGTCTAACCGTCTAATAATCATTCTGCTTAAGCTTAAAACTTCGCTTAAAATCTCGCTATCTGTTTTTTCCACATTTTCAACATCATCATCTGTTTCTGAAAGAATAATTTCGAAATTATCTTCGAATTTTGGCCAGTAGGTTTCGAATACTTCATTTAATGTGGTGTCGGACAACTTTGAATCACCAAGACAATCGTTCAAGGTTTTTACTAGCTGCAGCATTCCATTCTTATTTGGAATTGTGTGATTAAATCTTGCAAGAGGATCAGAGATGTCTCTAGGCTCCAAATCAATCAGTAAAGGGCACACTCTACTTGATGAAAGACCTTTTGCTAATGCACCACTCTCAAATAGTATCCAAGGATTATTTATGTTTGCTGAGGTTAAGCAAACTATGCCAACTTTAGTATCTTCTAGTGCTTTAGATATCTCGTCAAACCAAAGAGATCCTTTATCAATGTCTTTTGAAGACATCCAGGGTTTTAATGACTGAATAACACATTGTAACCACTCGTCCAGATACTCAGCAACTCTAAGGCTGCGGGCTCCAGACCAACTAAGAAATATTTTCATTTTTCACCTCACATCACTCTGAAAAGCCACAGCCTTTCCCAATATCCTGATTTGACCGTCGCCAGCACGATATACCAGCGGCTTATACTTCGGATTCTCGGCGGTCAGGGTGATATTATCTTCGTTCATATACACACGCTTCAGCGTGGCTTCGTCATCGATGAGCACACAGGCGATCTCGCCGTCCTCAACAGTGGGCTGTTGGCGGATAAACACCAGGTCGCCGTCATTGATGCGGGCATTCACCATGCTGTCGCCCTTAACCTTTAAACAAAAGTCAGCCTTGATCTCGGCACCGACCTCAACGTAGTATTCAAACTGTTGCTCGGCGAATTTCGGTTCGCCCGCTGCAACCCTACCGAGCATAGGCAGTTTTTTCTTTTCAATTTGTGAGATGTTAGATGGAAAGAGATTGTTTTCCTCCCATCCCATAAGGTATGAAGGAGAACAATTAAAAAGCTTTGCAAGTTCTAATACGGTTTCGTGTTTAATATTCTTTATTTCACCGCTTTCATAGCGTTGAGCAGTTGCTTCTTGTACACCAAGATGTTCAGCAACATCCAGAAGAGTCAAATTGCGCTTTAAGCGCATCTGCTTTATTCTTTCATTTATCAAAGCCATACGAACCATCTCCTTTTTCTGTAAGATATATTATCATTATCTTGCGTACTATGCAAGGAAATATATACATAATGATTATAAATTTATACAAAAGTATTGACAAAATGAAACTTGGGAGTTATTATTGACTTACGCAATACGTAAGATTTGATTTGGAGTGAGTAATATTGGATAAAAAAAGAGTTACAGATACAAAGGCGCTAAAACGGCAAATGCTTGAAAAGGATTTTGAAACGATAAAATCATTATCTGAAGCAAGCGGAATAGACCGAATTACGTTATCAAAAGTTCTTAAAGGGACACAACAGCCCTCAGCGGATGTAATGACCAAGCTGGTTAAAACACTTGAGATACCAGCTGATCAGGCGGGCAGAATTTTTTTTAATGATAGCTTACGTAGTGCGTAAGATTCAAACTGTTGAACTATTAAGAATGGAAGAAAGGGAAAAGACGCAGGATGATCCAAAAGGACAGAATACTAGAACACTGACATCCCGAGAGTCTTTCGGATTTCAGGTACGAAAATAGAAATTAAGATTGCAGTTAGCCAGAATAATATATCAAATATTTTTGTAATTGCGGAGTCCTTTCTTTCGCCTGATATAAATGATAGTAGTTTTGTTATTGGTCGACCGAGTTTGGATAGCCAAAATAGGGGATTAAATGAACTGAGAAGTCTATTAAGAAACGTATCTCTGCAATCAAGTAACATTTGGATTTGATGCTTAAAGATACCATCATATCTATTTGGAATATTCTTTTGGACTGATACAAAGCGGTCATTGTCAATATGAGTATATTGGCCACCAATAGCGTTGTGTACCTTGAAATCTGGGATGTTTGCATATTTGAGAAGCAGGAGAATAGTCATTCGCTTTGAGAAGCTTTCGTCTTTGAAATTTTTCCAGCGCAAATAATGTCCCATAACGTTATCTGCTCTAATAAACCTTGCAAAATTTAAAATTATACGGATTATTGGAAAAGATAAAACTGATAAAAGAATAATATCAAGTACACTAAACATTTTGCTCCTAAAAATTCGATTCTTTTTACCACAATTATACAGGAGTAAGTAAATAAAAACAATATAACAAAGCGAGTTAGGGGAGACTCAGATATAAAGGCATGTTCTCTGCGCGGCAAAAGGATAAGGCTCCGCTGCGCAGGGGAGTATGCCAAGCGTCAGATGCGCAAAGATATGGACTAGGATTGCGCTTGCCCCGAGAGCTTTTGCATCAACCATTCGTGGTAGCGGGACAGAATCTTAAGCGTCATAACACCGCTGGATCCCAACAGCTTAAATATCGTCTTAGTTACTTCGGCCTTATTAAGGGAGATAGCAAAAGGGCCGTTATCATCATTGATTTCTCTGGTCCATTGCTCGAAGTCCTTGACGGTAATGGTAGAAACGAATTCAGAAAAGTCAGGAATTTTGTTCATTGAATTGCCTCCGGGATAAACGTGATTGATTAGAACAGTATAACAAGTAAGGATAGCATAATCAATAAAGCCAAGGTAATACGAAAAGGAGATAAAAAATGAACGAATTGAAAATTGTCGAAGGCAACGCCAACACAATCAGCAGTATGGAAGTGGCAGAAATGATAGGGAAAGAGCATTTTCACCTTATGCGAGATATAAAAGGATATATTCAACATTTAGGAGAATCCAAAACTGGATTATCCACTTTTTTCATTGAAGATACTTACCAGACCAACCAAAACAAAACACTTCCATGCTATCAACTTACAAAAAAAGGCTGTGAGTTTGTCGCGCACAAACTAACCGGAGCAAAGGGCGCGCAGTTTACCGCTGCATACATTGAGCGTTTTCATGAGATGGAAAACGAAATAAATGCGAACTTCAGCGAGTTAAGCCTGCAGCTTCAGGTGCTGATCAATATTGAAAGGCGACAAAAGCAACACAAAATTGAAATTGAAAATGTAAAACAAGAAGTAGAGGGTATTAAAGAGGTTGTAGCACTTAATCCTGTTGAATGGAGAAGAGAAACAACTGTAATGATTAATAAAATAGCTAAAGCACAAGGCGGAACTGACCTGATTCGGGCTATACGGAATGAGAGCTATGATTTATTGGAAAAACGATTTGGTGTCAGCTTGGGAATAAGATTAAAAAATAAACAAGCCCGCTTAGCTAAAACCGGATTGTGCCAATCGAAAATAGATAAGCTGAGTTTTCTTGATGTCATTCAGGAAGATAAAAAAATCATTGAAGGCTATGTCGCAATAGTAAAAGAAATGGCGATTAAGTACGGGGCTCACCAATGGGCAAAGTAATAGGCTTTTATGATAACGAAGCTATTAATGAAGCAATACGCGCAATGCTTTATGACCTTTTTTCAACAGCTCAGGATTCCGAAGCATACAAAGATGCGCTATACCAAGTTGCTGAAGTAATAGCTGATCATAATCTGAAAGAAAATGAACTAGACAGACTGCTGAAACCGATTTTGCAGTTTGGACGAATAAGCATGATACTTGGATTCCAATTTGTGTTAAAGGATACCGAAGACTAGATTCCAAAAGTATTTAATAAGAAGGTAAGGAGTAAGTTAATGCCCGATAATAAACGAATTGCTTTACCAGAAATTGATGCCGAATTATTCAATATCAAGGCTTGTGCGAATAAAGCACACACAATTACATCTGAAATGCTGGATGAGTATTTCTTTAAATATGACATGAATAAGGCTGAAGACCGAAAATCAATAACATTTGCTTTTGAAAAAATGAGGGAATTTTCTGGGATTACCTTGGATTACATACTAGAGATAAAGAAATTACTAAAAGACATTGAAGAAATATTCAACGCTTAGGTTTGGGAAATGACAACACCAAAATCAATTGAACAACTGGATATCGAATTGACCAAGATGTTGGACGCTGATGATAAACCGTATCTGAAGATTGAGGTCGTCGCAAAATATCTCGGCATCGACAAAATGGTCCTGAGGCGCATGATGTATGCTGGCACTTGTCCGTTTGGCTTTGGAATGGAAGGCGATAAGTACGGGAACGGCTTCGGAAAGATATCAAAACTCGCGTTCTACAACTGGATGACTAAACGGCACTAAAAAGGAGAAAGAAAAGAAATGAAAATGAAAATTGTCGGAAACAACCTAACACTAGATCAGTGCCGGCTTTTATGTAAAAAAGGCTTCATTATTATATATAAAAACGGAAAGGTAGAAGTACGCCATGAAAGCGCTGAAGCACAAAATCATTGACACCCTTTCAAATGACATCGGCAGGACAGCAAAAAGGCTGGACGAGCTCAGCAAAATCAATACGCCGAAAGAATTGGCAGAAATGGCAAGTGACGGCAGCTTCGGATGTCCCTCGTACTATGGACTTCCACATGAAGGCTGTAAGAACTATAACCAAGCCATGTGCCGAAGGTGCTGGCTTAAAGCATTAAACCACTCATTCGATTTATCAGAATAATCAAGAAGACCGCATCCGACATAGGTGCGGTCATTGCACATACAAAAAAGGAGTATACATGAACCAAGCACATTTCATCGGACGATTAACCAAAAACCCGGAATACCGGAACACACCCAACGGTGTGGCAGTCTGTACATTCACCGTCGCGGTACCAAAGCGAAGGGACAGAGAGCAGGCAAACTTTATCCAAGTAGTCACATGGCGGGGACTGGCCGATAACTGCAATCAGTATTTAAGACAAGGAAAGCAGGTCGGGGTATCCGGAGAGATTACCTCGCGAAGCTATGACGATGATAACGGCAAGCGCCATTATGTCACTGAAATCGTAGCAGATACCGTAGACTTCCTGAGCCCGAAAGAGGAGGAAGGATTCTTCCCGGGAGAAACGGCTGAACCGGAGCCAGACGTGGATCCACTTTTCGGTCCGCCTACGCCATATAAACCTAAACAGGTTGTCAGGACACGAAAAGGATGAGTAAACGCTCACAGGCTTGCGCCATAACGCCGAAGGTTAAACAGGCTGTACTTGAACGGGATAAAGGCCAGTGCATTATCTGCGGCAGAAACGGAATACCCAACGCTCATTATATTCGGCGGTCACAGGGCGGTCTCGGTATTGAACAGAACGTGGTGACCTTGTGCCAGACTTGCCACCACCGATTTGATAACGGGGATAAACGAAAAGAAATAGGTGCGGTCATTGAGAATTACCTAAAACGGCAGTATCCGAGATGGGACCGTGAAGACGTGATTTATCGGAAGGGCAGTACATGAGCGGACAGAGTTTACAGGCAGCGCTTGAAGAAACAATAAAGAATGCCAAACAGTCGCTTGCTGAATCAAGGGTGCAAGGGGAGTTACATGCTCAAAAGGACCGTGAATATAAGATAGCCGTTGCAAAAGCTATCCGGGAGGAAAAGGCGGCAGGTACGCCGGCCACTTTAATTATCAGCCTTGTCAAAGGCCGAGAGGATATTGCCAAACTGGCATTTGAGCGCGATACAGCTGAGGTCATGTATAAAACTGCGCTTGAAGCAGTCAATTTAAGAAAAAAAGAAGCGGACGGGCTAAGAGAACAAATAGAAAGAGAATGGAATAGGAGCGGGGGCAGTTATGATTGATTACGAACAGTTATGGGAAAGAATCCCTCTTGGAAGAGCAAACGCAATTAACGTTAAAACCTTAACTGATTTACTAGGATGCAGGACATCCCGTCAGGCGCGTAAGGATATTGAAGAAATGATTTATCACGATTTCATAGTATGTAATTTGCGCGATGGTTATTTTCGACCAGAAACAGATGAAGAATGTTTTGCCTATATTGATATGATTTCATCATATATAAAAAAGCTTGGCAGAAAGCGCTACAGGATTGCAAAGTCAGTCGGCGATAAAAGATATATAAGATAACGTTAAGCGCCTTAAATAGGCAAAATTTTTGTTTATAAACGAAGGAAATATATATGGAGCAACAACAAAACTATAATGCCATAATTCCAGCAAAGATAAGATACGATGATGACCTCATAAGTGGTGCCAAATTACTTTATGGGGAAATAACCGCTCTTTCGAATAGGTGCGGATATTGTAACGCGACAAACAGATATTTTGCGGACCTCTATAAAACTACTAATTCGACAATTGTGCGATGGATTAGACAGCTAGTTGAAAAAGAATATATTAAATCCGTCATTGTTTATCATGAGGGAACAAAGCAAATTAAAGAGCGGCAGCTTTATGCAATTGGACTGTGAGAGGAGAGTCAGACAAAGTGAATAATAATTACTACGCTGTTATACCTGCGACCGTTCGATATGATAAGGACTTGCCTTTTGGTGCAAAGATGCTGTATGGAGAAATCACAGCGTTATCAAATCAAAGAGGATACTGCTTCGCACAGAACGCCTACTTTGCGAAACTGTACGATCTCACAATATCAACCATTTCAAGATGGATATCAAAGCTGGTCAAAAAAGGATATCTGACACTGGAAATAATCTATAAAGAGGGGACCAAGGCTGTTGATGAAAGACGCCTTTATATCAACGATATCCCTTGTTCCTCTGCACATACCCCTACGCAAAGTGCGCAAGGGGTCCACTGCAAAACAATCAAGGCCCCCCTATGCAAAAAGTCTCAGGATAATAATACAAGTATTAATACTACAGTTAATAAAAAGAGAGGGCCCTCTTTTGAAAAACCTTCTCTTGATGATATTTCTGAATACTGCAAAGAACGAAGCAACGGCATCAGCCCGCAACAGTTTTATGACTTTTATGAATCAAAAGGCTGGATGGTCGGTAAAACCAAGATGAAAGATTGGAAAGCGTGTATCCGAACATGGGAGAACCGGCAGAAGGAAGACGCGAAGCAAAGCGCGAAGGCTGACAAGGATTACATCACCCGCGACTACTCACCGGAGGACTTCCAGAAGGATTTGGACACGATTGAATTTGAATAAAAATACCAATAGTCAGAATAAAAAAACAGAATAGGTGCGGAAATGGATATTAGAAACAAAATCATTAATGCAGACGCAAGAGAAGCTTTGGGAAAGATACCAAGCAATACAATTGATTGCTGTATAACATCGCCACCGTACTATGGTTTAAGAGATTACGGTGTTGATGGTCAAATAGGCTTAGAAGAAACATTGAGCGAATATATCACTAAAATGGTTCTTGTGTTCCGAGAAGTAAACCGAATTATGAAACCAGAAGGAACGCTTTGGTTAAACCTCGGAGATTCTTACTGTAACAGTTGGAAGGGAGGGAACAGCGTTAGATTTATTAATGATCATTCTAAGCATGGTAGAAAAGGATACACTCCCGAGGGGATGAAACCTAAGGATATAATGGGTGTTCCGTGGCGTATAGCTTTTGCGCTTCAAGCCGATGGATGGTATCTAAGACAGAGCATTATTTGGGAAAAAACCAATCCTATGCCGGAGAGTGCACCGGACCGATTAACTAATGCGTATGAAGACGTTTTTTTACTTAGTAAAAGTCGACAATATTGGTTTGACATTCAAAAGATTATGGAGCCATGCGTCGGGACAAATAATTATTTACCCGCAGGAAGTGAAGGAACTCTTAAACCAAACTCACGACGTCGAAAGGGTAATGCAAAGACATTTCGAGGAGGCATGTACACCAATAACAATACGTTCTTTAATGATGCAGAATTAGAAAGAGATAGCCACGGAAACGATGAAAACGAAAATGGGCTACGACGGATGCGAAACGTATGGAGGATTGCTTCACAAGGATTTAATGGCGCACATTTCGCAACCATGCCCGAGAAGCTCGTTGAACGCTGTCTTTTACCCGGATGTCCTAAAGGTGGTATTGTACTTGATCCGTTTTCCGGATCCGGAACTGTTGGTGCTGTTGCCAAAAGAAATGGGATGGATTATTTACTCATAGATATTAATCAGCAGTACTGCGATATGGCGCAGAAACGCATTGATAAAACGCACTATCAACTATCTTTTGAATTAGAAGCCTAAACGTTGAAAGAAAGAAAAAAATAATGAATGATTTTGATAAAGCGATTTTAGTTTTGAAGTTCTTAAAGCTAAGTATGCCAAAGGATTTACCGGACGGTGAACTGAGCAATGGTGAAATAACCAAGATATTCGACCTTGCTATTGAGTCAATACAGATGCGGCAGGAGGCAGAACAGATGCTGAATGGTATTGGAGCAGGAGGGGCAAAGTAAATGACAAAGGGTAAAGCATCAGCATTCAGATTCTCAATGAACCTGTGGAAAAGGGCTATCAAACGAATCTACAAGAAAGACGGAAACAAAAAAAGAATAAAAATAAAAAGTCAAAGAAAAACCTTCAGATTAACCATAAACGAATACGTAGAAATAACGGGGAAGAAACACTTTCCTGGAAAAATAGAAGGTATAACAGCCATAGGCAGTGGAGACGGAACAAAGAACAGCGGGATAGCCATCATGTACGGATATATCTTACTGATCAATTCCATATTCCCAAAGTACACGGACAAAGACGTTCAGTACATTCTAAAACAGTTAAAGCTGATGGGAAAAAAACGGATCCAAAACAACAGCCAAATAACCGTAGACGGAGTAACCTTCCGGGTAAAGGTAAACGAAGCAGGGACAATTTTATCCTGTACACCAGTATAGGACGGACACCAACATAGGTGCGGTAAAGACAGTCAGAAAGAATAAACCAATAGAAAGAATCAAACCAGAATAGGTGCGGACTTTTTCGCGGGAGGGAATATGACAGACGTTGAAAGATATTTATATGGTTACAGAGATTTAGAGCGAAAGAAAAAGATTCTGGAGAATGACCTTAGAGACGCAACGGAAGAATATAAGGAACAGCAGGAAAGTCTTTTAGCACCTGCAAAGCCAGCGGAAGTTAAGACTTCAAAGACGAATAAAATCATCGACCCAGTGCAAGATGCGGTGATTAAGATTGTAGACGTATACCGAAAACGCGTCGACCGAATCTCGCGTGAGTTAGCGAGAGTGACAGGTGAACAGGATTTGATTCTGGAGACGATAAAGTCTGCCGGGCTGACGGTAATGGAAGAAAGCTATATCCAGTGTCGGTATATTAAGGGTATGAGTGCGTGGGCGGCGGCGAAGAGGATTGGATATAGTGAGAGGTGGGCGCAGCGATATAAGAATAGCGCGTTGAGTAATATCAGTCAAAAAAGAGGACGGTTATATTCAGGTAAGTCAAGGTAGGATAAGATGACCTTTTTGCGCTTTTATTATTGGTGAATACTAAGAACCAAAAAATAGATAAGAACTTTCGTTTCGACACTTAATTGTAATGACAAATAATACTATATGGTGATATAATTGGATTAAAAATTCTTATGCCTTTTTTGAATTTAAATTGAGCTATATGAAAATCGCATAAGCAGTAAAGGAGTCAAGCATGGCAATGAGCGATGAAGAAAACATACAAGAAGAAATAAAAAAATTAAATAGTATGCAAATTGCACAATTAATTTTGATTTTATCAATAAAATTAGTCCCCTTTTTTTCAAAAGAATTTTTAAAAAAAGCCAATAAATATGGATATTTAAATACATTATTTATTTCCTTAAACGCCTGTCTTGCCTGTTCAGATTTACTAAAAATATCGAATATAAACAATATTCAATTGGGAGTTAAAAAAAGTATTTTCAAACAAATGGAAAGTTTGACTATCAATAAACTTGACAACACTCGAAACCGAGTTTGCCATCAAATGATTTATAAGAGCGATAACGCTCGAGCGGGTAATATGATATCTGATCGCGACAAAGTAATTGCTCAAGATATTGACAGGGTTATAAGTATCTTTTTTATGATTTCTCTTACTCGCGATGATGTCTTTGATAGAGTCCTCGCTCTCGCTCGTGTTCTTGGTCCTAATTACGTAATTGATCATGAGTGTGGAGATGAAATCAATTTTTTATATTTATTTTTTATGCGACAATTTGATAGCGAAATTCTTTTGTATAGTGATATAGAAAAGATAAAAGGGGGGAAAATAACGCATATATGCAATAACGTGAACATATATGGTGCGCAATGGAAAGTGTGGAATGATACACTGAAGGAACTTGGCGCAGAATATTGGTCAAGTTGGTATATTCGATTATATGAAAATCACTTTATGTTAAAAGATAAAAACGAAATTGAACAAATCATAAACTTGCCTCCAGAAATATGGGGAGAGGAGTTGGCTGTATCTTCGCAGTATTTAAAAGGTATTTTTGAGCAGGGTGGAATACGTTTAAACGAAGCCAGAATTATTCTTTTAGGAGAAAAAGAGGCAGGTAAAACTTCGCTAGCGCGACGATTAATTAACCCTAAGGCGCCGATGCCAAAAAAAGATGAAAGCACAGAGGGGGTTGAAATCACTGGGGTTAAGCTAAGTAGTATCAAAAAAAGCATTGAAAAGGAAAAAGACGCTAATGTGAATATATGGGACTTTGCAGGGCATTCCGTAACGCATGCAGCTCATCGTTTTTTTCTTTCTGAGCGCTGTTTATATATTATCTTATGTGATGGACGAAGCGAAAGCAGGCATAGACTTGGATATTGGCTAGACCATGTCCGAAACTATGGTGGAGACTCTAAGGTGATAGTGCTCTTGAACTTGGTTGACAATCATGCCCCGGATATTAGTGAGAACTATTATAAAGGAAGATATAGTCAACATAAATGTGAGTTCTTTAGATTCTCTATAAAGGAAGATATTGAGTCGTTAAACGTATTTAGAGATAGGATTGCAGATATTATTGCTAATTCTCCAGCTTGGGATCAGACTATTCCTGTTAGCTATTATAATATCAAGGAGGAAATACAAAAAGAGTTTTTAAAACAAAAAAATTATATATCTAGAGAACATTTCAATAAAATTGCAGATCAAGTGCCTATTCAGAATAGAGAAACTTTGCTTAAAGGTTTAGATTGTTTGGGTACTTGTTTGTGGTATCCTGAAGTTAAAAATTGGGATATGTTGGTGTTGAATCCAAGATGGATAACTTCTGGTATTTATAAGATTATAAACTGGATTAAAAAGAATAAGAGTGAAAGTGCGCTTATTTATCTTACTGAGTTCTCTAAGGTATTCGAAAAAGATAAAACTACCTACAATAAAAAGGCACAAAAGTTTCTTTATGAGTTGATGCAGCAATATGAGCTTGCCTATAAGAGGTTTTATCATGATGGCATTGTTGTGCCACAATGTCTGCCGGAAGATAGCCCGAAAGAAGAAGATTTGCCAATATTTTCTGAAGAGACTTCTTTATATGTTGAAATATCAGCGTTTAAAAGTGGTTCAGAACAACCGCGAATTTCATTTCCACCTGATGTGTTGCCACGATTTATTGTCAGGCGAAGCGAAGATATAAATAGTCAACGTATTTGGCGTTATGGAGCAGTTTTGAAAAGAGGCAATGTGGAGGCATTAATTCAGCAAGAATATCATTTAATTAAACTGAAAGTGAAAGGGGAAGAAAAAAAAGCTTTTTATGATGAATTGTTGATAACACTGGTTGATGTCTTACAAGAATATAAAAGTTTTGTTGAGGATCAGCCAGAGATCAGATGTGCACTAATGACGCTTGGAAGAACAGGATACGAAATGGTACCTTTATATCAAGTGAATAATATAGTGCAAAAGATGATAAATGATAATGTTCAATCACTTTTTGATGATGTTAGAAGAGTACGCTATTCGCGTGAAAACGTTCTGCAATACCCTGTTGAATCTAGAAGTGTGAATATGTTTATGAATTGTTGTTTTGAGGAGAGTTTAGATATGAGAGAGCAAAAGAATATGAGCAAGGTAACGGTTATTGGTGATAACAATAAAACGAGCACGATGCAGATAAACGATATAAATAGTATTAGTTTTATAAAGCTAAAAGAATTGGTTAAGAATCTTAAGGACGAAATCCCCTCGGATGCACCAGAAGAACTCAAACAACATGTGGGAGAAATTGCCGAGTCAATTGAAGCTGAATTGAAAAAAAAGAAACCAAAGAAGTTTGTATTAGAGGCATTGGTAAAGAGCCTTGATGGACTAATAGCTTCTGTAGAATTTGGTGCCGCAGTTGCAGCAATAGTACAGTTTGTTAGTCAGATAAGAGTTTAGTTTTTTAAGGTTCTCTAATGTTGAACTAATCTTAGAGTAGAGGGAAATAAAATCTTCCGCTCACTTCCGATTTTTTCTGTTACACTATTAGTGTGAAAGAAGAGGGAGCATGGCAGTGGTAAGATAAACTAATAATAGAAACCTTGAAGCGCAGTCATGTGATTGCGCTTTTCTAGTACCATTTAAGGAAAGAAATATATGAAGCTTAAAGGACCGCAAAGAATATGCCTGCACCCGGGCTGCAACCAACTAGTGAGCACGCAGGAACGGTATTGTCCTAAGCATAAACATAAGCATAAGATGGATGCCAACCGGCCGAACAGCTACCGGCGCGGCTATACCAAAGCGTGGCAGCGGTACCGGACTCAGTATCTGGCCGAGCATCCGGTGTGCGTCATGTGCTTAAAACAGGGACAAATCAGAGAAGCAATCGTTGTTGATCATATCGTTCCGCATAAGGGAGATATGAAACGGTTCTGGGACAGAAGCAACCATCAAGCGCTGTGCAAGCGCTGCCATGATAAGAAAACAGCAACACAGGACGGCGGCTTTGGCAGAGCTACTACATGATTTTATTATCTCCGCGACCTATGATATAATTTATATATAATAGGGAGGCGGTAAAATGGAAGTCAGCAGGCAAAAGGAAATCTTATCATTCTTTGCAAAAGGTGATATGTACAATGGTCCTAAGTTGAAGGATATGGACTTTATGGAAGCAGAATTGTCTGAGTTAAGAGACGCAGAATATATTATCTGTGCAGCACTAAAACCGTTAAGGTATAAAATTACGATTAAAGGTTTAAGGCATTTAAAAAAGTTAAAGAAACAACCTAAACATTAAACAAATTTTATAGAAATAATGATGAAAGCGTGTCGAAAAGATGCGTTTTTTTATTGCAATGAATAATAGAAAAGGGTAGGGGGCTGAAAAAAGTTTAAGGTAAAACGTCCGGAAACCGTTTGCCCTCTCTTTTGTGAAAAAAATTCCCTAAATCGAGGTTAAAGGAGTGATTTTAATGGGGAGACCGCCGGAAAGTGCAAAAGTTATCACCATGAAAGGGTGTTCTCACCGTACAAAAGCAGAACTTGAACAAAGAGAAAAGCACGAACGAGCGACGCTGTCCAAGATTGCTTTTAAAGAAAAACCAGAGGTTAAAAATAACGAGCGGGCGCACCAGGAATTCTTGAGAATAAAAAAACTCATGATTGCGATCGAGAAGTATGACGGGCTTTATGAGAACGCCATCAACCGTTATTGTCAGCTGTTTGCCGAGTGTATGGAGTTTGAGGAAAAACGCGAAACGTTCTATGACGGTGTCGTGGGATTGGAAGTCTCATGGGCGAACGGTGAGCTGAAGGATTCAGAGTACTATACGCTCCGGACAAAAATGCAAGGACAGATCATCTCGCTTGATAAGCAGGTGATGTCAAAAAGAAATATGATGCTTGCCATTGAAAAGGAACATTTGATGACGATTGCGTCGGCTCTGCGTTCCGTGCCGAAAAAGCAGGAAAAGAAGAAGGACGCAGACGATGACCTTTTCTCGTGAAGCATTAAGCGCAGTATGCGACATTGATTTTCCAACCCATAAATACGCGTTTGAAGTTATCCAAGGCAAGCGCGTGGTGTGCATCTGGGAGCGGCTTTCATGCGAGCGGCACTTAAAGGATTTACTGCGGCAGGATACGGACGGATTTCCGTATGTATTTGATGAATCGCGCGCTGACCGGATATTCCGCTGGTTCAGTGTGGCATGCGTGCATGTCCGCGGCGTGTTCACGGGACAGAATATTGAGCTGCTGCCCTTCCAGAAATATGATTACGGCTGTATCTTCGGCTGGGTGCGCGCGGACAGCGGCCGGCGGCGGTTTACGCACGCGTTTAACGAGATTGCCAGGGGACACGCTAAGTCAACAGGGCAGTCAGGGATTGCGACTTATGGGCTGTGTGGTGACTGCTACTACCCGCCGGGCCGGCCCGAACAAAGAGTATTCGAAATCAACCCGCATATCGAATGCGCGGCATACGATAAAGAACAGGCAAAGATTGTTTGGGAAGATGCCAGGAGCATGGCATCCGAAAGCCCACGGATACGGAAGCAGGTTGATGTCGGCCGTGGATATATCCGGCATAAAGAACGCGGCGGGCATATTAACCCGTTATCAAAAGAGACGAAAAATAAAACCGGGTTGGCGCCGAGCATCGCGATCATTGATGAGTTCCACGAATGGAAGTCATATTCGATATACGGGAAAATCGAATCATCACTCGGTAAAAGGGCACAGTCACTGATTAATATCATTACGACTGCCGGGGAAGACGCGACAAACAGCCCGTGTAAACAAGAAGAGGAATTCTGCAAAAAGATTTTGTCCGGCGAAGTTGTTGATGAGAAATACTTTGTCAACATCAGACAGCTGGACAAGGGGGACAATCCCCATGATAAAACGGTTTGGCCAAAACCCAATCCGATGCTTTCTGAGGATAATGAATATACACGGATCCTAAGGGAAGAGATCGAATCCGAGTACAACAAGGCATACGCCTCGGGGCTGATATCAAAAATCAATGAGTTTTTAACCATGCGCATGAATATGTGGCAGGCTGAAAGCGAAAAGAAATTTATGTCCGGATGTATGGACCAGTACCGGGCGCTTGGGATTCCGAGAGATGAGTTCTTAACGCTGGTCAAAGGGCGCAAGTGCTATAACGGGCTTGACCTTTCTAGGACGATTGACCTGACCGGCTCCGGTTATGTTTTTAATTTGGATGACGGACGCGTCGCGGTGACGGCGCATGGGTTTATCCCGGAAGACCGGGTAAAACAGCACGAACACAGCGACCGGGTGGAATACCGCGCATGGGCGAAACAGGGCTGGTGTACATTGACACCCGGGGCAACGGTTGATTATAAACTGGTGCTTGACCATATCCATCGGATGGAAGCAGAGCAGGGCTGGCAGATGGCAGAAATCTGTTATGACCCGAAGAGCGCAGAATACCCGACGCAGGACTTAGAGCGTGACGGGTATACCCGGGTTGAGATTCGCCAGATGATGAGCGACTTATCCGAGCCGACCAAATGGTTCCGGACGCTGGTGCTGGAGGGGAAGCTGGTGCACGATGGGAGCCCGCTGCTTGAGTGGTGTGTGTCTAATGCAATGGAGATATCGGATACGAACGAGAACATCAAACTCAGCAAAAAGAACAAAGACGATACCCAGCGGATTGACCTTCTGGCAGCCGTAATTAACGCATTGGTGCGGGCAATGGCCAACGCACACGAAGCGGAACCGGAAGAATTAACGGAGGAATCGATTGAAGCATTCTATAAAGAAGGATCGGGGCAGGAGGAATAGCTGGCCTGAAGTATTAATAACGATTGGAATTTTGGGTGCGGTGATCATCACCGCATTTTTAAATCTTATTTTAGCCGGATATCTGTTCTGTGCGCTGCTTACAGGTACAGGATTGTTTATCGCGGTATTTGGCAGGAGGTGATCAGTATCGAGTTATTTGGAATGAGCATCCGGTCACCGGCCATTCAAAGCGCAATCAGCTTAAGCGACTCTGAGTTTTTAAGCTATTTCGGGATTGAAACCGAGGGGCTGACCCGAAAAGAAATCAATGAAATCACATATTTTGTCTGTTTAAAGCATTTATCCGAAAGCGTTGCGAAGCTGCCAATCAGGCAGTACACCATGTCCGAAAAGCGCGGCCGTGAGCGGGTGGTTGATGAGGACATGGAACGGGTTTTAAACATTGAGCCGAACCCGTACATGACAGCGTCAGACTTTTGGCGGGCAATCGAATTAAACCGGAATCATTACGGCAATGGTTATGCGCTGATTAAGTGGTATACCTACGGTCCTAAAAAAGGACGCCTTAAAAGCCTGTGGGTGCTGGACAGCAACGCGGTGACCATGTATGTGGATGATGCCGGGTGGCTGAATAAGAAAAACGCGGTTTGGTATGAATATAAAGAGAACGGTAAAGCGTGGATATTGAGTCCGAGGGAAGTGCTGCACTTTAAATCCAGCACGACGTTTAACGGACTTGTTGGTATTGCGGTCCGGGATATCCTAAAAACGCAGATTATGACCGCCAACCACGCAGAAGACTATCTGAACAAACTTTACAGGGGCAATATGTTCGGTGGCAAGATCATTCTGCAATACACCGGCGATTTGAACCGGTCGGCAAAGGATACACTGATTAAGAATACCGAGCGGTATGCGAACTCGGTGGGCACCGGGAAATTCCTGCCGATACCGATGGGCGTCAAAGCTGAAGCAATGGACATGAAACTGTCGGACGCTGAGTTTACCGTCTTGAACAAGCTGCACGCGCTACAGATTGCATCGGCGTTTGGGATTAAACCGAATATTTTAAATAACTACGAGAAGTCCAGTTATTCGAATTCGGAAACCCAGCAGCTTGACTTTTATATCAATTCGCTGATGCCGGTGATCAAGGGATACAAGGAAGAACTGTCCAGGAAACTGCTGTACCGGGGCTTTTTGGAGCACGACTCCAAAGAGCTGTTCAAGCTGGATCCGGTGAAGCAGATGAATGTCTTAAAACAAGGCATGAATAACTTCATGATCACGGCAAACGAAGCAAGGGAAGAATTAGGCTATGCCTATATTGACCATCCGAAAGCTGACCTTTTGATGGGCAATGGTAACTATATCACGCTGGACCAGGTGGGCGAGCAGCAGAAAGGAGAAACGAATGCCCAAAATACTGAATCTTAAAACAGATAAAGAGCGCGGGACGCTGGAGATTAAAAACCAGACGGCAATTTCCGCGGACTTATGTGTTTACGGATACATCTCGGACTCAAAATGGGACAACGAGACTGTTATACCCGCGGACGTAAAGGCTTTGCTTGATGAGATTAAAGACGTTAAGACTTTAAACATTTATATCAATTCAGGCGGCGGGTCTGTGTTTGCCGGGATGGCAATCTACAATATGCTGAAACGCTGCAAGGCAGAAAAGATCGTGTATGTGGACGGCATTGCGGCGAGTATTGCGTCGGTGATTGCGTTTTGCGGAGATCAGCTGGTCATTCCATCGAATGCATACATGATGATTCACAAGGCATGGACGCTAGCGATCGGCAATTCGGACGAAATGCTGCAGACAGCTGAAATGCTTGAGACGATTGATCAAGGCATCTTGGGTGTGTATGAGGAGAATCTCAAAGACGGTGTATCAGCTGAAGACATCAAGCAGATGGTTGAGGCTGAGACATGGATGACCGGGGAAACGGCAGCCGAATACTTCAATATCACGGTGACCGAGGCCAACGAAGCCGCGGCATATACCGGACCGTTGAATTATCAGAACATACCCGAAGGACTGAAACGGGAAAAGCCGAAAGACACGGCAAAGGAAAAACAAAAGCAGGCCTTGGCAAGGCTGAAACTGGCATTAGACCTCTAGTGCCTTATATTTTACTTAATATTTGAAAGGAAGAAAAAACAGTGAACAAATTATTGGAACTGAACGCGAAGATGGATGATCTTCGAAAAGAGATTGAAGGCTTCACCGATGAAACGCCCATTGAAACCATTGAAGCCAAGCATAAGGAGCTTAAGAAACTGAAAGCCGAGATTATGCTGATTGAGGAATTGGAAGAGGACGCAAAAGCTAAAGTGGTGGTCTCTGGAGACGGCAAGACCTATACGGCGATGCGCGCCGATCAGGACGGAGAGGAGCAGGAGGATGTACGGGCGTCCAAGAAATACGCGAACGCGTTCTATACCTACATCAGAAATCAGGCGTTGTCGCCTGACCAGCATCAGATTTTAGGCGCCATCAGTTCGACGGGCGTACCGATACCGAAGTCTTTCCAGGACAAACTGGTCATCGCGCTGGAAAACAACAATGTGATGCGCTCACTCGCAACCATTATCCAGACAGAGACCGACAAGGATATCCCGTTTGTTGCCTCTCACGGCACCGCGGAATGGACGGACGAAAGCACAGACTTCCATGACTCTGACCCGGGATTTGATGTGATCACGCTGTCGGCATACAAGCTGACAAGAATCGTGAAGGTGCCGGAAGAAGTACTGGAAGATGTCACCTTTGATTTAGAAGGCTATCTGGTGCAGTCGTTCGCGCAGACTTTTGCAGTGCCGGAAGAAGCGGCGTATGTCGTGGGTGACGGCAACAAAAAGCCCAAAGGCGTGATGATCGACGGACAGATCGGAAAGACCGCGGAAAGCACCATCGCAATCACGGCCGACGATATCATTGACCTGTATTACTCGCTGAAGCGCGTCTATCGCAAAAAGGCCACCTGGCTGATGAACGATGAAACCGTTAAGGCTGTCAGGAAAGCTGAAAGACGGAGACGGCAACTACCTGTGGGCGCAGGGACTCGGCGCAGAACCCGAGACCATATTGGGACGTCCGGTTGAAACCACAGATGCGGCACCGACGATTGCGGCAGCGGCCAAAATCATGGCGTTCGGCGACATATCCTTTTACATGATCGGAGACCGGAGCTCAAGGCGTTTCCAGCGCTTAAGTGAGCTGTTTGCCGCTAAAGGCCAGATCGGCTTTAGAGGGTATGAACGAACCGACGGCAAGCTGATTTTACCTGAAGCAGTAAAAGTGCTGGCAATGGCAGCGGAATAAAGGAGGTAAACCATGAAAATTAAAATGCTGGAATCATGCGCGGGAACGCGCTTTTCTTATGCCAAAGGTGCGACGCTGGATGTGCCGGACAAGATTGGCAAGGACCTTGTTAAGGCCGGATATGCGGAAAGCGTCGAGGGAAAGAGCAAAGCATCAGATGGTAAGCAGTAATGGCTATTATCACCCGGGAGCTGGCTAAGAATTACTTAAAAGTTGACACCGATGATGATAATGACCTGATTGATATGCAAATCTCAGCCGCTGAAAAATACTTAACGAACGCCACAGGGAAGGAATATACCGGCGACGACATCTTGGCAAAACTGTATTGCTTAATGCTGGTTCAGCATCTGTATGATAACCGGACGCTGGTGATAACCGGAAATGAAAATTTAAGCACAACTGCATCGGCGATTATGCTGCAGTTACAGTGTGAAGTGGATGAGACGATTTAGGAGAAGATGATGGCTAAGAACGGATCTGATACAAAAGAAAAAACGACGATGGCCGATATCACCGAAGTGAAACATACGGACGATACGATCGTCTTCAAAGTCAACAAGCCGGTTTCAAAAAAACGGTTTGAATTGATCGATGAGATGGTCCGAAGCCAGGAGAAAAAGAGCGGACTTAAAATTGTGCTGATGCCGTATTCATGTGACCTGGAGGAGCCAAAGTGAGAAACATGGCGAAACGGCTTAATCCTGGAAGCTTAAATAAACGGGTATCGATCTACCGGCCGGACCCGGAATCCAGCGACGGCGCCGGCGGGCGCGAAGACAACTGGGCGACTAAAGCCGGCTGGCTTAAGGTGTGTGACCTTTGGGCATCCATACGCCCGGCAGGTGAGCGTGCGGTTACCTTTGCCGGACAAATGGGCGTGGAGATCACGCACACGGTCTTAATCCGGTACCGGGATGATATCAACGAAGCGAACGTCATTGATTTTAACGGCCGGAAGCTGGATATTAAGACCATCCGTAATTTTGACGAGGCGGACACGCTGTTGCAGCTAATGTGCTTTGAAAGGAAACCATAATGGCAAATGATTCTGTAGTCATCGTCGAGGGTATCGACAAGACAGTAGAAAAGATGTGGAAGTACAACCTTGATTTCTACAACAGGGCAAGGAAAATCACGCAGCAGGCATCCAAAACGGTAGAGCAGGAGTTCAGGGCGCGGGCGCCGGTCGGCAAGACGGGGAATCTTCGCAATTCCATCAAGGCGAAAAATATATTAAACCGCGGGGAAGGGCCGGCATACACCGTCATGCCGAGGCGCAGACGCTCCGGCCAGTACAAGGGGTATCACCGGGCGATGGTCACGTACGGGACGGCACCGAGAACGCAAAAATCGGGCAGGCGTACCGGCATCATGCCGGGTAATGACTTCACCCAAGGCGTCGGCCGGACAGCGGATGCACAGTTTAACGCACAACTAAAAGCGGAGGCAGCACGCGATGTCTATATTTGATTTACAAAAGAAGATTTATGCGGCCTTAAACATCAGCGCCATCACCGACACCGCATCCATCTATGATTTTATCCCGGAAACGGCGCCCATGCCGTTTGTGGTGATCGGCGATGATAAGGCGGAGAAGTGGCAGACAAAGACGAATGACGGCTGGGAGACCACATCCGCGATTCACGTCTGGGGCGCGGAAGAAAGCATGAAAACGGTCAAACAGCTACTTGAAGTAATTGAGACACTGTTGTCCGTTGACTTAAACGAGTTTAAATTCCACGGGGTCAATGCGGTCTCGGCGGAGCGCTATGACGTGGAATTTGTACACGGCAGAATTGAAGTGAAATACAAAGTAGAGGAGGATTAACATGGCGAAAGTAAAAGGTGTCGATGTCTTAATCAAGATTGGCACAGTAACGGTCGGCGGCCAGCGCGGCGCGACCCTGAACATCGCCGCAGACACCATTGACGTCACCACTAAAGACTCAAACGGCTGGAAGGAGAACGAACCCAGCTTTAAAGAATGGTCCATTGACTTTGACGGCCTTTGGGTGGTGGATGATGAAGGCCTTGCGGCTATCCGGAGCGCAATCTTAAACGGCACGACGGTCAGCGCCCTGGTATCGATGCCGAACGGGGATACCTACGGCGGCACAGCGATCGTAACCGAGTTCCCAATTGAAGCGCCGTATGATGACAACGTGACGTACTCCGGTGCATTAACTGGCAGCGGCGAATTGGCCTATACCGAAGCGGCGTAAAGGAGCGTAAATAGTGGAAAAACAATGGGAAATGATACAGGCGGACAAACAGCGGCGGATCCGGTTTGACACCAATGCATTTTGCATGATGGAGGAAATCACCGGGAAGTCGCTTTCCGAGCTCAATGACCGGGCAGGTATCCGGGACATCCGGGCGATGCTGTTCTGCGGGCTCTTTTGGGAAGACGACCAGCTGACACTGGAAAAGACCGGCGATATCTTGGACATCATCATGCGGCGCGACGGGCTGGATGAGGTGACAAAGAAACTGGGGGCAGCATTGGAAGCCGCGACCGGCTCCATCTCAAAAAAAAAGCTGAAAAAGCTGAAACGCTGAGTTTTGACGAGGCATATAAGTTCTACACCGGCGCGATCGGGATGACACCCAAGGAATTCTTCAGCTCCACGCCGAATGAGCTCCATTTAAAAGCCGAAGGGTATTTTGAAGCGATGAAACGGGATGCGGAGCTGTCGGCATACGTCACCAGCGTCGGTGTGAACAATGTCTTAAACAAGAAGAAAATAAAGCTGTGGGATCAAGACGGCTCCAAAACGAGCCAGAGTTCACTGGAAAGAAGAGAAACAGACCTTAAATACTTAAAAGAGAAATTCGGAGGATAAAGCGCAGATAAGATGCGCTTTTTTCATACATGGCGTTACTGATAAAAATCGGCGCGAGCCTCAAAGACTTTGACCGGCAGATGCGCCGTGCCACAAAAGATATCCAGTATATCGCGAATAAATTCACCTCAGCAGGATCGGCATTAACCCGCGGGGTAACCATTCCGCTGGTCGGGCTCGCGGTCATGGCAGGCAAGGTCGGCGTGGAGTTTGAATCCCAGATGCTGCGCGTGCAGGCGATCAGCGGGGCGACCGGGGATGAGCTGCAGGCGTTGGAAGGCAAGGCGCGTGAGCTCGGCGCTTCTACCATGTACAGCGCTACGGAAGCCGCGGAAGGGCTGGAGAACTATGCCCGGGCGGGTTTCAGCGTACAGGAAAGCTTGGACGCCATTGAACCCTCGGTCAACCTTGCGATTGCGACCGGCAGTGAGCTTGCGACAGTCACGGATATCATGGCTGGTGCAATCCGGGGATTTGGGGTGGAAGCCAGCGAAGCGGCAAATATAGCGAACTTACTCGCATCTGTTACTGCAAATTCAAATACGAATCTCGAGGATTTGGGAGAAGCGTTTAACTATGTGGCGCCTTTAGCCGCGTCATACGGCTATACGATGGAAGATGTCGCCGAAACCCTTGGATTAATGGCGAACGCAAATATTAAGGGCAGCACGGCAGGCACAGCACTACGAAAAGCCTTGAGTAATCTGGTGTCTGCGGGCGGCGCAGCAAAAGCAAAGCTGAAAGAGCTGGGAGTAGAAGTCGCCGACTCCGAAGGGAATATGCTGTCACTGGACAGCGTCATAGGAGATTTGCGTGAGGGATTCAAAGGCCTGACGGAAGAGGAACAGGCGCAGACCGCAAAGCTGCTTTTTGGAGAACGGGCGCAGACCGCAATGCTGGCGGTACTCAATGCAACAGAGGATGAGATTAATAATTTAGCCGACGCCACGAACAATTACAACGGCGTGGTGGAAGAGCAGGCGGACATCATGCAGTCCGGGCTTAAGGGTACGCTGCTACGGTTAAAGTCAGCGGCTGAAGAGTTTGCGATTGCCATATCGGAAGTTTTGCTTCCGGCATTTCAAAAGCTGCTGGATAAGGTACAGACCGCGGTGGACTGGTTAAACCAGCTGACACCCGCGCAAAAGGAAAGCATGTTAAAGTTCCTCGGCATGGCGGCGGCGCTGGGGCCGGTTCTGCTGTTAATCGGCAAGGGAATATCCCTGTTCGGCAAACTGCAGGCGTTTTTAGGCATTATCTCAAGCGGTGCTGGTATCGCAGGCGGCGCATTTGCGGGCATGGCCCTGCCGATTATCGGGATTATCGCCGGGATCGCGGCGCTGATCGCGCTGTTTGTGCACTTGTTTAAAACGAACGAGCAGTTCCGGGACAAGGTGACCGGTATATGGGAGCAGATTAAAACGTTGTTTTCCGGCGTGGTGGAATTTTTCACCGCTCTGTTTGGCTTTTTAAAGGGCCTGTGGCAAAACAACTTCATGAATATTCAGGGCATTACACAAAGCGGCTTTCAGTATATCGTGGATATCTTCACCTTCGCGATCCAGCTGATTACCGATATTTTCAGTATTTTCACGATGCTTCTTAAGGGGGACTGGCAGGGGGCGCTTGAAGCGATTAAGACATTAGGGATTAACTTCTGGAACGGGATTAAAAAAATCTTTGTGTCCGGAATCAACCTTATCTTAAATATCTTCGGTACCAACCTTGAGGAACTGGTTAAGAAGGTCAGGGACAAGATAGACAAGATCAAGCAGATCTTTGAGGATTTAAAAACAAAGATCAAAGCCATCTTGGACAAGATCAGGGAGATGTGGCAGAACTTCAAGCTGCCGACATTCACGCTGAAAACAGCAACCAAGACGTTTTTAGGCAGGACCATCACCTTCCCGACCGGATTTAGCATCAACTGGCTGGCAGAGGGCGGTATCTTCACAAAGCCGACACTGCTCGGCGGCCACGGGGTCGGCGAAGCCGGCAAGGAAGCGGTGCTGCCGTTAAACAAGCTGCCGGGCCTTTTGGGATTAAACCAGAACCAGAAGAACATCATTCAGGTGATCTTAAACGGTGAGGTCATTGAAGAATGGGTGGATAACCGGCTGGGTGCGCGGGCGTACGGGGGCTTTTAGGCTGATATTAAAAAGAGCGCAAATGGGCGCTCTTTTTAAATAAGAATTTTATGGTGTTTGTTATCTCGTTAAGAACACTGATATTTTTTGCTTGAGGTAATGTAACATGTGATTTATAAAGGGTTGTTAGATAGTGGGAGAACACTATTTCTAACATATGTTCTTAACTAAGGCTAGTATATCACAGGGGTTTTGAAAAGAAAAGTATAAGTTTGCAGAAGGAAAGTTTTAATGTGGCATTTATATATCAGCGGCAATGAGCTTTTAAATAAAGCGATCGGGGCGTCCGTGAGCAACCAGTTAAACCGCCAGAACTCAACGTTTACGGTGGAAGCGAAGGGCATCGATGACACCTATCACTTTGAAGAATGCGTGATCAAGCAAGACTCTGACACGATTGCCGCGGGGATTATCACGGGCCAGCACTTCAAGGAATCCGGAATCAAGAAAGCGTCCATCACGGTTAATGACTTTTACTACATCTTTCAGCGGCGGATTGTGGTGGAACGCTTCGAGAACATGCGCGTCAGCGACATCTTAAAGGCGCTGATTACCAAATATGCGACTGAGTTTTCTACGGCGTATATCGACGATACCTTGACCGAAGTGGACAGCTTCGAGTGCGAATACATCCTTTTAAGCGAAGCCATTACGAAGCTGATGGGGTACTTATCCGGCTGGTATTACTATATCGATGCGAACAAGGCATTTCATCTGTTTGAAGGATACGAAACGGACGGGGTACGGTTTGAGCCGGACGCAAACGGGAAGTGCAACTATTTAAAAGACACCTTTGAGGTGGACTATGACGCGGAAAACGTGGTGAAGCGTGTCTGGGTGGTCGGCGCCAAGCAGTCGGCATCATCCGCGGTGACACAGTATTATACCTGCGACGGCCAGCAGCGGTATTTTACGCTGGCGTATGAGCCGAACTACACGGAAATCTATCTAAATGATGTCCTGCAGGACAGCCTGCTGGAAGAAAACGACGACGGGCTGCAGGCTTTTTTGATCAATAAGACCAACCGGGTGGTATTCATCCCGGATTATGTGGAAACGCCGTACACCGGTACTTTAAAGATAGTATATTATCCCACGGTGCAGGTGATCGAGTATTTCGAGGATTCCACCGGGGACAGCCCGTATTTACTCGAAAAGGTCGTGAAAAACAAGGACATCACGGATAAGATGACCGCAAGGGCCTTTGGGCGGGCGGAAATCAAGCGGGTGAAGTCCATCAAAGCGAATATCCGCCTTTCAACATATGAAAAGGCCAACATCGGCCAGCGGTGCTATGTGAAAGACGACGATTACGGGATTGACGGGTATTTTTTGGTCACACGGGCCGGGATGAAGTGCCAGACGATCGGGACCGTGCTGTATACGCTGGAACTGGAGGAAATCTAAATGGCAGACGCTCTGACAACGCTGTTACAGACACAAAACGACCGGATTACGGCGCTGGAGAACGCGACTTTGGACAGCGTGCTGATCCTGCCGCTGATTGAGAAGGTTTATGTCGGGATAAAGGTGATATCATCCATCACTGTTATCCGGGCAAAATATGTGCTTTGCGGCACCGTAGATGCGGCTGAGGACCAGCTGAACACACTGGAATACGAGGTGAGAACATATTAAATGGTAAGCGACCGGTTAATAAAAGCGGCGGTAGTTTTTTTAAACGCCGCAATCACGCATATGGGCATTGGGAACGGCGTCGTTCCGGATACGGATGATGTTAGTTTAGCGTCTGAATTGCTTAGAAAGGCCGCCACGTCATACATTGACGGGAATGTGGTCATCAAAGAGGTGTATTTGGACGAGACGGAGCTCAACGGCGAGCAATTATCCGCGATAGGCGTCTTTGGTGACAACAACACCAAACTGTATGCCGGCGGCGGCATTGACCAGAGCAAGACAGCGGGCGAGAGCCTGACTATCTCGTTGGAGTTGGCCGTGGAAAGGGCATAAAAACAATGGCATATTCAAAACAGACATGGCAGGACAATGTATCGGTCTTAAGCGCGGCGCGTTTTAACCATATGGAAGACGGGATCTATGATGGAGTTAAGAGCCTTAGGATACCAGGCATCACCGTTGAAACCGGCGTGGCACACGGGGATTTCATTTATCCGGCCGTGGAGAATGATCAGGAAATATGGAAAACCGATGATTCAGTTGATCAGACCTCCGGCCGGTTTATCTGCGGCCCGGTGGACGGGAATACTGCCGATGCGGTCCGGGCGGGCATCATGCCCATGCCGGCGGCGCTGATCGCGGCGCTGACACAGGCTGAAATAGACGCGCGGTATTCGCTGTACATCCAGTCGGGCGGTAACTTGGGCCTGGGGGTCACCAGCATCCACGCCGGATTTATCCTGAGCGCCTCTGAGATGGCCGTGGATTTCTACCCGGTGAATCAAAATCCCAAAGCATATACAGAAAACATGGTGCAGTTTTTTGCTATGCCCGGGCCGTCAGGCACTGTTCGGTTAAAAATTGAGAAGCCGTCAGCAGCTGACGGGGTTAAAATTTACCGCAGTACGAGCGCATATGACGATAGCGGCGTTGGTAACTGGGGCACATTGGTTGCAGACATCACCGATGACTCTGGTTATATGGCCGCTTTTGAGTGGTTCGAAGATGATGATGGCGGCTCAAACCTATCTGATGGGACTGTATATTATTACAAAGCGTTCCCTTATGTCGGAACAATCCATAATGAAACAGCCGGCGATAATGAATTATATTGCAGGGCGGGTTTATTACTAAACGAATGGATACCGACAGATTTATCCGGATCATCTTTGCCGGATAACGTCGGAGGCAATAACGGGACAGTTACCAGCATAACGCTTAATTCTGCTAGCGGTATAATAGGAGACGCACTGAGCGGCTCATCAGGATATGTAACACTTGGAAGTAATATTGACCTAGCTGCAAAAACAATAGCGGTATGGGCAAAGCCCAATACAGCGAATACAGGACTATGGGGTAATTCTGGTGGTCAGGCGTTTTTATATGGCAGGGCTACATCTGCTAATAACTTTAGAGTTGGCGGTCGTGCTGATTATTTAGAAATGGCGCATGGTACAACGGCGTGGGCGTTGGTTGGTTCATATTATGGAACGAGCGGAACACCCGTAACGGGTTATTTAAACGGCGCATCACAAGGGTCTCACGCCGTTACAAGTATAGCAAATTCTCAAATTAATAGGCTTCTATATGCGTGGCCATTTGAAGTCGGACTTACGTATGAACTATTTTTTAGCACATTGTCAGATGTAATCCGCGTATTTTACGGAGATTTATCAAGCAATGAATGGACGATGTTATATAACGGAGGTGCGGGATGTTAGCGGTTAAGGCCAGTATGTTAAATATTGAATCCGGTACGGTCATTGGGCAAATAGGGATGAGCAACACGGTGGTTGTGGAAGTCGATAGTACCCCGTCGTTTGAGCATGAAGATATTACCGAATCAAGCATCAAATTTACCCAGCGGGCATTTGACGGAAAGTTTGGCATTGAAATGACCTACACAGAGCTGGTACATATCAGAGACCTTTTAGATGAGCTTGGAGACTACGGCAGGGAAGCCGGGAGTTTAAGCGAGCTTGAGCTAAGGAAAGAAATCACGGATATCCAGCTGGCGCTGGTTGAAGGGGGTTAAACATGGAACGGGTATGGGCGGCGCTGATCAGTAAGGGGAAGAAAACCCTTGATGATGTGCCGGACGGCTTAAAAGCCGCAGTCGAAGAAATATTACAGATAAGCACCTAATGAGGTGCTTTTTTGATGGGAGGAATTATGACGGAATACAAGATCAGGGCAAAGCAGGCGCCGGAATTAACCCGGGTATTAAAGCGGGGATGCCAGGGCGATGATGTGATCCTGCTGCAGACACGCTTGATGGAGATCGGGTTTAACCTGGGAAGCTACGGTGCGGACGGGTACTTCGGCGGGCGGACACGGGATGCGGTGGACGATTTTCTTTGTGCGAACGGCCTAAAGCCGGCCGGGGAGATGAAGACAGCCGGCTGGGAACTGCTCTACGGGGAGATCCGTTTTGCGCAGTTTAATAACAGCCTGTTTAAGTGCCTCTGCCGTGAGAACGGGTATAAGTTCTGCGACGGGTACTATATGGGCGGGATTAACCCGGCAATCAAGATCATGCTGGCCAGAATACAGGACAAGATGCGTGACCGGACGGGTATTGCAAACCTTAATGTCGTGGTGAAGTCAAACAAGACCGCATACGAGGGAAACGGCGGGTACCGGTGCAGGCGCTGGAATCAAAAGCGCGCGGTGGGGCGACTTTCTCCCAGCACCTCTATGCAAAAGCGGCGGACACATACCCGGCCATTGATGATATGCCGGCTCCGGCCTACTTTGACCTGCTGTTTGAATGCGCAGATGAGTGTAATCCATTCGGCGGGGTTGGCAAAGGCACGCATACCGATCGTTATATAGGTGTGTGCCATATTGACGTACGCGGTGTAAAGAGCCGGTGGGAATACGCGAGATAGGAGAATGACAGCATGGAAAGTTTAACAGCGGGATTCTGGTTACAGCTTGTGGTTTATGCGGTATCGATCGGCAGTTTTGCGGGAGTAATCCTGACTAAGATCGGGTATCTGGAGAAGAAAATGGACAAGCACAACGGGCTGGTGGAGCGGATGGTAACGGTGGAGCAAAAATGCAGTTCCGCCCACCGCCGAATTGATGAAATCAAAGAAGAAAGGGGCAAGGAATGAAAGCAGGAAACATAAAGGAGATCTACGCGTTCGCGGAAGCCATGATGCCGACGCTGGTATACAATCACATGCATTATGCGATACCGATTGTATCCACGCTGGCGCAGGTAGACCTTGAGAGCGGTTTGGACTCGGATATATTTCTAAAGACCAATAATTGCTTAGGCATCAAGGGCAAAAGCGGGCAAGGGTACAAACTGTACCGGACCAGGAGCTGGGAGCAGGATAAAAACGGGACATGGAAGCTTAGGACCGCATCTTTCATTGTATTTGAGGGTGAGGACGCCATTGAGCAATGCTTGGCCAAACACCGGCAGACGCTGTTCGGATCTCGGTACAACGCGGTGCGAATGGCAGTGACACCGGAGGAGGCGTGCTATGCACTCGAAGGCGAGTATGCGACCGATCAAACGTATGGAGACAAGCTGATGCAGCGGATCCGGGACAAGGATCTGATGCAGTATGCGAAATATGAGGATCACAAAAACAAGACGCAGTCCTTCACGATGGGTATATCGCTCCCGGGGAGCGACTATGTACACCGGGGGACATGTGTGGAACGTCTGCAGCTCCGTTTAAACGAGCTGGGCGAAAGCCTGACCGTTGACGGGGTTTATGGATACAGGACAAGAAAAGCTGTGATGAGATTCCAAAAACGCAATCGGCTGAAAACCGACGGCATTGCCGGGTATTTTACGCAGTTAAAACTATTTGAAATGGAGGGTTAAAAAGCATGACACAGAAAAAATGGAAGAGCCCGGTAGTTTGGGTGACGCTGGCCGCGACCGTGGTCGGGTTTCTGGTGAACACCTTGGAGCTGAATATTAACTCCGAGTTGATTCTCAGTATGGTGAACGCCGTGGTGACGATTCTGGTCGGATTTGGGATTTTGAACAATCCGAATTCAAAGAAAACCTTTTAGGCGAACAAAGTATCAACAATGCCGCCCTCGCGTATGCGGGGGCTTTTTTTAGTGCTAAAATATATTTCCCAGGAAAGGAGGGGTATTATGAAACTTGAATACAAAGAGATGAGTGTATATGAAGTGTTGCGGCTATTTCAAAAAGGTGAGCCAATCACTTTGAATGAGCTGATATCACGCGGTGCGACAGAACGAGCGGTTTATAGGGCGCTGTGTAAAGAATGGATTGAACAGTGTGGCAAAGAAAAGGGAATGAATGAAACATACCAGTTGACCGAGGTTGGGTATCGGGTTAGGGGAATATAAGGCAGAAAGCGAAAATGAACGTTATTGTGACGATTTTGGTTGGCGTGGGAATATTTAACAACGGATTGAGTAATGACGAACTTTAAAAAATATTGCTCCAGAGCTTCACTGGAGCAATATTTAGATTAATTATTACGAGTGACTTACACTCCTCATTTCATAAATGTTCTCTTTATAGTTCTTACCGTTATATGTAAAACTTATGGTTCCTATGATCCCCTTCTTACTTTTTATGTAACAAGATACAGCAAGATGTGGGATACTATTAAAATCTTCAGGACTATAACTATAAAGTAGGCTGTCATCATCAATAGGGATTGTTACAGCAATTGGAATAATTACTTTATTGCTATTTGAAAACGTTTTTAGATCAATAGTATATGCGTTTCTCTTACAATTTTCTTTATCCGCAATTATGAGCGAATTTAATGCTTCAGAAGAATAAGCATAGTCGACATTATATTCTTTGTGCATATATTCGAATAAGGTGATTTTTACATCTGAGGCAGGTAAATCATTTGCAAGCTCAAGAACAATAACTTCAATATAAGTACGTTCATCTAAGGTATGAGTAAGTAAGCTGCTCATACCTGGGGTGGTTTTTTCAATATAAGAGCTATATTTTTCATTTTTAGCTAACTCTCTATATTCTAAATACGGAATAAAAGATATTTTTGAAGAAAAAACTGATCGCTCAGATCTACAGCTTTGTATAAATATCGCAAAAATTAGGGTTAATGTTAATATAATAAGAGTTAAAAAGCTTATGAATGAAGTCTTCTTTTTCATTCAATACCTCCTTATTGAAACCAGATATCCCGACATGTTTTAATTGCAACTCTGCCATTTTGACCAATATATTGATTTTTATTAATAGTAAAATCAGCTTTTATCTTTACATCCAAATCAAGCCAAGAATAGGACATAAAAGCACCAGTAGAACTGAGTTCGAATTGAAAAGCTTCTCCAGAAGTTGTTACAGCTATACCATAGGTTTGACCCGCAACAAAAATGACATTGCCGTAATCGGCAGTGGGTATTTTTTCTCCAGCACTTGATATTAATTCACCTTTGTCCGTTATAAATAATTCGCCATTCTTAGAAATTGAAACGACATCATCATACAGCACAATTGAACAGGCACCATTGCTATCTCCATCTGCAGGCGCAATCATATAGATATTACCGTTTTCGGCACGGGCATAGTCTGTTAAATTGGTATAATTGTAGATGGAAATTATTTTATCATCGATAGGGATGTTTTCAACAAAAAAAGCAGGAGCAGGGCTGGAAAATTTTATATGTAGCAAGTACACACTACCATCCTTTTTTAACAAAGCATTATATTGAATATTCTCAATTTCCGTGAAGAAATCAGAAGAAATACTATCAAAATATCCGTAGGAATAACTTTCAAAGTATTTTGTATCTAATTTTTCAGGCTTTGATGAAAAATCGTAACCGCATATTTGTGCTGTTCCGTCATCTAATATAAAAACAATATTATTATTCCATTGAGTGATATTCTTAACATTTTTAAGCTCAGTAATTTTTTCAGGATTGCTATATTGCTCTTTATTACCGAGGCCAAGCAAACCGAAAGTATTATCCCCCCATGACCATACATCACCAGATTGATCGATAGCAAAATAACTATCATCAAAGGCAAAGACCTGCTCAATATTTGAAAGAGAGTTAATTTTTTGGGCTTTTTTATATTGGGAAAAGAAATGATTAGAATTGTATTCACCAATGCTAAATACATCGCCTAAATCGGATATGACTATAACCTCGTCACCAAAAGCGATAGGGGATTGATAAGCAGCAGAGAGTGTAGATTTGTAGCTTGATACTGTTGGGTTTGATGCTGTTGAACTTGATGCGCAGGCCGGTAGGCTAAAAAAAAGAAGAATTGCTATAACTAAAATGAGCATAATTTTACTTAATTTTGACATGAATACTCCTCCTAAACAGAATAGTGTTAAAAACAGTATATAACACAATAAATGTTTAATCTATAAATAATAGTAAAATAATAAAAAATTATATTGCCTGATAGAAAATCATCAAAAAACAAGAAGAAACTTTGTCGACTATATATAAAGAGATAAGCATGTATGAAGTGCTGCAACTATTCCAAAAAGGCGAGCCGATTACAATGGGTGAGCTGATATCTAAAGGAGTAACGCAAAGAACGGTATACAGCTTGCTGGGAAAGGACTGGACTATAAAGTGCGATAATGGAAAAGGGATGAATGAAGCATACCAGCTGACCGAGATTGGGTATAGGGCTATGGGGATATAAAAATCACCGATTTGAGGACAAATTGAGGACACTTTGAGGACAAAAAGTCTCGAAAAGCCTCGAAAAACGTCGAAAAGGCAAACGGGCATACGTATTTTTCGACACTTTTCAGGAATCAATATATAGTGCGAACGCGCAAAATTCAAATAATAAAACCACCATATATGGTGGTTTTTTCTTGGTACACCCGACTGGATTTGAACCAGCGGCCTTTCGAGTCGGAGTCGAATGCTCTATCCAGCTGAGCTACGGGTGTATGATTAATGGTTTTCCCATGCGCTATTATAACTGTGACGCTCGTGATAGTCAAATCATTTTTACCATATCTTTTATATTCATACGCATATCAAGATCGTTAATACCGTCCGATAAAAGGTATATCACAAAAAAAGTTATAAAATATAAAATAATATCTTGCAATATACAGTAGTGTATGTTATATTATAGCCATCCAAAGGAGGTGTTCTCTTGAATATCCAATTTAAAAAAGGGATTCTGGAGCTCTTAGTACTCTCCTTGCTGCTGGAACAAGACAGGTATGGATATGAATTGGTCAACGAGATTTCAAAGAATATCATGATATCAGAAGGCACCATTTATCCGCTGCTTCGCCGGCTTAACAGCGACGGATACTTCGAAACATACCTGAAAGAGTCCACAGAGGGGCCTCCGAGAAAGTATTACAAAATCACCGAACGCGGTGTGGAGGCGCATAAAGAGTTAAGAGACGAGTGGGAAAAATTCCTGATAGGAGTTAGTAAAATTTTAAAAGGAGACAAACGATGAACAAGAATGAGTTTATGAGAAAGCTGAAAGAATGCTTAGTCGGCATGAACCAAACCGACAAGCGTGAGATTCTGCTCGATTATGAAGAACATTTTTTAGACGGCATCAAGGAAGGGCGGACAGAAGAAGAAATAAGTGCCTCTCTGGGCGATCCGAAGGACATCGCGGCGAATCTTAAAAAAGCAAGCGCAGAGTCCAGCCGCAACACTGACGGCGTCAATACAGCAGGCTATATTATCGGCATTATCGCACTGGCGTTTGGGTGTATCTGGCTGGTCGGATTCGTAGTCAGCCTTTTAGGCACATTGTTGGGCGGCGCAGCCACCCTAGCAGTAGTTTCGGTGCTTCCGCTTTCGGCGGCAATCAAATTCACGGTCATTTGTGCACTGGTATTGACTTTGTCTGTCGGCGTAATGATCATTTTTGGCTTAATCAAACTGACGGTTTTGATCATCAGATGGTTTACCACAATGATCAATGGCCTCACTGTGAATGAAGAAAAGCGCATTAAGAAAGAAGTGAAGATGATCAAATTCCCGGCGTGGCTCTGGATCGTATTGGCTGTTCTGGCTGTATTATCGTTAGGTGGTGTTATTTACGGCGGTATCAATTTTGGGATTGATATGGCGGAGAAATATCAGAACGGCGAATTGGACCAGATCATTACGGATATTGAACGGTTTGAAGACTGGGACGATTTGGATGACATTGACGATATTGACGACATTGAGTTTTTCTTTGAGAGCTTTGAAAGCCTTGACGACTACCAAATCTGGCACGATGCAAAAAGCATCGTGCCGGTAGTCGATAATCTGGGAAGAGGGTGCTGGTTTATGGGTTTTTTTAATGTTGGCGCAAGCCGTACTGTGTTGGATACACAGAATCTGGACCTGACAGGCATTTCCGAAGTCGAGATCACAGCAAGTTCGGCGGCGGTATCCGTAAAATCAGGCGATGAAGCGCAGGCCGTACTGACCGGCAGATCGCTGCTTAAAAGCGAAAAAATCACGTTAAGGCAAACCGGCAGTACGCTGAAAATATCGATCCAGGACCGTGTATGGTCACCGGGCACACAGAACCTGCAGCTGGAAGTGGTATTGCCGGAAGGTTTGGATACACTGTCGGTCAAGACATCAAGCGGCAGTACGTCTGTGGATGAAATACAGGCGAACGTACTGGATTTGGAATGTTCCAGCGGTCTGGTCAGGGTTGACGGCGGCGGATACGGGTATGACGAAATTTTGCTGAAGAGTTCCTCGGGCCTGGCGTCATTAAACAATGTTTCTGATGCGAATATGGTTAAACTGCAAAACACCTCCGGGATGGTAAAAATAGAAGATGTAACAGCAGACAGCTTTATCATTAAAAGCTCGTCAGGATCTGTTCACTGCGATCGTATCACAGGAAACCTTGAAGTGGATGCCACATCGGGTAATGTTAATATAGACGGCGCTTTGGGCACCGGCAGCAGCCGTATTGAATGCTCAAGCGGCAGAATTTCACTGAATCTAGAAAAGACCCCGATGAAAATTACCGCCAGCACGTCTTCCGGCAGAATCAGCATACAGGATACGGATATGTTTTCTGTCAGCCTGCTTGCCGATCATGAGTTTGTCGGTGAATACGGCGACGGAACCGAAGCAAAGGCGGACCTGACTGTGAAGGCAACCAGCGGGAGTGTTAATATTGATTTCAAGTAATCCCCAATATATTTCCTGATTGTACAGGCATCAGAGAGCGGCATATCGCTGTGCTGATGCTCTTTTTTTATATGCGGAAGTATAGTATGATAGATGGGCAAAACGATAATGGAACGGTGAAAATGAAAAAACGGATTGTGGTCGGCATGTCCGGCGGGGTTGACTCTGCTGTGGCGGCCGCTAAATTAAAACAGCAGGGCCTGGACGTTGTCGGGGTCTTTATGAAAAATTGGGATGAATCGGTTGACGGATTTGAATGCACCGCGGCGGCGGACTTCAGGGATGTTCAGGCGGTATGCGAAACGCTGGATATGCCCTATTATACGGTCAACTTTCAGAAGGAATATTACGACCGTGTATTCAGCTATTTTTTAGCAGAATATAAAGCGGGACGCACGCCGAATCCGGATGTCATGTGCAACAGCGAAATTAAGTTTGACGCTTTTCTTTCGTTTGCCTATAAAACAGGAGCAGAAGCGATTGCGACCGGGCATTACGCACGCCTGAATAAA
>CAXXNY010000007.1:0-1915 GCA_963674805.2 Christensenellaceae bacterium
GCCCGGTGCCTCCGCCCATGAGGAAATAGCGGACCGGCGGCTCCTCGATCGGCAAGCCACGTGTCACACGGTCGAAGATGCGAATGCGATAGTCGTGCCAGTTGCCCGCCCAGCTGTCGAGCGGCGCCTCGCGGCCGAAATCAACGTCACCGGCGACCTGCGCGCTGCGCCGCCCATGGGTGAATGCCCCCAGGATCAGGTGCTGCGTTCCCCTGCCCGCCTTCTTCAGGCCGACGTAGTTGCGCGTGACGCTCAGCACATAGGGATCGTACCAACCGGACAGGTGGACACATGCGGCCCTGCTGTAGTGCTCATAGAAACCTTCGAGCCAGATCGACGGCTGCTGCCAGAAGGCATCGAAGGCATCGTGTTCCCACTGCTTGAGCAGGTAGTCCTCGTATTTCGGGTGATGGCGCAGCGGCGACCGCCCCTGCGACCACGGCAGCCGGTGGAGCCATTCGCCGATGTCCTCGGCCTCCAGCGCAGCCTTCATCTCGGGGTCGGCGGCAGCCTCTGCCGAGCCGATGGCATTGCTCATCGCCCACACGACCTGCTTGATCTCAAACACGCCGAAGGCGCGGCTGCCGCTCTTCCAGGCGTTCCACAGCCCGCCGCTGTCGAGGATCTGCGCCACCAGCCCCGGCGGATCGAAGCAGGCGAGCGCTGCCTCGGCGTGCGCATCGTAGGAAAGCCCGATCGTGCAGATTTGCCCGTTGCACCAGGGTTGACCGATGAGCCAGTGACAGGTGTCGGCGCCATCCTCGGCATCGGACAGATATTTGACGAACTCGCCTTCAGAATCATGGCGGCCGCGGCAGTCCTGGACCACGAAGGCGTAACCACGTGCGGCAAATCTGGCGGCCAGGTCGGCCGGCGAAGGCGGCAGCGGATTGTCGCGGGTCGCTTCGGCGGAGCTTGTCCGGCTCCGTCCGTACGGCGTGCGCTGCAGCACCACCGGGAACGGTCCGTCGCAATCCGGCAGATAGACATCGGTCGCCAGCCGCACCCCATCGCGCATCGCGACCATGTAAAGCGTGCGCGTCGGCGCGCCCGGTGCCACCGCAGGGGTGCGCGCCTCGCCTGCGCGGTCTCGTGATATCATCCCCATCACCTCACCCCGCCATCGTTGAGGAAGCAGGCGCTCGCGTGGCCGGCGGCGATCGACTTGAGGGCCGGCACTTCCCGGCTGCAGCGCGGTCCGGCGTGCGGGCACCGCTGGTGGAAGTGGCAGCCGGAGGGCGGATTGATGGGGCTCGGCAACTCTCCCTTGATGGGATTGAACCGTTGTTTGCGATTCTCGATTCGCGGCACCTCCGCCAGCAGCGCCTGGGTGTAGGGGTGGTTCGGGCGCGTGAACAGTTCGTCGGTTGTCGCGCTCTCGACGAACCGGCCGAGATACATGACCACCACCCTGTCGGCGATGTGTTCCACGACGCCAAGATCGTGGCTGATGAACACATAGGTGAGGCCAAGCCGTTCGCGGAGGTCCATGAACAGGTTGATCACCTGGGCCTGGATGGAGACGTCGAGCGACGCCACGCTCTCATCACACACCAGCGCCTCGGGGGCGGACCGCGAGCGCGCGGGCGATGCCGACCCGCTGGCGTTGTCCGCCCGAGAACTGGTGCGGATAGCGGCTCTTCAGTGCAGGCTCCAGCCCCGCCATCTCGAGGCAGGCGTCGACATGAGCTGCGATCGGTCCATCCGCGAGGCGGTGGTAGCGCGGCGCTTCACCGACGATGTCCGCAACGCGCATCCTCGGATTGAGGCTCGAATAGGGATCCTGAAAGATCATCTGGATCTTCAGCCGGGCGCGCACCGCATCGGCTGCGGAGGCAGCGGCCATGTCCTTGCCGCGGTAGAGCCGTCTGCCTTCGCTTGGCTCAATATGCCGGTGAGGATGCGCCCGAGTGTG
>CAXXNY010000008.1:0-20244 GCA_963674805.2 Christensenellaceae bacterium
TCCACCGGGGTGTCGGAGTGGGCAATGCGAGTGGTGATGCGCAACATCACCGGCGTATCGAATTGCTCGCTCATCTCCAGCGCGGCCGACACCATGTCTTTCGCTTCCTGGCTATCGCCCGGCTCCAGACAGGGCACCCGCGCGAACTTGGCGAAGCGCCGGTTGTCCTGCTCGTTCTGCGAACTGTGCATCTCGGGATCGTCTGCCGTGACGATCACCAGGCCGGCCTCGATGCCGGTCATCGACGCGTAGAAGAAGGAGTCGGCCGCCACATTGAGCCCAACGTGCTTCATGCAGGTCATGGCGCGCCGGCCGGCATACGCCGCGCCGATGGCCACATCCATCGCCACCTTCTCGTTGGTGGCCCATTCTGCATATACATCGGGCATCGGAGCGAAGGCCTCCAGAATCTCTGTGCTCGGCGTGCCAGGGTACGCAGATGCGACCTCGACCCCCGCCTCCCAGGCGCCACGTGCAATGGCTGCGTTGCCAGATAACAGTCGTTTCACCGGTCTCGATTCCTCCCTCCAGATTCGCGAGCGATTGCTCACGACATGGCTGGCTCATGCCAGCAGATTACAGATGCGTTATGAGGTCTCCCCCCGCCAGCGCGCCGCGAAGGCATCCAGGCGTTCCAGCCGCCGGCGCTGCATCGCGCCCCAACTCGGCGAAGATGTCCTGCACCCCGGCGCTCAATGCTGCGTCACCGGCGCGCGCTTCGTACCATTCGGCGGCCCGGACGGTTCCCATGCGAAGATACTCCACCTGATCCAGCGGCAGCCGACGCGTCCAAAACTGCGCCTTCAAATGCTCGTCGGTGGCTTCTGTGGGCATAGCCTGCCCCAGCCGGCGCATTGCGCCGGCCATCAGCGAAAGCCCCTCTAGCTCCTCCTCGACGAATTGCTCTAGAAGCGGCGCCAGATCTTGTTCACGCAATTCCCTGAGAATGCCCTTGTAGAGCTGCAAGTAGGATAGCCGAGAGCCGATGTTGCGCTTCAGAGCCGCGGCGTCTTGTCGAAGAGTCGGCTTTTTCACCACACTGAGCCCACCAAAGAGATCTTCGCCATCGCGTGCCGGCACCAGATCACGTCCGCGGGCCAGTATGAAATGCTCGGCGCCCATCCAGGCCCGATCTTCTTCTTCCGACATGGCGCTGCTAGGAGAGTCAGGATTCCTCTGCGAGCGATGGCAGGCCCAGGCAGCCGCCTTGCGTTCCGCGAAGGCCGAAACGTCGAAGCTGACCGTAATCTGATCGTCCGGCACGCCGGTGATCTGCAGCGACTCCCCATTCAGGTCGACGCTCAGGTCGGCGTGTTGTTTCCAGCGCTCCACCAGGCTTTGCTTCAATCCAAAATAGAAGAGCCGCGCCGGCTGATACGGCTCCAGCCCCTTCTGCTCATGTTGTGGGAACTCGTTCGGATCGCCGGCCTTTTCCCATGCCGCAGTCGCCAGTTGGTGGCTGGCGATGTGATCGGGATGCCCATACATGCCATCTGGCCCGAAGGTGATCATGACCTGTGGCCGCGCCTCGCGGATCACCCGCACGACCGGTTCTAGCGCCTTGTCGGTGCAGCCGCGCACCGCCCCGTCGCCACATTCCAGAAAGCGAGCAGGCCCAATGCCCAACACTTCACAGGCACATCGCAACTCTTCTTCGCGCACCTGGGCGATATTCTCCGGCGTGGCCGCGCTGGGATCGAAGATGGTGCCGGCCTCGCCGCGCGTGGCAGTGATCAACTCCACCCTCACTCCCTCATCCGCGTAGCGCGCCAGCGTCCCCCCGATGATTGACTCGTCATCCGGATGCGCCACCACTACCAGCATTACTCGTTCATCAGCCATAGCCGCCAACCTCCTTTACACAGCCGCCTCATTATAGCATTTCGGAGCCGGCCCGGCAAAAGGCCGGCAGCCGCGGGGAGGTGAGTCTTGTCGCATATCGGGAATGTGATATACTGAAGCCGGCCACGTAAAGCGCATTACCAGCCATCGTCGGCCATGCTTGCAGCGTGACAAGATGTGATACGGTGATTCGTCGCGTTGCAAGCATGACCGACCAAATGGGTCGACGCATGGAAATCACACGCTATCTGGAGATGATCGGAGTCCACTTCCCCGATCTGATCGTAGAGCACGTCACGCCCATCACGGCAGGATGGGACAGTTTCGTGCTGGAGGTCAATGGCGAGATCATCTTCCGGTTTCCGAGACGGCCAGACGTGGATACACAACTGACCAGGGAGATGGCCTTGTTGCCCAAATTGGCCGGAGCGCTGCCGGTGCAGATTCCACGCTTCGAATTCGTGGCGTCGGACGCCGGGGATAATCCTGGCCTATTCGTGGGGTATCGCAAGATCGCCGGCATCCAATTGGCCGATCAGCACATCGAGGGCGCACAAAAGTCATCGATGGCGTGGCAACTAGCCAATTGCCTGCGGGCCTTGCACGCCTTTCCGGTCGAGCGGGCCGTCGAACTGGGGACGCTGGCCCATGACATCGACACGTGGCGAAACCAATACGTCGATCTGCGCCGGCGCACGGACGAGTGGCTGGCCCCACATCTGATCCGCGCCGAGAGACGCCGGCTCGACCGGTTCTGGGAGGCGCATCTGGAAGACGAACGCCTCTTTCGCTTCACGCCGGCCCTGATCCACGGCGACCTGGGGACGGAGCACATTCTCTGCGAGCCGGAACGGGGCGCTCTGGTGGGGATCATCGACTGGGGCGACGCCAGGATTGGCGATCCAGCCCTCGATTTCGCCGGCTTCCTGGGAGATTTCGGAGAAGCCTTCACCGAATCAGTCATTCGATTCTATGCGCCGGACGACGATGGCAGCATTCTGAAGCGCGCCGGCTTCTATACCCGCATCGCGCCGCTCTACGAAGTAGAGTATGGCCATATCAGCGACGAACCAAGCCACATGGATCGTGGGCTGGAAGGCGTGCGGCGCAACCTGCTTGTGCATACAGGGGGCTGATGACCCCATGGCCGAGGTTTGAACCACTATGAAAATCACACTGGCGCAACTCAATCCGATTGTCGGCGACATCGACGGAAACCTGGCACGCATCGAAGAGGTGTTATCCAGTCAGCGAGAGCCGGCGCCCGATCTCGTCGTCTTTCCAGAACTCTTCCTGACTGGTTATCCCCCCCGAGATCTACTCGAAAAACCCTGGTTCATCGAAAATGTAGGACAGGCGGAAAAAGAAATAGCACATCTCTCCGCGCGCTATCCCGGCACAGGCATCCTGGTGGGGCTGCCCACTCGCACGGGCCAGCACGCCGGCGCCGGACTCTACAACTCCGCGCTGCTCTTCTACGAGGGACAAATCATCGCCCAACAGCACAAATCACTGTTGCCCACCTACGACGTTTTCGATGAGGCCCGCTATTTCGACCCGGCCCCAGACCTCGACGTAGCGCCTTTCAAGGGGGAAATGCTCGGCATTTCTATCTGCGAAGATGCCTGGAATGACCCGGCCTTGTGGCCGGCGCAACGAGCGTACGCCCACGATCCCATCGAGGAACTGGCTGTCCGGGGCGCCACGATCTTCGTCAATATCTCTGCATCCCCCTTTCACGCCGGCAAAGAGGCGGTCCGTCATCGGCTGATTCGCAATCACGCCCGCCGGCATGGCATCCCCTTCGTATACGTGAACCAGATCGGCGCCAACGACGAACTGATATTCGATGGCCGCAGCCTGGCGCTCGACAACATGGGGCAACCGATACTGGTGTCACCCTCCTTCAAGGAAGACATACAGACCATCGACACGCAGAGCGCCGGCATCGCCGGCAGCTACGCACCCCAGACAGAAATCGCATCGGTGCACGATGCATTGGTCCTGGGCATTCGCGACTATCTGCGCAAGTGCGGCTTCTCCAAGGCAATCATCAGCCTGTCGGGAGGTATCGACTCTGCGCTCACGTGCGCGCTCGCGACAGAAGCCCTGGGCGTCGACAACGTGCTGGGCATCACCATGCCCTCACCCTACTCCTCGACGGGCAGCGTGGAAGACTCCCGCGAACTGGCCGCCAATCTAGGCATTCGTTTCGAGGTCATCCCAATTACCGGCATGTTTTCGGCCTACCTCGACGCACTGGAACCCCATTTCGCCGGCACGGAGCCAAACGTAGCCGAAGAGAACATTCAGGCCCGCATTCGTGGCAATATCCTGATGGCCTTCTCCAACAAGTTCGGCTATCTCGTGCTCTCCACCGGCAACAAGAGCGAGATGGCCGTGGGTTACTGTACGCTCTATGGCGACATGAGCGGTGGCCTCAGCGTCATCGCCGACGTGCCAAAGATGATGGTCTATGAATTAGCCCATTATGCCAATCGGCATGGCATCATCATTCCGCCGGCCACCATCGAGAAGGCGCCGTCGGCCGAACTGCGGCCCAACCAGGTCGATCAGGATACGTTGCCCCCCTACCCGGTGCTCGACCGCATACTGCATCTCTACGTAGAGGAAGGTTACTCGAACGAGCAGATCGCCGAGAAAGGCTTCGACGCAGAAATCGTGAACTGGGTGATCCGCGCCGTCAAGCGCACCGAGTACAAGCGCCGGCAGGCTGCGCCCGGCCTGAAAGTAACCAGCAAGGCCTTCGGCATGGGCCGACGCATGCCCATTGCAGCGAGATACTGAGCACGTTGTTCTGGAATCGTTGGCGACAGCGCTGAACACGACATGGTGTAACAACCAGGTGGCTTTTCCGGAAGGCAGAGTGAAATTGCCTGATCGCAGCAGCGATCATGGCGCTACTACCCATGGAGGATGTCAATGTCCAGGCTTCTATCCGAAATGACGCGTGAACAGATTCGACAGGTGGCGCCCGAGGCGCTGGCCGTGCTGCCGGTGGCCTCCATCGAGCAGCATGGGCCTCATCTGCCCATATTCACCGATCTTCTGCTCTGTGAAACAGTCGCCCGCGCAGCCGTCGAATCGCTGACAGAGCCGGCCAACGTCGTGCTGGCGCCGGCGCTCTGTTTCGGAAACTCGCATCACCACAGACCCTTTCCGGGTGTGTTGTCGCTGACGAGCGCCACTTTCATGCAGGCCGTCACCGAAATCGTGGAAGGCCTGGTCCACAGCGGGTTCCGCAAGATATTGCTCTTCAACGGGCATGGCGGAAACACCCATCCGCTGGGGGTCATCGGCCTGGACCTGGTGAACCGGCTGGGGCATCCAATCTCGGTGGCTACGGTCGACTACTGGAACATCGCGCGCTCCGCCCTGACCGAACAGGGCCTGATCGCCGACCCGCTATTGCCGGGGCACGCCGGCCACTTCGAGACGTCGATGGTGATGGCCTTGCGCCCGGATCTGGTCGATCTCGATGCGCTGAACGCGCTGGCGGAGAGCTTCGAGCCGGCCGACCGCATCTTCAATCCGCTCATGGGAGCGGTGGTGTTCACTCATGGCGTGTGGGCCGCCGGCCCCGGCGCCACCGACAACCCGGCGTCGGCCAATGCGGAGTTCGGACAGGAATGTCTTGATGTCCTCGTGCAACACACAGCCAGTCTTCTGGCCACCTACTCGGAGGGAGCATAGTTCGCACACGCGCCCAAAACAGGGAGGAAGCGCATGAAGATCAAGGATATCGAGATAATCTGGCTCGATGTACCGATGCGTGAGGTCGCCGGCCGCGCCATGGAGCGCACACTGAATGGCTGGTCGATCTCCGAGGTCATTCGGGTCACGACTGACAGTGGACTGGTCGGCATCGGCGAGAACCTGCCCGGCTACTACGGCGCCACAAAACCAGAGATGGTCGCCCGCGCCAGGGGGCAAAACCCCTTTGATCTCCTGTGGGACGACTCGCTGGGTGCTGGCTTGCAAATGGCTCTCTTCGATGTGGCCGGCAAGGCAGTGGAGGCGCCGGTGCACCGTCTCCTCGGCAAAAAGCTGCGCGATTGGTGCCCGATATCGTGGTGGGCCATCGACATGCCGCCGGAAGATTTCGCGGCGGAAACGAAGGCAGCGGCCACATCTGGATACACCACATTCAAGCAGAAAGCCAGGCCCTGGTGGGATGTGTACGAGCAAGCGCGGCTGACAAGCGCCGCCGCGCCGGCGGGATTCAGCATTGGATACGACTTCAACGGGCTGCTGGTCCACGAGGGAAACGCCACCCGGGTGCTGGCCGAACTCGATCACTACTCGATCATTGGGCTCTATGAATCGCCGATCCCACATGGCGACCTCGAAGGGTATCGCCGGATACGGAGCAAGACAAACCGTCCCGTCGCGGTGCACTATGGCAACTTTGGCTGCATGACGCCTGACCACCGGTCCCCTATCACGCCATCGGACTGGAAGCAATGTTACGATGGCTTTGTCCTGGACCAGATCGGCGCGGCCGGCATTCTGCGCCACGGGCATTGGGCAGAGGAATCCAACATGCCTTTCTGGATGCAGATCTGTGGCACTGGCATCAGCACAGCCATGGGACTGCATCTCGGCTCAGTACTGAAGCAAGCACAATGGCCTCTGGTGAGTTGTGTCAATATCTACCAGAACCAGTTGGTCACGGAACCCTTCGTCGTACACGGCGGCTACGCCCAGGTGCCAGAAGCCCCGGGACTGGGAATCGAGTTCGATGAAAAGGCGCTGCAATGGCAAGTGAACAGCCCAGACAAACCAAATGTCGAAGCCCTGTACGCCGTAGTACGGTACGACGGCAGCCGAACGTGGTATGCCGGCGAGATGGGGCCGGCCGGCTACTGGAACGACTTTGCCAACGGGAACCAGCCGGCCTATGAGCATGGGGTGCGGTTGGAGCGTTGGGACAATGATGGGTCGCCCGAATGGCGCGACCTGGCCCGGCGAGTACAGGTAGCGCCGGTGCGCACGCGCATCTCGTAATCACGCACATCACATTGGAGTCACTCATGAACGAACAAGCAACCATCACACGCATTCAGAATCAACCCGCGCCGGCGACCGTGGACTCGCTCCGCGCCGACCTGGCCGCTCTCGGCGTCACGCCCGGCATGACGTTGCTGGTGCACTCTTCGCTCAGCGCGCTGGGCTGGGTCTGCGGCGGCGCCGTGGCCGTAATACTGGCTCTGGAAGCAGCGCTGGACGAAGCCGGCGCTCAGGGCGAAGCCGGCGCTCAGGGCGAAGCCGGCGCTCTAAGCGAAATCGGCACACTGGTCATGCCTGCCCATTCTGGCGACCTGTCGGACCCAGGTTATTGGGAGAACCCGCCTGTTCCGGAAGCGTGGTGGGAAACGATCCGACAGACGATGCCGGCGTTCGATCCCGATCTGACTCCCACGCGAGGTATGGGCATCATCGCAGAGACATTCCGCAAGCAGCGGGGGGTGTTGCGCAGCAACCAACCCCGCGACTCCTTTGCGGCGCGCGGCCCCAATGCCGAATTCATCACAGCGGGGCACTCTCTGGCCTTCGGCCTGGGCGAACAGTCGCCGTTGGCCCGGCTCTATGATTGTGACGCCCGGGTGCTGTTGCTTGGCGTCGGGCATGGAAACAACACGTCGCTCCATCTGGCCGAGTACCGCGCGGATTTCGCCGGCAAAGCCATCACGACGAACAGCGCGCCGATCATCGTCGATGGCCGGCGCCGGTGGGTCACGTTTCGAGATTTCGAGACGAACGACTCCGACTTCGAGCGCATCGGCGCGGATTTCGCGCGGGATACCGGCATGGAGAAGGTCGGACGAATCGCCGGCGCCACGGCTCGATTCTTCCCTCAGCGCGCCCTGGTCGATTATGCCACACAATGGATGGAAAGGAACTGTACGGAAGAGGAGTAACGCCATGTCTTCGATAGTCGTACGCGATATCGACTCAGAGAGCGAGTACTTCGTCGGAACGTGCAGCCACGTCGACGACATCTCCGACTGCCTCTGCAGGGCGGAAGCAGACGCATCCGCCGATGCGCGCATCGAGCGCATACGCCGGCTGCACCCGCAGGGATCACGCGTGAAAGTCGCTTTCGCCGGCGAGAAGCCGGTAGGATTCCTGCACGTCATGCCCATCGAGATCAGCCCCTGGGGGCCACTGGGCAGTGGACTGCACACCATACCGTGTCTCTTCGTGACGCCCGACGCGCAACACCAGGGCGCCGGCCGCGCCCTGACAGATGCCGCTGAGAGAGAGGCCCGCAAACAGGGCGGAAAAGGGCTCACCACCATCGGCTATTTCGGCGACTTCTGGTTCATGCCGGCCAGCTTCTTCATCGCTGCCGGCTTCCAGGTGGCCGGACAGAGGAAGAACACCGCGCTACTCTGGAAGGCGTGGGACGCCACGGCGGTCGCGCCGCGTTTCCTGGAGCCACAGTACACGCACCAGCCGATTGCCGGCAAAGTCGTGATCGACCTCTTCTGGACCGTCTTCTGCCCCACCAGCGCCATCGAAGCGCAGCGAGTGCGCGAGATCGCATCAGAATTCGGTGAAAAGGTCGTGTTGAGCGAATACCCAGCAGACCAGCCAGACGTATTACAGCGTTATCACATTCCGCGCGCCATCTTCGTAGATGGCGTCGAAATCGGATGGGGCTACGAGGCGCCCCGCGAGGGGATCGAAAACGCGATTCGAGATGCATTGCAAAAGGAGTGAAGACACAGTGTTGGACTACGATCGACTGGCGGAAGACTACGCACGGCACCGGCAGGTGCATCCCGGGGTAGTCAAGGACCTCTGGGAGACAGGTGGAATCGGTCCGCAATCATCGGTGTTGGAAGTGGGGTGCGGAACTGGCAACTACGTCGCTGCGCTGGAGCAACTGGCCGGCGCCCAGTGTACGGGGATCGATCCATCGAGAGAGATGCTGGACGCGGCGCGCCGGCAAACGAGTAAGGTCTCCCTGGGCATCGGCAGCGCCGAGAAGCTCGACTTCCCCGACGACAGCTTCGATCTGGTCTTCTCCGTCGACGTGATCCATCACGTCGAGGGCCGGCCGGCCTTCTACAACGAGGCCAGACGGGTGTTGAAACCGGGTGGCCGCGTATGCACGGCGACCGACTCTGAGTGGATCATTCGCCATCGCCGGCCTCTGTCAGAGTACTTCCCCGAGACAGTAGAACGAGAAATCGCGCGCTACCCACGCATCGCAGAATTGAGGGAGCAGATGGCAGCCGCCGGCTTCGACGCTGTGTGCGAACACCAGGTGGAATTCGCCTACGAGCGCAGCGACATCGGCCCCTATGAGAGCAAAGCCTACTCGACGCTGCATCTCATCCCGGAGGATGCCTTCCAGCGGGGCCTGACGCGCCTTCGGGAAGCCCTGCAGGCCGGCCCGATCCAGTGTGTGAGCTATTACGTCCTGCTCTGGGGGACCGCGTGAATGGTCATGCCAGCCCAGACCCGTCTGCAGTGACATGATTTCACCAACTGAGGGCCCAGGCTGGTTGCCGATAGGTCACAGGATCAGGGCAAGTACTGGCGAGCAATCTTCGCCACATAGGTGTACAACGGATTCACGAACTGGGTGCAGCGCGCCTCGAGCACCTGCCCCAGTAGCAAGAACGCGTCCCGCTCATCCATGCCGTAGTCATCCGCCAGCCAGTAAACCAGTTGCTCGGTGGCGATGCGGAAGGCGTCTTCCGCCGGCCGGGCGCACCCCACCGCGATCAGATGCGTCTCATTCTCGATGCGCGGCCACCCCATGCGCGCCGGCTTCGGCTCGGCGTCGACCGTCAGCGTGACCTCGGCCCGGCACTCGATGCCCCCGCCAGAATTGATCTCCCCATCTCCCTGGATGGCGTGTACATCGCCAATGTGCAACAATCCACCCGGCACGTTGACCGGCAGATAGAGCGTCGCGCCAGGGCAGACCTCCTGGGCATCGAGGTTGCCGCCGTGCCGGCCGGGCCAACCATTGGCAAACACCTCAGTGGCCGGTGCAGTGCCCAATGTGCCCACCATGGGACGCACCGGCAGCTTCAGATCGTCGGACCACTCCACAAACCCATCGCGAATGCGCACCGTACGGGTGACCACGCCCCACTCGACGTGGCGAATCCAGTCCGGGAAGGGGTTGCGTTGCGGGCCAAAGCCGGTGTATCCCAGCTCGTCGACCTGAACGTTCTCGATTCGCACTGCCAACATGTCGCCCGGCTGTGCGCCGGCGATCTCCACCACCACGGCCGGATTGGGACCGAATCCGATTCCTGGATACCAATGATCGTCGATGCTCTGCAACCAATCGCCGGAGCACAATTCTGTCTCCGCGATGAAGGTCTCTCCCGGAGATACGGTCAGGGTGGGGCGATTGAAGCGGCTGTGTTCGCAATAGGTGACGTCGCGGGTGACCCGCTTGTGTGGTGTTTGGGACATACTTGACCTCCGATGGTGTTGCACGACGAGTTGCATCAGAAGACGAATGATGCCCCGTATTCTAGATTCCCTGACATGCATTGTCAAACGGCGATCCGGACACCACCAAAGCCCTACAGAAAGCGCCACACCGAACTGGCCGGCTGCGTCTGTTTGACGCGCCCGTACCACAAGCACAGAGGATAGAGGAGCAGCACGCCAAGCAGCCAGAAGGGGTACAGCAGCCCGATACTCGTGCCGGCCGGCGCGAAGAGGTATCCCATACCGGCGTACAGAAACAGGTGCAGCACGTAGAAGAAGAGGGGTGTACGGCCAAACACCGTCAGAGGGTGCAGGATGCGCTGGGCAAGGGCGCCGGCGCGCGAGAAGAGCCATAGCAAGAGCAGGTTGATGCCGGTAGTCATCAGTGTGAAAGTCATGCTGGGCGGGTATTTCACCGGGTTCAGGAAGTCGATCCAACTGTCGCTCATGCGCGGGCGAATGTTGCCGAAGCTGTCGAGCGCGCGTAGTACGACGAAAACGCCCAGGAACGCCAGCCCCAGCTTCCATGTCCGGCCATAGGCGCGCCGTGGTTCATCGGCCAACCAACGGCCCAGCAGCACGCCAAAGACGACCAGTTCCAGCCAGGGCAAAATCGGGTAGAAGACCCAGAAGGCGTTGTCGCCGCCGGGATAGAGGAACAACACTGTCAGGGGCGCGTTGCTGACGACGCCCCACATCTCTGGCCCGGGATGCGTCAAGTCCATACCGACGAGGAGTATAGCAGCCAGCGCGCCCAGGTGCGCCGGCCGGCACCAGAGCAGCAGACTGCTCAGAATCATGGTAGCACCCAGGGCGTGCAACACGCCGATATAGATCGTGACGCCCCAGCCGCCCGGCGAAAGCTCCCAGGCACGATTGACGATCAGTTGCTGCAAGATCATCAAGACGACGCCACGGATCAGGAAGTGGCGTATGATGGCCCAGCGAAACCAGCCCTGTCTCTGGCGGGAGCGTGCGAAGAGGACCATGCCGGCGCCCATCAGGAGAAAGAAGCCCGGCGCTGCCAGATGGGTCACCCAACGCGTGAGAAACGTCAGTGCATCCAGGTAGACCGGATACAGGCCGGCCCACATCTCCCCGCTAGAGTGTTTCTGCGCCACGAAGTGATTGGCATGATCCAGCGCCATGAGCAGCATGATCACGCCCCGCAAGGCGTCGAGAGGAAAGAGGCGCGAGGTTTTGTCGTGAGTCGTCCCGGTCATGAGTTGACCTCCCGGTATCCCTGGACGCGAACTCTGGCCGGCGCAGAGATCGCTCTTGGACATCCCTATCATTGAATACGAGCCAATGCCCGCCGGGTCGCGCTGCCTCCTGCCTGCGAACTCGACGCGCACCCCTCAGCGCATCGCACTTGACAATATCTGGGACAGGTGGTATATTTAAGGGGCTTCCAACAAGCACGGAAGATGGGATGCCGAAGTGGTGGAACTGGTAGACACGCTGCGTTCAGGGCGCAGTGGGCGTTACGCCCATGTGGGTTCAAATCCCTCCTTCGGCACCAACGACCCCAGGGCGCAGCAGCACCTGGGGTTTGTTTTTTGGTGAAATGGAGTCGTTTCTCTGTCGCCGGCGAATCTGACCGACTTGCAGCGCCCCACACGGAGAGGATGCCATGCGTATCCGCAAAAGACCGTTCAAACTGACGATATCGCAGATGCTCACCATCGGCGTCGGCATAGTTGCGGTGGTTCTTATCTTCAACATGGCCCAGAAATCGGTGTTTTGCCAGCAAAAGCAGGCGGAACGTGACGCACTGGCTCGTGAGGTGCAAGTCGTAGAGTCGCAAGTCAAGGCGTTGAGACAACAGCTCGACGAATCAGGCAGCAATGCCACAATCGAGAGCAGCCTCCGTGAGGATTTCGGAATGGTGGGCCGTAATGAAGGTACAGCCATTCTGCAATTCGAAGAATCGCCGGCCGCAGCACAGCCGGCCCTGCCGAGCGAGACGCAGCCCAAAGAGTCAGAAGCCCCTCATTGGACCGACTGGGCAAAAGCATTGATCAATCCTTGACAGAATGCGCACCCTGTAGTATAATGCCTCCCGTGGTTAAGAAACACCTTCGTTGCGGGGTGGAGCAGTGGCAGCTCGTTGGGCTCATAACCCAAAGGTCGTTGGTTCGAATCCAACCCCCGCTACCTGAACTGGCTATCCGTCGAACTCGGATAGCCAGATGTAATTTCCGGCGACGTAGCTCAGTTGGTAGAGCAAACGGCTCATAATCGTTGGGTCACTGGTTCAAGTCCAGTCGTCGCCACCAAACACAATATCTAGTAGACATGGGACTGAATACCTCGATGGGTAGTGTACAGACACACCGAGAGGAGTTCAGTCCCATGTCGCGACAGCAAACGATTCACCTCAGAATCCCGCCCCACTCATCCGTTTTCGTGGTACGTGTTCTTTGTTACTCCGTCCCTCTCCCCCTTTTCACCTGCTCGATGTATACAGCGGCCCGGCGTGATAACTCATCCATGTCGCCCGCATCCAAAAGCGCCTGACTGACCAAGCTACTTCCCACTCCTATGGCAGCAGATCCTTTTCGGATGAAGTCGGATGCTGTGTCCAGATTCACCCCGCCAACTGGGACAATCTGAACCTGCGGAAATGGAGCCAGGATGGCCTTGATCAGGTCAGGTCCGCCCACGCTGGCCGGGAACAGCTTGATGAAGTCAGCGCCGGCCTCCCAGCCGGCGACTACCTCGGTAGGCGAGTAACATCCCGGCATCACAGGAACGCCATAGCGATTGCACAGCCTGATCAGCTCGATGTCGAGTATGGGTGACACGACAAAGTCAGCGCCGGCCAGGATCGCCGCGCGTCCCGTCTGCGCATCCAGGACGCTGCCGACCCCAAAGGCAATATCCAAGCCGTATCTGGCCTTGGCTTCCGCGATCACCTCCAGCGCGCCAGGTGTGGTCATCGTTACTTCGATAGCTCGCACTCCACCCAACTTGAGGGCATCAGCGGCGGCTATCAATTGCTCCGAGGAACGAGCACGCATTATCGCAATGACGCCCGTCTCATGAATGAGGCTAGTTGTAGCGTTCTTGTTCATGTTCTTCCCTTTCATCGCGAGGTTCTCTTCCCCCCGCCATATCGTTCAGCCTTCATCAAGGCTTCGATCTCGGCCTTGTCGACAATGGGCAAATCGAACATCAGCGTTTGTTTGAGCCTAGTGGCCGCATCACCTACCAGTATGCCTTTCTCAAGCCCTACCCCCTCGAATCCCGCTGTAAGCAGACCATAGTAGAAGCCGGCATTCCACGTATCGCCACCGCCCAATCGGTCCCACAGCGTAATGGGTCTGATAACAGGAGAGCGAAAGAAGTTCCCCTCGGCATCTACGGCCGCTGACTCCCAGCGATGTTGCTCGAAGGTGTCGGGGTAGCGAATGGTAATGGCAATGATAGCCACATCGAACAGCTTGCGAACCTGGCGTGCAAACTCCTGGATGTCGTCATCCTCGATGTGCCCCAGGTCACCATCGACGACCTGTTTGGCCGAGTACTGTCCACAGGCAATGCCATAGAGCCTGGCTATGTCCTCGATCGTCGTGATCAGAATATCGACGTGGTCGGAAATGAGCGGTGTCAGAAGCTCACGCGCCTGAGCAGGGGACCACAACGTGTTGCGGTAGTTGAAATCCATGCCCACGCAGCAGCCTGCCGGCTTCTGGGCGATAGCGTCCACGAATGCACCGTAACAGTAGTTTCTCTGGTACTCGCTATGAGTGGCCAGGCCAAAAGTAATTCCAGAGCTGTGGAAAATCCTGGCATCCTTCAGCGCGCTCTTCCAGTCGACCATCCCTGCATCCAGTCTGGACGCTGCAGAGAACATGCGCTGGTAAACCCCTGTGTTCTTTCTTGGTGTGCGCCCGATTTCGTAGATGAGACGTCCAATAGGTTCCGTTTTCGGCGCCCAGACACAGTGCTCGACGTTCACACCCTGTCCGCGGGCGAGGTTTGCCACGGCTCGGCCGTAGGGATTATCCGGAACACGTGTCACGAATGCCGAAGGAATACCCAGACGAGCCAGGCCCATGGCCAACGTGTACTCGCTGCCGGCCATCGACAGATGAACCAGGCGGGTCCTCTCAGGTCGCTCCTGATCGGCCGGCGTGTCACGAACCAGTACCTCGCCAAAAGTGACAAATGCCGGCCCCTGGTTGGAAAACTGACTCAAATCGTCGCTGGTGATCTCGATGTACTCCGTCATGCTCATATTATGTCTTCCATGTGAGATGGATATTGCGTATGCACGCCCCTTCAGCGAAGGCATCGGGGACCAGCTATTGTCATACGACGAGCGGGTAGGCGCCGTATTTCTGGACAGCCTGCGACAGGGCGATCACGTTGTCTGGCCGGAGGTAACCGGCCAGGCTATTGCCGCTAGTTACGATATAACCGCCCCCAGGTCCCACGCCGGCGATCAGATCTCTCACTTCAGCCTCGACATCAGTAGGTGTGCCGATAGTCAGGATATTGAGATCCACGTTTCCGAGAAGACACACACGATGGCCGTACCTGCGTTTCATCTCGTAGATATCGACTGCGCCCTTCTCATTGGGGTGGATGCCGGTGACTCCCACATCGAGCAAGTCCTCCAGAAAGGGGAGAATATTCCCGTCGCTATGTATCAGCCATGGTATCGTAAGTTTCTCAGCAACACGGCGATAGTGGGGCAGCACAAGTTCGTGAAAAACACGTGGAGAGAAGATCGGAGCGGATTTATGGGCCATATCATCGGTGGAGACGAAGACGTCGAACCCCAGCGCGCAAGCCCGTTCAGCCGCTACCAGCACCCACTCACAATACATGTTCAACAGCGTATCCACCAGATCCGGATCGTCGTAAAGTGCGATAGAGAATCCCTCGATACCCATACTCAACATGGTCGAGAAGATCCCAATGCGCGTGACGAACCAGGCTGAGTAGTCCTCTTTCTGTCTGATGAATGCTCGCGCGCCGGCGTAGAGCGCGTCATCGTGCGGATCGGGCAATTGGACCATCGACAGATCGGCCGCTGTACGGATCATGCCTTCTCCGTAGAAGCGCCTTCCATCCAACCCCGGCTCTTTGTGTGCGTATACGGGCGCGCGGAGGACATAATTGATGTTGTCCAGCTTGAGGAACTCAGCCAGCGCCTTACTCTCGGCCGGCGAGAACACATTGGCTTCCAGATCGCTGGCCTGATTGATGGGCGCGCCCCAGCCCATCAGGCGTTGCGCCAGCGCCCGGTCGATGCCCAACTCGCAATAGGGGACGCGATCCGGTTGTTTGCCTTGTAGAGCAGTTCGCACCCGCTCGGCAGAAGTCATTGTCATCATTTCTCTCCCTCTCCGGCCAGCCCGGCCGGAATGATCGTTCACAGGTCGATCACCGCCGACCGAATTCATCCTGGCTCTCGAAATAGACTTGCAGATTCTCGACAGGGATATTGCCGGGGATGCTCGTATCAGCACGCCAGATGAAGCCGGGATAGCGCCGCCCCATCTCGGCGGTCTCCTTGGTGGCCTGCCGTACTTCTTCAGGCGTGGCAAAGGTCAGCGTGTACTGATCCACGCCGGCGACCAACACGTGGCTTTGCCCGAACCTCTCAAGGAAGCCAGAGATATCGAATCTCCGTTCGACTTGAAACCCATCCACCCCCAACTCGATCAAATCCGTAACCAGTGGGTCGAATGCACCGTCACACACGAAGATCACGCGAACCTCACGCTCTCTGAGCATCTCCCAGAAACGACGATACCAGGGATAAATGTACGTGGCATACCAGGGATGGGGAAAGACAATCCGATCGGTCATCGCCAGGTCGTCGTGGCAGAACAGTACCTCGATGCCGGCGTCTGCCCAGGCAGCCAGGTGGCGCATCGATATCTCGGCAAACCCATCCAGAATTACTTGAAAGCGATCAGGATCCAGCATCGCCGCTATCATAAAGTTCTCCCAGCCAAACAGCATTACTGGCCACATGAAAAGTGTAGTGTAGAATTGCGCCACAGTATAAGCCTGATCTCCCATCAGTGCCTGTGCTTCCTGCAATTGGCAACGATACAATGTGGTCAATTCCGCCTGGCTCCGGGTTTCTGCCTGCCTAGGATCGTAGTCGAAAACGCCCTCAGGAGACGTAACTTCGAACTCCAGGCGAGTCTGCGTATCAATCAATCCCCAATAGGTAGATTTCACTTTCCCCTGGGATTGAGCTGAAGATACATCAGGCGAACTGGGGGGAGCGGCGCCAAAATCCGTTACGTTCAGAGCCTCCTGTGAACTATCGGCTATCTGCCCAATAGTCAAAGAGCTAGAGCGATCGGGTAAGGTCCCCACGCGATAGATATCCATGTCGAGCACGTGCATGGCAGCCAGGCTCGCCTCTCTGGGATGAGTATACGGATTCAGCCCCGAGAGGTGCTGTAGCATTCCTGGATGGTAGATGGTTTCAAAACGGGGAATTCGATCCGTAGGTTCGAGAAAGAACCCAGCTCTCCCGCGCGTATAGCTCACATTGTCCTCCCAACATGATTTGTCTGGCTACCAGAATGGATCAGGTTATGAACTCGTTGCTGACCGTTCCTTTCAGTTCAGGCTCGCTTTGTAGTCAGTCTGCCGGCACCTCACGCATATCCTCCGCCATCAGAATCGATTCATCGCGCCACCGTGGGCTTGTGTGCTCCAGTTCCTGTGCGCGTTGTGCCAGGCATGAGCAGTTCTGGGCCAGTACTTCGAAAATGCGATTTGCGATGATGCGGTGTCCCAGGTCATTCTGATGGACACCGTCATAATGAACCATCCAATCCGCTTGCGCACTCGCCGATAGGACATCTACGAAAAGGCAATGCTGCTCATGTGCAATTCGTGCGATGGCTTCATCGAAGCAGTACAGTAGCTCAAGGCTGGCATGGCTCCAATGCTCGCCGCCCTGTGTAAAGTCGGTGACATAGTAAGGACCGAGCAGTACGATCAGCGGGTCTATCTGTTTGCGAACATCCCGGACTAGTCTCACAAGCTCCTTCTCAAACAGTCCAAGGGGCGTTCCTCCACGAGCATCGTTCTCTCCATAGGAGACTATCAGTAGATCAGGATGCTGATCGATGACGTGTTTCTGCAGCCGCTCCAGGCCGGTGGGTTTGCCGCTGTATGGATAGGCGGCACTTGCCGTCGAGATGACATTGGCCCCAATGCCGGCATTGAACATCTCGACCGGTGAAGCCTGATAATCACTTATTAGGCTCGCCAGAATGGCCGCCCAGCAGCGATCAGGCGCCGAACTCCATCCTCCAGCAGTCGTGCTTTCTCCCAGCGCCACCATCCTGATGAACTCATTTGATCGCCAGTCCATCTTACGTGTCATCTATATGACTCCGTCGGGGCAAATATGCGAAGTCTCCCCCTGCCTGGTCTTGCGCAAGAATTCACGTCCCCAGCCGCATAGGCAGCACATGATAGCGAATCTCCAGGCGTAGCGCCCACACACGCAGTGGCAGAGCCAGATCTTCCGGTCGACTACGAAGAATGAGCCGGAACTCGTTCTCACCTTGTTTCACCCGGTTGCCATGAGTCAGATCGAAACTGGCCTCCAACTGACCATGCATGCCGTTCCAGTTCCATGGATATTGCGTGCCAGGCTGCATGTAGGCAGTCCTGCTGTCAATGGAGATGCCATTCCAACTCAGGTCTATCTTTTCCTCGCCAGTGATGTTGCACAGATCCAGGCGCAAGGTAATAGAGGCCAGGTAGCCATCCTTTCTGGCTGTGACCACATCGTCCGCGATGGGAACTTCGATGACGATGCCTGGGCCATCTGGCTCGACAGGCACGTCACACGGGAGTTGGTGTTGGTGAACTCCAATAGGATCAGGGGCAATGGCGTAATCTTCGATGGAGCCGTGCTGACCCTGGTAGTTCTGGGCCCTTCCTGCGATCATGTACAGCTTGTCCTTGCGTTCCAGTGTCTTCGGGTGGCCCAGTTCCGAGAGTAGTTCGACGTCCTGAACTCGATTGCAGATGAGTTGGTGGTGAAAGTTGAACAGGTTGACTCCGAAGACGCCGGCGCGCCACGCATTGAGAGCGGCGGCGCGCACGGCTTCTTTAGGAGGAGGCGCGAAGCGCCCAGGACCGACACCTTCCATGACGCTTGCATAGATGCGACACGAGGTTCCACGGACCATCTCGACCCAGCTTGCATAGGGCAATTCACATGATGTGTCGTAGTACACGCTTGGGGTGAGTACATCCATGATCCCATCGTGAACCCATTGTTCGACGCCATAGCCGACTTCTCGACAGACGTCAGGAGTTGCAGGTACGCGTAGCCCAATGCTCAGACGCCTGCCCCGCTGAGTAGCGACTCTGTCTATGATCTGTTTGACCTCTCTGAGATATCCAGTAAGCAAGTCTGTGCGTTGTTCGAGGGTGAGCGTCGCCGGCGCAAAATGCCCGATATCACGTGTGAGATCTAGTTCGAAGCCATCCACATCGTACACCGAGCAGACCTCTTCGATCTGGCGAAGACGGTGAGCTTGGACCTCGTGGAGAGAATAATCCAGATGCCGGCAAGGTCCAGGATTGTTCTTGTCGTGCAGATCGCAGCGGTCGCCCAGGTAGTACTCCGGATGATTCACTCCGAACCGGCTGCGTAGCCCGTAGCTGCTCGGGTGTGCATCGTTGAAGCGCATGCCGGCCCAGAATTCCTTACCCTGTCGGTGCGCTTCGGCGACCGCCTGGGACCAGGGATCCGGTTCCATTTCGAGTATGGCCTCCAGGTTGTGCAGATTCCTCCAATTGTTGACGCTGACTAACCTGGCCGGCTTGACCATCATCGCATCGCTGATAGCCGACCGGAACAGGGGTACTGTATCCCCGAATGAGAACAGGTGGCAGATGATGCCGTCGACCTGGGTGCCCGCCAGCACGCCGACAGTCTCTTCCAGGAGTCGTTCTCGCGTGAGTGGAGCAGGGACGTAGTGCAGTATGGATCCATCATGGTGTACATAGAAACGAGGAAAGCGGGAGGCATCCTCAGATTGGCAACTGGCGTTTCTTGTTTGATCGTTCATTGTTCTCCCCTTCATCAATGCGTAACAGCGACTGTTGTCAGTCGTCATCCAACGCCCACAAGGTCTAGCTTCTGAGACAGGTGACAACACACGAGGTGCCCCGGCTCGATTTCCCTGAGAGCCGGCGGTTCCTCACGGCAAATGTCCCTTGCATACCGACAGCGAGGATGGAAATGGCAGCCACTGGGCGGGTTAGCTGGATCGGCCACTTCTCCCTCCAGGGGTATGTGCCTGGACCTCAACAATGGATCGTGTTTGGGAACGGCTGCCAGCAAGGCTTCTGTGTAGGGATGCCGAGGCGCTGCAAAAAGAGTACCCGCATCTGCTATCTCCACGATCCTGCCCACGTACATGACGGCCACGCGATGACTGATGTGTCGCACAACGCCCAGATTGTGCGCGACAAAGATGATGGTCAGACCTAAGTCGCTCTTGTAGTTCCAACAAGAGGTTCAAAATCTGTGCCTGCACCGACACATCGAGAGCCGACACCGGCTCATCGGCTACGATGAGACTGGGATTGAGGGCCAGCGCGCGAGCGATGCCGACACGTTGCCGCTGACCGCCGCTGAATGCATGGGGATACCTGGTCATGAATTCTGAGCGAAGCCCAACCAGTTCCAGCAGGTATCCCACACGCTCCTGTATGTCGTCGCGGTTTCGCATGCCATTCAACCACAATGGCTCACCAATGATATCCAGCAGCGTCATCCGGGGATTCAAGGAGGAGAATGGGTCTTGAAAGATCATCTGTATGTGTGGGCGAAATGGCCTCAAGTCGCGGTCGGACAGACTTGCGATATCCACCACAGCCCCGCCAGGGTCACGAAAGAGAATC
>CAXXNY010000009.1:0-300382 GCA_963674805.2 Christensenellaceae bacterium
GCATGCCGCCTCAAAGGTTTTGATGAGGTCAAAGCTTGGCCCAAGGCGCTACTCGCTGAGCGGGATGGCTTTTCGCTTCCGAAAGCCGGTCTAAATAGTCAGTGTGTGCCTGATATGCGCTTGTAAATCCTTCAAGTGTAAAGGCCATCACGCCGATGCCCAGTGACTGCGCCATACCCAGTGTCACAACCGGGCTGCTTCCGCCGCCGATCTGGCCGTACCAAATCGGGATGCTGATTTGTGTTGACAATAATTTTAAATCTTCAATCGATCCAATGCCGATCGGCATTATCATGTCCGCACCTGCCGCTTCATAGGCCTTAGCGCGTGCAATCAATTTAGCCATACCTTCATAATTATCTGTCCGTGCGATAATCAGAAAGTCCGGATCATGCCGGTATTCGCCCGCCACCGACAGCTTATCCACCATCAGTTCAGCCGGAACGAGCGACGATCCGCCCAGTTCCGGGCAGCGTTTCGGCGGCGCCACATCTTCGATATGCACACCGGCAAGCCCGATCCGCTGGGCCGTCTCAATCGTCCGCCTGACGTTCATCACGTTGCCGAAGCCGTCGTCAATGTCTGCAATCACAGGGATGGAAACCGCCTCCGCAATGCGCCGGGCTGTATCCAGCATCTCGGTCTGCGTGATATATCCGAGATCAGCATGCCCGATCAGTGTCTGCGAGACCCCGCCGCCTGTGATGCAGACGGCGCCGAATCCGGCGCGTTCTGCCAGCCTTGCACTTAGCGCATCCCAGCATCCGGGCATCACAACCGGCCCTTGTGACAGAAGTCCGCGGAATCGTTTTGCCGCGCTTACTGCCTCCTGTTTTTTCTCCGTATCTTTATTCATCAGACAATTATCGTATTTCCGGCATTGTTATAGAAAAAGCCGTCGCCGAATTCGCCCAGCAGCACGGCTGCCTGCCGCTGTCCTGTGCAATGGGAAACACCCAGATTGGCGACTTTCAGCTCTTTCAGGCTCTCGATCGTTTTAACCAGCTGTGTCGAAGAAGCGGGCGCTAAATGCGTACCACCGATGACCATATAAATTCTGTCTTCACCCGTCAGTTTCATCGCATAGCGAATAATGTTGATGACCCCGCGGTGTGCACAGCCCAAAACAATGACCAGACCCTTTTCGGTCTTTAATATCAGCGACTGGTCGTCAAGCATCGGGTCTGGAATAACCGAGCCGTCGTCCTGCTTCACCGCCAGATTCGCGTCGATGTTTTCAAAGTCCGTGGTCATCTCTTCCTCGCCGGTAATGACGATGTCCTCGGTCAGCCATGTCGGCTTTGTGTTCATCACAAATTGCGCACCGTGCAGTTCCAGGTGTTCACGGGAAAACTGAATGCCGGCATAGGCAAACCCTTTAAAATCTTCCGAGGTTCCTTTTTTATCCCAGATAGCGGGATGTGCATAAACGGGTATGGGCCTGCCCACAGCGCTCAGCACCGTTTCCAATCCGCCCGTATGATCCCAGTGACCGTGGCTTAAGATAATCGCATCAATTTCATTCAACGGAATTCCCTTGACCACTGCGTTATGCACCACGGTATCCGCGGCGGCGCCTGTATCGACCAGCAGATTCATATCTTTGGTCTGTACCAACACCGAGAACCCATGCTCTCCGCGCACCCCATAACCCTGGCTTGTATTATCATCTAAAGTTGTAATTTTGATTTCATTATTCTTAATCATTTTCAATACCCTTTTCTTTTTTCCGCTTATATTCATTAATTACGCTTTTTACATATTCATCGGTGGTTCGGTATTTGGCCTCCCAGCCCCAGTCGCTTTGTGCTCTCGTACTGTCCATTTTCGGCCACCGCTTCAGATTTTCAGAGTTCGCTTTGTTATTGCTGAACGATATCTTCGCATCCGGAATATACTTTTTCACTGTTTCGGTTAATTCCGCCGCAGTGAAGGAAATAACGCCGATATTATAGATACGCCGTGTCAAGCGACTTTCATCCGCTTCCATCAGCGCAACCGCCGCATCCGCCGCATCCTGAACTGTGATCGTCCCCTGAACCAGTGTGTCGGGTTCCATATCAATCGTATAGGGCCTGCCCATCAATGATTCACGGATCACGCTGTCACAGAATCCGCTAAGCCCTTTGCTCTGCCTTTCCAAACCGAAAATCGGCGGATATCTCAGGCCGCGAAAATCCAGCCCGTACCGGCCATGGTAACGTTCGCCCAGCAGTTCACAACAGACCTTGGTGCTCCCGTACATATGCCACGGCATCTGCGGGGCGTCTTCACCCACCGGTTCACCCGGTACAATGCCGCTTCCGTAAACACCGGTACTGCTGCCAAAGAAAAACTTGCCAACGCCGGATGTTCTCGACGCTTCGAGCAGGTTGATGGTCCCCTGGACATTGTTATGAAACGTTTCCAATAAGTTTTCTTCCGCCTGCGGCCCGACCCTGGCGGCGACATGGTATACATCGCTGATTGGATAGGTACTGAAAATCCGGCTCAGGTCTTCGGCATTGGTTAAATCACTGCGGATGCACCTTATCTGCCTTAAGCTGTCAAAAAGAAGTGAATGCGTCTCGGTGATATCCAGTATGATGACTTTCCGGCCGGTTTCAACCAGCTTACGCGTCAGATATGTGCCCAGAAAGCCGCTGCCGCCGGTGATGAGGGTAAAGCCCATAATCTCTCCTTAAACAAGTCCCTGATGCATTAATATTATACGTTTGCAAATCCGGACAAACAATAATCCTAATAGGGTAATTTATACACACAGAATAGTTATTTTGAACATATGTCTATCTCAAATGGCAGTTTTCGGCTGTTCACCGATGGCCGTTTTACCCTTCAATAACTTTTTTAAGTCTGTCAAGCGGGCAAAATACCTCTTTCTTCGTATTCCAAAGCCAGAAACGCAACTATATAATTAAGAAAAATACCAATGCAGTTTTGAGGAGGCCTAAATGAAACGCAACGTAAAAATCGGGATTACCCCGGATTATTTTAAGAACGGACAGTTTATTCTTCCCGGACCGGGGCTTGGTCTGCTCGACCAGCTTAACAACGCATCATACGGGGTACTGCCCCGTCCTGAAAGCCCCGAAAGCCAGCAGATGAACCAGACCGTCATTCAGCCTTTTCAAATAGAGGGTTGTGATTTTGCGGCTTCCATCGCACCCAAGTGGAACGGCGCTTCATTTTCTGGCAACCCCTCCTTTATCTCTGTGCACCGGCACGGCGCAGGGTTCGATATGGTGGATGTGGATGCACTGACCGCGTCCAACGTTTTGCTTTGCACCACACCCGAAGCGGTAACCCGTCCGATGGCAGTGGTGATTCTGACCTATTTGCTGCTGCTCAGTACAAGATATCCCATTAAAAATAAAATCGCCGTGGAAAACCGGTGGGGCGAACTCTCAAAATATCCCGGGTTCGGTCTGGTCGGCAAAACGTTCGGCAGTATCGGCGCCGGCAGGATTGCACGCGAAACCTTCCGTCTGGCAAAGCCCTTAAATATGAAACACATCGCCTATGACCCGTATCTGGCCCCCGGAGCACTGGCTTCCGAGGACATCGCACTTGTCGATTTTGAAACCGTACTGCGCGAATCCGACTATATCAGTATCGCTTGCCCGTTAAACGCGCAGACCCGCCATCTCATCGATCAAAAGGCGTTCAGCCTGATGAAACCCGGGGCGTCCTTTATCAACGCTGCAAGGGGCCCTATTGTCGATGAGCAGGCATTGGTGGAAGCGCTTCAGTCGAACAAAATCCGTTCTGCGGGGATCGATGTGTTTGAGCAGGAACCCCCGTCTCCCGACAATCCGCTGTTCCATATGGATAATGTAGCCGTCACACCGCACGCCTTAGGCTGGACGGATCAGGCTGTTATGGGCATCTGGGCTCAGATTGTCGATCAGATGCAGTGCCTGATGCGGGGCGAAAAGCCAAACGGCCTCATCAACGATGCGCTTTGGGATAAGCCTGAATTCCAGCAGAAGCTTGGGCGTTTTTTAGATGAAACACGCTGACCCCTAAAATCAATTGCTATTCAAATAAGGAAAGCCCTATAACACCGACTTTGTTATAGGGCTTCAGAGGTTTAAAATGAAATTTAGCACTATTAGATGCGGTTAAATTTCGATATACCTTCCTTTAAGGATGCTTTTTCAAGAATATATTTGGTCTGCTCTGCTTCCATCTTATCGAATTCCTGTGCCATTTTCAGCGTTTCTTCTGCCAATGACGCCGGAATGCATATTACCCCGTCACGATCCCCGATAATCACGTCACCCGGATTTACCCAAACGCCGCCGAGAATCGTAGGTTCATTGATCGATACAGTTTTATATATACCGACTGTCGTAACAGGCGTTGTGCTCTTTGCAAATGTCGGGAACTGATAGTCTCTGATGTTCTCTTCAACGTCCCTGACGCCGCCGTCGATTACGACCGCCTCGACGCCTCTGGCTTTACATGCTGCGCTTGCCATTCCCCCGAAGAGTGCAACTTCCGTATCACCGCCGCTGCTAAGGCAGATAATGTTTCCCGCTTTCGCAGTGTCAACTGCTTCAATCATATGGACAGGAGGAACAGTTTCCGTGCACGGTTCTTCTTTTACTGTAATCGCTAATCCAACCACCTTAGCGGGGAATATTGGTTTGATACTGCTATCTAAATCTCCCTTAAATCCAAGTTTCCTAACCGCATCACTAACGGATCCGATAGTCACTTTTCGAAACGCTTCCAGCGTTTCAGCAGATATTTTTACGTTTGCATTTTTTTCAGCATTGCTCATTTTTATTTCAACCCTCCTGTATGATTACACTCAGTTTAAGTGATTGCCATATATTTGTGAATACTCCAAACGGGCGATTATCCTTGTCAAATGGGCGATTCCGCACTACTGCAAAGTATTAGCTTGTTAAAGCTGCAGGGCGCTTTTTCCTTCGCGCTTTTTCCTGCTGATCGCGTTTTATTCCGATACCCTTTTTAAGTAGGCACCAAACATATCCGCCATCAATTCAACGCTCTTTCGGCCCTCCCGAACGTCCGTAATCGGTTGTTCACGATTGGTTACACAGGTATAAAAATGCTTCATCTGCGCACGGAATGCTTCGTCATAGGAGGCACTGATACGCTTTTCCACAAATGTCCCGTTCTCGTTTTCGATCACTTCGACAACCGTCGGCTGGTTCTTGATAAACGGGTTCGGAAAGATAATCCGTATGGTTTGATCGACGCCGAACGCCACCAGTTCTTCCTCATACCACTTCTGGTCATTCATGCCGATTTCAAACGACGCGCGGACATTGTCGCTGTAGTTCAAATAAGCAATCGCCATTTTCCCGTCGTCCCAGATATCACAGTAAGCTACGGAATCCGGCTCGCCGAAAGCCGCCCGCATGATGCCGGCATCATGGATGCCCGCACCGATAAAGTGGGTGAAATACCGCGGCGGCTTATCCTTGGTGACCACGCTGATATTCTTCTCAAACGCTTCTTTTAACGCCTGCTTTTTCTCAGCCGAAACATCCGGCCGGCGTTTTACCGGATATATCTCATTCAGCGAACGCATCAACGCATCGCAGATATTCCTGGAGCGGATCATGCGCAGGCCCTTCATCTCTTTGATCAGCTTTTGCCCGTACAAATAACCGGGGTCATAGCGTTTCATTTCGGCTACCATCAAAATGATGTTATGCTTTTTTACTGCTTCTTCTATCTGTGCCGCCTGCTTAGGATTCTCACACAGCGGCTTTTCAACCAGAATATCTTTACCCATCTCAGCCGCATAAAGACACACATCGGTATGCTCAAGGTTGAGCACGATGACCGCGTCAACATCCTTGCATTCAATCAGCTGTTTCCAGTCCGTGAAGCGGTTGGGTATTTGATACAAGTCGCCAAAATAATCAATTAAATGCTGCGAATAATCTTGAACCGCTGTGATTTCAAATTCATCAAGTTCATGGAGGTACGGCAGCCATTCGATCTGAACCACCGCTCCGCAGCCGATAACGCCCACCTTCAGGGCAGATTTGCTTTCCATGTCCGGCTCCTTCCGTTTTTATATATCAAAAGAATATATCGCAAACTCGGCGCTTGCTTTCATTTCAACGCCGCAATCTGCTGTCATGCTGGCTAAAACCTTCCGGCTTTACCAGTTCTTCATGTCCTCTTCGGTCAGGTGCTTATAAGTTAAGCGGCCATACACTTCTTCGGTCTCATCCGGAAGCACCTCGGTCATGCCTGTCAGCGTCAAACCGCCGTCAACAACCAGCGACTGTCCGGTGATATACTCGGCTTCATCCGATGCCAGCCATACAATCGCGTGCCCGACTTCACGTGTTTCTCCGGCGCGGCGCAGCGGAATCGTCTTCTTCCAATCTTCGATTCTCTGAATCTCTTCTTCGCTCAGCCCGCCTTCTTCATTCCAGCCGATGGTGCGATATTCTTCCAGCGTTTTCGAAGCAATGGTGCCGGGCACCACGCAATTCACCCGGATACCGTACGGCGCGACGTCCAGCGCCACGCATTTGGTGCTGTGGCAGATCGCCGACTTGATTCCACCGTAAAGCGAGAACTTCTGATGTGATTCCAGTCCGCTTTCCGAAGACACATTGACGATGTTCCCGGTTGTATTGCTCTTCAGCCAATACCGGATCGCATCCCGCATCAGGAGCATATATCCCCGGTAATTTACCGCCAGGACCGCGTCCATTTCCTCAACTTCATATTCAAACTGATACCTGCGCGGCGGCATGATAGCCGCATTGTTCACCAATAAATCCAGTCGGCCAAAGGCTTCAACCGCCTGCTTTACGATGGACTGCGTCACATCGGCATCCCTGAAATCAGCCTGCGCAATGACGCACCTGCGCCCGTAGTTTTTCTCAATTTCCTCTTGAACGGCTTTTGCTCTGTCCTCAAACTTCCGGTATGTCAAAAAAATATCATAACCGGCTTCTGCCGCGCGATTGACAATCCCTCTTCCGATCCCTCTGTCTGCACCCGTAACGAGCGCAACTTTTGCTTCCTGACTCATCTGCCTGCTACCTCCAAATAGACTTTATATTATTTAATACTGTTATTTTCTGCTGTATTGTAAAAACTCGACTTCAATGCCGTCCGGATCGCTGACCTGTCCGGAGATAAATCCAAACTCATCCCCGCGGTACGCGACATCAGTGATAAACACATAGCCCGCATCTTCCAGACGCTGTTGCAGCCCCACGATGTCATCCACTTCAAACGCAACATGACGCCATTTTCCGGTCGCTGTGGAGTTATCTAAGGTGCTGTCCGCCTGGTCATATGTCGCCGCCTCCAGTGCGGTTCCGCCCGGCAGTTCAAAATAATAGTACCGGTGATCCCCGCAATCCACCATTGGGCGGTGTTCTTGAAATCCCAAAAGATCGCGATAAAAATGACGCGTTTTTTCAATATCCGTCACATTGATTGTGATATGGTCCACTCTTTTAATCATTCTATTCCCCTTATTCCAGATTGCATCCGATCAGACGCAACAGAACGTCGCGTTGTCCACTGCCGGAATCCGGCCGCATATGCCCTGAAGCTTGCCGGTTTCGTCGTCATAGCGGATGGACACAAACTCATCGCTGAATTTGTTGCCAACCAGCAGGAACCGTCCGCTCGGCGAAAAGTCGATCGTCCGCGGACAGACCCCTCCGCAAGAGAAGCTTCTGACTTCAATCATCTCACCGATATTCTCATCAATCGTAATCACATAAATGCGGTCCTCGCCGTTTTTATCAAAATATCCGCGCATGCTTGCAAGCACAAAGCGTCCGTCCGGTGAAATTACGATTTCCGAGGATAACACCGCATCCGGCTTCTGTTTTTTAAGATATGACCGCGGCACAAGCGCCACATCCTGCTTTCGGGTTATCTTTCCGGTTTTGTCGTTAAATTCAAAGAAATAAACCGATGCACCCATTTCATTCAGCAAATAAATCCAGCGGTTGGATGGGTGAATCGCCACATGCCGCGGCCCTTCCCCGCCGTCAACCGTCACATAGTCCTGCTCTGTCATCTTTCCTGTCGCCAGATCAAACGACAGGCTGTATAAACGGTCCGTATGTATATCCGGCACAATTAGGTACTTTCCGCTCCGGTCAAAGAACACCTGGTGCGGCGCCGGCCCGCTTTCCTGCCGTGGTATGGTCGCCGTACCCTTCGGCGCGGTGAATTTATCCACCACTTCATCCAATGACCCGTCGTCTTTCAGGCTGCAGGCATACACTGTGGATGAGTTGCCGAATGCGGCTATCAAAAACCGGTCGTTTACGCTGACTGCGCAATGCAGCCCAAGTGCGGCGCCTTCAATCGTAAGCTCGCTTTGAAATTTCAGCTTCCCTTTCGGCTGGATAGTATATGATGCGACTTTCCCGCTGTCCGGCCGCGTATCGACAGCATAAAGGCACGTCCCCGCATGATTGCGGCAGATGAAACCATAGTTCAGCCCATTCGGATAGGCCTCTATCGATTTCAGTATCCCGGTTCCCTCATCAAACTCGGCGGATACAAGCGCCATATTGCTGCTAAAAGTTTCGTGCTCAAAACCACCAATAAAAACATAGGTTTGGCTCATGTCTATTCCTCTTATTATTTCTTATTTATCATTGAGTTGTTAATGGCTGGCCATACTAAACACAGGATAAATCAAATTGCCGTTAAATTTATCCGCTTGTGTTTCAAAGTGCAAGATAATCTATGTCAAAGCAGTCCCGATTAATGATTTAATATGAGTGCCTGCTTAATTTCCGCATCAACAAATGCGACATATTTTATGACGCCTGCGCCTTTTCCGCGTCATCAGCCTGACTGCTGAGTTTTGACACCTGCCAGTTCACCCAGGCATCCGTCTCAGAATCATACCCCTCGCCTTTAAGCCCGTAAAGACCGATTTCGAATGTGCTATACGCGTTTTGAATCCAGTCATTCAGCGCCATTTGTTTGAGTGCTTCAAGCGTCTCTTCAGAGGCCTGCCGTGCGCTTTCTTTCTCCGATACCATGAACACAGCGGATATGCCCCCGTCAAGCGCGACCAGTTCGCTGATTTCGCCCACGCCTAAGTTAAACACAACCTGATCCAGATTATCATCCAGCTCTCCTTTGGCCACCCAGTCATATGCGCCGGCGCTTTCCGCCAAGCTCGTGTCACAAGAGAATTCTTCCGCTAAGGTTCCAAAGCTTTCACCGGCTTCATAGCGGCTTTTAATCTCATCATATGAATCGAGCGCATCCAGCATAATCACATTCAGCTTCACATGTTCCAACCCGCCCGCATACATGTCTTCAAAGTACTCGGACATTTTTTCCTGCAGGATCGGCACTGTGGCCATCTCCCTGAACTCTGTCTCGCTCAGCCCGGATTCATTGATCTGCTGGCGGTACCATTCCTTAAACTCACTGTCGGAAATATCACTGCCGCCTACGGTAAGCGTTTTTAAGTATGCGTCAATCTCATCATCCGTTACGTTTAGATTAAACGGCGCTTCTTTTGCCCCCTCGATAACGAGTTTTTCGGTCATCAGGGTTTGCAGCGTCACCAGAGATTGTTGGTCTTCGGACATCACGATGCGTTTGATAAAATACCGCATCGATACCTTGGAATCCCCGACTTTCAGCACCGTCGTATTCATCGGTTTGATGCTGTATTGATAGAGCGCAAAAAAACCAACGGCCAGAACAACTGCCAGTATTGCGGATGCGATGATAATTATCTTTTTCTTTTTCATACTCCTACTCCTGTTTATATCCCTAAGACGCAGACGCCGGCTCTTGCTGCGGATACGGCGGATCAAGCACCAGGCCTTCCAATACGTCGTTCCATGTATAATCCACGATAAAGACCTTTTTTGACTCTTTCAGCTTGATATAGTTACCCGTACCGTCCGGCGTTCTATCTCCCACTTCAATGTTTACAGCTTCCCCGCTGCCGGTCTTGACGGTAATCCGCATCGCAGGTTCTGCCAGTCCATAGACCGCCAGTATTTCCGGATCGTCGGTTTCCACAACTTCCCGCTTTGCCAGCGGTCCGCTCAATAGCAGCTGTACGCCGCCGCCCCATCTGTCGATATCGACGATTGAGCCATCGGCTTCAGCAAAGTAAAAGTATTGGTCCTCGTGTTTCTCCCAGGCTTCACTCATGCCCTGTTTTTCAAGATCAATCTTGATATAGTCAATATCCAGATAATCAATTCTCCAGATATAAATCGCTTCCTGTTGAGCGGCCGTTGCCGCTTCCGCCTCTTTTTTTGCTTTGCTGTTATTGGACATCAGCATAAATCCGACCAACCCCAATATGATAACCGCAAAAACAATGATAGAAATCCGTTTCATATTACCTCTTCCGCCACCATACATATATGGCGCAGATAATCAGCAGAACAGGGATTAAACCGATCGACGTTATCATCATAAACCGCGCCTGTTCGCTGTTGATAATCAGCCGGCGGTAAGGCATAACATTGCGTTCCAAATCCACAACCTCCTTGCCCTCTGTCAGCCAGCTGATGGTTAAAATCAGGAAGTTTGCATTATCCCCGTTTAAAAAACTACTGCTCGATACAAAGTCCGAATCGCCGATCACAGCCAATCTTCTGCCGGTTTCATCCGTTTCGTCATATTCCAGCATCCCGATAGCATAAGTGCCCTCAAGATCGGTTTCTTCGTTATAAGTAAATGCCTCGGTCTTTGATTCATCCGTATCCAGCCAGCCGCCGGAGCTGCTCCACGCCATGGGAATCAGCATTCTGCCTCCCGGCGCATTATCCATCGGGATGATTGCCGCGGCATCCGGGAAAAAGAGCTTATCCAGGCTGAATATATTTCTGTCCCCGTCTACCAATAAAACATTCATGCGCGGTACGACAAACGATTCGGGGTCAACGATAATACCGTCGCCGATACGAATGGACCATTCGGAAAGCAGCCCCGATAATCCTCCGTCATAGCCGGGATTAATCATAACCAGCGCCCGTCCGCCGTCGGACAGGAATGCGTTGACTGCGGTTATCTCGTCTGCCGTAAAGTCACTTTCCGGCGCAGATATAATCAGTAAATCGGTGTTTTCGGGAACAGCGCCTTCCGCAGCGATATCCACTTCGTTAACCGCAAACAAACTGTCTTGCAGCGCGCTGATTACTTCATCCGATATCCGCTCATCATGTCCGTATGTAAAATAAACCGTTTTTTGTTTATTGCCGCTGACTTCCATCACCGCGCTGGTGATGGCATATTCTGCCGCTTCTTCAATCTGCGGGCCATAAATGCGTTTTTCGCCCTCGGTGCCCCTGACCACCAATACGCCATAATAGGTTTCGGCGCTTTCCAGATTATATGTTCTGACGATATCCGGGTTTAAGTCCGGGTCAACAAAGGTCACCGACACCTGGTCCGAATAGACCTGATATTCTTCCAGAAGGCTCTGGGCATAAGAAATGACGGTTGCCGATGTATTCGAGGAGAAAAAGCCGACCACCCTGACGGGTTCGTCGATTTCGTTCAGCATTTCCTTTGTCTGGGATGTAAGCGTGAACTGGGAAACGCCGGTCAGATCGTAACGCTTAAATGTGTTGTAACTGATTGCGTTTGCCAAAATCACAATCGCGCATATGCTGATGATTCTGACGGAAAGGCTGATACCCAATTTGCCGCGCCGTGTTCCCACCGCCTTTTTGATGCGCTGATAGTCGATCACCGCAGCCACGATAATTAAAATCACGCCGATTCCGATGAGTATGAGCGCATACGCCTTCAGTTCCGTCACAACCATATTGAGCACAAAACCGGTGGCAATACTGAACAATCCAATGATCGCAAGTAACAATGTCATCTCTTATTTCCACCTCTCTGCTTCAATGCGGCTGATTGACAAATACAGAAACAGCACCGTAACGCTTAAATAATAAATAATTGCGCGTGTATCAATCACCCCGCGTATAAAGTCCGGCAGGTATGTTGAAGGCGAGAGTGCCGCCACCACGCTGCCGATCGGAGCGGGCAGCAATGCGCCTACTGTGCCTAAAAACCAAAGTGCAAAAAGCAGTCCGCCTGATAACACAACCGATACAATCTGGTTGGACGTCAGTGATGAGGCGAATATACCGATGGAGATCGCCGCTGAACCCAGTAAAATCAGGCCTAAATAACTTGTGAAGACCGGACCCATATCCGGATCACCGAATATGCTCAGCATCAATAAAAAGTACAGTGTCAACGCCAGCATGCCGACCAATACGGTCAGGCAGGCGAAGAATTTGCCTAGTATAATCGAAGAATCCTTAACCGGGGCAGTGAACAGAAACTCCCAAGTCCCCTGCTTTTTTTCCTCTGCAATCATACGCATCGTAAGGACCGCCGCAAACAGGAAGATGAGATACGGCGCTGTCTCAATAAATCCGCGAAGGCTGGTATCCGTATACTCGGTGCCAACCAAATAAAAGACAAAAAATGCGCCGGACAAGACCATGAAGACTGCCGCAATGATATACGCCATCGGAGACTTTAAATAAGCCGCGAGCTCTTTTCGATAGATGGTTCCTGTGCTCTTCACGTTAAGCATCCTTTCCTGACGCCAGATTAAGGAAGATATCCTCAAGGCTTTTTTCAACCGCTTCCATCGTCAGCAATGTCCAGCCATTTTTCATGATTTCTGCAACAATCTCGGTCTGCGGTTCATGCCCGACACCGTATTCGACGATAATCATATCCTTATCCTGTACCACACGGTCAACCGCTTTTATTTTAGAAAGCGCTTTAACCACCTGGTCAGCGGGGCCTTTAACGTTCAGTTTTAACGCCATGCTTTCGCTGATACGCGCCGACAGGTTGCCGACGGTATCTTTTGCGATGATTTTTCCTTTTCGGATGATGATGACCCGCTCGCATATCATGCTGGCCTCCGAGAGATCATGTGTCGAGAGCAGTATCGTCCGCTCTTTGCCAAGGTCCTTCACCAGGCTTCTGACCTGCGCCAGCTGTATCGGGTCAATACCGATTGTGGGCTCATCCATAATCAGGACAGGCGGATCGTGAATAATCGCCTGTGCAATGCCCACACGCTGTTTATAGCCTTTCGACAGTTTCGAAATGCCTGTATCAATATATGTTTCAAGTCCGCACCGCTCCGCAGTAACGTTGACACGTGCGTCTGCCTCTTTTTTCTCTATCCCTCTCAGCTGTGCCGCAAATGTCAGATAACTCCGTACAGTCATATCCATATACAACGGCACATTTTCCGGCAGGTAACCGATCATGCGTCTGGCTTCCAGCGGATTTTTCGAGATGTCAATATCACCCAGGGTAATCTTTCCCGCATTCGGCATCAGATAACCGGTAATCATCTTCATGGTCGTCGATTTCCCCGCCCCGTTTGCACCAAGAAACCCCACGACCTCGCCCTTGCCGACGGTAAAGCTGATATCATCAACAGCCAGCAGTTTGCCGTAATATTTTGTTAGGTTCTCGACATTGATCATTCGCTGTACTCCTTCAGCATCTTCTGCAGCTGCCAGTTAATCCAGGATTCCTGCTCGTTGGTGATTTCAGGCCTTTCGATATCACTCAGCGCTTTTTGTGCGACAACCCAGTCCGACAGTGCGTTTGCTTTCAGACTTTCAAGGATATCCGTATCCACCTCGCGCGCTTCTTCGCGGCCCAGCAGGTAAAACAATGCATAAGATGTATCCCCAAGCTGGAAGGGCTGGGTGATCTGCCCTACTTCTATTTCATCGAATACGCTGGATGCCACATTCTCCTGTAGCGCCAAACGCGGCATCCAACCCAAATCTCCCCGATTTGCTTTTAGTTCTTCGGATTCATTCAGTTCTGCCGCTAAGTCTTCAAATTCTTCGCCCTCACCGATGCGGGCCAGCGTCTGGTTAAGCGCTTCTTCCGTATCAAAAATAATTACGGCTAAATGCACCTGCTCCTCTACGGTCTGAATGTGGTTTTGCAGATACTGGTCGAGTTTTTCCGACAGTATCCCTGTATATAAAAGTAATTCCAGTTCTTCGACTGAAAAACCTGACGCATTCGCGAGTTCTTTTAAAAACCCCTTAAGCTGGTCCGGATCTGATGCTCCGGTACGCGCTTCCATCAGGCTGAGTTCATATTGCTGTAATTCTTGTTCGGATATTTGGACAACCGAAGGGCCGGTTTGGCGGATGACTTGTTCTTCGATGAGTATTTCCCGGGCGTCTTCAATATCCGTCCCGTCAAACATCATCCGTTTCATCAGATAATCCGCTTTAATCTCCGTACCGTTTACTGTTGCGATGACATCATTCTTATGGGACTTGATTCCGTTAAAGGCAAAAAAAGCAGCAACACCGATCACGATAAGAATGGCGATGAGTATGATGATGCCGATGGTGCGTTTTTTCTTTTCAGGTCCGTCTTTTTTCATGATTGCTCCCCAAGTCACTTAACGGGCTTGACAAAATGGCACGCACAGAAATGGTCGCCTTGAATCCTGACCAGTTCAGGTGTTTCCACCTTACAGATGTCACGGCAGTTAAAGCAACGTGTATGGAACGCGCATCCTTTCGGCGGATTCTTCGGGCTGGGCACTTCGCCTTCCAGCACAATCCGGCTGCGTGTTTTGTCCACACTCGGGTCCGGAATCGGCACTGCTGACAGCAACGATATGGTATAGGGGTGCAGCGGATTTCCGTACAGTTCCGCACTTTTGGTGATTTCCACGATCTTGCCGAGATACATGACCGCCACACGCCCGGATATATTTCTGACTAATGATAAGTCATGCGCAATAAAAAGATACGTTAAATCCAGTTTTTCGCGCAGTTTAATGAGAAGGCTGATAATCTGAGCCTGAATGGACACATCCAGTGCCGATACCGGCTCATCGCATACGATAAATCCCGGATTAGCGGCAAGCGCACGCGCAATCCCAATCCTCTGGCGCTGGCCGCCGCTGAATTCATGCGGGTAGCGGTCAGATGCCAAATCCGGATCCAGCTCCACCATCTTCAGCAATTCAGTGACGCGATCGTAATATTCCGAATCTTTACGCTTTACGATATTCTGAACCAAAAGCGGTTCGCCGATAATATCCGACGTCGTCATTCTGGGGTCAAGCGAAGCAAACGCATCCTGGAAAATCATCTGAAGGTTTCTGCGCATCATTCTTAAGTCTTTGCCTTCAAGCGCCGTCAGGTTTTTACCCTCATAATAAACCTCACCGCCGGTTATCTCTTCGAGCTGCAATATGCACCGTCCGGTGGTTGACTTCCCGCATCCGCTTTCCCCGACAAGGCCGAAAGTCTCGCCTTTATCGATTGTAAACGATACACCGTCAACAGCTTTAACAAACTCCACGCTCTTTTTTAAGAAACCCTGGTTTACAGGAAAATGTTTTTTTAAGTTTTTAACTTCGATTAGCGCTTGACTTTTCATTTATTTGTTCTCACGTCTCTTTTTTTTGATTGTTTCAACATCACAAAAACATGCCCGGTAGTGGTTTTCACTAACCGCTTCAAAAGCCGGCTGCTCCTGTCTGCACCGCTCCATCGCAAACTCGCATCGCGGTTCGAAAGGGCAGCCTTGGGGCAGGTTCGCCAGATTCGGCGGCTGTCCGGGTATGCTCCTTAAGTCGTCCGCAGAATCCCTATCCAGTCTCGGAACCGAAGTTAAAAGACCCGCCGTATACGGATGCAGAGGCTCCGCAAAAATAGCATCGGTCGGAGCCGACTCCACGATTCTGCCTGCGTACATAACATTAACGCTGTCCGCATAGCGCGCAACGATACCAAGGTTATGCGTGATAACCAAAATCGCTGTATTATATTCCGATCTTAATTTATTTAATATGTCCAGAACCTGCGCCTGAACAGTAACGTCCAGTGCCGTTGTGGGTTCATCCGCGATTAAAACGGATGGGTAACATGAGATGGCCATTGCAATCATGATGCGCTGGCGCATCCCGCCGCTGAATTGGCTGGGATAATCCCTTAAACGCTGTTCCGCATCCGGAATGCCGACCAGCTTTAACAGCCTTGCGCTTTCTGCCAGTGCCTCTTTTTTACTCATATCCTTATGTAAAATCAAAGACTCAGAAATCTGTTTACCAATCGTGAGCGCCGGATTCAACGACGTCATCGGTTCCTGAAAGACAATCGAAATCTCGTTGCCGCGCACCACGCGCATCCGGTCTTCGCTTGCTTTCAAAAGGTCTTCGCCTCTGAACAATATCTCGCCTTCTTCGATTCTTCCGGGAGGGCTTGGTATCAGTCCCATGATCGCCATTGCGCTCATGCTTTTACCGCATGCGCTTTCGCCGACCAGCGCGACAAATTCACCGGCTTTTATGCCGTAATTCAGGCCGTTTGCCGCTTTCACGACGCCCTGCTCCGTATAAAAATTTGTATGCAGATTTTTTATTTCAAGTATGTTGTCCTGTTTCGTGCTCATGCTTACCTCACATCTCATCCGGCTAAAACTAAATCCCCGCATGAGGTTGATTATGTGCATTTTCATCCCCCGATTAACGGGGGATGAAAAATGCTTAGTAGCTGATTAGTAGCCCATGCTCGTTTTTAAGTCTTGGTCAATCCAGCAACGTGCAAGCGCTGCATGGTTGTCCATCTGGTTGAAGTTAACTTCGCCATAGAAGTTCTTCACCCATGGCTGCCAGTAAAGCGCCGTGATCTGGCTTGCCAACGGAATAACCGGGCAATCGTTGAGGAAAATCAAGCCGGCTTCATGCAGCTTTTCATTTCTCGCTTCAACATCAGTCATTCCGCCGATTTCTGACATGATTGAGTCGAATTCTTCATTCTTCCAGTTTCCGATATCCAACCAGCCGGTTGAGGTATAGAAGTTGTAGGCAGTAATCGGATTACCGATACCATACATCAGCATCAGTATATCATGGTACTCTCTGTTTGTGAAATACGCCCACTGCTTGGTAGAATCGTTAGCGATGATGTTAATATCAACACCAATCTGTGACCACTGGTCTTTCAGCATTGCAGCTCTGTCTTCAGAAGCCGGTTCCGCTAAAATATCCACAGTGATTTCAAATCCGTCCGGATATCCTGCAGCAGCAAGCATTTCTTTTGCTTTTTCAGGACTGTATTCAAACAGGATTTTTGATTCTTCAGGCAGATCTTCAACCGGAATGTACATTGAAGAGTCTTCGGTGTAGAACGGCCATTGGTTAACCGGAATATCCAGTCCGCCGGTGCCGTTTGCTTCGATAAACGCCATCTTGTCTGTGCCAACCATCAGAGCACGACGAACGTCTGTGTTCGAAGTCGGTCCATCGCCATCGCATCTGACATGACAGCAATAGCTGTAAACAGACGGGAATTTGATAGATTGCAGATCAGGATTGGTTGAATCCAGGTTTTCCCAATAAGTAACAGGAACTTCTCTGCAGTAATCCAGAATACCGGTGCGAAGCGCAGAAATACGTGTGCTTTCGTCAGCGATAATCGGGCATACGAGTTCATCAACGAACGGGAAGTCATATTCCTCGCCGTTAATGGTCGTGGTATCCCAGTAATCTTTATTCGGTGAGAATGCCATGTGGGAACCCTGTACATACTCTTTGAACATGAATGGTCCTGTACCAATGATATTCTGCCACTGGTCAGATCCGGCTTCGATTGATTCCGGAGCGCAGAACTGAACAAAGCTGCCCAGTAAGCAGGAATAAAGCATTGTTACCGGCTGGAAGCTAACCCATGTCGCATCGATTGTGTAATCATCAACCGCTTCTACACTGTCAATAACTTTATAGAAGTCATTTGCTGTAGAGCTGTCTTTGAAGTATCCCAACCAAGTTACGAGATCATCGGCTTTCACTTCACGTGGGCCGTCCATTACGCCGCGGCTGATCTGGTCTTCATTCGGAGCCCACATCATCCCTTCGCGTACATGCCAAACCGCCTTATCCGGCAGCACTTCCCAGCTTTCCAGTAACTGTCCGGTTACATATTGTTCCGGAACAAATTCAAGTGACAGGAAGCCGTAATCGTTAGTGCCCCTGGGGCCGTATGTTTCGAAGTCAGCAACTGCTAAACGCTCTAATACGCTGTCCAAGAAGTGACTGCTGACCGCATATCCGGCTCTCGGATCCGGGCTGGCAGGTTCATTAGTGGCGTCTTGAATCCAAGCAGTTAACGTGCCGCCGTATACCGGATCCTGCATCGTTTCCTCAGCAATCGCTTCCTGCGTTTCCTGATTTTCGACAGCAGTATCCACAGCTTCAGCAGCCGTTTCCTGTGTGCCACCAGAACAGCCAACTGCGCTAAAGATCATTAACAAACAGATCAAAAACGCAATTACCCTGGTCTTGTTCATCTTTTTTTCCTCCTAATATATTTTTATTTATGGTGTTGCCCATAAAAGGGTGTTACTTGTTTAATTGTTTCCCGTACTGCTAACCGGTTGAAGCTCGTCTTTTTTCTTAGCAATTTTGAACTTTTTCCGGATACCAAACCGGCTTGTTCCGCCTTTTAACCGCGGATCGAGCACATCACGCAAAGCATCGCCGAACATACTCATGCTGTAAACGACAATTACCAGTGCAACGCCGGGCCAAATCGCCATCCACGGCGCCTGAAACATATACGACCGGCTGCTTCCGCTGAGCATGTTGCCCCAGCTCGGATACGGTGGCGGGACTCCAAAGCCCAAAAAGCTAAGCGTCGCTTCCGTTACAATTATCCCCGGAATCTGGTTTGTGAACAGGAAGATGATTGACGGGAAGATATTCGGGAAGATATGTTTTGTGATGATTCTTTGGGGAGAACATCCGATTACCTTCGCCGCTTCGATATATTGGTTTCCCTTAACATTAAATGTTGAACTTCGGACAATGAGTGATCCGATGATGCCCCAAATCACGCCGATAACAATCGTCACCTGAAGGATTCCCTGGCCGATGATGGCCAGCAATACCATCAGCATAATAATAGAAGGAAAACTCATCGTTGCATCAACAAACCGTTGGCAGATCAGGTCAAACCGTCCACCGACATAGCCGGATACGATCCCAATCATCACCGAAATCACTGTCGCCAGAAGCGAACCGCCTAATCCGACGATCATGGAAATCCGTGCTCCGTAGATAATACGGGAAAACACGTCACGTCCGAGATTGTCCGTTCCAAAAATATATTCACCGTTCGGCGACTGCAGGCGCGGACCGGCACCCGTTTCGTTCATTCCATACGGTGCAATATAGTCCGCGAAAATCCCCACCAGCAACAGCAGGATTACGATAATCGCACAGATCATTCCGACTGGCTTTTTTGATAATGCCTTGATAAAAGCCTTCAACTTATTTTTCTTCATTAGTTTATATTGCCTCACTGCCCCTTGTTGTTTTTCTTAATATTGCTTTCCTCTATTTAAACCGCACGTTCGGGTTCAAATACGCATAACTCAAGTCAATGATGAGATTAATCAGCATCAGTACGACCGCGAAAATCAAGATAATGCCGTCAATTAAGATCTCATCTCTCAATTGCAGCGCACTGATAATCAGCCGCCCCATTCCGGGCAGACTGAATATCTGTTCAATGACGACTGTCCCGCCCAACAGGTAAGGAATCTGCACGCCGACAACGGATATAACCGGGATAATCGAATTCTTCAGCGCATGCCGGGCGATAATCGTCCGTTCGTTTAATCCCTTTGCCCACGCAGTTCTGATGTAGTCCTGCCGTAACACTTCGAGCATCATGGTCCGGCTCATCCGCATGGTTGATCCCGCAAGAGAAAGACCGAGTACGATTGACGGCACAAGGAACATCATCAGATTCCCCCATGCGTCATCCACAAATTTTATCAACATAATTGAGGGCATATACCCCCACCAAATCGCCGGGAACACGATAATCAGCATACCCAGCCAAAACGCAGGTATGGCGACAAACAGAATGGCGATACTTCGCCCGATATAATCCCCGATGGTCTCCTGCCTTGCCGCCGAATATATCCCGATTGGGATTGATATCAGCAGGTTTACCAGCAGCCCCATCAGCGCCAGTTCCAAGGTGACCGGCCAGGTATAGCCCAGCATCTTGGTTACGGATTCTTTTTTTACGATTGAATAGCCAAAATCCCCCTGCAGCAATCCGCTCCGTTCCCCGTCCACCCCGGGAACAATGCCCATCCAGCGGGCATACTGTACATATACAGGGGCATCAAGTCCGAGTTCCTTTTCAAGGACTTCACGGTTGATCTCCTGCTGGGACGATTGAGACTGAAGCGCGTCAATCGCATCTCCTGGGATTAAATAAACCACAAAGAAGATAACCACTGTAAGCAGTAAGAGCGTCGGTATCATTGTTAGTAATCGTTTGATAATGTATGATGTCATTTAACCTCTTAAAACTCCGTTTTGATTTTACTCATATTTTTCTTTTTGCTTGTAAAAGAAGCGATTTACCTGTTTTTTTCTATATATATTAAATAACCAGCAAAACGTAGCAGAAAACAGGTATTGATGAAATTATTAGTTGTGAATTCTCTTCAAGATTAAGCATCCTAAAGCCGTTTGTCAATCGGATTTGGGCAAAATAAGCAGAAGTGATTATGCAAATAATAACTAAGATGTATATGTAAATTTCCATTATATTGGTATTATTTTTTATGTTGAATTTACTCTTTAAATTCGGACTGTATACATAACTTATTGTTGATATTTCCATTTGAATTATCACCCGCTTTTAAATTAAAATACTAATGTATATATGAGTCGCTATTCATTTTGAAATGTCTTGACATGTCCGTAAAATACTTCCAAAGGAGACGTATCATGAGCAATACAAACGAACGTATTCGCGTGGATGCAGAAAAACTCACCCGTTTTACCGCACTTGCGCTGAAAAAACTGGGCATACCGGAAGCTGACGCGGAGATCACTGCTGAAATTCTGGTTGCCACCGATCTCAGAGGGGTTGAGTCCCACGGGGTCGCACACCTATACTCTTTCTATGCAAAAAGGATTAATTCAGGATTAATCAACAAAAACCCTGACATTAAGGTTGAAAGCCGCTTTCCTTCGACAGCACTAATGGACGGCGACCAGGGTTTAGGGTTTATTGTCGGATACCGCGCAATGAACGAAGCAATTGAGCGGGCCAAAAAAACAGGTGCCGGATTTGTGGCGGTAAAGAACAGCACGCATTACGGCGCTGCTGCATATTACCCGATGATGGCGTTAAAGCACAATATGATCGGTTTCACCGCAACCCATTCGACAACATCAAAATTTGTCGTAACGCCGGGCAGCCCGAAGCCGGTGCTGGGCACCAACCCGTTTGCGATTGCGGCGCCCGCCGGAGACAAGCCGCCGTTTGTATTGGACATGGCGACTTCCGTCGCTGCCGGCGGCAAGTTTGAAGTGGCCAGAAAAGCGAATAAAACCATTCCGGAAGGATGGGCGATCGATGAGTTCGGCAATCCCGTGACCGATCCGTTTTATGGGCAGACCCATAAACAAGGCATCCTCCCGCTGGGCGGCACTCCCGAAATGGGCGCATACAAGGGATTCGGGCTCGGCGTTATGGTCGATATCCTTTGCGGCGTGCTTTCAGGCTCGTGCTCAAGCGCAGTAATGCCTGATGATATTCCCAAAGATAAAATCGGCAACGACGCAAATCATTTCTTCGGCGCGCTGAATGTTGATTCCTTTATTCCGGAATCCGCGTTTAAGCAATCAATGGATGAAATGATCAATGCGTTCGAAGCGCTTCCGCCTTATGAAGGCAAAGGCAAGGTCTATGTTGCCGGCGGCTTTGAGGCTTCCATCCAGGAAGACAGAATCAAAAACGGCATACCGCTGCAGGTTCCCGTGGTTGAGGATCTGAAAACGCTGGCGGATGAACTGGGCATCGCATACGATTTATAGGAACGGCATATAACGATAGGAGTGAACATATAGCATGCAGGTCAATTTAATCACCGGCGGACTGGGTTTTATCGGCAGCTATCTGGTGCGTACACTATTAAGCATGGGCGAAAAAGTTGTTGTGCTGGACATCAGCCGGAACACCAGTTATATTCAGGACGTTCAGGATCAGACGGTCATTGTGAACGGCGACTTTTCCGAATTCTCTGTGGTCGCCGATATCATTAAGGAACATAAAATCAATACGGTCTTCCATTTGGGCGCCATTGTTCCGCCTGCAGCTGAACAGAATATCGTTAATACATTTAACATCAATTGCAAAAGCACGATCAATTTTCTGGAATGCAGCCGTCTGTTCGGCATCGATAAAATCATCTATGTCAGCACGATTGGTGTATACGGAAGCGATTCGGATTCGAAGGTGGATGACGATTACCTTCAGCGGCCGTCACATATTTACGGCATGAGCAAATCCTGCAGTGAACGTATCGGCGAGCAATATTATTCGCGCTATGGTGTGGATTTCCGTGGGCTGCGTTTCCCTGCGATCATCGGCCCCGGAAGATGGGCCTTCGGCGCGGGGGATTATTGCGACCGGGCAATCGGCGAAACACTTTTCGGCAAGCCATACGAAATCAACGGCGAAGCAGTCACTCGACTGCCTTCGGGTGTATATGTGCAGGATGCGGCTGACGGTTTAATCACGCTCAGAGACACGGATAACAGCCGGTTAAAGCGGCGTGTTTATAACATCCACGGATTAGACGTGATTGCTGGCGACCTTGTAGATGCCATTAAAGCGAACATTCCCGATGCGCAGTTATCATATGCGCCGGAGGGATCCCGGATTACGGAAGAATTTAAAACCTGGCCGGAGCTGATTGATGACAACGCCAGAAAAGATTGGAACTGGTCGCCTAAGATTACGAACACATCTGATTATGTGAGAGCATGCATCAAACAGGGCAGGAAGTTCCCGCAGCTGTATCAGAAATAAACAGGCTGTAGAATATAAGATTGAAACAGGGCGTGTATATACGCCCTGTTTTTATAAATAATTATAGGGATTATTGATGTTATATACTATTTATGTTATTTAATTCTTGTAAATCAAATAAAAGTCATTTATAATCATGGCAAATGCAACCCATTCTGTTTCAGCTGCTTTATAATAAAGCTGGTCATGCAACATAACTGCGTTGAACCAATCAGTCAGCAAAGTAATAATATAAGTTTTAGAATATAATTAATATCGTGTGAGTAAAGCCATGTCTGAAAAATCAAATTTTACAACAGTAAAAAAAGGTACCAATTATTTTTTCAAATTCACCCCTTGGATCATTCTTATAATTGAATATATATGGGTTGTTTGCGTTAATCTAATAAACGGCTCAAGATATATCAATGCCGATATGTCCTCCGAGATGGTATTAGCGAATTTGCTTAGCAAAGAGGGGGCTTGGTTTGTTTCAAAGAATTGGCTTTATTCTACCGAATTGCGCGTGCTCAATATTCAGTTGGTTTATAAAAATGCGCTTAAAATATTCTCGGATTGGAATACTGCCAGAACCGCGTCCCTGGCATTCTTGTTGTTAGTGCTGCTGCTGAGTTATTTCTTTTTAGCAAAGCAGGCAAAGCTGAAGAATCTGGGTGTATGGGCTGCGGTTATATTCCTTCTTCCTTTAAGTGATAAGTACGCGTTTATCGTCTTAATCGGCAATTTTTATATCCCGCATATCGTAATCAGCTTTTTATCACTCGGTTTATTACTTAAGCTGTTAAATACCGGATCCTTAAAAAAATGGCCATCCATTATCAGTGCCGTGTTGCTTTTAATGCTTGCTTTTGTGTCGGGTCTCGGCGGCGTAAGGCAGATGCTGGTCTTTTTTGTACCGGCTTTCTTAACATTTGCGTATTTCTCTTATTTGGATGTTGCCCATAACTCTAAGACCCTTTATGGTTTTGATTTTATTAATCGGTTTATCAACATTGTAACCATTGTATCTTTCATTGCGCTGATATTTTGTACAGTCGGTTTTTTGATAAACACAAAATTCCTGACTCAGCGCTTTTCTTTTGTTAATTATACCGTTAGGCCTGTGATTGACTTTCAGCTTGATGCCATCATTTGTTATTTGGGCAGTGTCGTAAAGATTTTTGGGTATCAATCCGGTTTTAGTTTTTTTTCAATAAAAGGAATTCAATCCATTACTGCGATTGCTTTCTATGCGATCATCCTTTTTTTCATGGTGCTGTCGATTAAAAAGCGCAAAAGCTTTCCATTTAATCAACAGGTTGTCATTGTCTTTTCTTTAACCGCATTTGCTTTTAATATTATTATTAACTCACTGTTAGGCATTGTGGCGACAAATTATATGATCCCTACAACGATGTTTTGTATTATTACGTTGGTGGTTTATTTTCAGAATATTGATTATCAGAATGTTTTATCGCGATTAATCCCTACCAGTTTTATACTTGTCATATTGATTGTATATTTCATCAACCCAAATATAGACATCGTCTATCGCGACAAAGAAGGGAATCTGAACCGCGCAGTTGAATGGTTGGTGAATCATGAATATAAAAATGGGTATGCGACATTTTGGAACGGAAATATATCCACAGAATTAAGTGACGGCGAGCTGGAAATTTGGGCACTCGAAGACTTTCGCTACTGTAATAAGCCATATATCTTGGAGCCCTATAAGGCGCTGCAGAAAAAAGCGCATATATATGAGAAACCCCAAGGTGAATTCTTTATACTCCTCTCTCAGTATGAATATGCACAAAACCCTGATTATGCAAAAGAAGAAAACATCGTTTATAATGCAGACGGATACTATATATTCATTTATGACAGCACTGACGCACTGAATACCGGACCAGAGTAGTTATACACTTGTTGCGAGTCAGCTTTCATTATTTTTCTAAAACACATTGATGCATTATTTTGCTATTCAATCCATGGTCTTTCCTTTAAATATTTTCTGTCATCCTTTAGAGTTTAATCAGATATTTGTTATCTCGGCAATATAACAGTTTTATTGATGATACATACTATTTATGTCATAAAATTCTTGTCATTCGATAAGAAGTCAATTATAATCATGGCGAGTGGCAGCAGTTGAATCCTGACTGTTCGGTCCTGTCGTGTACCACATCGTACATTTTTATCAAAACTTCAGATTAGTATGTTCAATATAACCGCATATCCAGAACGATATTTATAATTATTACTATATTAATTGGAGAAACAGCATGCCAGAAGACTCAACCCATAAGCCAAATAAAAAATCCGTCAAAGGCTTTTTTCACTATTTCCCTTGGGCCATTCTTTTATCTGAATATATTTGGATTATTAGCATCAATCTAAAAAACGGCATCAGATATATTAATTCAGACCTTTCCTCAGGTATGCTGATAGCTGACTTATTAAATAAAGAAGGCTCTTTGTTTGTTTCAAAGAACTGGTTCTATGCGACAGAATTAATCGTACTTAATATTCAGGCGGTTTATAAGTATGCGCTTAAGCTATTCTCAGACTGGAATACCGCAAGAACAGTGTCTTTGGCGGTTTTGTTGTTAATATTGCTGCTCAGCTATTTCTTCTTAGCCAAGCAGGCCAAGCTGAAGAATCTTGGTGTATGGGCTGCTGTCATGTTCCTTCTTCCTTTAAGCGATTTATATGCGTTTATCGTATTAATCGGCAATTGTTATATCCCTTACATTGCAATTAGTTTCTTCTCGCTCGGGCTTATGCTTAAGCTTTATAACGAAGGAACGCTTAAGAAAGCATCGACAATCATCAGTATACTTATCCTTTTAATACTCGCTTTTATTTCCGGCCTGGCAGGGATCAGACAACTTATCGTTTTTTATATCCCTGTTTTAATTACTTTCGTATTTTTTTCTTATCGCGATATCACAAAGAACGCTGCGACTTCTCACGGTTTCGATTTTCCAAACCGCTTTATTAATATCATCACTCTGGTTACAGTGACCGCTTTTATATTCAGTATTATCGGTTTTATCATCAATGCAAAAATCCTGGCGAGCAATTATACGTTTGGCAATTTCAACGCAAAACCTATGGTGGATTTAAAATTAAGTGGTATAATTGATTATTTTTGTGAAATCGCTATCGTACTGGGCTATCAGTCCGGTTATAGCGTATTTTCTGTAGAAGGTTTCCAGTCAATAATCGCCGTTATCTTTTTCATCATCATCTTTGTCGTTTTGGGCATATCGTTATCAAAATTAAAGACCTTTTCATTTAATAAGCAGGTCATTATTGTGTTCTCCTTGGTATTGCTTCTTTCGACATTGCTCATCCATTCGTTGTTAAGTAAAACCGCAACCAATTACTTAATCCCTGCAACTATGTGCGGTTTTATCACCTTAATGATTTATTTTCAGGATATCAATTATCAGAGTCTTTTATCCCGCATGATTCCAGTGGCTTTGCTGGTTGTTCTGCTGGGCTCATACTACATCAGCCCTCATACAAATGTTGTATTCAGTGACAGTAAGGGAAAATTGAACCGTGCAGTTGAATGGTTGGTCGATAATGATTATAAAAATGGCTACGCAACTTATTGGAACGGGAATATCTCCACTGAATTGAGTGATGGCGATCTTGAAATATGGGTTATTAATGAGATTGGCAACAATAAAGGCGGGGATGATCTGGTACTATACGGATGGATGCAGAAAAAGGAGCATTTATCAGTTAATCCCGAAGGAGAAGTGTTTGTTCTTTTATCCAAAGATGAATATGCCCAAAATCCTAAATACGCAAAAGAAGAAAACATCGTTTATAATGAAAACGGTTATTACATATTTGGTTATAAAAGCGCTGATGATCTGTATGCCACATTAGACGAATCATAACTGTAACGCATTGTTTGTTTCACTTTAAAATGGTTTATTTGCATGCTGCCGGATTCACAGACGCATTCTTTAAATCATTCTGCCTTAAACTTAATACACTGAACATGCAGTGACCATAAACACTCAAATTCACTATGCTTAAAGCCTATTTGTTATCCGAACACATAAAATGGTATAATATTAGGTCGTCATAAACTGCATCTCTTAGAAGAAAAAAATAACCAGGAGGGAAAAATGAAGTTTTTTAAAAGCCTTTTATCGGCGGTACTGGTTATACTGTTGTTTGTCAGCTCGTTGGTTTTTGCTTTTGCGTTTTCAGCTGACAGACGCTTTCTATCAGAAGATTTCTATACACAGGCGCTGGATGAACTCGGCATATATGACAAAGTGTATGATGATTTCATGGAAAAACCTGAACCGCTAACAGAATGGTACTACCTGCAAAAAGGCGTTGCAGAGTGGTACTTGGATGGCTACAGCAGTACATGCACACGCGAAACGATGATACCTGTTATGAAAGACGGGCTTCTCAGCATTCGGTCATATATCAGAGGAGACAGCCTTGATACGGGATTGATTGACCTGAGTACTGCTGATGCGGCACTGAAAGAAAATATGGTCAGCTCGCTGGATGCTGATACCGCAGTTCTGTACTTAAATCAGTCGCTTAGTACGAAAGCAGTCTTCCTCAAACGCGACGTATTAGAAGCGCGTGAAGCCGGGACGTTTTCGAGGGAATTGCAGGAAAGAACTGTCGATATGTTCTTGTATGAGTATGACAGGCTCGAGGAGGGTGTGCTGATTTCCACCCCCGCCGAAGCATTCGATTATCTGGACTATCCAAACGCAGCAGAGTTCTATGAGATATTAATCAGGTATGGACCGGTTTTTCATCGGATGGTTATACCGCTGCTGCTCTTTGTCTGCTTCTTATCCTTAATGCTCATTATCATGTGGTTAAAGAAAATCCGAACTGGCTTTCTGCTTAACGGCTGGCCGTATATGATCGTTTCGGTTGGTGTCATCATTACCGGTATCGTGCTTAAGTCCTCACACTTGTATAGCGATCGCATCCTAAACCTGCTGGATACAACGGCAACGGATATTATACGGGACTGGAATCTTGCGCCGCTGGTACCATTATGCGGGGATACGGTTGTTTTAACCGGTCTGGTTCTTTTCGCCGCAGCCATCGTCTTTCTTATACTTGCACGTATTTTTAGGGGTAAAAAGCGAGAAGCCGCTAAATAAAAATCTGATATAACAAAAAGCCTTACGTATAAGCGTAAGGCTTTTTATTTTCTCTTCCCTGATTTAGCGGAAGCATCCGCCAAACATACCGACGCGGCTGGAACTTCTGTTAAAAAATCGTCCCAGGAACGTGTCGTCATCGTCATCATCTGCCAGGCAATATCTTTCCTCGCGCTCTTCCATCCATTGGTACATTTCGTTTGCTTCTGCACGTGTTAAGTTACCATCCTGCACCTGTTCATCCAGCCATTCTTCACGATCCGAAAACCACTCATCGCGGCTGTCGTTTCTATCATTATTAAACGGATGCGCATATGCAACGACGGCTCCGAAAAGCACCACTGCTACGACTAATACGATAATCCAAGTTTTTTTCATTGTTCTCGCTCCTTATCTCTTTCTTAATGACAGATACAGGATACATCAGAAATGTGAAAGAAATATGAGTGTCAGAATTTTATGATAAATTCCGTATACTTCCCGGGTTCCGACCGCACCAGCACGTCGGCATTCAGTTTCAATAACTGTTCCTTAACGATCGAAAGCCCCAGTCCTTCGCCTTCAACGGCCCGTGCATTCCTGGCCCGGTAGTAAGGTTCAAACACCTTGTCCAGTTCATCGCCTGGAATCCCAATGCCGGTATCTTTGATTGAAAGCGTCTTAGCCGCCTGGTTCGTTGTGATAACTGTGCCGCCTGTCTTTGTATATTTATAACTGTTCAATAGCAGATTATAAACGGCTTTATTTAAAACAGCCGGATTGGTTTTAATTATAAACCGCTCTGCCTTTAATTCCAGCTTCAATCCCTTCTCACGGAATTTTGCTTCAAGGCTCCTGACCATTTTAATCAGCTCTTCAGCATAATCCGTTTCAAAACGCCTGATCTGCTCAGCCTTTTCCTGCCCTTCCACCACGTCAGTAATGTCTTCCAGCGCAGTACTTAGAGCATCAACGTTGTTAAGCAGTGTCTGTACCATCGGCTTGTCCGTCTGAATCAGCCCGTCCTGAACGCCTTCGAGCTGGCTTTTTAATATGGTAAGCGGAGTCTTTGTGTCATGCAGAACCTTATCCAGTTTTTGCTTTTTCACCCGCTCTTTTTGCGCCAGCTTTTTTCGGTAAGCATCTATCGAAGACGCAATAATATTCAGTTCGCTGATTTGATACACCGGCATGCCGCTCTTATCCGTCTGGGCATAATGCACCATATCCCGCACCCCCCGGTTAATTGTCCGGATGACAACAAACAGCATTGCGCCGGCGATCGCAATAGTCACCGCAAGCGAAATAAGGCCGGAAGTAAGCAGCGAAGTCCGGAACAGACGGCTGGTCTCCGTATTAACCGTGTTTTTTTCTCTGACAATCAGCAGCGTCCCGATCGTCACGCCATTGTCAGCCAATACAAACTCTTCTGACGTCATATGCGCTGCGTTAAAGGAAAAGTCCTGATTTGCCCTGCCTCCGCCGCCCATCATACCGTTCATCATCCCGCCGTTCATCATCGTTCCGCTGGTTGTCTCGCTGTCGATGACCAGTTCACCTTCTGTATCATAAACAGCGGCGTAATAGATCGGGTCTTCAATATAAGAGAGCAGCGTGGCTTTATGCAGGTATCCTGTTTTCAGCCCGTCTGTCACATAGCCCTTAATATCCTCAACGTTTTTCTGATACACTTCATCAATATAACCGCTGAAGTACTGGTCAACCTGCCGGCTGGAAACAAACGCAAAAACCAATACGGATAATAATATCGCTATGCTTAAGAAAAGAATCAGTATCCGTTTAATGCTCATCGTTTGGTCCTCCGAAAACATAGCCGTAACCGTATTTCGTTCTGATGTATTTCGGCTGTTTGATGTCATCCTCTATTTTTTTTCTGATATTCTTAATAAACGCATCAATGCTCCGGTCAAAGCCCTCATAATCAAAACCGATTGCTTTTTGGATAATCTGTTCACGGGTCAGCGGGTATCCGATATTCTCAAAGAATAATTCCATTAAATCATATTCTCTTGTTGTGATGGGCACGGCGCTCCCGTTTTTCTTCAGCGTTTTTTGTTCGGTGTTCAGCTCAAGATCGCCATAAGCCAGCGTTGTGTCTTTGCTGGCATACATACGCCGGATAAAGACATTCACGCGTGAAACAACTTCACGCGGACTGAACGGCTTACAGATATAATCATCCGCCCCTTGGTCGAATCCCTTTAACCGGTCGGGTTCGGTCGTCAGTGCGGTCAGCATCAACACAGGAATCTCAGAAACGGCTCTGATCTCTGTTAACACATCAAGGCCGCTTATGCCGGGCATCGAAATATCCAGAATAATCAGATGTGGTTTAAACGCGCCAAAATGGCTCAATGCATCCAGGCCGTTTGCATATCCCTTTACTTCATAGCCAGCGTTTGTTAAATAAAGCGCCAGCGTTTCCCTGATTTTCTCTTCGTCTTCAACAATCATAATGCGGTAAATCATGAGACACTCCTATCATACCGTCTTAATCATACTCATGAAAAATGAAAGCAATATGAATATTCTTTTACATTATGATTATAACAAGCTTTTTAAAATAAAAAAGCCGGATTTATAAGGCTTCCGGCTGAATACGCGATGCATGCTAATCATGTTTTTTTCTTTTCTTCGGTTTTAGAGCCGCTTCTTCCTGCTGTACCGGCTGATTTTCCTTCCAATCCTTATAATCATTTAAGTCACTGCTGATTTGGCTGATGACAAACCCGAGCACCGCGACATCGTCGATAAAACCGAGCCCGATGATGAAGTCCGGCAGCAGATCAACCGGAAATACAAAATAAAACACTGCCACGATGATCATGATAATTGATTTTGTTGGGATGACCTTATAACGTCCTTTAATCCAGTCGTCAAACAGATTAAATATCAGCTGTACCGTATCCCAAATTTTCTGGAGAGACCCTTTGCGTTTACCCGCTTTCTGTCTGGCGCTTTTCAGCAGTTCGGATGCCTTCTCTTCGTCATTGAGATATTCGTTGGCCCGGCTTTCATACTTTTTATATCCCTTTTTGCCCAGATCTTCGTTTTTCATATTTTGCTCCTGTGTATGCGATGAATCCTTAATATTTTCATATCACCGTTTATTTATGTTGCCGCTCGTATTTCTTTCTCTTGCTTTTAGCATCGTACCAAAGTTTTTCGCGTTTCGCAATCAAAACAAAGTAGTTGTCCGCTATATTCTCGGGTAAATAAAAAGGCCGTCTTGCCATCAACAGTCGGATGACCAGAAAGCCTCTGTATTAATGCGCTTAGCAATAAGTACCGCGATCGGCTGTTGAAAAAGATTCCGCTGTGGTTATTTAGTGATTGTACCGTCCAAATCCCACAGGTCTTCCCATCCTTTTGCGCCTTCCCATAAGAAAACCTGGCCTTTAATCAGCCTGCAGTCTGCATCCGCCGCTTGGATCGCCCCCATTTCTTCATCGGTCAACGAATCTTCGGTAACGCACTTCAGGTTGGATATGTATTCATTTTCACGCACAGAAAACGGAATCGGCGTATGTCCGCGCTGGACTGCCCATTTCACGCAGACCACCGCCGGATGTACATTGTGCGCCTTTGCCACTTCAACCACTGCCGGCATCTCAATATCGACGATATCGTCTTCGGTCTTGTCTCTGTCCGGCCGCGTCGGTGAACCAATCGGGCAAAAGCCGATCGGCTGGATACCCTTGCTGACAATATAATCATATAATTCCGGCTGCTGAAAACTGGGGTGCAGTTCCATCTCAATTACCGCCGGCTTAATCCGGCACAGCGGTAAGACTGCTTCCAGTTTTGGGATAGTCATGCTGGACATACCGATGTATTTCGCAAGTCCCATATCGACCAGCCGCTCACACTGCTGCCAGGTCTTCATAAACGCATCAACCGAAAACGGCGTTGAATCCGGATTGCGCGCATCGCCGTCGCATCCCGGTGCATGGTAATTCGGGAACGGCCAATGGACAAAGAACGCATCAATATAGTCGAGTTTTAAGTCCTTAAGGCTCTTTGCCATGGAAAGCAGCACATCGCCCTGTCCGTGCATATCATTCCACACTTTTGTCGTAATAAATAGTTCCTCGCGCTTCACAATGCCTTTATCAAACGCATTCTGAAACACCTTCCCTATTTTATCCTCATTCCCGTAGACCGCTGCGCAGTCGAACATCCGGTAACCAACCTCAATCGCACCGGCTACCGCATTGGAGACTTCCTCTGCGGTGAAACGGTCGGAGCCAAAGGTGCCCATGCCCACACTTGGCATTTTACCGCCGTCATAAAGGGTTCTCTGCGGAACTTTTTTCGGATCAATATGTTCCATTTTATTTCCTCCTTAATTGTTAACCAATAAAATCTTGCCTTTTACTAAACCGGGTGTTAAAAACCGATGGAATGCCTCCTCTGCATCTTTCATCGGAACACGAGAGTCAATAAAGCCTTCATCAATTTGCAGCCTTCCGTTTGCAAAGTATTCTGCCGTTAATCGCCACTCTTTGCCCGGGAAAGGCGCACTATAGCTCATCCACGATCCTGTGAGATAGAATTCTTTTCGGTTCATATTCTCCCAGAGTTCGGGTGTAAAGCGCAGTTCTTTTGTCGGAGTCCCAATAAAACAGACCTTTGCCTTTCTTGCCGCAAGCTGAAAGGCATACTGCATGGTGACGGTGAGGCCCGCTGTTTCAAACACATAGTCAAACCCATCGCCGCCCAATTTCGCCAGTGTCCTTTCGATAAAATCTGACTCCGCTGTGTTTTCGGTACTGTCCGCACCGAGCTTCTCCGCCAGCGCCAGCCGTTCTTCGCTGATATCAAACACCGTGACGTGCTTGGCGCCCATCAGCTTTGCCCACTGCATTGTAAATATGCCGACCGTGCCGCCGCCTAATACCGCAACCGTGCCGCCGCCTTTAAAATTGTTTTGCAGCAAGCCGTGCAGTGCGACGGTTGAGGGTTCAAACAGCGCACCCTGTTCAAAGGTCACGGTCTCATCCAAAACAATCACATTACGCTCCGGCATCACCACATAGTCCGCATTGCTGCCGTCCCTGCGGGAGCCCACGAAGCTGTAGTGCTGGCACATCGCGTACTGCCCTCGTTTGCAGTCATCACATTCCATGCACGGTACCAGCGGCACCCCGGCGACCTTATCTCCGGGTTTTACATGTTTGACGCCGCTGCCAATTTCAGTGACGGTTCCGGAAAATTCATGACCTAAAATAATCGGATAATAATGCGCGCCGTTATTTAAGACCCGTACAAGATCAGAACCGCAGATTCCAGACGCTTTAACAGCGACTTTTACTGTGCCCTCTGTTACTTTTGGATCCTCAACATCCATGTATCTGATATCTCTATTTGCAACCAATACTGCCGCTTTCATTTGTGCTCCCTCGCTATTTATGCATCATCTGTTTCAAAGACGGATATAACTGCAGATACGTATCATAGTTCTTTGTGTACACAGCTTTTAAAGATGCCTCCGGCTGATGCCGTCTTTTAACCTTCACCGTTTTTTCTACCGCTTCTTCAAAGCTATCATATGCTCCCACGCCGACGCCGGCCAATATCGCTGCACCTAACGTGGTTGCGGTATCCGAACCCGGCACTTCAATCGGTTTTTGTGTCACATCCGATTTGATCTGTGTCCACAGCACGGAATTCGCTGACCCGCCCATCGCGCGTAGGCTCTTGACTTTAATGCCCGCTTCTTCCGCCACATCAAGGTTGTGCTTTAACGAAAAGGCAACGCCTTCAAAAACGGCCCGAGCCAGATGTGCCTTGGTCTTCGAATAATCCAGCCCGAAGAAAACGCCTTTCGCATGCTCATCCCAGATCGGTGAGCGTTCACCGGCCATATAAGGCAGGAATATTACCCCGTCGCTTCCGGGTGCAACCGTCTCACAGGCCTCGTTCAATAAATCCAGCGAAGACTTTCCCATCTCGCCGTTCATCTGCTTTTCTTCAAATTTAAACTGCTCATCAAACCAGCGGATAGCGCCTCCCCCGCCTGTTGTGCCGCCCTGCAATAACCACTTGCCCGGCACCACATGGCTGCCCATAATCAGATTGGGCACCGTGCAGCAAGTTTCGGTGCAGATGCTCATGCCTCCGGCCTGTCCGCCCTGTTCCTGCGTCTGTCCGTCAGCGATAACGCCGACACCCAGAGTGCCGCAGGCTGCATCCAGCCCGCCGGCCGCAACAGGCGTCCCCGTAAGCAGCCCTGTCTTTTCCGCAGCCTCAGGCGTCACCTTGCCTACAATTTCGTGACAGCCGACCAACTCGGGCAGCATCTGTAAATCCAGGCCAAGACTTTTCGCCATTCCCGGGTCCCAAGCGCTCTTTTTCATATCAAAGCAGTGGATGCCATATCCCTGTGATATGTCATGCGTGATCGCTCCGGTCATCCGAAAGACAATAAAACTGTTTGACTGGAGTATCTTATCTGTTTTTTGATAAACGTCAGGGTTTTTCTGCTTATACCAGAGTATTTTCCCTGTCGCATATTGCGGTTTTAATAAGTTACCGGTGAGATTAAATATCTCCTGTTCCCCGATTTTTTCATTCAGCTGTTCACAGATTACCTGCGATCTTGTATCCATCCAGATCGGATTACGAAACAGGACTCGGCCTGCTTTATCTACGGCAATCGCGCTCCAGCTTTGTCCGTCCACACCAATGCCGATAATCTCTTTATTGTCGATATTATTTTTTTCGATTAATCTTTTGGTGCCTCTGCACACCGCATGCCACCATTCTTCGGGATCCTGTTCAACATAACCCGGCTTTGGGTAGTAGACGGGATAGTCTTCTTTCTCTTCACAAACAACCGCACCATTCAGAGAAAACAGCGCAATCTTACACCCGCTGGTTCCAATATCAATCCCCAATAAATACTGCGCCATTTATTTAATAATCCCTTCTTTTATAATAGTATTTTCGTATATACCGCTTATCCGCCGCGCTTTGTATATCGCTGACCAGAGAATTGCAGTTAACAGCTTGAATCACAAATTCATTATATTTGACCGGTATGCAATGTCAATGAGTTTCATTTAAATTTTAATTGAAACGTTTCAATTCCGTTGTATCCAGTCTGCCGCTGGTGTATAATGGCTGTATTACCTCAGAAAGCAGACATCAATATGAGTACAATAAAAGACGTTGCAAAGCTCGCCGGTGTGTCAATCGGCACTGTCTCCAATTATCTGAATGGATCAAAACATGTGATGCCGGGCACAGCGGAAAAAATCACTTCCGCCATTGAAGCGCTTAATTACCGGCCGAATACCTATGCTAAAAACCTAAGGAGCAATACTTCTAATGAGATTGGCGTTGTCCTGCCCAACACGACGGAACATTACTATGCCTATCTTCTGGAGGGTATGGAATCTGAATTTAGGAAAGCAGACTTTTCCTTAAGCCTGGCACTTACAAATGATGTTCCTGATATTGAAATCAGTGCCGTTAACGGTCTGCTCGGAAGAGGCGTTATCGGCGCGGTGGTCATGTCATGCCTCCCGAACCACGAGTTCTACGAAAGGTTAGCCGATACCCCCCTGGTTTTCATCGACAGAAAACCTTCCTTTGCGGAGGCAAACTATGTCTCCATCAATCATTATGAGACCGCCTGGTACCTGCTTTCACAACTCTTTGAGAATAATTATGAAAAAATCGCCCTGGTATCCGGGCCGGAGCAATTCAGCTGTGAGTTTGATTATGAGCAGGCCTATCGTGATTTCTATAAAAGCAAAAAACATCCTGTTGATGAGAGCTTAATACGCCACATTAATATGACAAAAGAAGATGCGTTCCGTTCCGGGATTACGCTCTTTCAGGACCATAAGCCCGACGCCGTTATTTCCACTTCACATTTGCTGACAAACGGATTGGAACAAGCGGCATACTTTGCGGATCTATCTTTGTATCATGACGTCACAGTCATTTCAATCGGCGAGGAAAAACTCTCGAGCGCCACAAAAAACAAAAACCGTATTGTCACTATGCGCCCGGCTTATTATTTGGGGACGAGGGCGGCGAAGCTGTTGGTGAACAACGTATCCAGTCCGCTGATGTTTGAAAAACAGCAGATCCTGTTGCAGGATAAAATTGTCGGCACCAAGCTGTTTGAATCCGCGCCCGACACCTACGACTACCGACAAGGCAGCCAGGATAAAATCAGAGTGCTGTTCCTGGATTCACCGAATGCACATGGTATTATCAGAACGCATACTGATTTTACGCGTAAAACCGGCATTGATGTCGAAGTTACCCTGTGTAACCATGGCGCATTGTTTCAAAAGCTGTTAGATAAATCGTATCTTTCGGAGTTTGACGTATGTATGTATGATAATCCCTGGCTTGACGTCCTGGTCCAAAACAATTTGCTTACGGATATAAGCGACTTTGTCTCGGCAGAAAGCCTTACCGAAGATGTTTTTTTACCAGGCCTTCTTGAAAAAGCAGGCCTGGCAAATGGCCGCTGTTATGGCATTCCGTTTCTTTTCGGACCGCAGATTCTGCTTTACCGGAAGGACTTATTTGAAGACCCTGAAATTGGCAAGATGTTTAAGAAAAAATACGGCACAAAACTGCACATCCCAAGGACATGGTTTGAATTCAATGTCATCAGCAGTTTCTTTACGCAGTCGGTTAATCCCTTGTCTCCCGTAAAATACGGGACCTCATTCCCCGCAAAAACAGATGTTTTGCTGATCCCGGAACTCCTGCCGCGGATTTGGACGTATCATGCAAAGATTTTTGATGACGACGGCAGCCCGCTTGTGACCTCGCAGAACTTTATCAAGGGTATCAGTAATTTTACCGAAGGCTTTCAGTATGCACCGCCTCAAACATTGACCAATAATGTTGAGGATTGTATCGAGAATTTCTATAACGGAGACACCGCAATGCTGATGAGTTATGCTTCGTTTATTGTGGATGTGAATAACAATGCAAAGTCAAAAATCTGCGGTAAGATTGGTTACTCAAGCATCCCGGGAAATCATTCTGTTCTGGGAAGCTGGGGGCTTGCGATTCCCGCCACAAATATTAATCCCTCTGCCGCACTGAAATTCCTGCTGTGGACCAGTGATTCCGAGATGAGTAAATACTTCACCATTCTGGATGGCCAGTCCCCTTTGAAAAGCGTGTATACAAACGATGAGCTTTCCGCGCATTTTCCATGGCTGCCGCTCATCTATCAAACTTACCCAAGTAATATTCAAAGAAAGGCGATTAAAGCAAGCAACGGTTCGTTAATATCCAACACAACATATGAAGCATTGATTTATAAGGCCATTATTCGAATCCTGAAAGAGAAACTGCCCATTGAAGATGCGATGGATTTGCTGCATAAAGAACTAACTGCGCTGATAAAACAGCGCAGTTAATCCAAATATATTTTTATAATGATAGGGTATTGAACGTTTTATTACTTAAAATTATTTTCGATATCTGCATTAAGACCCTTACCTGCTGTCTAATACGATATACCGCTTATAACGATTTTATCGGGCCAATGATTCGCTTTAGCCCGGAAATCAGCAGGCTCTCATCTGTAGCGATATACAGACAGCGTTTGCCTGCTTCATAGGCGCGATTGATGTCCTCCGTTTCCGACACTTTCTCAAGGACGGTTTTATTGGCCGCAAGAATTTTTTCACATATTTCATTTCTTAGCTGGATATGCTCCGGATGGTTGGTTTCTCCCGGGCGTCCGTATGCGTAAGATAAGTCCGCATCGCCTACAGATACGATATCCAGTTCGGGAATCGCAAGAATATCGTCCAATTCCGCAACCGCCTGTTTGTTTTCAATCACAACCGCCAAAATTGTATTATCGTTAAAATACTTCGGGTGTTCGCTTGGGCTTAAGGTTTCTCCGTAGTTGCTGGCGCGCGAATCCGTGCATACGCCGCGGTGGCCGATTGGATAATATTTCGTCGCTTTCACCAGATTTAATACATCCTGCGCACCGTTTGCCTCGGCAAGCATGATACCCGCGGCACCCATATCCAGCGCATTGACCATCAGCCAATAATCCGTGGCATCGTTTACGCGGACCAGGCAGGAAACATCATACAGCTGCGCTGCCCTGATAACATTCGCAACCGTTTCAATATTAAACTGAAAATGCTCACAGTCGATTATAATCAGCTCTACTCCGCAAACGCCCATAATCTCCGCCACCATCGGATTGGGGATGCGCATAAAGGCACAAATGATTTTTTCACCGTTTTTTAATTTTTCTTTCACTTTATTGGGTTTCAGTAACATATATTTCGCTCCTTACAGTTTTGTCCATGCGACACAAGATGGCGCTGGTATTGAATATGTGTATGGAATGCCCATCAGCGCTCCTGTCGTGATATCTCGATTGATCACCGTAATGGTGTCGCTGTCCTTGTTGGCACAAAAAATAAAATCCTCCTCCGGTGACAAACAAATATGCCTTGGTCCTTTGCCGCCGCAGTCAAACCATCCAATATGCTGAAGCAATCCCGTATTGGAATCAACCTTAAAGCAGACAACCTTATCCTGGCCGCGGTTTGAGACATATATAAAATCTCCTGATGCCGTAATGATAATTTCCGCCGCATGGTTTTCTGCGCAAAAGTCCTTCGGGATCAAACTGATTTTCTGTATCGGCTCCAGCGTATGGTTTTCTGCAATATATTTATAGGCATATATATGATTTCCGATTTCGGTATTCACGTATACAAACCGGCCGTTTGGATGAAACACCAGATGCCGCGGGCCTTCGCCGGGCTTGACCGACACATAGGGTTGTGCCGGATTTGGTTTCAGCCTCCCGGTCTTACGGTCGAACAGGTAATTCATCACCCTGTCAATGCCAAGGTCGGGAACAAGCACACCGTTCCCATCCGGCGTCTGCTTGATCGAATGCGCTCTGGGATAATCCTGCCGAATCGGAACAATGCTTTTCCCATAATGCTGCACTTGGTCCGTCAGTGTCAGCTTTCCCTGTTCGGATTGAATCACCATCACACTGCCTGACGCATAGTTTGTGGCAAAAACATAATCGCCAAAAAGATCCGGCTGGACAAAAGCGCATTTGCTGCCTTCGGTGCTCAGGCTGTCCGTCAGCGTTAAACTGCCGTCATCCTCAATATAAAAGGCGCGTACAACACCCGCGTTTTTACACTCGTTTTCGCTGAAGAGAAAACGGCCGCGTATGGCAATATATCCCGGATCGGTTTCATCCTGCCCGAATGCCCGTATGTTGGCCAGTTCGCCGGTTACCGAATCCATTTCAAACGCATAAATCCCTTTGCTCTTCGTTTTTACATGATCACTTTGTTCTCCCCCCGTATACGTCCCTGCATAAAGGTAGAAACTCATAGTGCGGTTTTCCTTTTCTTAGATGTCGAAATGGATATTACCTGGATCAACAGCACAATAATCAACATTAGGCCGATAACCGCTTGTTCAAAGTAATACGTAAGGAACGTCTGGAGTTTAAAGACATTATATAGCATAGACATAACAACAGCGCCCCAAAGACCGGCAGACATCTTTCCGCGTCCGCCCGTCATCATGACACCCCCGATAACAATCGACGCAATCGCCATCATATCAAGGCCGTAGCCCGAATTAATCACCGCTGAATTCAGCCGGACACCCAGGTTAACGCCTGCAAGCCCGGTAAAAATACCGCAGAGCAGATGCGCGATATACCGTGTCCGCTTTACATTCACGCCCATCAGCGATGCCGCTTCTTCGCTCCCGCCTACGGCATAAATATTCCGTACCGCAGGAATCCGGTTCAATATATAATTCGCGATAAAGTACATCAGGACTAAAACCACAATCGCAAAGGGTACCACCCCAAAGAGGTTGCCATAACCTAAAAATCTCAAAGAAGCGGGCATATCCGGAACGTTGAAGCTGGATTCCCCGACGGTAATCAGCATTACCCCTTTGATGAGCATTGACATGGCATAGGTCGCAATCATCGACGGGATTTGCGCTGCATTAATCAATACGGCGTTCAGCAGCCCGATGATGCCGCAGCCAACGCAAGCGGCAACAATGCCCAGGACCACATTGATGGTGCAAAGTCTGAGGCACAAATATGCGCCTAAAACAACCCCGATCGAAACGCTGAGGTCTATGGATCCGCTGATGACAACATAGGTCATGCCGAAAGCTAAAAGCGCAATGGTCAGCGACTGCTTGACGATATTAAGCAAATTCTCAGCATTCAAAAACTGTTCGGTATTAATGAAGCAGCCCATTATGAAAATCACGACAAGCGCGATAACCGCTTCGGGTATTTTTATGTGTTTAGGAAAAAATCTTTTTATGCCAGTTTTCATTTTTTTCTCCTTATTTTTTCAACATTTTGAATGAGTATCGCGGTAATGATAATCAGCGCCGTAATGACATACGACCATTCCGCTGAAACATTATTCATTTGAATCATCATGTTGATCAATTTCAATATCAAAACACCAAACGCCGTTCCGAGAATATTGGGATGCCCGCCGGAAATCGCGGTGCCGCCGATAACAACGGCTGCGATTGCACGGAATTCAAACTCGAGCCCGATACTGGTGGGATTAACACTCGAAACAACCGTTGTGTCGTATATGCCACCCAAAGCAGCAAGCACGTTGCCGATGACGTATGCAATAATAATATATAAATCTGTTCTTATCCCCGCGGTCCGCGCTGCAATCAGGTTATCGCCGCACGCCTCAAAATAAACGCCAAGTCGCGATTTTTTGACGATTAAAAACATGATTAACGTAAAGAATATAACAATAAAAAACTGTGCCGGAATTGAGTTCCATAATTTGAACGTAATCAGATCCGATATGTATCCCGCATCAAAACGAATGGATGCACATTTTGTCACAGCTTCAGACACCGATCTTAGGATATACATCATCGCCATGGTCACAATCATCGATTGGATACGGAAATGCCCGACCAGCACACCGTTAATCACGCCAACCAATATCGCCGATAACAGCATGATAAACAGTGCCAGCGTAACGCTGCCAGTGCTGTTGACAACCATGGCAAAGACCACCGCTCCCCAACAGAATCCCGACCCAAGTGAGATGTCTATATTGCCGGAGGAAATAATAATCATCGAACCAAAGCTGACTAAGAGCAGCGACGTGCTCTGATTGATTAAATTCCTAACCGTGATCATACTTAAGAAATTTGGCGTAACGAAGGAGTTGTAAATAAACAGCACCGCAAAACATATCATCGTCATGTAGCTTGTTAAGAAATGTAAGACCTTTTGTCCCTTTGTTTCTGTCATTGCGCTTCTCCTTCTTCATACTGGGCGTTGGCAATCATATTTGTAATATTGACCAGACTGATATCTTTTTCTGAAAGTTCTCCGACCGTTCTGCCGTCCCGTACAACCACGACGCGGTCGCTGTTGCGAATGACCTCTGACAGTTCTGATGAAATAAACAGGATACCGATTCCGCTGTCTGCCATTTCATGCATCAACCGCTCGACTTCCACTTTCGCTCCGACATCTATCCCGCGGGTTGGTTCATCCAGGATAATCAGTCGCGGCGTGCTGGCAAGTGAACGGGCAATCATGACCTTTTGCTGGTTTCCGCCGGATAAAAACTTGACATGCTGTTTGGTTGTCGGTGTTTTGATATTCAGCTTATCCACATATTGCTCTGCGATTTTATTTCTCTTTTTATTATTGACTAATCCAAAGCGCGAAATTGCCGACAGGCTGTTCAGCACAATATTGTTTTTCACTTCCATGTTTGGGATAATGCCGTCTACCCTGCGGTTTTCCGTGCAAAACGCGATACGGTTTTTTAACGCCTTCGCCGAATTGCTGATTTTCACTTCCTTGCCGTCCATTAAAATCTTTCCGCCATCCAGCTTATCGCAACCGAAAATGACGCGAGCGGTTTCGGTTCTGCCCGAGCCAAGCAGGCCGGCGATACCGACAATTTCTCCCGGATAGATACTGAAACTGATATTTTTTACGGCATGCCCGCTCTGCACATTTTTCAGTTCAATGATAGGGCTGCCCTGGCGGTTGATTTTTTCGTTGTTTTGTTTTTGTCTTTTCGCCGCGACGACCTCGCGGCCCAACATATATTCGACCAGCTTCTGCTGGTTAATGTCTTTAATCTGAAAAGTGCCGACATATTTGCCGTCTTTTAACACCGTGGCTGAATCACATATATTAAATATTTCCTCAAGCCTGTGCGTAATGAAAATAAAAGAAACACCCTGATTTTTAAGATTCCTGATAAAAGAAAATAGGTGCTCAACTTCTTCTGTGTCTAAAGAGGAAGTCGGCTCATCAAGAATTAAAAAATCACAGTGTTCATTTCTGAGCGCCCGTGCGATTGCAACCATCTGCTGCGACGCTGCGCCGAGTGAGTTAACGATTGCCGATGGGTCAATATCAATATTTAGTTTTTTAAACAACGCCTCGGTCATCTGAATCATTTTTTCCCAATTAATCCCCATCGCATTAGTCGGGAAGCTGCTCAGATACACATTCTCTGCAACTGTGAGATACGGAATGAGATTGAGTTCTTGGTAAACCGTGCTGATACCGGCTTCTTCAGCCTTTTTCGGATCCGCAAAATCGACGCGGTTCCCTTTAAATATAATCTCACCCGAATCCTTAGTGAAAATCCCGGTGAGAATTTTTACGAGCGTTGTCTTTCCGGCGCCGTTTTCGCCGCTAAGCGCTCTAATCTCTCCTTTATTAACCGAAATTGAAACATTATCCAATGCCAGGACGCCGGGGAAATTTTTTGTAATGTTCTTCATTTCAAGTACAGTCTTGTCTGCTGCCAATTCATTCCACCCCTTAAACCAATTTTTATAGCATGTTTCGGGGCAGAGACAACTCCGCCCCGAACATTAAAGAGAATACTATTTTACTGCTACAAGCTAGTTAATGATTAAACCGCTGCCATTTCCGGCCAGATAATCATCAGCATTGCTTTTATCAATAACGTCCAAAGTCAATCCAGTAATTTCATCTGTGATTTCTTCGCCATTCGCATATTTGTCTAAAATTCTGAACTGGCCGCCGACAAGATCCTCGTGGCTGTAGAATACGATACCCGTAATTTTGCCTTCCTGAATCATGCCGCATACTTCTTTGGTTGCGTCCACGCCAACAGTGAATACTTTTGTCGGGTCCATGCCGGCCTGTTCCATCGCAGCAACCGCACCAATCAGCATTTCTTCGTTTGCGGAATAAATCGCATTAAAGTCTCCGCCCGTTGATTGAATGATGTTGGTTACAATCTGCTGGGCTTCGCTGCGGCTCCAGTTTGCTACCTGCGTTGCAACTTCGGTGAAGCCGTACTCTGCAGCTTTATCCGCAAAGCCTTTGCTTCTGTCGATCGCAGCGGCATTCGCAACCGGACCTTCAAGGTTGATATACTTCACATCACCGGAGAATCCATAAGCTTCCCAGTTTGCTTTCATATAATCAGCAGCTTCTGAACCCTGAAGTTCGTTGTTTCCTGTACCAATTGCAAGATAATCGGTTCCCCATACAGCACCGTCAACTTTATAAGAGAAGAAAACAAGTGGGATACCCGCTTTTGTGACTTCCTGTATAGCGGATAAACCGGCTGTTGCATCAACTGGGAATACGATCATGTAGTCAACTTCCTGCTGGATCAAATTTTCGATATCAGCAATCTGTTGTTCGGCCTTGCTGTTCGCATCAAGAAAAACCAGATCCCATCCACGATCTGCACTGTATTGTTCATAAAGCTCAATGTGATATTGAAGAACAGGGACACTCGTGAAAGCGTAGGATACCCCCAGCGTAATTTTTTCATCAGCTGCAGCTTCTTCAACTTCTTCTGCTACCATATCTTCCCCTGCGTCTGAAGCAGCGTCTGATGTTTCGATCGTGTCTGAAGCACTGCATGCTGCAAAACTAAGCACCAATGCAATTGCTAAAATCAGACTTAGAACCTTTTTCATCTTTTTCCTCCTAATATTTTTTTATTGCTAAACAAAGTATCTGTTTAACATGCTTTATAATTTTTTATAGGAATAACTGTTATGTCGTTCCTTATATTTTTCCATACTATATTTTGTTTATGAACAAAATAGATTTTATGAGCATACGTATACACAGGCCGTTCGTGCCTAAAGGCGCTGAAAAAAATTATTCTGCCAGCGCGTACTGTTCCATTTATTATGTTTGCCTTTGCTTTTTCTGTAAGCGTTTTACTATGATGGTGAACTTATTTCAAAGAGTTTTTTATCCGGGCTAATGTCATGTTTAAACTGTATTTTTCATATCTTCTTTTATTGTAACCGTTTTCATTAAAATGATACATCCACGCCCCGCTTTGTTCAATAAACCTTTTAGGTGATATTTATGCTAAAAAGTATTATATTTCGGCTTTTGTTTCATCATTAATTCAAAGGCATATTTTTAGCGCAAGAAAAACGCGCATGCTTATATGCGCGCCATAATCTGTTTGTATTGAGTATTTGGGGACAAAAAAAGCCCATGAAATTTTCCAGGCTTCTTTGCGAAATGTTTGAAATCACTCTATACGTCAAAATGAAAGTTATCAGGGTCGGAACCAAAGCGCTGGTGTTTATCCATCGCATCAATTTTGTTTACTTCTTCCTGCGTTAGTGAAAAGTCAAAGATTTGGGAGTTCTCAATAATCCTTTCCCGCTTCGTCGATTTCGGTATGACAATTGTCCCGTGTTCGATATGCCATCTTAAGACAACTTGCGCAACTGTTCGGTCATGATGCTGTGCAATACTTTTCAATACCGGCTCGTCAAAGATATTTGCGCGCCCTAACGGGCTCCATGCTTCGTTGATAATGCCTAATTCCTCACAAAAATCGCGTAATTCGGCTTGTACAAGCAGCGGATGGCACTCAATTTGGTTCACTGCAGGGGTAATGGTCATATATGGCACCATATCTTTCAGGTGATGAATCTGAAAATTGCTGACGCCAATATTACGGATTAGGCCCTGTCTATAAAAGTCTTCCAGCTGTTTCCATGACGATTCGATTTGCTCGACTACCGGCCAATGCAAAAGATACAGATTAACGTAGTCCATTTTCAAACGCTCCAGGCTTTGCTCAAACGCTTCCCTTGCGCGTCCGGCCGTCATATCCGGCACCGATAATTTTGTCGTCAGGAATATTTCTTTTCGATTAATCCCGCTGCGGCGAATCCCTTCCCCGACTTCTTTTTCGTTCCCGTAGGCCTTAGCCGTGTCAATCATCCGGTATCCGTTCTCAATCGCTATCATGACTGCATCCGCGGTCGCTTCGTCCGCCTGCGACACACCCAGCCCGTACATTGGCATGAGGTTCCCCGAATTCAGTTTGACTTGAGGTATTGTATCTGCTGTTTTCTTTTTCTCTATCATATGATCCATCCTTTAATTCGTAGTAATAAGTGATATGTGGTTTATGCACGTAAAATGAATAGTATAAACCGGTTTCATTAAAAATCTATCGTAATACTATCACATGAAACCGATTGAGAACAATAAAAAGATAGCGTTTCCCCGTAAAATCACCCATTTCAGTGAAAACGGTTTAGTTGACTTTTACTCACAGGTATAGTATTTTTAATAAAATAGGCTGGTGGTAAATGATGGATTTCGGAAATAAGGTCACAATAAATGATATTGCAAAAGCCGTTGGCTGTTCAAAAGCGACGATATCGCGCTATTTGAATGGGCGCACCGATTTGATCAGCCAGGCAACAAGCGAACGCATCAAAGCCGTCATACAAATGACGAATTACCAGCCGAATGAACTGGCGCGGAACCTCAAGAAAACCGTCACCAACCTCGTCGGCATTATCATTGCAGATATCGCTTCCCCGTTTTCAGCGCCGCTGATTAAAGGGATTAGCGAGTACCTTGAAAGCATCGGGTATATCCCGCTGTTTATGGACAGCCATAACAATCTTGAGAAAGAGGAGCAGGCTGTGTCCTCCTTAATCGTCCGGGGTGTCTCCGGTATCTTGGTCAATACGTCATCCTACGAGAATAATTTTCTTGTTGAAAAAGCCGCAAAGGGGCTGCCGATCGTGCTTTGCGACCGGTATATAAAAGACCATAACTTTGACATCGTCACCAATGAAAATGATGAGATATTCTCCGAGCTTCTGGAACATCTAAAGTCGAACGGCTATACCAGAGTCGCTTTCTTTTCCGAAAAGATACTCAACAGTTCCTCGCGTATTCGCAGAACCGATGCCTTTTTGAAGGGGATGCAGAAGACTTACGGTTACAATGCCGCTGCCGATGTATATGAAATTGAACGTGACAATGACGCGCTCACCCAATCAAAGCTTCAAAAGTTCTTTGATTCTATGGGCCCTGATGATGTGCCCGCCGTTATCGGCGTTAATGCCATGATTACGGTCATTTTGTTTAAAGCTATTAAAAAGATGCATCTTTCAATCCCAAACGATGTCGGGTTATGCGGATCAGAAGACTGGGATTTAACCAATGTCATGAACTGGCCGGAACTGCTTTCGCCCTCCATAACCACCATCGTCATTGAGCCCCAGCTCATGGGTAAAAAGGCGGCAAAATTATTAGTCGATAGAATTAATAACCCCGCCAAGCCCATGGAAGAAGTGATTATTCGAAATAAATTATTTCTTAGGGAATCTTCACAGCGAAATTAATTGGGGCGGAAATGCCCTGCGCGGCATCACGCCAGGCTTAAGGCTCCGAAACGGTGAGTTCATATATTTCTGCTAATTCTTTGATAACAGCGGCTTTCGTATATTGTCCGGCAACAGCCAGCGCTTCCTTCTGCATATTTTTATACATTGTTTTATCGCTATATAAGCGAAGTATCGCATCTGCAAAATCATCTGCGGATCCGGCTTCTACCAGGAAGCCGTTTTTGTTGTTTGTGATCAGTTCATTATGCCCGCGGTTTTTTGAGCCGATTACGGGTTTTGCGCACAGCATCGCTTCAATCAAATTTAATCCCAGCCCCTCGCGGAAACTGGCAGAAACAACGATATCCGCCAGTTTCATAAACCGTTCCAAATCCGTGCGATACCCGATCAGCTTGACGTTATCATTTAATCCCATTTGCTCAATCGCCTGCTGCAGCTCTTGGCGCAATGGTCCGTTCCCCGCTATTAAGAGCATGAAATCCGGGCTTTTTTCCGTCATCAGCTTTGCCGCCCGGATGAGCGTAATATGATTTTTATTGGGCAGTAATTCACCTGCAGAAACACAGATAAAAGCGTCGGCAGGCAAACCTTCTTCATCTCTCAGCTTTTTTGTTTCTCCCTTACCGGGCACGTTATACTTAGTGGTATTTGCTCCCGCACCATGAATGCGCACAATTTGGGTCTTAAAGTTTTTTTCTTTTGCAAGCGCATAATCTTCATCTGAAATGGTAATTAGCTTGTCCGTTATTCGGGCGAGCAATTTTTCGACAGGATAATAAATCAGCCAGTTTTGTTCTGGCGCACCCTTATAGAAATGAAACCCATGCGCTGTATAAAATACCTTTGTGCCTTTTCCCCTGTATTTATTCGCGGCCAGCCGGGTCACAGCACCTCCGACCGGTGTATTGCAATGAATAATATCGTACTGATTGGCTTTCAATATTTGGTTGAGCTGCTTATACGCTTTAACATTTCTGATACTGAAGGGCGAACGGTCAAACGGAATATCGAAGATCATATCCGGCTCACTCAAATCTAATCCGTTTTTGGATTCCAGATTATTTTTTGCCGCGCAATGCACGATATATCCATTTTGCTGTAAAAGCTTAATCAGCGGTTTATGGAACTGCGCGATATGGCTCTGTACGGTTGCCGTAATGAGTGCTTTTTTTGTCATGCCACTTTTCCTTTATCTAAAATATCCTTTATTTTTTCGCTTAGCTGGTTAAATATCACCTGCATCAGAATTCATTTTGGCAATAAGGCTCAAATCATTTCTAAGATTATCTCTAACATCCTCAATCCTGTGATAGCGGATACCCACCTGATACGCTTTTTGGGAATACGCAGAAATCATGTCATGGTTGCTTTCCAGTTCTTTCAGAACTTCCAGCAGGTCAGCTGTATCATTCACAACAATGGCGGCCTCCATTCTCTTTAAATACGCAATACCTGCATTCTCGCTTGGACCGATGGCCAAAATGGCCGCGCCGCTCTGCATACAGTCGATAATCTTGGTTGAGAAGGATAACTGTGTCAGCTGCCTCATTTTTTTGTCAAACGACTCAACATGCAGCGCAATATCGCTCTTTGTATATGCGTCATTTAACGCATCAAGACCGATGGCTTTAAAGACATTTACACTGCTGTCTTTAAGGAGTGCCTGCATATTGTTTGGGAATTCATTATTGGTATAAACGTTCAACACCATTTTCTCCCCGTTTGCGTTAATGGTTTTAAGGCACTTCGCTACTTCAGCTAAAACCTCATAGCGTTTATAAAATATGTTCCCCGCAAAAATCATTTTTATCGGCGGTTTGTGTGCCTTTTTTTCAACTGGTTCGCCCTCAAAGGTGCCGCCTTTTCGAAGCAATTTGAATGATGCGTTCAGGTTTTCCGCATACTCCTGTTTCAGTTCTTCTGTGATAGCATAAAGCGCTGCGCAGACCTTTATATTTTTTTTGATGTTTCGTCTTAATTGATGCTGATAAAGCCGCACAATAGGCGAGCGTACCCTTTGCTTTAATTTTAAGATATCATCTTCAAAAAACAGCACGCCTTTCGCTCCCGCGGCCTTGACTAAATATCTGAATATGCGATGCATATATACGGCGCTGTGACAGGGCATAAAAATAACATCCGGTTTAAATTCCGATAAAAAGACTCTTAACTTTACATTTTTCCATGGCGCCAGCATCCAGATGATATCCCTGATGAACAGCAACGCGGCATATCTGTGCTTTCGTGCGGTTTCATAAAAGCTGTCCGTAAGCTTATCGTTTTCTAACCCGCTTTTTTCATCAGGGCTGTTAAGCAAAATGTGCTTGCCCGGTAACCGGCCGCTTTTAAAGAGACTCAAGATTTGTTTTTCTGATAATTGATAATAGTTTTTGCAGATATCATTGCGCGGTGATTCTTCCCTGAAAAAAATGTGCGCGATTTTATCCGGATCCCATCCTCGAAAGAAATTGGTAAATGTATTGCCTGAGCTGATATAGTTGGCCCACGCATTAATGGATACTACTAGTATTTTCGGATACGCATTACTCATCTCTTTCCCCTTAAACGACATGCTTCCGGTTTTATTGAATATATCAGAATTAAAAATTAGTTTTAATAAAACGGCTTCGCATCATAACTTCGTTTAATTATATCATGTGAATTCGTTTCGCTCTACAAATCTTATCTTTTTCATCATGATACATAATCGACAGCCGGCATTCGGTTATTGCTCCAATAATAAAAGAAAAATGCTTGATAATCACTGCCCGGATAAACTAAAATGGAAGTCTGCCGGATATACAAAGCATTTTTATATCTTATATTATTAGGGTAAATAGTTCGTGAATCAGAAAACGACAAATGATTTTAAACATATCGTTTTAAACAACACCCCGCTCATTGATGTGCGTGCGCCGATTGAGTTTAAGAAGGGTGCGTTTTGCCATGCGGTCAACCTGCCGATTTTAGACGATGATGAGCGCCATGCAGTGGGAAAGCGGTTTGTCGAAGATGGCAATCAGGGCGCGACCGCACTGGGATATCAAATCGTATCCGGAGAAAACAAGGCGAGAAAAGTCGATGCCTGGCTGGCATATCTGAACAAATACCCCGAAGCATTAATCTATTGTTTCCGCGGCGGGCAGCGCTCGCAAATTGCGCAGGAATGGATTCAGGCCCAGACCGGTACAATGATTCCGAGGCTTGAGGGCGGATATAAGGCGTTCAGGAACTATCTTTTATGCGAACTAAACCAGGACGTTTTCCCGTTCGCAGCGCTTCGCCTCGGCGGGTATACGGGAAGCGGTAAAACGGCATTGATTAAGAAGCTGGAGAACGCGGTTGATTTAGAAGGGCTCGCAAACCACAGAGGCTCAACCTTCGGGAGCCAGATAGCGCCTCAGCCGACACAAATCAATTTTGAGAATAATTTAGCATACAGCTTAATCCAGATGACGCATAAAGGGTATAACGCTTTAATCTTTGAGGACGAAAGCAGAAATATCGGCAGATGCTGTATTCCAAAAAACTTATTCAGTTATTTAATCAGCCGGGACATGATTCTCCTTGATGTCCCTTTTGAGCGGCGGGTGGAGATAACGCTTGACGAATATGTTGTGCAAGCGCAGCAGGCCTACTTGGATTTTTACGGATCAGACGAAGGTTACAATTTATGGTTGGCATATATTTTAAACAGTATGTATCGAATCAAAAAAAGACTGGGCGGGACACTTTTTAATGAGCTTTCCGGTTTAATCCATAACGCAGCCATCGCGCAGAAAAAAGGCGGCAGTATTGATATGCAAAGACAGTGGATTATCAAGCTCTTACGCGCGTATTATGATCCCATGTATCGCTATCAAATCAATGAGAACAGTGATAAGATCATTTTTAAGGGCAATGAATATGCGGTGCTTCAGTATATCCGTGCGCTAAAATAAATATCCGGAGGCGCACCAATCAAAAGCCCAGTCTGAAAAATAGAAGTATAAAAATATTTGCTTGAAGTGCACAATTTTTTTGGTATAATAAGGAGGCATGGACGAAATGCCGTTGCGTGGGGATATAGCTCAGTTGGTAGAGCGCTGCGTTCGCAATGCAGAGGTCAGGGGTTCAAATCCCCTTATCTCCACCAATATTAATTTTTTATTTTCATGCTTTGCAGGTTTGATGAATTAAAGCGTTGTATGCATTTGATTCGGTGTCGAGTTAACCACGTAAAATACTCATAATGAGACATTTGCGTGGTTTTGTTTTTTTATTCAGCGTATAGCGCGGCTGTCAGGAGGATTTTATGGGCGATTTATTGCTAAAAAACATCAGCACCATATATACCTTTAATAATCGGGAGGAAGTCCTGAATCATGCCGATATCTATATCAGCGGCGGCGTCATCCAATCCATCAATAGTCCGGCAGTACCGCAAAACGATGACTGCACCGTGATTGACTGCACAGGGCTTGTCGCGCTTCCGGGCTTCGTTAACACCCACCATCACCTCTATCAGACCCTGTTCCGCGGTATCCGGGAAGTTCAGGAAAAACCGTTGTTTCCGTGGTTGAAGGGCCTCTATCAGTTTTGGCAGCACATCACGGAGGAAGCTGTCTATTACGGCGCGATGGTTGGTATGAGCGAGTTGCTGCGGACAGGATGCACCTATACTGCTGACCACCATTATGTCTTCCCCGGTAACCAGCCGGCCACGCTGATCGACAGCCAGATACGTGCGGCAAAGGAAATCGGTATCCGCTTTCATGCCACCAGGGGTTCTATGTCGCTGGGTGTTGATGACGGCGGACTGCCGCCCATGACCGTTGTTCAAACAGAAGATGCCATCCTTGAGGATTCCCAAAGGCTGATTGACCGCTATCATGACGCCGGCCCCTATGCCATGACAAAAATCGCACTGGCACCGTGCTCCCCTTTCTCGGTAACAGCTGATCTCATGATAGAAACCGCCAAATTGGCACGAAAGAATAAAGTAATGCTTCATACGCATCTGGCCGAAACATTGGATGAAGAAGCGTTTTGCCTGGATAAATACGGCTTAAGGCCTTTTGCACTCATGGAATCTTTCGACTGGGTTGGAGATGACGTTTGGTATGCCCATGGCATTTATTTAAACGATGAAGAAATACGCCACTTAAACGGAAGCGGCATTGCTCACTGCCCCTCCAGCAACATGAAGCTAAACAGCGGTATCTGCCGGACCAGCGAGCTTTTTCGGCAGGGCGCCAAACTCAGCCTGGCTGTGGACGGAAGCGCCAGCAATGACGGCTCCAATATGCTGGAAGAAGTACGCAGAATGTATCTTTTAAATCATTTAAAATACGGCACTCAGGGCTTAAGCGCTTATGAGTGCTTAAAGATCGCCACCAGAGGCGGGGCGGAAGTGCTGGGCAGAACCGACACAGGCTTCCTTGATCAGGATATGGCTGCGGATATCATCCTTTTTGATCTCAGCGATATCGCATATGCCGGATGCCACGATCCTTTGACTGCACTGGTTTCCACCGGCAATCATTCTTTCACAAAGATGACCATCGTCAACGGCCTTGCGGTTGCGAAAGACGGCGTTCTGACCAGGATTGATATGGAGTCGGTTGGCAGGCAGGCGCATCAGTGTGCCGCCGGTATTGTCAAAAAAGCCAGAGAAAATTATATTGAGATGTCTTAGACCATATAACCGCCAGCGGTTCAATTTAAAAGGTTTCCCCGATACACTGCTCTATGTATTGAGGAAACCCTATTCGTCTGTTTTTAATTATTGTGTTTTTGCAAATCCGCTCACGCCATGCTTTTACGTCCCAGTTTCACCAGCAGAACAATAATGGTGATGGCACATGCTAATCCGGCAATGATCAGCAGCCATACATATCCGGGCAGCTGCCACCAAATGAAGGGCTCGCCGTAATTCTCATATTCCGGGAACTGCTCTTCGCGGAATTCTTCCGGTGGCATTTCTTCAAAATGCTCTTGGAATTCCTCAGGGGGCATTTCTTCAAAGAATTCTTCCGGCGGCATTTCTTCGTGGAAGCCTTCCGGCGGCATATCCGGGTCAAACCCTTCCGGCTGAGGCTGCGGATTCGGGTCAGCGGGCTGCTGCGGAGCCGGCTGCGGCTTTGGAGTAGACGGTGCGCTCAATAGTTTGTGCTCAAACGTTGCGTTACTGTAGCCGTAATTATAGTTCTGATCCACAAAATACTCAATGACAATCGTACTCGTATGCTCTGTGAACATAATGCTGATGTCCGCTGATGCGGGCCCCGTGCTGTTCACCTGTACGTCTTCGTGTGCGCCGAGCGCGAGATGGACATCCGTATGGTGCCCTGATGGCACTTTCGGGTCGGCCAGGTGCGCCATGACCATCGTGGTAACCGGAATCTTTTTGAGCCTGAATTCGACTGTTCCGTTACTGCCTGTTGTTTTGGTATTTGGGCCAAACTGTACGGATACCCCTTTATACGGCCCCTGCTGGTTCTTAACGACAAAGCGTACATCCACTGACGCCGACTCTGCATATGCCGGAACCGCTATCGCGATGACCAGCAAAAATGCGGCAACACACATCATTAATTTTCTAAAACAATTCTTTTTCATGGTTCTCTCTCCTTTTTCTCTTATAAATACTTTTTTTGGCCCAGTTTCAACAACAATTCGTTAATGCTTTTTACCGCCTGCTCTTCCTGCTCAATTCCCTTTGCAATCCATGCTTCGATTTGGACTTTGCCGTCAATCTGTTGAATGGTCAATATGATTTTTTGATTGTCTTGGTTGAAACAATAGCAGTGGGAGATATTGTTTAAATCAACCAGATTGTCGCCATTGTTGTTTACCACTTCATGAAATCCTGACTTCTCTGCCCAGGAACAGACAACACGATCAATATCTTTCTTTTTTAAAAATTCAATTGTCGTTTTAATCTTCATATCGGCCTCTGCGCTTCACGCTGTGTTTCCCTTCTCTATCTATATCGTAATGCTTTTTGGCAAAAAAAAAAGTGAGCCCAGAGCTCACCTTTTTACTCGCTTATATTAAAACTCATGTTCGGTAAATCGTTCCTGTGGGATAAATGCGATATCCCGGTTTAAAAAGTCATTAACCGGATCAGGGTTCCGCTGGTACACCGCAACATGATCTGATAAGTACTGAATCAAATCCCCATTGACGATGCGGATAAACTCAACCTGGCTGATGGGTGCGGGGATCCCTACCTCGTCTTCCCAATACGCAATCAGCGGGTTCAATTCAATCTGATATTCCCGTCCAATCCATGATTCATCAACCCGTATACCGCCGAACGCAATATCCGCTTCATTCTCTGTACTGCAGATCATATACCGCAGTGTCTCGCCGCTTGCATCCAGGTATACCACGATATCCAGCCAATCCTCTCCGGCAATCATTTCCGCGCCTTGGGCTTGTTCCCAATAATGGCCAAACTCATTGATGATTTCGGAACCAATAACGTCGCGGTTTGAAACCGGAATATTATATGCCGCCAGTTGGTCAAATTCCGGAATCAAAGACAGCACAAACTGTGCGCCGTTCTGCTCAACCGGATCAAGCCTGACGCGTATATGGCAAAACGCTCCGGGGGGCAGTCGATGATTCAATGTGGCTGGGTGATTGATGAGGTATTTCCCATCCATCATCACTTCCGCCAAATCAATATCCTCAATCGGCATGGGTTCGGGGCCGGTGCTGAAAAGCTGCAGCCATTCAAAGTCCTCCGGATTTTCGAACTCAAGATCAAGTACTATATCGAATCCTTCCGGCGCTGCGTTTTGGCCTGAAAATAATACCCATCGATTAAATAAACCGCCCCTGGCCACTGCGTTCACACCAAACAGCAGAAGAATAATCCCGGCAATGATTGCTGCCGAATATATAATTTTTTTAAACGGGCTGGCGTTTAACCGGTCTGCTTTTTTAAGCGCACGCACAAATTCATCAACGGATTTATACCGCATCACCATGCTGATATCCGTTGCCCTTTCGATCACTTTATTGGCCCGTTTGGGCAGACGCTTGTCGGTCTCCTGCAGGGGCCTGATTTGATAAGGCGGAACCAGCAGGTTTTTCCCGGTCAGCATTTCATAGAAGATCAGCCCGATTGAATATATATCGCTGCGGTTATCGCTCTGCATGCCAGCCATGACTTCGGGCGCGGTATATCCCTTCGTACCCATCAGTACGGTATCGCGCGTTGACTCGCCCTTATGGTATCTGGCGATGCCAAAGTCAATCAGATAGACTTCGTCTTCTTTTGACAATAAAATATTCTCCGGCTTTAAGTCCCGGTAAACAATCGGGTTTGGCGTATTGTTATGAAAGACACGCAAAGTATCGCATATTTTTAAGATGATACGCGTTGCTCTCTGATAGTCAATGGTTCCGTTTTTTTCGATCTCCTGATACAGCGTATGGCCGTCGATATATTCACGTATCAATACGGTTTTATCATCCTGATTATATACGTCAATAATCTGCGGAACGTTTGGCGCTTGAAGGGATTGGATATGCTTTAAAAGTGCGAATGTGTCCTGGTCTAATTGCTCGAACACCTTCGCGATATACTTTTTGCCGTCTTGCTCAATTAAATAGACCTCGGCTTGGCCTCCGGTGGTAATGTGCTTGATATAGTGATAGCCCTGCGGTTCAAATATTTTCAAAACCCAAATTCTCCAGACCGACACGATTAAGCATTTTGTTGCACTCCGCAACGGACAGCTTTTTATTTAAGCAATAAATAATAATACTGTCACGCTTGTTTTTTGCATAAAGCTGCGGATAATCACAGGCCTTTAAATACCATTGGACATCTGCGAAATCCGTATTAAGCGCTAAAAAAATTCTGATGATATACCTTCGATTGGGTGTTTTTTTACCGGATAAAATATCAAAGAAAAAGCGTTTGTTGATACCGCTTCTTCGAATAATGCTTGCTTTGGTACAATTTTTGTTTTTGAGTTCCAGCTCAATATACTCACCGATTGTCCTTAGGTCAAAGGCATCTTTGTTTTCTTCCAGGACCTCGGTGATTGATTTTGTGCCGGAAAGCTTATTAAGGATTTTTTCTGTATCCAAAGCCATTTTGATCCATCCTCACATACATATATTGTATCATAATTGGTCTCTTCTGGTAACTGTTTATGCTGTGCATGTGAAGAGCGGTGTGTTGTGAAAAAATGTATAGCTGGTTCAAAACGAACTTGGTTCAGAAGTATCGTCTTTAAACATCAAAAAATATGCATGCTAATCTTTTTATTCTAAATTCTTCGGATATCCCAAATAAACACAGGTATCACTTAGCCCAGTTCATCAACGGTTAGCTGTGCTTCCTTAAGGAGATCATAAAAATACTGCTTTAATGCTTCGGCCTCGGTTACCAGCAGTGCTGAATAGCCGGCATCATCCTGCAGAACCTCTCCGGTTTGAACATTATATACCGTTTTCGCTACTAGCTCGTCTTCAACATAATATAGGTATGTAAAGTCATCCGAAATATAGTTATACGCATATACTTCCTGCTCAAACCCGTTTACAGCTGTTCTAATGAAACTGTTTTTTTCTAAAGCAAACATCTCCATTATTTCTGTGTCATCTTGAATCACATTTCTGACAAATTGGTTTGAGATCAGAGAAAACCCAATGTTGTTGAGTTTTTCTTCAAAAGAATCGCTGACTGATTCTTCGCTGTATGTAACCGCAGCGGACTCTTGAGGTCCGCTGACGGCATCTGTTTCGTTTCCGTTTGTACAACCTGAAAATATCAAGACAAGTATGAATGCTGCTGCAATAATTTTATTTTTCATTTTACGTTTGATTATAGCTCTTCCATTATGACATTAATGACGTCTTCGACTTCTTCTTCCGACGGGACACCGTTGCTTCGGACTCCCGGCAGTATTTGTTTTATCTGGACTTTTGATTCAGCTTTGATCTCCAGCCAATACTGTTGGGCTTCGGCAATCTGATTCTTTATTTCAAGTATCGTACCGGAATATTCCGCTTTCTCCTCATCCGTCATCCCTTCGGTCTCTTGAAGCAAGTCATTAAGCCGCTGCTTATATGTTTGGGTCAGCTCTTTTTGAGCACTAAGCTGCTCTTTCTCGAGGTTTTTAAGTTCCTTGCGTTCCAGCATCCTTTCCTGAAATTGCAATTTCAACTCAATATGTTCCTGTTTTCTTTCTTCGTTCTTTTCGTGTGCGTGCTCCTTATTTGACTTTGAAGGTTTATCCTTAAGCTCTTGTTGTTCCTGATCATCATCAATATCCGCTGCAAACGCAACGGGTGAAAATACGCTGAAAATGAATATTATAACAAGTAATAAGACCAAGTATTTTCTCATAGTTCTCCTCCAAATAAATATCTTTTAATATTATATATACCCTTGATTCTCGTTTTTTAAACAATCAATATCGTTCAAGTCGGATAAAAAATAAGGAAACCCTTTGTTCCGGCTTCCTTTTTTAATCAACGTATTTATTTTCTTGGCCTATTTAAGTTTTTCTATTTTTTTATATAAATATTCCTTTGAAAGCATACCGGCCTGCATCAAAAATGTAATAGCCTGCATCTTGTCTGCTTATATCCGAAAGGTATACCAGGGTGACCGGATTGTCTTTGCTATCGCGTCTTTTTCTTTATTGCTCTGTTTTATAAACTTGTACTTTCTGTTTAACACAATTGAAACATATTTTTCTTTTATTTGATTCCGCAATACGCCTATTGGCATATGCAGAATAAACAAAGGAATAAACGCGAAAAGGTAGCGGGATCGCGCCTCAAAAAACATTAAAAATAATATCACAAATAAAATTGATATATCTAAGACTGTTTCAAAGTCGCTTCCTTTTGTTTTGAGAAAATGCCCAAGCCAGCATAACGCAAGCAGATTTATCCATACCGCCTGTAAAAAGTTTTTATAATATTTTTTATAGAAGGGTGTCCCAATATAAGTAAATTGTTGAAGAACGCGTCCTGCCCCGCTTTCTTTCATAGCCGTGCCCAAATGGAAATCGCCTTCTCCTCCATAAAAGAAGGTGCCGTCTGTAGTGACCCAAATAAATTTGTCCAATAGATGGCGTATAAACCCAAGCGCACCAAGAGAATTTATTCTTTCAATTGATGTCTCAATATTGAACTTAACTTTTTGTTCTTTCCCAGCCAAAGATTTTGTTGTAATCGCATCAATCTCAGAATATGAACCATATGCATTGCCAGATTCAAGCTGCGTTTCATTAAGTCCCATCATAAAATAATGAGTCAGCGGGATTTCCTTCTCATACTTTTCCTCTGCAGATACGGTTGTATTAAACACATATTTACTTGTTGCGTTGTTTATTAGCCCAAACGTTAAAATACCCGTTAGTATGACTCCCAAAAATAAAAGTATACGTAAATATTTCTTATTAATTATACATTTTTTGAAAAGCACAATAATAGCGGCAACTCCAACCAGTAAAATTGTTGGCTTAATCGCATACCCGATTAATACAAGACACACAAATAAAAAAAACAAAGCAAGCGTATATTTTTTTTGCCAATGCTTTTCTAATAAAAAATAAAAAAAGATTATTGCTGAAACAAAGAACAATCCCATCGTATCTGAATAAGGTATTAATAGATAAGGGCTGAATCCAATTATCAGTGTTGGTATAAAATAAATACTTAAATTTACGCAATCCAGATAACGCTTTTTTATAACTTCTACAATCAGTAAAATAGCGATGTCAACAAGCAATATGTTCAGAAAAACAGCCTCAAACCAGTAACTATGGAATCCAAACATACTGAACATCTTAAACCATATTTTATATATTGCTGTGATCATGATATTGTTATGATAAGTAAGAAAATACTTATCATAATCAACTATTCCTGATGCATGGTTAATAACAACCTGAACATCCCAGCCGATAGGTGTGTATACTATCCGTGCAACAAAGATTTGTATCATGAGTACAATGCTAAAAAGGATAATAGAAAAGGTTTTGTATCTGTGTATTCTGATTTGTTCCGATAAGTAATATAAGCTTAACAAAACTACTAAAAAAAACAATATGGTGAAAAAATCAAAATTCCCACTAGGCTTATAGTATCTATTGAGATTGAGAACATTGGTAACAAATATTACTCCAAAAAAAAGCGGCAGAGTATATTGCCATATGCGTTTTGATTGTTTATTTTGCATTTTAAACCAAAGTTTTAATATTTTTTTATATCGCTGCCATATTATACCTCATTTATTTAAAAATTGAAACCGCATCATTATGCAATAAGTATAAAAATGAATTATATTTCAAACTAATTACGTAAATTTGCACGGTTGCTATCCTGCAAAATTTTTTTCATCAAATTTTGCGATATTTTCTTGGCTTATTTAAGTTTTTCTATTTTTTTATATAAGTATTCCTTTGGAAGCACACCGGTCTGCACCCCATCAATTATATATACCCGGCAGGTATAAGCAAAGTTTTGGGGCGCTTTCTCGGTATAAATGTCTTTTCCGTTCACCAATATTGTCGGTGAGCCCAAAAAGCGCTTTGCTTCGGCTTCATCTGCGCTCTCAATCTTCACAGTCTCTATTTCGCTTAGTTGAATCACACGGCCTTCAACAAGCGCCATCAGGTTCTGATATGTTTGCTCTGCATGCGGGCATCCATCAAAGTATTGGAAAGTAATCGTTGCCTATACCTTTCTCTTCGGGCTTACGATAATGGGCCAGTCTGTATACTAAATCCCGCACCTAAACCCCGATTAAAACTTATTGTGTTCCCTGTTTTTCAGTTTCTCATTTGAGATGCTGATCAGCTGCTGCATATCTTTTTTCTTTGAAATGTACAGCGACAAAAGAATGATCACCGCAACCAGCAATAAGCCGCATACCGAACAGGCGGCCATCAGCCAGGCCGCGCTGACCGTCCCTGCGCCAAGGGTGCTTCCGCCGCTGGCTTTCTGTCCCGATCCGGATTGCATCAATCGCTGAAACGACGCGTCCTCCGGGATATACTGATAAATCGTATTTTCACCCGAATCATTTTTTGCATAAACGAGATAAGCGCTGCCGTCCGATCCCTCAATAGTCCATGCCGGCACTTCTTGCTCATTATAGGTTATGAGTGTCTCTATATATCCAGCCGGGGGCTGTACCGATTCATCCGGCCATAGCAGTGTCAATGACTGCGCCGCAGACTTTAAGACAATATACGGCTGTAACGTGTTCTGATCTGCATCAAAAATATAATAGCCTGCATCTTGTCCGCTTATATCCGAAAGGTATACCAAAGTGACCGGATTGTCCTTGCCGTCACTTGCTCCCCCAACCGTCTCACCATTATACGCCACCTGCGCGTCCCCAAACCCTGACGGCAGTGTCAGGTTCTGGACCGACCGCCAGACATACATGTCGCCTGCCGCGCCCAGTACATTTGCTGCGGGGATGCCGTCCAGCTGAAAGGGCGTTTCAGGCGCTTCGGTGTCTTCGTTTCCTGCTGTTTCTGCCGGATTAGCCGCCACATCAATATGAATGGACGCTTCGGATGTTTCGAGCGATGCGCCGTTATAGTCAATGATACTTTCAACCAATATGCTAAAATCAACAGTCCCGAAACTGATTGCCTTAAACTCAATCACCGCGGTTAAAGACGATGCACCGCCTTTTTCCAAAGCAGCCATATCGAGCTTCCCGTCAGCCGCACCGCCAGTGCTGGATACATAGGCGAGAATGGTATGGTCATAATTAAAAGTGCCTTGCACAATCGCCATATTGTCGCCAGTGACTGTCACCGTAACGGTCACCGCATCTCCAACGGTTATATTGGCGGGTTCCGCCTCGATGTCGATTTGCGATGCAAATGCCGCACAGGGAAAAACAATAATCATGACAAGCACCAGCGCCGCCAGAAATCTTATATTTTTTCTCAACATTTTTTCTCCTTTAAAAACCTCTATCATCTATTCAAACTAGAAAAAAATTGGTTTGCCGGTCAGATTCCAGATGAACGCCAATAAGTCCATATTGTCTACCGCACCATCCTGATTCACGTCTGCAGCGGCAAGGTAAGCGCCCCTTAACGGCCGTGTACCAAGCAAGTGCCATTGCAGCAGGTCCATATCCCGCTTGGCGATGTCGCCGTCTCCGTTGACATCCCCTAAGATGATAACGGGTAAATCAACGACTACCGTACCGTTTTCATATGCACTCCGGACCATATCGCCTGTCATCATCTGTCCTGCTTCTTTAGCGCTGCCGTCATATGATACCAGGCTGATCAATCCGGTATCAGACGAAAACGCGCCTACAAACTGATTGCTTTCTGTTCCCGGTTCAACGCCGAATATGCCTTCTTCTGTAACCGTATATTCATCACTATTCAGAAGCGTATCCTGGTCTGCGGGCTTAAATGTAATAAGGTCGACATTTGAATAATAAAAATTGACAATATCCTGATACATTTGTCCGCTTACGGCCCGTTGCTGCGCGCCGCGCTGGCTTAATCCAATGCCGTGCCCGTACCGCCTGTTGGTCAAAAACCAGCCGGCCGTTTCCTGACCGTTCAAATCCCTTTTACTGCCTTTTTCCGCTCCGCGCATCCGAAGATACGGCCGGGCGACATTAAATATACCCGCGGGATTTTCTTCTGAATGCACCAACTCTTCAAATGCAATCGTCACTGTGATCTGACCCGTCTTTTTGCTGTTGTCAGATGCCATCAGCACAACGTCCACATTTGAATAACTGCGGCTTGGGGTATGATAGACAGGGTCTTTGGGAATGATGCTAACCACCGAGAGCAGGTCAACCGGACCGCCGGCAGCACTGTCTGCCTTGCTTTGAATCAGCGATAAAATAAATGGGTCCATCAACGGTATCGTTTCCGTGTTAATTACCGCCGGAATAAATGCCTTCTGTTCGGGGCTGTCCGGATTCGTTAAATCATAAAAATCATCTTGTTGTATATAATATGGTAATGCCTCATTCCAAACATTATCCGTCAGCTCGGTTTGCCCGCCGTTAGACGCCGTAAAAAATGCCGGGATAATCACCCCGCCGCTCGTTAAGACTTTCCCCTGCGTCTCATTCACGGCATTAATCGCGCGCGTGTATTTACCTGAGAAACCATAGTACACCTGGTGGTCAGCCGTATCGACGATATCATAAGCCAAATCGCGGTTCTCAACGCACTTTGCGGCCGCGTAGCTTCTGGCGCAGACCGCCTGCGCTTTGAGTGACTCAACCGGGAATCTGTTGCTCATCTCATAAGGAACGACCCCGTAAAGATAATGCTCTGCAGGCAAGGTATTAATCGCACGAATATGGCCTTCATCCAGACTGAATTGCATATCGCCAAGGTAGGTACAAAAGCCATAATTCGCGTTATAATAGCCGACATATGCGGACGTTGCGGAATCATCTTTGCTGATCAGCGTTATTTTAGGCGCCGAAAAACTATCTTGTTCAGTACGAATAACCAGACGGTTTCCTTCAACCCACAAGGTGATGTTATCAGAATTCAAATCAAATTCGGGATTCTCTTGAATTACATAGTCACCGAGGACTGTGACATCCATCGACTGATATGAAGCAGTGGAAAGCAGCACACGAATATCGTTATCGGGAGCGGCTGCACTTGCTCTGCCGGACCATAACAACATGACCGCTGCGGCAATGGCAATAAAAAGATGTTTTTTCATATGTTCCTATTTTGTTATCTTGAATAATAACTCCAACAAAATTCCTTATCCATTGTTGTGTTTAAATAGTATCATATCAAAATCTTTTCTTCAAACACCATATCAGCGTGAAGCATTATAAAGTCGTACAGCTTGTGAGGCGTAAAACGAAGCAATCATCAATATGCCTTTTCCCCTGCCGTTGTCCGTTTCGGTTACCGTTCTATCAGCTCCGTATCAACAATGCAGTGATCAGCCGTCAAACCCTCTGTACTATTTTCCAACTGATCAATCAGCATTTTCACCGCATGCTGGCCCAACAGATCCGCATATATCTCAACGCTGGAAAATGCCGGATTCCGGTACTTCGAAATCGTGGTATTGTTGAAGCCAACCACCGGAATAAACTTTCCTGTTGCTTCATATCCCGTTTGAGATGCCCCAAAAGCAATCAGATCGTCGGTCGTAACCACTGCATCAGGCGCTCCGTCCGCTAAGAAATAGGCCATACCGGCAGCGCCGTTTTCTTCGGTGTCATCCCGCAGAAAGACCATACGGTCATTCACCGGAATTTTCGCCTCTGCCATTGCCTTTTTGTATCCTTCCAGACGGTCCTTATTCACCCTGAACTCTATTGATCCGCCGATAAACGTAATTTTGCGGTAACCTTTTTCAAGCATCCTCTTTGTCGCGTTATACGTCGCCGTCACATTATCATTATCCACCCACGCCTTTGGCGGACTCCCAACCGTCCGGCCGATTAAGACATAGGGTTTCCCTACAGTATTTAAATACGCGACGCTTTCTTCGCTTTCCCTGGCAGCGCTTAAGATAATACCGTCTACCCACTGGCTTTGCTCCAGATCTTTTAGTATGGATAATTCTTTTTCCTGCTCCCGTGCATTGGCATGAATCACATAATAGCCTTTTTCCTGCGCATAGATACTGACAGCAGTTAAAACCTGGATAAAGAAAGGATTGTGAAACAGCTGCTTGTCAGTACTCGGCAGTATTAATCCAATTATTTTCGTGCGTGATTTAGAGGCCAATGAGCGCGCGACAAGATTCGGGCGGTAGTTGATTTCTTCCATCGCCCGATAGACTTTTTCGGCGGTCGCTTGGCTGATCTTTGGGCTCTTGGCAATGACCCGTGATACTGTTGACGGATTAACACCAGCGCGGGCGGCAACATCTTTTATTGTTACCATTTTTATCTCCCTTGGCTTTCGCTTTTATTCCCGTTTGTTTTGGTTTTATACATCCGTAATGGAAATTTAACAGTAATCTTGTTTTTTTACTTGTTTCCTGTTTTATGCAAAGTATATAATAAATCAAAAGAAAATGCAAACGGTTGCATTTCGGCGGCTGTTATGAAAAATCACTATGAATTCTTTATTCGAAATTGACCAATGGACCGTTAAATCTATCGGATTTGACAACCAAAAAAACGAAATAGTTGAGAGTGTCATGAGCCTCGGAAACGGGCACATGGGGCTGCGCGGAAACTTCGAGGAAACATTTTCCGGGGAGACGTTAAAGGGTACCTATATCGCAGGTATTTATTATCCGGACAAGACCAAAGTTTCGTGGTGGAAAAACGGATATCCCGAATATTTCGCTAAAGTTTTAAACGCGTGCGACTTTATTGCAGTTGAGCTCATTATTGACGGTGAAATCATTGACGTGAACCGTGTTAAGCTTGACTCCTTTATTCAAGAGCTGGACATGAAGTCAGGTACGCTGTCGCGCATGTTTTCATTCGCCACAAAAACAGGTAAGCGCGTGCAAATCGACACACTGCGTTTTGTATCCATGCACGAAAAAGAAAAAGGCGCCATCCGTTATGCTATCCACGCACTGGACAGTGATATAACCATTGAGCTAAAGTCCCGGCTTGACGGCAACGTAAAAAATACCGACTCCAATTACGATGAAATGTTTTGGAGTAAAGTCAGTTCATCCTGTGACGATGAAGCCGCTTATATTACGTTGAAAACAAAAAAGACAGAATTCATCGTTACGACTGCAAAAACAGATTCCGTGAAAGTCGGCAATGTACCGCTCTGCGCCATCAAAGCGCATACGGACGGAAGTCTGCTGGTCGAGCACATCTATCATTCGCGGCTGAAGCCGGACGAAACATTGATGCTGGAAAAGTACTTTTCGGTCGTAACGTCGCGGGATCACCCAAAAAGCGAACTAAATAATCGGGCGGTTGAAAACGCACTTAAGGCAAAGGCCGCCGGTTTCGACCAGCTCTTAAAAGACCATAAGCGTGCATGGGCAGCCATTTGGGCGCACAGTGATATTGAGATTAAGGGCGATGACGCATCCCAGCAGGGAATTCGCTTTAATATCTTCCAACTCAACCAGACCTACACCGGCCGTGATAATCGGCTGAATATCGGGCCAAAAGGATTCACCGGCGAAAAGTACGGCGGCGGTACGTATTGGGATACCGAGGTTTTTTGCCTGCCCTTTTTCCTGTCCACCGCAGAAAGCGGGGTCGCAAAATCCCTTCTTGTCTACCGGTATAATCAGTTGGACCAGGCAAAGGAAAACGCGGCAAAGCTTGGGCTTAACGGTGCGCTGTACCCGATGGTCACGATGAACGGGGAAGAGTGCCACAATGAATGGGAAATCACATTTGAGGAAATCCACCGCAACGCAGCCATTGCGCTGGCGATTAAAAACTATGTGGATTATACAGGCGACACCGCCTATCTCTGCACATACGGACTCGGCGTTTTAGTCGAAACCGCGCGGTTTTGGGCGAGCCGGGTTAACTTTAATACACGGACACAGAAATATATGATTCTTGGGGTGACGGGCCCCAATGAATACGAAAACAACGTCAACAACAATTGGTACACCAACCGAATGGCCGCGTTTTCGCTTGGCTATACCGTACAGGCTGCGGAATACCTCAAGGCAAACAGTCCGGCAGACTATGAGAAGAACGCTGAGCAGTACAGCATTATGGATTCTGAACTTGAACAGTTCAGCACCATTGCTCAAAATATGTATTATCCTTATATTAAAGAATTCGATGTATTTGCCCAGCAGGACGGCTATACCGACAAAGAATTATTGCCTGCGGACAGCATTTCTTCGGAGGACCGTCCCATTAACCAGCATTGGTCCTGGGATCGTATCCTGCGTTCCTGCTTTATCAAGCAGGCGGATGTCATCCAGTATCTTTATAACTTCCCGTTTGCGTTTGATCTGGAAACAAAGCGGCGCAATTTTGACTTTTACGAGCCAATGACGGTGCATGAATCCTCTTTGTCCTCATGTATCTATTCGGTAATCGCTTCCGAGCTCGGATATCAGGACAAGGCCTATGCGCTTTACTTACGCGCATCACGGCTGGACCTCGATAATTATAATAATGACACAGAGGACGGGTTGCATATTACCGCAACAACGGGTTCATGGATTTCAATTGTCCATGGTTTCGGCGGCCTGCGGGTGAGGAACAATCAGTTGATACTAAACCCTGTTTTGCCGAAGGCATGGCAGAAATATGCGTTTAATTTGTGTTTTAGGGGCGCAGCGGTTAAAGTGACCGTCGGCACGGATGAGGTGGTTATCCGCCATATCCAGGGAGACACCGCAGACATAACGGTCTATAACAGCACATACAGCCTTTCGGATAAAAAGGAATTCCATATCCCCAAAGTTGAAAAGGAGAAGCTGTGACCAACAACAAACCCCTAACGGCGTATTTCTGTATGGAATATGGTCTTGAAAGCGTCTTTAAGCAATATGCAGGCGGTCTCGGCATTCTTGCCGGTGATTATTTAAAGGGCGCGAAAGATCACGGTTATCCGGTCATCGGTATCGGCTTGCTGTGGAAACAGGGTTATACCGATCAGTACATCGATCAATCCGGCAGGGTTTTTGACAGCTATCAAAACCGCACCTATAACTTCCTGTTAGATACGGGCGTTGAGATCATGGTCGAAATCCGCCGGCGTCCGGTATACGCAAAGGTATGGAAAGTTACTGCCTTCGGGAATGCAGATCTTTATCTGTTAGATACGGATTTGGATAAAAACAAAGATACATGGATTACTGGTCAGCTTTACGGCTGGTTCGAAGAAGAGCGCGTCGCACAGGAGATGATACTCGGTATCGGCGGAGTGCGTGCGTTGAGAGCGTTGAATCTGCCGGTTGAAGTCTTCCATTTCAACGAGGGCCATGCTGTTTTCGCCGCTCTGGAGCTGATCAAAGAGGGTGTGGACAGTGGTAAGCACTATGACGCGGCATTTGCCGATGCCCGTAAGCAAACAGTGTTTACCACTCATACCCCCATAATTCAGGGAAACGAATCTCATACGCTTCACCGGCTCAGGTATATGGGCGCGGATAATGGGCTGACCGACTCCCAGTTAAAGAAGATCGGCGGCGATCCGTTCAACATGACCGTTGCCGCTCTGCGCCTGTCGCGCAAAGCCAATGCCGTATCAGTCCTGCACGCAAAAACCGCCAATCAGATGTGGTCTGATATTGCCGGACGGTGCGACATCATCCCCATCACAAACGCCATCCATCTGCCCACATGGGTCTGTCAGGATATTCTGGATGCTGTTGATAATTTAGATGCTTTATGGCGGGCGCATATGGAGCAGAAACAAAAACTCATCGCGTTCATCCGCGGGCGCACCGGCGCCAAGCTTGATGAGAGCATCTTGACTATTGGGTTTTCCAGGCGCGCCGCGCCTTATAAGCGGTCAGACTTCATTTTCAGCGACCTGCCGCGGATCGAGAAACTGCTTAAAGCAAACCGGCTACAAATCGCTTTTTCCGGCAAGGCGCATCCGCTGGACGACCAAGGCAAGGCGATTGTGGAAAACCTTTTCAAAATGAGCCGGTCCTATCCGAATCAGGTTGTTTTCCTGGAAAATTATGATATGGAAATCGGTGCGGCATTAACGTGCGGCGCAGACGTGTGGTTAAACAATCCCAGACGCCCGCGTGAAGCCAGCGGCACCTCCGGCATGAAGGCCGCCATGAACGGCGTTTTAAATTGCTCCATACTCGACGGATGGTGGCCGGAAGTATGCAATCACGGAGCGAACGGTTGGCAGTTCGGTGATGGATTTGAATCTGATGATCCGCAGCAGGCCGATGCACATGACCTTAAGGCACTATATCATGTGCTGGAAACCGAGGTCATTCCCACGTATTACAATATGCCTAACCAATGGCGCCGGATGATGCAGAGCAGCATCAGGGCCGCCAAAGAGCCTTTTGCGGTCAAGCGTATGCTTGAGGAATACTATAATTTGCTTTATACTGAATAGACAGACAAGGTCATCAGTATTACATCAGTAACAGCCCTGCAGACCCTGCGGGGTTGTTGTATGTTAAGGAGATCAGTATGCGGTTGCTACCGGATTTTAACAAGCCCGGCAAAGGGGTATCCAAAGACGAAAAACCACCGGAAGGGTTTTGTCTGTTCTGGCTGGCATTAAAAGAAAATTACGGCAGTCTGATTTTGCTGAATGTTCTGTTTATCCTTTTTTCGGCATTAATTATTACTTTTGGGCCTGCGCTGAAGGCGCTCTCGGCCGTTACGCTGAATATGGTCCGCCGCGAGCCTCAAAAGCCTGTCCAAACGTTTTTTACCGCATTTAAAACGGACTTTCTCAAAACCGCTTTAACCGGTATCGCTGTATTGGCTGTTATGGGCGCGCTTTCGTTTTCAGCATACTATTATACCCAGCAAACTCCGCTTGGATTCCAATCAAAACTTTTGCTGGGCGTTACCATCGCGCTCGTGTTATTTTTCAGTGCCGTTACGATGTACCTGTTTAAATCGCTGGCCGTACTGGACGTTCCGCTCTTTGGGGCAATAAAAAATGCGGTGCTTTTAACCATTGCTTCCCCAAAAAACCTGTTGATGCTGTTTGTTTTTATCGTTATTCCGTCGGCTTTGTGCTGCTTGTTCCCCGCCGTCGGCGGCATTATCATCATTCTTATTTTGTTCTCTTTAAACTCCCTCACTGGCTCAATTATCAGTTGGCAGGCTATGAGCGATTATATTATCAAAACTTAAAAAATTGAACGAATTAAAAAAGACCGCCTGAGCGGTCTTTTGTTTCATCTGCTATTTGATTGATCCTGCCACCATACCCTTGATAATATGCTTTTGTGCAAACAGGAATCCGATAATAATCGGCAGCACTGCCATTAGTACCGCTGTCATAATTAAATCCCACTGTTTCACGAACGACCCTGCAAAGTTGCGGATCGCCAGCGGAATCGTCTGGATATCCTGCCCGATGCCCAATATCAGTGACGGCAGCAGGAAGTCATTCCATATCCATATGACATTCAGCACGATGACCGTGACAAAAATCGGTTTTAAAATCGGCATAATGATTCTGAAGAATACACCCGCACGGTTGCATCCGTCAATTGTAGCCGCTTCTTCCAGTTCCTGCGGGATTGATTTGATAAACCCGTGGAACATAAATACCGCTAAAGGCGCCCCGAATCCGATATAGGCGAAAATCATCCCCCAGTACGTTCGGAGCATTGGTATCCCTAGTGTCTCGTTGATGATCCTGAAAAGCGCCACCAGCGGAAACATGACAACCTGGAACGGAATAACCAGTCCGCTGACAAACACCAGAAACAGCACCTGGGAATACCATGTTTTTGTCCTGACGAGCACCCATGCTGCCATTGCCGAGAAAACCGATATGGTCACCAGCGAACCAACAGTAATCAATACCGAAGAGAACACACTCGATGAATACCGCACAGTCGGTTTGGTCCAGATGGTTTTGACATGTTCAAATAAAAGCGACCATTTTTCCGGCATTGCAATCGGATCGGTCGTAACAGTGAATGACGGTTTTGCCGAGTTAATAATCACGATAAAGAAAGGTGAAATGGTGAAAATAAACAAGATTATGGTGATGATGGTCAATATCCATCCTGCAATTTTTCTGCCAGACATTATAATTCCACCTCCCGCTTTTGACTGCTTCTAACCTGAAGGATTGAAACAACGGCCAGAAGAATGAAGAACACAATCGCCCGCGCCTGTCCTTCCGCCATGTTGTTGTACTTGAATGCGACATTATAGATGTGAACCGCCAGAAGTTCGGTCGTGTTCACCACTTCGCCTGCAAAGGTCGTTGACGGACCGCCGTTTGTCAGCGCAATGATAATATCGTATTGCTTAAACGAATTGACAATCGTTAAAAACGATGTAATGGTAAACGCCTGTGCAATCATAGGTATTGTAATGTTCCGGAACCGCTGCCAGAAAGTCGCCCCGTCGATTTCCGCTGCTTCCGTCAGCTCCTGCGGCACATTCAGCAGCGCCGCCACATAAATCATCATGATATAGCCGGCATACTGCCACGTAAACGCAAAAATCAGACCAAACAACGTCAGCGTTGGGTCTGCCATAATCAGCAGTTTTTCCATCGCGGGGAATCCGAGCCCCGCGCCAACCGCCGGTATAACCTCTTTAAAAATGAACTGCCAGATATAACCCAGTACGAGTCCGCCGATCAGGTTCGGCAGGAAAAATCCGGCTCTAAAAAACGCCTTCCCTTTTATTTCTCTGGTAACCAGAACCGCAAGCACCAGCGCAACAACATTGATTACAACCGCCGAAAGCGCAGTAAACAAGAATGTGCGTAAGAAAGAATATTGGAATGCGATATCCGCAAACATCTCCTTATAGTTTGCGAGACCGACCCAGCTGATTTTTTCGCCCGCTATCGCCGTCCAGTCCGTTAACGAATAATACGCACCCATAAAGAACGGAATGAGTACGACCACAACAAACGAAAATAGCGCGGGAAATAAAAACAGCCAGTAGATGAGCTTATCCTTAAAAAAACGATACACACTGCACCTCCCACATGAGATGTACCGCAAGAAAAGTTGGGCGCGGGCAGAAGCCCGCACCCTGTTCTTCTGCGTTCGCTATTTAATTTCTTCTATCTTCGCAGCCAGTTGTTCTACGAACTCTGCTTTAGTCATTTCTCCTTTTGCAAACACTTCATAGATCGGCGCAATTGTATTCATACCGAAGCCGTCCGGCATGTCATTTTGCAGCCAGGTGTATGCGCCGTTATCCTTCTTCATCCATTCTACCACATTTGCGGAGAGCGGTGCACTCGGTGACAGCGTTACATTCGTAAATGCCGGTACCATCTGCGCTTCGTTAACCATGTAGTCAGCGCCTGCATCAGATGTTGCAAGGTAGTTCAAGAACGCTCTTGCCGCATCCAGATTTTCCGACCCGCTGTTCAGCACATAGAAGGACGGAGCGCCGATGAAGATTGCATTATGTTCGCCGTATACGGAAGCATGCGGTGCAAATGCCATTTCAAAGTCAACGCCGTTTGAAATCAGCCAAGGATCAATCCAGTTACCCTGATGGATAAAGACGGATTTTCCGGTTGCATACTGCCCGACCTGCGCATCATAGTTACCGGTCAGCAGGATGGTTTCATCTGCATAATCAAACAGCAGTTCTACCCAGTCTGCATATTCCGCTAATCTTTCTCTGTCGGCAATGCCGTTGTTCAGGTCATCCAGTACGCTGGTGTCGCCAAGCGGTAACCCGGCTGACAGATAGCCGTTGAAGTTATGCAGGCCTGTTACCCATCTCATATCCGGGCCGGCTGCCATTGCGACAACAGAATCAATACCTAATTCATCTTTCATACCGTCTATTTTTTCAAATGCAGCTCTATATGCATCCTGAGATGTTAATGTTGCCGGATCAACTCCTGCCTGTGCAAGGAGCGCCTTGTTATATGCCATGCCCCAAGCTTCCACTGCAACCGGGAAGCCATAGACCTGGCCATCAACCTGGAATTCGAGCGCAGTCAGATCAATCCATTCGTCACCGTCAAAAGGCTCCAGTTTGGACTTCCATGTGTTGTAGCCGCCCATACCTTCGATAACAAAGATATCAGGCTGCCTGTCAGACTGGAATTCCGCTTTCAGCGCTTCTGCATAAGGATTGTCGCCGCCGGAAGTTTTAATGATAACTTCCACACCGGTTTCATCCTCATAGATCTGGGCAAAAGCTGACAGCTGGTCATGGATTTCAACCTTGTTCTGATAAAGAACAATGCTTGCCGGCTCCGCAGCTGTTGTTTCTGCTTGTGCATCCGTGCCGGTATCTGCCGCAGCCGGTTCAGCCGTTCCGCCGCAGGCCGTAAACAGGACCAAAACCAAGGCGAGGCTCAACAGAATACTTAATACTTTTTTCATTTCTTTTCCTCCTAAACGGATTCGTTATTCCTGTCGTTTGGTGCTCTGCAATCGCTTGCACAACTGCCATAAAAAAAAGCTGTTCTGCACCAACGACTCTGTATGATATTGTCTATTATAAACTGATAAAACTTTATATTCTTATAAAATTCTGTTATAATTAACAATATTCCAAAGGTATGTGAGGTTATAAAGTGGATAATCCGCTGATTTCGGAAAAGCTTAAGAACCTGAATACCCATTTCACTCATCCTGCGTATAACTATGAACGCCGGCTGCTCCGCGCAATCAAAATGGGCCAGGAGCCGGATGCTATCGAGGCCTTAGACAACATTCATTCGATGGCAAAACCAACGCTCGCAAACAACACCATACGCTCCGTACGCAACTGCTTAATCGCTTCATGCACGCTTTATACGCGCGCCTCTATTGATGCCGGCATCGATGAGGAGGATGCTTTTAACCTGTCCGATATCTTTATTAAAAAAATCGAAAACATTAACACCGAGCAGGAATTGATTCAGTTTGAATCGGAAATGGCGCTTGAATTTTTGCGTTTTGTCAAACGGGAGCGCACAAAAAAATATCAGTATCCGATTTCCCGAATCGTAAAATATATCTATGAACACGCGACAGAAAAGGTAACGCTGACTGCGCTTGCTGAAATGGTGCATTTATCACCGGATTACTTATCAAAATTATTTTTTAATGAAATCGGCATGCATGTCACGGATTTTATACTCATTAATAAGGTGGAAGTGGCAAAGAATTTTCTTGAATTCAGCGAGATGACAATTACCGAGATTTCGACATTGCTCCAATTCTGCAACCCCGCCTATTTTTCGCGTATCTTTAAAAAAATCACATTCAGTACGCCAAACGAGTACCGAAAAGCTGTCGGGCGCGAATAGCGTCTGGCTTGACATGGTTTGTTCCCCAATCAATATAGCTTGATAAACCTAAAAACAGTCTTACGGATTTCCTCAGGTTTTTTGTTGTATCGTGACCAAAGCCAGAACAAACACCCGGCGATATTGAAGGCTGTGGTATTGACTGAAAAAGCGCTGAATTAAGTAGCATTTCACTGCTTGACACGTAAACCGCACTATGCTAATTTAAAATATAAGTTCTATTTTTTTACTTTTCTGTATTCACCACTATTTGGAGGTATTTATGAAAAAACTCATTATCGTTTTTGTGGTTCTTATCATTCTTATCTTTTCGGCATGCAGTTCTGCTGCTCCCGAAACCAACATTCCAGCAGAGCCGGAAGCAACAGCAGAAGTGCAAACTGAGGACACCGGAACAGCTGAGGCAGTATCCGAGGCGCCAGAATCAGATGACTTACCGTATGCGGTTGTTTACGAAGAAACATTTGAGGTGTTCAATCCTTATAGAGAAGTCCTCAGCAGTGAGTTGCTGGCTTCAGTTGGTGCAGACGCTTTCAGCGGAACTGACCGGGAAATTGCAGAACAAATACTACAATGGCAGAACGAACATATGAAATACATCGGAAATCCTATGGAGAAGGCGGATATTTCATATCCGATGAGATGGAATTATTTTCTCCCCGGAATCTTCCCTGTCAGCGCAATGCTAACAGAGCGTGTCCTGCCCGACGGTAAAATCTACGGTCTGTGCTGGGATTATGCTTCAATTTATTGCTCCATCGCCACAACGTATGGTTTGGAAACAAGGGTTACGGCCGTTAAAAAACTCCTATCGGATATCAATCCAAGCATTGATAAAAGCACGTCAAGGGGTATGTCCTATAATGAATATGAAGCGCTCAACCAGAAATTGGCCGAAAATGATGTTGAATTTACGTTTGACCAGATCGCAAGAGTCGCCAGAGAAACGTGGGCACACTATAGAGCTGAAGTATTTCTGGATGGTGAGTGGGTTGGAATGGACGGCTCCGGCCCTGTGGGCGAAGGCTATGATGAGTTTGATGAAGCCCTCTGGTACGAAGGCTATAATAATCAATTATTATACGAGCCGAATGCCGAATTAGCATTTCTAAGCTCGGTATGCGAAGCGCTTAAGAATGCGCCAGTGGATGGTTACGAAGGGATCACCGACGATGCCGGAAACGCACACCGGGCAGCGAATAAATTCGACTTAAACGCAGGCATGGGATTAGCGCCGTATTTCAGCAATGCTGAAGACGCGATTGCTTTCTTAGATGTCCCCGCTGAATATGCGAAAGAATTATTGATTGAAGAAGCGGAAATTCAGGAAGAGTTTGAATCATTAACGGATCAGGACTTTTATGTCATCGCCGATGCCTTAATATTTAATGCACTCGAAGAGATTGACGCAGAAGGATATGCTGAATATTATAAGGCGCTTACGGGTGTGGATATTCCGCTTATGTTTGCAGAACAAATTACTCAATAGCCATAAAATAACCAGAGAGCGATACAAACGTATTCGCTCTCTTTTTTATTTTATTTGAACTCTGCTATCTGATTCTCAGGTTTTCAGCCAGTCGTATCTCTTACAGTTTCCCCACGACGCGTTTTACCTTCCATCCGGATTTTTCAGCAACGTCTTTGATGGCATTTTGTAATATGGTTGTATCCAGATTGATATCAACCACTTTCCCGACAGTTCCGTCCTTTTTTCTGCCGATTACAATTTCTTTTTTCTTTGTCATGGTCTTTCCGCCAAAGGACGAGAACTCAACGCCGCCGCCCATCATACCGAATGAAGACGATTTTGATTTCAGCTGGTCTTTACATCTCAGCTCGCCTTTTTCTTCATCGAACTTCATGAGCACATTAAACTCTTCCTGTTGTTTGTTCTTTTGAATGCCAAGCAGACCCATATATACTGCATCCGCTAATTTCCAGTGTCCGATTATTTCCGCCTTCTTTCCGTCTGCTTCTTCAAAAGCGAACGGGATCAGTTCTCCGTTAAGGCCTAATAAAATATTCTTTAAATTGCTTGCCGGAATTTGATATCCCGCATCTTTCACGGATGCGATTTTTTCGTCAACCATTTTCTTCACGTCTTTTAACGATGGCTTATCCGAAGACTGAGTGTCTTCAGACTGCGGCTTGTTCCCGCCGGACTTTAAGTCTTTCTTTTTCATTTGTTATCTCCTTAAAGTTTAATTGATCAATCCGCTTACGCTTTCTGATTTAAAGTCTGGTCACATACCACCTCCGCCGCCGTCTGAATCTTCGTAATAGAAATCCCCTTCTTCTCTAGAGAAATAATATGCACCGCCTTCATTGTCTATCAGCATTAACAACTCCCCGCTTAATTCAATCTGATAATAAGCATCACCTAAAATCAGCGTGCCTAAGTTTAAGGCTTCATCAAAATTATATTCTCCTGTATATATGCTCCCGTATAATTCATACGTCGCTGAGAAATCATAATCCAACACCAGTATGCCGGGGTCATCACTCACTTCGTACCACGTACCGGCAATTGCGCTGACATATTGTTCAACATAATCGCGGATAAAGGCGTAGTCATAGTTTGAAAACATGATGCCCTCATTCGTAAGGTAAAACTCAATTGAACCGATTGTTCCCGCGTTTTGCCGCGGGTCAAATGAAAATTGGACAAGCTGGGACATACCCATGGAATTAATCTCGGCTGTCCCGTCTGAAAAGAACTCTATTGTTCCCGCCATTCCCATCGAATCAAACCATTGCCCCTGAACGGCTTCATACATATTCTCCTCAGTTAATTGCTGAACTTGCTCCCGTGTAAACTCCCAAGACTTCCAAGTCAGGGTATCCCCCGATAAGCTCATGTCATTCGAAAGTCCGTCAATCATAACGGTCACGGTGTTGGTTTCACGGTTAAACGTATATGTGCCGGAAGATTCTGTTCCGAGATAAACCGCGACAAGGGTGCCGTCTTCTGCAAAGGCATAGGTTCCTGCTACGCCTGCGGAATCATACCAAGTTCCGAGTAATTGGTTTTTATATTTTTCGACGAATGCAATATAGTCAAAATCCTCCGCCTCTTTCTCATACACCCCGACATTTTCAATCGTTAATTGATTGGATGCGGCGGTAAACGGATATTCCTTGCCCGCAAAGAAAATGGTCCCCGTCCCGCTAAACACATCGTATTCATATTCACCGGCTGTCTCGTTGGTATCATTGTGCACGGCGATTAATCCGGTATCCATCAGTTCCAGAACCTCTGCTGCCTCTTTACAGGACCAAAAACCCGTCAGATACTTTTGCAGAAATTTCTCCGTGTTGAATCCGCCGCCTGCTTTTTCAAAGGCCGTCGCATCTTGGTTCTGCGCAATATACAAGGTACCTTTTTCAACATAAATTTCAACGATGTTACCATCTATATTGAGCTTCCCTTGTTCGCTTTTATGATCATATTCATATGTTGCTGTCATTGTCCCCATCAAGCTGGTGCTTGTCACACTATCGTCTTTCTGGAACTTGAGGACAGTGCCATTATCCTCAGAGTACCAGTATCCGCTGGTGAGTGATTGGGTTGAACCAATAATCAACAGGGCTGCAAACAAAACGATAATAACCCCGCCGGCAATAGCCAGCGCCGGCAACAGCCGTTTCTTTTTGGGTGCGGATTCCTGTTGTTCCGCAGCTGCCGTCTCGGGTTCTTTTATCTCTTTCGATGCTTTTGTCTTTGGCTTGCAGGGTGCGCCGCACTCATAACAATACCTTGCGCCCTCAAGTATTTTTGCGCCGCATTTGCTACAATACATTACATATCTCCTTTACTTTCAGCTTTCAGTAGGCCGATACCTGACTTCTGATCCGTTTTAGAACCCAAAACATCTTTTTCCTTATTCTATGAGTCATTTGCTTATTCGCCGATAGCAAGTTCGCCGTTTTCAAACAGTCTTACCCTGACGCCGTAATCTTCGGCATACTCGACCGGCGCAAATACCATATTATCAGACATAGGGAATTCAGCATACACACCTGGCTGCTGGGGGTCTTCCCTGTATTCATACCAGCAGGCATACAGCATATTATCATCGCCGACAACAAAAGCCAGCCCTTGGCTTTGATCCGGCGTAATCACCGTCTTATACCCCACATCAAATAAAGGTTCCAAATAATATATTTCCCACATCAGATCATCGTTCTCAAGCAGAATGGCTCTGCAGGCCGTCAGATCCTCATAGAAATACAGGCTCTGGTAAATATCCGGGTTCTCATTCTCTATACTATAATTTACACCGGTATCGTCTATCGCGGTATTATCGGCCAGTCCCACAAAAACCCACTCACGGTTAAATATCACATCTGATGCCGGGATTTGCCCTTCCGGAACATCAAACTGAACGATTGTGCGTTCAGTCGCTGCCTCAATATTTTTATAGCTGTTATAAGTATCAATTGAAACATCCTGTTTTTTGTAAACAAATTCATCTGATTCGTTGTCTTCATCGGCATAGAAGATTGAAATCATTTCATCGTTCAGTCTGTAAAGCTTGTTGCTGGTACCGCCTGAGTCACTGATCATAATATAGTCTTTATACAGTTCGCATTCTTCTTCATAGTTGCCGACAATCTCGCCGTTTTCGTTTTTAAAGATTATATTCACTTTGTTATCAGGATATATGACATACATGGGCATTCCGTCTTCAGCAGGACCGTCATATTCCCACACGCCAAGCAGGTCTACCGGATACAGATAAGCTAAGCCGTAATCAGCAGAAAAACTATCACTGCTTTTCATATCGCTCTTCGGGCTTTCAAGTCCCGCTAAAATACCCGCCTCGCTTTTTTTATGAAAGACATCCGTAAACAAAAGCAGTCCGCTGACCGTCAGAATTAAAACCGCCAGTAATCCCGCCATAACGAAAAACACGGTTTTCATTGCCCTGCCTAATTCCGGTTTGTCCTGCTGCGCTTTTTTGCCGCTGGGGGTTGGTTTGGGCTTAGCCGGCACCGGCTCCGCTGTCTTGGGCTTGGCCTTTATTTTTGGTGCTGCGCTCTTTGCCGCTGGTGCTTTTGAGTCTTTTTCCTGTTTGGGTTCATTAACACTTTTACCTTTTGTTTTGCTGTGAGCGATAACTTTTAATCCACAAGCAATACAAAACTTAGCGTTCTCAGGCAATTCAGCGCCGCATTGTTTACAAAACATCACAAATCTCCTTTATTGAGCACAAGTTCCTGTACTAGATCAACTAAATATTTTTGCAGTATCACCAGACTGTTGGTTATTCTACCAAGACGCTTTCTGACCAGTCGCCGACATTATTCTGCCCATACGTGTTATCTCCGTAGCCATAGAAATTCCCGTCCTCTTTTAGAATAATCACATTTAATGGACCGCCGAATATCGCCTTTGTCTTGGTTTCTTTTGACAGACGGCTTGAAATGTCCCCTGCAACTTTAACCTGCCCTTTTGCCGTCAGGCCTACGGTGTACTGTTCTCCGGCTGAGATCGCCACAATGTCTTCCCACCTGTCAACATTCAGCTGATACTTATCCGCCCAGCCCTTCGCAACCACGGTGCCGTCCGACTTTAAGCCAACCGTATGCTTTGACCCGCACGCAATCGCCACAATATCAGTCCAATCGGTCAGGTTGGACCGGCTGTTCCCGTTGTGGCCGACCGCAACCACCGTGCCGTCAGATTTCAGGCCGACCGTATGGTAGCTTCCCGCGGCAATCATGACGATGTCCCGCCATTCCGATACATCACACTGGCCTTCGGAGTTGAGGCCGACCGCAACCACTGTGCCGTCTTTTTTTAATCCGACCGTATGTGTTCCGCCGGCGGCAATCATGACAATATCCACCCAGCTTGATACATCGCACTGTCCGAATGTTTTATTTGAACCAATAGCAACCACCGTGCCGTCTGACTTTAAGCCGACAGAATGGTCGTTTCCTGCCGCGACCATTACGATATCCCGCCAGTCATCCACTTCCCGCTTGTTGTTGTTCGACTTTTCGCCCACGCTCAACACCCTTCCGGTATTTGTAATCCCAAGCGTGTGGCCGTATCCGCAGGCAACCGCACCTAAATACCTTGCCGCATCATTGACACGGAACGCGTCCTGCGCCACCACAACCTGTGCGCTTTCCTGTTCGTTCATAATATCGTTTAAACCAAAATTGATATATTCCAGCGTTCCGGAGCGATAGATTGGGGAAATATCAGTAATTGCGTTCACCGATAAATCGGCTTTTTCCAGCGCCGGCGCATCACCGATGCCGTCGATGTTTCGGATATCGTTATAAATAATCGTCAGTTCTTTTAGGTTGGTGAATTTCGAAAGATCATCCACCCGCGCGATCGTTCCCATGTCGTCATACTTCTCTCCGCTTATGCAGTAATTATCCTGGCCGAAGTAGTCCAGCGAATAAGCGTCACCCACCCAAGCAAACGCGCTTCCTGCAATCGTCAGCTTTTCAATCTGGTCTAAATCCGATTGGTAAATCGCTTCGCTGTTTTTATTCAGCGCAATCCGCATCATGGACTCAAACGCGCTGTCGATAAACACGACCGGGGATTGTTCGGTTGCTGCAGGTGTTTCGTCCGCTTCCGCATCATCCTGTTCCGATATGTCGCTTTCCGGACTCTCCTCTTGCGCTTCTGCTGTGTCCGGCGTTGATCCCGGGGCACTTATAGCTTCCGCTTCCAATGCCGCTGCGCTTTCATCCCCGCTAGAGTCATCATCTTTATCCTTATATTTTGCCGAGCCGTTTTTCGCATCCATCTCCTGCGTGACGTCTATTTCATATACTCCGCCGGCTGAATAGGTGTCTTTAAAAATCTCATCCGCCTTTGCCTCAAGAAATACAGGCTTATCAACATCATAAGTGCGCAAGAACAAAGCGTCTTTGGGGGCCATTATATATTGGTCTTCATGCGTTTCGTCTGCTGTCCATAAATTTGAATAGGTGTTTGTATTCGTACTGAATGCCTGCCCGCTTCCAGAATTCGAAATGATATAAAGGGTATCGTCGCCAATCAATAATATGGTATCCGTTCCGGCAAATTCAAAATCTATGGTTTCGTCCCGTTGCGAGAAGCTTCTGTCGGCATGCTGAACCTTAAGTGTCTCTCTCAGTTTCGCCAAATTGACCTGCATACTGCCTACTTTTTCATTATCAGCCTGCCAGTCCGCTTCAGACACGCTCTGCTGGGCGGCTTTTAAATACGCATCACTCAGTGCCCTGTCACTCTCAAAAAGCGTGCCTATATCGCACAGCCTATCCGCAAAATTATCCTCCCCAGCACCCGCAAACCATAACTGCTTTGCCGGAGAAAAGAACGTAAAGAATTCTCTGAGCGGTTGATCGGCCTGTTTCTTTATGCCGCTGTTATACTGAAGCAGTCCCGTCACTTCGCCCAATTGGTCCCAAAGCTTAAGCGCCGTATCGACATCCTGCTCCCATTCCTGATATGTCTTTTTATCAGCATCGGCATTCAAAGCTTCATTCGTATACACCACTGCTTTATTATGCAGCTCACATGCCTGCTTGGTCAGCAGGACAGCCTGCTCTTGTGTGAGTATAGGTTCGAACTCATTCATCGGTGAGAAAAATATAAGTGATGTTAAAGAATTGAGCAAAGTAAAAGAAACGAGCGCCAAGTATAAAACTCCAACTACGATTATGCCAATTGCCCAGCCTTTTTTCTTCATCACACCGCCCTCTTTTCTTTGATTGCTTAATATTAAAATTAATTTCTTTATAAAAACAGAAAAACACCATGCCGCAGAAACGTCATCGGTGATATTGTTAACTCAGTTTTATTTGGTAGTATTCTTAATCCTCCAAAACATAACCTATGCCGTTGTATAAGAAGAATTAAAAGCCAATGATATTCGTAAAGTAATTCGCTATACTAATTATATCACTTCTGATGCTTATTTCAATCATTTAACATAATCCACACAGCTATTTCATTCAGCCGCAATTTTTGACGCATCAGATATGTTTTAATCGTATAAATGATGCCGTATTATTTAAACATGTGATATAATTTATTTATTGATTCTGCTTTATTAAGCAATATTCACACGTGATAAACATCTTAACCGTCTATGTTCAGGCAAAGATAAGTACTCAGGAAAACGAAAAAAACTATTTGATGTTGTGGTCGACCCAGGCAGATGTGATCGGCAATATACAAAACGCGGCAAGCTATCATTAAGAATATTTTGAATAAATAATATTACTTATTACAGGGGTGTAATTATGTATTGTGAGCATTGCGGGAAAGAAATAGATAACGATTCAAAATTCTGTGAATTCTGCGGCGGGCAGGTCGCTGACCTTAACGAGAAAGGCCGTTCTTCCGTTAAGACCGTTTCTTCTGATGCCACGGCTAAAACAGCCCCCGCTGCAGCAAAGAAGCCCTTGGGCGCTTGGAAAGTCATACTCATTGTCCTTGGCACAATTGTTGGGCTTGCTGTCGCACTTTTTATACTCCTTTTACTGATTCCCGCAGAAGATACGCCGGATACAAAATCAGCAACAACGCTGAGCGAGTCATCAGACACCCAGGCCTCAATAGACGCTTTGGCATCCTTGGAACAAGACCTGGATTTGATGCGGGATTTTATCGCCTATCATAACGAAGAAAACGATGAAACGATTGAAGAGAGTCTTGCGCGTATTGTTGATTACCGGTCGCAGTTTAACGTAAAAATCAGTACGTTAAAAGCCAGTACGCCCGCATCCACGGATGCGCTCCGCGTCCAGAATTCTGTCATTGATTTATATAAGAACGGCGAAGAAATGCTGGCGGAATTTGAAGATGTTATTCTTTATGCCATGGATGTCTCTTCCGCGTTTGATTTGCTGGACGCAAAAGTAACCAACGCCAGCAACGCGCCTGCTGTCGATTCCCTGCTGGCCATCAGCGACGGCTTTACCGCCTGCATCGAAGAACTCAACATCATTGAGCCGCCCTCCTTTATGCAGTACCGTCATCATACACTATTAGACAACCTCGCTGGTTTTGAATGGATTGTATATGATATGGCCTACGCGGTTGACATCAATGATCCCCTGCGCTTATCCAGCTGCCAATACTTTTTAGATTACTACGTCCGGTTGATTGATATGTATGCGGTTAATCTCGACGACGATATGAACAACCGGCTCGAAAAATACGACTCTGATATCGCCTTTCTGACCGAGTGGACGGATGACCTTGAGTACTTCATTAATACTGCCGTTGGCAGCAAGACCATTGACTTAAGCCTTCTGGATAAACAATACCTGATGTCAGAAAACGATCCGGTTGTATCTTTTACCATTAATGCCCCCGACGAAATTATCCCCGCGAATTACCGGTCAATGGAATATCTCACCTTCATCCAGCTCTGGACGGATCACGACAGTGCCGAGGTAATGGTAACGGTAGAAATTCCCGAGTATACCCATCAGTATAAAGAAAAAATCTCAGTCAGCCGCGCGGAAACCGAATTGGCTATCTTGCCGCCGCTATTGACGGATATTGCCGCAAAACTCAACAGCTCACAGGATGCGCAAATCAATATAACCATTGAGAATCTGGACACGGGCGAGCTGGTGTCCCAGCAATCCATTCCCATCACCCTGTACTCCATTTATGATATGCGGTGGGGTTCGCCGGAGGGGTATCCTTATTACGAGAATGTGCTGGCTTGGGTAACGCCGGAAGCGGATGCAGTGCTGACACTGCTTCGGTATGCCGCTGACTCTGCAAACTATATCAGTGACGGCTATATGAATAATATCGTTGGATATCAGGGCGATCCAAATAATGCTTTTGATATTACAACGACGCAGACAGCCGCAATTATGCACGCGATGGCTGAAACCATGCAGGTGAAATACATCAACGCCGCATTCAGCACTACGGATTGGGGACTGCAGCGTATCGCGACGCCGGAAAGAGTCTTGAACAACGCAAGCGGGCTTTGCATCGAAACCGCAGCAACGCTGGCTTCTGCCATACAGGCCACCGGCATGAACGCGATGCTACTGATATTGCCCGGACACGCGCAGGTCGCTGTCGAACTATGGGACGGGACAGGAGAATATATTCTTGTCGAAACCACGGCGTTGGACAGTTTTAGAGACCTTGATTTTGGTGCGGCAATCGCCTACTTCACTCAGGACGAATGGCAAACCTATATCGATCAGGAAAGCATCGTTGCCATTGACTGCAGCATGGCGAAGCTTCTGGATATTCATCCGATAAATTAAATATTGCCACATCCAGTATGATGTGGCAATAAGAGATCGACCGATATCGCCGGCCTTGTTTTATATTGGTTCTACTTTACCAGTTTCGCCCGGTACTTCTCGCTCTCCCAGTTGCGGATAAAATTGATGCCTTCATCAGAAAGCAGCCGCAGCGTCAGCCCGCACCGTTTAATCTCGGATATGATATAAACCACCCCTAAGATGACCTCATCAATGACTTTCGCCTGCTTTTCGCCCATCCGATAGAAGAACTCACCGCTGTCCGAATTCAGGTTAATGGTACTGCCAAGGTTGCTGCCCAGGTACACCATCTGATCGGGATAGAGGATGACTTCATCAAAATGACTCGACTCAGCGGCATTGGCCCTCACATAGTCTATGATCATCGCTGTTTTGGATACATACCCCTCTCCGTCTTTTTCAATCACCGATTCCGGGAACGGATTGAGTTTGAAATAATCAATAATCCGGCGGTTGGCTTCCTCATGGATATCCATCGCACGCTGCGCATCATCATCAGACGCAATAATACCGTGGTTTTCCATAAAGATCAGTTCCGGCGTCTTCCCATGCGCCGCTTCAAACGCTTTTGTTTTTTCTGCAATCACGCGCGACAGCGTGAATCCCGGATTAATAAACGGGATATAGATATAGTCCAAGTCACTGGACTTGAAAATCGCTTTGGCCAGGGCTTCGCCTTCTTCGGCGCAGCACAGCACATTCGCGTACACCGAGTGGGTGTGCACCACCGCGCGTTTTAAGTACGAATGGAAGCCTACTTCCACGGAAGGCCGGCGGTTTTCCATGCCCGGCAGCAGGGAAATATTCTTCATATTGATTTCCAGTGTTTCTTTTTCAATATCATCCGGTTTGGATTCCGCGAGCTTCGCATAATCCGTTTTAATGCCGGCATAGTCCATGGTTACATAGCCCTTATTCGTCTCTACCTCGCTCAGCGCATATCCGGACGCCTTAATCGCCATCAGCCGGTCATCGAATTTATACGAGGTATTCCCGCCGCCGCCCTGGACATAGTCCGTTCGCGCTCCGGCATATTGGGATATCGCCATCATTTCTTGTTTTTCTGTCTGATACATGTCATCTCCTAGCGCTTTAATTGCACATCTGCTTCATATTGTTTTACTTCGTCTATCCAGTCAAACCCGGCAGGCACATCGTGCTTGAGGCAATACATATCCCACACAGCGCCGAAATCAAGCTGCTTCACTTCTTCCATTAACGCCAGACGGGTTGTATAATCAAAATCTGCTTCTGCCTGCTTTATGGCCTCTGGCTCCAGCATCGCAATCATCAATGCCTTCTGGAAGGCGCGCGTTCCGATTACCCATGCCGCAATCCGGTTAACCGATCCGTCAAAGAAGTCCAATCCCATATGAATCCGGTCGAGCCCGTTCTGGACACACTCACGCGCAATCGCTTTTGTATCATCGGTTAGGTTGACAATATGGTCGGAATCCCATCTGACACCGCGCGATACATGCAGTAAAATCTGGTCTACGAATAACAGAATCGAACTGATTTTATCGGATATGGTTTCGGTCGGATGGAAATGCCCCGAATCCAGCGTTAATCCAAGCCCGTTCTTGACCGCATATGCAAGGTAAAACTCATGGGAACCGGGCACAAAGCTTTCAGACCCGATACCGAATAATTTACACTCTACGCTGTCTAAAAGATGCCGCTTATCATAGGATTTTTCAAGGCAGCTGTCCAGCGAGTCTTTCAACCGTTCGCGGTAACTCCGGCGATCGGCCGGTGTATCCTTCATTCCGTCCGCAATCCAAATATTATTGACGCAGAGCTGTCCGGTCTGCTTTCCTATTTCAGTCGCAATCTCACGGGATGCGCGAATATGGTCAATCCAGAACTGGCGAACCTTCTTGTCAGGATGCGTCAGCGACATATTGTCTTTGAACATATCATGTGAGAAAACAGTCGGATTAAAATCCAGCCCCATCTCCCGTTCCTTTGCCCAGTCAATCCAGGGCTGGTAAAGTTCAACGGTCTCCTTGTCACGGTCCGGCACGGTTCCCTGGAAGTCCGGGTAAATAGCGTGTAAATTCAGTTTTTGTTTCCCCGGGATTAAGGACAGCGCTTTATCAATATCCTGCCGCAGCTCCTTTGCGCTCCTTGCTTTCCCCGGATAGTTACCCGTGGACAAAATGCCGCCGGTCAATTCGGTTCCGTTTTCAAATCCGCCGACATCGTCGCCCTGCCAGCAGTGAATTGAAACCCGCGTTTCATCCATCTTTGCCATCACCGCGTCAACATCGACGCCGAAACCTGCGTATTCGGCTTTTGCCAAATCAAACCGCTTGTTTATTCTCTCCAAATCTCTCATTTTTATTTTCCCTTCGCTTAATTTATTTCAGGCCGCATCGTGTTCTAAACCGGTCATACTGCGCCAGCCACTCTTCCTTATCCTGCGGCACAAACCGGATCGGCTCATGTGTTTTTCTCACAACCGCCCTTAGTTCATCTAACGTTTGAATCTCTCCCGAACCCGCCGCCTGCATGAGTATATTGCCCGCCGCAGTGGCTTCTATCGGTCCGGCTTCCACATCAACGCCCATTGCGTTTGCTGTAAACTGTGTCAGCATGGCGTTCTGTGTGCCGCCGCCAATCATATTGACTTTCGTAATGCCTTTCCCGCTGGCTTTCTTCAGCAGTTCAAAGACATACCGGTATTTCATGGCCAGGCTCTCAAAGATAATCCGTGCAATTCTGCCGATATCATCTGCTTCAGGCACATTCTGACCGCTCTCCTTCAGATAATTGCGTATCGCTTCAATCATGTCTTTCGGATTTAAAAACGCGTTGTCATCCGGATCAATAAACGCCGTAAACGGCTGTGCTTCCAGCGCAAGCTCAACGATTCTGCCGTAGCCCAGATCCGGATCTGCGGCCGCCCATTGCCTGCGCGCGCTCTGTATTAACCATAATCCCATCACGTTCTTAAGAAACAACACCCGTCCAAAGGCGCCCGCGTAATTGGCGATATTGTCGTTTCTTGCGTCCGCATTGATTTTCGCTTCCGGCAGTTCCATTCCCACAAGCGACCAGGTTCCGGACGAAATATAGGCAATATCGCCTTTGCCGGGTACAGCGGTCGCCGCTGCGGCCGTATCATGGATTGGCGGGGCAATCACCTTACAGCGCTCTGACACACCGGTTTCTTCCGCCAGGTCTTTCCTGATTTCCCCCAGCACCGTTCCGGCTGAGACCACATCCGGCATCCAGCCCGGTTCAATCTCAAATGCTTCCAGCACCTCCGGCACCCACTCATTATCCTTGACCGAATACAAATTTGAAGTCGATGCGATGGAAGCTTCACTGGTTACGGCCCCGCAGAGGAAATAGTGCAGAATATCTCCGATAAACAGCATCTTATCGGCTGTTATCAGGGTACTGTCCCCTGTTTCTTTTGCGGCCACAATCTGGTTCAGCGTGTTAAAAACCAGCTGCTGAATCCCGACACTGTCATACAGGCGGTTAAGGCCAAACTGGTTGTCTATTTTTTCGGTTGTTCCCTGATTGCGCAAGTCGCGGTAATGATAGGGTATCCCGATCAGCTTTCCGTTCTGATCCAAAAAGCCGATATCCACGCCCCATGTGTCAACGCCCATCGTACAAGGTTCATCGCCATAGCGTTCTGCATAAATCTTCAAGCCTTTTTTCAGTTCCGAAAACAGTCTGTAAATATCCCATCGGAGGCTCCCGTTTACGAACGTTCCTTGTGTCGGAAAACGGTGCAGCTCGGTTTCAACCAATTTGCCGTTTTCTATTTCGCCCACAATCGCTCTTCCGCTTTCAGCGCCTAAATCGAATGCAATATGTTTCATTTTTCATCTCTCTCCACTGTATTCATTTTGTATCAACTAAACGTCCATTTGTTAATTCATATCAATTCCGCTGTCGCGGACTCTGCCGCAAATCATCTCCAAAGCTTTTACACCAGGGAACACTTATATGCTCTGCTAATTCGCCTCCCCGCTTTCATCAAACATCATTTTCACAGCTTGATTTCATTTATGTGCTTTCCCGAATAATGAATTCGGGTTCAAATAGTATTTGATAAGGGGTCGTGAAGTCCCCGTTAATACGGTCGATTAATATCCGTGCCGCTTCCTGTCCGATTTTGAGCGTTGGCTGTGCAATAGTTGTCAGCGACGGCTCAATGATTGTGCCCAGCGAAATATTGTCGTATCCAATAACGCTGACGTCTTCCGGAATTTTGTATTGATGCCCGTTTAAGTATTTAATGACCCCAATCGCCATAATATCGACTGTTGCTATAATGGCGTCAGGCGGATTGCTGAGATTCATAAAATATTCAGCGCCCTCATACCCGATTTCGAGATGGCTTTTACCCGGCTGGTCCAGCCGGTCCTGATAGACCAGCTGCGGATCAAAGCTTAAGTCTGATTCTATCATCGCGCGTTCGAATCCATTGTATCGGTGCTGCACAACGCTGATGTGAGGCGGCATGCGGATATATGCGATGCGTTTTTTACCTTTACCGATTAAGTATTCAACCGCACGCTGGGTGCTCTTATAGCCTTCTGTTAAAACATATGGCGCATCGTCGTTTTGGTTAAGCACATGATCCATGAAAACAACCGGCAGTTCACGCGCTAAATTGACAAAATAATTAATGGCATTGCGGTCGTTTTTATAAGTGTTATAGATAATCCCATCTATGCTGCGGTGTTTAAGCGCCTGGGCATATTCGATCTCTTTGTCAGGATCTTCGTCTGTGTTGCAAATCATGACCATGTAGCCGTTTTTGTTTGCGATATCTTCAACACCCTTAAATATTTCAGCGTAATAGACGTTGGTATAGTCAGGAACCAGCATCGCGATTGTTTTTGTCTTTCGCGTGCGAATACCCTGGGCAAAATATGAAGGTACGTAATTTAGTTTTTCCATCGCATGCAAAATCTTTTCCTGGGTTTCTTCCTTTACCGGGCCGGATTTATTGATGACTCTGGATACGGTAGATTTTGAAACTCCCGCTAATTTTGCAACTTCGATAATGGTTGACATCTTGCCCTCTTTTTATGGGAACATTCCCATTTTTATGAGATATAAAAGGGAACATGCTCATTCCTTTACATAAATGACTGATCCCCGATGTGTTTACTGCTATATTGTCCTGAATAACCGAATTATATCTTTAATAAAACATGATGTCAATACTTGATGCAGATAATAGCCATATTGATAACCATTAAATCAGTCTGATTGAATCGTATAAAATGGTCACGTTTTCATAATATACGACGATTACTTCCTATACTTTTTTTGCTTAAAAAGCGCAATCCGTTCAATTTAAAACATACAGCAAATATGGACGCAGCTTTTTGTGGCAAATAGCATTTTTAATTAACAGGCATACACTGTTGAGTTAAAAAAATGCATCATTTTAACCGCATTTGTGACAACATCACTTATTAATAGACAAAATTAGCTATAATTAAATTATAAGTAATAAGTAATTAAAGAAAGACGCATTCATATAAAATAAGGAGTGAGTATTATGAAAAATATAGGTAAAGCAGATAAAATAGTACGGATTGTTTTGGCTCTTGTCCTGTTCAGTTTGTTTTTCTTACTGGATGGCAGTGCAAGGTGGTGGGGGCTGGTAGGTTTGGTTCCTCTGGTCACCGCTTTGGTTGGCACTTGCCCGCTGTATTCAATTTTTAAAATTTCAACAAAAAAGTAGTTTGAACTCATATCGTTATGAGTGTATACATACGTCAAAACAGGTGATGCGGATTAGATATATTAATCTGCATCACCTGTTTTATATCCAAACAAGAGTTTTATTCTGGTGTCCAAATCTCACGCGCTTTCTTTATTCCTTATACCTTTTTCTGGCTTTCTCGATAACCAGTTCAGCCATTTCTCTATTCCTCCAGCCATCCACTACAACTTTTTTCTGTTCTAAATCTTTGTAGATGCTAAAAAAATGTTCGATCTCATCCAGCAAGTGCGGCGGAACCTGTTCTAAGCTGTATATATGGTTCCATAGCGGATCAGAAACAGGTATGCACAGTATCTTATCGTCCCTGCCCTTCTCGTCAAACATTTTGAACAGCCCTATCGGCCTTGTATCGATCAGGCATCCGGGGAAAGTCGGCTGGTTGACGAGTACCAACACGTCCAACGGATCGCCGTCTTCAGCTAATGTATAAGGGATATACCCGTAATCACTTGGATAATGAACCGACGAAAATAGCATGCGGTCAAACTTAATCATTTTGCGTTCTTTGTCATACTCATATTTATTCCTGCTGCCTTTTGGAATCTCAATCAATACTTCTAATGCGTCATTATTATCCATTTTATCTCCAATACCCTTACCCGGTTATATTAATGAATGGATCAACTTTAAAAAAGCATGTTTAACACACATCCGCTTACCCGGCATTATTTAACATACTTTATCCAGATTAAAATCCGTCACTTAATTGTTCCAGGAGCTTTTCAATCCGCTCAGTTTCTTTCATCATCAATGCCTGCTGAGCGGCTTTCTCCGCCTGTTCCAATGTGATTGACCGAATCATACTTTTAACCTTTAACAATGAAGCTGCGCTCATGGAAAGCTCGTCCAGTCCCAGCCCCAGCAAAATCGGAACAGCTTTTACACAGCCGGCCAGTTCTCCGCACATGCCTGTCCATTTTCCCGCTTTATGGGAAACCGAAACAACGTTTTCTATCAGTCTCAAAATCGCTAAATTAAACGGCTTATATAAATGCGAAGTCTTTTCATTCATACGGTCAACCGCAAGTGTATACTGAACCAAATCATTGGTTCCAATACTAAAAAAGTCCACTTCTTGAATCAATATATCCGCCGCAATCGCCGCTGCCGGTATCTCTATCATAATCCCAATTTCGATATCTCTCGCATATGGAATCTTCTCATTATCCAATTCTGTCATTGCAGAAATCAGAATCCGCTTCGCTTCTTTAATCTCCGATAAATCAGAAATCATCGGAAACATAATCCGGACTTTGCCGTAGTTGCCGGCACGGAGAATGGCTCTCAGCTGCGTTTTAAAAATATCCGTTCGTTCCAGGCATATCCTGATTGCCCGCCATCCCAGAAAAGGATTCATTTCATCGGGCATATCAATGCACGGCGTTTCCTTGTCTCCGCCGATATCCAGTGTTCTTATGATAACCGGATGCGGAGCCATTTTCTGCGCAATCTTTTTATACGTCTCAAACTGTTCCTCTTCGCTCGGCAATACGCTTCTGTCCATATACAAGAATTCTGTTCGGAACAGTCCGACGCCTTCGGCTCCGTTCTCCAATGCGTTTTCGCAATCTTCGATCGATCCGATATTTGCTGCGAGCTCAACGCGCCGCGCTTTATCTTTTGTTTCTGCCGGCAGTTTTACCAGCTTTCTCAGCCGCTGCTTTTCCTCTTCAAACTCCGCCTGCTTTTCTTTATATTGCCTAAGCAGTGTTTCGTCCGGATTGATATAAACCTGCCCCGTGCTCCCATCGACGATAACAATATCGCCGTCCTTTACTCTAGCCGTTATGTCCGATAATCCGACAACTGCGGGAATTTCCTGCGACCGCGCCATAATCGCTGTATGCGAAGTCAGGCTGCCGATGTCCGTACAAAACCCTTTGCACATATCCTTATCCAGCTGTACCGTATCCGATGGCGTTAGATCTTTAGCGATAATAATGGATTCTTCAGTGACCTGGTTTAATGACTTTATCGGTACGCCGCAGATGTTTTTGATCAATCTGGAGCAGACATCCTTTATATCTGCAATTCTTTCCTTGATATAGTCATCTTCCAGCGCACCAAAAATCTCTTCAAATTTTTCAGTTGTTTTTTTAACCGCAGCCTCAGGGTGCATCAAATTCTCAGTGATATTCTCTTTAATGTCGCCAACCAGTTCTTCATCGCCAGCCATCTCTAAATGGCTTTCGAATATTTTCGCCTTATCACTTCCTAGCTTTTTACCCGAATATTCAATCAGTCCCGTAAGCTGTTCTTTGGTTTTCGCCAATGCGTCATCAAAAACCTTAATTTGCGCTTCAACATCTCCGGCGCTTAACGGACGGTTGTTTATGGCAACCTTTTCTTCAATATATTGATATGCTTTACCGATCGCAATGCCCGGCGAAGCCGCAACCCCTTTTAACATCAGCATTCTCCTTTTGCTGTAACGCCTGACTGTTTATCATTGCCATTTAGCGATTATTCTTGTTTCTCTCTTATAATAATTCTCTAAAATCATCAATAAAAACATCGCATAGTTTTTGCGCCTCATCGCGATATTTTTTTCCGGCTTCATCATATATCCCAACCACGCGAAACCCCTCTGACTTTGCGGCCTTCATCGCCACAAGCACATCCTCGTATACGGTAACATCGGCATAGTGATCTGCGCCCAAGCGTTTAGCGGCCTCGATAAAAATATTGGGTTTGCTTTTATTATGCCCGACCTGAGAGACCGTAATCACGAACTCAAAATAATCCCTTAATCCAAGCCGGGAAAGAACCGACTCAATACGGTATTCCTCGGTCGCCGAAGCGACGCACATTCTGACCCCGTTCTGCTTCAATTTTTCAAGGTATTCTTTTACATAAGGCTTTGGCAGAATATCACACTCCGTATAAACATATGTGGTGTACCCCTGAATCTCATTGATTGTATCTTCAAGCGAATTCGTATCGCCGGCATAATCTTTAATCAGCTGGCAAAACTCTATGAAGGTCAGTTCCGCCGCAACGTTTTTAAAATCATCATTTGGCGGCAGCGACCGCGCGGCCAAATATCTCCCACTTACTTTTGACAACCAAGGATTTGTATCTATAATGGTGCCGTCCATATCGAAAATCGCATATTGATTCGATATTACCGAGTTTTTTATACAGGTCAATCTTCATCTCCCTTATCTTCTTAATCCAACAATTTATCAAAAAAAGTTGTGAGTTCATTCATCGCGTTTTCTTCATCTGCCCCGTCAATCTCGACCGTGATTTCCGATCCTTTTTTAATCTCTGCTGTGAGGATGCTGATTACGCTTTTAGGATTAAATGGTTTTTTTGTCGCGTTAATCGTAATGCCGCTTTCAAACTTTTTGCATAAAGCACATAATTCGGATGCCGGACGTGCGTGAAGTCCAACTTCGTTTTTAATTATAAAATCTTTTCTGACCACTGTTTTTCTCCTTTAAAAAAGCCTGTTATAATATGTTTTAAAAATATAGGATATATCCGATGTACTCGATGAATGGCTGAGTTCATCAACAAGACCCGGAAACTCATCAAATAAAATAAAAACCTCATCCAGCGCTTTGGCGTGCGTGATTGAATCCACAAGGGCAAGCACCATAAAGACATGGATATCAATCATCTCGCCGTCTGCAATAATCTGCACCGGTTCCTTCAATGTGCCAACCGACATCGCCAGCTTTGCATTTTCACACGGCGACGCATGCGGCATACACACGCCAGGTGAAATAATCGAATACTGGCCATATGTATCCTTCATCTCATAAATCTTGTCGATATACTGCATCGTGATGCAATGGTTATCCAAGAGGGGCTGCGCCGCTTTTAAAACGGCTTCTTCCCATGATTTTGCCTCAATGTTCGCGACCATATATTTTTTGAGTAAAATGTCGGGCAGCGTCGGCAGGCTGGTAATGGTCTGCGGCACATCAGCATATGAACTTAACATCTGGCCCAGTTTTTCAACCAGGTTTTTTGTATCCCTGATTTCACAGTTTTCATTGATGATGCCCAGCAGTTCGCGCATTCTGAATTCCTGAACGCTGTCTTTTGCCGTTATCCGGCCATTCCGCAGGAACGAATCAATCCTCCGGATATCCAGTTTTGTAATAATCGGGCTCACTTTGATCGTCGGTTTTAACAAGGTTAACGGTATTTCAATTGTTGAAAGCACAACATCGACTTTAGAAAAATCATATTTATTCAGTGCAAAAATCGGCAGCTTATCTACTATCTCAATGTTGGGGAACCGCTTGTCCAACGAATTCATCAGCAGCGATACCGTACCCAGCCCGTAGCCGCAAACAAGGGCCGCGCGTACAGTCGCAGGCTTCAGCACATTTTTGTGCATCTGCTCCATTGCCGCGACAACATATAAGACAATAAACCCCACTTCGTTCTCATCCAGCCGCAGCCCAAAGGTCTCATTAACCTCTTCCGCAATCGCGCTGCATTCTTCAAACAGCTCCGTAAACCTGCGTTTAATTTCATCCAGCATCGCGTTATAGGTTAGTATCTTCAGCTGCGCCCTGATGATGACCGCCTGCAGATGCGTCTTCAGACCGTCTGCCAATTCCGGAATCCCATAAATATCACAGCCGATACGCTGGCATATTTTATCCAGAATAAAGCCGTATATGCGGTTCGCAATTTCGCTGTTTTCTTCATTCGTTGCATACCTGCCGTTTTTCGCCGATGCAAATAATCTTCCCGTAATAAAAATCGCTTCATTATGCAAATCCGCTTCAGATATGCTGTCTAAGATCTGGTTTTTTAAAACGTCCTTTATTTTATTATATTCATCTAAACCGTCAAACTGATTATAGTTCTCGGGAAGCGATTGTATGTATTCGCCTTCTTTTATGCGGGTAACCATTACCGCCAGATAATAAATCAACCAGGTAAACGTATTATCCGTGACCGATATCTGAATACTCTCCAGATAATCATCCAGAATATTAAATAATTTCCCAAAGTCAACCGTCCGGTATAGCTGGTTGACACTCGAAAACTTACAATAGTCCTGAATCACTTTGCTGTCAAATTGATCATGCATCAAATATGAATTAAAAAAAGAATTCGCACTTGTATGCTCAATGATAAACGCCACAAGCAGACTGCGGCGGGTGACTTCATCAATATTTAAATAAAATCCCCTCTTTTGTCCGCGCTGAAGCTCTACCTGATGCAGTTTAAACCACTCGCATACTTTATCCATATCCCGGACAAAAGTTGTCCGGCTTATCCCAAGCTCTTCTGAAGCATCATCAATTGTCTTATCGATATACCCGTGCAGGGCCCCTAAAATGATCTGATTCACACGCTCATCTGAATTTAAAAACAATTCATACGCATCGTGTTCCTTATTGAATTCCTCAAGCAGCGCAAATACGCGTTCTTTATCGCCCGCCTCAAAATAGTGGCCTTTTTTCGGAACACTTTTAAGATCTATATCTCTTTCAGAAAGCCAATCACGAAGAAGCGAAAGGTCGTATCGAGTCGTCCTTTCGCTTATTCCGAGATTATCCGCTATCTGTTTAACTGTAATTGGACCCACACCATTGCTGATAAGTTCCAATATTTTTAAACAACGCTGTGTTATGACAACCATATTGCTTCCCTTTATTTAATTCAAAGCATTTCTAAGTTGTTTAATAAACTCCTCGCCGTTTCCATTTATGATCTCTGAAATAACTTTGCTGCCAACAATAACGCCGTCAGCCCCCATTGCTTTCATTTCGCTGACGTGTTGGGGGTTTGAAATGCCGAATCCGGCAACAACCGGGGTTTCCACACCGTGGTCCTTCAGCGTTTTCACATTCACGCCAACCTGCGGTGATGTTTTTTCCTGAGGGCCGGTTACGCCGTCAACTGCCTGAAGAAAAATATATCCTTTTGCTTTGTCTTCCAGATCCCCTATGACTTCATCATTTAAATGATATGGCGCAAAACGTAAATGAATCAAGTTATATTCGCCCAACGCCTTATCCATCTCGTCAACACGAGAGACCGGGATGTTGGGCGTTAACACGGCGTCAACACCACATGCCGAACAGCGTTTTGCAAAAGTGTCCACACCCATTTTATCAATTATTTCGAAATAAGTCATCACCTGCAGAATATTGTCCGGATATGTCTCACGCAGCTTTGCGATAATATCAAATGCATCATCAATAGTATGTTCTTTTAAAGCACGTTCCATCGAGTCCTTAACGGTCTTACCATCAAGGCATGGGTCTTCATAAGGCAATCCCATTTCCAGAACGGTTGTTCCATTATCAAAATACTTGCCCGCCCACGCAACCTGATCTTCCAGCGCAGGATCGCAAAGCGGAAAGTAAGAAACTAAAATCTTTTCATCTGCTTTCTTCATTTCATCAAATATTTTTACCATACGATTTATTGCCATAGCCATACTCACCTTTCATTAATCAATCGCATACAAGCATTTTTCGAACAACTGACGCACCTTTTCTTCAGAGCTGCATTCCATTAGCACTTTATTGTTTTCTTCTGATTTAAAAAGTTCAATTAGATTGTTAAGAATCATTAAATGATTATCAGGATTTTTTACTGCCAGCAAAACCACGATATCCACATGGATTTTCTCTGCAAAGTCTTCCATGTTGGCGAATTCCGGTTTGTTGACGCATCGTCCAATCGCAATGGCTGATTCATTAACATATTCGGCGCTTCCATGCGGAATCGCAATGATGATGTTATGGAAAACCAAACCTGTCGGATACGATTGTTCTCTTTCAATGACATTGTCAATATATTCTGCATTCACAAACCCTTGTTCTACCAGCATACCGGCAAGCTCACGTATCACGTCTTCCTTCGTGTCTGCAGTAAGATTTAAGTTTATGCACGATTCTAATATTTCAATTTTCCCAGTCATTTCTTCACCTTTTATCAGTATAATTAGCTTGCTGCATTTTTCATTTCTGACAAGAATTTATATATGTCTTCATAGGAATCGCCTCTCACAACGCGGGTATAAAGCGCACTTCCAAACATAACATGTAATCCTATATCCTTAATAAGGATTCTCACCTGCTCCGGCTCTGAAATACCGCAGACCGCAACGATCGGGCACCTTCTGTTGACCTTTTTTTGAACCGCTATGATCCGCTCTTTTGCCCGGCCCAGCATATCGTAATCGAATCCTTTTTTCTCTCCTGTTTTTCCGCCCGCAACTGCCAGCAGGAAACAAAATCCGCTCGAGAGGGCAACCAGCCGCTCAAGCTGCCGATAGCCGCGGCTTCCTTCCGGCTGCATCGCCATATCAGTGCTGATAACCGTGATATAGGATATACCTTTACTCCGCAGTTCCTTAACCAGCCCGCGCGGGTCTTCATCATGAACAACCGGATAGTCCGGAATATCCGCCAATTGAATACCCAGCTCGGCGCATTTATTCACATAATTGCTTTGCCCCATGCGCTGCAGACCGCCATAAAACCCGACCGGCATGAACTCAGCCTCTTTATATTCCTTTGTTAACGCTGTCAGGACTTCAAACGACTGTTCAAAACAGGTATCATTATGCGCTGCTATCTTCTGTATCTTTTGTATACGGCTCCCGTACATCCACGGAAACCGAACCGGTATCGGGACCTGAATAATATCAATCTCTGCCTTCACCATTACTTCAACAACATCAATCTGCGTTTTTGGAATGGGCGATAAAAGCGGAATTTCAACAATGATTGCCCCCTGGCATTTTGTCTCATAATCTAAGAATTTTTGTTCAATTAAATTCATTAAGACACCCCGCTGTCATATTTGCACATTTCCCGGATACCTTTCAGATAGTCCGAAATTGCTTCAAGCGATTTCCCCTCCTGAAGCGACTTGATATATGCGCTTCCAATCATAAAACTTTCCGCACCGGAGTTCTTGACCTTATCAATATCTTCTTTTCCGGAGATACCGCAGACAATCGACGTATAGCAGTCATTCCCCTGCTCTTTCATTACATCCTTCACGCGCTGTACGGCGGCACGCAGTTCTTCATCCGACAGTTTGTTATCCGATCCAGACTGCCCGCCCGGCGCATTCATAATGAATGCAAATCCACGCGCATCACGTGCCATCTTGCAAAGCATACGGTATTCTTCCGTACCTTCCTTTGCTGTTGCAACCTCATATGAAATGGCAATAATCAAGTGCCTGTTATCGTTCAAACACTGGCGGTGAAAGCCGTATTTATCATCCGTGCTGATTAGCGGATAATTCGGGATATCATATCCGTCAACATCCGCTTCCGCGGAAAGCTTAACAAACTTTTCCTGCCCCATTGTCAGCACGGTATCATACAGGGTCATATTAATCAGCGGGACATCCGGATACTTTGCCCGTATCTCTTTTACAAAATCAAAAACCTGTTCACGCGTTATACCCGCATTTCTCGGTTCCTGAGCCGCTATTTGAAGCGTTTTGCCCTCCATCCAGGGAATCCAGTTTGGAATGTGGGCCATTAAGATATCCACACCCGACTTGACCATGACATCCACAATCTCATGTGAATGTTTCATTCCATCGGGTTCAATCGGCACCAATCCTATAAACGCTACACGTCCGTCTTTCTGCGCATCCGCTATCGTTTTATTAATCCGGTTGCTCATAGTTCAGTACCCCACTGCATTCCTCTTACCACGCATACCACTGTGTCTTCGCTTTTTAAGGATTCACTGTGATGCATTGCCGCAAGGCTTTGCAATGATACTGTTTCGGCGATACCTTCAGGACTTTTTGTTTTAACCGCGTTGTCCAAATTAATGACAGCCCTTTCAACTTCCCCATTATCAACCATGTTCATCAGTTCCGGCGCCAATATCCGATCGACGTAACGGTTACGCATAATCTTTGTAAACGTACCGCAATAGCTGTCTAATTCTTCAGTCAGGTCATCGTTTACATCACATTCGACGCTTATTAGTTTTTTCTCTGAATCACTAAATGCCTTAAATATTGATAATGCGAAAGAACCGCTGACACTCGGAACAACCACTGCACCGTATTCAGTTCCGCATTCTTTTTCAAGTGCTGCTTTAAGCCGCTCCCCGTATTCCTTTGAGAAATCTGTTGCGATGTTCACCTGCGGGAATGCCCCGGTATTACTGCGGCAATTAATTATGATGTTGTCATCCGGCAATCCAATCCATTCCTGGAAGGCATACATTTCCGGCAGGTTAAACAATTCACCACATATATCAGCGTCATATTCCGCACCATAAGATGAAAGCCGTGACAGCAGCGATGATATCCCGGCAATATCCTTGGATAAAAACAGCTTTAACGGGACTCCGAGCTGCTTACAAACACGCGCGCACAAAATCGCTTCGTCTGCATACCTTACGCCGCATACAGCCTTCTTCTTATTGAGTTTCTTTGCCAAAAGTGCCGTTCCTAAGATCGAATAAACATTCTCAGGCGCGCAGCATAATATCAGATTTTCTTTTTCCAATTTAACAAACCGGAAACTTTCGTCAACAAACTGCTGCTTTAGTTGCTCGTACTCGTTTAAAAACGCTTTATCCTCAACCCGCTCACTGTATTGGTCATAATACGTATCGCAGCTTAGCGTAAACGCATCCGCAATAAAACACCCACCGTACTTTCCGTACCACAGGTTACTTTCGCGCTCAATAATCACGCAATCAACTCCTTCCGCTCTCATTTCGTGAGAATCTTATATATTTCGTCGTAAACCTTATCTGCACCGATTCCTGTGAGAAGCGCTGTTGCCGTAACTTTTGGCACCGGGATTTCCGGTAACTGCGTCGGCGATACAACAAGATCAGGTTTCAAAGATACGGCTTTTTCACGCACCTCAGTCACCTTGCATGTATCAATCATACAAGCAACGCCTTTTTCCTTAAGGAACTTCTCAATTTTCATTGCAACATTTTTAGACGTAACCCCGCCGGTTCCGCAAGCAACAATAATTCTTTTTCTATCCATTGCTAAACCTTTCTATCGGCAGTACAGTCACATTGTATGTGACTGTACTGACCAATCGATTCTCTTCGTTTTATGAGAATAGTGCTACAATCTTAGCAATAATCCAGCTTACTGGTGTCGAAGAAACGCCCAGTGATGTCGATGTGCTTTCAAACGGTAAGCCATTCAGTTCCGCAGCTTTTGTGAAAAGATCTGCAGTTCCTGTACAAATGTATAGCGCAATTATGAAAATAATTATCCCGCTGATAAAGCCTCTGAATATGTTTTTCTTACAATAAGGCATTGCACAGCTGACCAGGAACGGCGCTGCGATTGCCAGGTCGGCCATCGGAAGCACACGGTTTCCAGGCAGAATAAATGCTAGAAGCAAGATAACCGGCACAAGCAAAATCCCGGTAGCCATAACGTCCGGCATTCCGACCAGAATTGCTGCATCAAGCCCGATGTACAGTTTTCTCTTAAGCTTCTTCTCTGTAAATTCTCTCATACCGTCTGCAACAGGCGTGATGCCTTCGATAAGAATATTAAGCACTTTCGGGAAAATGATCATGAACGCTGCTGTGATCAAACCAATCTGGATGACTTGGCCCGACGGCAGTTTTGCAATGATACCAAGAACGATACCCATTACAAATCCCAGTGTTGATGGTTCAACTATTCCGCCGAATTTCTTTTCGATTGCTTCAGGACTCCAGTCAATGTCTCTAACCTTCGGTATTTTTTCAATAACCCAGTTAACCAACATACCGACAGGCGCAAAGACAACCGCGTTGCCGTGCGGAACAGATACGCCTTCAAGCCCATACTCTTTTGCGATTGCCGGAGCCGTCCAGTCCGCCAGCTTTAATATCACAATTTCTGTGACAATAAAAGCCGCAATTGATATTCCAACATTTTCTGTGAGTGCATACACAAAAGAAGATGATAAAGCCATTACAAAATAGTTAAAAATATCAACGTCAAATGTTTTAGTGAATTTTACAAGAATAAGAAGGATGTTTACCGCCAGCCCTATTACCAGTAAAATTGCATAAAACTTAAGTGGAAATACGACAAAAGACTGTGCCGATCCAACCCCTAAATCGATAACATCAAGTTTCATGCCTGTTGATGCAATCACTTGTGTTAACACCGGTATGATCGCACCCGCAAACATACCAATCAACGTGTTAAGACCAATAATACCTGCTGCAACATAAATAGCCGATTTTAGAGCTCTTAACGGGTTCAGTCTTGCAAGCAGTAACCCAACAATAAAGATACCAATCATAATCATGACTGCTGCCGGCAAGCCCGCATACCAATTAAGCATTTTACTAAACACTTCCACAAAACCACCTCCATATTTTTTTGTACCAGTACTTTTCATAAATATATCATTTTAAAAAACGATTCCGAAGTTCCCTTTTTTTCATTAATATATAATGCAATTGTGGCAACAACAGGCCTAATATCATCCAAATATAACGAATACTTAGCCTAAAAAACACTTGTATTTATCAATATTGGCAATTTCTGTGGTGTAATGCAATAAAAATAGGATTAAGAATAATCATTCTTAATCCTTATATTTAATTTTTTATTAATTTCGAGTATTCATAGCACTTAAAGCTTACGCTATATAAACGCGCTATTTAATACCCAGTTTATCGCCATAATTTTCGATCACATAGTCAAGGTCCTTATCGCCGCGTCCGGAACAATTAACCAAGATTGCGCCTGTGCCCATTTCCTCAGCGAGCTTCATCGCATATGCAACTGCATGTGCACTTTCAAGCGCAGGGATAATGCCTTCCAATCTTGAAAGCTTATCAAATGCATCGATTGTTTCGTCATCTGTAGCCGTTTTGTATGTTACGCGTTCCAGATCTTTCAGATACGCATGCTCCGGCCCGACCGACGGATAATCCAGCCCGCTGGCAATTGAATAAACCGGCAGCGGCTCACCTTTTTCATCCTGAAGCATAATTGAGTTAAACCCATGCATAATGCCTTCTTTGCCATAAGTTATACTGGCCGCATGGTCTCCATCTGCCGTGCCCCGTCCTAAAGGCTCAACGCCGTACAACTTCACCGGATCATTCAAGAAAGCCATCATAATACCTACAGCATTGGATCCGCCGCCGACACATGCAACAACCGCATCCGGCAGCTCACCGGTTAATTCGATAAACTGTGCTCTTGCCTCAATGCCTACGATTGATTGAAAATCACGGACCATCATCGGGAAGGGGTGCGGCCCGACAGCAGACCCGATACAATAAATGGTGTCTTCAAATTCACCCATATATGCTTCAAACGCTGCATCAACCGCTTCCTTCAGTGTTTTTAATCCATGAGATACCGGTACCACGTTTGCACCTAACAGTTTCATTCGGGATACATTTGCTGCCTGTTTTGCTATATCCACTTCACCCATGTAGATATCACATTCCAGGCCAAAGTATGCCGCTGCCGTAGCCAGCGCAACGCCATGCTGTCCTGCCCCTGTTTCTGCAATGATTTTCTTTTTTCCTAAATACTTCGCTAACAACCCTTCACCCATACAGTGGTTTAGCTTGTGCGCTCCCGTATGGTTAAGGTCTTCGCGTTTTAAATAAATTTGGCAGTTCCCAATGGAATTAGACAGACGCTCGCAATGGCATACCGGCGTCGGGCGTCCTTGAAACTCTTTTCTGATGCGTCTGAGTTCATTGATAAACTTTGAGCTTTTACATATCTTTTGATATGCCACCGAAATGTTTTTAAATTCCTCCATTAATTGCTCAGGTATATACGCGCCGCCATATTTACCAAAATATCCGTCTTTGTTTGGCGTGGTCCTTGTGTAAACCGCAAAATCAACATTCTTCTCTAACATTTTTAGGCTCCTTTAGCTTTAGTTTTAATTTATTAATGGTTTTATTTTTCTACTCTTAACAGAGCTAAGTCATATCTACAATTTAGAGAAAAATAAAAACCCTTAATCCTAAACAATAGGACAAGAGTTATTTCCTGCGGTGCCACCTAAATTGATTAAAGATTTTCATCTTTAATCCACTTAATCCGTACAAAATGTATACGGCTTCGTTATAACGGGTGAAACTCCCGTCAGCGCCTACTTGCTCTGTTAGCTTTCAACCTGCCCTCATAAGACCATTCAATTTGCTTTTCCTGCCGCAATTCCACCATATGCGGCTCTCTATAAGGAAGTGATGCAAAATCTACTTTTCTTACTCAAAGGTTTATATTATTTTTATTGATAATAAGACTACATCGTTTTTTGACTTATGTCAAGTACAATCAACATATTTATACAAAATTATGTTTTTTATGAGTGATTTTCCCTGCATCCAATTTCTCTTCGCCTAGTTCAAATGCAATATCCCTGTCAAGACCTTTTAGTCGATATGAAATACTTCTATGAACGGCTTTGTTACCGGGGATACGCCAGTTAAAATGCTTATGCATACCGCACCGAATCCTTGTTTGGTTGAAGCAATTAAGAATCTTGCCGTCACTTGTGATGGCGTTAAGCGTTTGTAATGGCTGAAATAACGAATGATGGGATAGTATTTTCGTTGATCTCGGTGTCGCGGTTGATAAGGATTTATTCGTACAGAAGGATTATAGTATTACTAATCATAGACGTTTCGACCTGGCTGACGCCATTGATTTATCCGGCATATGGCGGCATTCCTGATAATTTTCAACGGGGTGCCATTAATTGCAGTTTCTGATATACTAGTTCATAGCAGCCTATCCATTTTAATGGATGTTTACGGGCATCTGCCGAAAAAAACAGCAGCCGAGGTGCTGGATAATTTCTCCCCTAAATTTTATCTTTTGAGGTAGCCGCTTTTGAAAAAGCCAACAGATGAAGGTGTGAAAATTCTTGTTTTCTCCACAATAATGAATGCGCTGTTGTTTTTCCTAAAAGGAACTGTGGGGCTCATCGCAAACTCAACAGCTTTACAGGCCGATGCTGTAAACTCTGCCGGAGATATGGTAAGCAGTCTCGTATCATTGTTAGGTGTTAAATACGCAATAAAACCATATGATGAAGAGCACCACTACGGACACGGTAAAATGGAAGCGCTGGTTTCTTTATTTATCGGTCTAGTTATCTTAGTCGGTGTAGGTTTACTTTGGCTTTCTATTATACGTATTCTTTTAACCGGTAATTTTCTCCAGCCAAATATTCTGGCGCTTGTGGTTGCTCTGATTGCGATATTAATCAAGCTATTTATGTACTTTAAAGTCCTGCGGATTGGAACACGCATTAATTCCATCGCAGTGAAAGCAAACGCACTCGATCACAGAAACGATGTCTTTGCGACATCTGCAACCGCTTTGGCGATTTCGCTCTCTTTAGTCGGACAGGCAGCACAGATTGACGTCTTGAAATATGCCGAGCCTGTCGCCGCCGCTATAATGAGTATCTTTATTATCAAAACCGGTATTAACATTTTATCTTCTTCTGTTAAAATGCTCATGGATGCTGCGCCGAATCCTTCTTTGGTTGAAGAAATTAAGGATGTTGCCGTCACCTGTGAGGGCGTAAAACGTTTGAATTGGCTGAAATGCAGAATGATGGGTCGCAGTATCTTGGTCGATCTTGCTGTCGAAGTCGATAAGGATCTGTCTGTGCAACAGGGCCATGATATTGCTGATCAAATAAAACAAAATATTTTAGATCGCTACCCCGAAACAATTGATGTCTTGGTGCATATTAACCCATTTCGTTCTTAAGATGACATCAAGAGAACTTTAACTCATTTTGATAGGCCCATTCTTTTCGCCTGCTTTCGTTTTTCGATAAGATAGATAACGCATATCGTTAAGCCTCGCCGTTTACTCTAATTTAAAAGCCAATTTCCCTTTATTATTCAATGCCGGTTATAGTATAATTTTTATATCCATAAGATGAAGTGAATATCATCAGGGAATGAAAGGGAATGAAGAACAAAACTAAGATACAAATCCCCTCAAATACCGTGGGGATTCCAAGAGCGCTATTATTCTATAAATATCATCATCTTTGGGAAACATTCCTCTATTCGCTCGAAGTGAATTATATAATAAGTCCTCCGACCACAAAGGCGATTCTGGCCAAGGGTATCAATATCGCCGTTGACGAAACCTGTCTGCCTTCCAAGATCTATCTTGGACATGTGGATTGGTTAATCGGCTGCTGTGACTCTATTTTAGTGCCGCGAATCGCTGAGTTTGGCAAGCAGAACACCGTCTGTACAAAGCATCAAGCCATGCCGGATGTGCTGAAAAACACCTTCCGCGGAGAGCACGTTTAGTTCCTTCATTTCAATTTAACGTGTGACAACATTGAAGCCGAGGCTGCGGCTTTCTTAAGTTTAGGCAAGGCGCTCGGCAAGAGCCTTGCGCAAACGATGCTTGCCTTTTGGAATGCCAAACAGGCGCAAAAAGCAAACCAGCTGGTCCGCCTGAATGACCAACGCAGTCGGCTTAAGACGAATCAGCTTAAAATTCTGGTCATCTCACATCACTATAATGTCAGGCGGTGGTAACGAATTATCTAAACAATGTCGGCAAAGGGAAAAAGATTGTGCCGCCGATTGTTTTCCAGGGAGGCGTCAGCAAAAACATTGGGGTGGTCAAGGCCTTTGAAAAAACCGTCGGCCACAAAGTGCTGGTGGATAAAAACAGCCACCTCACAGGCGCACTCGGCACGGCAATTCTGGCGAAATCAGCGGACCGTCACAGACGCTTTAACTTTGATATCGTAGATATGGATTTCGTGACCAAAGGCGTTGAGTGCGAAAAATGCGCGAATAACTGCGAGATTGTTTGTGTATATCAAAACAGCCAGCTCATCGATGCATGGGGAAACAAATGTGAAAAAGGCGCAATAAGTTCAAAATAAAAAGCCGATGCGTTGCTTCGACTTTTTTATCTGGTAAACCGGAATAATAAAATCTATATGACTTTTAATATTGTGGCAGATAATCTGAAACCATAAAATTGTTTATTTAGCGATTTTCTTAAACTCCACTGTCCATGACTGTCCGGTGCCGATATTATATGCCTTGGCAAAATTCCCCTGGTTAATGGCCACTGCCATACGGTAGAGAGAGTTAACATAGATAATCTGCTCGCTGGTATAGACATCGGCAAAAGAACGTCCGAACGTAACGCGGTTGTTATAGACCGTTCTTGGGCCATCCATGATTTTTAGTTCGATTTGTTCACCGAATTCAAAACCGATACTTAAAAAGTCTTCCCGCTCAATGTTGGTCCAAAGCGATCCGAACCGAACATCCAGTATGTCGATATTCCCGCGGATGCTGTTTCCTGTTTTTATAACCTCATTTAGTTCCAATTCAATGATATGATCCACAGAAAGTTCATTCCCGACATCTTCAAAGGCGATAACGCCCGCCGCCAGTTTGGCCCCGGTATACGCGTACACATCTCTGCCATGGAATGTATATGAAAACTCCGTATTCTTGCGTCTGTGCTTGCTTTCTTCAATTTCCCTTACAGCGGTGATGCCAACAAATCTTTTTAAGTGTGTCAGCGTACCGTTATCCGGTGTCACCACATATTTGTTGTCCACTGTTTTAACGACCACGCTTTTACGCGCCGAACCCACCCCGGGATCCACTACCGAAACAAAAACAGTGCCTTCCGGCCAGTACTCGATCGCCTGGAATAGGCGGTATGATGCCTCCCAAATGTCATACGGCGGAATATCATGGGTCAGGTCATAGGCTTTTATGTTCTCATCCACATCAAACGCAACACCATACATCGCGGCGACCGCGCCGTCCGCCAAACCAAAATCACTTTGAAAAACCAACAGCTTTCTCATGTTTTTTCCTCCATAATGATGATTCTACTTTGCAAATTCAACCGTCCAGCCCGCACCATAACCAATGTGGTAGTCTTCCAAAAAACTGCCTTGATTGACGGCGAACGCGATATGTAAAAGCTCGTTGTTATAAATCATCGGCTGTCCTTTTTCAGCAAATCCAAAGGATTGATGGAAAAGTATCTTTTTATCAAAGACCATCTTACCCTCATTTCTGATAATCGTATGAACCATATCGCCGTATTCAAATCCGGCGGCTTTAAAGGTTTTCAGCGGTATATTGGTCCAGGAATTGCCGAAGTTCGGATCAGGTATCTCAATGACACCATAGACTTTTCCGTCTTTCACTTCGGGCTCATAGATGGGGTGCTCAATGATGTCCTCCACCGGATAGGCCGGACCCACTTCTTCAAACGAAATAATACCGCTGGCAAGCCTGGCTGCACAGTACCCAAACAGGTCCCGTCCGTGGAACACCGCCGCTTCCTCGGTATCTTTCCCAATCAGCCGGTTGATGGTTTCGTCAATCTCGCGAATTTCCACAATTCCGACTTTTTTCTTTAAATGCGTCAGCGATCCGTTATCCGGTGAAACAACAAAATAACCGTCCGCGGTCTTAGCGACAGATGCCTTCCTCGGCGTGCCTACACCTGGGTCCACCACCGAGACAAACACGGTGCCTTCCGGCCAAAACTTCATGCTCTGGTATAAACGATAAGAAGCGCTCCATGTATCAAATTGGGGGATTTCATGCGTTCCGTCAATAATCTCAAGGGTGCGATCCACACTTTTAACCACCCCGTACATGGCGCAAACCGCACCTTCTTTATATGTGAAATCCGTTTGGAAAACAAGAATTGCCTTCATCATATCTCCTTATTTTAAATGAATGGATTATAAAAGCGGCTGTGATTGATCAGCACCGAAACCGCGATTGTGGCAAAAAGAATAACAACAGAAAAGGCAATGGCTAAATAATCGCCGGATTTAAACTTCTTCTTGCTGTACCATGTCCGCTTTTTGTGCTTACCAAAACCACGCAGATCCATTGCATTGGTGATCATATCGATCCGGTCCAGCGTAGATAAAATCAACGGGAAGATAATCGCTAGCGCGCGTTTAATTCGGTCAAAAAACCGCGCTTTACTGGACATCTCTAATCCCCGCGCCTGCTGCGCCTGTGAAATATCCCGATACTCCCGCTGGATATCCGGGAAATACCGCAATGTCAGCGATACGGAAAATGCCGCTTTATAATGCAATCCCACTCCGGCCATCGAAGACGCCAACTCGCTTGGGTCGGTCGTTAAGAGAAAAATCATGCCCAGCGGAATTACCGACGCATATTTTAGGAATTTGGTGGCGATAAAAAACAGGGTTTCGGCGGTAACCGAATATCGCCCAATGAGTTTTAACCAGACATGCTGCGTTCCGTATATTTCTGTGCCGTAACCCGGCGAAAAAAAGAAAGTCAGCACAGCGTTGATGGCCAGAAAAACCAAAACATAGATCACCATCAGTCTGATTTGAGAGAACTTAATCCGTGATATGCGCAGTAAAACAAACGAGAGTACCATGATGATAAGGATCACACGAATGTCATAGCTGAACATTACGGCACCGGTCAGTAAGAGAAAGCAAAGCAATTTGGTCAAGCCGGAAAGGCGATGGATGGGTGAATCGGATTTCTGTGCTGCAAACAATGACATTCTCATGCGCGCTGCCGCCTTTCGTAGTCAATAAAGCACTGTACAAAAGCGGTTTCGTCCGCAATGCCCACCTGCTGTGCCAGCCGGTAAAGCGAAGTTTCTTTTAAGTTTGCGGCTTCAATGACTTTAGGTTCGGTCAGGATGACGGATGCTTCGGCCGCTTTCACCACCTCACCGTCATTCAGCACAACCGCGCGCGGCGTATATTCCAGCATCAGGTGCATATCATGCGTAATCATTAAGACAGTGATGCCTTCCTTGTTGATGGTGTTTAAAAACTCCATAATCTCGCTGTAGTGCCGGTAGTCCTGGCCTGCTGTCGGTTCGTCCAGGATAATGATCTTGGGCTCCAGCGCCAGAATTGATGCAATCGTTACGCGCTTTTTCTGGCCATAGCTTAAAGCCGAAATCGGCCACTTAATGAACGGTGAAAGCCCGCAGATTTTTAACGCCTTGCGTACCCGCTGGTCAATCGTTTCTTCGTCCATATTTCTTAAGCGCAGGCCTAAAGCAATCTCATCATAAATCAAATTCTGCGAAATCATTTGGTTGGGGTTCTGCATCACATAGCCGATAATCTCAGCGCGCTCTTTGATGCTTTTGTCAGCGATATCGCTGCCGTCATAGCGAATGGTTCCCAAATCGCTCTTTTCAAACCCGCAGAGGAGCTTGGCGATGGTCGATTTCCCCGCACCGTTTCTGCCTACCAACGACAGCATCTCGCCCTGATAGATATCTATACTAACGTCCTTTAATACCGGCCGGTTTTCTTCATACTTAAAATATATATTCTCTAATTTAATAATGTCCTGTTTCTCAGCAGGCTGCTTTTCTTTATCCGCTGCGCGAAACCAGTCGCCTACTTTTTCTTTATCCGACGCACTGAGTTTCAGTGTGTCAATATGTCCCGGCATTATCCCGGCCGTCACATTCACTCCCGCGTACTTCAGCGCCGTTACATACAGCGGCTCCCGAATACCGTTTTTCTTTAAAACACTGGATGCAACCAATACGTGTGCATCCATATCCGCCACAATGCGTCCTTCGTCGATGACGATAATACGGTCAACCGAACGATGGAGAACGTCTTCCAGACGGTGTTCAATGATTAAGATTGTCTTGCCGCTGTTTTTATGGATATCGTCGATAATCTCAATGGCTTGCTTACCGGTGGCTGGGTCGAGGTTGGCGAGCGGTTCATCAAAAAGCAGTACATCCACATCATCCACCATAACGCCGGCCAGCGAGGTGCGCTGTTTCTGTCCACCTGAAAGTTCAAACGGCGACGAACCCAAATGCCTGTCCATGTCCACCATCTTAGCAATCGCGCTGACTCTTTTTTTCATTTCAGGCTGGGGCGTACAGTCATTTTCCAGTGAAAACGCGATATCTTCACCCACCGTTAAGCCCACAAATTGACCGTCCGAATCCTGAAGCACGGTTCCGATCTTTTTGGATAACCGGAAGATATCCTGCTCCTTGGTTTCCTCTCCTGCAACCTTGAGACTGCCGATGGAATCACCCTTGTAGTAGAACGGAATAAGGCCGTTCAAGCAGTGCCCCAGCGTGCTTTTTCCGCTACCGCTGGGCCCGACAATCAGGATTTTTTCGCCCTTATTGATTGTCAGGTTAATATCGAATAGTGTCGGTTCCTGCTGGCTAAAATATTGAAAAGTAAAGTCTGTAAATTCAATGATTGGTTGTCTGTCCATCAGTTCTTCATACCTTTAATTATTTCTCTTTGCTTAAGCTGCCTTTCTTTGTCCGGGTTGCGGCATATGCCAAAAGCAGCAGCGTGCCGAATACGCCGGCGCTGATTGCGTTCATCAGACATGCGACAGCACCCTGGGTGAACGCCAGGCTTGCTGGTTCTGCATAGATAACAATATCCAGAACAGGCGCTACAATAATCCAGGCAATGATGTTGCCGATAATTTGAATGATGTTGAATCTTAAGATGTCTTTTCCTTTAAATTCGCCTTCGTCAGCTCTGACTTTTCTGTAAGCAATACCGAAGATAAATCCGGAAACGCCACTGGCGATAACCCAGCTCCACCATGGTGAGCCATACTGGATAGCATCACTCAGGGCATGACCTATAAATGAAATTAAGAATCCGCAAATGGGGCCAAACAGCGTTGCAAACATGGCGGAAAGGCCATATGCCGTCTGGAAGCTTGTCTCAGGAATGGGGGACGGTACTTTTACAAACATAAACAGCAGTGTGAACAGCGCTGCACCCAAACCAGTCGCAACAATTGTTTTTGTTGTTACTTTAAATAATTTCTTCATGTAACCTCTCCTAATTCATTTTTCTTTTTTTGACCCAGACTTACTTTTCAATAGTATTAGCTTTCCGTACAAATTTTGGACATCCAACCAATACACCTCAAATATTATTATAGTACGAACTTGGGTATTTGAACAGGTAACAAAAATAGTTAAATTCAATCAAATTTCCCATTTAAATGATCTAAAAAAGCCGATACGTCGTATCAGCATTTTTTATTTAGCAGAGCAGCATCTTAAAACCTCTGATTATATTTTTGCAATCGGCATCGTCGCTATGAATTTAGAGCCTTTTCCTTTTTTTGATTCTACGGTTACGGATCCCTGATACAGTTCGGTGATATGCTTGACAATCGAAAGGCCGAGCCCTGTGCCGCCCAACTCACGCGACCGGCTTTTTTCTACCCGGTAAAACCGTTCAAAAAGCCGCGGTATGTCATCAGCGGCAATACCTTCGCCGGTGTCCATTACTGCAATGGTGAGCATCTTCCCTTGGGCGGAAATCTCAATATCAAGTCTGCCGTTTTCTTTATTATATTTAATGCCGTTGTCAATCAGATTAAGCAGCAGTTGTTTTAACCTGTGTTTGTTGGCCATAACGATGATCGGTTTTTGAATATTGATGTTGACCGCAATATTCTTCTTCTTTGCGTTAATGGCCATCAGTGTTACAACTTCCTGCGCCAACTCTGAAATATTATGCTCAGCAATATTGATATCCTGTGCGCGATTTTCAATTTTTGAAAGTTCCATCAGGTCGTTAATCAATCCATTTAATCGGTCCGCTTCAATCTCAATGATTTCTAAAAACCGTTTTGCATGTTCTATATCCTCAAAGCCGTTGTCTTTCAGCGCCTCTGTATAGCCCCTGATGGAGGTTAACGGCGTTCTGAGTTCGTGGCTTACATTGGCGACAAAGTCTGTACGCATTTGTTCAAGTTCAAGCATATGCGTAATATCGGTTATTAGAATAATAGCCCCTTCCGGATGTCTCGCTCTATGCATGGGTAAAACCGTCAGACGATAGTCAAGCGCCTCCTTTTCGCCGATTTTCAGTTTTACGACTTGCGGTTCCCTTTGCGCTATGCCGTTTTTTACCGCCTTCAACAGCTGGGACTGGTACACAATGGCTGTCAGTTTTTTGCCTTCATAATGCTTTTCATCCCGAAGCGCAAAAACTTCCTTTGCCACGCGATTCAAATACAATATATCCAAATCAGCATTCACTGCCATCAGGCCGTCTTCCATGCTAGACAATACTTCGTCAAAAGCCTGATTGCGCTCCTTAAGCTCATCCAATAACTTTTCCAGGCTGTCCGCCATACGGTTAAACTCTGCAGACAAAAAATCCAGTTCTGTGTTCGTGGACAGCGTAACCATGTTCTGCCGTTTGCCTGTAGAAAGATCGCGTACGGCTTCGACCATCTGGCTGATCGGCCATGAGATACCTCTGGCAACAAAAAGGGAAATGATCAGCGACAGCAGACCTCCCGCAATCACACTCAGTGCGCTAAGCGACAGTATCTTTGTACTCATACGCTGAAGCTCAATGAGCGGCAATGCAACACGTACAATAATGCCTGTCGTTTCTTCCAGCACGGCAACGTACAGCATATTGATGCCTAATGTGGCGGAATACCGCCTAGATGAGCCAACGCCATTCGCCTTGGCTTCTATGACTTCTTCACGCATGTCGTGGTTATCCATCGCTTCGATATCCGTGGAGGAATCGCCGAGGACATCACCGTTCGGCGCAATGACTGTGATGCGGTAAGGGATCGCCTTTTGATTCTCAGCGAGGTTTTTAATGCGCGCGTCGTAGTCATACTCATCCGCTTCTGAGTTAATATCATTTATGATGATTCCTGCAATGGTTTCGGCATTTAATTTTGTCTCGTTAATGATTGAAGCACGCATGGCAAAAAAAGTGATTGTGCCTGAAAGCAATACAGCAATGAACGAAACTAAAAAACCATAAATAAAGATTCTTTTACGCATTAAATTCCCTCTTTTATTTACCGCTGATTTGATACCCTTTCGGCCGGATTGTTTTAATATATCCCGGCGCTTTGTGGTTATCCTCCATTTTAAGTGTCAGCCGGCCGGACTGCCCAGCTGATTGTCACTTCTTATTGAACCAGATTTAACGTCTCCCGCGCAATCGTCAGCTCTTCATTGGTCGGGATATTCCATACTGCCACCTTTGAATCCGGTGACGATATGCATATTTCATCACCGCGCGTTTCATTCAATACGGGGTCAATCTTTATGCCCATATAGCTCATATCCATAAGCGCTTTGTATCGAATATCCGGATTTGTTTCGCCTATCCCGCCTGCAAATGCAATGGCATCCACCCCGTCCATAACGGCAGCATACGCACCAATGTATTTTTTGATTCTATAGCTGAACGTATACCGGACCAGTGCGGCGTGTTCGTCGCCCGCATCAGCCGCGGCTTCAAGATCACGAAAATCATTGCTGAGCCCGGACAGACCCAGAACGCCGCTTTTCTTATTTAAATAATCATTTAGCTGCTGCAGATCAAACTGATGCTTTTCCTGCAGATACATAACAGCTCCGGCATCGATGTCGCCGCATCTTGTACCCATGATTAATCCTTCAAGTGGTGTTAGTCCCATGCTCGTATCGACTGATTTTCCATATTTAATTGCTGCCACACTGGCACCATTCCCCAAATGGCACGTGATTATTTTCATTTGCTCGACCGGCTTACCCATATTGTCGGCAATCCGGCGGGAAAGATAGTAATGTGACGTCCCGTGGAATCCGTATCTTCTGACTTTTAATTCCGTATAGTCGCTGTAAGGCAATCCGTACAGATATGCATAATCCGGTATGGTTTGGTGAAACGCCGTATCAAAAACCGCAACCATCGGCTTGTCCGGCATGGCGTTCTGGCATGCCCTGATACCCAGTATGTTCGGCGGGTTGTGCAGCGGAGCAAGGGCGATGCATTCCTCCATTGCTTTAATCACATCTTCATCAATAATAACCGGCGTAGAGAATTTCTCGCCGCCGTGAACAGCACGGTGCCCCACTGCATTGATTTCGTCCATGCTGCTTATTACGCCATACTCTGTATGGATTAGGCTGTCCAGCACAAGCTTCATCGCTTCTTCATGGTTCTTTAAATCCTGATTGATCACGATTCGCTGTTTTTCACCCGGTGTGTGTTTTAATACAGAACCCTCCATACCGATGCGTTCTGCAATACCTTTCGCCATTTCCTCTTCATTTTCCATATTAATGAGTTGGTATTTAAGGGATGAGCTCCCCGCATTAATAATTAAAATTTTCAATAGTTACTCCTTCCTGTGTATAAAATTCATATACTGGTTTTAATGCAAAAAATAACGATTCTGCTGTAAAAACTTGAAGGATAGATTGCCAACCAGCTCCCTTGGTGACTATGTCGCTTCGCTCATCACCTTATTAACCATCCGCAACTATAAACGAAATCATCACATCCCTTCCATATAACCTTTAACCTTATTTAGCGTAAATCAATCATAGCATGTCTGGTGTTTCATTATACACTGCCGCTATACAATGAAGCCTGCCCTCATGCAAAATCAACTCTTTTGTTTTTTAGTGTCTGGCCCTATTATACACTGCCTTTGTTTCTCTTTTACAGCCTAATTATGATCATTCTGTTTAAATGGTTCAGCCTGCGCAATATAAAGATTGAGTCTGTCCTGGAACGGCGCATATTTTCTGCGATACCGGATTGCTTCATCCTCAGGCATTTTTTCATTCGCACACTCTCTGCAAACACGGAAATTATGTATCTGGATATTTGTCACTGTTCCCGTATTCCCGCTGTGGATTTGCGCCGCAAGACCCATATGCGGATACCCTGCCGCTAAAATCGCTTCGTCAAAAATCTCACCGGTCCAAATACGCACATCCCTGATGTCTCTTGTCGATCCGCAGAATGCACACTTCTTCGGCATCGCGTCATCGGTTTCCACCTCGCCGTAGCAGATACATCGCATGTTTTCGCCGCTCAGCGGCGCGCCGCATTTCGGGCATTCCCCAAGCTTTAATAAATGGGCCCCGTAATGCTTCAGCTCATGGTGATGCCGCATCCAGCAAATCGTAAACCCGCAGTTGCCGCAGGCAATCCCCTGCAGCGACCCCGGCCACTTTAACAGATGATCGGATTCTTCCAGCCCTTTCTCTTCCTTGGCTTTTTCAGCCGACCAGACATGGCCGTGTATCGGACGGCCGCATATCCCGCACCGGCTTGCGTATTTCTCTCCGTTCCCTTCTACTTTCCTCCAGCTTGAGTCATCTTTTGTATCTTTCGTTCGTGTAGACTCCCCGCAATGATCACAAAAGATCTCCCAGTCCTCCACCGTGCTGCCGCAGTTTTTGCACTTCATCTCCGACACCTCCGAACGTATTGAATTATCCTCTTATTCCCACATATTTATTATATCACTGGAAGCCCGTTAAAACAAAAAAGCTCCGTTGTCGAAGCTTTTCATTGACTCATGTGCGAATCGCTTTTGCATACCTGCTATATAGTCTAACAGTGTTTGGAGATAGTGCTTTCGATATCAGCAAAGCATCTGATATTATTCAGATATCAAATCGCGTTCTTCTTTGTTTCGTCACTTTTTTCACATGGCAATAATATGGTGAAGCGCGTAAATTCGTTTTCCTTTGACTCGACACTAATCGTTCCTTTATGTTTCTCAATTATCTTATAGCAAATCGAAAGGCCAAGGCCGGTTCCTTCCGCACGGCTCTTTGTTGTAAAAAACGGATCATAGATTTGGTCAATGATTTCTTCTTTTATACCTATTCCCTTATCTTTAATCTGCAGACGAATCCATGTTTTATTATTTATTTCCTCCGAACTGCAGCTGGCTTGTATTACCTTGTTTTCATCATAATCTTCATATTTAGCATTCAACGCATCTCTGGCATTGTTAAGTAAATTCATGATAACTTGCTTAATCTGCTGAACATTGCATTCTATTTTCGGTAAGCTTGCTGGTTTATCACATATCAGCCTAATGCTGTCTTGCTTTAGCACCGTTTCAATAAGAGACGTTGTGTGCTTAATGATTTCACATATATCAGCTTTTTCAGTACCAAATGAATTGCCACGTGCGAAATCCAATAAGTCTTTTACGATAAAGGCAACTCGGTTTGATTCGGCTAATATTTCATCCGCATATTCTTTAACGGCTGCAGGAATGCCGCCTTCATCTTTAATGAGCTGGCTGTAATTCATAATACCATTTACCGGGTTATTAATTTCATGCGCAACCCCACTGGCAAGCGTACCTATGGACTGAAGCCTTTGATGCTGTAAGAGGCTTTGTTCCATCTTTGCCTTTTCTTCAAGCAATTTTATTCGTTCTGTAATATCGCTAAAAATCGCAATTGTTCCCATATACTTTTCACTGACATCCATCAGCTTTTTTAGCTTAACAACGAAATTCCGATTCCCCGTTAGAGTGCTGATTTCTTTTTCAAAAATCTTTTCATCTTTGTTTTCGTTTAATTCATCTTTAATTTGTTCGATTATTTCTTTCAGTTCTTCACCGGTTTTGACTCTGCTGTAATACTTTTTTCCGGATTCATGGATATTAAGAAAAATCTCAGCCGCCTTATTATTAAAGTTTTGAATAGTATTTCCATTGTGAAACAAAATAACCGGATCATACATGCTTTCGAAAACAGTTAAATATTCATTCTTTTCGTTTTCTATTTCTCTGTTTTTGCTCTGTAATTCTTCGAGCTTTTTCTCCTCTGACAAATCAGACCAAACAACGATAAAGCCTATTTCGACAAAATCAAAGTATCTTTTTAAATATCTTGAGAAGAATTCTTTTTCTGCAACTGAAAAATCGCTGTCAGAAAGAACATCTTGGTACGCTTGCTGATAATATTTCATAAAGCTTAAAAACATTGAAAGCGTAATGCCGCGGGATCGATGCAAATTGGCTTCCACAATACCAAACTCCGCAATTTCACTTTTTGAGAAATCTATGTCTGGATTCATCTCAGGCACTTTATCGTTCTTTTCAAGCACCTTAACTAATGAATTTGATAAGCCTTGGATAGACATGCGCCACGCTTCCTTAAGTGTGGACGTATATTTTGCATAATCTCTTTCAATGGCGTAGCGTAAAACTTCATTGATTAACTTTTCTTCGCTTGCCTGAATAAGCTTAATAAATTTCTTTGTATCCATCATCTATTCCTTGATATTTTAATCTCATAATTTATTTTATTTATTATAATTTTATCATATTATGTGCTGAATGAGAATCTTGCGTAATCCTTGGGCTTTCATTTTCGCTTTGAAGGGTGCAGCACAGTTCTCACACGATACATTTATGATATGGTTACCCGCATATATCAAAATGCACTATTAAGAATATTTTTTTAAATTCTGCGGTGCCATGAAATTCATCTCGAATTACTTACTTTGTGCCCCTAATATACTTCCTGTATTTTTACTCAGATATTTAGAGCAACATAATAGAACCTGTAATTAATTTGCCAAACCACAGGTTAAGAAATAGCACACATTTGATGTTTGGAAGAATTTTATCTCAGTTGCCTACCATTTATTCTATAATAAAGTTTATCCTTATTTTCTTTGCACTTTTTATACTCAGCCTTCTGGCTCAACACTTATCCCCAGCTCAAGTATCTCTTTCAGATCTATAGCCTTTACTCCAGCTCTTTAACAATATTAATTGGCTTTTCCCCGTCTATCACTCTCTGAATGTTGCCCCAAACACCCCGATGCATCTTTAAAAATGCACCTTCTGTTGTTCCGCCAATATGCGGCGAAAATACAACACGGGCGGCCGCTTCCTCTGGTAAATTCAGCAGCGGATTTTCCAGCGTAACGGGTTCAGGCGTCAGTGTATCCAATCCCGCGCCCGCAATCTCATTGTTGATCAGTGCTGCTTTTAACGCATCCTGATCGACCAGTTCCCCGCGTGCTGTATTGATTAACAACGCGCTCTTTTTCATCTTTGATAAAAATGCTTCATTTATCATATTCGTGGTTTCAGGCGTCACCGGCATATGCAGGCTGATAATATCACATGCGCTTATCAGTTCCTCCATCGGCAGGTAGTCCACGCCGTATTCCGCTTCTATATCCCCGCTTTTCTTTGTCGGGCAATAGTAACTCATTTGACAGCCAAAGGCCGAAAGCCGCTTTGCCGTTTCTTTTGCAATCGCACCAAATCCAATCATCCCGATATGGCAGTCATGAAGTTCCACAATTCCGTTTAATATTTTGTTCTCTTTTGCATTAATCTGATGTCCGGTTCTTACCTTTTGGTCGCCGTCGATGAGGTCCCTTAAAAGCGCAAGCATCAACAAGATTACCTGCTCCGCAACCGCACCCGAATTGACACCGGGATTATTACAGACAAAAACATTTGCCTTCTTCGCCGCGCCAACATCAATCCGGTTATAGCCTACCCCTTCGGAGTGGATCAGTTTAAGATTAGGCATTGCTTCAATCAGCTGTGCACTAATGGACTTAATCACATCCGCAAATATAAAATCAGCATCACCAGCGGCACTGAGCACCTCATCGTCGCTGACATTCTGATCAAAATAAACAAGCTCCATACCTTCTGGTACATCGCACAATTTTTTATACTTATTCACGCGTTTAGGATTAACAAAAATAATTGTCTTCACTTACTCTTCTCCCTTATGTATAAATAAAATAATCTAGAATAAAGATCTAGAAACTTTTAAATCAAATCCTATAAAGATTTCTTCATCTTTAAAATACCATTATAACGGCCGTGAATGCAATATTCTTTATTGTTTTATGCAAAATTGTTTTATGCAAAATTCTATTATTGTTTTCTCTGCTGGCATTATTTTTATCCAAATAACGAGCGCCAAATACAGTCACTCCCCAACATATCCATTAATAAGAAAACCATCGTCGCCGGTTTTTCCTGTTGATTTACGATGCCGGTTAGTATATTGTTTTATCAGAAAGTAAAAGGAGCGGCCATGAACGATATTAAAAAAAGAGTTGCCATTGTGACCGGCGCAGGACGCGGTATCGGTTATGCCGTTGTGCAGGGCCTACTGCGTGAGGGAGTCAAAGTCCTTGCGACATCGCGAAACATCTCGGTGCTTGAAAAGATAGATAACGATAATCTCTATCCCTTTTCCGCCGACCTGACCGATGACGATGCCTTTGATCAGATTGTTTCGCATTGTGTTAAGCAATTCGGCGGGATTGATATCGTCATCAATAATGCAGGTTATGTAAAAAAACTGCTGCTGGAAAACACAACGCCGGAGGAATGGGATTTGCATATGGCGGTCAACGTACGCGCACCGTTTATGCTGGTGAATGCAGCCATGCCTTTTCTGACCAAATCAGATGGCGCATCGATTATTAATATCGGTTCTGTTGTCTCTAAAAAAGGATATGTGACGCAGGGGGCTTATTCCGCGTCAAAGCACGCGCTGCTGGGATATACCAAAGTCCTGGCAAGAGAAACTTTTGATCAGGGTATTCGCGTCCATGCGATTCTACCGGGAGGCGTTGCCACCGAACTGGTCAAGGAAGCACGCCCCGATCTTGATATGTCGGATCTGAGTACTCCGGAGGAAATATCGGATATTATTTTGTTTCTGCTGAAAACACGGAACAACTCTGTGATTGATGAAGTGTCTGTCCGTCGGTATTCCAAAGAGCCCTGGGTTTAAAGCGCCTCTTTTGTTTTACATCGTCTTAAAAAAGAGACAAGCTATTGACGGAAGGTCAAAAGCAAATAAGGCTTTTTAAAGAAGTGCTCAACAATAAAGTAGCAGCCGCCTAAAGCATACGTTTCATTGTCGTATTCGGAAATCTCAATCTTGATTTCTTCCACGCTTGCGAAGATAACATTTTCCTTAACGGTTTTCCGTATCGACTCTAAAAATACATGGTCGTTGTTGCACGAAATACCCGACAGGATAAAATGATTCACATCAATGATTTCGATACTGTTCGCAATCGCAACGCCGATTAGTTTTCCTGCATCGGTCAGTACTTTAACCGCCAATTCATCGCCGCTACTTGCCAGATCAAGGATCGTTGAAAAATCCGCGTCCTTCCTGGCATCGGGCAGAGCCTGATAATTATGTACTATCGCTTCCTTAGAAGCATAAACATCCAGACAGCCCTTCTTACCGCATTTGCATAGTTCTCCGTCTACGGCTACCGTTGTGTGACCTAAGAATCCGGCATTTCCATAAAGACCTTCGTAGACGTCACCCTCAATACAAATTGACATCCCGGTCCCGGCGCGCATGGCAATCAGAGCAAAGCTTCTGTCATTGTCTGTTTTAAACTTGCTCTCAACCCATGCCATTAAATGTACGTCATTTCGGATATAAACCGGAATATTATACTTGTCCTGAATGATCTTGATCAGGTCTACGTTCCGCCAGTCTTTAATACGCTCAATATAAATAGAGATGTTTTTCTTTAAATCAATAATACCGGGCAGGCCGACCCCGATTCCGATTATTTTTTCTTCCGGGTTTTCAATCTCCTGCAGGCACCGGCCTAAACCGCTCAGTATTGCGTCCAGCACATTTTTTTTATTCGCTTCACCGTCAATAACCGCCTTATGGGTATAAACCGCATCACAATAGAGATTGGAAAGCTGAAACCGGATGATCGGGATTTCAACGTCTATTCCCAACGCAAAATAGTTATTGGTATTCAGTTTAAGGTAGACCGGTGGTTTGCCTCCGCTTGAATCGGCAAATCCGTCTTTAATAATAATCTGCTGGTCCAATAATTCATTTACAATTTTGTTTACCGTAGGGTAGCTTAATTTAGAAAGACTTTGAATACTATCAATGGTTAGTCTCTGCTTATGTCTGATAATATTTAAAATAATATACCGATTCGCTTCTCTAACGATTTTTGTATTATTTTTCTTTTTCATATGTTCTTCCTAAATGTAATATTTGCATAAATATATTAACATTAATTGTATAAATGCAGAAGGCTTATTTAAAAAATAAGCACAGTTTGTATATAAAATCGTCCGGCTTACCGAATGGCTTCCCTCAGTTTCGCAACCGCTTCCGTATAGGTCATATTGCGGTCAAAAACACTCGATGTTCCGGCAATAAATATATCTGCGCCTGCATCTCTCATCTTCCCGGCGTTTTTGAAGCTCACATTTCCGTCCACTTCAATCGCGATCTCTTTATGCTCCGCCTCAATGAACAGCTTTACAGCAGCAATTTTCTTGAGCGCGGATTCGACCATCTTTTGTCCGGCGAAGCCAGGATTAACCGTCATAATCAAAAAGACATCAACATCGTCCATCAGCGCAAACAAAGACTCTTTCGGTGTTGCCGGATTAACTGCAATGCCGGCCTTTGCACCCTTGTCTTTTATCCGTTCGATTACCCGGTGGGTATGCGCAGTTGTCTCGGCATGAATGCTGACAATGTCATTTTCTCTGATATCAAACCAGTCCAGCTTTTCCTCCGGTTTGTTGACCATCAAATGAATGTCAAACGGAATATCCGTAACGGTCCGCATGGCATCGAGTATATACGGCGACAGCGTCATGTTCGGGACAAAAGTGCCGTCCATGATATCCATATGGAAATAGTCTATCCCCGCTGACTCCAGCGCCTTAACTTCCTGTTCTAAATGCAATATATCCGCGCACATCATGGATGGCGCTATCATGCTTTTCATGTATTACCCCAAAGTCTATTTATTACTGATTATCGTTTTGAGCATCCGCTTTTAAATACTATCTGAACCGCATTACGCAAAAAGCGCTTGCCACAGCCGGGATTGCGCCTTTTTCGGCAGGCAACAGGATAATGATCTTCTGTCCCTGCGCTGCGGTAAGGGATACGGCCCGGATTCCAGACTGTATCCCGATTGTCCTTTTAATATCCTTTGTACTTATCTCATCCGCAGTATCAATCCGGGATTATTGATTCGCCAACTTTGTTATCTTCCGAAGTTGGATATTGCTTTGTGCGATTTCGATATACGCCGCGATCAGGATGACAACGCCGCGGGCAACATACTGCCAGAACGTGCTGACTCCCGCAACAATCATGCCGACGCGAAGCCCCGCAAACAGAATAGCGCCAAGGAACGTACCAATAATCGTACCGCGTCCGCCCGCCATACTCGTACCGCCGATGGCGACAGCTGCGATTGCGTCCAGCTCATATCCCATACCGGAGGTTGAATCTCCGACGCCAAGCTTGCCGATCTGGATAATAGCGGCGAGTGCTGTTCCCAGCATGCCGATTCCAAAGGTCAAGATCTTTGTTTTTTCTACCTTTACACCTGAAAGCCTTGCGGCTTCTTCATTCCCGCCGACCGCATATATATAGCTTCCCAAACGGGTTTTCTTTAACATGATATGGAGAATCACGACAAAGACAAGGAAGATGACAACCGATATCCTGAAAAATCCGATAATTTTTCCATCAACTAAAACACGGTAAGAAGTCGGCACGTTCAGAATCGGACGTGCATCACAGAGCAGATACGCAACCCCGCGGTAAGTTGACATGGTACCCAGAGTCGCAATAAACGGTTGGAGTTTGAGTTTCGCAACCAGAAGGCCGTTGATGGTTCCCAGCAGCAGGCCGATCAACAATCCGGCAACGATACACAGCACCGGATGCAGTCCCGCAACCGCCAGTGTTGATACACAGACAGCAACCAACGCCAATGCCGAGCCAACGGATAAGTCGATACCGCCGATGATAATGATGCCTGTCATGCCGGCCGCCATAAGCCCGTAGATAATTGCCTGGTTAATAATATCGATCAAATTATCGCCCGATACATAAATGGGGTTAATAATCCCAAAGATAATCGTCATAATTGCGATTGCAATCGCTATACTAATCTCCCGCGTATAGTGTTTAAGTACTTGTTTCATTTCCTTTATCCCTCCAATGCCGATGTAAGAATATCTTTTTCACTGAATTCGTTTCGTTTCATTTCAGCAACAACGCCGCCGCCCTTCATGATGATAAGCCGGTCACTCATCCCGATAATCTCGGGGAGTTCTGATGATACCATAATAATTGATTTGCCTTCTTCAACAATACTTTCCATCAGTTTATAAATCTCAGATTTTGCCCCGATATCAATCCCCTTAGTCGGTTCGTCAAAGATGATGACATCCGCATCGGTGGACAACCATTTCGCGATAACCACTTTCTGTGCGTTCCCGCCGGACAGCTGCGTCGTGATGAACTCCGGGTCATTCGGCTTCAGCTTAACCACTTCACCGACTCTTAAGGCATTTTCATGTTTTTTCTTTCTGTTTACTAAGTGGTGCTTTTCATATTTTCTGATTGAAGCGAGCGCAATATTGTCTGCGTTGTTTAAATACTTGATGAATCCCTGCTCTTTTCTGTTTTCCGGCAGAAGGCCGAGTCCGTTGCTTATACTGCTCGCCGGGGTACCGTGCGTGATATCCTTGCCGTGCAATGACACTTTGCCTCTGCTGATCGGGTCAGCCCCAAAAATCGCACGCATCACTTCGGTTCTGCCTGAGCCGACCAGCCCGAAGAAACCGAGTATCTCGCCCCGTTTCAGGTCAAAGCTGACATTTCTTATTCCGGACGGTCCGCTTAAATCTTTGACATCCAGCACAACGTCTTTTTCCACAACCTGCGAAGGCTTATGCCTGACCGCAAAGCTGTTCACGTCTCTGCCCACCATTTTTTGAATCAGTTCCGGTTTTGAAATATCTGCAACGTTATAGGTTCCGATATATTCGCCGTCTCTTAAGATTGTTGTCCGATCGCAGATTTGGTAAATTTCATCCAGCTTATGGCTGATGTATAAAATCGTAATTCCTTTATTTTTAAGATCCTCTATGATTTCAAAAAGAGTCTCTTCTTCATTCTGGCTTAAAGATGATGTCGGTTCATCAAATGATACGACTTTCGCATCCATATACAGCGCTCTCGCAATCTGTATCATCTGCTTTTGCGCGGCACTCAAATCCGCTACTTTATCCGTTGCGTTAAAGTTGCTCTTTAATCTGTCAAGAATTTTCTGCGTTTGCTGAATCATTTCTTTTTCTTTAAGAAAGCCAGCTTTGGCCAATTCACTGCCCAGCATCACATTTTCATATACCTTCATTTCAGGTACTATACTGATTTCCTGATGGACTTTGGCAATACCGAATTGGATTGCATCGAATGCGTGATTGAAATCAACCGGCTCTTCATCAATTCTTACTTCGCCGGATGTTTGTTTGATAACACCGTGCAGGATGTTCAAGAGTGTCGATTTGCCCGCACCATTTTCACCCAGGATAGAGTGCACTTCGCCTTTCTTTACAGAAAAACTAATCCCTTTAAGCGCATACTGCCCGGGAAAACGTTTGGTGATGTTATCAAATTCAATTGCGTTTTTCTCTGTCACTTTTGACATAATATTTTCACCTCTGCTATGTCTTTTAATACAGCGATGGCCATGGCATAAAGTCATGGCCATCACATATTGTCTAAAGATTAGTCAGCAAATTCAAAGCCATTCCAGCCGATAAGTTCTTCAGGATCCATATCAACGTTGCTTGCGTCAACAATTGCCTGCGGGGTATAGATTACCATCGGTAATGTCTGTCCCCCGATTTTTCTTAACAGCATTTCTGTGCTGATTCTCGACATATAAAGCGGGAAGCTGTCAACAGTAGCTGTCAGTTCGCCAGCCTTGATTGATTCACGTGCTTCGCCTGTGCCGTCGATACCAACAATGATGATGTCTTTTTCAGCAGATTTAACCGCTTCAAGAGCTCCCATAGCCATTGTATCATTATTACAGAAAATTGCATCAATATCCGGGTATTTCTTTAACCATGTATCCGTGATATCTTTTGCTTTTAATCTGTCCCAGTCAGCCTGTTGAATGTCAAGGATTTCAACACTCGGATTGTTTTCTTCGAACCATTGTACGAATGCATCCGTTCTTGATCTTGCCGGAGGAGTCTTTAAGTTACCTTGGATGATAACCACTTTTCCGGAACCGCCTAAAAGATCATTAATGTATTCAGCAGCTAAAAGTCCGCCTTCCCAATGCCATACGCCTGCTGTTACATCGATTTCAGGCATGAATGCGTCGTTGTTAACAACCATCGGAATACCTTTGGCAATCGCTTTTTCAACGCCGGGTAAGAGGTTACCTTCTGCGATCGGGGAAAGAACAATGCCGTCGTAGCCTTTGTTAACCATATCATTCATAACGGCCAGCTGTCCCACATCATCGCCTTCGCCCTGAGCTGCACGAACATCATAAGTGATGTCAATGCCAGCTGCTTTCAATTCTTCAGCAGCTGCCAAAGCGCCTTCTTTGTTTGCTGCCCAGAATTCGTTATCGAACGCTTTGCAGACAAAGCCCAGAGTTACCGCACCTTCAGGTTTCGGAATCGGTCCTAAGTCCAGCTCACTGTAAGAAACAGCTTTGTCATAGAAGTCATAACCCTGTTCCGCGACTTCTGCAGCCGGCTGCGGCGTTCCGCCTTCAGCAACTACTTCTTCTGCGGCTTCGGTCGTTGCAGCATTGTCAGATGCAGCGGCCTGTTCACTGACTGCTTCGGGGGCACAGCCCACCATTAACAGCAGCGCCAAAACGAGAACAACACCAATAATTCTTTTCATTTCCTTGCTCCTTTATTTTTTATTAAGACCCAAAGCGGTCTTAAAAGATTAATACCATTTGTTCAATGATGCAACCCTTTTTTTCGGGTGTCACCCATAAAGCGGGCCTAATATCTGGCAAGCGCGGTAATCCACACTCTCAGCGTCCAAGGTTCCGAATGCATCCCAGTTTCTCGGCCGGAGCATTTTGGCTTCATCAACATTATGCATCGCCACCGGGATCCGGAGCATCGCGCAAAGGGTAATCAGATCGGCTCCGATATGCCCTGCGCACAAGGATGCGTGATTCGCTCCCCATTTATTCATCATCGTATATACATTTTTAAATGCGCCTGTTCCTGTCAGCCGGGGCACAAACCAGGTTGTCGGCCATGTCGGGTCCGTCCGGCTGTCAATCGTGTCCGCCACTTGTTCAGGCAGGTCAATGCTGTATCCTTCTGCAATCTGCATATAAGGCCCGAGACCGTCCATCAGGTTTAAGCGGCATGCCGTCATGGGCATTTTGCCTTTTGTCATAAAGTCTGTACTGTATCCGCCGCCGGAAAACAGCGACACATCCGCATACCGGAATTCCGTCTGGTCGATGCAGTTTTCAACATCGCTTCCGGTGACTTCCCAGAACGGCTTGATAAACGGTGCGCCGTCCTTGGTTTGTGCGCCTGTGCCGTCCAGAGCCGCCGGTCCTGAATTAATCATGTGGATAAAGCCGTGCTTGGCATCCCCTTCCAGCTCATAGCCCGTGACGCGTTTGACTGCTGCTGGGCTCCAATATGTACGTACGTCTGCAAACACCTGTGCCGAGCCTGTCATCAGGTTCGCCATCATCATGCTTGCGCCGTTCAGGCTGTCATTTTCTGTGGCTACGATATACGGCTGTCTGATGCCGTTCCAATCAAAGGAGGAATTGAGCATCGCTTCCGAGAAATCTCCGTTAACCAGAAAGTCTGTCCAGTTACGCTGCCCCTGAAATCCGGATGCCAGCGCATTATGCCCGTGGGATTCTTCTTCATATCCCTGCGCCTTTAATGCCGGATTTCCCGCCATCAGGTCCTTGATGACCAGGCTGAGCCGAATACCATTATCCAGCGACTCTTCTTTTTTTTCTTCTGTATGTCTGATATCCGGCGGATTTTTATCTTCGCCAAATCTGAGATTTTCCTGTGCCCATTTTTTCGCCTGGTTGAATTCCTTTTGGTCATAAATCCCCAAATTCATTCTCCGCAGGACTTCGGACATATCCACGTATTCGTTACGCATGCCCAGGTACTTTTGAAAAAAGCTGTCGCTCACGATCGAACCCGCAATCCCCATTGAGACGCTTCCGATAGACAAATAAGATTTATCCCGCATTTCAACCAGTGCTACCGCGGCTTTTGCAAATCTCAGGAGCTTTGCCTTTACATCGTCCGGGATGGACTCATCGTCTTTGTCCTGGACATCTTCGCCGTAAATGCCGAACACCGGCAGCCCTTTTTGGTTATGTGCGGCAACCGCAGCCGCCAAGAAAACTGCGCCCGGCCGTTCCGTTCCGTTAAACCCCCAAATGGCTTTAGGACGGAACGCGTCCGTGTCAATCACTTCTGCGCCGTAGCACCAGCAGGGTGAAACGGTAATGCTGACCTGAACGTTTTCTTTTTGAAACTTCTCTTCAGCCTGCATCGCTTCCGCAACGCCGCTGATCGTCGTATCAGAGATGACACATTCAACCGGCTCGCCAAACGAGTACATCAGGCTGCTTTCCAATAAACGTTTAACACTTTGAGCCATATTCATGGTTTGGGTTTCCAATGATTCGCGGACCCCGTAAGCTCTGCCTTCCAGTGTCGGCCTGATGCCGATTCTCGGCTTTGCCCCTTTTAAGCGATTACCTGTGATGACGTTCATTGATTTGTCCAATCCTTTTCCTCGTTCCGGCCGAATCAGCCGCCAGTTAGTATACTATAATTTATAATTATATTTTATAAATATCTTTTATTAATGTTATTTATATATCACTCTATTTTGATTTTGTCAACCCTTTTCCGCGCCTGTTTTTTAAGTTTCACCCTTGACCGGCCGGATGTCCCGCAGCATCATACATCCGTTTGATGTTCGCTTTTATCGTATTTTTTTTGTTAAAAAGACCTGATGTTCCTCCGGTTAGAATATCGGCGCCGACCTTTACAAAATCCGGAATTGTTTTTGGATACACATTCCCGTCGGCTTGAATATGCGTTTTCAATCCTGCTTCATTAATCGTTTCTCTCATCTTCGTAATGTGCTCCAAAGCCTGCGGCTGCATGGTTTGGCCCGAAAACCCGGGGTTCACCGTCAGCTTGTTGATCCATTCCACACGCTTTAACAGCGCCGCGTCCTCAGCTTTAAACGGTGTTTCCGCACGATATGCCAATATGGGCTTTGCCCCCAGAGATTCGATTTGGTCAAACACCTTTTCCGGGGCTTTCATTGCCTCATAATGGACGCAGATATAGTCCGCACCCGCCCTCACGTACTGCTCGATATAAGTCTCCGGCTCAGACACCGCAAGATGCACTTCAATCGGCAGTTTTGTATAAGCCCGCATCGCTTCCAGCAGGGTCTGCCCCAAAATAAAGCAATTATTGAACCGCCCGTCCACCACGTCATAGTGATAAAAATCAATGCCGGCATCTTCGGCATCCTTCATGCTTTTTTCCATGTGCATCATATCCATACAGGATACGGATGCTGAAATATTAAGTTCTTTATCTTTTATTTGATGCATCATTTTCCCCCTATTGTTCCGCGTTTTTTAAAAGCAGCTCTTTATTGACCGCGTACGCGGAGCCTATGGCTGTGACATAATTGCTGTCTTCCTCGTTCAGGTCTTTAAGCAGCGGAGAATACAGCACGCCGGTATTAAGGCACTTAACCTCATAATTCAGGTCGTGCTTTTTTAATCCTGCTGTCAGCGTTTTAAAGCAGGTGGGCTCCATCACAATTCCCCCGCTGATCAGTTTTGTCGTGCTGAGTTCCCTTAAATAAATGGATGTCTCGGATGTCACGATACCCAAGCACTGCCCGATCTCTTCAAACGTATCGATTAAAGCCTGATTGCCCTTTTTAAGCAGCCCGATCAGCTTGCGCGTTAACGGCGAGCGCATATCGCTCGGATTCGTTTCGATTAACAGCTTATCCGCTTTCTCGTCATAGTTGAGGTATCCGTCCGCAATCAGCGCATCATAAATTTCCGGATTCTGTTCCTGAATTTTCCGGAGTGCAATTCTGAACATTCCCATCTGGCTGACGTATTTTTGAACCGTGCCCGATGCCTTTGACGAGAAATTATTGACGCTTCTGACGTCATCGGCATCGTAACACTGATAGTCATCGCTGCCCATATCAATCATGTAGTTGTATCCCTCCAGCGGAATCCATTGAATCGTACCGCCGCGCGTAATCAGTCCGGTACCCATCTCCGTGCCGATCGTATGCACCAGCATGCCGTTACGGTCGATAATATTGCTTTCAGCAAAAACCTGTTCGACGGCAAATACCAGTGAAGAGACGTTCCCGTCATTCACGACTTTGACCAAACCGTCTTTTTTGATATATTTCTCGGCAAGCAGGTATATGTCCCGTTGTTTTTCAAATTCGCGCTCGTATTCGACATCGGGATTCATTCGTATCCCTCTTTGTTTATAAGACTCGCCCCCGGCGACCCGGTCATCAATAACGATGTCAGGGAATCCGATGACCACGCCGTCAAATAACCCGGCATCCTCATCCATTCCGCTTTCCAGCTCCTCGGTGAATGCCAGTATGTCGCTGTAGTCCGCGGTACTGACCAGCATTGCCTTAAGATTTACTATTTTGCTGATCGGCCGGCTTTTCAAAAGCTCCGTCACAACGCGCATAAACCGGATAAGCAAAATAATCGGATCAATCAGTTCATCCGCTGTTTTCAGAAATGTCGGGAACCATGAGTAGGTTTTTTCCACCAGCTTTTTGCCATCATAAACGACAGCAGCTTTGATCGCGTTGCCGCCGACATCCAGCCCGCAAAACACCTTGTTTTCCAGTGTGGACGCGGCCTGGTACAATATCTTTACATCTTCATCCGCATCGTTTGGGTCATAGAGTTTAAACTCTTCCCGCTCTGCCGGCGGTCCCAGATAGGTTGAGATATCCTGATAGGTAACACTGAACTTAGGCAATCCCAAAAGGACGTTCATCCGGCTGATGTAGTTCATGATGCACCCCAATCCGCCTCTGTAGTTATCGCCCCTGTCCACATCATATCTGGCAATCGCTTTTTTTATGGCGTCGCCGATGACATCGTCTGACAAATCGTAATAGATACAAAGACGCGTGCCGCCGAAGGTCACCAGCAGGTTGTTGATTCGCGCCAGCATATAGCGCTCAAAGACAATATGGTCATGTCCGGAAAGCAGCTTTCCTTTGGGGACAACAAATCTAACCTCTCTGTACCGGCTTTGTGTGTCCACGGTAATCAAGAGCGCGATTTCACTCTGGTCGTTTGGGTTCAGCCCGTCAAAAACCCACTTGACCTCGTTGATATAAAGCGGATTGCTTGGATCATTTTTGAAAAATTGCATTATACGCTTACTCCTCCAAGATTACTAACCATTGTCTTAAGCTTGTTATAAGCCTCATCTGTGAGCGGTCTTAAGTCCTTACAGGCACTTACCCGCCCCAGACGCTCATACTTTGCACTCCCTAAGCTGTTATAATTCAGCAGTTCAATCGGAATATTCGGGTCTGTTGAAAGCACAAACTCCGTAACCGCTTTGATGTTCTTTTCTGTATCTGTGATGCCGGGTACCAGCGGCACGCGCACTGTAATATGCGGATGCCGTCCGGCAAGTTTTTTAAAATTCTCCAAAATCAAATCGTTGGGCTTGCCGATATACCGTTTATGATCCTCGCTGTCCATGAGCTTTAAATCTACAAAAAACTGGTTAACATACGGTATCGCCTGTTCAAGCGCGTCAAACTCACAGTAAAGACAGGTTTCGACACACGTTGAAATGTGGCTCTCCTTCAATTTTTTCAGCAGCGCGATGGCCGCCTTTTTCTGCTGAAAAGGCTCTCCGCCGGAAATCGTCACCCCGCCGCCGGATACCCGGTAATAAAGCATATCTTTCTTGACCGCTTCAACAATCTTATCCAGCGTCATGTCACGGTCGATTCTGGCAATACAGTTAACCGGACAAACCCCAACGCAAAAATCACAGAAAGTGCATCGTTCCTTATCAATATTAACCCGGCCGTCAGTTTCAATTTTAATTGCGTGCTCCGGGCAGGCAGCGCACCGCTCACAGTGAACGCATTGTTCCTGCCTCACCCATATGTCTTTTCCGCCGTCAATCGATTCCGGATTATGGCACCACGCACAATTAAACGGGCACCCTTTAAAAAACACCGTGGTTCTGATTCCCGGACCGTCATGGATTGCAAACCGTTCAATGTCAAATACTGTCGCTCTCATCTTCTCTTGTCCTATTCCATGCCAAACTCTGTACGTGCAATAATTTCGTTTTGCAGCTCATCCGATAATTCAACAAAATACGCAGAATAGCCAGCAACACGAACCAGCAGGTTTGCATAGTTCTCCGGATGTTTTTTCGCTTCTATCAAATCCGCTCTATTCAGCACATTGAACTGCACATGATGAATCCTCAGTGCCGCAAAAGACTCCAGCAGCATACAAAATTTATCAAATCCGTCTTTGTTCTTCAGCATGCTCGAAGAAAACTTCATATTCAGCAGCGTGCCGTTGGTCCCGTATTCCGAGCCGGCGCGGTTAACCGAGTTTAAAAGCGCAGTCGGGCCGTTCTTGTCGCGTCCGTAAACCGCCGATAATCCGCCGTCGGCCAGCGGCTGTCCGTTTTTTCTGCCGTCCGGTGTCGCCCCCACATTTTTCCCCATGGGAACATGAGCCGAAACGGTATACAGCCCGATGCTGTATTCTCCGCCCCGGTAATTTTTATAGTGCTTGATTTCCTGCGAGAAAAACTGCACCCACTTATGCGCGATTAAATCCACCCACTTAATATCATTGCCGTACTTCGGCGCTTTGTTCAGCATGGTCAGTCTGAGCTGTTCATCCGGGTAGTCTTCTCTTAGGTTCTTTAGTAAATATGCTTTATCAATCAGTTTTTGGTCATAGACCAAGCTTTTCAACGCCGCAAAGCTGTCCGCCATATTCGCCGCCTGAATAATCTGTATGCCGGAGAAATTATATCGTGCGCCGCCTGCGGTCACGTCAACGCCTTTCTCAATGCAGTCATCAATAACCGCCGATAAGAACGGCGAGGGCAGCACCTCAATATGCTTTTCCTCCACGATTTCACAGACTGCGTGCATCCGCTCTATATAGTGTTTAATTTGTTTTTCATACGCCTGCTCTAAGTCTTCAAACGTCTCATAGTCGGTCAGGTTTCCTGTGTCAATCCCGATCCGCTTGCCGGTCTGCATACAGATTCCGTTGTTAAGCGTGAGCTCAAGTATTTTGACCAGGTTCACCATGGCCGCGTCGCTCCAGCCCAAATTGTTCCCGTGTGTGGAAATTTCCACACAGCCGACCACGGCGTAGTTCAGCGCATCCGCCTCGGGTATGCCGATGCTCCTTAGTGCCGGGATAACGGATTCATCATTAAAGATCTGCGGCAATCCCGTGCCCAGGCGGATAACCTCCGCACAGCGCCGGATATATGCTTTGGGTGAGTGCTGGTGAATTCTTGCCGACAGGTTTGGTTGCGGCAGTTTAAGATGCTCCTGAGCCTTTAGAATGATATAGGACACCGCGTTTGTAGCATCCTCACCGTGCACATTCTGTCCGCCGATCGCAATATTAAATCCGATCGGGAATCCGGCAAAATACGCCGCGCCTTCGGTATTGCGCATGTAGACGATTTCGTTGAACTTAATCCACATCGCTTCCATGATCTCAAGTGCGCCTTCAAGGCTCAGTCTGCAATCTTCCATATCCCGCTGAAAATACGGCAGCAAGAACTGGTCCACACGTCCCGGAGAAAAAGAGGACGCATTCGACTCCGCTTCTAACAGCACGAATAAAAACCAAATGGCCTGAACCGCCTGATGATAGGTCTCGGGTGGTTTTTCTGCCAGTAATGCACAATTATCCGCAATCGTAAGCAGGCTTTCTTTTTTGTCCGCCTCGGATTGCTGTTCCGCCATCTGTCTTGCCAACGCAGCGTAACGCTTCATAAAATCAATCGCACCGTCAAGCACAATGATGACAGATTGATAAAAATCCATATGCTCAAGCGACGCATTCTCCATCGCGCTCTGCGCCTGTTGTTTTAATCCGGCGGCACCCAAGTGCAGCCAATTTTCTATGCTGGGGCAGATATGCCCCTGTGCGTGGTCTTTTTGGTTAATCTTCACGGCTTTAGACATCGTCCCGATCTCTTCTCCCGCCGCCTCCTGAATCTTGTCCTCCAGGGTCAGCCCCTTCCAATAAGGGAAAATAGAAGACCGAAATTCTTCTTTATCTTCGTCCCTGACCTGAAACTTATCCTGCGGGCGCGTCGGCAGCATATCGATTTCTCTAAACAGCCAGGATATCCCGCCCTCCGGAGAGACGACTCCCGTTTTTGTGCCGACGGCCCGGTTGCCCACAATCAGTTCATCGGGGTCAATCTCAATCGTAATCTGATTCAGCGCATTCGAAAGCGCCAGTGCCCGTTTGATAATTGTCGGTTTTGCTTCATTATCTTTGTATGTCTGCGTAATAATTCTTGCCTGCTCGATCGACAAAAACCGCGGCTTGCTTTTCATCTTGGTTCTTAGCCGCGATATCCGGTCAGAACAGCTTATCCGGTCTAGTTCATTGATGATTGTCTGCATATGCTTCCTCTTTCGTTTCCTGCCCTTATTTTCAGCGCTCTGGGATTTTAAAATCCGGCGATATCATATTCTCTTATGCATTTCGAGATTGCCGCGGGTGAGTCATCAAAGACCAATCCATACCCTGCCGCTTTTTTCGCATCCAGTCTTGCGTCACGCTTCTTATCCGCATAAAGTGTGCTGTCACAAACGAGCAAATCATCGATACGGCTGTCCGCACCCATCTCCTTAAAAATATAGGCCGCTGTCTCGTAACGGCTCAGCGTATTTACTGCGGCGAAATGATAAAGGCCAAAAGGAACTTCAGCCAGCTTCACGAGGTTCTTCAGCACATCTTCAATATAGGTAAAAGACCGAAACTCGTTGGGCGAAAACGCGATCGGCTTATTTTGTATCAGCGCCTCGCATACATTCCAGAGAATATTCGGCGCCATTTTACAATTATACTGCGGCATCCCGAACATCCATGCCAGCCTGACAATCCATGCCTGAGCCGTTATGCCAGTGATGTTTTTTTCCGCTGTCAGCTTTGTTTCACCGTACACCGTATTCGGCACCGGCTTGTCGCTTTCTTTATACGGACCGCTTTCCGTGTTTCCGTTGAATACCTGTTCAGTGCTTAAAAAAATGAGCTTTGCCTGATGGGCTTCGCATGCTTTCGCAATGATTTCAGCGCCTTTGATATTCACCTGCTCCGCGTCATCCGGATTCATGTTGCAGTAGTCGGTCGCCGTCAAGGCCGCTGCATGGATGACCGTATCGGGCTTAAAGTCCTTAACCACATCAAAAGTATTGCGCTCATCACAGATATTCAGCTGCTGCTTTGTGGGGCTCAAAATATCGAATTCGTGTTTAAATCGTTCGGTGAACCTGGAACTTAAAAAACCGCGTCCGCCCGTGACTAAAATCCTCTTCATGCATTGTCCTTTTTTATTTCTATGTTATAATGGTTTTTTATTATAATTGTATTTTATAAATATCTTTTATTAATATACTTTATATATCATTCAATTTCCCTTTTGTCAACCCCTTATAACATGACCGTCATGCTCTGCCCTCCGCTGTTTGCTACAAAAGCCATTGTGCTGCCTTAGCCTTTGCATATTAAATATAGCAAAATTTAATAAAATAAAAAGCCGATACTATGTATCGACCTTTTATTTATAAAAGAGGAAGAACCTATGAATCATTGTTGCGGCATTCGCCAAGCGGGGTTTCAATTGCGTCACCTTACTTTAACAATGTTTCGTCGTTTTCATATCATTTTAACTACTTATCCCAAATATCGATATACTTCCGTCTTAAGCGCGGGCTACAAATCCACACTATCTTCAATCGCCCGTGACTTACTAACCGTATTCTTAAATCCAAAAGAGAGCCCGCTGCCGATTAATAAAAGCAGTGCCGCGATATAATATGCCGCAAAACAAGCAACAGAATATATCATTTCAACAGGCCGGAGAAGAATTGCACTTATTAACACCTCTTTGCGGCACAACTTTGCAAAGAAACGCCAAGAAGGATTCTTAGATGCCCTTGAACAGGCTAATATAACCATACCGAACAATTGGATTATTAATTTGCCGAATATCGGGTATGACGGATATGATTCTGCTTCCCATTAAATTAGGCGAATTAAAGTGAAACGATACTATAGCCCCTTTTTAAATATAATAGATAAGCCATTCCCCTTACCATGCGCATTCATTTATTGCGACGGTTCTGGAAATAAAAAAGCCGATGCTTTGCATCGGCCCTTGCTTATCACGTATCTGCTTGTCTATCGCACATAATTTGCGAAATTGTATCATTTGGTTTCCATATGGTTTGTAATGCCCTGCGACGTATTCCCGACATAACAGTTTGGCTAATCACAATATACCTTATGCGGCTAATTAAATTACCCGCAGCAGCCCTTACTGCTCTCACCACAGCAGCAAGCTTCTGTCGGTGCATTTGCATCATCGCTATTTTTCAGGCTGTTATCAATAACACGGTAAACAGCATGGCGAATCGCCTTTGCCGGAATATCTTCGTACTCATTCCCTTCATATATCACTGTTCTGCAGAAAGATGCTTTCCCAACTAAATCCGAGCACGATTGGCAATAGTTTTCTGATATTTGAATGTTGAGTATCGCTTCAATCGGAATCCCATCCAAGAGAACCGCATTGGATAACGACATCTGGCTCTCATCAAGTATCGCTTCCATTAGCTCAATATGCACACCCTGTGGTTCAACTTTGCGATTCAGTCTTTTAATCTCATTTTTCAGGTTTTCCCCCGTATCATAACAGCGGTCACAGGTTTCGCCGTCTACATCAAGATGCCGCCATTCAATTTGTAAAGTTCGCATTTTTTACCGCCTATAACGAATCGGATATCATCTGCATCACTTCTTTTTGATTCGGCACACGCCCGGTAGATTTCACGATCCCGTTGATCATCAGTCCCGGCGTACTCATAATACCCGTCGCGATGATATCTTCCATATCCGTCACATAAATAACATTCGCTTCAATCTTCAACTCTTTAACCGCTTTCTCTGTCGTTGCTAAAAGTTTTTTACAACTTGCACATCCTGATCCAATTACTTTGATTTCCATTATTCCCTTCTCCTTTTGTTCTTTTATCGATTTTATTGTACACATTTCAATTATTATATGAGCAAAAATGCTAATGCATTAAACGAATAGCCGATCACCAGAATACCCACGACAACGATAAGCGCGAAGATAACCAGCAGTTTTGTCTTAACCACTTTTTTAAGCAGTATCATCGACGGTAATGACAATGCTGTCACGGCCATCATGAACGCAAGCACAGTGCCAATCCCTACACCCTTACCCACAAGGGCCTCTGCAATCGGCAGGGTGCCAAAAATATCCGCATACATCGGCACGCCGACCACGGTTGCCAGCGGAACTGAGTAGAAATGCTCCTGACCCAGGATAGCCGAAATGATATCCTGTGGAATCCAGTTGTGAATCGCGGCGCCGATACCAACGCCAATAAGAATATACAACCACACTTTTTTAACGATCTCAACAACCTGGTCCTTGGCATATAACAGCCGGTCTTTTCTTGTCACCTCCGGCATCTCAGCATCCGTACTTACAGAATTCTTATATACAAAGGATTCAACATATTTCTCCAGTTTAAACCTGCTGATGAGCGTACCGCCAATAACCGCGAGAATGATGCCAACGACCACATACGCAATCGCGATACGCCAGTTAAAGATACTGGCCAGCAACAGCACGGACGCCAAGTCAACTAATGGTGAAGAAATCAAAAATGAAAACGTCACCCCTATCGGCAGCCCTGCGCTGGTGAACCCGATAAAAAGCGGAATGGACGAGCATGAGCAAAACGGCGTGATTGTACCCAATAATGCCCCTAAGGTATTTGCGCCGATGCCTTTATATCGCCCTAAAATCTTCCGTGTCCGTTCCGGTGGAAAGTGGCTCTGGATATATGATACTGTAAAAATCAGCACGGACAGCAGTATGAATATTTTTATCGTATCGTAGATAAAAAAGTGTATGCTACCACCAATCCTGCTCTCAATATCCATGTTAAACACATTTTCAACCAATAGCCTGATCAGATTATTCAGCCAATCCATTTTAAGCAGCTGGTTGTTTAAAAACTCAAAAATTCTCATTTAAATGCCTTTCTATTTTAGCTGGAAAACCAGTGTATTGTTCTGTTTGATATTTTAACTAAAGTCAGCATAATCGGCACCTCGACCAGTACGCCGACTATGGTAGTCAACGCTGCAGCAGACTGCAGACCGAATACTGCGATTGCCACTGCGACTGCCAGTTCAAAAAAGTTACTCGCGCCAATCATCGCTGCCGGCGAAGCAATATCATGCGGCAGCCTCCACTTTTTCGCCCAGAAATATGCAATAAAGAAAATCAGGAAAGTCTGCAGTGTCAGAGGAACGGCAATCAGCAGGATATCAAAAGGCTGCCTAACAATTGTTCTTCCCTGAAAAGAGAAGATAATGATCAGCGTCAGCAATAATCCAATCACCGTGATGTTATTGAATGTCGGGATAAATTGCTTTTCAAAGTATTCCTTCCCACTTTTCTTTGTAATCAGTACTCTTGAAAGCCATCCCGCAGACAGCGGAATAACGACAAAAAGCACTACGGAAAGGAACAGCGTTCCCCATGGAACACCTACTCCGGCGACAGAAATATCACCTAATGTAAACAGCAGTCCAACGATTGGCACAAATGCGAGCAGAATAATCAAATCATTTGTAGCGACTTGTACCAACGTATATGCCGGATTCCCTTTGGTTAAATGGCTCCAAACAAATACCATCGCCGTGCAGGGGGCAGCGCCCAGCAGTATTGCGCCCGCTAAATAATCTTTTGCCAGTTCGTTTGGTATCACCGACTTAAACACAACGAAGAAAAACAAATATGAGATCGCAAACATGGAAAACGGCTTAATCAGCCAGTTGGTTCCCAAAGTTACCACAAGGCCTTTCGGATTTCGCCCAACGTTGACGATACTCGTAAAATCAACCTTCAGCATCATCGGATAAATCATCAGCCAAATCAATACAGCCACGGGGATTGATACGTTATAATATTCAAATCGGCCTAAAAATTCAGGAATTTTCGGCATCCATAAACTAAGGGCTATACCAATGCCCATACAGATGATGACCCATAATGTCAGGTATTTTTCAAAAAATCCAATGCCTGTATTTGCTTTCTTTGCCATTTATAAAACTCCTTAAATTGGTCGGCTCATATTCCTTTTATTTTTTTCCGCAAACCTGACAACTTGTATTTTGTCCCGTTTGGGCACCAATAAAGATTTCATCCAAAACTTCCTTGGATTTCTGTATCCCCTTGGCCGACAGCTTATACATCGTATACTTGCCTTCCCGCCGGGCGTTCACCAATCCGCTTTCGATAAGAATTTTCATATGATGAGAAAGTGTCGGCTGCGTAATCGTTAAGTCTTCTAGTAAAACACACGAGCAGGTCTCGCCTTGCTTAATTAAATCAATGATTCTTAATCGGCTTTCATCGCAAAACGCCTTAAATATCAGCGCATTTTTTTTATACTTTTCCACTTTTCACCCGGCTCCTTTTTATCATCATATCGATATTTATCTATATGTATTTTACTCTACATATAGACAGTTGTCAATATGTTAATTAACAACGCTCTGCTATTACACCTGTATTTTTCCACTAAAGGCGGTAAAAAAGCGTTCAAATCCTTTTTCCTTATATTCCAGACAAAAGGACCGGCAAAATATGCCGGTCCTTTTTATAGAGATAAATAGCTTTTAATCTTGTTGACGCCTTTCACCAAAAATGCGCGCGCTCCTTAGATTGTCTTCTTTTATGTTAAGCGTTTCCTTTTCATCCTCTTCATCCTCACCTTTTACTCATCATAACAGATCACTATATCGGGCTGTGCTGCCCGTCTGTTTCAGAACGCTGGTAGTTCACTGGCTTTTGCCTATTGCCCCTTTTTATTTCTTCGGTCTGCAATCAGTTCATTCCCTTTTTTCCAGGCATCTTCAAACATACTCCGGAACAAAACCACCGGTCCGAATTCTTCATATTCCTTCGGTTCAATTTCATATGCAAAATATGCCTTTTTAAAATCCGGCAGTTTCTCGCACAGTGTTTCAATCACTTCCGGCGGTGTCGGCTGGAAGAATCTTTGCACTACGTAAGGATTCTGTTTGATTAATTCGTCCGCCGTTCCTTTCCAGTTGATTGTTACCGCAGCATTTGCACCAACCATCTCTGTGAAATGGTGCAGTCCTCTTGCGCCGCCGCTGATAAAGCCGACATTAAGCGCTTTATCGTTAACAACCTTATACGCTTTTTTTGCCACCGTGGAACCGGCCTGCCACAAGATATCTTCGCTGATATCAATATCATTTTCTTTCACATAATTGGCTAAGTATTGATCGAAAATACCGGCGATATGCGAATAAAATATTACCGGCTTTTCTTTCATGCCCGCTGTTGCGCCGCCGTATGCCGTTGCTACATCCAACGCCTGGCGCGTTGACATGACTTCGGTTGCATTAATCGGCACGCCCTCGCCTGCCAGCACAGAAATCGCCTCTAAGCCCTCCTCGGTTGCCGGTATCTTAATCATTATATTCGGCATGGTTCGGTTTGCTTTCGCATACTTGATAATCGTTTCGGTATCCTCGCGAAAGGGGTCGCCCTGTATGCTGACATAGCCTAACGTGCCGCCGCTCTTTTCGTAAACCGGCAAAAATGCCTTGGCAATATTTTCAACCAATGCCCTTTGCAGCTCAATCTGGGCTTCATTATCGTCTTTTTGTGTTTTTAAAATATCATCTAATATGCCGTACACATATGCACGTTCCGACTCGTCATCACTGACAAGCATCTTATAAGGGAATGATGGGTTTTGGGTGCAGCCCACCGCACCCGCTTCAATCGCCAGTCTGGTCTGCTCCCGGGTGACGTTGTTAATCCAAAATCGTGTGGCTGTCTGCGCCTGAACACGATGAAAATATCCCTGTTTCATCATTTTACTCCTATCTTAAATGAATAATCATTTTAATTCCGATTCAATTTTTTCACTGATACTCGCCGATTATGCGGATCTCCCATGCCGTGAAAGCAGCGCAGTATGTGTTGATTACCTTTGATTTTCCCTATATAATGAAGTAAGCCTTATAGAATGCTCCATAAGGCTTAACTTCAAAAGGCGCTTCTACTTGAATTGTTTCGCTACTTCCGCTTCATATGCGTAAACGTCGGCTAAAACATCCAGGTTTTCTTTTGTAACAATAGTCGTGCCTGTGTACATTAATGATGGAATCATGTTGAATCCGGCTTCGGCAAATTTTTCACCGATTGAATATCCGGGGTTGTTATAATAATACAGCGTTCTTAATGCGAAGGTTTCAAATGCTTCACGTTTCTGAGCAACGGTAGCATCAATAATGCCTTCATCAATTGCCTGAATAATATCAGCTGTATCGTCAACACAGGTCACCTTGATTTCGCCGATTTTTCCGGCTTCGCGAATAGCGATTGCAATTCCCGGGCCGCTGGCTGCGTCAATACCGGAGAAACCTGCGATATCAGGATGCGCCTGAATGGTCTGGGCTGCTAATTTTGCCGCTTCTGTAACATCGCCTAAGTCGTTGTTAAGCCCGATAATTTCGATACCCGGATAATCATTTTCCATGACTTCTTTGTAGCCTTTTACTGCAAGATTGGTGTTGTCATTCGGGATAACAGCGCTGAGCATAACTTTGCCTTCTCCGTTCAGAAGTTCACCCATGATGCGCGCTTGTTTTCTGCCCAAGTCTTCCCAGCCTGTGCCTACAAACCCGATTCTGTCGGAATTCGGAGCATCGCCGTCGACACAAATCAGCGGAATGCCTGCTGCTATCGCTTTGTTGATAATTTCATTATGACCTTCGCCAAAAGGCATAAAGAGGATTCCGTCCGGTTTTTTTGCAATCCACTGTTCAAGAATTGTATTCTGCGTTTCAATGTCAATAGTGGTCGGGCCGGCGAACTCAATATCTACTCCAAGACGGGCAGCTTCTTCCTGCAGTGCCGGATAATCATGTGCGAGGAACAACGGTAATGTTGATATGCTTGCGATCCAGACATATTGTTCTCTTTCTTCCGCAGCTTCTGCAGCATTATCCGTGTCATCCTGTACCACTGCTTCACTTGCTGCTGCATCTCCCTGAGAGCTTGCGGCAGCAGGTGCTGAGCATCCCACGACCATAGCTAAAAGCAACACGATTACGACTGCAATAGTAATACCTTTAAAACTCTTCATTCGATTTTCTCCTTTAATTTTAGTTTCCTCCATTGATTCTAAACGTCTTTTTTGGATCACACCTCCTTTATATCCCCTTTTGGTATTCTCATAATGCGCAACCATTGTTTATTATTGGTGTCTAATTGCTGAATGAAACGCGTTTGTTCTTGATAAATGTATCGAACGCAACCGCACACACCAGCACGAGGCCGGTCACGATAGAGTGCCAGTATACCGAAACATTCGTTACAACCAGCGCACTGCTGATCAAAGACATGAATACTGTGCCCAGAAAGATTCCCAACACCGTTCCTTCTCCGCCGGACAGGCTGCAGCCTCCGATAACCGATGCGGCAATAACCCGAAGTTCAGATCCTGTCCCAGCAGTCGAAATGGCCGATCCAAATCTTGCAGTGCTTAGAATCCCTGAAAAGGCAGCCAGCCCGCCCATGAGTATATACAGCGCAAACTTAACTTTTGTGACGTTGATCCCGGATAAAGTGGCTGCTTTTACGTTTCCGCCGATATAATAGAGTTGACGGAAATAGCGGTGCTTAGCAAGCAGCACGCCGAAGACAAGGATCAAAAACAGCATAATCCACACCGGCAGCTGATAACCGAGAAAAGTCTTTTGACCAATCCACGTAAATCCCTGCGGAAGAAAAGCGATCCCGCCTTCCGCCAGAATGACCGTAACGCCCCTGGCAATGCCCTGCATACCAAGTGTTGCGATGAAAAAGTTCACTTTTAGTTTTTCAATCACAAAGCCGTTAATCAAGCCAACCAATAAGCCAACTGAAATGGCCGCCAAAACACACAGTATGACCGGCCAACCCGCAACCAGTGTTGTTCCTGCAATCGCTCCGGCAAGGGCAAATGTCGACCCGACAGACAGATCAATATCCCCGGTAATCAGCAACATACACATACCGATGGCAAGTATCGTATCCGATGCCATGCCTATTGCCGTCGCTTTCAGATTCCCTACGGTTAAAAATGTATCGTAGTTAATCCCAAGCGCCAGTGAAAACAGAATGATTAAAGCAATCAAGGCGAATTCCCGTTTAAACAATAATTTTCTAATGAATTTCTTAAAACCTGCTTCTTTTTTAGCTGTTATGTTTGTATCCATACCAATCTCCTATCTTAAAAATAGATCATAAACTGTATTTATTAGGTAACCCCGAACTGAGCTCAAGAATGTTTTCTTCCGTTGCCTCATCCGCAGGAATCTGACCGGCTATTTTTCCTTCCCACATCACAATAATACGATCCGTGAAAGACATTAGTTCTTTAAACTCTGACGAGATAACGATAATGGATGTGCCCCTTTTTCTGATATCTCTCAAAATGCGATAGATTTCAGCTTTAGCACCAACGTCAATCCCTTTGGTTGGCTCATCGACAATCAGTATTTTTGGATTGATATGCAGCCAGGCAGACAAAACCACTTTTTGCTGATTACCGCCGCTTAGATTCAGCGCGGTTTGGTTTTCACTGGGTGTTACGATGTTCAGTTTATTAATATAATTTTTGGCTACTTCGCTGATTTCACGATCCTTTATCCAGCTGTGCGGCGCAAACTGCCTTAAATTCGGCGCCGCAATATTCTCTGAAACGGTCATTCCAAGGAACAAACCCTGTTCTTTTCTATCCTCGGACATATAGCCGATTCCCTTACGGATCGCGTCTTTCGGATGTTTTATATGTGTTGGTTTGCCAAAGATCTTTATTTCTCCCGAGTCAAGCGGGTCTGCCCCATAAACAGCGCGAAGCGTCTCGGTACGTCCCGCTCCGACCAGGCCGGCAAATCCTAATATTTCGCCTTCTTCTAAACTAAAGCTCACGTCTTTAAATCCTTGTTTGCCTGATAGATTCGTGACCTCAAGCGCCTTTTGCCTGTTCTTGATATTCTTGCCCGCCGTTTCCCGTTCAATCGCTGAGTTCAGCGCAACATCTTCACCAACCATGTGCCGTATCATTCCGTCGATTTTTATCTCATCGATTGAAAAGCCGCCAGCATCCTTACCGTCTCTGAATATTGATACATAATCGGCAATTTCAAATATCTCTTCCAGCCTGTGCGAGATGTAGAGAATCGAGATTCCTTTTTCTTTGAGCTCCTTAATGATTTCAAACAAGATGATGGTTTCATTTTTTGTGATGGTCGCTGTTGGCTCATCCAATATCAAAATGCTTGCATCCAGTGACAATGCCTTTGCGATTTCAACCAGCTGCTGTTTGGATGCTGAAAGTTCTTCAACCAGCTGATCTGCTTTTGCATCTAAGCGCAGCCTTTTTAACAGTTCGTCTGTTTTTTTCAGAAGCAAACGCTCGTTAACAAATCCTAATTTGTTGATTGGCTGCCGGGTTGCATAAACATTGTTCGCAATGGACAAACCGGGAACCAAACTTCTTTCCTGATGCACCGTTGAGATACCCAAATGCTCGGCCGCCTTTTCGTTGTCAATCGTGACCTCCTGGCCGTTCATGAATATCTGTCCTTCGGACGGTGTCACCACTCCGGAGATAATATTGACCAGTGTGCTTTTGCCGGCGCCATTTGCACCGACCAACGCATGCACCTGTCCGCGCTTCAACTGAAAGCTCACATTGTCAAGCGCCGTAACCCCCGGGTATTGCTTTGTTATATTTTTCAGTTCAATTAAACATTCATTACTCATAAATCCACCTCACTATCTCTCCCAAAGCATCGGAATCGCCACTCGTGTTGTCACGTCAATCCCTTCAATATTGCAGGCTTGAGAAACATTCACATCCCCAAAAGCGCTGATCAGCTGGTACGCTTCTCTGGGCGTGATGTTCATCTGTTTTGATAAAATACCCACTGTCTCTTCGGTAACAATTTTAATGGCCGATTTCAAATCAGGGCCATGTCCGCAGGTAATCAGAGTATTGTCGAAAATGACATACGGCTTTCGGCTTAATGCGCCTTCTTTGATCAGCTGCACTTCTACCAGAACATCGGCGCAAATATCTATTCCGCCCCCTGTTATTTCTGCGTCACCCATCGCGGCATGTATGTCGCCGATACCCAGCAGCGCCCCCGCTACATTGACCGGCAGATAAACCACGGCTCCTTTGCGAATATAGTTATTATCCATATTCCCGCCATGGTCCCCGGGATGCATCGCCGCAATGCCCGTGCCCGGAACGGCTGTCCCAATTGTGCCTACCATCGGCCTTGTTGGAATTGCCCATTCCTGATTCAGCAGCCACGTATCGCCTTTTATATGCACAACACGTGCCAGCGGCTCCGGCGCCATATCATGCAGTACGCCCGCTTTCGGCCTGACCGGAATAAATCCGCTCCCCACCAATACGATATCTACTATTTCTACCGCAAGCGTATCCCCGGCTTCGGCACCCTCTACATAGACCAATCCGGTGACAGGATTGGCCGTGTCTTCATTCAGATCCTCAAACCCGACGTCTTCACCAACACCGGCATAAGGAACCGTCCCGCTGTGCGCATCCTGTGTTTCAAACAAAATTTGTTCTCCCGGAGAAACGCGCAATGCCGGCTCTTGCAGATCTGAAAATCTGTATTGGATCTTTTCTCTCGTTACCTTTTTCATGTTCATACCACCTTAAAAAAACTTGCGCTTTGTTTGCTGGCCGCTATTTTACAGCCAACAGCCGTTTTGCTTCCGCAAATCCCGATTCACCCACCTGCAGGATCGGCTTCGCACACTCATATTTTATTTGAGCCAGTGATATTTGTCCAAGCGCAATTAGGTCGACCTTTTCCGCCATCTTATCAATTTCTTCATAGACCAGTTTGTTATGTGTTTCCCGGTCGCCTTTCATCAGCGCTTCAAATGCGGGTTCATTGATCGCGATTTCAATCTCGATCGCTTTCCCTGCGTCTTTTGCCGCTTTTTCCAAAAGCCGTTTTGTCGCCGGGGCACTTGTGTAGACCGTCGCAACAATACCGATTTTGTTTGCCATTTCAACCGCCTGCCGCGCCATCGGCTCGTCAATATTAAACACGGGGATTTTCATGATTTTCCGCGCAATATCCACGGCCTGGTTGACCGTGGTGCATGTGCACATGACCGCATCAGCACCGGCGTTTTCAGCACACAACGCGTACTGTACAATCCGTCTCAGCACGTCCGGCGTCGCTTCGCCTGTTCTCAACGAGTCTCTTAACAATGAATCGTCACATATATTGATGATTTCCACATCAGGGTTCTTTTCAAGCCATGGCTTTGCAAAGGGATCATAGACTGACATGTGAAACCAATCTACGGTATGAATTAATGCAAGTTTTTTCATATTGCCGCTCCTTTTTGTTTTGTGTATATGATTATCGAATCTTTACTTTGTTTGTGCATCCGCCTATATGCCGCACCTACGGCTGTCTTCCGTTCTTGTGCCTTCTAACGGACAACATTTGGATCTGAGAACTGGTCGGTATTATCCCGCGAACAGGTGGCGAAGCAATACATAACAGCGCCGCAGTCATCCGTTCGAAACCAGTGCTTGCTCCCGGGCTCTAAGACAATCTGATCCCCCGGTTTAATCACCACTTCATGTCTCATGGTATAAAACGCTTCTTTGCCTTTTAAAACCGCTTCATTATTGATATTGTCATCCCCGTCTATGTAGAAATAGACGTTCCCGGTTATTCCCCTGATGATTTCCTGTTTGCCAGGATCGTCCCCTACCGGCACATGCCAGTGCTCCGGCTCAACCTGATTAGGCAGCATCACTAAAATTCTGGCGGATATCCTGTCGGTGTTAAACAGCGTTACAATTTGGAGCCCAATCTGGTCAAAATCGTTTAATCCAAAATCAACAGCATCTATGTTTTCCAGTTCTTCCCGGGTCAATACGAGACCCGATTCTTTTATCATTTTTATTGCTGACTGTTTCGCTTTTTGTAAGTTCATTTTCTCCATTTTTTTAATCACTTTTCTTTATTTGCCTTCTCTTTATGCCCGCTTTTGCATCCCCATCATCAGCCGCGCCTCTTCCGGCGTCGCGATTTCATGCCCCATCCTCGTGATAAACTCAACCACGTTTTCAACCAATATCGTATTGTTGCGCGCTTTTTGGTTTGTTGGATAAAATTTGCTGTCTTCAAACCCGACCCTCACAAACTCGGCACCCATCGCTATCGCACTGGCCAGCAGGTCATAATCCGTCATACCATGGTGGATCAGTCCCCACCCTGCGCCATCCGGCACCAGATCACATAAATATTTAAGCGCCGTTACCTTTGCCGGCAGCGCCCATTCAAACCCCAGCGCAAATCCAAAATTAAGTCTGGTTTTAAACAGGCCTTCTTTTTCCATTTCGAGCGCGGTATATAACATTGCCACATCAAACACTTCAAGTTCGGGCATAATCCCCGAATTGTTCATTTTATTTGTCCAGTACTTAATATCCTGTAAGGAATTAATATAGACCTCATCCCCAAAGTTGACTGATCCCATATTTAAGGATCCCATTTCCACCCAGCTGTCATTCAGAGAAACACATCTTTCTTCTACGGATAAGTGTGAATAGCCGCCGGTGGAACCCTGAATGATGATATCCGACTTTTCTCTGATCAGAGCGGTGGTTTCAGAGAATTTTTCGATATCCTCTGTGGGTTCTCCCATTCCATCTCTGACATGCAGGTGCACAACGCTGGCACCAGCCTCGGTGCAGCGAATCACATCTTCCGCTACTTCTTTTGGTGATAACGCTCTTTCCAGATCCGGATCAAGCTCTAAGGTGACCGGTGCAACTGATACAATAACTTTTGCCATTACTCTACTCCAATCGGTTTATCCATCATGGCCTGTTTTTTTAACGAATCATGATGCTATGAATTTTAACGCTGATTGATTTCGCAATTATGGATGAGGCGAGTATAAAAAGAAAATTCCGCTATACCTCCCATGTCCCTTGTCCTACCTACGGTCTCATAAGAAAAAGCCTTATTCCCAATGCTTTTTCCATTCCTCCATAGTCTCTTCAGCGACTTCTTCCACTCTGTTCAAATCTCTCTTCTCAAGTACTTCTATGATTTCCCTGTGATTTTTTAACGCCCTTTCAATACCACCCGGCTGCTCCAGAGATTTATACATAAATTGTACAAACAACTTTCCGATCGTTTCTCCCATTCGCTGCACAAGCGGATTTTTTGCGAGTTCAAAGACCTTTGAGTGAAATTCTAAATCAGACTTCAAAAAATATTCAATATCCGCATTCCCTTTTTTATACTCCGACTCAACGGATGCGAGAAACTCACCCACCTGCTTTATTTCTTCGTCCGTCGCTTTTTCAATCGCAAGATTCATTGCTCCGACTTCAAATATGAGTTTGAGCTCATATACATCATCCGAATTTTGAGACTCCAGCAACATGCTGAAAAGCAAGGGATTGAATATCCGCGGCGAAATTTTATCTGCAATAAACGTGCCCGTTCCCCTGATGTCCTTAAAAACACCAATAGCGGATAACATCTTTTTTGCTTCCCTGACAGAATTGCGTCCGACCTTCAGTTTTTCCGAAAGCTCTGTTTCATTCGGGATTTTATCTCCGGGCTTCAGTTCACCCGAAAATATCGAGTCACAAAACATATCATAAATCTTATTCACTACAGAGTCGCTGTTTAGCGGCTGAACCTTCATAATCTAAATCTCCATTGATGTATTATGTCCTACATCCTACTCTTCTTTTTTATCACAATATTTTATTAAAGTCAATAGCCGGATTAAGCGAACATACATTGCGCAGAACACCGCCATCAAAGATAATATATATGATTATAACACGGCAGCATGTCCACTTGCGACAGTTGGTTTTTTATAATTAATCCTATCCAAAACAGGCATTCTTGTTTTTATCTATCTGTATTTTTTTACCGCCTCAAGCATTGCCGCAATATTCTTTGCCGGGACATCCGCATGTATATTGTGCGTGGCCGCAAATACATAGCCGCCGTCCTGTCCCATAATATCAATCGATCGTTTTACTTCTTCTTCAATTTCTGTTTCAGTGGCTTCCGGCAATGTCAGCTGAACATCAATACCGCCGCCCCAAAAACAAATGTCATTCCCGAATTGCTTTTTCAGTTTTTCCAAACCCATATTCGCCGCACCTTTTTGTATGGGATTCAAGATATCAACGCCAATTTCAATCAGATCGGGAATAACATCATAAATCGCACCGCAGGAATGCATAAAGACTTTGGCCTTGGTCTTTGAATGAATAAAATCATAAATTCGCTTATGGCAGGGTTTTATGAACTTTCTGTAGATTTCTTCGCCCATAATTAAAGCACTCTGTGATCCCAGGTCATCACCCTGGCATACCACGTGTGCGTACTCGCCAATTTCATTGAGATAGGCATCCCAAAGCATTAAAATGTTGTCGGTGATTTTCTCCAGCAGCTTCGCCGCCAACAGCGGTTCTAAATAAAAGTCCATTAAAAACGCCTCATAGCCTCTCAGCTTCACGGCTGATTCAAACGGGCCCCGCGTAATGATGTCCGCAACCAATGCGTAGTCCGTGTTCTCAAACAGGTCCTTTGCCCGCTGCTTCATATTCAAAACTCTGGACGGCGCATATGGGTCCGGCAGTACAATCCCATTCACCTCTTCCAACTTCAAATCGGGATAAGGCTCACTAACCGGTGCATAATCAAAGACGCCTTTACTCCAGCGGATATGATATTCATCATAAAATGCGCTGTCATCTATCCACTCTGCCACAGTCCCTCTCGGCGCACCTGGCATAAATAGCGGGCGGCTGTCCACACCAAATCTTTGATAGATATCTTCTCTCGGATAGACAAGTCCCTGATGAATATGCGAAATCTGATGCTGATCGTCCGCTGTTTCACCAATTAACGCTAATAGTTCATCATAGGCCTGTATGCCAATACCCGTAACCGTTGTTACACCAAAATCCAGCGGGAGTTTATCCGGCTCTTTATGGTTCACAGCCGCAAGCAGCCTTTCTCTTGAGTTCATTATTTCTCCCCGAAATTTTTATTTTTATCTGGTAAAACGCAACAGCCATGTTTGATGGGGCACTTTGCGTTTTAGCTGCTTTATATTAGTCGAATTGATACAGTTGCTTTGGGTTGAGATATAATATTCGTTTGATCAGCTTAACCGCATCATCAAATCCCAGATAACCGTCATCGATTTTTTTTACCAGCACTTCTTCCAAGACATGATTCACCGCTATCCTTGCGCCAAAGCTCTCCTCCGATGTCCATGTATCACACCCCCAGCATACTTTGTCTGCTGTACCGACCTCTATTAATTGATGCAGGGCATGCACCGCTGCGGAGGGCGAAATCAGCGGCAGCCAGCATATATCCGCATACACGTTTGGGTAAACATGCAGCAGCCCCAAAAGATCATCTGTCCATGGATAACTCCCGTGGAAAAGGACAAATTTTGTGTCCGGATGGCGTTTAATGGTCTGCTGCAGCTGTATTGCGCTTGTCCCGCTTAAGCAACCGAGCCCGGTATGGCATTGCAGCGGAACATTGAGCTTGGCTGCAACACGGCAAATATGATGAAACAGGTAATCCTGAAAATTCTTGATATTTGTTTCGGACATATCTTTGTCCAGAAAAACCGCCTCTGCTTCTTCCTTTGTTACTGCCTTAAAATCAAGCGTCCTGTCATAGGCGATTGCGCATTTTAGTGAAACGCATCCCCCTTTAATTTTTTGCGTAATCAGATCGCTGACAAAAGCTAAATATGTATCCAAATCAGAAAATTCTTTTTTGTAGAATTTGAACGCATTATTTCCATCGTGATCGGTCCTGTCCCGGCTGAATCCAAAAAACAGAGGATCAACACGAAACGTGGATGCAAATATTCCGGGTTCATCATTGTTGCTTCCCGGATCCCATCTGGTGTCTAAAATAACATGCTCGTACCGGCAGAAATCTCTCAGGACGTTTTTGTGCCATTCGTGATCACGATGCGCCGTTCTTATCTTGTTCGAATATAATTCCCAATTTTCGACTGTCAGGTTTTCCTCAATCTGATAAATCTTCTTTAAAGACTTTTGAAGCCACACAAAATACGAGTTATACCTGATATAATCCAAATACTCCTGCTTGGACTGCATGCTGTCATCGAAGCTGACACCGCACCAGTTTGCATATGAGTTTTTTAACAGCTTATCTAAATCAAGATCTTCAAAAAAGTCATTGCGGTAATGATGGCAATGTGTATTGATTGCCATTGTTTCTTCAATGATTTTTTTTATTTTCTCTGTTTGCATGTTCCCACCCACTAATAATAGATTTTCTAATGTAAATGCTGCTTTATAGATATAAAACCATATAAATATGCACCTTTATGTAACACGTCCTACATACTACTTATAGCATTTCAACAATCTGTTGTCAACCACATAATTATATCTTTTTTTCTAAATCGCTTAATAAAATCGAACGCTCTATTAGACCATGAGAAAATCCCATGCACGAAACGCGCATCACATGGAGCGGCATAAACGTTTTCTGGCACTTCATTTATCGCGCACTTCATTTATCGCATAGATAATGGCACAAGGCTCCCATCCCATATCATAATAAACAGCGAAGGCGTAAACTATTATAGTCTTGAGGAATGTATTAAACTTTGAAAACAATTACCATATTAGTGATAATGGATGATATGACTTCACAGAGATAAAGAATAACAAGAGGCAGTATCTACTCAAGTTCGGCAGCACAGCTGTATTGTTAATCTGCTTAATAAATTTTATACGCTTAAAATATGCTTCTGAATGTTTGATTTGGCATATATTTAAAATCCTCGTTTTCATCAGAAACCTAGGTCTAAGGTTTCATTGTTCTTGCTGTGATGGCTGTTCCGTAACGGATTCAAGCACCGTCAGTTCTTCCTCTTCATCAGGAATAACAATTTTCGCTGTGAACTTTCCAGGAAATAGTGTTTCATATGTCACAATACCAACAATACCATCCGTATCAAGGCCATACTGCATTTGAAATGCTATTACTGCAGCTTCTGACTCTTGTCCAAACCAACCGTCAATTTTGCCTTCATAATAACCTAGAGAATGAAGCTCGCTTTGAATCTCGCTAATTCGTGGTTGCAGATACCAATATGCAAGGAACTGCGCACCCGTTTGCTTACTGATGTCACGCCATATCTGCTTATATCTTATTTTGGGTTCAAGTGGATTTCTAACAAACTGATCCAGTTGGTATGCTTTGATATTGTCCAGAATGCCGAGGATTGGCCTGTTTTGAATATTACCGTCCCCTACATAATGAGGATCAGACGCATAACCGCACTCTTTAATACACTTTGCAGCATCGGTGGAGTTGTATGCTTGTCTAACCGGCAAATAACGGGTATCCATCATTAATCGGCAATAACCACGTACGCCTTCCTCAAAACTTTCAAAAGCTTCAAAAGGCAAATCCAGAACATCATTCTTTCCATCAATATATTCATTTGTTGCTCCTAAATAACCAGTACCTTTAATGCCATATGGATTATTTCCTTCTCTGCTTAGTCTTGATGATAGAAAGCTCGATTCCATAAACAATTGAGCAAGTGCCGCTGGCTTGTGTAGTCCAAATACAGCATATTCGTCGAGTATCGGCTCTACTAATGTCGCAACAGCTATTACTGCTGCTTGCCTTCCAGATTCGGATTTTATTGCTTGATAGTATTCATAGACTTGCTGCCCAGATACTTCTTTCTTTATATCTGCTTCGCCTTCGGTGTCACTGATACTATTCTCATTTTCCTCAATTTCTTCTGCGGTCGCTGCTTCCGCAGCAAATACTTGTATGCTCGGAATAAAAAAAATGAATATAATAAGCGCAATCAAAATAATATTATTTCTTAACATACCCTCACCCTTTGAATAATTGTAACATATATGACACTATAGTAGTATTATTAACGGTGATAATATATAGATAGCAGCGCAATAACCGACAATCAACTCTTCATATGCTTACCCTCATGATCAATTGTCGCGATACTAAAACAGGCTTTCTCATTTATAATGGTTGACTCGTCTTCATAGCTTGCGTTAAGCGGAAGTATTGCTTGGACAATCATTACAGCAGAGAAAATATTCATTTTTATCTCTAAAAAAATTAACGTAGTTTCATATGTCATTTATTAAACTGTATATTACGCTTTTAGCTAGAACACCATTTTTATACTCATTCATGTACCAGTTGCAATTCCTATGTCACAAAAGGCTCTTTTTTTGACCTTAAAAATCACAAAGGACTCCTTCAACAAAATGCCGAAAAAGTCCCACATAGTACGGAATTCTGACAGACAGCAAGGAAAGTCTTGCAATGCCCTGCTCGCTTTCGCTCACACCGCTCTGCTAAAACCGCCTACACAGCGGCGTTTTCTTTGCGCCTTACACCTCTCGGTTTCAAATTGGTTCTGTTCATCTCCAGATACCCTGCAAATAACAACTTCTGCTTGAAACTCACTCATGTGTTCAGTTAAAACTATAATTCAAACAGTTTTTTGGGATAATCAGATAACATTTCGACACCGTTTTTCTTGACGCAAACACTGTCTTCAATTCTTAGCCCAATACCCTTGTCATCGCTTCCCAAGAAAATGTCAACACAAAACGTAAGGTTTTTATCCAAAATATAGTCTGATTCAATTTCTATCCAGGGAGGTTCTCCTTCCATGATACCAATCCCGTGGCAAGGCCCGTATAATAGCCATTTTTCAAAGCCAAGCTTATAAATGGCATTTTGATGCGCTTCGGCCACATCATGTGCATTAACGCCCGCTTTCAAAGTCTCGACAACGGCTTTATGTCCAGCATAACCTGCTGCAATTAGTTTTTTTTGCAGCTCATTCGCTTTGCCTATCACAATCGGCCTGCCAATGCTGGAAGCGTACCCTTCATATCTTGCGCCTATCTGTATCATAACCATATCGCCTGGTTTTACTTTTTTATTTCGCGCTCTGCTTATTGCCTGGTTCGATCCATTCCCCGCCAGCACCCACGTGGGATAGGCTTCACTTTCTGCCCCCAATTCATACATTTTTGATACAGCCAGTCCACGTATCTGCAGTTCCGTCATCTCTGGTTTAATATTATCCAACACAAAATCGAACGCTTTTGTTGTAATCATTGCCGCTTTTTTCATGCACTTTATTTCATTTTCGCTTTTAATGGATTTTAATCTGTTAATAAGCCCATCTGCTGAAACAACCTCCACATCACCATACCTTCCAACTGCCTCTGATAAATCCTTAAGTATTGTTGCAGAGATAATCGCCCAGCCGGCTATACCTATTTTTTTAATTTCTTTCCCGTTTGTCAGTTCATCAATCACACTATTGAAGTCATCCAGCTTTTCTCCCGGATACTCAGGCTCTGAAGACTCTCTGAACGACTTTAGCCGTCGGATTTTCTTTATGCGCGACCTGTCTTTTGCATATGTCATACTCTCAGGCCCAATTAATAAAAGCGGCGCTTTATCCGGCGCAATTAATACACCGGCCGTTTCAAACGACGGCCAGTAATCAGACAGATACCGCACATATTGCTGTTCAGCCTCATTGCTGAAACAAAGGAGCAAATCTATGCCCGCTTGCACCATCGCCTTTTGAACACTTTTCTCACGAAGTACAAACTCACTATCCGGTATTCTAATATCAGTCATGCGTCCTCCAATAACTCTTCACTGCAGCAAGCGCACCCTCTACCATCATGCTTTGGTGAAATAAAGGCGCAGCACTCAGTAGTAATCAAGGTATTTTTATTTCTTTATTCTTATACGCTGAAGCCCTGTACCGGATAGTAGGCCATGTCTTTGCGTCTGTCCAGACGGCCGAAGTTTGCCACAACCGGCACATCGCTGTTAACCACCAGCGCATATTGTCCGAACGGGATGCTGAGTTTCTGTTCACCGATCGGGAAGTCCATCCTGAAGCAGTTCACACGCTTTGCCGGTACAGTTATTTTTACGCCTACCACCGGGTCCTTATCTTCATAGAAGATGTCCAGGCTGAGGTGTGCGTCCTTGTCGTTGGTGTTCAGCACCATCAATGCCTCATGTCCCAACGGTTCCTGTTTGCCCTGCGGAGGCAGGTCGCCGTCCGCGAAAACCCAAATCTTTTTACCTAAATTCATTGTCTTCCTCCAAATCGCTTTTACAGGTCCTGCATAAAGTAGTCGTCCATTTTCTTAGAAAACGGTTCGCATCCGGTCTCGGTAATGATGTACCCGGTTTCGATTCTGGCGCCCTTAAACTTCGGATGCCCGAAGAAGCTGACGTCCACCATGACCGCCATTCCCGGCTGTAACACATCATCACTGTTCGGGCCAAAGAACGGTGCTTCGGCTTCCATTAATCCGATGGTATGGGCAAACGGGCAGACCAGATACTGGATCAGTCCCTTTTCGGTGAAGTATTTGCGTCCCGGCACATCGATTTCACGTCCCGATACGCCCGGCTTTAACATCGCTTTGGTCAGCCTTAAGGTTTCACGCAGGTAGTTCATGCAGTCTTTTTGTTCTGATGTGAATGTTCCGGATACCGGCAGATTGTCGCCGAATGTTCCGGCATATCCCATATAACGGGGTGCAATCCCGATCATGACGGTTTCGCCGGCCTCCATCTTCTTGTTAATCGCGGTCGGCACCACCGCTTTTGCGCGGTCGCCGCTGCCCACAATGGTGGTATAGGCAAAGCTGCTTGCGCCCATTGACCGGCATACCGCTTCTCCGGCTGCCGCCACTTCATATTCATATGCGCCGGGGGCAATCTTTGCCCGCATGGCATCATAAGCAAGATCCGTCATTTCAACGGCCTTTTTCATGTTCTCAAGTTCCCAAGGCGATTTAATCGCGCGCAGCACTTCGTATTCGGCCGTGATGTCAACAAACTCTGTATTTGAAAAGCCTTCTTCAAGTTGTGTATATACCAGGTGGGGAATCGTTGCCGTTCCGACAAAACCCAGCCTTTTAATCACGGTTCCGCCCTGCTTTAACTCGTCATTCAGCTTTTTAAAGTCAATAATCGTGGCGTTGGGATATTCCTCATCCGGAACCATGAACACGGGGAAATTCCTGGTGTTCTTTATCGCGCTGCTCATTTCAGCAAACGGTTCGCTCTCCGGACCTCCCAGCAAAAGCGGTTCGCCTTTGATCGGTACCAGCACCGCGCCGCTCTCAAACTGCGGGCACCAGCCGGTCAGGTACCATCCGTTCGCTATATTCAGTTCATCATAATATATAAGCGCAGCATCAAGGTTTTTCCGCTCTAATATCTCTTTTACTTTCTCTATCCTTTTACTGGTTTCTTCGTTGTTATAGTATGACATATACTCATCCTCTTAAAATTCTACTTAACCTTAAAGATAATGGCTTCACCATATGCTTAAGATATCGCTCACTTTTACGTTTCTGGAAAACACCATCGTTCCACAGCAATAGTGTTTAATGAATTTAATTATGGGAGGGCTTTATATGCCCTCCCACGTTATTTTTAGAACCAGTGGAAATCGTCAATGTCTTCAGCATAAATTGGACCAGTTGGGTTAACGACCCAATGTTCCACGTCTTCACCTTCTAAGAGTTTGCCAAGCATTTCTACGGATAAGCCGCCTTCTGTATAAGGATCCTGTGCTACGCTTGCAAACAAGTCACCGCTAAGCAGTTTTTCTTTTACAATCAGGTCTTGGCCTTGGCAGATAATGCCCAGTTTGCCCACATATCCGGCCGCTTCGATTGCCGAATATGCGCCTTGGAACATACCGCCATCCTGTGCGACAACCAGGTCGATTTGATCTCCGTATTTTGTCAGCAGGTCATCCATTATTGTCATTGCTTTGGACGGGTCATATTCAGCATACTGATGATCATTCAGAATCACAATATCTGTTCCGGCAAGCACTTCTTCAATTCCTTCTGTTAAGTGAGTCGTATAACTGGAACCCGGGCTGCCTTCAATATACGCAACATTCTTGGTCGCTGTATCATTTTCTTCAAAGTACTCGATGATTAATCTGCCCAAGTTTCTGCCTATCTCAACTTCATCCGAAGCGATCATGCAGGGGACCTGATCAATCACAGAATCGTCAACCATAGTATTCAGCGCTACCCAGGGAATCCCGGTCGAATTCAGATATTCAACGATAGGCGGGGTAGATGCCGTATCTCCCGGCCAATAAATGAGGCCGTCATATCCATCGGCAACCGCTGTTTTAAACTGTGCAAGCTGTTTATCCGCGTTTGCTTCCCCATCAACAATCTGAATTTCATATCCGAGTTCTGCGGCTTTTGTTTCCACAGCATCCTGCAGCGGCGCAGCATACGGTGCCGTATAATACGCGCTAGACATAAATATACGTTTTGCACCGCCTGAGTCTGCCTTTTGTGCACACCCTAGCAAACCAGCTACAAGCAATAGCATCACCATGAGAAGTATTATTATTTTCTTCATCACAACATCCTCCTTATTTTTTTATTATTGCGCATGCAATAAAAAACTTATATTTCATGCCTTTTGGCGCATATTCGTAATCGCATCCAACATAATAACTGTAATCAGCACAGCTCCGCGAACAAACTTCTGCATAGAACCGCCAACACCCAAGATCGTTAACGCATTAAACAACACCGCCATCAGTAAGACGCCGATGATGGTCCGGTGTACACCGCCGCTGCCACCTAAAAGGCTGGTCCCGCCAATGACTGTAGCCGCAACGCAGTATAAAGCTAAATCTGATCCATAGGGCGCCCATCCCGCCATGATCCGGGAACAATATAGCATCCCGGAAATAGCCGCACATATTCCCAGTATCACAAATATAATAAATTTACTGAACTTAACATTAATGCCTGAAAGACGCGCAACTTCATAGTTGCCGCCCGTCGCATAAATATTTCTGCCAAATCGCGTATACTTAAGAAACCAGATAAAAATGATGATGATTAAAGCAAATACCATTGGTGAAATGGTAATGCCAAAGAAATTAAATTGTTTAATCGCGTATAAAACCGCATTATCCGTATTAATGGGCTGCGCATCCGTTACCGCATACGCCAGACCCTTAATCGCCGTCATGGTGCCGAGTGTAGCGACAAATGCCGGCATTTTAACTAATGAAACCAGCACACCGTTAAAAGCGCCAAACACGCCGCCCAGAAAAAGCGTGATAAAAAATGCGGGTAAAATCCCAAGCGAATTACAGCACATGCAAAAAATCACTGTTGACCACGCAAATACCGAAGACACGGATAAATCAAACTCAGCGCAAATAATGGCTGCTGTCATCGCACATGCCGTCACACCATAGACGGAAAGCTCATTGATTATGTTCGTTATATTGTCCCATGAAGCAAACGATCGTCTGGTGATTGTCATAAAAAGCACAAATGCGATTAATATGATCGAAACAGCATTCCTGATCAGAAATGTTTGAAGATTGTCTTTATCCATTATAAGCTTTCTCATTTGACATCTCCTTTATATTGATACGCTTATTCCAAATATCCATTGCAACCGCAACAATAATCAGCATGCCTTTAACGATTTGCTGGTTATACGCTGTGATCCCAATAATATTAAGTGCATTGCCCATAACCCCAATCGCAAGCACCCCGATGACCGTACGCGATATACTGCCGCTCCCGCCAGTCAAGCTTGTCCCCCCAACCACTACCGCTGCGATTGCATCCAACTCAAATCCCAGACCCGCAGTTGGGTTCGATGATGTGACACGCGAACAGAGCACCACTGCAGCTAATCCTGACAGCAGGCCGGAGATTGCGAAATGGCTGATCCTGTTGGGTATTACTCTGATCCCGCTCATATTCGCTGCACTGATATTGCTGCCGATATAACTTAACTGCCTGCCAAAACGCGTTTTAACCAATATAATCTGCATCAGCACTGCTAAAGAAAGAAAAATGATGATTGGCGTCACGCCTTTCCCAAGCGATTTAAAAAAGCCCTCCGAAATCCGCCCCGCAATAAAAAGCCCGTTTGATGGGAATAACGCGATGGCGCCTGCCACGATTTGCATCCCGTATGTGATAATAAACGCCTCCCCGCTGCGGCCTTTAATCGAGGCAACCAGTACGCCGTTAATAAGCCCGATTCCCAATCCGGCCATTAAGCCCAGCAAGATCGCTATGTATTCATTCGTTCCTGAATTAATTGAAAGTATCGTAATAACCCCGGTCAGGGATACAATCGATCCTACGGAAAGATCAAAAACGCCGCTGATAATACAGTACGTCATACCGCACGCGACTATCCCAACCACTGAAACTTGACGCAGAATATTGAGTAAATTGTTAAAAGTCAAAAAATTCGGTTCAATGATTCCAGCTACAATGACAATCAGCAAAATCACTAATACCAGACCGTTAGCTCGGAGTCCCTTTATAATATTTTTTGCCTGTACATTTTTCATATAATACCCCCGCATTAATCAATTGCCAGATGCATCACATTTTCCGCCGTTTTCTCGCTGCCGGTTAATTCTCCCATGATTTTCCCTTTATGCATCACGAGTATCCGGTCGCTCATGCCAAGGACTTCAGGAAGCTCAGATGAAATCATAATGATTGTCTTTCCCTCTTCAACGAGTTTATTCATTAAACAATAAAATTCATATTTTGCACCAACGTCAATTCCGCGGGTCGGCTCATCCAATATTAAAATATCGACGTTTGAAAATAACCATTTTGCCAGAACGACTTTTTGCTGGTTCCCCCCTGACAGGTTCAGTACCAGTTGATTGACCGATGGGGTTTTGATATCCAGTAAATCTATATATTTTTGTCCCGCCGCTTTTTCAAGCCGATTATTAAGCATTAACTTGTTCATGATGCTTTTCAAGTTCGTAATCGTAATATTCTTGGAAAGGCTGAATGTCACCACAAGCCCTGTCTCTTTTCTGTCCTCCGTTAATAGCCCGATGGAATTATTCTTTCCGTCCCTTGTGGAACGCAGCACCACATTTTTCCCGTTTATGCTAATCGTGCCCTGATCCGCTTTAGCGGCGCCAAAGAGCGTTTCAGCAAGCTCAGTTCTGCCGGCTCCGACTAAACCGGCAATACCCAAAATCTCACCTTTATGTATGTCGAAAGAAATATCATGCAGCAATTTATCGCGTCCGAGGCCGCGCACTTCCATTACCGGTGCACCAACTTTTACTTTCCGTTTTGGGTATTCCATATCAATCGTACGCCCGACCATTTTTTCAATGATTTCTTCGCGCGTCACTTCAGAAACGGGTTTTACATCAATAACCTCCCCATCACGCAGAATAGTCACCATATCGCATACTTTAAAAACCTCTTCAAGCTTATGGGATATATATATGATGGTAATTCCGTTTTTCTTCAGCGTCTTGATAATCTTAAAGAGCATCTCTTCTTCTTTTTCGGTTAATGACGAAGTCGGCTCATCCATAACGATTAATTTAGCATTGAATGAAAGTGCTTTCGCAATCTCAACCAGTTGCTTTTCTGCTGTGCTCAATTTACCTACGATGCGGTTAACATCAAATTTTAAGCCTAATCGTTTTAGCAGTCCGTTTGCTTCCTGCTTGATCTGCTTCCATCTAATGACCGATGTATCGTTATAACGGCCGAGAAAAATATTTTCAGCCACAGACAAAGTATTAATTAAATTAAATTCCTGGAATATGATGCTGATGCCCTTCTCCTGCGCATCTTTTATGTTGGCTAAATGAATCGTGTTTCCCTCTAAAACAATTTCTCCGCTGTTAGCCTGGAACACACCGTTCAGCACTTTCATTAATGTCGATTTACCAGCACCGTTTTCGCCTACCAGCGCATGCACTTCACCTTTTTTTACCTTAAGGTTAACGTCATTAAGCGCAACGACACCAGGAAACGTCTTTGTAATGCCTTTCATCTCCAAAACATATTTACTCATTAATCTCTCGCCCTCATTCTCCGTTTACCGTTACATCTTCATTTCTTATTCGGCTTGCTTTATCACCAATTTTAAACGATTAAAATATATAAAAATCTCAACCGGGTTATTCTTTAAGCCATCCTTCGCAGTATTCTCGAACGAAAGGGGATAAGGATTGTGCCCCGTCTTTTGTAATCATGAATCCCTCTTCGATCCGGTTTGATCCGCCTTGCAGGCCAAACAGGCTAATATCAGTATTAACGGTCATACCCTCCACAAAAACATCTTTTGTGTTTTCATCCGGATACGGGCTCTCCGCTTCAGCGCACCCGATTCCATGCAGCGGCGGGTATATATCATATTCAGAAAGCTTCTCTGCCTTAAAATAGTCTTTTACAGCCTGAACAAATTGCCCCATCGGAACACCGGGTTTTAAATATGGCAGACCCGCATCACTTGCGCGAATCAGCACATCAATAACCCTTTTTGTTTCTTCGCTGAAATTTCCCACCGCAAACGGCACCTCACAGGTGGCAACATATCCCGCTACCTGTACCGCCAGTGCGCACATAATCATATCGCCGTCTTCAATGATTTTATTTTCCGGTCTTCCAACAATAGTTGCTGAACGGTCACCCGAGCCAAACACGGTAAATACAATTGCTTCTGCACCTTCCTTGCGTGCGGTCCCCTCAGCGATGCCTGCCGCATAGCGTTCGGTTTTACCAATGATATCCGCATCCATTAACGCTTTAAATGCCACATCGGCAATCCTTGCAGCCTCTTTAATACAGGCAATTTCATTGTCGCTTTTCTTTAATCTCAATTCATACAGTATGTGATTTGCGTCTTCAACCTTACACGAAAACGCGCTTTTAATTGTTTGCAGCAACCCCTGCGGCATAGCGTCCAGACCGGAAACACCCAGCACTTCAATAGTCCCCGCTGCATTTAATTCTTTTGCCATTTCATAGAAATCTGTATATCTCGCATGTGGATAATTAATTTCATCAGGAACCGTAACACACAAAAAGTCCTTGACCACTTTTATGTTCTTCCACGCACTCATTTCGTATGCTAATTTTTCAGCCTCCGGCGCACATAGCAACACCGGTTCTGAATTTTTGCCTATCAACAGCGCACCGCGCTCGAAAATAGGCCAAAAGTCTGAGACATAACGCAAATTCTCTTTACGGTATTCATCGCCATACACGAGCATGGCGTCAATTTTGTTGTGAGACATTAATCTGCGAATATTCTTTATTCTTAATTCAAACTCTTCATTTGGTATTTTGATTTTCGCCATAATATCTTCCTTTTTTAGATGAAATATAATCCAACTTAAACTTATCAATGAGATTAAGTAATATTGGCCCCCTCTATTGGCATCGCCAAACATTCCGTCGTCATTATTGCTTAATTTTATCAGCGATTACTGGTTTTCTTATTGCCGCTCTATTACTACGCTTCTTTGAAATCAACAAGCACACTTAAACAGCTAATTTGTTGTGAATTATCATATAGGTGCATCTTGCGCTGTTATTTTATTTTTATGTTTTAAGGGTTTATTCGCACTTCCAAAAAATCAACAATTTTCTTCTATATTAAAGAATCATCAATGTTTTTATGTATGCTGTTTAAGAATTATGCTTACTGATTGCAGCTATCTTTTTTCGAGTTTAGTCAGTCTTTACGAATTGTATAATATAAATATTTATATAAAATATATAATAATATTTAGTTTATGTCAAGTTTATATTTAGCTATTATTTTACTAAATTTTACTAAAATATTGACATGTCATGGGATAAGGTAATATAATCTATATCAATTAATAACGAGGTTATATTATGGCTAAAATCAGTGAAATCGCTAAGCAGGCTAATGTTTCAAGTTCCGCAGTATCACTTGCGCTAAACAATAAACCCGGTGTTAGTGATGAAACACGGCAGCGGATACTTGATATTGCCGATGAGTTAGGATACAAAATAAAGAAAAAAAATAAATGCAATAAGCTTATCCGTTTTTTAGTGTGTATGAATGAGGACATGATTAGTACACATTTTTATGAATCGCCATTTTTTATGGCTTTGATTCGGGATATTGAACGCGAATGTCAAAAAAAGGGCTTTGGGCTTTTGATTTCTTCAACAGATATAAATAAATTAGAGGAAAATATGATCCACTATAAGACGAACCATCCGTCCTTGGGGCTCATTCTTCTTGGCACATATATTGATGAAAAGGATGTGTTATTTGTTCAGAAACACCAACCCAATTTGGTGGTGTTAGATAACGTATTTGATCTTTTAAATGTGGATTGCATCGGCGCCAATATGTTTATGCTTGGCTATCAGGCCGCTTCATACATTATTGATTGCGGCTTTACTAAAATAGGATATGTTCAGGCAAAAAAAAGGCCTTTAAATCTTGTCAGGGAAAAAGAGGGCTTTTTTAGGCGGCTATCAGAGCTTTCGATAGAAGCGAAAAAAAGTCATGTATACAGCATAACGAATTCAATGGAAGAAGGATATCTCAACTTTAAAGACATATTAAAAAACAGTAAAAATGACCTGCCTGATGTTCTATTTTGCGAAGACGATTTTATGGCACTGGGCGTTATGCGCGCTTTAAAAGAGATAGGCAAAAACATACCTGAGGATATCTCTATTATGGGCGCTGACAATATCATTCTTTCAGCGACCTCCAGCCCTCCGCTAACCACCATTGATATTGATACCAATACAATGAGCAAGGTCGGTGTAAATAGAATTATCGATATTATCAATAACAAAGATTTGCCTTCAATGAAGACTATGGTTGATACCTTTGTAATCGAAAGGGAAACCTGTAAAAAGAATAACAAAAAATAACGCATTCCTTTTTCCCTTACATTGTCTTGTCCCTGATCACTCTGTGACTCGCATTATATAACGCATGGGGGCACACGCACACGAGTCGCGCACCCCACGGAGCGGCACAAACGGTTTGAAGCTTTTTTTACGGATTTGTTTTGTTATGGGCTGCCTGATGCTTTGTTTTCAAAAGGTATGCGACTCCCTGCATTAACCAAACAAGAGCGAAAACCAACGCATAGAGGATGATCGGAATCCATGTGATTTGATGTATATCCGACCATCCGACCGACGTCCCTGAAAACAGGTTATTCAATAATCCGCTGTATGTCACGAGTACTAACGCAGCATATCCGGCAATGATGCCTGAAATCGCTATTCTATTCTTTATGATGCCAAACATTTGAGTCACAACAAACATCATCATAAACCCAAAGAAGAACATGGGCCACATACCATTCGCGGCGTTAATCGCAACAACTGCCCCGTGAAATGCAACATACACTTCCAGCAGCGTAATCCATTTAATATTAAAATGCCATGACGTTTTAGCAAGCGATAACTGCACAAATAACATAAAAATATAAAAGAAACCCAAGAGGTGGCCTAGCGTTCCTTCCATCGGATGGAACCAAAAGGTATATACGATAGCCCATGAAATATAATATCCGTGTGTTTTTGTAACCAGATCTGCTCCCGCTATAGGTAGTTTGACTTGTTTCCCAAAGAATAAACCCCGTCTGGCGTTCATCATGATGAGTATCATAACCAGCATGACAATCACCGAACCTTGAGATGACATGACCGGTACAAATTGCGCAAGCCCATCATAGAAGAATGCCGTTTGAAGTAAATGGATAATAATGAAGATTTCATTGACTATCAGCAGCCAGAGGTTGTATCTCCCTATACGTCCTTTTGGCAACGGCTTCTGATCCTTTAGTTTATATATCAAACCCCAAACCGTAATTTGATGCGCAAGATAAAATACCCACATTGTTATAGTTGCCCATAACTCAACTTTAGGAAGCTTCCAGTAATACCAAGCAGCGCCTGTGTCCGGAAGCAGTATTGACTGAAATCTTCCCAGAGTTTTGGATAGAAAGTATGTTATGATGACTACCCCTGCCGACACAAGAAAAGCAACGATGAGCGTCTTTTTGAGATTATATGTCCTTGCCTGATTCATTTTCCTAACCTCCAAAATTTCGTGCATATCAAAATTCTATCTGCTTTTACTCATTCAACGATTCTTTCAATTATTACATGATACCATTATAACTTATCGCTTTGGCATACTCAAATTTTACCTCTTCCACAGAATTAAACAAAGTGATGTGTGTTAATTATCTATTTGTTTTTGTCAATTAACGATGCGAGAAGTAAAAATGAGACATGGCGTAGGGACTACAATGAGTTCCAACCACATAGTTCCAAAGGGAACTAAACTCCTAAGGATTATGCAAGATAAATAGCCGAGCAGGTGCTTTAAATGCCTGCATAGTCGAAATTCCTGACATTATGACCGGATCAGTTGTTGGCGAAAAGCTTAAGTGAAGTGGCATAATTGGTGAAAAATTTGTGCCTCTGTTCTGTCCAGTAGTTTTTGTACCAGAATCGCACAAGGACAACTGAATAAAGGACATAGAAAAGGTTGGCTTTGAGGAAGAGGAAATGATATCCTTTTTATTTTTAAATAGAGAGCCTTTTATGTTACATGAAAAATATGGTAGAATCATATCAATTATTGAGTAACCGCGAAATTGCTTGAAAAATACAGACAATAGTTTTGATTGTAAAAGGGGATAAGTTTATGATTTCTAAAGAACAAACAATCGAATTAAAAGGTGTTTCAGTCATATTGTTGCTTATTCATCATTACTTTTATGTCTATAGAGGTTATGGAAATATTATAATGGATTACATAGTTGATTACAGCAAAATATGCGTTACACTCTTTGTTGTGCTTAGCGGTTATGGTCTTTACAAAACATACAAAAATCAAAATTTTGGATATTTTAAATTTACATTCAACAGAATAAAAAAAATTATAATTCCTTTTCAAATAGTTTTCATTCTTTTTGTTTTACTTGGTACGGTTTTTAATCTCCGAACTCTTGAACAAGCGTACGGACTGAATAACGTTTTTTTAAAAATGCTTATTGAGTTTTTGGGATTAAGGAATTTTTTTATACCTTTGCTGGGAAGTTTTGCATATAATGAGACTTGGTGGTTTATACCTATGTTACTTTGGTTTTACATTCTATTTGTCCCCTTGGCGAAAATGATGGAGAAACATGGGTTAATGGCTATATTGACAATTTGGATTATATGCAAATTAGTTATTCCTAGAACGATTCCTCAAGTAATACTTAATATGATCTATCCTGATTATCTTTTTGCTTTTGCAATAGCAATTTTCCTATCCATGTATGAAGACAATATTAAAGATTTTATCAAGGAGAAACGTTTATCAAATATAATTATCTTATTTTTGGCGTCTATACCCATACTGTTTTTTACCCAAAGTGCAACACTTTCTAGCAGTTTTTGGATTCTGAGTTTATTGATTGTTTTTATTTATATAGCGATTGATGAAAAATATAATCTGAGATTTGTAAAGGAAGTATTGTTTCAATTTGGGAAGTATTCATATCAAATTTACTTAACTCATACATTCATTTACTATTACTTTTTTACTGAATTTTCATACTATTTTAATAGTACAATACTTGTTCTACTTCAAGGTATTATTGTTAGTTTTGCGTTAGGCTTTTTGGTAAATAAAATAACAAAAGCAATCATTAATTTGATTAATAAAATAAAAACAATTAAACTAGAAAGTCGAAAAGCAAATTGCTCGTAAATAAAGGAGGGGCAATCACAATCTGGCGATTACAAGAGTAAAGAAAGCAACAAATACAAAACAACCAACTAAGCGATGGTAGGATGCTTGATCTTCTCCCAAGAAACTGGTCTGTTAAATTGTTAGTTTTAAGGACTATACTCCAGATGTTGAGTCCCAAGAAAAGATTCATGAATTTAAAGTACAGTTTTTTGAACTCTATTGGTGATTTAATCCTAAGCACTAAATGCACTCGCTTAGGATTTTTGTATGTCCACCTGTCCTCACGCATTTTTGGTTGTTACGTGACATATTTATAACGCGAATTCTCATTTGTATTTTATAAATTTCAATTTACACCTTATATTTTTTATTAAGTACATCATGTTTTCTAAAAACACTATATAGAGGCACAAATTGCACAGGCTGTTTCTTAAGGCAAATCTAATTCGGTAAAGGGAAACTTGGCTATTCAAATTCTTTAATAACCCGAGTCGCAATCTCAGTCCATTTCCACAGCCGCTGAGGTTCAAATTTAACCGTGCTGATATCTTTCAGGATAATCTCAACATTGCAATCCTTTGCGTGCGTCAGTTTAGTCCGCAGTTCTTTTTCAACCTCCTTCTCGTCAAGGCTGGGAAAGGCCAGCACAGACGGGCTTGGCTTTAATGACATAACATACCGGCCTTTCATCTGTTCCGCCGCTGCTGCTTCATCCGCCCACGGGCTGATCGAAATTTTTCGCAGGTTTTTAATTTGTGACAAAATATCAATCTTATTATGCAATGGTTCGCAACAACCATAATACGCCATCCCGAAATTTTCAAGCCATTTTAATTCATAATCAACGCCAAACTCCCGATGCATATCCGGCGACACAGATCCGAAAATCTGAGGCGTTGCACTGCCCCAAAGATGTTCGGTTCTAATATCGTTTTTAGGTTGCTCTAAGTCGTTGGTATATCCGTATCCGCCAGAGCCTACGCGCACATTCCTATTGTTAAGCGACAGCATTCCTAATTCCTGAAATTGTTTTAAACCGTCCAGATAGATTTCGACTGTACGCTTAATCAATTTATGCATCAGTTCCGGTTTCATAGCAAGATCAATCAACACATTATCTGCATTCATCCAGAACACGATATCATCCCAGGGTGCAAACCAAAACCCGGTACAACCGCTCTGTTCAACCGGCATGATGCCATCAAACAACATCTGGTATGTGTGAAGAAAGGCATCAGATCGGGCATGATTCACCTCAATCACCGGGCTTTTCAGTTTTTCTATATCGCTTTCTTCCATGATTTGATTATGAAAATGCCTTGATGCGATTTCACGGTCCTCGTCTGTTTCCTTCACTTCCGCCTCAACATGGATTCCATATCCTGAGTTGCTTAAAATGTATGGAGCAAAAAACTTATTTTCAACGATCATATCGCCCTGCATATGCTTCCATTGATAAATTGTACGCCGCATCTCTGTTTCAATACGCTGGCAGACCTCGTTTTTACAACGCAGCGTCAGCTCGTCATCAACGTTCATTTCATTCCAGCACACCTCGTTCATCCAGAGTAACGGACGCGTCGGCTTAAGATCGTTAAGGTTTGTCCACATTTTTTTTCGTTTAAGATTGACCGGATCGTTCGCAATTTCTGCATACTGCTTTGCCAGTTCCCGCAAAGCCGTGATATCCGACTGGCTTATTTCCAATGATGCGTCATTCTGTGTTTCGTGGTTTTGAAAAACCAGATAGGGTGTATCCACAAATAAACTTGACATATTTACCTCATTCTATCTCAGTTCGCTCTTATTTCGCATACAGTCCAGCATGACCGCAAGGAAAATGACAATACCCCTGACAATCGTATATAAATACATATTGGCACGCGCCATAACCAGTCCGTTCTCGATGCACATCACAATTAAAACACCGATAAACGCCCCGGGAAACGCTTTGCCCTTCCCGCCAAAAAGGCTGACACCGCCGAGTACCGTAGCGCTGATGATGATGAATTCCTGCCCGACCGCAAACGTTGGCGTAATACCGCCGACCTGAGCACCGGAAATCAATCCGGACAGCCCTGCCATCATGCCGCAGATAACATAGGCTAAAAACACATTCCGTTCCACTTTAATCCCAATTTTCAGCGCACCAATCTTGTTGTTGCCAATGGCATACAACTGTCTGCCAAACATCGTTTTGCTCAATGTGATTTGCACCAGCACAAGCGTCACAATTAAAATCAAAATAACCACAGGGAATACGCCGAAAAGCCGCGTGTACGCAATCGCATCTGCTACCGAATTGCTGAAAAACATCGTATGCAAATCGGTTATGACCAGCGCCACACCGCGAACCAGGTATAAGTTAGCCAACGTAACAATCAGCGGCACTACATTCAGCTTTGCGATAAAAAACCCATTAATAACGCCGACTGCAGCCCCGCAGGCCAGCGCAAGTATGATTGCACCAAACAGTCCAACGCCGGCATTTGTCGCAATCGTAACGATGACCGATGAAAAATAAATCGTTGATCCCATCGAAATATCGATGCCGGCTGTTAAAATAACAAACACCAGCCCCGCTGCTGCAATTCCGGCTGCGGATGATTGCTGTAGAATATTGATCAGATTATTGATGGTGAAAAAATTGGCGTTCAGCGTCCCGAATGTAACGGCCAGTACAACCAGAACGATATAAAGGCCGTATTTATAAAAGTAATTATATAATCTGTCTGTTCTGTTTCGTTCACTGGATTTCATCATTTTCTCCACCTTCAATCGCTTTTTTCAACAGTTTTTCCTGATTAAACTCTTTCCTCAACAATTCCCCCGTTATTCTCCCCCCAGCCATAATTAAGATACGGTCACAGACACCGATCAGTTCCTCCATTTCGGATGAAATAAACAGAATTGCCGATCCTTCTTTGGCCAGATTATTGATGTGAGTATAAATTTCAAATTTCGCGCCGACGTCCACTCCCCGCGTTGGTTCATCAATAATAAAGACATCCGGTTCGGTAATCAGCCACTTTCCGATAACGACTTTTTGCTGATTGCCCCCGGACAGGTTCCGGGCGATTTGTTCCGACTTATCATAGGTCTTGATTCTCAATCGGTCGATTGCCCGGGCTGTATTCTGCTCTTCTTTTTTATAATTAAAAATCCCCATTTTGCCGCGCATCGTCTTTAAATCAGCAAGTATCAGATTCTCTTTTACAGTTTTCGGCATCAACAGTCCTTCGTCTCGCCTGTTTTCGGTGATAAACGCAACACCCGCTTTATTCCAAGACATGGGGCTGATGCTGTTTATCTTTTGTTCTTTATAATAGATCTCGCCAGATGCCATTGGATCAACGCCGTAAATCGCACGTGCCACCTCACTTCTCCCTGCGCCCATCAAGCCAAACATCCCCACAATTTCTCCGCCGTGAAGTGTAAAGCTGATGTCTTTAAAGACGCCTTCATTCGTCAGTTGATCGACTTTTAAATATTCCTTACCAATCGTCTTTTCAATATACGGAAACAGCTGGCTCATCTCGCGGCCAACCATCATGCTGATCATCTTTTCTTTGGTCATGTCTTTTTTGTCCTGCTGGTCAATCAACTCGCCGTCCCTTAACACAGCAATCTCATCGCACAAATACATGACGTCTTCCAGCGTATGGGAGATATAAATCATCGAGATGCCCTGCTTGACCTGTTTATTGATAATTTCAAACAACTTTTCTTTTTCCTTTGTTGACAAGGATGTTGTCGGCTCATCAAAGAAGATTATCTTGGCCTTTTTCGCCATCGCTTTCGCAATCTCAACCATCTGCCGCATCCCCATCGGCAGGTTCTCGCATATCTCTGTCGGGTCAATATCAATGCCAAGTTCGCTTAAAATCTTATTCGCGGCGCAGTTCATTTCTTTATGCGAAATAAATCCCATGGTAGATTTTGGCGCTTTATCAATAAAAATATTTTCTGCTACGGTCATGTTTAGAAACAGATTTAGCTCCTGATGAATAAACGCAATGCCCGCCTGTGCCGCAAAAGCCGGACAGTGCGGATGATAGGGCTCGCCTTCCAGCAGCACCTCTCCACTGTTTCTTTGGATAACGCCGCCGAGTATGTTCATCATCGTGGATTTCCCTGCACCGTTCTCCCCGACCAGCCCTAATATTGTGCCTCTGTTCAGCGTAAGGTCAATATCTTTCAGAACCTTTACGCCGCCAAAACTTTTATTGACCTTTATAAGCTGTAATATTGGTTTCTTCAAAATTTTCGCCTCACCTTAGTGTGATTTTTTTCTCAGCACATCAAGCAGTGCCACCGCAAGCACCATCATACCTTTTAAAACATTGATGAAGTACCATTCAACACCTAAAAGATTCAGGCTGTTGTTCAGGACAATTACCAAAATTGCACCAATGACGGTTCCCAGCATATTACCGCTTCCGCCGGTTACACTTGTACCGCCGATGACCACCGCCGCAACGATATCCATCAATTTATCTTTCGCCATGCCCGGCATGCCTGCGCCGGACTTCGACGTCATAATAATGCTGCTGATTGATGCCAAAATCCCCGAAATAATAAAGAGTTTGAAGATTGTCTTTTTCACCGGAATCCCGGATATCCCTGATGTCGCATGGTTGGTGCCAATCGCAAACACATACCGGCCAAACACGGTTTGGTGGAGCAGATAATAGCACGCGCCGACCACTAAAACACAGATAATAATGGGAACGGGAATGGTCAGCACACGGCCTTCTCCGATCTTTAAGAATTGATCCGGTAAACCGCCGATTGTTGCGCTTTGGGTATAAAACAAAGCCGCTCCGGAAAATATCAGCTGAGTCGCCATCGTCGCAATAAAGGACGGCATCTTCAGAATCGTGACTGAAAGACCATTGATGATGCCGATTATAACGCCGATCACTACCATCACGGCAATTGCCAATATCGTCATCAGCACCGGATTACCCGGCAGAATCATGATGCTTGCCCCGACGACACTGCCGAGCGCGATGGTTGCGGTCATAGAAAAGTCAATCCCGCCGTTCATAAATACAAATGTCATCCCACAGGCCATAATAATTAAATCAGTGCTCTGAACTAGAATATTACCAAGATTTCGCGGATTAGCGAATTTTGGAACAAAAAACAAGGAAGCAATTAAATAAACAAGAAAGAACAATATTGCTGGATTGTTTTTTGCTGTTCGCAGGGCTTTTTGGATTCTCGTGGTGCTCATCTTAATCTCCGTTCTTTTCGAAAATATGGCCGCAACAATGAATATTGCGGCCATTTCTTCACTTATTTCATTCTGCTATCTGACGATAACGCCATATGATCTTGGTGCCATTTCATCAAAGTTTTCCTGAGTGATAATAAAGCCTGCATCGTCCATAGGATCGCCATAAGAAGCGCCGCCGGCAATCTCGACTGCCGCTTTAACTGATTCATAGCCTTCTTTATAAACGTCCATACCAAAGCACATTTCTACATAATTTTCTTCCATCGCACGGATTGAACCCGCATTGCCTGAATACGGCATGACGATGACGTGACCTTCTTCGCCGATCGGAACATATCTGTTTGCCTGCTTTAATGCAGAAATCGTTGCTTCTAGCAGATAGTCTGAGTGCATGAAGATAACGTTGATTTCCGGATTTGCCTGCAGAGCATTGGTTGCACCCGCTAAAGCTTTTTCCAGATTCCATTCTGTCGGTACCTGCTGTACGAGTTCGATGATATCGCTGTTTGCTTCCATGACTTCAGCAAACCCTTCGCTGCGTTTTAACACATTGTTGTCACTCAGGCTGCCGACCAGTTCAAGCACTTTCAGCTGCATGTCATTTTCGCGTGCATAACCTGCCAGCCAATCCCAACCGTTCTTAGTTAATGCATAATTGTCTGTTGCAATACCCCAGTCGACCTTCGCATCGTCTGTGCTTTCCAGTGTTCTGTCACAATAGATGAACGGAATGCCTGCTTCGTTACATGCTTTTACCGACTGCAGAATTGCTTCAGAGTCAACATATACACATACGATACCGCTGACGCCCTGTGCAATCATGTCGTCGATTTGATTGTTCTGTGTCGTTGCATCCCCTTCAGCTGTCCGCTTAATCAATTCGACTCCGAGCTCTTCGCCTGCCGCGTCAATACCCGCTTCAATACCCAGCCAGAACGGGTCATTCAAGTTATCAAGCGCAACGCCGATCTTCATCGCTTCTTCTGCCGGCTCTGCCACTTCTTCGGCTTTTTTTTCAACGGCTGCTTCCTCCGCTTCAGGTGCGGGTTGAGCGCATCCGGTTAAAGCCAAACCAGCAATTAAAACGATAACCAACAAAGCTACAATACTTTTCTTCATTTTGTTCCTCCATTTTATTTTTAAGTTAGAACCGCTCATACGATTCTAAAGCCACTGTCCTTAATATTGGGTCAGTTTGCCTTCAAGCTGTTCATTCAGGTCAAAAATCTTTTCTGCCGTTGTCACTTCTTCTGACCCGTCAAACTTGGGCGATCTCGCAAACCACGGAGCTACTTTTGCCTGCCATCTGTTATTGTCTTCATTCATCGCCAGCGTTTTGAAACTATCGATAATATCCTCACACTCATAAAAAATGATGACCAGATTATCATACACATACGTTTGACAGTTTACTGCGCCTGCCCTTTTTAAAGCATGCAGCTGTGTTTTCCATTCCGTTATGTGCGCTTCTTTATGCAATTTTACATAGTCATAAATATGCTCAGGCTTCAGTGTGTTAACCAAACAATATTTTTTCATGTCTCACTCCATATCACAATCTGGTTGGATTATAGTTGATGGACCTCGCAATATAAATAGAGAATATGATAATGGTTAGTGGACAATACAAAACTGATTTGCAAAAAAATACAGCCGCTTAACGGCTGTTATTAATCATATCTTTACTTAACATGCTGCTTCCGGTAAACGCTCGGTGTCTCCCCGGTAATGCTTTTAAAAACCCGGCTGAAATAATGATGGTCCTCGTATCCGACAAGTTCGGCAATATCCTTTATCAGCATATCCGGATAATCCTGCATGTACCCTTCTGCCGCATCAATCTTCTTTTTTGTAACATATTCATTAAACGACAGGCTTTTAAACCGGCGCATCAATTTACTCAAGTAAGGTTGGGATATGTTAAGATGCTCGCTGGTGCTGCTCAGTGAAATAGGCTTGTTCATGTTCTGCTCAATATAAGTATCAATTTCTTTCTCAATCGTGCCTACTCCTGCTGCATAATCCTTTAAAATGTACTGTTCAAACACATCAACCAATATGCCATGCACCACAATATAAAGATCGGTAAACGTTCCGGCCGTCAGCATCTGCTTTTCAAACTCCTTGATGATATCAACAGTAATCGCCTGCGATGCAAAACGCTGAACCATATGGAAAATCTGCTTGATTGCCTGCTCAAGTTCAAACTGGGTCTTCTGCTCGGCTTCCCATTCCACAAACCACTTATAAATTTCCATCAATAAAAAGTTCATCGAACTGAAATTTTCAGCTTTGGTTAATACCTCGATCTTCTTTGATTTATTATTATCAATCAGTGGTTTATAGATTTCATCAGCAACATCTTCTGCTTTGATCAACTGACTCTTTCCAATAATAAGTTGATACCGGATAATCTCGTCCAGCATGCTGACGATTTTTTTCAGCTCGCTGATTTCTTCAAACTCATTTGACAGGCAAAGCGTTATGTCTTTATCCAATAGTTGTTTAAATTGATTAATATCACCGCTGTTGATATGGGTATCATAGCCGAAGACCATCATGATTTGGTTCTTCTTGGGGAAAGAAAGCTGCCACATCCGTTGACAGTGAGCATTGAATGAAGAAAGTTTAATAGGTTGGATGGCGGCGTTTGAATAATTTGACGAATAGAGGCCGTTCTGGATAATACATGCTCTATATTTTTTGTATCTAAAATAGCGCTGTAAATCCTCGGTCTTTACCGGCTTTCCGTTATAGAGCTGCAGAATACTGCGCTCCTCGTGCTCCTGTTGTAATCCTGCAATTTCCTTCAGCAAATCCGTAATGACCGCTGTAAACTGCTTCCGGTCAATCGGTTTTAAGATATAGTCCGTCACTCCGCTCTTCATTGCCTGTTTTGCATAGTTAAAATCCTGGTAACCGCTGATGACCACGCACCGCGTATCCGACATTTCTTCGTTAATCCGGTTTAACAGCGTTATTCCATCCATTTTAGGCATTTTAATATCAGTAATCACGACATCAGGAGGATTCTCTTTTATTTTTTTCAAGGCTGTCTCACCGTTATATGCAAAACCGACAATTTGTATCTGATCAAAATTATCTTCAATCAGACGTGTGATTGCTCGAATAAACGGAGGCTCATCATCCACAATAAAAAATTTATACATGATCTACACCCTTCGATTCAATTTTCCCGGATATCCTGACTACAGCGCCATTTTGATCATTCGCGCCAAGATAGAATTGCAGTTCATCCTTATATAGCAGTTTCATACGCATAAACGTGCTGATAATTCCCATGCCGCCAATCGAAATATTCTTCATATCCTCATATTTAGAGTCTCTGCGGCTAAAGGCTTCAATAGTCTGGTTCAGGTTTTTTAAGACCTCTCGACCGAAGCCTGCGCCATTATCTGAAATTAAAATATTCCAGCTGTTCTTTTCTGCATACACGTCCACTTCAATTTTCATCACTTCTACGCTGCTGTTGCTGTATCCGTGTGCGATTGAGTTTTCCACCAGCGGCTGAATAATGAGTTTTGGCAATTCGACATCCTTTAGCCGGTCGTCAACGTTTACTGTGTATTCCAGCCGATGTTCAAACCGGGTTTTCATCAGCGATAAGAAATCTAACGTGTGGTCAATCTCTTCACCAATTGTGGTGTAGGTATCCGAAGCGGTTGTAGAGTAACGCAGCATATTTGCGATTTTCATGCAGATATCAGCGACCTCATAATTGCCCTGCTCCTCGGATATATTCACAACAATGCCCAGCATATTAAACAGGAAATGCGGATTAATTCTGGCCTGCAGGGCGTCAAATTGTGCCTTTGTCTGAAATGTGCGGGCTTCTACTTCGGCGTCCAGTGCTTCTTTTACTTTTTCCTGCATGCTGTTGAACGCTTCATCAATCGCTTCAATATCGCTGTATCCCGATGTATCAAGCTGGATAAGCGCATCCGCATTCAGCTTTTTAAAATCCGTGTTCTTAATCTTCTGCCTCAGCTGTCGAAGCGGTACAGTCAGACGCCTAGAAAAGATATAGATAAATGCGATACAGACAATGATAATCCCAACGACTAACATTATGGTGATATTCCGGATATCATTGATGTTATACATCAGCTCACTTTTCGGCTGAACCATTAGTATACACATTTCGTTGGTGCAATCATATGCGATTAACTCATTTACACCGGTGTGCGGATTCGTACTGGTCAGCACATCTGCGTCATTATATGCCATCCGATTCCAATAATAAGCGAGGTCTTCCGGCAAAACATCAGCAAATGTTGAATAAATCTGCTCACCGTTTCGATCCAGTATAATGATGTCAGCATTGGTATCAATGGCTTCAATAATCTTTTCAATCGAACTGATACGCTGCTGAATCTCAACAAACGCCACTGTCTCTCCATCCACAACCATTGGCCGCGTTAATGAGAATACCGGTATCTTCTCATAAGTTGAAAGATAATCCTCATGCGCCCTGATTAAGTAGCTGTCCTCAAGTGATAAAAACTCAACGGTATTCAGCCAACTTGCCGAATCTCCCAGATTAATCTTTGCTCTCGGCGTGTATCTGGAAGAAACCGAGTCTCCATCTATCGTGATAATACTGCCGCGATAGACCTCTTTGCTGTCCCGGATGACCTCCAGCAGTGACCGCTCAATACTGCTGTCGGATAAAAGAATATTGGTAAGGCTCTTTTTATAAACCAATTCTTTTATCTTAAGGCTTAAGTCTTTGTCCTTGACCAGCCGCTTCGCGACATAGTCCATTTCGGTCACCAAATCACTGACCTGTTTGGACATAATCGAACTGTTCGCCATAAACTCATTTTTTATGGTGTTCTCAAGCATCGACTTCGCATAGCCGTTAAATGCCGCACCCATAATAATGATGATGACAATCATTAAGATAGAGAAAGTCATCAGCATTTTTGTATGAAAGTTAAAGTGTTTCAGTGCACCCTTTAATCTGCGCATCACATATCGCCTTCACTCAAATAATCAATATTATATCATAGTCGCTGTCTGCCTTTTTATAACGATAAACAATTTCATATTTGAGTTTTTTACGCAGTATATTCATACTGTCTATCGATTGGCACCGTCTACTGCTGTACGAAAGGTGTCTAATCCGGCTATGATTCCGTCTTGATGCCCAAAAACACTGGATGATCCGACCACGAATATATCTGCGCCTGCCCTCTTCATATTAACTGCATTTTCATAGCTGACGTTCCCATCCACCTCTATCAGAATATGCTGTGCGTTTTGCGCCGTCAGCATCTGCTTAAGATCCGCAATTTTTTGTATCGCCGACGCAACCAGACGCTGTCCGGCAAAGCCCGGATTAACGGTCATCACCAGCACCGCATCCATATCTTCCATCAAATCATGCAGCATCGTGACTGGTGTTCCGGGATTAACCGCGACACACGCCTTTGCGCCTCGCTCTCTGATTTGGCCGAGCACACGTACTATGTGCGGGGTTGCTTCATAGTGAACGGATATCATGTCACCCTCTCGAATATCAAAATAAGCAAGTTTGTTCTCCGGCCGATCAACCATTAAGTGTATATCAAACGGTATATTGGTGCGTTGGCGCAGGGCCGATATCAGGCAGGTTCCAAGCGAGTAGTTCGGCACAAAAGTTCCGTCCATAATATCAAAGTGGAGATAGTCCACCATCCCTTTTTCAAGGCTGTCTATATCCTTTTCAAGATTTAGTGCATTCGCACACATCATAGAAGGTGAAATTAAACTTGGCATTTTTGCTCCTTAAGTGATTTAAATCTGATTGAGTAATCCTGCACCAATCATGGGTGCGTCACTGCCCAATTCCGCCCGGCAGAATACAAAGTCATCCGGGAGGATCGAAAGTTCATAAGCATTTTGATAGACAAACGCTTTTATTTTTTCAATATAACTACTTTGTTCAGAAAGTCCGCCGCTTAAGATTATCGCCTGCGGCGATAAGATATTGATAATGTTGACCACACCAATCCCCATCGCCTCCGCACCCGCATCAACAATCTCTGCGGCCTTCGGGTTGTTTTCAGCCATCTCAAAGAGGTCTTTGGATGAAACATGATACCCAAACGCCTCAGTGGCGCGCTTGCTGAGCCCCGTGCCGGATGCATACGCTTCTAAGCACCCGCTTTTACCGCAGTTGCACGCCGGTCCTGATGCATTAATGACAATGTGTCCAATCTCTCCGGCTGTATTCTGCTTTCCGCGAAAGATTTGCTTATCGATTATCATCCCGCATCCGATGCCCGTACCAAGTGTAATGCACACAATATCATCCATCCCGCGGCCAGCACCAATCAGCAGCTCACCAATCGCCGCCGACTTTGCATCCTGCTCAAGCAGCATATCAAAATCATATCTGGTTTTCAGCCTTCCGATTAAATCATAATCCCTTAGGTTCAGGTTAGGCGCATACTGAACGGTTTCCCGCTTCAAATCAACGGTTCCCGGGACTCCGATACCGAGAAAATTAATATCCTGGTTGGTAATCCCCATATCTTTTATACAGGAATCCACTAAATCTGTTATCTGGTTTTCCAAATTTTCATCCGGCCGGCTATCGCCAATAAGCATTCTTTTTTGAACATAAATCTGACCATCAAGACCAATAATCCCGGCATTTATCTTTGTCGCTCCGATATCAATTCCGATTTGATAGCGCTTGTTACTTGTGCCCATTGTCTGTCTCCGGTGTGGTGTGGTGTTCCATGTCCTGTATCATCTGAATTCGCTGCTGATGTCTCCCGCCTTCAAACTCGGTATTCAGCCACTCGAATACAATCATTTTTGCCAGTTCCACACCAACAACGCGTGAACCCAGCGCCAGAATGTTGGTATTATTATGTGCCCGTGACAGTTTTGCTGAATACGGCTCACTGCATACGACAGCACGTATGCCTTCGGCTTTATTTGCAGCAATCGAGATGCCGATCCCCGTTCCGCAGAAAATAATGCCTCTGTCACAAACCCCGGTTTGAATGGCGTCCGTCACTTTCTTTGCATAAACCGGATAATCCGTTCTGCCCGTTGAGTCACACCCAAAGTCTTTCCACGGCATCTTTAATTCATCCAAATACTGAATAATCTGGTCTTTCAATTCTTTCCCGACATGGTCGCTTCCTAATGCTATCAAAATAATTCCTCCATATTTTTAAAATGGTGAACCGGTTTTCTTATGCTAAAAAAATTAACTTGTTTGGCGTTTCACTAATTCTGGTTCGAATATAACATCTTTACTTTTGTATGCTGTGTTTTTAATTTTATTTAGCAATATCTCTGCTGCGCTTTTGCCCATCTCATACTTGGGCTGCCGAATCGTTGTTAAGCTTGGTATCATCATTGATGCCATATCAATATCATCGTATCCCATTAAGAAAACATCTTCGCCGACCTTCTTTCCGCCCTCTGCCAGCGCCTTCAGTGCACCGATTGCGATAATATCTGCGGATGCAAATACGGTCTTTATTTCTGGTTTTTCTTTTAAAAGCCGTTTCATCGTTTCAAATCCAGCCGTCACACTGACTTCACATTGTAAAATCATTGATGAGTCATATGCGATGCCTATTTCTTTAAATGCGTTGGCATATCCCGTCATACGGTCAAAGTAAGTACTGATACTGAGCGGCCCTGTAAGCATGTATACTTCATTCCCATAATGCGCCATCAGGTATTTTGTAGCCATATAACCGCCCTTAACGTTATTTACGGTTATCGCGCTGTCCAGTTTCCCTACTTTTCTGTCCACCGTTACAATCGGTAGCCGGTGATTATTATTTAAGATACTCTCGTTCTTTCCGGTACTGACGAAAATCAGTCCGTCAATATCCCTGCTGAAAAGATGGTTCAGATATGCCGCTTCGCGTGTTTTATCCTCTTGTGTATTGCACAAAATAATATTATAGCCGTTTTCATAAGCAACGTCCTCAACCCCGCGAATAATCTCAGTAAAAAAGCTGTTGGTAATCTCCGGTACAATCACACCAATAGTCAGTGATTTCTTCGTTTTTAATGACTGCGCAGCCACCCGAGGTATATAGCCAAGCTCATCAATCGCCTGCATGATTTTATTATAGGTTTCCGGCGTGACCGATTTCGTATTGTTAAGCACATAAGAAACCGTACTCTTTGCAACCTTTGCTTTTTTCGCAACATCATCAATTGTTGGCATCATCAATTTTCCTTGGTATGGTAATAAAACCGGTTTTCTTATTATACCGCCTTTTTCAACATTTTTGCAAGTGAATCTTCAACAAAATCTGCTTATTTATGGTTTTATTTTTGAATCGGTTTTCCGTATGTGATCACTATTTTAAACAAAAACGCAACTTTATTCTGTTTACTTTATAAAAATCAAGCTGTGCATAAGAATTTTGAGACCTACCCTATTATAGTACTCTTTCCTCAGTATAAATCCTTGGATTACCGGCTTATATGCTATTGTAGGGACGAAAGTCGCACTCACAAAGTGCGCATCACAAAGGGGGGCTCAAACGGATTAAACTTTTTTTCGCAAAGCAAATACGCCCACCAATAACGATGCGCGTATATAGGCGCAGGCTCTGCCCCGTAGTACGATGAATGGGCGTCCAACCCACATGACCGTAAAACCACACCACCCTCAACTATGCTGCCTTGCCTTTATCTATGCTCTGTTGTTTCCGTGCCCATTAGATTTCACTCGCTTCCGGTTGTCGCGTGGCATATTTGTGACATAAGACATATTTGTTCACTTTTCTATCTATTTAAAAACCGACCTATCACACCATCCAACATTTCAATTCATATATTTAGATTAATTCATTAATTGAATTCTGCAATTAAAGAGCCACTAAAGAAGTTCAATATTAATTCTTTTTTCAATATTTTTCATCGCGTTTTTAGTATCAAAAATCACTTTTGCATGTTTTTGAACAAGTGAATAGTCTACATTTGAATGAGCTGCTGTAATAATAACCAAATCGACACTTTCGAGCAGCTTTGCTGTCAGTGCAACTTCACCAATACGTTTTTCACCACCGTAAAGATACATCGGGATATAAGGATCATAAAATTGAATATTCGTATTTTCTTTTTCGAGCGCTTCAATAACACGCAGTGCAGGGCTCTCTCGGTAATCAGAAATATCCTGCTTATATGCAATACCGAGAACAAGTACCTTTGCGCCGTTTAATGCTTTTTGAAATTGATTTAGTATCTTTCTGGCACGCTCCACACAATAGTCCGCCATTTTGTCGTTGATCATCATTGACGATTCGATCATTGTGGTATGGAAACTATACTCGCGCGCTTTCCAAGATAAATAATATGGGTCAAGCGGAATACAGTGCCCGCCCAGCCCAGGGCCCGGATAGAACACCTGATAACCATATGGTTTAGTTTTAGCTGCTTCAAGAACTTCCCATATATTTATGCCCATTTTATTGCTGAGAATTGCTAGTTCATTTACTAGACCAATATTGATGTTACGGTAGGTGTTTTCCAGAATCTTCACCATTTCCGCTGTTGCGGGAGATGAAACACGATACACTGGTGCGTCCAAAACCGTCTCATAAAGCAAAGCTGCTGTTTCGGTGCAAGTGGCAGTAATGCCGCCTACGACTTTTGGCGTATTTTTTGTTTTATATTCCTTGTTTCCCGGGTCCACCCGTTCGGGTGAGTACGCCAAATTAAAATCAATGCCGCAAACCAGCCCCGACTTTTCTAAAATCGGTTTTAATAGATCGTTCGTCGTCCCCGGATAAGTCGTTGATTCCAAAATAATCAACATATCTTTGTGCATTTGCGGCACTAGCGCTTCGGCCGATTCTGTAATGTAGCTCACATCCGGACGCTGATATTTGTCCAAAGGTGTAGGTACGCAAATACAGACACAGTCGGCTGAATGAATATCTGATATCATTGCTGTTGCGACCAGCATGCCGTTTTTGATAACCGTATTCAAATCATCGCTCGAAACATCCGCAATATAGTTATTTCCGGCATTCAGCTTCTTTATCTTTTCACTGTCAATATCGAATCCAACAGTATAATAGCCCGCCTTTGCGATTTCAACCGCAAGCGGCAGGCCAACATAACCGAGACCAAAAATGCCGATAACGGCAGATCGGTTTTTAAGCTTTTCCTGTATTCGATTTGCCGGACAGCCCTTATCAGAGCTGCTCATAATGTTTTTTTCCTCTCAACATTTTAATATCTTTGATCGTTATACAGCTTAATCCAAGCCCTTTTTTGAACCATGCTAATGTATGGTGTTGCGTACCGCCATATCCGCCTATTCATCCAGATCAGTGGTCAATACAAAGCAATTGGATGATACATACCCAATGATGTCCTCGTATTTAATCTTACTCCACTCCGTTCCATATTCGATTACTTCTATTATGCCGTCTTTCGGAATCACACCAATTCGCGAATAATCAGTCGATCGTCCGGATCGAATACTCAAAGATGAGACGGTCACCACCCCATAGGCATCATTATCCAAAGTAACGTCTTCCACAATTGTTCCCGGAAGCGGATCGTCGCCAATTAACTGCGCAACCGTAATAAATTCATATTTCTTTTCACGCAGCTGTTCGATAATTAGCGGAAGCGCCTCACGTGTATTTGTATCGTTTAAAATATGCAGCAGGATGATAGATCCGAATTTTGTATTGCTTACTATTGTCTTTGCTATCTTTTCGGCCGAGTTTTCGACTAAATAGTCATGAGCCGACACCTCATAATCAACAACAATATAACCGCATTTTGCCGCCGCGGAAACAACGGCAGCGTTGTTAGCGCCAAACGGCGGCCTTAAATACTTATATGGTTCAGCGTTCATCGCCTGCGTTATCATTTCATGCGCAAGAATAATTTCATTTTCAATCTCTTCTTCAGATAATGTGGTTAAATCAACATGGTTAAACGTATGATTGCCCACATCAAAACCCCGTGCATGAATCGTATATGCAAGGCTAGGGTCCAATTCAACGCCGTTTGCTCTTAGAAAAAACATCGCCGGAACACCGTACTCAGTTAAGATATCCATCGTTGCGTCAATTGTATCATCCGAACCCCAATCATCAAAAGTCAACGCAACATAGCGGCCGATTTTTCGATTCTTGATATAATTGCGTTCTTCAACAGGGTTATTAAACCAGTCTTCATCTAGAACATAAAGGTTTTCCTGCCGCTCTTCATATATTGGGACTAAGTCACCCGCCGGAACCAGTCGGTAATCCTTTGTTTCTAATCGCTCAGAAATGGCAGCGACCAGTTCATCCGCCCCGTCATAATTATCCAAATCAATTTGGATAATGCCGCCGCGGTGTTTTCTTTCAAAGACAAGATCTGCTGCTTCTGCAACCGTCTCCAGTTCTGCTGCCAGCGGATTCATACTTAATCCAATGATATAATCTTCGCCGCAAGCTGCTGCAGCCGCCAGAACGCTATCATCATAATGATTGGCCTGGATTTTGAGAAGTACAGGATTTACGCCGGTATTGTTAAGAATTAATTCACGCGATTTCCCAATCTCGCTCATTTTTTGTTGGTCATCCATCGATGTCAAATCGTTAAAGTTAAGCGTCGAATTGCCGATTTCGTGACCTGCCTGTATGATTTTTTCTAATATCTCGGGCGTTTCCACCGCTATATTTCCGTTTACAAAAAAGGTTGCTTTGATATTCCTTTCAGATAACGTTTTTAATAAACGGTCTAAGTCATTCGGATCACCTATACCCACGAATGTAAGTGCCATGGCTTTTTGATCGGTAACTACTCTGTCAATGACAGTGACCTTTTGGCTGTCTGGTGTTAATACAATATTGTCATATGACTGCGTCTGTGCATCGAATACACTGATTCCATCTTGAATGGGAAAATCAGTTTTCTCCCCGCATCCCGAAGCAAGGAGTGCACAAGTCAATAATATAGAAAATAAAATACGTTTATTCATTTTCAACCTCATCTAAAATATTCCCTCCCAGTCGCCATAAGGAAAATTTATTCACACCGCATTCTTCCGCTGTATTAATCCACGCTTTAACGGTTTCGCCGTCCGCAAACCATACTTCATGTGCATCGCCATCAACATCATAGCTAAATCTAACAGTACTGCTGTTCCAATCCCGTTCTGGCTCTGCATGATATTGAGTCATATACGCTTCTGCCTCAACTTTTGTAACTGCTTCCACCGCGCCATCCGACCAATCAAATCCGCCTAAAGAAAACGCCAATCGTGGGTTTTCAAATGTCCGTACCATTCGTGTAGCACTCGTAATGATATATGCTTTATCCGCTTTAGGCCCCGGTTCGCTGTGACGGCCATAAAGATTATAAACCATCATTACATACTCGTAATCCTGCGGAAACTCAATCTCTTCTATCGGGCATCGCGTCTCTAAAACAATCCTTAGCTTAACATCGGCTTTGCTTAATTCCCTCCCCAACTTATCTACAAACTGTGCAAATGGTACCCAGTCGCTGTCATAAATTGATTCATAATCAAGTTCAATTCCCGCTATATGATGTTCATTGACAAATCGCAAAATGTCGTCTATGTGCATTTGCATCAGTTCGGGGTTAGAGAGAATACGGTTTATGACCTTCGGATCTTTCTGTATGTTATTCCCCGTTTCACTGATGACGTCATTCACAATCGTTACATATAGGTTTTCTGCCGTTTCAACCGCTGCCCAATCGGTCCTACTAAATATATAAAGACTACCGTCAGGGTTGAATGCCGCTCCAAAATAGTTATACCCGTCAATCTTAACATTTTCTGAAATGCCATACGCATCCAGAACAGCATCACTTTTCGCTATTTCAGTAAGCCCGCGGGATTCATCCCAATAGACGAACCAAGCGTTCAGCGTCGACGCAGGCGTAAACGGTGCACCCTCGTTTTTATCTGAAAATTGTTGGGTGTCTTCTGGGAAAATGCCATTGTTCGACACACAACCTGCTGCGGCTAATAATGTGCTTATAGATAATATCAGAGCACAGATTTTTATTTTTTTATATTTTTTTTTCATATGCGCTATTCTGTCAAACGCGCATCTAAGTCGATAAAGATACCGTCATAAATCTCGTCTTCTTCGTATGCCTCAAGTGAAATACTACCGGCTTTAATGTTAGGATCAATCCTCAAAATATTTGGTTCAAGCTCAATATCATTCACAATAACCGTCATATTGTTACCGTTTATGCTAACTTCAATGTCCCATATGATTTGTTCCAGCCCGGATGCCATTGTCCGTTTTCGAATCTCAAACGTTTCATTCTGTTCCACTTTTTCATAATACTCCGTTTGTTCATCGACACGTTCAAGGTCAAAAGTATCTTCTACATCCTGCACAATTTCACCACCATCATATAGCGGCATATCATATAAAACATTGGGTTCTTTGCCAGGTGCCTTCTCTTCGATTGTCATCTTAAAATCTTTGATATTGATCTTGATATAGCTATCAGCCGTCTGCCTCAAAACAATAGACTGTCGTCCGGTCTCGCTTCCGCCTAAACCAATCTTCAGGCTTAGATCATCCCAATTATCTGTCCCTTTAACCACGGCTGTTGTTTTGCTGCCTTTTTCGGTTGTTAGGATAATATCTTTGTTTTCCGTGTTGACAACGCCGCCGGTTACATCAAGTCTGCTAAGTGTGGCTTCATCTACAACAAAGGGAATCCCGCTGTCGGTATAAAGCTCAATCTGCATGATGAGATTGTTGACACTCCAATCTGGTGAGACCTGCATACGCGTTAAGTTATACGGGTTTCTTGAGGCGCCGTTATAGCACGACCCTTCTTGATTAAACATCACGTCAAACATACGGTATATGTTTTCAAGGTTTGCATTCTGTACTGCCTGCGGAGTATTTCCGAATATCCCGCCTGCGTGCATGATGACATAAGATTTTGGGATATACCCCATTGCTTCCGTATAAATTTGTTCCATCATTTGATAGTCCCAATTAATACGCTCTGTCATTTCCTTAGTTGTTTCAACTGGAATCCCATCATTATCCCTTAAATAATCCATCAAATAATGGTTATAATCAAAATACAGTTTATTATAATCCCCGTCTTCGTCGATATCTTCTAAGTCCAGTGCCTCTATAACATTAATGTAAGAAAACCGATATCCGTTTGAGCCAACATCCCAGTACGTGCTTTCGGTTAATTCGTTAAGTTCCCGTTTTTTTATGAAAATCTCATCTTTATTAACAACATTTGATGCATAATTCATCATCGTTGCTTTAAAGTTTTGTTTTCTTAACAGTCTTTCAGTGAAAATAATAGAGTCCTTCCGTCCGTCCTCAAACATGATATAAAGTGCCTTATCCGGAAGCGCTCCACCGTTGTAATAGAAGTCAATAACATCATCAATCCCAATTGTGACATAACCCGCTTCTTTAAGTGCCTTTAAATGAGCGTCCAGTTTTTCTCTTGAAACAAGCTGGTAATTTTTGTTCTGCGCAACACCGACATAAGACAGTGCAATGAAACCATTCCGCTGTGTCCACAACGTTTTATCTGGTTCCTCATATTCTTTTGGGAAAAAATACAGCTTAACAAAAAGCGTAGCAACCAATCCCAGCACCAAAAATTGAAAAATAACGCGTACTATCTTTATCCTGTTTTTTCTTTTTATATACTTATCTTCTGTTTTGCTTTGCACTTTTTTCATCATAATATATTTCTCTATTCCACATCAGAAGTGGCAATTTTTTGTTTCTTCAATCGTTTGTGCTGTTTCTGTGCTTCACGTTTTTTTCGTTCCTCAACATCATCCTTCGTTTCCCGTGTACCCCATGTCGATTTCCAAAACGTAATAATCGCTATCGGCATCTGCCACATCAGTACAAACTCATAAAATAACACAAACCAAAGTCCATATATCCAGATATTGCTTCTTCGAAGTATTAAATAGATGAAGCTCATTAAAAAGCTCATCAGTAATATCCCGCTGACAAACACCAATGGTAATAGCTCTCTCGTAATCGGAATATAAAACATATTGTAAGTCACAACAAATGGCGCAAGTAAGGGCACGATGAATCCCCCGTAATATGAAAGCGCATGGAATGGCTCTTTCTTCCACATAAACGTTGCACCGCGGGTTGACTCGCGCAGCCAGGAACGTTTCCATCTCATCTGCTGTTTTAAAAAAGTTCTAAGTTTGGAAGGAACAATTGTTTTACAAATCGCTGAGTCTTGATAAAAGGTTCTATGTTCTTTTAAAATAAAGTTTGTCATACTTCGGTCATCACCGAAAGTAGCCTTGAAACCTAAGAATTTTTGATTTACCCAGTCATCTGCATATTTCTCTAATAAATCTCTGCGATAACATGAAATGGGCCCCGAAAGACAAGAAACTGCATCGAAAACACCCTCCGCCGCTTTCATAATCCGGAACGCAATATAATAGCGAACGCTCTGCATTTTCGTTAAATAATTAGTCATGGCATTTGCAACATCCGTTCGGCCTGTAACCCCGCCTACCTGTTCATCTCTAAAAGGCTGAACAAGATTACGCACGGCGGACGGTTCCATAAAGCTGTCGGAATCCACAAATGAAACTAAATCATGCGATACAACCTTTAAGCCTTGGGCCAGTGCACCGCGCTTTCCGTGATTCTCATCCAAGAAAACACATTTAACACGGTTTTTAATGTCAAACTCACTGCAATTATCTTCCAGCATTTTTACAACACGTTTAATCTCTGCCCGCGAGTTATCCGTTGAGCAGTCATCAACAACGACTACCTCTAGTTGTTCAAGCGGGTAATCCTGATCTAAACAGCTTATAATGGTTTTTTCAATCCATTTCTCTTCATTAAAACATGGAATAACCACTGATACGCCGGGTGTGAATGCCGGGTCGATTGGAATGTTTCGGTAAAACGAACCGAATAAATAACGCGTAATTAAATATACTGTGGCAAATATACTATAACCATATAGCAGCGGCATGTGCCGAAAATAAACAACACTGTCGATTCGCAAAAACGCAATCAATCCAAGCACAATAACCAAAAACAGCGATGCAGTTGAAATCTCCTCCGCCCATCGCGTCTTTTTAAAATATTTATTCATCGCTTGGTCAAACTCAAATCCGATATAGATATACTTTTTATCCGTAACTTCTTTATATCGAACCGCATGTGCATTTAGATTGACTCTATGTTCATAATCTTCATGAATTCTGCCTTTTGGAATTTTGAATCGCAGTTTTAATTTTGTGCCAATAGGCAGTAAATCTTTATATTTTTTCTCAACCTTAATCAGGGCTCCCGTTGAGGATATATCCTGAATGAGCGCTGAAATCTTGGTTTTCCTGCTAATTCTAAGGGAAATAGGAATATCTACATCATATCTGCTCCCAAAATCATAGACTAAATTGCTAAATCGATCAAGATGTTGTGATTGAATGTGTGACGCTGCGCGCCGATCAAATATTTTGCGCCGGTTTTTAGGGTCTGGTGCAAAATGGAGTATGCGACGATCGGGCAATCGTTTAGGAATTTTTTCTTCCAATACTTGACTAACTTTTTTTTCCGCCATTTCTATTCACCTAAGGATCCTTTTGTGAAAATCTCTTACCATTTAATGGGATGTTTATTTTTTATAACATTTATGTTATAAAATGACACTTAATGTATAAGACAAATTTAATTGGGCTTTTACTCCATTTTTTGACTAGTAATAAACGGTATTAATATGGTTCTATTATGTATAAAAAAATTTTATAAGAAAGATGCTGTGTTTTAGGAATAAGACTATGAAAAACAATAAGCGCGATGTCTGTCTTCACTATCTTATAAAAACTTATGTAATTAAATAAACGAACGCTATGCTTTTTTAATATCTCCTTTGCGTTTTTTTAACTCATAACTGACTTATGTACTCAGTAGTCTCTATTAACGGCAGTACTTCAAAAAAACTCCCCCGCGGTCTTTAAATTATTTTTTATTAATTAAAAAATATCTTCTCCACCATTATCACTTTGTTATTATTATAACTTTGTTATTGAATAAATACAATTATTTTTTATTTGTGCCTATTATTTCTATATCATACAACATATTGTATTATATATGTTTACATATAAGGTTATGCTCGTTTTTTCTGTCCAAAGAATTTAATGGGGAAAGTCTGGTTTTCTATCTACATGTAACCGAGATCCGCAAAATTGAATAAAATAAAACTGAGTATTTGCTTCTGGTATAATAAATTTACACGGTTAAAAACTGATCCTGTCTTACCATTTCTTCAATACCGGGACTAAAAATAAACGGAAATACCCAAGGGTTATGTCTCATTTGTTTCTAAAAATAAAAGTGATATAATAATTATATAAAAGAATGAAGGAGGGAAGAAAAATGTCTAAAATTTCTGAATTCATGAACACAAATGTTGTAAGTGTCCATCCTGATGATTCGATAGAATTAGTTGTGAGGACTTTTAAGGACATGAATATTAATGGCCTTCCTGTTGTAGACACGGATAATAAAGTCATTGGTATTATTACGGCACGAGATCTGCTAGCACATTCTGAAGAAACGAAAATCATTCCTTTACCCTATTCCTCTGATTGGATGTATTCATATGTTTATTTACTGGACAATATCACGTATAAAAAAAGCGTTGAGGAGTTTTTAAAAACGAGTGTTGCTGAAGTCATGAGAAAAAAAGTTTTCACTGTAAATGAACATGATTCATGGCATGAGGCAGCAGCTCTTATGAAAAAAAGGGAAGTGAACCGTCTGCCCGTTGTCGATGAAGACGGTAAACTAAAGGGCATTATTACCCGAACCGATTTGCTGAATTTTTTAGCTGAACACGAAGTCACTTAATACCTAAATAAATCTAAAAGCGAGGTGAACTAAAATGAATAAAATCCTAGAGTTTTTAGAAGAAGCCGGTATTTTCTATTTTGCTACCACCGAAGACTCCCAGCCGCATGTACGTGCTTTTGGCTTTGTTATGGAACATAATGATCGGCTCTATTTTGGAATCGGGAACCATAAGCCCTGTTATGAGCAGCTAAAATCCAATCCGCGCTTTGAGCTTTGCGCATATGATAAAGAAAACGATATATCGATGCGCTTAACCGGTGTGATTGAGTTTGATAATGCGTATGAGACAATCCAGTATGTCTTCCAGCATTCACATTTTCTCAGCAAGCTGTACGGAGATCCCGCCGGGCCACAGTTTGTACCGTTTTATGTAAAAAACGGGGAAGCTGTTTTTGAAACCCAACAGGGTGAAAAGTGGAGCGAGTATATTTAAATCTTATCTCCATCCTTTCCATTTATGTGCACACATTGGCACGTCGCGTCGGACGTGGCGAAAAAAGCTACAATGAGATTTGGACTTGAATCTTTCAGCTCGACTTGCCGATTTTTATCCCATTTCAGGGGGGCACGTGCGCGAGGCACATATCACACGGACGGGCACAAAAGGTTTCGGGAAGTACAAAAAAAGGAACCAACTGGAGTCAGCCCGGTTTCATGATTTAAGGCATACGGCAGCATCATTAATGATACTTGAAGGAGTGCCTTTAAAGACGGTTCTGATATATTAGGGCATAGTAGTATATCTATTACCGTTGATGTTTATGGGCATGTACTGGAAGAGCAAAAAAAGAAAAGCAATTCGCAAACTTGAAAAATATTTTCTTAATTAATTTTAGAATCAGAATGCTGATTCTATCTTTCTAATTACTTCTTCTTCATACTCGTTTCATATAGGTTCCTATCAAAATATTATTGTTTTCACCATATTAAGCTATTTTGACGCTTTTGAAACCCACTTTAATATATTCAGCCAAAGCTTAGAGTAGCATTCCCAGTCTACAAACGCCTGTGATCCCCAATGCGGAACACAATCACTCGAAAAGGCAAAAGACCGGCCATTGCCAAACTGCATCCCGGCCATGAAACAATCGTTACCGATGTTCGCAATTTCTTCTGCTTCCGGCTTGGCCTCTAACCTGTTATAGCCTAAAAAGTATGGCCACTCCTTATTAATGCCGTTTAGGACAGGATGGTCATTGATTAAAATCTTTGGATAGATACCTTGCGGCATCTCAATTCTATCATCGTAATTTAATATATTGACCGGAAGCACATCTGCGAGCGGTGTCATTCCATATCTGGCTTTATTACCAAATCCGGAAAAACTCATATAACCGCCGCACATCACCAGTCCGCCGCCCTGTGCAACAAATTCTTTTATCAGTTCAAGCCTGTTAGGCAGTCGCTTACACTGATACTGCGTATCGGGGTGAAGCAACAGCGTATTTGATCCAATATCACTTAAAAGAACCGCATCATATTCGTTTAACTTTTCTAATTCAAATGGAAATTCATACTGTGCAATATGGCTGGGTAAGTAATCAACCAATACGCCTTCTCTTTCCAGTGCATTTTTTATCGGCCCTTTTGCCTCATGGTAGCGCCCTAAAGATATATGATCAAATCCCTTTGTGTGCGTTGATAAAATTGACCATGACTCTCCCGCAAACAAAATTTTCATTTTACTCTCCTTAATCTTAATAATCAATTCGCCTTGGTTTTACCGTTTTATTTCTAATGAAGGTCTCGATTGTTTCGCGTTTTTCCATCGAAGCTTGTGAGCCAGCTCTCATCGCCGTTACCGCCCCAGTTGCGTTCGCATACTTAATGGCTTCTTCCACGGATTTTCCTTCGGCAAGGCATACGGCAACCCCAGCATTAAATGCATCCCCTGAACCAGTTGCGTCAGTAGCCGAAATTTCATATGGCGTGACAAGATACCGTTCTTCCTTATTGGCGTAAAAGGCACCTCCCGCTCCCAGCGTAATAATAACGTTCTTTACGCCCATTTCTAAAAATTCCTTCGCCGCCATAATGCAGGATTTTGGGTTGTCACCACTTGGTAAAATCCCGGTAAAATACTCTGTTTCGGTTTCGTTGGGTGTCACAAAGTCAACGTATTTAAACGTGTTTAAGTTCATCTTTGTTGCCGGAGCCGGATTTAAAATTACCGGTACACCAATTTGATGTGCTTTTTTAATCGCATATTGTGTCGCCTCAATATTGGTCTCTAATTGTGTTAAAAATACGTTGCATTCCTTTATTTGTTTTTCTGCCCGGTCAACATCCGCTTCGCATACTTGAAGGTTTGCCAAAGGCGCAATCATGATCGCATTGTCACCTCTATCATCGACATGAATACAGCATGTTCCTGTTGCTGTTTTTTTATCCTTTGCAACATTTGAAGTGTCAATTCCATCCTCTATTAGTTTTCTTATGAGCGTTTCGCCAATATCATCATCACCTACTCTGCCGATAAACACGACGTCTGCATTTAATCTTGCCGCCTGAACCGCTTGATTTGCACCCTTTCCCCCGGAGTAAAACCCATTTGCTTTGCCAATAATTGTTTCACCTTTTCTCGGCAGCCTGGCGCCATAAGTAACACAATCATAAAGAAGGCTTCCCATGACTACTATTTTTACTTTTATCATTTGCTCTCTCGACTTTCCTTGATTGCTTGTCTCTATGCCTTCATTTTAATATCTTTCGCTAATGCCAGCCGCGATTGTACGACTTCGATATATGCAGCAATAATAATAACCAAACCGGTTGCAATATACTGATAGAACGTATCCACTCCGGCAACGATTAAACCGGTTTTTAGTCCCGAGAATAAAACTGCGCCAATAAATGTTCCCGTTACACCTCCTCTGCCCCCTGCCATAGAGGTGCCGCCAATGGCTACGGCTGCAATCGCATTCAGTTCATACCCGTTTCCAGCTGTAGGCTCTCCAGTTCCCAGCCTTGCCACCAGCACTAACGCTGCTAGAGCCGTCCCGACGGTTCCAACGCTGTAAGCCAGTGTTTTAAATAAATCGACCTTAACTCCCGAAAGCCGCGTCGCTTCTTCATTCCCGCCAATTGCATAAATATAACTGCCAAAGCGTGTATATTTAAGCAAAATATAAGCAATCATTACGGTAACAATTAAGATAATAATTGGAAACCGAAATGCATTAAAAACCTGTCCGTTGATCAGATTGCGAAATTCTTTCGGCACTCCCGTCACCGGCAGGCCATCTGTAAAAACAAAAGCCAGTCCTCGGTATAAAGACATGGTTCCTAATGTAGCAATAAAGGGCTGGAGCTTGAAAACAGTGACAAGGACACCATCCATAGTTCCGCAGGCAAATCCGATCAGCAGCCCCAACAAAATAACTGCCCAATACGGAAACCCGCCAACCAGCATTTTGGCACACAACACAGCAACAAGCGCTAACGCTGAACCGATTGACAGGTTAATCCCCCCTGAAATAATAACAAATGTTGTACCGATAGCCATAAGCCCATAAATTGCGGCCTGATCGATAATATCTCTTAAATTATTAAATTTAATATAAACCGGATTGATGAGCGAAAAAACAATTAGCATAATTCCCAGTGCAATAATTAAGCTCATTTCTCTTTGGTTTTTCTTGAAAAATCTTTTCATTTATTTACCTCCCATTGCATATAAAAGGATATTTTCTTCACTAAATTCTGTTTTATTAATCTCTGCAACCATTTCGCCCTCTCGCATAACAATCACGCGGTCGCTGATTCCTATTATTTCCGGCAATTCTGAAGAAACCATGATAATAGATTTACCTTCCTTCACCAGGGTCTCCATCAACCTGTATATCTCTGCTTTCGCTCCAACATCTATACCCTTTGTCGGCTCATCAAAAATAAAAACATCTACATTCGTAGATAACCATTTTGCTAAAACGACTTTCTGCTGGTTTCCCCCGGAAAGGTTGTTTGTCATAAATTCAGGATCTCTTGGCCTTAGGTTAACAGAATCTCCGATTTCGCTTGTCTGTCTTACCCGCTTCCGATGATTCAAAAAACCCGCCTCTACATACTGTTTTAAGCTTGGCAGCGCAATATTCTCGGAATTCGTTAAGTCCTTAACAAATCCGTGTGCTTTTCGTTCTTCAGATATAAGGCCAATTCCATTCCTAACTGCCTCATTGGGTGATTTTATTTCCACCTTTTGTTTTTCTAAATAAATTTCGCCGCCCGATATTTTATCCGCGCCAAAAATACTGCGCATCACATCTGTTCGTTTTGATCCAACAAGGCCAAAGAAGCCCAGAATTTCACCTCGGTTTAAACTAAAACTGATATCATTAAAAAACCCATTTCGCGTTAGATTTTTTACTTCCAATACAACGTCTCCCCACTGTGCCATGCAGGGCTCTTCTCTTGTGGCAAAAGCCGTAACATCTCGTCCCACCATCGAACGTATCAGCGATTCTTTTGACAGTTTCTTAATATCATATGTCCCAATGTACATCCCATCCCTCAGAACAGTCGCGCGGTCTGCAATTTGAAATATCTCGTCAAGGCGATGACTGATATATATAATTGTAATTCCATTTTGTTTTAACTGATTTATTATCTTAAACAACGTTTCGGTTTCGCTTGTGCTCAACGAGGCAGTTGGCTCATCAAACGTTATAATTTTTGCATCCATGTTCAGCGCTTTTGCAATCTGCAGCATCTGCATTTCTCCGGCACTGAGTGTGTTGATTTTATCATCTGCACTAAAGCTACAATTTAATTTATTAAGTAATTTATTTGTTTCTGATCTCATTCTTTTTAGATCAATGAACAGGCTCTTCTGCGGTTCGTTACCCAGCAAAAGATTTTGCGCCACTGTCATCTCGGGTACAAGGTTGATTTCCTGATGGACTTTCGCAATCCCATAAGCAATCGCATCACCCGCATAGCTAAAATTAACTTCCTGGCCGTTAATTAAAACCGCTCCGTCTGTTTGCTTAATAATGCCATGAAGAATATTGGTCAGAGTCGTTTTACCTGCCCCGTTTTCTCCAAGCAGTGCGTGTACTTCTCCCTGCTTGATTGAAAAGCTTACTTGATTCAGCGCTTTGCTGCCGGGAAATATTTTTGTAATTTTATCAAATGTGATATGGTTCGTTTTCATGAGTGACACTTCCTATATTTGTTAGGTTTAAGTATATAATTTAGGAGGGGTACAAGCCCCCTCCATAGTCGTACACTCGTTAAAGGTTATTTATCAAACTGCAAACCACTCCAGCCAACAATCTCATCCGCACTGACATCAACATTGGTTTGATCAATCAATGCCTGTGTTGTCCAGATAACACGCGGCACTTCCTGTCCTGCTAAGATTCTTAGCGCAATATCAATAGACATCTTTGAATTGTAGAACGGGAAAATATTAACGGTTGCTGACAATTCACCGTTTCTGATAGAATCATAAGCTTCACCCGTACCATCATTTCCTACAACCATGATTTCACCAAGCTTGTCTGCGCCCTTTACAGCTTCAAGCGCACCCATAGCCATCGTATCGTTGTTGCAATATACAGCCTTCAAATCAGGATAAGTTTTAATCCACACTTCCATGACATCCTTCGCTTTCAGTCTATCCCAATCGGCGTTTTGAGTATCAACAACTTCAATCTGCGGTGCATTGGATCCAAACCAGTCAACAAAGCCATCTGTTCTGTTGCGCGCTGCACCCGCTGTCGGAATACCTACGATGCAGGCAACTTGGCCGCCTGATTCACCCAATTGGTCTGCTACCCATTTTGCTGCCAGTTCACCGGATTCAATATGTCTAGGGCCAACATAAGCGGGGACAACCTTTGCAAAGCCACCAACAACATTGACCATGGGGATATTCATTTCAAACGCTGTTTCGATAGCCGGTTCAAGATTTGCATCAGTAATCGGTGAAAGCAGCAAGGCCTGGTAATCTTCATTAAGCATCGCATTCATAATCGCAAGCTGCCCTTGGTCATCACTTTCTCCCTGAGCCGCTTTTACATCTACCGATACTGAAACACCCTCTTCTGCAAGTGTTGCGGATTCGTCTTCCGCGCCTTCTTTTACACTTCTCCAGTATTCATTTTCAAAAGCCTTTGCAACATAACCGATTTTCACAGGCTCATCGGGCATCGGAATAGGACCAAGCAAGTCAACCAAATCATCATATAAAACCGCGTCAGCGTAGTTATCTGTGTCAATGTCTTCGGTCCATGGCTCCTGGAAGTTAGCCATTTTTACTACTTCTTCTTTGGTTTCAGCTGCCTGTTCTTCTGTTACTGCCGGAGCCTCTACTTCAGCACCACATGCTACAAAAATAAATGCAGCACACAATACTAAAGCAATTACCATCACAAATTTCTTCATAATTCCTCCTCATAAATTTATTTTCTTTTCGTACATACGAAACATAAAACCCACATATTAATCGTCATTTTGATGATGCCATTATATCATCAGATATATATATGTCAAGTTATTTTACAAAATTATTTTATATTATTATTTAACTTATATATTTTGTAAATTATTTTAATTATGTTTTTGTAAAACCATTTACAGATTTAATTATGTATACTATAATAGTTTTAACAATACACCTGAGTTAAGGATGAAAAAATGAAAGCAAATACCTATGGGCTTATAAAAACTGCAAATCGGTGCTTGGTTCTTAATACAATTAAAGATTACGGTCCTATAACAACTGAGGATTTAGTATTTCAAACCAGATTGTCACGTCCGACAATTCTATCCCTTTTAAAATCACTCGAAGAAGAAAATATTGTTTTTAAGTCTGGCTATGCAGAGAACGCAGTTGGCCGACAGCCGGCCCTTTTCTCTTTGAATAACAAATCATACTTTGCTATTGGTATTGATTGCGATTTACCGCCCGTTCGGCTTGCGATCTCGGATTTAAGCGGCAATATTATTTATTCACGTCAATGGGAAATGGATATGGATGAATCCGTACAGTCTATTACTGAATCATTGAGCCAAAATATTAATGCAAGTATCAAGGAAACAAATTTAAACTATGATTCTATCATCGGGCTTGGACTTGGATTGCCAGCTATCGTCAATATAAACGAAAACAAGGCGGTTCGGGTAGATCGGGTTCCGGAATGGCGCAACTTTTCCTTAAAGGATGTATTAACTGAAAAAACAGGTTTGGAAATTTATACACGAAATGATGCACATCTATTAAGTATGGTTGAGATGTCTTTTTTAGATAAGCAGGTTCAAAATGCATTATATATTGTCCACCGATCAGGAATTGGTATGTCCATTTTTATTAACGGAAAATTATATGAAGGAAGCTTTGGAAACGCTGGATATATCGGTCATACCTGCATCAATATTGATGGCAACAGTTGTGAATGTGGTAATTCAGGGTGCCTTGAGACCTATTGCTCAAAGCGAGCAATAATAAAAGATTATTATGAAAAGACTAAAACTAAAAAAACCTACCATGATATCATTGCTCTCGCCGATCAAAAAGAAGACAATGCGATTGCGGTTCTAGAATCAGCAGGCCGTTATCTCGGTTGTGGTATCGCGAATACGGTGAAGCTGTTTGATGCAACGCATGTGGTTCTTGGCGATCTTGACTGTAGTGAAGAAAATCCATTTTATAAATCTATTCAGACGGCTATAGATAAAAACCTTGCCGGATACACAATCAACGAGATAAAAATTATCTTTAGGTATGTTAAAAGAAAACGAATACGGACTTGGCGGCTGCCATTTTGTAATTGATAAGTTTTTTTAGAGAACCAAAACTAAAATTAAGGATTTGATCCCTAAATGCCCTTGCCCAATGAAGTATCAAGTGTTTAAGTCAGACAATCAATCTTTTGAGGGTTCCCCGCAAACTGGTAAACTGAACTTTCCCAAATACCGCATATATTCAAATTTTAATAAAAAAATACGCCACCTTTCCATTGGTGCGCACACGTGGGCACATCACGTCGGACGTGGCGAAATAAAGATAATGAGAGTAGCCGATCTTGGTTTGTTTTTTCTTGATCTGGTTAATTCTATACTATTCTAGAGGGCACGCATGCGAGGCATGTATCACACGGAGGGGCACAAACGGTTTCGGGATTTTGGGGGTAACACTCAGGATAAAGGAGATTCAATCAAAATACGTATAGGTGGCTATGGACTAGTGCTGGCAGAGCGGACGGGATTTGCCGTCTGCTTCGCATCCTTTCTGCTCGGTCGTTCCTTCCTCGCTCGCGCGGCTAAAAACGCCAACACCGTGGCGTTTTCTTTACGCCTTGCGCCCTCACGGGTTCAAATCCTTTCCCATCAAAACAAAAAGCCCGCACCCTGTGCGAACTTTTTATTTTGGCAGAGAGGAAGGGATTTGAACCCTCGTTACGCTCATCACGTAAACACGATTTCCAACTGAGCCACCTTACCTTCACCAGTGTTCACTAGCTTTCATGTGTGCCCAGTTGTCGCGAGAAAATAGTAAAGTCGTGTCACATTGTTTTCATCTGTACTCACCAGCCTTCACTTGTTTTTTGGTTGTCACGTGACATATTTGTGACATAAGTAACGGTGAGTCTGCTTTCTTATTGTCTATAAGTTCATAAACATTGACATTGGGGTGCCCCCGCTTTCCTCTTTAAATCATCTAACATTATATTTTTTCTTTATATCTGCCTGTTTAAAATTTCTCTGATGCTTTTGTTGGCAAACTTAATATGGCTCTTCCAATCTGCCTGACCATTGTCCCACATTTCTGTAACATAACGGCGTACACCGAGTTCCCATGCCTTTCTGATGATGGCTTCAAAGTCCACATGCCCGGTCATGTAGGGTACGTCACGATATAAGCCGACTTTTGTCTCTTTTAGATGCATTGCAAATATATGACCTCTGCCCAGTTCTATATCATCTAAGACATTAATGCTATACAGTTTTGCAGCGTTGGTTAGATTGCCGCCGTCAGGATATACGCCCAAGTAGGGGCTGTCAATCATGCTAACATAGTCCATGCTTTTGCCTACGGTATCCATAAATGCTGTTTCCATCGTTTCAAACCCCAGAAGTATCCCTTTGTTGGCAGCCATTGTCGTTGCTGTTTTTAAGTTTTCCGCAAAATATGCCCTGGTTGCTTCGGTTCCATCCTCATAATATACATCATATCCGGCAAGCTGGATAATACGGATGCCTAAATCATCAGCCAGGTCTATGGCTTTTTCCATGATCTCCATGCTTCGTAACCGAATATTAGGATCATTCGAACCTATCGGGTACTTTCTGTGGCCGGACAGGCACATACTGCGAATCGGTATGCCGGTTTCAAACATATCATCAATTAATGCACGTCTTTGCACTAGAGTCCAGTCCAGGCGTGATAATTTTTCATCTGTTTCATCAATGCTGATTTCTAAAAAATCATAGCCACATTCTTTAGCGCATAAAAGCTTTTTCCTCAAACTTTTATTGTTGGGAATGGCTTTTTCATATAAGCCGATGCTATATGCTTTCAACTTTAATCCTTCCAGTGGGTGAATATTTTTTAAATACTTTTAAACTACGCTAACGCCATTTATTTTAATGCAGTATTTTGCATCTTTTGCGTTCAGGCGTCTTATTATATATCTAATCAGATATATAATATATGGTTGCTTGTCCTGTTTCTCTGTTTGCACTGGCAACAATATCATAATCAGTCTTATTCACCACAACCGCATTACTGGGGCCAACTCCTTCATCAATAACCTGTTCGACAAATCCATCTTTTTTATCATCGTATGTGATTGCAAAAAACTGCATGGAATTTCTTCTGGCTCCGCCCAAAAAGGCCGGCTTTCCTCTCAACATTCCTGCTTCTGCTACGTGGTAAAAATTTTGATACGTTTGGTATTGATAAACTTTCTTATATTCACCCTTGATTCTTTTATAAATTTCAAAAGTGTCACCATGAAATGGTGAAATCACTGCAATTTCAAGTTCACCATCACTATCAATATCAATTACGGCAATGTCACTCGCTTCAATATTTATCAGCTTCTCAATCTTCCACTCGCCACCTTTTTTTTCTGGCGGCGTAACAGCATAGACCCCTTCTTTTGAGCCGATATATCCCACTTCATTACCATTATTCATATGTTTAAAAAAACCATGATTAATTGTGAGTCCATCTTTTAATACAGTCAACTCAAGTTTAAATTTCTCATTCCAATCTTTGGGTAATTCACTTATAAATAATTTCCCTGGGTGTGTCCAATCTTCCTTGTTTTCTTTATAGTCAGCTATTGTAGCGGCAAGAAGATAATTTGTTCCGTCTGCCGCCCTCAATGTATCAAAACGATGAAGGTAAGGCAAATCAACAATCTTTTCGCAATTAAATTTGCCCTCCTTATATCTTGCGATTATTATATGGCTGTCTTTGGCATCAACCATAGACACAAAGCCTTTTGATGCTAAAAAACACCCTTCCTTTTCTGGAATAGCGGAAATAGACATAGTTCCTCCTCCACCTTCCCAAATCACAGATTCATTCTCAAAGTTTTTGCCGGTGAAAATGTGCATGGATCCTGTTCCTTCTCCTGCAAAAAGAAGGCAAATATCGCCTTCAATTTTAATGTTCGCAACTGCATAGCACTTAAAAATATTACCGAGGTGCTTTTTTGTTATTTTCACTTCATTAACCTTTCATGCTTTATAATATTGACTTAAACGGTAAATTCGGTTCTTGCTCAAAACAGTCCTCAAATCCGCGCCTATATTGATATCTAAGTTTATCCTTATCTGTTGGATATACATATTTGCCTCCGACGTCCCAGATAAAGGGATGAAATCGATACTCAAGTTGATCTTTCTTATATCTCCATAGCATCTCTATTTCCTTCGGATCAGCCTTAAAATTTGTCCATACATCATAATGAATGGGAATGACAACATCACAGCCAACTGCCTCCGCCATCCTTAAAATATCAATCGAGGTCATTTTATCTTGATTCCCAACTGGATTTTCTCCATATGAGCCTAGCGCGACATCAATTTTATAATCCTTGCCGTGTTTTGCATAATATGTTGAATAGTGCGAATCTCCAGTATGATAGATGTTCCCGCCGCTAGTCTTAAAAAGATAATTTACGGCTTTTTCATCCATATTTGTCGGGCAAATCCCTTCCATGTCAAATTCATCAGTAACCAGGCACGTTCTGTCAAAAGAATCCAGTACAATTATTTCAACATCTTTTATTTTGACCTCATCACCAGGTTTAACAATCCGGCATCTCTCTTCCGGAACGCCCCACTCAATCCAAGTTTCCACAGACTTTTTTGGGCCTATAAATGGTACATCTTTGGAGCAGTTTTGCATAACCGCTGCAGCCATATTGGGGCAAATGTGATCCCTGTGAAAATGAGTTGACAATACAGCATCCAGATTTTTGATTCTAAAAGGATCCATAACAATTGGAGCAGCTCTCCTGTTGGGCTGGTTTAGCTTGCCCCCCGTCATATTTCTCATCTGGTGGTACTTTTTCATATCTGGAGGGTTAAATGTCTGTTTCCCGTTCCCAAACCAAAAATCCGTAGCAATATTGCAGCATTTCTCACTTTTTATCCATATGCCTGTGCAGCCTATCCACCACATCGCGACGGTATTTGGCTTCACCTCTTCTGCGTCTATCTCTTCAACAAGCCAATCTCCCCATTCCGGGAAGGCGCTTAAGATCCAAGTTTCTCTAGTAATTTCATTAACGTTCACAAAAGATTCCTCACTTAATATAATTTTTTAATACACATTATTTTCAAGCAATGCGTCATAAATTTCATTGCGTTTGATTACAATATCCCTATACATAGCGCTGTGCTTATCTATTGGGCTAAAGCTTTCCAAACCTTCTAAATCCATTACAGTATCGTAGGCCTCAGAATAATTGCCATATAAGCCGACGGCTACAGCTGCCGATATCCATGCGCCTGTGGATGTAGTCTCAGGTGTTGCTGTCTTTCCGACTTCTTTATCTAAAACATCTGCTAGTATCTGATTGAAAACACCAAACTTCGTTAAACCACCGGAAATACTGATACTTGTTTGTTCGCCGCAGAGTTGTTGTATGATTTCAAAAGAATCAGCCGTTTCCATCGCTATACCTTCTAGAATTGCCCTTGCCATATCGCCTTTTGACGTTTCTAATGACAGATTGTATAATACTCCCTTGGCATTTGGATTCCATCTTGGCGCTCCTGCTCCCTTAAAGTGTGGCAGTAATAACAATCCGTTTGCACCAACCGGAGACATGGATACAGCATTATTGATTTCATCATAATCATTTTCATCAAAAAACAACTTGTTAAACCAGTTATAAATCACGCCTGAAGTTAAGGTGCTGGCCTCAACAATATACTTTCCCGGAATAGCGGAAATACTACAAAGTATTCTATGCTGCTTGTCAATAACAGGCTCATCAGAATGTGCTACAATATAAGCCCCCGTACCCGTCGTAACACCCATATGCCCTTTAGAATGAACTCCCATGCCAATAGCGCTACACTGCTGGTCTCCTCCTGCTGTAACAACTTCAACATCATTTTTGAATCCATATCTTTTAGCTAATTCCTTTTTTAATCTGCCGCATACAGTTCCTGGCGGTATCACTTCACATAATTTTTGTTTTTGAATCTGGAAAATAGTTAAGAGCTTATCACTCCATTGTCTTTCTTTTAAATCAAACAGGTTTGTACGGCTTGCAAAAGACTCATCCGTTACAAATCTTCCAGTCAGATAATTAAGTATATAATCATGAATACCTACCAGCTTATAAGCACCATCGTAAATCTCAGACATATTTTTCTTAATCCAAAGCATCTTTACAGCTGAGAATACGGGTGAAATCGGCAATCCGCATATTCGGTACACTTCACTATTGTAATCAGATAGTTCCTCGCACAAATCTATCGTCCTTCTGTCATGCCACATCATTGTGTTAGATAAGCTCTTTCCGGATTTGTCCAGTGGAATCAACGATGATCTTTGCGATGTAACAGAAATCGCCGTTATATCAATATTTCTATCACGACAAAATGCTCCCGCGGTTTTTAAAATCGCGTCTATTAATGAAATCCACGTATCAGAGTCTTGTTCAACGATGCTGTTGCTTTGAACTGTTGGGCAATACTGCCTTTGGCTTGTAAACAGACTCCGCCCCTTTTCATCATAAACAATACCTCTAATGCTGGAAGACCCAATATCCAAACACAAAATACTTGTCATTATTACAACTTCTTTCTCATTGGCACAATGAACGCAGGACAATTATGTTTAACTGAACGGATAATTTTTTGAATTAATGTCCTCTTGATAGACCTGCCATTCTTCTTCTGATATTAGTCCCTTGTTTTTATAATATGTTCTTGCATCATTCAGAATATATTCGATTTCTTTTTCCTGTGTATCAGAGATTTGATTGATTATATGTGACTGAATGATAGATTCGTATTTTTCTCTGGCAATATCAAGGGCCGTTTTCTTGCCCGATGCCATCCAAGATTCCTGCATTTCCCTGTTTGCATATTTTGGTATGAAACATTCATTTCGCCACCATTTAAAAGTATGATCTTTATCTAAGAAAGAGCCCGGCACGGATCCTACCTCATTAATTAAATCAACAGCTATAGTATCCTCCGTTACTTCAATCCCACTTATGAAACGTTTAATCATTCCAATGACATCATTATCAATAATCGATTTTACCGGATGTACGCTTAATTCTGCATTCAACCCGCCCTGAAATGAAATAGCCGTTGCACCGGATAATGCCATTAACATCGCAGGTATGCTCATCTCATAGCCAGCTTGATAATCTATGGCTTTTGAACTTGTCCATGATGCACAGTTCACCCAGCTGGGGATTTTATATTTTTTCCACATTTGTACAAAAGCCGCATCTGTCAGAGCATTGCCTATATCACCAAATGCCGGTGAACCATCAGCCATATTGGGGGTCATAATCATACTGTTCACCCAAACTCTTGAGCCGGGTTTAACTATTTGCGCGATAACAATGCCCGCCAGTGCCTCTGCATTATTACTTACAATCGATCCGGCGATAGTAGAAGGTGCCGTGAGACCTCTTGTCGGCCCGGGAGAAAAATGGAACGGCATCTCTTGTTCAGCATAATAAATAATTTGATCTGTCACATCCTTAAAATAGGTCAGCGGAGCCGCGGAATTTACCAATTGAAATAAGTCTGCATTGACAACTTTTATTAATTCTATATTCCATTTATAGTTATCAAAAACAGAACCCTCTATCTGTGCTTTTCCTGAAACTCTGATTTTTGCCGCTGTCGATTCAAGCAATTTCATGCATTCAGGAACTTTTTCAAAGCCAAAATACGGAAAGCATGTCTGCATATCGACATGTTCTAGATAATCTAATACAATGATATTGTCATAAAACTCTTTTCGAGTTGGTTCCCGTGTCTCCCACGTATCTAAGTCTATGGTTTTCATGCCACATGCCGGTAAAAACACAGGTGAGGGATTTGTGCCGTCAAGTGTGACATTATGTTTCTCATCTCTGGCTTTCCCGGCAAATGTTTTGGGGCATAATTGCAGACAGTCCATGACCAATTGCTCATTAAATAATATATGTCTTGTATCGCTATCAATCTTGCATCCTGCATTGACAAGAATTTCCTTTATTTTTTCGTCTTGAATATTGATTCCGGTTTTTTCTAATACTTCTATAGTACCCCGATGTATTTTTTCAGTATCGCGTTCAGATAAGATTCCCAAATTTTTAATCATATTGTTTATCTTCCAGACCTCGTTCGCTATTTTTATTCTACAACCGCCTCAAGCTTACTTATTGCTTATATCCAGTAATCTGTTTGCACAATCGCTGTCCGTGACAAGAACATCTACATAAGCGCCGCGAAGAGCGCCGAGAACAGCATTCGTTTTATTCTCGCCGCCCGCTACTCCGATTACTTTCTTAACCTTCTTAAGTTCATCTAAACTTAGCCCCATAATTCGTTCATTCAGTCCATTCTCCAACGGCCGGCCATTTTCGTCATACGCCTGGGCGCATAATGATCCGACAGCATTGTGCTTTTCCATTATTTTCATCAGCTTTTCAATATTATATCCTTGCCATACATATGAGAATGTACGAAGCGACAAATCCCCGATGCCAGTCAGGACAATATCTGCTTTTCTTGCCATATCTAAGGTGTTTTTTATTAGTGGCTGTTTTTTCAGCTCGGTTCTGACATAATCATTTTCTACATAAAGCGGTGTATTTAAATAAAAGCCACGCCCATTAAATAATTCAATTAACTTCCGCATCAGGTCAGGTACATCTATAACCTGGTCTTCTACAATAGTGGCTCCCATGATTTGAACAATGTTAGGTTTGAATTCTTTATTGCCTTTTAATGCTTTTACCGTTGCCGTAACTGCTTTTCCCCACGAAATCCCAATAGTCCTATTGTCGGCCAGTGCTTGCTCAAGATACGCTGCTGCAAGATTTCCTAAACTTTTAAGTCCCTGTTCATCTGTCATGTTCCTATTGTTCAGTACCCTTGCATCGGTTAAATTAAATCTCCGTTTAAGGATGTTCTCTAGTTCGTATGACCTTTCAGCATTATAATTTATCGATATTTTAACAACGCCTTTTTCTCTTGCTTGAGTGAGCAGCCGTGAGATGCGCGATCTTGAAATAGAAATTCGCTTCTCAATCTCGCTTTGTGTCAGGCCTTGCTCGTAGTACATTGATGCTATTTCCGTTAATAAGCTTTGCATTCTCAATTCTTTTTCGGAATTATTTACCATTTAATTTTCCCTTAGTCTTGGTTCATTATTCAATAAAAAAACCGGATTAAATAATTTCTTCAAGTTCTGATATTGATGGATGATTAGTCATCTCTTAGTCTTAAATAAATCAAATTTAATTTTCTTAAAATAAATGATCCGCTTATTAAAAAATAATAGCACATTTGTTCCTATTTAGCAATATATAAAGCTATATAGACACATATGTGCTCAATTTAAATCTATATTAACATAAAATAATACATACAAAGCCTTTAAAACTTAAACGTTCAGATAATCATATATGGTCAGTTTTGTTCTTGTATATACCATCGCATCCATGATGCGCATTAATGCAATCATTTACTGAAACCGGCGCATTTAAAGATACTTTTCTAAAGTTCGCCTTACAGCTCCTTTCCCAGCCATCATCTCATTGAAATAGCCTTCAATTTTGCTTGCAAGACCTGCTCTGACTAAATCAATGCCAAACACTTCCTCGTTTGAAAGCACGGCTACTACACGAACGTCTTTGTCTCCGAGCCTGACCCCTTTGAAATACGCTGCCAATTTCTCTTTCAGTGGATCGGGGCTTATCGTCATGCCTTTACCATTGTCATCGACCCCTACGAGATAGCGCATCCATGCCGCAATGGCTAGTGGAATGCCCATCAATTCCGTTACACTTAAATGACTATCTCCAATATAAGCCTTGATGGTTCGTCCAAATCGCACGCTCATCTTTTGTGATGTGTCAGTGGCAATTCGCTGCGGTGTGTCAGGAATAAACTTATTAGGAAACCGTTTATTGATGACTTCATCCATAAATATTTTTGGATTAATAATCCCTGGATTTTCAACGACCTTAAGCCCCTCATCATAACCAATTTTCTTAACCAGCTTCAGCAAAACTTCATCCTGCATTTCCTCAGCAATCCGGCGATAATTCAGCAAACATCCCGTGATCGCCAGAGCCGTATGCAAGGGGTTTAGGCACGTTGAAACTTTCATTGTTTCAGCTCTATTGACGGTTTCTTTATCTGTAAAAACAATCCTTTCAGAAGCAATATCAATCTTTCCATTTGGAAACTTATCTTCAATAATCAAATATCCCAGCTTTTCCGCATTCACAAACGGCGCATAAATCTGTCCCTTTTTTGTAACAATAATCCCCATATCAGAAAAGCCTGCATTAATCAGGTGTTTCTCCACCACTCTGGACGGTTCCGGCGTAATTTTGTCTATCATAGTTAACGGGAATGATACGCGAGTATCGTCGTTAATGTAATTCATGAAACCTGAATCCACAAACCCGTTCTCCATCCACTGTGCGACAACCTCCTTCACCGCACATCCCAGCTTTTCACCGTTATGCGAGCAATTATCCATGCTGACCAGTGCAATATTTTTGGCACCGTTTTGATATCTTTTTAGCAGCAACGCAGCAGCGACGGAAATCGTGTGCCTTACTTTGGCAGGCCCGTTAGCAATATCCATTTGAATGATTGGCAGATAAGTGCCGTCCGTGTCTTTAAGCGCATAGCCTTTTTCGGTTATAGTAAAGCTTATCATCTTTAATGTCGGTGATGCAGCAATCACTTCCAAACGTTTAAAATCCGCCAGCAAAAAATCCGCCGTCAGTGCCTCAGTTACCGATGCGATGACTCGTTTTTCAAGGTTGCCGTTTTCATTGATTAGCACTGAGATGCTTAAGCAGTCATGGTTGCGATAAACGCAATCCACCATATCAGATTCGGCTCTGCCAGCAACAATCACGCCTGTTTTCACTTTACCTTTTTCAATTGCATCCTGAAGCGCGGCCGCAATAAACGCCCGAAAGATATTTCCTGCGCCAAAATGGAGCCATTCGGGTGTTTCCTGCGTTTTTTGCCTTAAATCCTTCACATTAAACTGTGGTACTAAAACCCCCGCTTTCTCAAACTTACTTTGATTGTCTAGTCCCTCTAAACTTAGCTTCATTTATCTCTCCGAATAAATAATTTTTCGTTATCCTTAAATAATCAAATCCGTCCGCGCTTAGATTCGCTCCAGATTTGGAGGCCGTCATTTAACGCGCATATCGTTCACAAACGGCCCTGATCCGGTTCCCTCTCAATTGAACTGATGGTTGAAGCGCTTTCTTTATCTATCTTGTCCGATTAAACAATGCTTTACAATGCAATATCCTAAAACTTCGCTTTATCTGCCCAAAGCCCTAATGCAGGATTACTAATGTAGAAAACCTCTTCTCCATCGGGCATTGTATTATAGCCTTCTTTTAATATATTCGGATTATACTTTGATATGGCTTCATCAAAAGGCATATAAGAATAACCGACTCCGGCAATCTCTTTTTCGGTCATCAACCTCGGGCAGTAAGTAATATTGAACCGGCCTTCAGACGATCCTTGAATTAAATGTGCTGCGGCAGACATATTCGCTTTAATATCCTCGTTGTTTTCACACAAAAGCAAAACTTTTTCTCTGCTAGTATAACCATATTTTCTTATTAGTTTATCAATTTCTAAATCCTCACCGAAACGTTCAATACCCGGGGCTAATATTACCAGCTCTCCTCCATCTGCTATCGCCATTCGAGTCCGATAAATCGCTTTATTTCCAATCCAGGTGCTCTTGAATTCCTGCGGGTCAAGATAAGTTACGACTTTTCTTAACGGTTTTTTGACAAAAATAAGATTTTTCCGTTGGCTTAATGTTACTGCCTGTTCAAATTGTTTACGGTCTCGCCCAATGAATATGCCATGCAGTCTGGGCTGCTTATCTTCTACGGTCGTCACCGTAAGCACATAGGTAATGGGCAAATCTTTTAGATGTTCCGTTTCAATATAATCAAACAATTTTCGTACTGGGCTAAAATCTTTGCCCATTAAGCGCTCAAGTCCGTAAAAAGCACCGATAATATGAGAAGCATTGATGATATTGCTTCCTCCGCACCCTACTAAAATGTTTTTTGTATAATTTGCCATACCTACGACTTCATGCGGTATCACCTGTCCGATCGAGATAATTGCGTCATATGTTTTATCTAATAAGTGCTTATTAATTTCCACTGCTACCGAGTCATTAAACAGATAATCCGATATTTCGGATACAACGGCTTTTGACACTTCACATAGTTTCACTACGTCAGTACGCCAATTGTGTTCAATAAACCTGTTATAAGGTATGTCTCCAAACATATCGCTGCATTCTTCTTCTGTCATCGCAACATGCGTTCCGAGCGCCGGTAATATAAAAACTTCACAAGTATCTTTTAGCAAATGATAATACGTGTTGGTTATCATGCCCGCATAAGAATATGCACGCGTTCCGTCCGGGGGAATGAGCAATACTTTATTGATTAAATTAACTTGCTTTGGTAAGGAAGCCTTAATGATATCTTTAATTTCAGTTTCTTTAAGGCCGTCTGGCTGCGACGCAGCCTTAACCAAATTTCTCATCTGCATACCTTCATCTCCAAAGTATTAAACGCTATATGTTGTGGCAGCTGTTGATCCACCTTTTCCAGTCCAGTTTGTATGAAAAAACTCACCGCGTTTTTTATCTATTCGCTCATATGTATGTGCCCCAAAATAATCACGTTGAGCTTGCAGTAGATTTGCGGGAAGTTTCTTGCTTCTATAACCGTCAAAATAGTTTAGCGCAGCCGAGAATGCAGGCACAGGCACGCCGTTCATAGCAGCCACGACAATCACATTACGCAAGCTCTTTTGGCATTTTTCCACTGACTCTTTAAAAAATGGGTCCAATAAAAGATTAGTTAGCGCACGGTTTTTTTCATAGGCATCTTTGATCTTACTCAGAAATGCACTGCGGATAATGCATCCGCCGCGCCACATCATCGCGATTTCGCCGTAGTTCAAATCCCAGTTATAGGTTTCCGCCGCCGCTCTTAACAGCGTATAGCCTTGCGCATATGACACAATTTTAGACATGTACAGGGCTTTTTTAATATCGTCAACCAAGGTCTGTTTGTCACCGTTAAACTGTATCGACGGCCCAGTAAGAATTTTAGAGGCTTCAACACGCTCATCCTTCATAGCAGACAGGCATCTGGCGTAGACCGCTTCACTGATAAGCGTTAACGGGATGCCTTCATCCAAAGAGGTCACCGATGTCCATTTGCCCGTGCCCTTCTGGCCCGCTGTATCCAGTATCTTTTCCACAATCGGTTCACCGTCTTCATCTTTAAAGGCCAGAATATCACGTGTAATCTCAATTAAATAACTGTGCAGTTCGCCTTTGTTCCATTTATTAAACACGTCATGCATCTCATCGGCAGACATGCTTAAAATATTTTTCATCAGCTGATACGCTTCGCAAATCAGCTGCATATCACCATATTCAATACCATTATGCACCATCTTTACGAAGTGACCGGCACCGTCTTTGCCCACCCAATCGCAACAAGGGCTGCCATTCTCCACCTTAGCCGCAATGCTTTGAAAGATCGGCTTGACTGCCGGCCAGGCTGCTGATGATCCACCAGGCATAATGCTGGGGCCTTTAAGTGCGCCTTCCTCGCCTCCAGATACTCCGGTGCCTATATACAGCAGTCCTTTGCTTTCAACATGTTTGGCCCTGCGAATGGTATCAGGAAAATGTGAATTTCCGCCGTCAATAATAATGTCCCCTTTATCCAAAATTGGAATTAGCTGATCAATCAACGCATCAACGGGCTGTCCTGCTTTTACCATTATCATCACTTTTTTGGGCGAACTTAAACTGCCAACCAGTTCTTCAACGGAATAAGTCCCAATAATGTTCTTGCCTTTGGCTCTGCCTTCTACAAAGTTTGTAACTTTTTCGGTACTTCGATTAAAAACCGCAACCGTGAATCCCTTGCTTTCCATGTTCATCACCAGGTTTTCACCCATTACTGCAAGACCAATTAAGCCTATATCTGCTGTTCCCATTTTTTCTCTTCCCTTAATCAATTTATCACCGCTTAACCCGCGCGTTGCCTTCATATATGGCCCATACCATGTCTTCATTTATAGGTTGTCCGTAATCGGTATTCAGCGAGGCCGCAAGCGCACCCGATGCCCAGCCGAACTGTGTCCACTTGTCACTTTCCCAGCCTTTCAGAATGCCGTACAGGAATCCGCCGACAAAGCCGTCCCCGCCGCCGATGCGGTCATAGACGCCGATCTCCCGCGGCTCTTCAACATACCATCGGTCTTCGCATAGTGTGACAGCGCCCCAGAGGTGTGTGTTTGCATTTACTACCTGACGCAGGGTCGTACCAAATACCGATGTATTCGGATAAACCGCTTTGACCCGGCTGATCATCTCTTTGAATCCATTTATTTTTTCTAAAAGTCCTTTGCCGCCTTCTTCCGGCCCTTTAATACTAAGCGCCAGCTGGAAGTCCTCTTCATTCCCGATTAAAATATCCGCGTAGCCTGCAAGCTCCTCAAAAACCTTGCCTAGCTCCTGCTCGCGATTTGCCCAAAAGGAGGCCCTGTAGTTCAGGTCAAAACTAATCAGCGTTCCCGCCTTTTTTGCCGCCTTTGCAATCTCGATACAAAACCGGCCGGTTTCAGGCGATAATGCGGCGATTAATCCTGACATGTGGACGATTGCCGCGCCTTCTGTTTCAAATATCCGCTTTAAATCAAAATCTTTTACGTTTAACGTTTTGCCCACTTCGCCCGCACGGTCATTCAAGACACGGGGGCCCCTTAGGCCATACCCGCTGTCAGCGATATTAATCTGGTGCCGGTATCCCCAGGGTCCGCCCGGCGGCACTTCAACGCCCTCATACTCGATATTTCTTTTTCTCAATTCTCCCTTTATAAAGTAGGCAATTTCACTGTCTTTAACGAATGTGGTCAGCAGTTTAACGCGCTCGCCGAGTGCGGCGGCTATATTGCCCACATTACTCTCCGCGCTTGTGGATTGCATCATATAAAGATTGCTGGTGTGCGTTGGCTGCCGGTCAGCGGGAGTGATACGCACCCCGATGCTTGTGGGTATGACAAGTGCATATTCATATTTTTCTCTGATTTGCATATCTCTCGCTCCCTTGCATATATAAATCAAATAGCTTTAAAACAATATAATAACTTTTAGATATCTATCCGGATTTTCTGATTGTTCAATCAGCGTTCCGGGTGCATCATCAAGCGTAATAATTTTACTAATAATTGGTTTAACATCAATCATTCCTGTCGTTATAAGCTTCAACGCTTCATCAAATTCTCCTACGCTTACCCTTGATCCCAGCAAATCAAGTTCTTTGCGTGTGATCGTGTCAGTAGGAATTAGGGTGTCATTCTTAGGCCATCCGGTTAGCGCAATTCTACCTGCAAAACTAGCCATATCCAAAGTGTCCCGAATCGCCCCATTTGCCCCCGATGCTTCAACAACAACCTCTGCCATTCGCCCTTTTGTAATATCTTTAATCGCTTCAATGGAATTTTCCACACCGATATTTATTGTATGTTCTATACCCAGCTTCTTTGCATATTCCAACCGCTCGTCAACAATATCAATTAAAATGGGCGTCCCCCCGTATGCCTTAGCGCTTAATGCAACAAGTATACCAATCGCCCCTGCGCCATTAATTGCCATATATTCATTGGCTTTAAACCGCGTCCTGTGCAATGCGTGCAATGCTATAGTCAGAGGTTCTGCCATAGGGATTATTTCCCAGGGCATATCTTTCGGAGCTTTTATCAGCATATCAATCGGATAAGCAAGGTACTCCCGCATGCCGCCATCAATATGAACTCCGATTACCTTTAAATTTTCACAGCAATTTGTTCGTCCTATTGAGCAGGGATAACACTCGCCACAATATAAATATGGATCTAGGATGACATGATCGCCAACTTTAAAACCATTATCATTTTGATCGATCTCAATAATTTCTCCCGCAACTTCATGCCCTATGATTCTAGGATATTTTACAAGCGGGTTTGTACCCCGAAATGCGCCAATATCAGAACCGCAGATTCCTGCCGCTTTGACTTTTATCAGCGCTTCCCCTTTTCCCCTTTCGCCTTCTGGGATATCCTTTATACCGATTTTATTAGGCTCCTGCAATAATACCGCTTTCATCAATTGCTCCTTTTATGTTTAAATACTTTCAAATTTATTCTTAATTGACTAAACTGCTGTGCATTTTATTTTTTCCATCAATTCCGCTGCGCGTACAGCTGTAGGTGCAAATATATTTAAGAACAGGCCTTCAGACGGCAATTCTTTAAAGATTAAATCGATTTCTTTTTCGTCTAATTCTGCAAATAGTATTAGATTCTTTTTCTTAAGCACCTTTTGCAGTGTTGGAAGCATCTCTTTAATCGTCGGGCCGCCTATATCTTTGTTAATTTGAATAGCCTTCAACTGGTCTATCTCAAGAATTGAATCAATAATAAAAAAAGAGGCCGGGTGCAGATGCATCATTGTATATTCATAATCATTGCAAATATACTGATCAATTTCTTTTATATGCTGATCATACAAATCTGGCGAAAACAAAGCGGAGAGGTCTTCTTGGAACCAGATGCAGCGGCCTGGGCACCAGACATGGTAAAATCCTAAAGCATGCCCTCCTAAAAAATCAGCTGAATACTGATATTGTGCTTTTATAAGCGCTTTTTGCGCTTCAGCTACAACATAAAATGCATCTCTCAATATTTCTGGTTCTTCCATAAGGGCAAAAATAAGATTTGTTTGGCCAATCATTGTTCCTACTACATCCGATACTCCTCTCAATATCGGTTGTCCAACAGGGAATCTGCCCTCTGCGAATTTTGTAATTTTTGTCACAAACTCGATGTATTTCCGAAACCAGGGATTGGATTGGGTAAAAGCTATCTTTTTTAAGTCTGCTACTGATGTCATAAATGGATGTGCAACGAAGCTGTCATTTGCCCCCGTTATTTTGCATCCAAAAATACCTTCCATCCAAGGTATCCCATTAAATGGTTCTGCTACCCAAAACGCATCCTGTCCGGTTTTGCAGGCTTCGGCATACATACGCTCATAATCGCTGATCAATTCATCCACATTAAGCAGGTCGGGCGTCAGTTCTTTGCCTTCTACTAATAAGTGTTGAGCAGCGCTGAATCGTCTGCCGACCATGTATTCCTTCAACTGAAATGACACGAGCGGTCTTCCTAAAGATTTTCTCGCCCAAAAATCTTCGTGCATGTTTATTTTTTCCTGATTATGATCCATTACGCTGCCTTTCATCAATATTCCGCTGAATTTAATTGGTGATTAGAGTTCAATGCCCAGTTTAAATACTTCATTAGCGGTTCTTGCCAAGCACTGCCTTATTTCTGTCCCTTTCAGTCCACTGCTCCGGTACATTTCTAAAAAAGATGGAACATTTTCATAGATATCCGAACCAAACATCACTCTCTGCGCGCCAAGCATTTTTACCATAGAGATAATATCAGCAGGATATACCCAAGAAGTTTCAAGATAAATATTGTCACACTCCGTTGCTACAATCAGCGCCTCCGAAGCAAATAATCCTCCACCAGCATGCGCTAAAATAATTTTTAATTCCGGATATTTTTTTGCGACTGGTATGACTAATGACGGAAACGCCTGAGGAATTCCCACCCCGGTGTGAATCATTACAGGCACATCCAGTTTTATTCCTGCTTCGTATACTTTTTCACTATAAGGATTAAGGGGAGATACCACATGGCCGTTCGTATGTAATTTTATCCCCTTAAAATGCAGGTCTTTAATTGCCCATTCGATATCCTTAAAATATCGTTCTTCATCTTCAGTAACTGGATTAAAACAGGCAAGGCCAAATATCCTACCTTTATTTTTTTCTTTCAGTTCTGCGATATCTTCATGATTGCGCTTAATATCCGGCGATCCCGCCTGGGGCTGAACAATCGACACATTTATCCCATACTTGTCCATCGTTTTCATTAGGTCGGCCGGCTTCATATCAACGTTAAATAAGCGTTCTTTCCCGATATGGGTATGCGCATCAATAACAAACACGTTGAACCCCTTTCTTTTCGATCTTTATTTTTGTTCCACTGGTTTCCTCACTATTTTTTTTGATCCGTTTGTTTTCATTTCTCTGCTCGAAATCAGTACGGCAAAAAGCAATACAACTCCGTAAATAATCGACTTAATGCTCGGCGTTATGCTTAAGGCCGAAAGAAATCCGTCCAGAATAACCAGTATCAGAACACCCGCTGCAGTACCCACATAGCTGCCCTTGCCGCCAAGCAGCGAGACTCCTCCTATAGCGACTGCCGTTACTGTTTGCATTTGGTAGGGGTTCCCCATGCCAAGATAGAGTTGTCCAAGCCGACCCGAATACAGTATACCGCCTGTAGCTGCCAACAAGCCGCTTATTCCATAAACAAATAGTTTTACTTTTTTTGTATTAATACCAGAGAACAATGCAACTTTCTCATTACTGCCAACCGCATAAACGCTGCGGCCGAATTTTGTTTTATACATGATAATCAATGCAATCGCGGCAATCACAAGCCAGATTAAAAATAACGTCGCAAATCCCGCAGTGGTGCCCGTTGCCATCGTTTTAAGCAGCGGCGGAGGATTCCCGCCTGGCGTGCCGTTAGAAAATCCCAGCAGTAATCCTTGGAATATAATGTTTGTTGAAATAGTCATGATAACCGGCAAAACCCCAATATAGGCAATACCAAACCCATTCAAAAGGCCCATAGCAAACCCTAACAGTAGGGCAACCGGAATCGCAAAAATTAACGATTCATTTTGCCCGCCCGATACCTCTGCCATCACAAAGGATGTCATTGTAAACATCCAGGGTATCGACAAGTCCATACCGCCGGTCAGAATAACAAATGTCTGGCCAAGTGCGGTAATGCCAAGTATTGCTGCGGTTACTGAAAGGTAATTCAAATTATTAATATTGGCATATCCCGGTTTTAAAACGGCTACAACCGCAAGCAATAAGAAGGCTATTAAATATGTAATTACTTTTGAAGAGTGTTGTTGCCAAAATCTTTTCAAAATCATAATGTTGCATCTCCCTTCTTGTGTAACTTTGCATATGATGTAATTGCAACCGCAAGCAAGAGCAGTAATCCTTGAACGAGCGAGGTCCAGTATGATGATACTTTCATGAATACCAACAGATCGGTTATTCCTCTGATAATAAACACACCGATAATACTACCGACTATGCCTCCTTCACCGCCAGAAATTGACGTTCCGCCAATTACCGCTGCCGCGATTGAAGGCATAACGAAATTTGCACCGGCAGTTGGTGACCCTGAAGCAACCTGAGCTGTTCTGAAAATCCCGGCAAGTGCTGCGAAAAGTCCGGAAAGCCCATAAGCGATAAGCTTTGTTTTCATCACGGAAATGCCGTTTAGATGCGCCGCTTTCTCGTTGCTGCCTATCGCATATAATGCCATGCCAATTTTTGTGCGCTTCAAATAAATCCATAATAGAATCAGCAGTACAATCATTAACATTGAGAACGGTACATTCCCTAATCTATACAGAAGCACCTTAATAAAGTTAGGTGCAACAACCCCTCCATCAATTTCCAGAATTAACAATGCCACACCATAAAGAATTAAGGACGTAGCAAATGTAACAATAAAAGGTTGGATTTTTGCCTTTTCCACAATGAATCCATTTAGGGCCCCAACACTTGCTCCTATTAACATTGCAATTAGTATAAATAATAATATGTTACCCGTTGTATCTCCCATATATGCGGCTAATAGGCTGTTTGTTACACAGATAACGCCTCCAACAGAAAGATCGAATCCGCCCGTTAATAGTACAAATGTCTGCCCAATAGCAACCAATATGAGAGAAAATGCTGAATCTGATTTATTGGCAAGCCATTCCAAGCTCAATGTCCCGGGGTGAATAATAGCGGTTAATCCCATAATCAACGCCAACATAATATATGGCACAAATACCGTCCATTTAATTTTTACCGATAAATCAGTATGTTTATTTAATACTTTCACTTATATCCTCCAGCAGTTAGACTAAAATCCGCATATTTGTTTATTCACACACTCATCGATTCACCAATATATGCACCGACGATATTTTCTTTATTCATTTGCTCGCCTTCAAATGAGCCACCTATCTTGCCGTCAAACATGACCACTACCCTGTCACACATATTTACCAACTCGTCAACATCAGTAGAGAAATAAATAATAGAGTTTCCCTGAGCTGCTAACTGGCGCACTAACGCAAAAACTTCCTTTTTTGTTCCTACATCAATACCTCTTGTTATATCGTGCATCAGCAATAAACTTGGCTCTGTTGCAAGAATTTTTGCAAGCACCACCTTCTGCTGATTGCCTCCGCTTAAGTTAGCAACCGGCGCTTGCAGGCTCACCGCTTTAATCTGTAAGAGTTTGATATATTTATCGACAATTTTATTTTCTTTTTTCTTACTTAGTAAAGGTCCGTTTGTCAATTTGCTCATAGAAGCAAGCGAGATATTATGCCATATTGGAAAGTCCAGCAATAGTCCTTCGGAACCCCTTTCTTCCGGCACAAGTGCGATACCCTTCTTTAAGCCATCTTCGGGTGATTTAATTCGGCACGGTTTTCCATTTAGCACGATTTCACCCTTTGCATTAAGCACCCCGTATAGCGAAAGAAGTAGCTCGTTTTGCCCTTGACCAGCTAATCCGCCTATACCAAGAACCTCACCCTTCTTTAAATATAAATCTACCCCATTCAGCTTGTGACCATATTTCAGGCCATGAATCTCTAATACCTTCTGTGATTCCGAATGATTGACGACTTCCGGATAATAGCCTTCAATTTTGCGTCCCAGCATCAAAGCCACAACCTCATCCATATTGATTTCTTTTACATCAATTTCACAAACTGTTACGCCGTTTCTGAGAATCGTGATTTTGTCACACCCAGATTTAATTTCAGCCATTCTGTGCGAAATAAAAATAACAATTTTCCCTTGATCCGCGAGCTTTCTCGCCAATAAAAGTAACCACTGAACTGTATTTTCCATTAAAGCCGAAGTTGCTTCATCAAGAATAATAATCTCTGGCTTTTTTGATAAAACCCTTAATATCTCAATCATTTGCCTCTTAGATAAAGAAAGCGACCCTGCTTTTGCATTGGGGTTTATATCGGTTACATCATATTCTTGGAACAATTCCATTGTCATATCGAAAAGTTTCTTTTTGCTAAATCTTCCTATTTTATTTGTTGGAATTCTTCCAATAAATATATTTTCGCTCACCGTAAGTTCAGGGATAATTGACAGTTCTTGATAAACAGTGCCAATGCCATGATGTATAGAATCAATCGGGTTCTTAATCTTTACTTTTTCACCAAACAAAACAATCTCTCCATTGTCTGCTTGATGCGCCCCGCTAAGGATTTTTATTAACGTGCTTTTCCCCGCACCATTTTCACCGAGTAATGCATGAACCTCTCCACGATTACATTCGAGAGAAACATCCTCTAAAGCATAAACCCCACCGAAATGCTTAGAAATATTTCTTAATTCCAAGTCAGCCATTAAATTTACTCCTTAAATTCTTACACCAGTGCTCTTTGTAATAAGTGTCGGCTTAGTGATAAGCCGACACTTTAGGTGTTCTTGTCTTATTTTACTGCTGGTAATCCTGAATTTCGTCAACCGTAAGCTGCGGTTCAAAATCTTCCGGAAGTACCGGCCAGTCAAATGCGCTTGGTAAATCTCTGAAACAGTTTACCCCTTCTTCAATCAGTGTTGTCTTCACACCAACATCAACAGAGGTGTCCAATACGAATTGACCCGGTTCAACCAGTGTCGCTTTTTCTACAGTCTCCCCATCCAAAACCCGTACCGCTACATCTAATGCAATCGCGCTCAGTCCGGGTATATTGTTGCCAATGATAATTGGAATATCATCGTCAATTGCCGCTAAGCAACCTGCGTTTGACATAAACGATGTACAAGGGATAAAGTCTCTTCCAGCTTGTTTAAAAGCGGCGCTAATGGTTTCACCATAAACCTGAGTAAATATTCCGTCGAGATCCGGGTTAGCAGCCAAGACACTACTAATCTGCTGCTGACCGACTCCATCGGACCACTCGCCTGCAAATGTAGCCACGATTTCGATACCGGCATCTTCAAGCACCTGCATACCAGTTGTATTGATAACAAATCCTGCTTCTAATCCAGGCAGTCCAATATCAAACGCAACTTTGGAGCCTGCTGGCAATTTTGCAACTAAGAAATTCGCCCAGCTTCTTGCAAGTGAATCCAAGTCTGTTTGAACCGTGTATACACCCTCCATATCAACAACATTGTCAAAGGCGACAACAACAATACCTTTGTCAAGTGCTCTTTGAAGCGCCGGATTCAAAGCTGTACCGGAAGCTGCATTAAGTATAATTGCGTCATAACCTTGCTGTACAATGTCATCAATTGAAGCTGACTGCGATTCGGGAGAATTCTCCACGTTCACAATCGTTAATTCAACTTTGCTCGCATAAGGCTCCTTTTCAGCGATAACCTGAGCAACTTTCAACATCTCTTGTCTCCAGTCATTACCCATGTATGAATTGCTAAGTGCAATTTTATAAACCGCTTGTTCAGATGCATCAGTGCTCGTTTCTCCTATTGCTGGTGACTCTTCTGATTCACTTGTTTGAGACTGTGCTGTATTGGCACAACCCGCGAATAAAGATATCGTCAGCAGTAATACCACTACAAATACAATCGCTCTTTTCATCTTTTCCCTCCTTGTATTTTATTATCCAGTAACTCATATTTATAATCTACTGGATAAACATTTTTATTCTTTAAAATGTCATTACATCATTCCTTGATTTTTTATTAGCTTTTTTTGTTTGCACTACTCAAGTTAATACTGATCTTACCGAAACATGTTAGCACTTTTGTTCGATATCAGCAATACGATTGGGCTTATTAGCACTTTTGTGCTTTTTTATTGTGCTTACTAACTTTAATGAACATAACAGGTATAGCTTTTAACACACAGGCCCATTTCCTCTTAAAAAGACAAATGGAACCATATTAAGAGGATTCGAAGCAAAAAGCTGGGCTAAATGTTACTTAAATCTAGTCTCTTTATCCGGCGTTAGAAATTCGTTTTATTGGCTCAGGTGAATTTATATGTGAAATATCATTTTGTTTATTTCTCCACTTTTTATGTTTTTAAATATGTCGATATAGCACTTCATTTGTTAAAAAAATTTATTGCCTAAAAAATTCTACTTGTTAGTTGTCTTATAAGTTGAGTGATAATAAAATTCACCTCTTAAGAAATTTCACTAATTTAAGCTATCTATTTTAAGAATATTATTGAGAATGTGTGAGCGCATTGCCTCTGCAGCTCCAATTTCATCGTGTGATTTTAAGGCATTGAAGATGTCTTTATGATATTTTAAAGCTGTTTTTTCATCAAGAATCTGAATTTCCAATTGCTTCATCGTCTCTTCACGAATGGATTCCATACTTTTTATTATTAGTCGGTTTTGTGTTTCCCTGTGTAACAATGTGTGAAATTCCATATCATACTTAATGCTTTCATCTTTTGATTTGGCATTTTCCATATGCGCTATGCAACCTTCAAGTTTCTTAATCGTTGCATCTGATAAGTTTTTTGCGATTAGTCTGCAGACTTCTGTTTCAATAGCCATTCTGAATTCAAGTAATTGCTTTAGCTCGGTTCCTTTATACATTAGTTCCATTCTGCTCAATAGATCATCAACCGGAATGGACTTCACATATGTCCCTTTTCCGTGTTGAGATTCTAGAACCCCAAGCGCAACAAATTGTTGAATCGCATAACGTATACTCGCTCTACTCACTTCAAGTTTTTGAGTAAGTTCATTCTCGGAATCAATTTTCTCGCCCGGCTTCCAAACTCCGTTTTGTAAACCGTCATTAATATATGCGATGACTTGTTCAACAACATTTACTTTTTTAATCAAAGGTAGCCCCTACTGTAACGTTATCTTGTAACATGACTTACAAGTTATAATTTACAGCAATTCCTTCTGTTTGTCAACAAAATCTTTTTGCTTCTTTCTTTCCGATAATCAATCATCCCCAAAAAACGGAAGAGGCTTTTCTTTTTTCTACGCTAATACACTTTTTGAGCAAAAAATAGGTTTTGGTGAAAAAATTCTCGGCGAAAAGACTAATAGCCAGCTTCTCTCGGTGATTATTCTACTTGGCTCATCACTGACCTGCCCCAAGTTTTACTACACACTTGAAAGTGATTTTTTGCAGACTTGATATTCTTTTGGAATAATGACCTCCGGTACCGGAGGTCGGTATCCCAATGAGCTATGCGGCCGGATTGTGTTGTATTCCTTCCGCCATTGTTCAATCAGGATTTTCGCTTCTTGCATCGTATCAAAGATTTCACCATTAAGCAATTCGTCTCTCATTTTCCCATTAAATGATTCAATATATCCATTCTCCCAGGGACTTCCGGGTTCGATATATGTCGTTGTTACTTCTAATCTCTGTAGCCAATCTCTTAGGTTCTTTGCTGTAAATTCACTACCATTATCCGATCTGATATACTCGGGCAATCCTCTTAAGCAAAAGTTTTCCGCCAAACATTCCTGAACTTCAGCCCAACGGATCTGTCTTGCAGCATATGTACATAAGCATTCCCGTGTATATTCGTCAATAATATTTAACACCTTGAATGATTTGCAGTCCGTTGTCTTGTCGAACACCAAGTCATAGCTCCATACATGGTTTGGGTATTCCGGCTTTAATCTAATGCATGATCCTTCGTTTAGCCACAGTCTTCCTCGTTTCTTCTGCTTTTGGGGCACTTTGGGCCCTTGCTCCCGCCATATTCGCTCTACACGCTTGTGATTAATTGGATAGCCTTCTACGTTTAATAGCGCAGTAATGCGCCGATATCCATATCGTCCATACTTACAGGCTAATTCAATAATTCTAGCTGTTAAGTCATCTTCATCCGGTAATCGTTTCGGTTGATAATGCTGTGTGCTTCGATATTGGCCGACTAACTGGCATGCATGCGCTTTGGTTGTAGGAAACTGCGTAATGATACACTCTACTGCTGCCCTGCGTTTGGCAGGGCTCAGAAGTTTCCCCGTGATACTTCTTTTAAAATTGCATTATCAAGGGATAAATCCGCTACAAGCTTTTTGAGCCGAATATTCTCTTTTTCAAGTTCCTTCAGTTTCTTTGCCTGGCTGGTCCGCATACCACCATATTCACTTCGCCACCGATAGTAGGTTTGCTCGCTCACCTCTATGCTGCGCACAGCTTCAGCTACTTTGATTCCTTGGCTGATTTTTACTTCTACCTCTCGTAGTTTGCTGATAATTTGCTCAGCTGTATAATTCCTCTTTGCCATCTTTCTTCACCTCGTGATTTATTATACCAGCTGCAAATCCTCACTTTCAATTTGTTCAATTCTGTGGGGCAAGGTCAAAACATGCAAAAACGCCTCATTTTCTATCACAACTACTGGCCTTTTAGCGAAAAAGGCAAATTAATAGTTTATTCGCAACGGCTTAAAATCGTGGCAAAACACTGTCGGTGCACACGTGCCCTCGTGTGCGCTTTGTTTTATATTTGGTTTAGTTATATTATGTATTGGATTTGACATGACACGTCCCCACGTCGCGCGACACGTGCAAGGATATACATAATGAGTATAGTTGAGTTTGAATATTAGGCTGGATATATCTGCTTATTAGGATTTCATCTTGATAAAGGGAATTTTTTTCACGAGCGAGAGCACAAACGGTTTCCGTTTATCTTCCCTAAAACTTTTCCATACCCCCTGGTAGGGACGGAGGGGCACAAATGGTTTTGGGCGTATTTGGATGTGCTCGAGTAAAGAGGGGTATAGAATGTCTATCCAAAAGGGTATAGTCCTAGGTCAATGTCGTAGCTCCAGACATGGTCTTTATGCTCTGCCCGAAGTCTGATACAAGAACCGTCATTGGTCCATAATCGTGCCCGTTTAATCTGATTTTCCGGCACTTTAAGCCCTTGTTTCGCCAAATGCGCTCAACTTGCTTGTGATTAACTGAGTATCCTTCACAATGAAGTATTGCTGTGATTCTAGCGGTACCATAGCGACCATATTTTGCAGCCAGTTCTTCTATGTGGTGAGTTAACTTGTCTTCGTCCGGTATGCTTGAACTCAGCCAGCATCAGCGTAAGACCGCTTATGTGTATTTACGTATGAATTAAAACAACAAATGTCTATTAATTGAATAGTCATTTTATGAACAATAGCTGCTTTTCATGAGTTGTGCCACATAAATATCTACTTCTTCGATTAGTTCTGTTTAAGCTATAATTAATATCCACGCTTTTATTTTCAATTTGTTCAATTCTGAATGGGCAAGATTAGTTCGACTTGAGTTGATATACCTAATATTAAAGATTTGTTTATTTTATTTAAATGCATTTAACAAAATTAAATCATAAAAATAAATAATATTACTAGCTGAAGCCTTTTTTAATGAATAAAATCAGATAATACCTTTTCGCAGAATTATATTGGCGCCAAGCGTCTGTTCGCTTGATGCTATAACGGCATAACATTTCTCTGCTCTTTTATAAAAAGCTGAGCTGTCGATATGCTTAAAAGCTTTAAATGCTTTCCCCTCATCACTCTTTACAATAATCTCATGATATGTTTTCCATATTTCGGGTTCCGGAAGAATTTCTGTTGGAACAGCCATTAAAATGACCGGTGCTTCATAAAAACTGTCAAGCGGGAAAAAATCCAAAACCGCACTTAATATCTCGGGTATGTTATGTCCGTCCATTCGGACGACACGTTTGCCATATGTTCTCGACGGAAAGTTGCCATCGGCGATACATATTTCATCACCATGACCCATCTCCATCAGGATTTTTATTAGCTCAGGCGAGAAAATAGGCGGTATTCCTTTTAACATAGCCACTCCTTATTTTTATCTTTTTATTTCATCCATCATGGTTAAATAGTTTTCTAATGGCACATAGCTAGTAACGGAGTTTCCCGCACCTACCGCAAACCGGCCACCCTCTGCACATTTCTCAATCTTGTTTTGAATATAGCGCCTGAGTCTATCTTGTGTAAAGGTACTAAGAGCATCAACGTCAACACCACCAAGCAATCCTATCTGTTGCCCCCATTTTTCCTTATATATTTCAATCGGCATAACATTATCCTGAAATGAATGCTTACCGTCTATTCCGATATCATTGATTAATTCATCCATAATATCATCGAGTTTCCCGCAACTATGAAGATAATAGGGCTTACCCGCATCATGAGCCTGTTTTGCATAAATTTTGTGCCACGGTAAAAAGTATTCTCTTAAGTGCTTGGGCGAAATCAATGTTTGAGTATTAAAGCCAAAGTCATCACCTTGAAATATTGCTTTTATTCCTTCAAGTTTTAAGAGACGATCATTATATGCTTTGATTATACTCCCAATTTTATCCGTAACCGCTTTCACCAGTTGAGGCTGTTCAAATAATGCAATGCATAATCCTTGATAACCCATCAAGCGTGAAACATGCTCATATACCCCACCAGCGTGGCACGTCATCAACCCCATCCCATCCGGCAAGTGGCTGCAGATATATTGGTGGATATAAAATGTATCATCTGTGATGATTGGCCAGGGATATCTTTCAAAATCATCAAATGACTTTATTGGTCCATCAATTAACCCCTGCCAAGCTCTGTTATGCCCTTCATTGCCTTTTGCTGTATCATTAGTAACTAAAGAAATTGCCGGTAGTGGCGTGCTGACTTCAACTCGTACATAATCATAGCCCATATGATACCAAAAATAAATTTGATTATCCAGCCACTGATTGATTGTCGAAATGTCGCTTTTTGAGAAATCCATTTGTCCGCCCATATATTCGGTTTTATCGGACTTTTCTACCCATTCTCTGCCTAGTATATCAACCAAAACCGGCTTCATTAATGCATCGTCAATTAAATATTCACATGCGGGCGGCTTGTCAGGAATCATATCGCCGCTCATCACTTTAATAAACCTGTCAATGTCAGGATTTGGTTTCTCTATTGGAACACAAAATCTCCCCATTGCTTACCCTCAGTTATATCAATTATTCTAATAATCACTACTTATTTTTCAAAAAACTGCACAGTTTCATTAATTGCTTCGTATTCCCATTTGTGTTTATCAAACGTATGGTTTGCACCTTGAACAATATGCAGCTTTGCCTTATCGCCATAAATCTCTAAATATTTTTTTGAACCTTCCAATAAGACAATTTCATCTTTACTGCCATGTATCAGCAGTACAGAATTCTTATAATCTTTTGCCCACTCAAAGACGTCCAGCGTCTCAATTTCATCAATAAGTTTTTTTGAAATCACATGCGCATTTAAATCCATCTTGTCCTCGGAATCAAAGTTAATCTCGCCTACTGTCCCGTGAATATAACGCTTTAGAGCGGCATCCAACTCGCCGGCTGGTGCCCATAGCGCCATCTTTTTAACATTATCTTTTCGTTTGGACGCGACGACACTGGCGATAGCGCCACCCATGCTCATACCAACTAAATAAATATTATTTGTATCGACAAACTCTAGTGACCGCGCATAATCAAATATTTCAAGCGCTTCTTCAAGTTCCGATGAAAATGTCATTTCATAAAACTCACCGTCACTGTCTCCACTGCCTGAAAAGTCAAAACGAAGCGATGCGATACCATGTTTTTCCAACACGCGTGATGCTTTTGAAAACATAAAATGTATTTCATGCTTATAGCCGGTGAACCCATGATACATAATAACAAGCGGTGCTTTTCCCGCATTATCTGGTTTATGATAAATGCCTCTAAGGGTTTTGCCTCTAACTGTAATTTCTACTGCTTTTATCATTTTTAACTCCTATGATTATGAATTTCAGATGCATAATTGCATGACTGCTTCTTGAGATGCTTCTTCTTTTGATAACTCACCACTGATTAAACCATCACGTATCACCATGATCCTGTCACAGAGCCCCAAAAGCTCTTGGAGCTCTGACGTGACCAGGATTATCGTAATACCACTAGCTGCCAGTTCATTGATAAGTTTGTAAATCTCAAATTTTGCGCCCACATCAATACCGCGTGTCGGTTCATCCAAGAGTAGTACTTTCAGATTATTCAACATTAGCCATTTTGCGATAACAACCTTCTGTTGGTTCCCTCCTGAAAGGCTTGATACGATAGCCCCCAACCCACTTGTTTTTATTTTTAATTTTTGTATATATTCTTTAACAGTTTTTATCTCTTTACGTTTATCAATGAATCCCATTCTATTCAGCTGATCTAACGTGACCAATGAGGCATTATATTTCACATCTTTGATTAACACGAGACCATTGCCTTTTCTGTCTTCTGATACATAGCCAATACCGAGTTCTACAGCATCCGCACTTTTCTTAACGCGCACCTGGGTTCCATCAATATAGATTTTGCCTTGTGATAACTTATCAATTCCGCATATTGCGTTCATGATTTCTGTTCTCCCTGAACCAACGAGACCACCGAGGCCAAGAACTTCCCCCGCTCTTGCTTTAAAAGATATATTGTGGATTTTTTTATTGCTTAATCCTATAACTTCGAATCTAAAATCACCAGGTTCAATTGTCCGTTTTGGAAAGATATCTTTTATTTCTCGTCCTACCATCTTTTTGATTATCTCTTTTTTGTTTAAATCTTCAATGCGGTTTGTCGATACTTTTTCACCATCACGCAATACCGTAACTCTATCCGCAATCATAAAGAAATTATCAATACGATGATCAATATAAATAATGCTAATCCCGGATGTCTTAAGTTGCTTTATAACCTCAAACAGGTTTATCGAGTCCTCATCAGATAATGCAGAAAAGGGTTCGTCCAGGATGATGATTCTGGCATTTGAAGATAAAGCCTTCGCAATTTGTACAAGTTGTTGTTTTGCAACCGTCAATGTTAATACCAAATCCTGCGGATTCACATTGCAATTCACTTTTTTTAAATACTCTCTAGCTTTTTGTGCCATTAGCTTTTTATCAAGCAAACCCAGCTTGTTTTTTATTTCACGGCCTAAAAAGATATTCTCAGCAACAGTAATTGACGGACTGAGTGAAAGCTCCTGATAAACGATAGCGATTCCGTGCGATTCTGCAATTCTTGGGTTAGTAATGTCAACTTTCTTTCCATCAATTAAAATCTCTCCGGAGTCTTCTTTAAAATTGCCGGCAAGAATCTTCATCAGTGTACTTTTTCCTGCACCGTTCTCACCGCAGATTGCATGAACTTCACCTTCATACAAATCAACATCCACATCATCCAGTGCTTTGATACCGCCGAATCGTTTTGATATTTTGTTCATTGAGAGGATTTTTTCCATATGATCCTCCTATACGTCTTTCTGTTTGGTCAGTGATATGGAGCCGACAACCGTAACGATAATTATCATTCCTTTTACCACCGTTTGAATATATGCATGGACCCCAAGCAGTGTCAAACCGTTAATGACAATACCAATGACCAGTGCCCCTAAAAGCGTTCCAATCATATTACCGCCTTCGCCTTTAAGGCCTGTACCACCAAGAACAGCGGCAGCAATCGCTTCCATTTCAAGCCCTTCTCCGGATCCCGGAAGTCCACTGCTGAGTTTGCCAAGTATGATCATCCCGCAAATTGCCGAAAGCAGACCGTTGATAACATACGCTGTCAACTTTATCTTTTTTACTTCTATCCCAGAATTTACAGCCGCTGATTCATTCCCGCCTATCGCTTGGATACGTCTTCCAAACGCGGTATTCCCCACTAAGACATATAAAATTATTAGTATTGTCACCATCCAGTAAATTAATACCGGCACATGTAAAAAATCGCCTTTCGCAAATATTGATTTGAATAACTCGTTTGTCACATAAGTGGACCTTCCGCCGCTCACGATTAAAGCGACACCTCTGACTATAGTCATCATCCCCAGTGTGACTAAAAAAGGCTGAACTTCCCATGTCGTAATAATCAGTCCGTTAATCATTCCAACTAAGATTCCGATTAATAAAGAAATCAATACAACCGGCGCAATGCTAAATTGCGCTTCTTCTAATAACCTTGCGGATATAACGCCGACCAGCGCTACCGTTGCGCCTATTGATAAATCGATACCGCCAGCGAGAAGAACCATAGTCATTCCAAAAGCAGCAATGCTTATAGCTGCGGTACTTTCTAAGATATTTGCTAAATTTGACGGTGACAGAAAAATCGGAGATAGTATTGAAAATATAATAACCACAGCGGCAAATATACCACCCGTAGCCAACTGTGGATATTTAGCAAATATCCTGCTGGTGTTAATTTTATTGCGTCCCGCTTTTTTGATACTCATCGTTCGTCCTCACTTAAATTATTTATGTTGCAGATATGCGCTTTGCATATCTGCAACAATCATTTCCCCTACTCTAGTTCTTTATCCCACAGCGTTTTTGCCATTTCATCAACATTATCAATATTCACAATCGTGTAGGGAGGAATTTGGAATCCAACCGGTGACGGTTCTCCCTTCAATGCTGATAAAGCCGCTTCCGCTGCCATTGTACCATGTGCAGACGGATATTGCGCCGCAGCTGCAGTAACATAACCTTCTTTAATAAGATTCATAATGCTGAAATCAGCATCAACACCCGAAACTTTTATATCTTTTCTATCCAGCTCTTTTAACGCTTCTCCTATTGCCGCGGTTGCGGTACCGAATCCACCATAAATACCATTGATTTGCGGATTGGCTGCGATTGCGTTTTTAACCAAAGAGATAATTTCAATCTGGTCGACTGAGTAAATCGCATCAACTAGGACTGCGTCAGCTTCAGTCATTGCTTTTTCAAAGCCTTTCATGCGTTCAGCAATCCGATAAGGCTCAATCGGTACATCAACCTGCAGAATCTGACCCTGTCCGTCAATCGCATCCAGCATGAACATCGTTGCGCCATATGCATTTGCCATATCATTACCGTCAATTGTTGCGTACGCATCAACCTGTGGCATAACGGTAACTGAAATAACTGGGATGCCTGCAGCTTGAGCTTCATTACATTTGTCCATAATGGCGTTTTCATCAAACGGAACCACAACAATGGCATCAACCTGCTGAGTAATAAAGCTGGTGATATCCGCCAGTTGCTTTTCCGGGTTTGCGTCCGCCGAAAGAATAACGGTTTCAACACCTGCTGCATCCATTACTTCTTCAAATGCTTTTACAAGAAATACAGCATAGTCATCTTGCATAAAGTGCATGCTTAACCCAACTGTTTTTGTCGTTAGATCGACTTCTTGCATCTCTTCTGATTTGGCCTCAACTGTCTCATTTCCCGGCTCAGTTGTAGCGGTTTCCACCTCAGCCTGAGCACAAGCAGTAAACATTGAAAGGACCAAGATCATTGTCAACAACATTACTGACACTTTTTTCATCTCATTTTCCTCCTTTATTTGGCATAACCAATTTATAATTCAATAATCTTTGCATTTATCAAAATGTTTTCAATTGGCTGTTTCTTGATCTTTCTAAGTAACATGTCAAATGCCTTTTCTCCCATCTCGGGAACATTTTGATCAATAATTGTTAATGATGCTTTTGCATATTGCATAAATTGCTCATCTTTCAGTCTTTTACTGGGAATTGAATAATTATCAAAAGCTAAAAATCTTATATTCTTCGGGTTGTATTGCAATTTTGCACAGGTGTCATAAAGTAAGCACAGGTCATAGCTCGACATAATGAAAAGACCATCCGGCTCCGGTTTGTCCACCATACCTGAATAAAGGGGGTTTCCTTCATCATTGATCTCAAACGAAATCTCAGTAATACTTTCTTCAAAGCCGGCTTCTTTCATTGCTCGTTTATATCCTTTAAGCCGGTCTTTATATATTGTTGTTGATGTAATTTCTTTACGATATATGACAAATATATTTTTACACCCCTTATTAATCAAGCCTATTGTTCCGTTATAGGCACCCGTTACATTATCCGTGCAAACATAGTTTGTGCTTAAATTGGGGAAGTAGCGGTCAACAAAGATAACCGGGAACTTCATTTCATTTATATTCTTATATTGCTGTACATTTATATTTAACGCCAGCGGAGCAATGATAATGCCATCCACCATATTGCTCCGGTATAATTCAATATATTTTTTTTCAATATCCGCGTCTTCGAATGTATTACATACAAGAACGCTGTAACCTGCCTCTAATGCTCTAACCTGAATAAAATAAATAAGTTTTGCAAAAAACTCGATATAAGCGAATGGTAGAATCAGTGCAATCGTGTTTGTCTTTTTCGTTCTAAGGCTTGCCGCCATACGATTTGGTGTATATTCATACTTTTTAGCTATCTCAATAATCCGCCTTTTCGTTTCCGCAGATACTCTGACGTCTTTATTCCTTAACACCTGAGAAACAAGAGAAGGCGATACTTTTGCTTTATCAGCAATGAACTGTAAACTGATATTCATCAGACTCTCCTTTTGCTAATTCGATTTATCAAGATGTTAGTATTATAGAAGTGCTGAAAATTTTATCACAAACGTTATATTTTATTATATTGCATTATATTTTACGTTTATTTTAATTTATATCGTGATAAATTGTTTTATCTTTATATATACTCCTATTTATCACTATATTAAATTATTCGCAATCTTTCTAAACAGTATCAATGATTCATGCCAGCCTTTTCTGAAACTCAGATGCAACTTAATATAGCAAAATAAATATGCACTGAGATAGCCGAACTCGAGTCTTTTTCGCTCGACTTACGGAACTCTATCCTATTCTAGGGGGAGGGGGGGGCACGTGCGCGAGGCATGTATCACACGGAGGGGCACAAACGGTTTCGGAATTTTTGGGTAACACTCAGGATAAAGGCGACTCAAGCAAAATACGTATAGGTGGCTGTGGACTAGTGCTGGCAGAAAGGAAGGGATTTACCGTCTGCTTCGCATCCTTTCTGCTCGGTCGTTCCTTCCTCGCTCGCACGGGTTCAAATCCTTTCCCATCAAAACAAAAAGCCCGCACCCTGTGCGAACTTTTTATTTTGGCAGAGAGGAAGGGATTTGAACCCTCGTTACGCTCATCACGTAAACACGATTTCCAACTGAGCCATCTTGCCTTCACATGTAATCCGTTTTCTTCATATATGCCCATTTGTCACGGAAAATCACAAAATCGTGTCACTTTGTTTCCACCTGTGCCCACCTGCCTTCACTCGTTTTTGGCTGTCACGTGACATATTTGTGACATGAAATTATATAACGGGCTTTTTGATATTTTAATTATCATTACCTAAAACCGTATAATATCAATATTCCATAATGTTTTTTTGTATTTTCTCAATAATAAGAGTACAATGATTACGCACTCAAGTTTAACATTAATTAACAGATTTTTGAATATTAGCCCTCATTCTGTATAAAGATTTTTTTCACCTCTTGATTTTTATGATTCTAACAGTTGATAACCACCTTGTTTGTTGTGTTCTTATTTTGCAGTGCGACTAATTTAATCTGAATATAAAATAGGCGGGAAAAAACATGCCCTATGAAAAGAAAACCAGGAAATTGAGATCTGCAGCAGTCAAAAACAAGCGTACTAACGCGGCACCTCAAATAAGCCGCAGCACTCGGCTTTTTTCCTCTGTATCTTTTCCCATCATCGGCGTTGGTGCTTCTGCCGGGGGGCTAGCAGCATTTGAGGCCTTCTTTTCTAGCGTTCCCTCAAAATTATGCCCAAACATGGCATTTGTATTGGTACAACATTTAGCACCCGACCACAAAAGCCTTCTTTCTGATCTTGTTCAACGATATACAAAAATGGTGGTTTGTGAGGTGGAGGATGGAATCGTCATAAAACCGAACAGCGTTTATGTTATTCCTCCAAACAAAGATTTAACATTAGTCGATGGTAAACTGTTTTTATCTGAGCCCTTATCATCGCACGGGCTTAGAATGCCTATAGACTATTTTTTCAAATCTCTTGCAAAAGAACAGCGTGAACTTTCGATAGGCGTAATCCTCTCAGGAAATGGCAGTGACGGCACTTTAGGGTTGCGCGCAATCAAAATTGAAGGTGGCATGGTTATCATACAAAGCCCTGAGTCCTCAGAATATGATGGAATGCCGACCAATGCGATTCATACAAAACTTGCTGATTTTATACTCTCACCAAAAGATATGATTCCTGAGATTATTAAATATATTAATCACCCTATAATTCAGGCTTCAAACCATATCGACTCAATATCCAGTGATGAAAAAGCGCTTAGCAAAATATTTATACTTTTAAAAAACCAATTTGGACACGATTTTTCTAAATATAAGCCAAACACGATTATACGCAGAATCGAGAGACGCATGGCTATAAACCAAGTTGAAACCACCGGCGCGTATTTGAAGTATTTGCAGGACTCGCACGAGGAGCTAGAATCACTTTTTGCCGATATGCTCATTGGTGTTACACGCTTTTTTAGAGACCCTTCCGCTTTTGAAATACTTTATGAACAGGTAATTAAAAAGCTTTTTGATAACAAAGATTCAAAGGATGAGATACGCGTCTGGTCTGCTGGATGTTCAACCGGAGAAGAAGCATACTCGCTTGCGATTCTTTTATCCGAGGCTAAAGAAATGCACAATAAAGATATTAAGATTCAAATTTTCGCTTCGGATATTGACAAACAAGCGCTTGTAACTGCAAGACGCGGACTTTATCCGGCTTCGATTGCAACGGATATCATTGAAAAACATTGGGATAAGTATTTTACTGAAGAAAAAGGATTGGGGTTCCGTGTTAAAAAAATTCTGCGTGATATGATTTTGTTTTCAGATCAAAACGTTATCTATGACCCACCATTTTCAAAGATTGACCTTATTTGCTGTCGTAATCTGCTAATATACTTAGGGCCTGTCCTGCAAAAAAGACTAATTCCACTCTTTCATTATGCCTTGAAGCCTGATGGATTTCTATTCATCGGCACATCTGAAAACATTGGAGGGTTTAGTAATCTTTTTTCCGTCGTTGATCAGAAATCAAAAATATTTCAAGCAAATTCTTCCCCTTCGGACGATAAAACGATCAGCTTTTCTGATTATGAGCCCTTTTCGCTAAAGTTAGATGACGCAATAATTAAGGTTAATCCACATGATGTAACAAGTAGCAATAGTGTAAAAGAGCTAACAGAAAAAACACTGCTACAAAAAGTATTAAAAACTGCAATTCTCATAAATGGTATAGGCGATATTTTTTACTTTCATGGTCATTCGGGGGAATATCTCGAGCCCGTGCCAGGCAAAGCGGATATTAATAATATCCTTAAAATGGCAAGAGAAGGCCTACATCGCGAACTTACAATTGCGCTTCATCGAACTGTGAGCAGCAACGAAAGTGTATTTTACCCAAATATTAGAGTTAAAACCAATGGCAGTTATACATTTGTTAATCTTTCAATTCACCCAGTTGAATCTGATTTCAATGCTCACACGCCCCCTTTCAAACCAGCAGGTATTGAAAATGGGTTGTATTTGGTCGTTCTCGAACACTCAAATACGGAGCCGATGCAGTCTATTGATCAGTTTGCTCCCAATAATCCGAATGAAACAAAAAGAATCAAAAGACTAGAGCATGAATTAAAAGCTATGGAAGCCTATATCCAGACGACAAATGAACAGCTTGAAACTGCGAATGAAGAGCTTCAGTCATCGAATGAGGAAATGCAATCGCTAAACGAAGAGCTGCAATCGACGAACGAGGAACTTGAAACTTCAAAAGAAGAGTTGCAGTCTATAAATGAAGAGCTTACAACCGTAAATAGTGAGCTGCAAGCGAAAAACTTAGAACTTACAAAAAACAATGATGATATGAAAAATCTCTTAGCCGGGACTGGTATCGGCACAGTTTTTGTTGGTTTCAATCTTGAAATATTGCGCTTTAACCCCTCAATAACAAATATAATGAATTTAATTTCCAGTGATGTCGGTCGTCCAATAAGTCATATTGCCTCAAATTTAGTAGGTTATACAGCATTAATTGAAGATGCGCAACAGGTACTCGATACACTTGTTCCAAAAGAAATCGAGGTCGTGACCATTAAGGGACAATATTTCAATATGAGTATACGGCCATATCGAACACTTGAGAATGTAATTGCGGGATTAGTCATTACATTTGTTGATATTACGCAAAGAAAAAAGCTCGAAAAATCATTAATAGATTTAAACGTAAATATGGCGGAAGCTGTATTGAATATCATAAAGCAGCCATTGCTCGTTTTAGATTGCAACCTTAAGGTCGTTTTTGCCAGCCAATCGTTTTATAGCACATTTATAATGGAGCCTTCAAAAACAATTGGATGCTTTGTTTACACCTTGGGTGATGCTCAACTGAACATTCCGGCTTTGCGAGAAAGCCTAGAAGACGTATTGTCAAAGAACGTGCAGTTAAATGATTATAAAGTAGTAAATGACTCTCAGAATTTGGGGAAACGCACATTTTTGTTGAGTGCGCGTCACTTGTTTGGAGAACCAAATCAATTTGATTTAATATTTCTGGCATTTGAGGATGTGACAGAAGAAAAATAAAACGCTTTTATAAAGAAATAATTCTAAACGTTTATCGGAGCATTTTATGAAAAAAAAGCATGTTGTAAATGACGATGCAGTAAAGCTGCGAAAAAAGGCAGAAGCATTGCTGTTGAAAAAAGATATCCTTCCTGCAGGCGTATTAGAAGAATCCTCTGAGCAAACGCTTGATTTGATCCACGAGTTATCAGTGCATCAAATTGAACTTGAAATTCAAAATGAAGAGCTTAGAGCCGTACAGTCAGAACTTGAAGCCTCAAAATTGCGCTACGCTGATTTATATGACTACGCTCCAGTCGGATATATTACCCTATCTGAAAAAGGCGTCATTCTGGATGCAAACTTAAAAGTGTGTAAGATGCTGGGCGACGAAAGACGTAATGTGCTTAATGAACATTTAACGAAGTACATCTATTATGAAGATCAAGATGAGTACTACTTAAAACACGATTTAGTCTTTAAACATTCCAAGCATCAGACATGTGAGTTAAGGTTGCATGGTAAAAACAAAAGTGTTTTTTGGGCTCGTCTTGAATGTGTTTCAGTAAGCGAAGATGAAGTCCTGTTAAATCGTGTAATCATTAGTGATATAACTGATAAAAAAAATATCGAGCTTGCTTTGACTGAAAGTGAAGATAAATTTAGATATATTTTTGAAAATTCAACCGTCGCAAAATCTTTCACGCTGCCATCTGGTGAAATAAGTGTTAATGTAGCTTTCTGTAATATGCTAGGCTATACAAAGGATGAACTCATAAGCGGTAAGTGGCAAAATATTTCGCACCCTGATGATGTTGAAATCAGTCAAAAAGAAGTTGATAAACTTATCAATGGACAAAGCGATCATGTGCGTTTTATAAAAAGATATTTAAAGAAAGATGGCTCCATTGTGTGGGCTGATGTTTTTTCGTCAGTTCGCAGAAACACTGAAGGCAAAGTCGTATATTTCTTAACCTCGGTTATTGACATTACCGAGCGGAAGAAAATTGAAGATGCTATAAGGGAAAGTGAAGAAAAGTATCGGCTGCTCGTGACACAGATGAGCCAAGGGCTTGCGGTTCATGAAATTGTTTTAGATGATTCAGGAAAAGCGATAAACTATCGGTTTATCGACGTTAATAGAAGCTTTGAGACGATAACCGGTCTGAAAGGTTCAGATATCGTAGGAAAAACAGTGCTTGAAGTACTCCCTGAAATAGAGAATTTTTGGATTAATAATTATGGACGCGTGGTTTTAACGGGTGAACCCATTACATTCGAGGGCTATTCTGAACCACTTAATAAATATTTTGAAGTGACTGCATATGCTATTAAAAAAAATCAGTTCGCAGCTGTTATTACTGATATATCCGAGCGTAAAGAATCAGAAAAAAATCGCATGATTCTTGAAGAGCAACTTAGAAATCAACAAAAACTTGAGGCTGTCGGTATGCTGGCCAGCGGTGTAGCGCACGAAATCAACAATCCGCTTAACGGCATTATGAATTATGGTCAAATAATATCTGATGCTAAAACAGAAGATTTGGATATCAAAAATTATGCCAAGGAGATAGTTAATGAAACAAATCGAATATCTTCTATAGTAAAGAATCTTTTGGCTTTTTCAAGACAAAGCGCTCTTGAGTATGCTTATGTCAATTTTGAAGAAGTCATTCTTCAAACACTTTTCCTTGTTAATACGATGCTTAAACATGACAATATTAAGCTAAATGTCAATATAGCTAAAAACCTTCCTGAAATAAAATGCTATAGCCAACGCATTCAACAGGTTGTTTTAAACTTGATTGCCAATGCGCACGATGCTGTGGTTGAAAAATACCCAGAAAATGACATAAACAAAGTTGTTAATTTAAGTTGTAATCAAATGAAAATTCATGGACGCGATTGGCTGCGTTTGGTTGTTGAAGATTTTGGCACGGGAATTACTGAAGATATTAAAGATAAAATTTTCAATAATTTCTTTACAACAAAAAATCAAGGTACAGGGCTTGGCCTCTCAATCAGTAAAAAAATCATCGAGGAACATCACGGAAAAATTTCTGTTGAATCTAAACTAAACGAATACACCCGGTTCATTATTCTACTGCCTTGTGATTAGAAATTCCCTTTAGTGTATTCTTGTTAGCCGTTATGATTTTTTCTCAATACTGATCTTCTGATGTTCAATATTTTAACTTTTTCTATTCTAAAAATGTTGAATTTTGAAAAGTCTGTCAAGATTTTCGTAGTGGCAAATATTCGCTAACCAAACTTTGCATATAATGAAGTTTTTAACTTTTACGCAAAAAACTATTTCACCAAAAGACGAAATCCTCTTATGATTTTGTATTAATTTACCATGTATCCACTTATTAATTTCCGAGGTTATGATATATATCTGCTAAAGGAGCCATAGATAATGCAATATAAAGATTACTATAAAGACGTTGGCGTTAAGCGCGATGCTTCTCAAGATGAAATTAAGAAAGCCTACCGCGAACTCGCAAAACTTCATCATCCCGACAAAAATAGAGGCAATAAAAAATCCGAAGAGAAATTTAAAGAGATTACCGAAGCCTTTGAGGTTTTAAAAGATCCTGAGAGGCGCAAAAAATATGACGAGATACTAAACCAGCCCCATTTTAATGCCGGGCAGGAATTTAATCCTTCTCAATATGGCTATAAAAATACGAAGCAATATAACTACAGTAGCAGTAGTGATGAAGATTATAGCGATTTTTTCAATATGTTCTTTTCGGGTAGGCATAGTGGTTTTGATATAAATGATTTTTTTGGTGGCCAACGGACAACAACCGCTCATACAATTTATGACGGAGAAAACATTGAGGCAGAGATTGAGATTACACCGGAAGAAGGCGCGGTTGGTGGTGAAAAGAAAATTTCCCTTCAAACCCACCAGGGAACTCGGAATTTTACTTTTAAAATCCCAAAGGGGGTTCGGAATGGGGAGAAGATTCGCTTAAAGGGACAAGGATATTCTGGCGAAGGCGGTGGACAGAGTGGCGACTTACATTTAATTGTCCGGATGAAGGCAAGTGCTCAATATACGCCTATCGGCGATGACCTTGAAATGACGCTTGATATTTTCCCATGGGATGCTGCCCTTGGTAGTCACGTGCGCGTAGACACGCTTAGCGGAAGTATAAACGTTAAAATTCCTGAAAACGTACAAGCGGGAAGTAAAATACGTGTTGCTGGTAGAGGCTATCCTGCTCGGAACAAACACCAAGGAGATCTTTATATTAAAGTTAGAATCATTAACCCTAAGAAGTTATCTAGCAAAATGAAAGAATTATATATGAAGATGAAGGAAGTAAATAATTCATAATTTCCGAAATTAAAATCAGTGTTTATCATTCTACATTTTAATAGGGACTGACTATATGCATAAAGGGTGTGGACCTCAAAAATAAAAAACAGCTGCTTTATTTGTAATTGCTTAATCAAGCAATTTGGTTTATTCTTGCTTTAACAATATAAAGGATCGATACATAATGCTAATGCACTTGAAAATAATTATATCATACTTGAAAGAATCCTTATCTACCATTAAACAATATATGTACTGAAATCTTTTACTGACGACAATAAAACCATTCAAATACTCGCATTAACCAAGGAATTACAGGACCTTAAATCACAAATGCAGAAGCGGGATATTCCGAAACCTCAAGCCTCAATCGCATACAAGCAGTTCTGGTCTTTTCTTGTTAAATATCATCCCAATTGGAGGATGTTTTACCTAGTTTCCCTTATTGTTTTATTAGTGGTATAATTAGATAAAGATTAAGAAAGGAGCCCTATGAATGTTGATAGAATAAAACAGTTGCTTTTGGAGTTTAGAATAGAGGAAAAAATTACGGATATTTCTTTAAGACGTAAGGATTTTTCAGATGAAGAGATGAGTCAAGTTGAAAAATTAGGGTTCATTAATTGTTCGGAGACTACATCTTGGGGGGATCGCATATTTGTGATTAATGATAAAGGGGTATTGTATAGGGGCAAAGATGTCATATAAATGCTTGATTTTCAAGTTTTCTATATAATAAGTATAACACTATTTTATAAATACTGAATAAGTTATATGGTCTACAGTAAGAAAGCCTCCTCTCAAAACAGGCTTTCTTTTTCAAATTGAACAATGATTCGTATTTTTCTAGTCTGTCTTATACTTAATAATTCGAAATGCAAAAATCGTTGTTATTGCTAGCACTGCCACAAAAAAACCGACCATCGCCCAATCACCATTATTTCCATAGTACCCAGCTGAATTAATTACAGAGTATATTACCATACCACTGGAAATTAGATAAAGAACATCCCCTCTTTTCTGGTTCGTCAATAAGAATATTCCACTTATTATTAGACTCAGCCCCATTATCCCCTCGGCACATAGGTGAAAATAAATCGTAATTGGTTCATCTACTAGCTCCGGGACGTTATTCGCAAGTAGCATCATAACCCAAAGAGCAATTATACCTAAACCTAAAATTACGGAATATAACCCCGTAGCTTTTTTCATTTGTAATCATCCTTTCTAAACTAAATAAACGCTGATTAATAAGGCTTTCGTGACATTGATAAGCATAAACTGAGCACAAGCCGTTGTTATCAGCTATATTCTTTATAATTTCCTGCCCATTTCAGTATTTCCTTCTGATTCTTAAAATAACTATTTTACGAATAGTTTGCGTTTATGATTTATTTGATACTGTTAGTCATTATCCCCAAGTACTGTCTGCTGCTGATATGTATCCGCCTCCAAAATATGCGATTTCATGATGGCTCTTCCTGCGTACATTTTGTATTCCACTCCGCTTGCCACCGCCATTTCACGAGCGGCGGCGGCTTTCACTAAAACTATACTATCTTCTATCTTGTCATCGCCTTGGACTTCAATAAATTGATAGGAACCATCAGCCATCTCTGCAAAAAAGTCAGGATAATATTGACGGATACGCCGAGGCTCCGGGTCGTAATACTGAATTGATAGATCCCCTTGATTGCTCGTGAACATGTCGGTAAAAAATACCCGGGTCACCTTACCACTCGTAATATATTGGAGGAAGCACTCCTTCTCTGGCTTCGAATCAAAACAATAAGTGTCTGCGTGGAAACTTTTTGCGATTTCTTCTGGCCTAAGCTGAGCGTCGGTGTTTGTTACGACTAGTTGTATAAAATCTTAACATGCTCCCATTAAAACAATTGCAGGATAAGAACACTTAGCAGTGATGTAAATGCCGTTAAAAAAGTGCCCCATATCATATCCACAATCGTCATGGGTAGCGGCCAGTCCTTGGCTACAGCATAATTGGTTAAATCGTACGTACCGTATGTCACCAAACCAAACAGCGCGCCCCTACCAAACCCTTGCCAAATGGCATGTTTTGCGAATGCGGGCCAAATAACAAAATATGATAGCCCAACAATATAAATAATATAAAAAACAACTGCGGCCAACCACTTAGGGTTTGGGCGCATTAAATGCCCCGCTTGTTTTTGTATAAACGTTTTACCGAATACACCAATCCAGAAAAAGTCGATAACCAGAAAAATAGTCATTGATATAACGAGCCCTAATAGTTTAATCCACATATTCTACTCCTTTAACTTGCCTAGCAGTAAGGTTTTAACATTGTAGTTGCTGTTGCTAAGTGCAATAAACAAGTAAAGGCATATGCTCATGCTTCCACCTGCCATGACAAGCAAAAACCATAGCACACGCATCCACCAACTTTTCTCACGCAAGAAGACCCAAATGTAAAACACCACAAACGCCATGTAAATATCAATAAACGTAAACTTGCCCCAAAATACCGACAGCATCAGATTGCCCTCAGTGATAATATCCGCCTCTACAATGCCGTAAACAATGGAAGCCAAAGCAAAGATAAAACCTGCAAGCGCCATAATTTGCCCCACAATGAACCACTTTTTAGTCATGACTATTCTCCTTTATTTAACCACGGCACAAAAATACTGGTGGCTTTAGCGTACGCAGCAAAGCCTTGTTTCTTCTTCATGCGAGCCTCTAAAAGCGGTACTCCCGAAACAAAGCGCAGCAACAAAGTGATGGTAATAGGTGAAACTATCGTCCACCACGGTGCGCCCATACCCAGAGCTGCAAAAAATATGCCCCACCACAGCACTGCCTCACCAAAGTAATTGGGATGTCGGGTGATGGACCATAACCCCGTAGTGATAAGCTTGCCTTTATTCGTGCTGTTGCTTATAAAACGTTTAAGTTGCACATCTCCTACCGCTTCAAACACAAAGCCAGCAAGCCAAATGGCTAACCCGAAAACAAGCAAAAACACGCTATCTATTATGCCGTTATCTATAGCGTAAATATAACTAAGCGAAATTAGAAACATCATAACCGCTTGAAACATAAACACTTGAAAATACGAGCGAACATAATAGATTCTGCCCCAGTTTTGCCTAAACGCCGCATACCGAAAATCTTCTGGTTTACCTACGTTGCGCTTAAAGATATGATAGGATAACCGCAACCCCCAGATGCTGATAAGCGTTGCTAAAATCGCACCTACAAGCGTAAAATGATTTAGCAAAACAACCCATGCAATAAGCACAACGCCAAAGCCCCAACCGATATCAATGATACCTGCGTTTTTTATAATGGTTGCGACGATATACCAAATGGTGAAATAGACCACAATAATGCCTACATATACCCACAACATATTAATTGCCTCCCATTACATAAGCTACAGCGAAGCAACCCGGTCCCGCATTTAAGCCAACTACAGGTGATATAGGTACCACAAATTTTGCCGGCTTTCCCACTACACTTTTTACACGATTTCTAAAGGTGCTAATCGAATCTACACTGTCCGAATAAACCACCGCATAATCCTCAATGCCTTTCGCTTGCTTGTCTTTTTTTAATTGCGCCAGAATTTTTTCCATTGCACTTTGTTGGGTGAGGGTTTTTTTAAATACAATACCATTACCTTTGGCATCGATGCTAACCACAGGTTGCAGGTTTATTTTAGAAAGAACATACCCCGCCGGCTTGGATATCCTGCCACCCTTAATCATGTGGCTTAAATCTTTTACGCTAACAAATATTCTTGTTCTTTTCTTCAAATCGTCTAGCTTTTCCACCATTTCATCGTGCGGTATCCCTTGTGCAGCAAGCTCTGCCGCTTTTGCTACTAATAGACCTTGCGCTGCAGAGTTGGTGCGCGAGTTTATAACACTTATTTTTTTGCCTTGCTGCATAAGCTTGCCTACCACTTTTTGTGCATTGTTAAACGTGCCGCTCATTCGTTTAGAAACAAAGATTCCAATAACAGAATCGAAATGATTAACCAGACCACTAAACGCACGCTCTATGGTGTTATAGCTGGGTTGTGCGCTTGTTGGGTTCATCTTAAAGGTGTCAATTTTTTTATAAAACATATCGGGTGTCATGGTTAGCTTGTCAAGGTACACCACCCCATCGCAAATGAGGTTGATTGGAATTATGGTAATCTGCTCATTGTCCAAAATTTCTTGGCTGATATCAGCTATCGAGTCGGTAACTATACCCACTTCATATTTACGGTTGTGGATAATGTTATTGGTTAGTTTCATATCCTCTATTTTTTGGCTAATCAATGTGCCGTGTGTGGTCAGTGTTGTCACCACTTCTTGTGGTACATCGGTATGAATATGCACTTGCTGGCGATTATTTCTGCCTGTTACGACTATCGAGTCACCATAAACCGCTACCAATGCTTTAATCTCCGCTGATGTTTTGTTTGTTTCTATATACATTTGGGTGCAATAGCGGTTTATCTCCACATCTGTGTTTTTATATATGTTAGTATGGTTTTGCAGTTTCAAATTTTCTGCTTTGAAGTCGTTGGTAATCTTACCACTTCGCAAATATTCCAGCATGCCTTCCAAAAACATCAAAAACCCTTTGGCACCGGCATCCACCACATTGTTGTCTTTTAACACTTTTAGTTTTTGCGTTGTCTCCGCCACCAGCGTTCGCGCTTTTTCAACACTATCTTGTATAAACTTTTCAAAGTCCACATGATGCAACTTTGTTTTTAAGTCCTTTGCCCAATCACGTATAACACTTAAAATGGTTCCTTCTTTGGGACTCTTCACTGCTTCATAAGTATAATGCGAGGCTTTCTCAGCAATCTCTGCAAACTCCTGAATACTAATCTCCGCCATTAGCTCACTCTCTTTGGCAAAGCCGTTTAAAAACTGTGCAAAAATCATGCCCGAATTGCCATAGGCGTTTTCGATTGCAATCTCTGCTATCGAAGAAAGCGTTTTGGATAAATTTCTATCTTTTTTAGAGTTAGAAACCACCATCTTCATGGTCATGGCCAAGTTTGTACCAGTGTCGCCATCTGCAACAGGGAAAACATTGATATTATTTAAGCTCTTCTCGCTGTAGATTAGTTTTTGCGCGCCGGATATAAAAATGTTATAAATCCGGTTGCCATTTATCTTTAAAGTGTTTGTCATATATGCTCCGATAAATTAAAATTTTGCTATCTCATTAAGTTCAGTCTAGTTTTTTCATAATCAGATGTCAAACGCTTTTAGTAAATAATTAGAATTGTTAACCATTTATTATTAATCTGTTTTTTTTGACCTTGCTCCACAGAATTGAACAAATTGAAAGTAAGTAGCCATTCCCCCTCGTTTTTAATTAATCACTCCTTGCTGAATTGTGACATCCTCGCTTCAAAAGCGCTCAAAAGAGGGGGCTAAGCAGCATAAAACTATATTACAAATGCTGCTATTTGTAGGGAAAAGGCAAACCTACTCTTCCTTCTGAAAAGGGTCTGAATCTTATAAATAGAATAATATTGTTGCACACGTGCCCTTTTGTGCATTTTATTTGGTGTATGGTTTAATGATATTGATACTAGAATTTGATGGCACACGCCGCCACGTCGCGCGACACGTGCGGTTTCGTAATGTATTGTATTGATTATGTATAAAATATTTAGATTAATATATCTGCTTATTAAGATTTTATCTCGATAAAGGGAATTTTTTTCACAGACGAGAGCACAAACGGTTTCCGTTTATCTTCCCTAAAACTTTTTCTTGCCCCCTGGTAGGGGAGGGAGGGCACGTGCGCGAGGCACGCATCACACGGAGGGGCACAAACGGTTTAGATCACTTTTTGATAAACCCGAGTAAAGGGGATATAACAATTTTCTACCTTCGTTTACATATAATTAAGTAAATACATAGAATGAATAAATCGCTCACATAGTTGCGTCGTGATTTACACGTCCTTCACAAATATTTTTCAAATATAATCGAACCAAAACAACAGGCCTCAAATCAAGATACCAATTGTAATTTCTTATCAAGTATAATGACTCTATCATTGCTTCCACCAATCAGTCTCATCGAATTCCGGCTTGCTGCACGAATTGCATCTTCAAGCGTAACCCCAAAATCTACCGCTTTTCTTACGCATGCAAGTAAATTTGTCGTGGAGCCCGCTAATGTCCCATCATACAGGGTTGACGTTCCATTTCTTACTATCGTCTTTAATCCACCAAGTTGGTGCTCTCCATCTTCTAATCCTGTCGCACTAATTGCATCACTGATTAAAATAATCCTTTTTTTATTAAATGCACTAAATACCATTCTGATTACGGAAGCATGAATATGTTTCCCATCACATATTAGTTCAACATAAACATCCCGATCTCTTGCGGCTGCAATGATTCCAGGCTCACGATGATCTATCGGCCTCATCGCATTAAAAAGATGCGTAACATCCGAAGCCCCTGCATCAAATGCGCGCAGTGCAGTCTCATAATCAGCTGCCGAATGGCCAATAGCTATACGGCAGACTTTTGACGCTTCTTTTATGAATGGAATGGCCTCTGGAAGTTCAGGTGCAATTGTAATGAGTTTTATCAATCCTTCGCTCGCATTATACATGCGCTTAAATAATTCAATATCCGGATTAGTAATATAACTTTGATTATGTGCACCTTTTTTTTGCGCACTAATAAACGGGCCTTCCAAATTAACTCCAAAAGAGACAGTATGTCTACTCTTTTTATACTCAGCATATGCTTCGCAAATTTTAATCATTCGCTGCGCATCATCCGTAATCACTGTCGGGAGAAACCCCAAAATCCCGTTTCCCTGCATGTATTTATCCATCTTTTCGAATGATTCAATTGATGCATCGTTGGCACATACGCCACAAGCGCCGTGGAAATGTATATCGTTTAACGCTGGCACCAGGAAGTATTCCATAGCATCAACACTCTTTTCGTTCTCACCGGCTTTACAAATCATATTATCTTTAACACAAATGTCTTTACGTATAAAAGCACATTCATCATTTAAATATTGTATATTTTTATATAGCATAAGCACCTCAAATGTTAACTTTTGGTAGACTTGCAGCTGCCAATGATTGCCCTACTCTTCTGCTTTTTTCATCTGGCATAATCACCTTAATATGAAGTTCAGAAAATTCTTCTTTTAAAACCTTTTGGGCTTTTTTTAAAATAATCATTCCGCCTCGTCCAGATGTGACTCTTCCTAACAATAAAACATAATTAATCTTATAGAATTGTGCATAATATGCAATAGCATAGCCAAGATAGCAACCGATGCTTTCATAAATCTTTGTTGCGCGCTGATCATCTTTTTTCATTAAATCTTGTACAACTTTTAAATTTTCCGCCGGAGTTTTATCTTTATCTAGCATTATTCCAGCTTTTAATGCTAATTTTATAACACCATCCTGAGAAAAATATTTGACACCACATCCTATATCTCCCGACCACTCATCAATCATTGCTATTGGGCTATAGTCTATTGGCACAAAAGCAAGCTCGTTTAGCCACCCTGTTATATAACCCTGTTCGTTAACATATCCTGCCGCTTCACTTGTTCCCATTGCAATTCCGAGTACACAATTCTTATCTAAACTCATCGCACCAGCTAGCGCCGTAACATCTCCATCATTCGTAACTTCAATTGGTACGCCGAGTTCTTTTGAGACATCAATAAAGATATTTTTAACGTGCTTATCAAAATCTTCCGAACTCACTTTAAGGAATAAAGATGCTGCTTTTACTTGGTTATTAATATATACGCCGGCAGCACTAACGCCTATCGCATCTACTTTCGGCATTTGGGCTGCTGCCCTTTTTATGGAATCCATAATTCCTTGGTAATGATATTTCGGATCGCTCATCATTTTCGGATGCCATACAACTTCTTCGCTGTACACTGAATTCCCGTCTATGACTGCAGATACCTTTCTGTCACTACCGCCGGCATCAAAACCAATCCGATACCCATTAATATTTCGTCCAACTGGCTTTGCTGCCTCATTTTCTTTTGGCATTTTCTCTATAGGCAAAATTTCTATTACAAATGCCTTATCATAAACTTTCGACATAAATTTTGCATCAAATGACCGTATGCCGCCTTCAGAATAGGCCTCTTTCAAAAATTCACCAATATACTCCGGTCCTGCGAAAAATAATCGCCATCCGCCTTTTAACCACAAAATCGTTTTAACAAGGCGTTCAACATATATCATGTTCTGGTCTTTTTCCCTGTTGCCGAATACTTTTGTCTCAATCACCGAAACACAGCCTTCGTTTCTTTCCAGAGCTATCTTCACTATCTGGCTGTCTCCGGCATTATCAATCGCATTAATGTATTCCCTATTGTCCAGAACAATCGGACGAAATTCCTCATCAAGTTCAGGCGTATGCTTCAATGTTGCTTTATATCTAAATTCACTCATTCATCTTCCTCATTTCAGTATCTGTAACAACTTCATATCCATAATCAACGAGATTGTTTTTCGTCATATAGCGCAATGCCGCTTCGTCCGCAATAACTGTTATATTGGAATGAATTTGCAGAATAGAAGCCGGAATCATCGGATCTATATCTCCTATCAACGCTTTTTTTAAAATGCCTGCTTTATCTTTACCCGAGCAAAGCATAACCACGCGTTTCGACTGCATAATCGTTCCCATACCCATTGTAATTGCGCTTTTGGGTACGTCCTCTTTTTTTTGAAAAAAACGTGAGTTTGCGTTAATCGTGTCCTCGGATAATTGAACCACATGTGTGTTCTTCGTAAACACACACGCTGGCTCATTAAAGCCGATATGTCCATTATGTCCAATTCCCAGAACCTGCAGATCAATTCCGCCTAGGTTTTTTATATTTTGCTCGTAACGCTTACATTCGGTGCCCGGATCTTCAATAAGACTCGCTGGAATAAACGTGTTCTTAATATTAATATTTATACTCTGAAAAAAATGATGATACATGAACCAATGATAACTTTGATTATGTCTCTCAGGAAGCCCAACGTACTCATCTAAATTAATAGTTTTTATCCGGCTAAAATCTAAATCGCCTTTCTGATTCCATTTAATCAGCTGTTGGTACATTCCCACCGGCGTATTACCTGTTGCTAATCCCAATACACTTTGCGGAAACAGAATGACCTGTGCAGAGATAATATTTGCGGCGACTCTGCTCATCTCTATATAGTTATTTACCTGAATAATTTTCATTTAATATAGCACCCAATAAACACACTGCAAATTTTATTTTTTATTACGAATTATATGTAATTTAAAAAGGTATGATTAAGTTCGTTTTCTCTCATTTTTTATCTAGTATTCGTTTGTTTCAAATTTTAACATTGGCTCCAAAATACATTTTCCCTAAAGGTTTATAAATATGTTTAGCTTAAACCATCCTCAAACTTTCTTTATATGATGAGGGCTCTGTTTTGTTTAACAGAGCCCAAGACGTAACAACACTGATTATATTACTCAATGCCCTTAATCGCTCTCCAGTCAAGATCAAAAATTGTCTGATGGTCAGCCATCACATAACTATATTCAATCTTTGGACTGTCGAGTCCGCCATTATAATAATCATATGCGGCATTAACAGTCTTAGCCATGTCGGAGGGCAAGCCCAGAAGAACAGCCTGAACCGTCGGATCGGCATTTTCCAATGCCAGGCAACACTCTTCTCCCCAAGCAACACCAATAACAATCGTGCTTGCCTCAGCTGCCTCAACCGCTGCTTTTACACCTGCGGTTGCATCCCAACCTGCTATTGATACTGCAACATCAACATCATTGCCTTCGGCTGTTAAAATATTTTCCATAACGCTCATGCTTTCAGCACGTGCAGCATTTCCATCTTGATGAGAAACTATTTTCACATTTGGAATCGTTGCTTCTAACTCGGCAATACAAGCATCGGTACGTACTTTACAGATTTCCGATGGGAAAAAATCTATTGCAGCAACGTTAATAAATTCTTTGTCAGCAAGATTTTCGTCAACATATCCTTTAATCCACTTCGCGATATTTCTGCCATCAAGTTCAGCATCACAAGTTGTATAAGCCGCAATGCCGGAGTAGTCCTCAATAGAACTGTCAAATAGGAAAAACGGCACATTCGCAGCGTTGCAAATTTCTTTAATCGAGTCGCTGGTCGCCTGATCCGGGGCAGTACTGATTACCGCATCAACTCCCATTGCAATGTAGTCTTCAGCCAACTGGATCATTTTTGCACTATCTCCTTCAGAATCAGAAAACATGATGTCTACGCCGCGCTCGTCCGCGACTTTTTGCATTGATCTTTCGATATCGACCGACCAGTCATCTGTGCGGAATAATAATGTTACGCCAAACAGAAGCTTATCTTCCGGGGTTTCCGCATCAGCCTCTTCTTCCATTGTTGCTTCCGATGCATTTTCTTCCACATCGCTGCCTGACGTACTGCATCCGGTAGCAAGTCCCAGCACCATTAAAAGCACCAGAAGCAAAACAATCGTTTTTTTCATTTCTTTCTCCTCTTTTCTGGTTTTATTATACTAAAATAACCACAAATGTACTTGGTTATTTTGGCAACTTAGCAAGTCCGATGATATCCCATTCCCCCTCAAGCTCAATTCCCCTAAGATCAGCAATAATGTCTTTTTCTTCCGCTTCATACATTCTCCAAATAACGCGAAGGCTCTGCATAGATACGGGTCCATCGGTAATCGGTTCCTTATCATTGAGTACGCAGTCTGCAAAGTGTGCCAATTCAAATTTCGGCTGATGAATGTCTGGCGCGCACTGAAAAATCAATGTCTGCTGATCGGATGTTTCAAAATAAGGTATGATTTCTCTTCTTTGATGAAAATACATCTTGCCGTCATTTAAACAGCATTCAATCATACCGTCTTCAAAGAATGCATGAATCGAATAGCTGTGCCGCATGCCTTTTGCCCCCCATGTTCCAAAATGGTAACCAAGCTTACCTCCTTCAAATTCAAAGATACAGTTGCTGGTTCCTTCTCCCTCCATCCACGGCGTACAAAGATTAGTTCCCATATGCGCACCTTTAATTGGATTTCCTAAATACCACATCATCAAATCTACATAATGGCATCCGTGATTAAAAAACTGGCCGCCTCCGTTTTTTGCTTTCTCATAATACCCGTACACATTCGAATACTGTTCCGTCCATATTGACATTTGGAAACACTCGCCATAGGTCTTCTGGTCCATGATTTTCTTAAGCCTCAGTATCATGGGATGATACCGCATAACATATCCAACCATAAATTTTACACGATGCTTATCCGCCGCATGAATGAGATCCAGACATTCGTTTTCATTCAGTGCCATTGGTTTTTCCATGAGCACATGCTTACTGTTTTTTAAACACTCCATTCCAACCGGATGGTGTAAGTGGTGCGGGAGTGCCAGCAGAAAAGCATCTGCATTGTCCATAAGGTCTCGATAGTCTCTGACTGCAGTCTCAACATCTAGGTGTTTTGCAACTTTCTCTGCTTTATCCAGATCAATGTCACAACACCCCACCACTTCAATCTGTTCGCTTAGTTCCCTGAATGCATCTTTATGGTAATTTGAAATAAATCCGCATCCGACTATGGCTAGTTTTATTTTTTGCATCCCATTACTCCTCGTTTATATCCTTTTCGCTTGATTTCATCCGATATGTATGGTCACAGCATTCACAGCCTTCCATCAAGGTTTTCGTTCTTTCAAACACAATGTTTTCGTTGAAACCCCTTGCGCTGTACACATCAGTATCGCAGGCCAGCAGGTACATCAGTTTCTCTGCTCCTAACCGCTTTGCCAATTCTGCTTTGGGGCACTTTGTTATACAGAATGTCGTTGTGTCTCCCCGAACTTCTTTCGTATATTCCCATCCTGCCCTGGGCAGCGGATCAAAGATCAGCTTAAGAAGTGTATCAAGTGTCGGTTCCTCCACCATGCCGCTAATCCTGCGCCATGTGTCCGCACTCCGTTTCCCGATGGCTTCTCTTATAATCGTATCCACCTCCGGGCCAAACCGCTTTTTGAGTGCCGTATACATGATGTTTTTTTCATTTAGATGCCACTCTTCATTTCGTTCATCCAGCAATCGGCTGATTTTCTTTATTATCTTGTTCTTCATCATGCTTTTCCTTTCAGCGTTAAATAATTGCCAAATCGAGAATCTTTTCCTGAGTAGCTTCCTCCGCATCCAATACGCCGGAAATATGTCCCTCCCGCATCACAGCTATCCGATCACACATGCCTAATATCTCTTCCATATCCGAAGAAATCATGATAATCGCTTTACCTTCCGCAGCCAATTCGCAAATAATTTTATATATTTCCTGTTTTGCCCCTACATCAATACCGCGTGTCGGCTCGTCAATAATCAATACACTGCAGTCAGCATTTAGCCATTTTCCGATTACGACCTTTTGCTGGTTGCCCCCGGAGAGTGTTCTCACAACCGTGCTTTCATCATTTGGTACAATTTTTAATGCTTCAATATATTTTTTCGCAATACTGCGTTCTTTTTTTGATGATAGCAGCCCAAAACGCTGAGCCTTCTTTAAATTGACGATTGAAATATTTTCTTTCATGCTCATCCCCAAAACTAGCCCCTGCGCTTTCCGGTCCTCTGGTATAAGTCCGATGCCTTTTTTTACAGCAGCGCTCACACTCGTGCCTGAATAGCGTTTCCCCATAAGGGAAAGCTCTCCTTTTGCGCCTTTATCCGCGGCTAGTATAGCCCTGGCCAGCTCGGTTCTGCCTGCCCCCACCAGACCGGAAAATCCCAATATCTCTCCTTCATGTATATCAAAATTGATATCATATAAGGTATTCGGCATGTTAAAATTACGCACTGAGAACAGAACATCCCCTTTCTTCACCCGAGTTTTCGGATATTCCATCCCCAATTCCCGTCCGACCATCAGGCTAATCAACTTTTTCCGATCCAGTTCAGCCGTCGGCAGTGAAACAATTTTACAGCCGTCGCGCAATACCGTCACACGGTCACATATCTTAAAAATTTCTTCCAGCCGGTGTGATATGTAAATAACCGTAATCCCGTCTTTTTGAAGCTTCCTTATAATTGCATACAGCCTTTCCATATCTGTCGGTGTAAGTGTAGCCGACGGTTCATCCATGATCACAACTTTTGCTTTCTTGGAAAGCGCCTTACATATCTCAACAATTTGCTTTTGTGCGACCGAAAGCCGTGACACCAAAATTTCCGGATCAAGTTCTACGCCAATCGACATGATTAGCTCCTTTGCTTTTTGCTTCATCGTCTCCCAAGCAATCAGGCCGCTTCGGGTTAAAGGCGGATGCCCCAGGAAAATATTTTCCATTACGGTTAGCGTTTCTGCCAATTTCAGTTCCTGATGAACAACATTGATTCCCTCGTGCAACGCATGCAGCGGACTTTTCGGTATGTACTTTTCTTGCTCCAAATATATCGTTCCGCTGTCACAACGGTGAACCCCGCTGAGGACATTGATCAGCGTAGATTTTCCTGCACCGTTTTCCCCCACAAGACCGTGGATCTCGCCGGAAATAATATCGATTGAGACATCCCTTAAAGCTTGAACGCCGGGAAAGCTTTTATATATATTTCTAACTTCCAATATGTTTGTTGGCATTATTTCCCTTTCGTTCTGATTGCTTTGCTTTTGCTGTTCACGCTGTAAATATCAAATCCGATTGCAATCATTAGAACAAGTCCGCTTGCGACCTGCTGAAAATATGAATTAATGTCCAGAAGCGTCATCCCGTTATTAAGCACCCCCATCATCACCGTGCCAAGAATAACGCCAAATACACGTCCGCGGCCGCCCGTCGTACTGACGCCGCCAATAACGCATGCAATGATTGCGTCAAACTCCCAACCATCACCGGAGCCTGCATTTCCGGATGCCAGTCGGCCGGTAATAATGATACCGGCGACCGCTGAAAGCACCCCGGCGATCACGTATGTCCACATTTGCAGAAATTTATACCTGATGCCGGATAAATGTGCGGCTTCCGCGCTTCCACCAATCGCATACAAAAACCTGCCAAACCTAGTCCGCTGCGAGACAAAATTCGCTATAAGTGCAGTGGCAACCATTATCACAACAGGAATGGGCATCCACTTAATGTTTGCCAGATATCCCCGTCCAAAAAAAAGTATCTCGTCCGGCACGCCAGAAATCGTATAGCCTTTGCATATAATATATGTCACTCCAACTAAAACCATTTTGAGCCCGATCGTCGCAATCAATGGCGGTATCGAAAAACGGGATGTGGTAATGCCATTAATCAGGCCCGCTATCCCACCGCATAATAATGTGATCGTTATAGCAACCAACGGCGTCAATCCGAGCTGTACAATCAGAACCGCACACACAATGCTGGAAAATCCAACAATCGCCCCTAGTGAAGCGTCAATACCGCCGCTCACCATAACAAAGTATGATCCGACAGCCATTATGGCAACCATTGAAATCTGCCTTAAAACGTTAACGATATTTTTAACGGTTAAGAAGGTGTCGGAAGCGAAAGATAAAACAATTCCCAGTGCCAAGATTGCAAAGATAATGGCGTAAGTGCTAAAAAACTGTTTGATACTGTTTATAAATCCTAAAAATATTTTTGTTATTCTTGCTTTTTGTATTTCCATATCAAATCTCATCATTTCAATATTTTTCGATTTTCATCCATTTTCAAGATGAATCAACTGAAGCATATTTAAAGAATAAAAGAAGCTGGGAGGCCTTTGAATGGAAAAAACAAATATTTGATTTGTAAATTACGGAAGTTGCTATGAATTAAAATAATTGTCTTGCTTTTTGTTTTATGGATATGAGATGATGATGGCACGAAAGGCAGGTATATTAATTTTCGAAATAAACATGGCAATTCTATTATTAAGATGCCTGAATAAACGTTATGAAAAAGAGTAATTGGTATAAGAATTTATCCTTTCGATATAGATTAATTCTATGGCTGTTATTGGTTTCTTTCATCCCGACAATTCTAATCGGGATTTCATCCACTTTTATTACATTAAAGACCACAAAGCAAACCTATGAAAACAGTCTCTACAATAAGCTTAAAAAAGCTACCCAGACGTTACAGGCCGAACGATCCGAGCTCGTATACAGTGCGATAAAAATTACGTTTAATGAATTAACGTGGGGTAGTTTTGATACTTTTGGTAGAATCGGCGATCCCTACCAATTACAAAAAGTCGTTTACGCCTCCGATATATTAACCGTTGCACATTCTATATACTTTGTTAGTCTGGAAGGCGATTCTTATGCCGTTAATTCCTCTAATGAAATCGTGCAAAATATAATGGATCAAAGCACATCCCTTTTTGAACAGTCAATTAATCAACCGACCGGATCCTGGGGGGATCCAATTGTTGCATCAAATGTTACGCTGCTCCCATATATCCGACGTATCAAGGACTATTATCAAAACAAAGTAATCGGCATTCTGATTTGCTGTGTGGATGAAAAAGACTATGCCAGTCTCATGTATTCGGAATTTCTCGACCTTGATCAATCCACATCTGCAGATAATCTCCTGTTAATCAATTCTGACAATACCATATGTTCATCTTGGGCAAAAGATCTGATTGGCAAAAATCTTAATGAAGCTTATGGCATCCATCACTTCAGCGGCAGTCTCGTAAGCAGCGGGTATGGAAATAAAAACCTTTTTGTCAGCTACTCAAATCCGCTTTCACCCTATGAGTTCATCAGTGTTGTGGATTATGGTAAAATATCGCTTTCGGCAAAATCTGTTTTAATTTTAACGGGTATACTGCTTTTAGTCTGTCTGATGTGTGCCGTGGTGTTATCTATATTGGTCTCAAAAGGGATAATCAGACCGATTACTAATCTGACAAAAGCTGTTGATGCCCTCCACGGTAACAATCTGAATATCTCATACTCATCTTCCCATAACGATGAAATCAGTAGTCTCGGCAGAAGCTTTGTGGATATGACAAAGCGATTAAAGCTTTCTATCGAGCATGATAAGAAAATGCAAAAAGAATACCAACTTGCAGAATATCGTGCGCTTTCTGCACAAATCAATCCGCATTTTCTTTATAACACAATCTCAACCATCATATGGCTAATTAATACCGGCCAAAAGGAAGAAAGTATCCAGATGCTAATGACTCTTTCCGCACTATTTAAGACAAGCGTAACCAAAACCCGGCTAATCCCTATAAAAGAAGAACTTGAGCATGTACGCAATTATTTGGAACTTCAAAAAATGCGCTATAAAAACCAATTCGAATATATCATTGATGTCAAATATGATCTGCTTAATTATTATACGGTTAAAATTATCCTACAGCCGCTAGTGGAAAATGCCATTTATCACGGAGTCCGGGAATCTGGAAAGCATGGCCTTATTCAAATCATCGGAAGACAACTCTCAAAAAACATTGTGTTCAGCATTATTGATAACGGTAGGCAACTAACCGTCGATCAGATAGAAAAAATTAATCACTATATTCAGTCTGACACGCCTGATAATAGTGCTATCGGAATAGGGTTAAAAAACGTCCATGATCGCATTATGTTCCATTATGGCGAGGGGTATGGCGTTAAACTGCTAAAAGATGGTGACCGAACCATTGCTCAAATTACTATTAAAGCAATAAAGGAAAATGATAAAGATGTATAACATTCTGATATGTGATGATGAGACCATCATTTGTGATGGAATAAATGAAATTGTATATGAGTTTAATGATTTCCGATCTTTCATAGCAAATTCCGGTGAACAGGCGCTTTCTATTTTAAAAACAAACAGAATTGACGGAATTATTCTTGATATTCATATGCCAATCATCAACGGTTTGAAGCTATTAAGGATTCTAAGAGAAGAATTAAATTCAGATGCTGTCGTGTTTATTTTAAGCGGTCATGACCAGTTTGAATATGCGCAGGAGTCTATCCGATACGGCTGTGATGAATATATTCTAAAGCCGGTAGATCCCGAAACGCTTCGGCTTATGCTTAAAAAAATGCGCAAAAAAATGCAGTTATTGCAGGCTGCAAAAAGCAAATTAGAAAATCTTCACAATCAGATTGACCATATCATCCCGATCATTCGTGAACGAACTTTTTCTGATTTAATAAATGGAACGGTTAATGAAACTGATATTTCTGATATTAACAAATTTACAAAAATCGATTTTGGTACTAAATATTTCAAAATCGCTGTTATCCAAGCTTCAATATGTCCCGAAATTCATAATGCTCAGGAAAACCAATTGAGACTGTACGCTATTAAGGAATTTGTTGAGCAGGCGGTAAATACGCTAACTTATGCGTATGTTTTTAGTGTATCAACAGAACTCATTGCTGTATTAATCGGATATAATACCGAAAATGAAAACGCTGGATTGATTGAGTTTTTCAGTATTTTAGATGAGCAGGCCACTGAAAATTATTCGGTTATTCTAAGAACCGGCATTGGCGAAGGTGTCGATTCAATCCTGAATATCCGAACATCATACAGCCAAGCATTAGATGCCCTTTCATATCTTAAAAGGCAAAAATACAGTAAAACTATTCAGTATAAAGACTTACAGCAAAACAATAATGATATTGATTTGATTAATTATCTTAACTCCTACAATATTTTATCTTTGATTACCTTAAATAATATTGAAAAAGCGATTGAAACTTTCAGACGAGCAATGTCCGAGCTAATCGACAAAAAATACTGCCTGAACCTCGAAACAAATCGGCTTTATTGTAACAGTATCATCGTGGCATCATTAAAATTAATTGCAAGTATTGATGGTGAAATAGAGCCCTTTATGAACAGTATTGAACAAAACCCTCTTACAACGATTTCAAATCTTCATACATTATCTGCGCTATCCGAGTATACAATTGAAATACTAACTCAGATTGATAAATATCTTGATCGCAATGTTAAAAAAAGGGACAAAAAAATTATTGAAGATGCAAAAAAGAAGATTTTAAATTCCTATCATGAGCCTATTACGGTTGGGTCAATAGCGGAATCGCTGGGTTTAAGCAAAAACTATTTTGGGCAATTGTTTAAAGCTCATAGTTCAACAAGCGTAAATGAATATATCAATTTCGTACGCATCGAAAAAGCAAAAGAATTGCTAAAAGATCCCAGCAAAAAAGTATTTGAGGTTGCATACGAGGTTGGATTTAATGACAATTATTATTTTAGCAGCGTCTTTAAAAAAATTGTTGGACTTTCTCCAAAAGATTTTCAGAATTATGGCCAGATTTAATCATTGTGCACCTTCTTATTCCATGAGAACTTTATTACTCGTTAATATCAATGCCCTACCTTTTTCTTTTCAAAGCACACGTGGGCACGTCGCGCTGGACGTGGCGAAAGAAAAATACATTAAGATAGCCGAACTCGAATCTTCTTCGCTCGACTTACGGAACTCTATCCTATTCTAGGGGGAGGGGGGGTCACGTGCGCGAGGCATGTATCACACGGAGGGGCACAAACAGTTTCGGGCGCTTCATGCTATACCATAGATAAGGGGGGTATAGGGATTCTGCGCTATTCTCTTAATCTGTTGAATCGGGTCTTATGACATGATGGAATACCGCATGTGGGCACATCGTTGTTTATAAATAAAGAGATATTCTCTGGTCTTTTCGTATCTAACCCCTAAACAAAACTAGTAGTATTATTTTGTGCTTCTTATTGAATATTTTTTAATTAGTTGATATGCTTTTTTGGTATTATGGACTTTTTAATAAATCAGAGGGATAAAATGGGTAAATACGAATTCTCAGACGAGTTTAAATATTTAAGCAAACTTAAAATTGATATCTCATCACATAAGACGATAAAGCGTTTTAGACTGCTTGAAAACATCTCTGTGTTGATGAGGCCGAATCAAAATCAGAACGTTCGCGTAAGACAAATAAAAATCCCCGGATATCTGGAAGCAGAGATTCGTCTTTTTGAATATCGTCCGAAAGGTCTTAAAGAAGCTGCGCCTTGTATCTTGTTTTTTCATGGTGGTGGTTTTGTCTTGGGAAATGCTAAAAATTGCGCGCATCTATCATTCTATGCGACTAAGCTTAACTGCATTATTTATTCTGTACAATACCGGCTTTCACCAGAATTTCCATTCCCCTATGCTTTATATGACGGTTTATCTGCGCTTAGATATTTGACAGAGCATTCTTCAGAACTTGCTATTGATCAAACAAATATCGCTGTAATGGGTGAAAGTGCCGGTGGGTGTATTGCCGCTTCGCTTGCTCAACTGGCTCGGGATAATAATGTCCCTATTAAGTTTCAGATGCTTCTGATGCCGGTCATCTCAAATGATTGTGATTTTTCTTCAATGAACCAATTTTCAGAAGCACCGGTGTGGACAAGAGCAAACTCAGTTGACATGTGGCGTCATTACTTAGGTGAAAGCATAATTACCCCGCCGAAATATGCCGTTCCCATCTTTGGTAATCTTAAAGAACTTCCGGCCTGCTACTTGGAAACCGCCCAATTCGACCCACTTAAAGACGAGGGAGAGCATTATGCAGAAGCATTGAAAAAAGCCGGCTGCACCGTTCAGTTGGTACAAACCGAAGGTACACTTCATGGGTATGATCAGACCCCGTTCCCAGGCTCAATTGTTAATCAGTATTTGAATATGCGCATTGAGGCACTTCGGCGTGCTTTTTTAAAATGAAACCCCAAAGATAAGACAAAATGATTTAATATGCTTTAATCTTATTGACTAAATTCCACTGGAAAATATTTAAGATATTGCTAAAAAATACTCGAAAACAAGGCGAAAAGAGCGCATTTAGCTCCATTTTTATATGATAATTTTATCAAAAAATGCTATTTGATTTTTTTACGCAAATGTTGCCTAAACATTGAATATTATTATCCGCCCACACGTCGCCACACGTGCGCTCAAAGCTTTATGTCGGTATTTTATATATTGACTTATATTTGAAGCGACACATCGCCACGTCGCGCGACACGTGCGAAGGTGTTATGGATTGTATTGATTGAGAATGAAAATTTGTATGGATATATCTGCTTATCTGGAATTCATCTCGATAAAGGGAATTTTTTTCATAGGCGAGAGCGCAACCGGTTTCCGTTCGTCAACAATAAACTTTTTCACGCCCCCTGGTAGGGGAGGGGGGGTCACGTGCGCGAGGCACGCATCACACGGATGGGCACAAACGGTTTCGGGCGCTTTTCACTATACCCGAGGTGAGGGGGGTATAGCGGTTCTGCGCCTTTATCTCATTTTATCGGTTAGTTGGTCTGTTTCATGTAAGCCAATCGGACACGCCGCCACGTCGTTATTTATAAACGCTTCTATCTTCACTGGTTTCAATTCCTCATTTGTGTTTCGCTCCTCTATCCATTGGACCGCCCGATTATGGATCCGAAATACCTGTGCTCTGGAGTAATTGATTTCATCAGCGATCTCATCCCAGGTCTTCAACAGGCCGTAACGCTCAATTAAAACGAAGGCTTCTATTGGGTTTAACCCTTCAATAATCTCAAGGAATCTATCCGTTGCTTCTGCAATCGCTTTAGCTGCGATGCGATATTCTTCAGTCAGCTTACAGAGTCTACATGCGGAGCGCCTACACTTTAACCAATGCTTGTAATCCGGTTCTTCTTTTGGCTTCACCTTCTTGGCTTCATATGCCGCTCGCTTTTCCGGCAGAGCATTGCAGGTTTTCATGACTGTTGCCACACTGTCTAAAAATTCTTTAACCATTTTTCTTATCTCCCCTTTATAACTTTTGTAACCGTACATAGATATACCATCCGGATATGAATACAGACTCTGAGATGGTTAAATCCCTAAACACATATCCCGGGTACATCCTTTCAAATAGCTCTCTTGCCCTGTTTTCGTTTCGGACAATTTTATCCGTATCTCGTCTGTTGAACATACTCTTGTCTTCACAGACAATGGGCTTGTCTAAGTTCCGACTGCAGGTATATCTTTTATCTGCTGTATTCTTTTCTTTGGTGATGTATCGGGCTAACCCTTCTAACCCATAGTCATCCGGCTGTACCCGTCTGGCATTCGTTCGCCCCAGATGCCATAACCCTTCCACCATATCCCGGTCCTCGACGTTTAGGATAATATGGTGATGGATACGCTTCTCCCCCAACTCTGTGACATAAATATACTTAAGGTTATCTACCCGTCTCTTTAATCTTCGAATAAAGAGACGGATATCTCTCTTCGCCTGTTCTTCGGTCGGCTTTGTTTTGTAAGTCAGTGTCATCCAGATGTCTCTCTTGGTGAAGTTGGTATTGATTAACCGAATCACCCGCTTGACTGTATTTCTATGATTCACTTTCTGCTGGGCTAGGGTTGTTATCTTGCGCCGCTTTTCCCGCTTTGCGTCTCTTTCCCATACCGGGTATACCTCACACTCCAGCATCTCACCTGAGATAATTGTCTTTGTCTTTATCATATATAGTGGTTGGTTAGTTAATACCTATTACGAGGACGATAAAACACGCTGTTATTGAAAACTAAACGATACTTCTTGTTTTTAATATATTGCACTATTAACCTCTTTTTGTTTAATATATGAGAATATATGTTCTGCTTTCTGTTGAAATACGAGAACATATGAACTATACTACGACTACACCAAACGCACAATAAAAAGCACAAAAGATGAGACGAATTCGATGAAAAGAGGTCGAAAACATGGCAACCATACTCAAATACAAGACAAAGAACGGATACCGGTGGCGGGTAAGATGGTGGGATGAAGATGAGAAACAAGTCTCCAAGACCTTTGACCGGCAGACACTCGCTAAAGACTTTATGGTGAAGTTAGAGAATGATATGCGGGAAGGCTTCTATACCGCACCTACGAGCAGGCGGGTCGAGGAATATTTAAATCAATGGATTGAAAGCTATGCGTCTTCTATCTCTCCTAATACTGCCAGAGGTTATCAGGTTAACATTAATCATATCTGCAAATACATTGGTTCTAAGCAACTTCAGCGGTTAATGCCGATGGATATTGAGAATGCCTATAAGGAACTGGGGCAGACATTGAACGGTACTTCTTTACTATATATACATAGAACTATATCGCGTGCTTTTAAACAGGCGGAGAAGCAGAAGCTGATTACACGGAATGTGTTTACGCTGGTGGAAACGCCCAAGAAGAGTAAAGAGAACAAGTCATCCTTTATACATCCGGACGACTTACACAAATACCTCAAAGCCTTTGAGGGGGATTACCTATACCCGGCGGTATGCCTGGCGGTATTCGCTGGGCTTAGGCGCGGGGAGATATTGGGGTTACAGTGGGGTGATATAAAGAACGGCAACCTTAATATAAAAAGCAACATGAGTTATGACGGGATGCGACCGCCTAAGAATGGCAAGACAAGAATTGTGCCGATATCCGCACCTATCGCGAAAATACTCAAAGAGCAGAAAGACTGGCAGCGGGAGAACAAGGAGAAGATGTGGAGCAAGTACTTCCGCTCGGATTTTGTGATCACGCGAAAAGACGGCACGCTGATTGACCCGAAGCTGTTATCCAGAAGATTTGGAGAAGTACAAAAAAGGAACCAGCTGAAATCAGTCCGGTTCCATGATTTGAGACATACGGCGGCATCACTCATGATACTCGAGGGTGTGCCATTAAAGACAGTTTCTGATATATTGGGGCACAGCAGCATATCCATTACTGCAGATATCTATGGGCATGTATTGGAAGAACAAAAGCGAAATGCAGTGAACAAGCTAGACAAATATTTTTACTAAACATTTGGGTGTTTGTTTTAGTATTATTATTGATTTTTTTATTATAAAATAGCCGACATCTCATTTAGCTCTTGAAACCGAGAGCTCCTTTGTCCGCCTTAGCACGCGGAAACTTCTTTGCCCGGGTTAAAACCCGGAAACTTCTTTGCCCGGGTTAAAACCCGGAAACTTCTTTGCCCGGGTTAAAACCCGGAAACTTCTTTGTCCGGGTTAAAGCCCGGAAACTTCTTTGCCCGGGCTAACACCCGGAAACTTCTTGTTCACAAGCAAATAATGTGATATCATCTTTATAATAGGAGAATGAAAAGTATGAGCGATAATCTCGACAAATTGCACTTAACTAAATTAAAAAACCATTTTTCCAATTTTTCATCTATTACGGTAAATGATTTTTATGACTTTTATAAGGATGTTTATAAAGACATTTCTAAAGGTACCGTGAGTTGGTATATACACGACTTAAAAGAGAATAAATACATTAAAAATATATCTCGAGGAGTGTATGTCTTAGACCAGCCAGAGCAAAAAAGTAAAAATGAATATGTTGTACTAACAATGGATATTGTTAAATCATCAAACATTGCTTATGAAGTTTTTAATGAGGCGCTGGACAAGAAGGTCCGAAACGCAAACCAAGCTATATCAGCTAGGTTCCAACACAATAGAAAACTTTTTGTCTCACAGGGAGATGAACTTCAAATTCTATTACCGTTTACCACAGATGTAGTTCGACAATTCATCTTGGTTCTAAGCTTTTTATTCCCATTCAAAGTTAGATATGGGATAAGTATAGGAGAAATATCAGGAGAAATAAAAACGAATTCATGGGATATGAATGGGCCAATATTCTGGAATGCAAGAGATCAGTTAAACAAACTAAAAAAATGTGATGATTATAATGGACTGATAATTAGCGAGTATAGTCAAATTGACAGGATATGTAATAGAATGTTAGGCTTAATTAATATATCATTACAAAACATCACAGAAAAACAGTGGGAAGCGATAAATTACTTATTGATGGATAATAATTATGAGTATGTTACTGAAGCATTAAACATTAGTAAAACTAGTTATTATGACAGATTAGCATTTTCGGATATAAACGAAATTCTGAATGCTTTTGAAGCAATTTTTGATCTCTTAAAAATTAGGAGGACTGTTGACTAATGTACATGTTAACAATGTTAATATCTCATACCATTGCTGATTTTATTATTCAAACAGATAATGTAATAAAAAACAAAAAAGAAAACCGGTTAAAAGGTTTTGGGACTCATGCATTAGGATTGATTATCACTTCAGGACTAATGCTTATGTTTTTTAATTTTAATCATTTCTACGCTTTGTTACTTCCTACGATTATAATTATTCTATCACACCTAATAATAGATTATATAAAAGATATATTACAAAAAGGCTTGGATAATATTAATGCACCTAAAAGAAAATTACTCGTATTTGTTTGTGATCAATTTTTACATATATTAATAATAATTATCGCATCGCGCTTCGCAATTGCCAGCTTTAATAAATTATTTTATTTTTTTTGCTGATCTGTTTCCATTTGTTTCGAAAATTCACTACTCGTCTATTAAGAATCTGTTTATGATACTTTATATCTCAATTTCCGGGGCATATTTTGTTCCTCTGGTCTTTGATTTAATCTATAGCAAAGTCAATAAATATAATGAAATACTGGACACTCTTCTTAAAGAAGAAATTAAGGAAAAGAACGCTCATAAATTTATTGATGAAGTTAAGACAGGAAAATGGATTGGCATTTTTGAAAGAGTGGTCTTAGTTATACTTCTCTGCATAAATCAATTTGCTTCAATCGGATTTGTTATTGCCGCAAAATCCTTAGCGCGTTTCAAAATGATGGATAATAAAATATTCTCTGAATATTTCCTTTTAGGTACTCTTGTTAGTGTGATTTATTCAATAGTTTTGTTCTGGTGCTTTAATATTATACTTTGAAGATTATTATATTGAGGTGCATAATTCTCATGTGACATATTTGTGACATGAAGCCCATTTTCGACCCCTAAAAACCGCAAAAGGCTCCTTGGGCAAAGTGCCCAAAAAGCCCGATTTCTAGCGGAGTTCTGGCAGAGAGGAAGGGATTTGAACCCTCGTTACGCTCATCACGTAAACACGATTTCCAACTGAGCCGCTTTACCTTCACATGTAATCCGTTGTCTTCATATATGCCCAGTTGACGCGGAAAAATCACAAAATCGTGTCACTTTGTTTTCATCTGTGCTCGCCTGTTTTTATACGATTTCGGTTCTCACGTGACATATTTGTGACATATTAAATAATAACATTAGAATAGACGTTATAGATACAAATGAGGATAACTATCATAACCGTGCTGGTAAAAAACATATGAATGTATTTTTCTTTGAGTTTAATGTTTAATATTGATCCAATCAATCCGCCGATAATCGCCGCCGGTATCATCACCAGCAGCATGGAATAATCCTGTACAATCGCATATTGTCCATTAAAGGCCTTTATAATGAGGCCAAAAGCTTGCGCAAACAAAATCACAAACACCGATATTTTCGCTGCTTCACGTATCCCGATAGCAAGTATCAAAACAAGCACCGCAACATTAATCGGCCCGCCGCCGATTCCGAGGAACGTGCCCAGCATCCCCAGGCTCAGTCCGATGAACCCCTGGCCGATAGCTGAATGCACGTGCATTGCCGGAAGCTTTCGATAGAACAGGCAAAAAACCATTAGGAAAATTAAAATTACTGACTGGATTACTGTGACGATATTCGGCTCAAACTGTGTCTTTACAAGCGAGAAGACGATTCCGCCGATGGTGCCTCCGATAACTGCTCCAGCGGTTACGGCCATCATCGGTCGCGTAATAACCATGCCGCTTTTTATCTGCTTGATTGTCGAGACAAGTGCCATGCTGAAGACGGTAAGCGAAGAAAAAACCGAGATGGTCACAATATCATAATCGCCGATCATGTCCAGCAACGGTTTGATGATGACGCCGCCGCCCATCCCCTGCAACCGCACCAATTAGCGTTGCAAAAAAAGTTGTTAGAAAATATATAATCATTTAATTTACGTATCTGTACTTATCGACGAACCACGCGTGCTGCTTGATAAAGCCGGTCTAAACATGCCAAATAAAACATCTTATATGATTCACAGAAATAATTGACTAATGGTTTCCCGTCTTCTATTGGCTCTTTATATCGCCTGCATCCGCTGCGGCAAATCGGGAAATAGCTGCATTCTCGACATGCCGGATCAATCTGCATTGATATGTCCACAAACCTGTCCATTGTTTCGCTTTGAATCATCGATTCAAAGTCATCCGAATGCACATTGCCCGCTTTCCATTCGTCCATGACATAAAAGTCACAGGGGTACACCGAGCCGTTCGCTTCAATCACTGTTCCTCTCGAACAGCCCCCTCTCATATTGCACGCTTCCGGCGGATAACCGTTCAGCATACTTAAAATGTTGTCAAACATACGGATACTAATGTATTCCCCATTCATTAAATCTTCAAACCATTCATTAAACAATGTAATCAAAAACGTTCCATAAAGCTCCGGTGATAATGAATAATTCTCCCGGCCCATCGGTTGCCCTAGTTTATCCATGCATGGAATGAACTGCATGTATTTAAATCCTTTCGTTTTTAGCAAGGTGTAAATCCTTGCTGCACGCCGTGCCAGCGCTTTAGTAACAACGCATAAAATATTAAAATCAACATTGAATTTTCTCAGCGTTCTGATTGAATTCATGACTCTTTTGTATGTACCTTCACCACTAATATCAATACGGTGCATATCATGAATATCACGGTTTCCGTCCAGTGACACTCCTACAAGAAACTGATTTGCACTAAAAAATTCAGCCCATTTGTTGTCTAATAATAATCCATTTGTTTGTATCGCATACTGTATATTAATACCACTTTCGTTATACTGTTTAACCAAGGTAACCAGTTGCTTAAAAAAGTCCAGCCCTCTTAACGTTGGTTCCCCTCCTTGAAAAGCAAAAGTAATGTTATCCTCCGCATACTTAAATGCTTTTATAATCATTATCTCAAGTGTTTTCTCACTCATCATTCCATAGTTCTGATTCTGTCTGGTTTGAACTAGGTCATAATAAAAACAATATTTGCACCGCATATTACATAATCCGGAAGCTGGTTTAATTAATAATGTTAATGATTTTGGCATGTTTGTACTTCCCATAATTCCTTAGTATAAAGACGTTCTTGCTATTGCTTCCATATTGATTAATAAATCATTCTCGTTTTCTTTTCGCGTTAAATTTCTATTGTTTGCCACAATTTTATTTATCTGCGTTATTTTATTTTGTATTGAGTTATAAATTCTCACCCACTACTTCCATTCCACCGTCACCTGCTTTAAAAATATAAAATGATGGCTTGTAGCCAAATTTTTCAGCGTATGACTTGGATACGGTATCCATGAAGCGGATAACCTTATTCTTATCAACAATACTAATATTGCATCCCCCAAATCCGCCGCCTGTCATTCTGGATCCAATCACACCCTCAATACCAGTGGCAATATCGTACACAGCATCTAGTTCTTTTCCCGTTGTCTCATAATCATCTCTCAGAGATTCATTTGCTTCGCAAAGAAGTCTGCCAAACGCCTGTATATCGCCCTGCTTTAATACTTCAGATGCTTTCACTGTTCTTGCTTCTTCTGTCACACAATGCCTTGCACGTCTATAGAGCACATCATCTGCAAAGCACGCTTTATACTGTCTTAGCTCATCCAGGCTAATATCACACAAACATCTAAAATCGCCGCCATTCTTGTTAATGACATCGAGTGCTTGCTCGCATTGCCCTCGTCTCATGTTGTACTGTGACTCTGTCAGCTTATGCGGCGCATTAGTGTTGGTAATAACAACTGTATTATTCCCCATATTCAATGGTATTAATTCATAGTCAAGGCTCGTGCAGTCCAGTAAGATTGCATGGTCTTTTTTGCCGTGTGCGGATATGAATTGGTCCATAATGCCACAGTTCATACCGACATATTCATTCTCTGCCTTTTGACAAAGTATAGCGATTTCTTTCATGTCTGGTTCTTCTCTGCCGCCGAGTTTAGCCAGCGCAATGCCAGTTGCCACTTCAATTGAAGCTGAAGATGACAGACCCGCGCCATATGGTACGGTTCCATGATAAAGAAGGTCACAGCCTACGACGTGATAGCCTGCCTGCTGTAGTATATATGCAACCCCAACTTGGTAACTACCCCATTGAAGGTTTTTGTAGTTATCTAGGTTCCTTAATTCTGCTGATAACCGATTAGGCAGAGAGGTTACTGCCATATTAATCTTATCTGTGCCGTTTGGTCTTGCGATAATCGTGTTGATCAGCTCCAGCGCCGCCGGAAGCACATGCCCCCCATTATAATCAATATGTTCGCCGATTAGATTGATTCTTCCCGGCGCTGTGAAGATTCGGATATCTTCTTTAGATTGACCATATAATTTAACAAACTGTTTCGTTAATTTATTAGTCATTTCTTCTGTCCTTAACGTATTTAAGGTATGCTGTTCTTAGCTCTTTTGCTTTTTCTTCTGGGGCGGTTGGATTGCAATGTGCCCATGCTCCTGTTTCAGAAGAAGCAAAGAACTGCTGTTTAACCTTTGATCTCATAGGAGGGATAAATTCAATATGAAAGTGAAAGCCTTCCATATTTTCCAAATTCACCGGAGCGTTATGCATGCACATCATATACGGAAGCGGTATGTCAAACAGGCTGTCAAGCATGCCCGCAGTATTCCTAACCGCACTTGCCAAGCATTCTCGTTCTTTTCGTGTGAAATCCGTAATATACTGCTTATGCCTTTTGCTGATAATATAAACACCATAGGCAACTTCTGAGAAGAATGGAATAATAGCTGAGAAATACTCATTTTCAAACAAAACTCTCTTTTCAAAATCCTGTTCCGCTTTTAACCAATCACAGTACAGACAATTCCCTGTTCTATCTTTATACTCATTAGCACTGTTCAATTCCAACTCCAGTTTTTTTGGCAAAAAGGGATAAGAATATATCTGGCCATGTGGATGCGGCATCGTAACCCCCACAATTTCGCCTCGGTTTTCGAATATCATTATGTATCTGGACTTTGAATCTTGTCGTAGTGCATCAAACCTTTCACACCAAAGTCCGACCAATTTCGTTACGTGGTATACTGATAGCTCCGATAAGCTGGCTGTATGCTCCGGTGAATATAATATAACTTCACATTTCCCATAGCTTTCTTCTGCCTTAAAAAAATCGGTTGCGACATCATCCGGAACAGGCGGATTCTCAGATAGTGCCGGAAAATCATTATCATATTCATAAACATCATAATAATCCGGCACTTTCCCCGAACCCAGGCAAAACGGGCACCAGTTTTCTGGCATCTGCGGTCTATTTTGTCTGGCCGATGCAATCATTACCCAATCTTTTTTAAACGGATTATATCTTAGTTCTGCCATGATTATCCCCCATACAGCATGCCTGTTGATAAATAGTCTTTTTGCTCTGGCTTAATCGCTTATTTCTTCCAGCCTAGCTATCCTCCAAGACAACTCCTGGTCCATATGGCGCAAGCGCGGTTAAGATGTACGGACATGTAGTCCCATCACCTATAGCTCTTGCAAAGCCCCACATTTGTTTACACATTTGTTTGACAATGGGCTGGTACGTTTTGTCCTCAATCAGATTATGCATCTCATGCGGGTCGTGCTTTAAATCATAAAGTTCATCATAATCAAAGGCATTAAACGTATATTTATACTCCTTGTTAAACACGGACCGCTGAACCCCGTAAACTTCATTGCCATTGGTTTGTGTAAACATATGATTCCTCCAATCATCAGGCTTTTTGCCTTGGATCAACGGCATCAGCGAACGGCCGATATATGGAATTTCAGTTTCAACTCCTGCGATCTCTAGAATAGTAGGAGCAAAGTCAGCCATCGAGACAAAGTCGTCTAATACACCAGATTGGCTGATATAGCCCCCACCAATAATTGATGGGATTCTGTAAACTTCATCAAAGCACATTAATCCTTTTCCCCAAAGTCCATGTGCACCCATATAATCACCATGATCAGAAAGATATATAATCACAGTATCCTCATAAATCCCTTTATCCTTAACCGCCTTGATTACCTTGCCAAACAATGCGTCCTCATAGCTGCAAAAAGCAAGATATCTTCTTACACTTTCTTTATGTTCCGCTTCTTCCAAATCAAATATTTCTTTTGTTCTTCTATAAAGAGCTGGTTTGTCTTTCAAATCATCATGAAAACTTTCCGGAAGTTCTATTTTGTTAATATCATATAAGTCTAAATATTCTTTCGGCGGAATATATGGATCATGCGGCCCAACCGTCCCGATATACATAAAGAACGGACTATCACTCTCATATTTATTAATAGCATCAATCGCCTTGGTAACTGTGTCCGTATCACCAAAAGGATTTTCCGACTCTCCTATCTGGCTATAGTGCGGATACCCCTCCCTTATAATCCTGCCGAACTGGTTTTCCTCATTGGGGCCATCTATATTTGCGCTGTTATTGTAAACATGATCCCAATCCTTGCTAACCTGATAGTGCCCGCGTTCTATTCTTCCATAGTTTTGAATAAACTCATGGACGACTTGATCAAATCCGCGGTCTTCAGGTCCGTCAAATCCACTTACATGCCATTTGCCTGAGAAAATCGTATTATACCCTGCGTCTCGCAGCGCCTCAGGAAACATCTTCACGCCATCAAAGACATCTCTCGAAAGACTATTATCAACCTCAACATTATTCCAAACGCCATGCTGGCTTGGATACAGTCCTGTAAAAAAGGTAGCTCTGCAGGGGCAGCAATGTGGAGCCGGGCAATATGTATCGGTTAAATGCAATGATTTTTTTAAAAATCTATCTATGTTTGGTGTTATAGCAGATCCGTTCTTTCCAATTGTTGTTGCGTTTTGTTGATCTGTCATAAAAACGACGATGTTCGGCCTTTTCATTATGTCTTACTCCTCTTCTTTACCACCAACGGATAAGATCCGTTACTTGATTTCTAATATTAATGAATTCCTTTGCTGCAACATCTCTAGGTCTTGGTATGTCACAGTCCAAAATAGTCTTTACCTTTGCCGGCTTGTTAGTTAAAACCATAATTCTTTCGGCCAGATAAACAGCTTCTTCAACATTATGCGTAATAAAAATAACGGTTGTCCCGGTTTTCTTCCATAGCTTAACAAGCTCATCCTCAAGCTTAAATCTAAGCTCCAAATCAAGCTGGCCGTACGGCTCATCCATAAGAAGCAATTCAGGATATGTTGCAAATGCACGGGCAATAACTGTTCTTTGAAGCATGCTGACTGAAAGCTGTTTCGGATAGTAATGCTTTTGCTCACTCAAGCCAACAATCTCAAGCATTTCGCGCACCCGTTCCTTGATTAATTTCTCGGGCAATCTTTTAATCTCAAGCCCAAGTCTAACATTCTGTTCAACCGTAAGCCATTCCATAGCCGATGATTCTTGCAGTATATAAGAAACATTATGCTTTTTTGTATTAATTGGTTCATTGCCGATTAATATCTCACCCTCGGTGATTTCAAATATCTTTGTAAGACAATTTAAAAATGTTGTTTTCCCACAACCAGTCGGTCCGACAATGCATAGAAACTCGCCTTCATAAACATCAAAGGATACATCATCCAAAACAAGCAGATCACCAAAGCGTTTTGTTAAGTTTTTGGCTCGAACTTTAATTTTTTTTGATCCCATTTTATATTCCACCTCTATCTTTTTTGTTCAATCGCCGCAGATATTTCTTTTCTAAGTCTTAAAAACTCAGGATCTGTATATTCTCTTGGCTTAGGTAAATCTATCTTATATTCGGCCATAACCGTAGAAGGGCACCTGGAAAGAACAATAATTCTATCCGCAAGATAAACCGCCTCTTCAATGTTATTCGTAACAAAAACAACTGTCCTTTTCTCTGCCGAAGATATTCTCAAAACTTCATCCTGCATGAGGTATCGCGTCTGAGCATCCAGCGCACCAAAAGGCTCATCCATCAGCATGACCTTTGGATCATTACAATACGCTCTCGCAATGCCGACACGTTGTTTCATCCCACCAGAAAGTTTCACTGGAAAGACTTTTTCAAAACCCTTTAGTCCAACTAAATCTATATAATGAAGCGCTTTTTCTCTCGTGACCTTCTTAGCTCTGCCTTGAACGCCGGGCCCGAACTCAACATTTTTAAGTGCAGTGAGCCAGGGAAATAGCAGAATATCCTGATACACCATACCTCTTTCCGGATCCGGTCTGTCAACAACTTTTCCGTTTACGATTGCTTGCCCGTCCGTTGCTTTTTCCAGCCCCGCGATGATATTCAACAATGTTGTTTTGCCGCATTGGCCTGGCCCAAAAATAACAACAAACTCATTTTCTTTGATATTTAAGCTGACATCTCTCAGGATCTCAACCGTCTTTCCATCGCTGATAAAATTCTTAGATATATTATTCAATCTAATCATCTTCTATTTACCCCTTATATTCCAAGCACATAATTTACGCTCTAGTTCTCTCATCATCGTAACTAAAATTAATCCCACAATCCCAATAACAATAATACCTGCAAATATTTGAACCATATTGACTGAATTTTGCCCCATAATGATTATCCATCCTACACCTTCAGATGAACGAACCATTTCAGCGGCAATCATTGTCGCCCATGCGGCACCCAGCCCCACTTGAAGCCCTGCAAATATCTGCGGAACAGCATTCGGGAGTACTATTTTCGTAAATAATTGTTTTTCACTACACCCAAGCATCCTTGCCGCTCCTAATAATCGCTCATCTATACTTCGGACACCATCAGCGGTATTGGTCATAATAATCAGCAACGTACCAATGAAAATTATGAAGTACTTTGATTTCTCATCAATACCCAGCCAAAGAATCGCAAGTGGTATCCACGCAATTGAAGGAATGGGCCTCAGTAAAAGATAAAAAGGTTTAATAATTGATTGCCCGACTTTTGACCAAGCCATTGCAATCCCCAAGACAATCCCAAGCACAGCAGCCAGACCATAACCGACCGCAACTCTTGACAAGGACCAAAGAATATGTGATGGGATAGTAAGCTTGCCAATCGGCTCAACAAAGCTTTTAAACAGAAGTCGGAACACAACGATTGGGCTGGGAAGTAGCCCATGCATCGACTCAAGCCCTGAGGCTAAATGCCATATAATTCCTAAACAAGATAGGCTGATAATAGCCCAGAATAATTTTTGAAAATTGAATTTCTTCACGCTTTTCTACCTCCCCTTAACAAATATTCTTTCAATCATCTCAAGCAGGATTGTTAGCAACGCTCCAATAAGACCGATTGTTATCATGCCCACAATAACCAGATCGGCCCGTGCGAAGTTCCTTGCTACCTGAATCATATAACCCAGCCCTCTTTGGGCTGCAATCATTTCAGCAGCAATTAAGCCCAGCCATGCCATCCCAAATGAAACCCTTAAGCCGGTAAAAATATAGGGCAATGCAGACGGTATAGCTATTTTCCAAAGTATTTCAAGTTTTCCTGCGCCGAATATTTGTGCAACCCAAACATGAATCTCATTGGTTTGCTTGATACCGGAATAGACATTAACAACCGTACCCACAAAAACGCCGACAAAAATAATAGCGGCTTTTGCAGTAAGCCCAATGCCCAGCCAAACTGTGAAAATAGGTATCCAGGCTATACCCGGGATTGTTCTCAGGATATCAAACACCGGTGTTACAAAATAATCAACAGGCTTAAACCATGCCATAAAAACCCCTGTCGGGATACCAATGGCAATACCAATCAAGTAACCAGACAGCGCAACCTTTAAGCTGGCTAAAATATGTTGAATAAGCGTACCGCCCTCCGGTGCCGTACTATAAAACTTTTTTATGAAACTGCTTAATATTGTTACTGGGTCCGGGAGCATTGTTTTAGGGAAAACCTTGAAGACAGCTGTTAGCAGATACCATGCTATTAAAAATATTGATATTGATAATATAGATATCATCATGTATTTTCTATTTGCTATCCAATTAAAAAACCTTTTCACTTTTTTCTCCTTAACGTTTTATATGCTTTGGGACATAACCCAAGCGATTGAATCTTTGTTGAAACAATCACTTTCTTTAGCATGATCATATTCACTTGCCATCGCATCCAGGGTAATAACTTTATTGTATGTTTATTGCCAATACATCAAAATCCTCTTGCGCTTTAAGACCGCTATTGCCTATAAATTCGTTAAAATCGATTATCCATTTACCCGCATTATCAAATACCTTGTAAATAAATAGGACAAATCCTGAAATCTATGTGCATGTGAATGAAATAACCCGACTTATTTTTATTTAAAATCAATTAATTGCATCTTATAAATATCACAATATTCAACGCTAATAATACCAATATCTATGGTATAAATATCAATATGTGTTTACTACATCCTGTCTAAAATTTTCTTTTACTTATTATCTTCCCATAATATTCTTCATGCTTTAGGCAAAAGCCTAAAGCATGAATTATTCTCTGCAGTCATAAATTATTTATTTCATCAAAATTATTCTAGACCTGCAACAGCGTCCTGGATAACGTCCTGCTTGATATTTGTTGCCATCGCATCCAAAACCTCTTGTTCCATATATCCGCCATTTACCATGAACTCGACAAGACCGGTCATCCATTCTCCAGCCGGCTTATCAAATACATTTGAGGGATCAACATATGAATTGAATTCGCACTCTTGACGTACGGCGTCTTCCGTAACATCAGTTCTGCCGTTTTCAGTATAGAATTTCATTGCTTTTTCAACTTCATAGTCAGTATCAGCGTTTAACATCTCGGCAGCTTTTAGCCATGCCTGCATAAATCTAACACACGCCTCATAGTTGTTAGTATAAAAATCATCACTAATCAGCATTGCATCTTGCTGGCTTACACCTTGCTGCTTCAATCCGCCAACTCTTATATACCCTTCATCTTGGAGTTTCAGCGCAGCAGTAGGAGATCCCATACATGCAAGGTCGCCATTTCCGGCAACGAAGGATGTATAAACCTGTGAGGTTTCCATATGCATAAATTCAATATCATCAATAGTCAAGCCAAATTTGTCGGCATAATCTAGACCCATATATTGGCTGATGTTCCCAAAGGTCCCCAACATCACTTTCCCACTAATCGTATCGGCATCACCAATAACATCTGGATAATCAGGCAATGTTGCCCCTGCAGCCACGATGTCACTATCAGGTCTCGCCATAATCCAAGCGCCATCCATTTCATACTGTACATCAGCAACAAGTTTGGCATTGTAGGTAGGAACCGCAACCATTCCGCCAGCGCCGATTGGCCCAATATCCCATTGGCCAGCGCCTAAAGCTTCAGCCATTGGTCCGCCTGACGGGAAGCTAATAATTTCCAGCTCAATCCCGTATTCTTCATCAAGGCCTTCGTCCATCATAACTTGTAGCGGAATGCTCAGATAATACGGCATTGCACCCACTCTGATTTTTACGGTTTCAAATGCCGGCGCTTCTTCAGCCTCTTCTTCTATTACTGCTTCTTCTGTTGCTGCGGCAGTTTCTTCTTCTGCCGGTGCAGCACATCCTGCAATACTACCCAGCGCTATAACAAAGCATAGTATTACAACCAGTAACTTTTTCATTTCTTTCTTTCCTCCTTCGTTTACCCTGATATTTTACTTGCTTAATCTATAGACTAAGCAAATACAAGTTTTAGTTTTATTATTATCATGTTGACTCGTGTCAACATTGACAAGAAAAAAAACATCCTAGGTAAAATTACATTTAAATATATTGACTCGAGTAAGCATTATACAAGGACATCCACTCTTTTCCAAACTTCAGTACCCTGTTATCGTAAATATCCTATGATGACTCCCTAATAATGACGCCACATTTAATACGCATATTTTCGACTGCTTTTCGTTCTACTTTATCAACAAGACCATTAAAGCAAACCATACTCAGTTCTTTTGTTCCGATATCAACAGTGGTAATAGAGGGAACAGAAAGCTTAGAAGTCTGTGTATTATCAAATCCAGTAACTGCAATATCTTCAGGAACCCTTTTCCCCAATTCACTCGCTACTCTTATTACTCCTTTGGCAACAGCATCATTCGCACAGATAAAAGCTGTCGGGCCATTTTGCATATCCATAAGATCTCTTGTTTCAATATACGCTTTCATCGCATCCGCAGTATCAAATATTAAATATTTAGGATTATATTCAATCCCATTCGCTTTCAGGCCTTCCAGAAAGCCTCTCGTCTTTCCATCCGCCTCCTCAGCCGGTATTCTGCTGGCACTAGATATCCATGCAATTTTCTTATGCCCTCTTGAAACAACATGATCTACTAAGGCTTTTACCGCTTCTCCGGCATCAATTTTGATATATAATACCCTTTTATCTAAATCAACATTTTCTTTATTGGACATGAGCACAGTGGGAATTCCTCTTTGCACTATTTTATTTACTATGCTATCTTCCACTCTGTCAGACACAATCATAACGCCATCAACTTGATAACTGCATAGTTTATTAATATGGTCAACATCATTAATAATATTACTAAACAGCATAACATAGCCTTTTTTAAAAGCTAAATTATTCATCCGAAACACAAGCTCAGAATGAAATGGATTTCGAATTTCATTGCATAAAAGTAAAAGCTGATTCGTTCTGTTCTCTTTTAAGCTTTTTGCAATTAAATTCGGGGTATAATCCAGCTCTTCAATTGCGTTCTTAATTCTTTCCCTGCTTTCCTTTCCAACATATCCATTGCCATTGATATAATAGGATACCAGCGCAGGAGATACACCAGCAAGTTTTGCTACGTCTTTTCTCGTTGCCATATCGTTTACCTTCGGGATGCCAGCTCTTTACAGCCTGTTCACCCTTCTGCATCCACTAGTTTTTCTGTTTTCAGCAATCCTAGATAGTCATCTAAGACTTATGCGATCATTATCTGTTTTCTTTTGATATTATGAGAATAAGATATTCTAAATGTTTTTTGAATTTCTTTCAGTACTTTTGTAAGCATAATATCAAAAATGATTACTCGTGTCAATATTTTTTATACAATTAGATAAATTCATTGTATTCGATTCTAAATAGTCAAAAAGCGATTATAAATCAAATAATATAACCGCTTTTAATCTCTGATTAATTCTTATGCTTACCGAACCCTTATTTTGAAGCAGTCCCTCTTAAATCATATTCTATCAATATAATGAATAATGCGCCTACTCTATATGCTTTCTTATGCCATATCGTTTCAGCAGCGCTAATGTAACTGAAACTTTTGAATAGTGCAACTTCATTAGTCCTTTAAAACAGAATCTGGTAAAATACGAACTCTACTTTACTTGGTAATATTAATACTATGATGTCCTTCCGCTACCACCACTTAATTTTATCAGTAATATATGTTCTGATTTGTATAAACTCTTCTGACGTTATATCTCTTGGCCTCGGAAGATTAATCGGAAGCTCTTCCTTTATTGTTGATGGCTTTTGAGACAGGATAATACACCGCTCAGATAAATAAGCCGCTTCTTCGATATTGTGCGTTATAAATACGACTGTGCTGTTTGTTGCCTTCCATAGTTTAATGACCTCATCTTCAAGATAAAATCTCAACTTGAGGTCCATATTGCCATATGGCTCATCCATCAGTAATAAATCAGGGTGCAACGCAAAGCTGCGACCAATGACGATTCTTTGTTCTGTAGAAGCTGAAAGCTGGTGAGAATATTTGTTTCTAACGCTTTCGAGCCCTAACAGTCTAAGCATCTCTTCAACGCGTTCCTGTGCTAAATCTTTAGGCATTTTTTTTAAGTCAAGCCCAAATCTCAGATTCTGTTCAACCGTAAGCCAAGGATAAACCGAAGGCTCCTGAAATACAAAAGAAATATCATGGATTTTGGGATCAGCCGGTACACCATCTATCAATATCTGTCCAGATGTCGGTTCTAACAGTTTGACTAATAAATTCAAAAATGTTGTTTTGCCGCAGCCCGTGGGCCCCACGATGCATACAAAATCTCCTTCCTTAACATCAAAGGATACATCTTTTAAGACCTCTAAATCACCAAAATTCTTTGTTAAATTTCTGACTTTAACCTTGATCTTATCACTCATAAAGCAATTCCGCACCTTTCTATAAATCCAAATCAGTATTGTCTTCAATCTTTTTTCTTAATTGAAGGAACTCATTGCTGACCAATGACCTCGGCCTTGCCAGTTTGACCTCATACTCTGCTTTAACAACAGCGGGAGCGGCGCTCAAAAGAACAATCCTGTCCGCTAAATACAGTGCTTCCTCAATATTGCTTGTAACAAAAACGATTGTCTTTTTCTTATTGCTCCATATCTTGCATAATTCATCTTGCATTTGATACCGCGTCTGTGCGTCAAGCGCCCCAAACGGCTCATCCATTAATAATATATTTGTATCATTAGCAAAGGCACGCGCTATTCCAACCCTCTGCTTCATCCCACCAGACAACTTCTTTGGGTAGGCTTTTTCAAAACCCGTCAAGTTTACAAGATCTATATAATACTGGGCCTTTTCTCGCCTTTCTTTTTTTGGAACACCCCTGAAGCGCATGCCACTCTCCACGTTCTCCATTACAGTTTTCCACGGAAACAGGGCATATCTTTGAAAAACAAATCCTAACCTCCCCGGATTTGTGTCATCTTCGGACGCAAATATTACATCACCTGATGTTTTTTCCATCAGCCCTGCAATAATATTTAAAAGCGTTGTCTTCCCGCACTTCCCAGGCCCCAAAATAACAAGGAACTCATTTCCGTACACGTCTAGCGAAATATTTTTTATCACAGAAACACTCTCGTCTTTAAAGTAGAATGTTTTAGAAATGTTTTTCAAAATTAAGTTGGGTGTCCCTTTTTTTATGCTCTGTTCCATTGTGTCAACACCTCCTCGATTTTTGTTAGGCAAATAGTGATAAGCGCACTTACGATTCCTATCGCGAACATACTAACAACTATCAACGGCATGTCCCCGTTTTGCATTCCTGTAATAATTAAGAATCCTACGCCCTGCTTTGACACAATCATTTCCGCAGCAAGAACCGTCATCCAACCCGCAGACATAGACGTCTTCACACCCGCAATAATCGCAGGTGTGCAGGCCGGGATAGCTATATTGAAAAACATTTGGTGATTTGTTGCCCCAAGAACCTTACCCGCATCATAAAGAAGAGGATCTATGATATCCATTCCTGTAATCGTGTTCATAATAACCGGCATAAACGCCGATATATACACTATCGCTATTTTAGGCAGCTCACCGATGCCAAGTGAAAGTATAATAATCGGGAGCCACGCAATCGGGGGAATTGGTCGGAACACCTCAAATATTGGCATAAAAATGGCCCTGAACGTTTTGCTCCACCCAACGGATACACCCAGTATTACACCACTGACTGTCGCTATTGCAACCGCAATAATAACACGCTGCAAACTCATCAGAATATGTATGGGCAATGTTCCGCCGGAGATTTCATTTTTCATAATAAAAATGAACTTCTCACCGGTCTCAGCCAGACTTGGAAACTGCGATTGCGCAGGCATGGAAATCAATATCCAGCCAAGTAATATTGTTAATATCGCCAGTACAGGAAGAATCCCGTATAATATTTTTTTAAAAATTGTCATCTTTCTTCCTCCACGGGGCAACACGTTTTTCGACTATTTTTAGCAGCCATGCGAAAAGTGCTCCTAATGCTCCAATCACAAGCATACCCACAATAATAATGTCAGACCTTACAAGATTCCTGCCCATTTGTATCATGTATCCTAGTCCGCTTGTGGATGCCAGCATTTCTGATGCAACTAATGCGGTCCAAGAAATACCAAGAGAAATCCGAATACCCGCAAATATCATTGGTGTTGATGACGGGATGCAAACTTGTGTAAATATCTCCCAATCCGATGCCCCAAATGTTTTTGCAACATTTATTAGCGTTGTACTGGTTTGTTTTATACCCGTATATGAGTTGATAACACATGGGACAAACGCAGCAACAAAAATAATAAAAGCCTTTGCGCCGTAACCGATACCCAACATCAGTATGATTATCGGGATCCATGCAATAGGGGGTATCGGTCGAATTATTTCAAATATCGGCATAAAGTAACTTTTAACCGCTTTAAAGTATCCCATGAAAATTCCAAGCGGTACGCCTACGCCAACTGCCAGTATAAAACCAAGCAATGCAATCTTTATACTGCTCCAAAAATGTACGATAATTGTATTCCCGTCAGGATTTTTATTTGTTAATTTGTAAATAAAAGTTTGTACAAGATCACTAGGAGAACTGAATATTTTTGCCGGGATTAAGCCAAATCGCGATGATAATTCCCATAAAAGCAAAAATAAGGCTCCCGATACTATACTGATACTCAAATACTTTCGTTTTTCTTTCTTTCTTTTTTTTAATTCTTCAATCATCTAATAAGCCCTCTATGCATTAAAAAATCATATACCATGCCCCAAACATTTTTTGCAATCGTCCATATAATAATATCCGATGTGCAGTAATCCTGCACACCGGATAAGACAGAATAACTTGTTATTCCTTCAGTCCGAGAATGATGTCAGGATAAACGATATCTTGAACGCTTGCAACCTGCGATTCATCAGCTATTCCCTGCTCAAGCATAAAATTAATTAATGTGTTTATAACCGCAACCGCATCACTCGATTCGCCGCCTTCAAACATTGGTGCAGTTTCGTCATAGTAAATAAGCGGCTTCAGTGCGCAGAGCTTGATTGCATTTTCCATAGAAATTGAAGCGCCGTTTTCTTCTTCCCATTCTACCAGTTGCCGCGCTACTTCCTCAACATTCTCTTCGCCGCCAAACTTTTCTGTATAGTCATAGTAAGATCTTAGCCATTCAGACACAGCTTCGGGTTTTTCAGCCAGAGCTGATTCAGAAGCCATGATAACAGTGGGTATAGGCGGATCAATAACATCAGGGCCTGAACCTACCATTATCCAACCCTCATCGGGGCAGCCGAAAGTAATCGGATCCCATGAACAAAGAATGTCTCCTTGTCCTGACTTAAAGGCCGTATATGCCTGGGGCACTTCCATGTTGATGATTTCCACATCGTCACTTGTTAGTCCAATTGTATCCAAAAGTGTTAATAAAGCAAAATGCAGTGTTGTTGCAACTGGGCAAAGAATTGTCTTTCCTCTCCATGAATCAGCGTCACCCAATAGATTGGGATAACCATCAATTTGTCCGGTTATGCTTGCGATTTCACTGTCTGGCCTTACCCAGAATTGTTGAGTAGAAATATCATTTACAGTAAAGCCAATGATTTTAGAGCCGTTTGCTGCACTGCCTAAAATAGCCGGCATACCTCCGTAAACAGCAACGTCCCATTCCCCCGAGCCCAACGCTTCATTAATCGCGGGACCAGAAGTAAAAGTCATTAAGTTGATATCAAGGCCATACTCGCTTTCATACAGCCCTTCACTCATCGCATAGTCTGTAGGCAATGACGGAATGTGTATCATATGCGCTACGTCCAGCGGTAGCAAAGCCGCGCTTTCAGCATCCTCGTCAGCCGATGCCTGCGCAGTAGCTTCGCCTGTGCTTGTTTCTTCCGCCACTTGAGTTTGGGCACATGCTGTAAACATTGTACACAACATTAAGATGGTAAGAAACAAAGCAACACTTTTTTTAGTTCTAAACATCTTCTTTCCTCCTATTATTTTTACTGTAAAGCAGTCGATATTGCATACGTATTCATTGATAAAAAAATACATTTTCGATATCAGACACTACAATACAATCTCGTCAATTTCTTTAAGGTTGGCTTTATTAACCGCACAAGTTCCTCTCAGGATTAACTTAGTATCAAGTACTCTATGTTGGTGTATATATTCTTTATCATTATCTATCTGCTTTTCCAACCAGGTCCACGCATCGGCAACCATGTTCTCGTTGTCTATTGCTATTGTTGATAGATATGGTTTAAACCACTCACACATAGGAATATTATCGAAACCAATCACCTCAATATTGTCAGGCACTTTGATCCCAAGTTCTCTAAATGCTTCGATAGCACCCAAAGCCATTGTATCGTTAATTGCAAAAAGCGCAGTAACTTCTTTGAACATCGATAAATTATCCATAACCGCATTATAGCCTGACTTAAATCGTAAATCTCCAAAGACAATTCTTTCTTCGGGGACATTGATGCCATTCTCATTGCATGCTTTTAAAAATCCTTTAAGCTTATCAACTTTGCTAATCGTTGTAGGATTAGAATCAGAAATGACCGCAATATTTTTGTGCCCAGCCAATGCAAAATACTTCCCGACTTTATAGCCGCCCGTGCTATAATCAATCACGATTGTGTTCTTCATGTGCTTATGACTACTGGTAGATAAAATCTGAACATATGGTAATGAGCATGCTTCAACTTCTTTCTCTATTTCATCAATATTTGTATGCATTACTATTAGTCCGTCTACTTTTCGATTCCTTACAACTTCTAGAATTTGTCCGAGACGGCTTGAACTAAACATATTTTCAAAAAGTATCATAACATCGTAATCCGATTTTTGTAGTTCTTTTCGTATAAGATTAAACATATGTGATTGATATATATGCAAATTAAAGTCTACAAAATGCTCTTCAAAAACGATACCAATGGTTCTGGTTTTTTTCGTCTTTAAAGACCTGGCACTGCTATTCAGCGCAAAATCATTCGCCGCCGCGATACCTTTAATTAATCGCTTTGTTTCTTCAGAAACAAGCGCACTGTCATTCAATGCCCTGGAAACTGTAGATTGTGATACGCCAACTATTTTCGCTAACTCTTTTGAATTCATTTATGCACCTCATTTGCATACGTATGTTATCACATATTTCCCGATATTGCAACACTTTTTTATGCTCTATTTAGGAGAAAAAAATATTATTGCAATTTTATAACAATTATGATATCATACGTATGCATTCTATCAATTATACAAAAAGGATCTCATAAATTGAAAAACATTTGTATGAACAGTCGTAAGCAAGACCTGCTGAAGCATGTTGGTGACATTACACAAATATTTGGTGCAAAATCATTCATTTTTAGTGACGGGATGGCAAAAGGATGCCGTGGTATTGACATAGACTGTGGTTCGGGATTATCAGTAACCATTATACCAGACAGATGTATGGATATTTACGCTTTGAAATTCAAGGGTTTGAACTGTGGTTATTTATCTAAAACCGGATTAGTGGCACCTGGTTTTTTTGAAAAAAACGGGGATGAATACTTAAGAACCTTTTATGCGGGTTTCTTAACAACTTGTGGGTTAAGAAACTTTGGCCCGGCCTGCGAGGTTAATGGAGAACAACATCCGTTTCATGGTAGAATTTCTCACATCCAGGCAGAGAATCTAAGTACCGATTATATTTGGAATGAAAATGATCTTTCTCTTGTTATCAAAGGGAATATGCGCGAAGCAAAAGCATTTAAGGAAAATCTTTGTTTAACAAGAGAGTATTGCTTTTCATATGGTAAAACTTCTTTTAAAATTCACGATACGGTTGAAAACCTTGGATTCAGACGAGAGCCTCTTATGCTGCTTTATCATATGAATGTTGGTTTCCCTCTTTTAGATCATTCTTGCGATATTTTTTTACCTGAGTCAAAATACATAGCACGTGATAAAGTATCTGCTACTCAAGAGCATAATTTGCTCAAGGTCATTCCTCCATCTTCAGATTGTTCTGCAAACGTATATTTTCATGAGCTCAAAGCACAGGAAGGTAATGTGTATGCAGGAATAAAAAACAATAATCTCCGCGCTGAACTACGCATCGGTTTTGCCGCAGAACAGTTCAACCGAATGACATATTATAAATCAATGAATGAATCAGAATATATGGTATCATTTGAACCCACTATATCCCTTCCGTCCCTTGCAAGAGCAATAAGCGAGAACACAATCAACTACATCGAACCAGGCGAAACAAAGCAATTTGATTTAGAAGTTTCAGTTTCACATTTTTAGTTTTTTATTTAGTTTTTTGTTTGGTCTTTTTTTTGCTAAATTGTTTATTACATCAGGTGTATTGATCCGTCATCAGAAGCACTGCATACTTTAATTCATTTCTCACATTTTTTAAGGGTTCTACGAGCAATTCTCTTATTCGCCAAAGCGTACTTTTACGAATAGTTGTCAAGTACCCAATTATTTATGAAAGCGCATTATTATATAAATGACAAAATTCTCTTTTTGCACTATCTGAATTTCTGATGCACTCCAAAAGTAAATGCTTAAATTCTTAACGCTCAATTTTATAGTACACGGTCCATTGAACATACCTTAATGAGCTGAATTTACCCATCACGTTTAGCATTCCGACTTTTGGGTTGTTTTCATCAAAATAGGACCAATCTTCAAGAAATCTAAATTTCGGAGATATTGATTCCAAATCATTCGATTGCTGTAACCCAAAATGATAAGACACATCACCAGAGACACCGAATTGGTTTCTAAGTTTGAGTTCAACCATTTTTTTATAAAATCCCTTGGTGTATTTTTCAACAACGGCTTCAAAAAGAAGATATGATCCATCAAATGATTCTGCAAGTTTTTTTAACCATTGCTTGAGTTGATTTGAATTTAGATACATAAAAAGACCTTCGGCAATGAAAAGTTTTGGTCCTTCAGTTTTCCTTAATTCTTCAAACCAGTGATCTTCAAAAATGGATTCACCAATCATTTTATAGACTTCGTTTTCCTTGAGAATTTCTTTTTTTATCGCAATTATAGGTTCTAAATCGATGTCAATAAATAGTTTTGGCTTTTTACTCAATCGCTGATATCTTGAATCCAAACCACATCCCAAATTGATAATGGTTCCATTAGGATGATGCTTAATAAATTCAGTTGCATAATCATCATATTTTTTTGCTCTTAATGTAATATGGTATATAAGCTGTTTGTTGAGTTTGCCGGAAGCAAGCTTTCGAAGCAATTTATCGCTTGACTTCGAAAACGTCTCATAAAATGCACTTGTGATTGTTTCAGCTGTAGGATCTACAAGTATCGGGTTTTGTGACTTACTTTCAATACTATGAGCATAAATTGTCAACAATGCAGTTTTTGATGTTGAAGAGATTTTATCAATCAAATTTTTGTTCATGGAAGCCTCCTATTCAAAATGATTTCTAAGACTTTTTCTTCGAAGTACTATTTCTCTTTGCGAAACAGTTACTTACCACAGAGGTCTCTTTAAGCTTCACATGTGAAAGTTTCTTGGGAGAAGGTCAGGGTAAGATATTTTGCTTTTTATAGCACAAGAAGCAGGGTAAAATGTTTATAAAGAATAGCAATCTATTTTTATTCAAAGCTCATAATACCCCGATATAATATCTGATAAAAAAATTCCGAGATTTCTTCCGGGGATTCTTTTGTTCCCTCTTTCAGCCATTTTTGCAGTACACTGATACATCCTGATATACCGAATAGTGCAATAAAATCTCTTGTTTTCTCATCATATTTAGGATTTAAATTAAAAAAAACGATTTGTGATAATTTCAGAATTTTTTTTGGAAAATCCAGGTCACTGTTTTCGCTGAACAGGACATTAAAAATATCTGCATTTTCCTTCACATATTCCAATATTGGAATAATCCCTTTTACAGAAGGGGAATCGCCCACCATATATTCCCTCTTTTCCAAATAGTTTTTTACATTCTCCATAACATCCTGTTCAATCAGGTGGAGTAAATCAAACGGATTGGTGTAATGCGAATAAAATGTACTTCGGTTGATCTGCGCAGCTTCGCATAACGCGCGTACAGTTATTTTAGATATATGCTTCGTTTCCATAGATTGTATTAATGCATCTCTTAATAATTTTCTTGTCAGACGAACCCGGAGATCCGTTGAATCGTTTTTCATATTATCACCTTTATTAATTTTTTTTTAATAAACCGACACTTTCAGTCGGAATGTTTTATAACACTCCAATCCCATATCCTTTGCTGGTTGTAATCCAACATAATGTCTATTATAATTCCAAATGGACCATAATGCAATGCATCGTTGTGGAGGAAAAAATGACGTCCATTTCTTATTTCATCATAAATCACAGAAAAACAATCATCATTATCTTTATCATCGGTGGACTTGCTTGTACCGGGTTTCAGCTGTTTGTTGAAGTCAATTATAATATGGTTGACTATTTACCTCCCGATGCCCAGTCCACAGCAGCACTCAATACCATGGATGACGAGTTTACACAATCCATACCCAATACCAGTGTGATGATTAGAAACGTATCCGTCACCGAGGCGATGGCATATAAGCAAAAACTCATCGAAATCAACGGCGTTACCGAGGTTCTTTGGCTTGATGATGTAGTAGATATTAAAGAACCGCTCGAAATGGGAGACAAGGATGCCATCGAACAGTTTTATAAAGATGGCAATGCACTGTATTCTGTCACCATCGCTGAAGGCTTGGAGGTTGAGACAACAACAGCCCTTCACAGCTTGGTTGGGCCAGACAATGCTGTTGCTGGCGAGGCGCCCGAACTCGCCGCTATTCAAACTGCTGCAAATTCAGAAGTTGCCAATGCAGCATTAATATTAGTGCCTGCTATTATAATCATTCTCGTTTTATCCACCACTTCGTGGATCGAACCCATTCTGTTCCTAATTGTCATTGGTATTTCTATTTTACTGAACATGGGGACCAATATGTTTTTCGGTCAGATTTCCTTTATGACCAATGCCGTCAGCCCTATACTGCAGCTAGCCGTCTCTTTAGACTATGCAGTTTTCCTTTTGCACAGTTTTGCCGACAATCGTAAGAAATATTCCAATCCGAAAATCGCTATGTTCCACGCGATTAGAGGATCAGCGTCCACCATCACTGCCAGTGCGGCGACGACACTATTTGGTTTTGCCGCGCTTGTTTTTATGAATTTTGGAATCGGTGCCGACTTAGGCATCAACCTTGCAAAGGGTATTCTGTTCACCTATATTTCGGTCATGTTTTTTTTACCCGCCGTAACACTCAGCGTTTACAAACTAATCGACAAAACCCAGCATCGGGAATTACTTCCCAGCTTTAAGAACATACATAAGGTGCTCATGAAACTCGCGTTTCCGTTTGCGATTGCCGTAATGCTTATTTTAGTGCCCTGCTTTCTTGGCCAGCAGCATACCCGTTTTACCTACGGTTTTGGAAATATCGCTTCAGTCAGTCAATTCGGACAAGACAAAACAGCGATTCAGAATGTGTTTGGTAAGTCAACCGTCATGGTTATGCTTGTTCCAAGAGGCGATGCGGGCAAGGAGAAGGCGCTATGTGATGATATTGGCGAGCTGGACCACGTGACCGGAGTCGTATCATATACGACTTATATCGGCACTTCTATTCCGCCCGAGTATTTGGATGAAGACATTACAGAACAGTTTTATTCGGAGAACTACGCCCGAATTATCATATACACAGATACAGAAGAAGAAGGTATTGTTGCTTTTAATACTGTTGAAGAAATATATAGCATATCACAATACTATTACGGAAACCAAGCTATAGCCGCTGGTCAAAGCGCTAATCTATATGATATGAAAAACATTATATCAATTGATAACAATCGAGTTACGATAATTGCAGTCTTTGCAATATTTATCGTGCTGCTGTTAACTTTCAAATCGCTTATACTGCCTTTTCTCTTGCTGCTCACCATAGAATCCGGTATTTGGATCAATTTATCCATTCCCTATTTTATGGGCGATACTATAAGTTTTATGGGATATTTAGTGCTAAGCGCAGTACAATTAGGTGCCACAGTAGACTATGCCATTTTATTGTCGCATCATTACATGGATAATCGAAAAACACTATTGCCGCAAGAGGCTATTAGACGGTCACTTGGTGAAACTTTCCAGTCCATGCTGGTTTCAGCAACATCATTGGCCACAGCAGGCTTCACTTTATTTATCACATCTTCAAATCCGATTATTTCAGATATCGGATTACTGCTCGGCCGAGGCACCCTTTTATCTCTTTTAATGGTTATTTGCTTTCTTCCAGCTCTGTTGGTTCTATTCGACAGAATCATCAATAAAGCCACACTGCAGGCAGATTTCTATACGCTGCCATGAAATTAAACAGATGATAAGGCAGTCCGAAATATTTATGAAAAATATGGGGAAGTATCATGCTTTTTAAAAAATCTAAAGTTATCAGCGCTATTATAATATTTATGTTAACGCTTATTGTTATTCCGTTTCCTAGTGTTCTGGCTGCGGCAAGCGCTGAAGTAGAAAACAAGAGCGAGGTCATTTATGCAAGCCTTTCTTCAGAAGGTGAATCGATCGCTGCTTATATTATCAATCGCTTTGAAGTGCAAAAATCTGGCCTGATCACCGATTACGGATCATATGCTTCGGCTATCAATCTTACCGATACTAATGCGCTCACCCGGCAGAATGGCTATGTAACTTTCGAGGCAAGCAAGGGGATTTTCTATTATCAAGGTAATATCGAATCACCTGATTTACCCTGGGTTTTTGATATATCCTACACACTGGATGGCGTTTCGGTATCTCCAGAATCGCTTGCTGGTAAAACAGGGCAGATTAAGATCCATATCACCTCACAAATGAATACCAAGGTGGACGCTGCCTTTTGCGATAATTACCTACTGCAAATTTCCGCCACAATGAACAGCGACCGTTGCAGCAATATAACGTCAGAAGGGGGTAATATTGCCATCGCGGGAAACAGTATGGTAATCTCCCACACAATCCTGCCAGGCGATAATGCAGATATCACGATACATGCGTCCGTGAACGATTTCGAGATGACGGGAATTGATATTTCCGCCATACCCTATTCGATGAATATCGAATTGCCGGATACCGACGATATGATCAGTGATTTTAAGACACTGACCGACGCCATATCTGAACTAAATAGCGGTATCGGTGATTTGGAAGATGGCGTAGCCGAAATGAATTCAGGCGCAAAATTGCTTAAAAATGGTTCTGCTGACATCAATTCAGGCTTGTCACAGTTAAGCGCTAACGGTACACAGATAGTTGCCGCTTCCAGCCAATTTAATACCGCACTAGCGCAAATAAGTGCCTCGCTCAGTGGAATATCTCCAGATGATTTCAGCTTGGCAAGCTTAATTGGGCTTCCGGATGCATTGACTCAGATGGTAACGGGGCTTTCGGATATCTCGACTGGTTTGATTGATCTTAAAAACACTTTCCAGTCGACGTTTGACACCTTGGATGCCGCTATTGTGTCCATCCCCGACACAACGATTTCATCAAGTCAAATAGACGAACTATATACCCTAACCGATCCAAGCCAACATAACGTGCTCGATGAATTAGTTGCATACTATCAAGCCGGGCAGACTGTCAAAGGCACCTACAGCAGCGCGAAAGACGTTTTCATCGCAGTCACCGCCACTATAGACGCTCTTTCCGCCAACATTGATAACATTGCATATTCGCTGAACACCATAGCAACCGGCATTGAAGCCACATTGGCTGATGGCGGTTTGGATCAAATGGGGACTCTCATCACTGGCCTGGACACTTTGTCACAAAACTATAGCGATTTTCATAACGGCTTAAAGACCTTCATGTCAGGTCTTACCAACCTTAGCATAGGATATACGAGTTATAACTCGGGTTTATCCATGTTTTGCAGCGGAGTCAACGATCTGTATGCCGGTATTGTTCAGCTACATAGCGGCACCCAAAAAATGAAAAACGAAACTTCTGATTTGCCAGATACTATACAATCCGAAATTGACGATATGCTAGCAAAGTACAGCGGTTCCGATTTTGAGCCTGTTTCTTTTACATCACCACAGAACAGAAACATTGCCCTGGTTCAGTTCGTGTTCAAATGCGATGATATTAAAAAGCCTAAGACCGCAGCAGACACAACCATTGCGCAATCAGACGAGACGATTGTGAATCGACTCTTTGCATTGTTTGATATGAAGGAAAAATAATAAGCGTATCAAGGTTGAGCTGCGAGTTCTCTTTTAAATTCGTGTTAAGAGAATGTGTGAAATTTCTGACAGTATGATATAAGAGTATAATAGTACTTACAGAAGGAAAAATCATGTTGAAACCAAGGAATTATTACTGCAAGGATTTCAAAATAAATACGGCAAAACTGAGATATGCCAGTCAAAAAACTATTAAGAAAATCGTATCTGATGTAGGTGTAGCCAAGAGCTACTTTACATCTTGCGAAAGAAATACAATAAAGATGGAAATAAAGTGCTCTAGGCAGCGATGAAAGAAGAAGTTAAAATATTTCTCTTCAAAAATGCTTAGATGATTAATTCTTATACTTATACGTCTGAATACTTGTGTTTCTCGTAACGCCCAATAGCCGCTGCATGAGTTTTGTAGTGTTGCTCAGGTTTCCTCTGATTTCTTTTTCCCTAATTTAAAATCATGCTTACACAAATACAAAAAAACCAAAACATGACTTTTCCGGCTCCTTTTGGGTAGTTAAAAATGGCCCTCTAAAAATTAAAGGCTTTTTGCAAAGACAGAAATGGTCATTAGATTATCATCTGGCTCCCCATTCACCTTTAAATTCTCAGCAATAATATTGGCTCCGCATCCCACGACTTTCTTTATTTCTCTATATCAGCCAACAGCACCTTTAGATCAATATTGATAATATTTGCCGCAATCAAACAGGTAATGGGTATTGACAACAGCATACCAAAACTACCGCAAATAGCCCTGACGACTTCAATCGCAATATATTGAACATTCATCATATCCGTAAAAGAATAACCGTAGATTTTCCATGCCACCAGCTGCATCAGTGCGCCTCCAGTATAAGCTAAAATCAACGTGTTTGCCATGGTTCCCATGATATCCCGTCCGACACGCATCCCCGCTTTAAAAAGTAATGACTTTGGCATTTTTGGACTGGCGCGTTTAACTTCTACCATCGAAGATGCCAAAGACATGCCAACATCCATCACTGCCCCCAGACAGCCAATAAATATCCCTGCCGTAATAATGCCTTGAATATCCAGATCAAAATCAATATTTGCCACCACAATCATTTCAACATCCTCCAGCGTTTCCCCGGATATGTGCATAATATTGCTGACAATCATTGTTAATATCGCGGCACAGACCAGCCCAGATAACGTACCCAGGACTGCTGAAAGTGTTTTTCGATTAACGCCTCCGACGATCGATAAGGTAATGCTACTGATAATTACCCCGCAAAGCAGAGCTGCAAGGATCGGATTCTTCCCTTTTGAAATCATAGGAATTAAAATAAAGCCCACACAAGCAATGGTTAAAACCAGTGCCACAATGGTCTTCAGTCCTTTTTTTCCAGCAATCGCCACAATCACTGCCAAAAACAACGCAAAAAGAATGGTCATTTGCGGCGCCCGAACCTGATTCATGATATTAACACTGATTTCTCCTGTCTCTGAATCTTCATAAAAATTCACTAAAACCCGATCGTTGACATGATATAATTCAAAGTTCTTATAGTGGTCCATGGTGGCTGCGGTCTGACTTGTGAATATCTGGCCCTCATACGGCCCTTCCATTATCTCAAGCTCAATGTTTTTAGATTCTCGTCCGCTTTCGGATATTTCATCTGTAATGCTGAATACTTTTGCTTTATATTGTTCGGCCATCTCCTCCGATTCAGTTTGACATGCTGATAATAAAAAAACTAAAAGTACGATAATTAAAACTAATAAAATACGCTTCTTCATGTTTTTCCGTTCCCCTGTTTCATTCTTATAACTTAGAACAATCAAAAGCCTTATTGCAACCTTGTTGTAATAAATAGCCAAAAATATCCTACTCCTTATTCAAGAAAATGTCTTGGGCAAACAGGCTAGTTCATAAAATCTTTACATTTCTGCGTGTTGCCGCTTTGCTTAATTCGCTTCGGTAGTAAAAATAGAGCCGGGAACTTTTCTAGCGCTCCCGGCTTTTTAAGGTAATGTAATGGCTATCTAAAAACTAAAGGTTTTCGGCAAACTCGAGAATCAACGCTGAGTTATCCTCCGGCTCGCCGTTCACCTTTAAGTTCTCAGCAATAATATTGGCACCGCATTCAACGGCTTTCTCTTTGATGAGTTCCGTAGCATTACAGAATACATCCTCAAAGCTGTCCTTATCCCCACATCCAAAAACAGCGACATCTTTCCCATTCAGCAGATTACTGCTCATATTGTCGTAGTAAACCTGAAAATCCTCCTGGAGTTCACCATATCCCCAAGTGGATGAGCCAAACAAAATCAAATCGGCTTCTTTGACCATCTCATCTGTTGCTTTGGTGATATCACTTATAGTGATATCGCCTTTCAGCTGCTCCTTAATCATCCCGGCAACCTTTTCCGTGTTCCCGGTACTGCTTCCATATATAATCGATACTTTTTTCATTATATACTCCTTTTCTTCAGACAGTTAGATATTGCGATTCATTCAGCATCCGCCCAATCTGTTGTCTAACTCTTTTTCGTTTAAAATAAATCTCTTCTGATTCCAAAGTGTCACCATACATACGCCAACCCAGTTTTTTGGTTAGTTTAAGCTCGTTAATCCCCATATAACCGCAGACATCCTTTAACGGATAACCCAGAAAGATGCCAATCTCATGCGGGAACTCTGTTTGGTTCCGGATCCTGTCCACCATTTGGCGAATCAAGCCTTCACTATCGGCAGTATCTTTATAGCCCAGCCCGGATAAAGTCCGTTTGCATTTATCATCCCTTAAAACTTTAAGCAGCTCCAGCCGGTTATACACAAACGCTTTTAGCATATTCCCGTTTCGTGCAATCACTTTTACGCTGACCCTTGTTTTTATCGGACGGCATCTCATAAAATCATCAGCACTGATGTTAATAATGGCTGCAGGCTTAGCCCCGCATGCCACAGCACCAACATGCTGGCAAAAAAGGCAAGTTTTTATATTGTCGCACCCGCTGTTCTCAATCCAGTTTTTAACGATAGTATCCATATATTTTTTATCATCGCTGTTGATATTGCATCTTCACCATGGAAGCGAATATCCCCTGCTGTTTTTTGAGAGCGTCCGGTGATCCAATCTCGGCGATTTTTCCATCTTTGATAACAACAATCTTATCCGCCCCGGATACCGTGCGCATCCGATGGGCAATAATCAGTACCGTCTTGTCTTTAATAAGTTCGCTCAACGCACTTTGCACCTTGCTTTCGTTCTCCGCGTCCAGCGATGCAGTCGCTTCGTCTAAGAGGATAATCGGCGCATCTTTTAAAATTGCGCGGGCGATAGATATCCGCTGGCGTTCGCCGCCGGACAGCTTTTCCCCGTTTTCGCCGATTCGGGTTTCATACCCATGCGAAAGCTTCTTCACAAACTCGTCGCACTGTGCCAGCCGTGCCGCCTGCATCACCTCATCATCAGATGCATCCTTTTTCCCAAGGCGGATATTCTCCATCACGCTAGAATTAAATAGAGTCACATCCTGAAAAACGATGGAATAATATTCCAGTAGTGTTTCAGGATCAATTTCCGATACATCTTCTCCGCCAAGGGTAATTCTGCCGTTGTCAATATCCCAGAAACGTGCAGATAGCTTTGCGACCGTGCTCTTTCCGCCACCGGAAGGCCCGACCAGCGCAGTCACTTCACCCTGCTTCGCCGTGAAGCTGACATCTTTTAGGGTCTGAACGCCGTCCAGATAAGAAAAATCAACATGCTTAAAAACGATGTCAAAATTGTTTGGTTTAAACTTAGATCGTCCTCCCTGCCGGGGCATTGCGTCCATCTCTTTCATTCTTTTAATCCGTACGTTTAAAAATAAGAGCAGTGCCAGATTATTCATGACTTCCATAATCGGGTTGTATATCCGTGCAGTGATGACGAGAAAAACCAGATAGGTAAAAATGCTGATGGTTCCGGCAGATAGCAGATAAGCGCCGGCTAGTATCACAGTAGGAAGTCCCAGTTTCAAGATTACATAGGCAACATTGACAAATGCGCCGATAGCCAATTCTCCCTTGATCAAAAACCGTTCATATCCATCCAGCTCAGCATCCAAATCCTTGGAAAAGTCGTCTTCACGGTTATAAGATTTGATTTCATGAATTGAATCCAGGCCTTCCTGAATATTATCCGAAAGCTCGCGCTTGGTCTGGTATAGCTGTACATGCATTTTGTTCTGTAACTTTCGCGACAGATAAAAGACCAAAGCCGCTACCGGTACTACCCAGAACATCGCCAGCGACAGCCGCCAGTTATAGATAAACATCAGTATGCCCATCAGTAAAACATTAAAAACAGCGGCAAAAATCTGCGGCACCGCATGGGAAAATAACTGCTCAATCTGTGTGGCGTCTTCCATAATAGTCGCACTTAAATCGGCAATATCTTTCTTCCCAAAGAAGGCCAAAGGCAGTTTCCGCAGCGTTTCGGCAAGACTGATCCGTCTTCTTGCACTTTCTTCATAGATTCTGGAATAGGCTGAATCATACTGAAAATAGGCAATCACGAACATCACCACCAGCGCCGCTATTGACATTATGATGTAATAAAGCAGGCCTGAGCTTAACGTATAACCGCTGTTTAAATGCAGCTTCAAATACTCGTCTAAAAACTTAAATCCGAGAAGCACGGGAATCATAAAGCTTAAATCCATCAATACTGTCCAAATAATCGAATGGATCAAATCCTTCGCCCCTTTGGCGGACATCGCAAATTTATCTTGAAAGTACTTACACATATTGTTCTCCTTCACTTGCCGTCTTTTCAGCGGCGATTTTCCACGCAATCGATTTCTGGTATTCTTCCCACATCTTTTTATACAAACCATTCTGTTTCAGTAAATCTTTGTGCGCGCCTTCTTCAACGATCTTCCCGCCGTCTACAACCAAAATCCGGTCCACATGCGTCACACTGGTCAAACGATGCGCAATCATCAGCGTGGTTTTCCCCTTGCTCAGCTCCTTCAATGCTTTCTGAATGAGATGCTCATTTTCCGGATCGGCAAACGCGGTCGCTTCATCCAAAAGAACGATCGGTGCGTTTTTCAAAAACGCCCTGGCCAACGCGATGCGCTGTTGCTCCCCGCCAGAAAGATACGTGCCTTTTTTTCCAATAACCGTATTCAATCCGTCTTTTAGATTGTCTATAATCTCTTTTGACTGAGAGGCTTTTACCGCATCATCAATATCCTTATCACTGATGTTTTGCTTCCCAAAAATAATATTCTCTTTCAGCGTATCCTTAAACAAACGGGTGTTTTGGAACACAAACGCCACTGTATCCATCAAGTCTCTTTTTGATATTTCCTTAACATTAACGCCGCCGACCAGCACCTCGCCCTCCGCCGCATCCCAGAACCGTGCGGCCAGACGTGCGATTGTCGTCTTCCCTCCGCCGGAGGGCCCCACCAGTGCTATGGTCTCGCCTTCTTTCAGCTTAAAGCTGATCTTGTCCACTGCGCGCGTTTCACTGCCTTCATACGCAAACCCGACATTTTTAAATTCCAGTTCGTGTGTTTGTACACCTTTCCCCTTCTCGCTGAAAACCATCGCCGGATAGTTCATCAGATTATCCAATCTGTCAATCGCCTGCTCAGCAATCATCATGTTCTGCCGAAAATACATCGACCGCATTAAGAGCATCGTAAAGATCGGCGATATTAACAGATAAAAAATGTAATCCGCAAGCACAAGCGCAAGGCTTTCACCCCGGCCTGCCAGAAAAATACCCATCGGAATCAGGAAGAATGCCGCTGACTGCATAATAATCGTATAGAAAGACATGGGCGTCCGCCAGAGCAGCGTATAAGCATGCACCATTTCCTTATATTTCATAATGCTGTTATAAAAGCGCGTAAATGAAAACACGCTCTGTCCAAATGTCTTGACCACCGGTATGCCGCGGACATACTCTACCGATTCCGCGCTCATTTCTTCCAAAGAATCAAAGTAGGCCTTTTGAAACTTTTTCCCTTCCGCTGTCATCATAAAATTCATGGTGATGAAACCCAATATTATCGGAATCAATGAAGCCAGCCCCATCCGCCAGTCAATGATAAAAACAAGCGCCAGCAGAATAACGGGCGATACCATGGTCCCCGCCATATCCGGCAGCTGATGCGCTAAAAACGAGTGCGTCGTGCCCGCCCCGTCATTGACAATTTTTCTGATCTTCCCGCTGGCGTTCTGGTCAAAAAAGCCCAGCGGCATATTCATGATGCGTTTCATCCCGACTTTCTGCATCCCCACTTCCACGCGGAAAGCCGCCAGATGCGAGCTCATCAATGCACAAAAATAGACCAATACGCCGCCGAAAGCAGCCGCAAATGCCAGCCATGCATACAGCCTGATGCCAGAAACCGCAGCAGCCATCGGCGATAATAATACCTCCCGCGTGATAAACCAAATCAGTACAAACGGCACAATATTCAAAGCGGCTGACAGTCCGGATAAAACCAAAGACAAAGGCAGCAGTCCTTTCTTTTTCCCCATATACGGAATAAATCGTTTTAATACAAATTCGCTTTTCTTTTTCTGCATTCTGTTTCTCCTCCAAAAGTTTTTATATCCTTTCACAACCGAAACGGTTGCGTCATTATCATTCATACAGCTTTGTTTTCATTCGTTACGCCGCACCGGTAAAAAAATCTTGACGAATGAAAAGGAATTCATTATGCTTATAAATATTAGCATTGGCTAACTTTTAATGCTTATCATTCATTATCCACAGAGGAGGCCCCTATCTATGCCATCAAAACTAAACAATGACCTGCATTTCTGGAACCGATTTGCCAACCGTTATGACCGCTTCATGTCCGGCGCTGTTCAACGCGTTTACTGCCGCCTGTTTGATCTTATATTAGACGACATTTGCGGCGCCGCCGACGTATTAGAGCTGGCTGCCGGAACCGGTGAGATAACGATTTTTTTGAGCAAACATTTTAAAAACGTTACTGCTGTTGACCTTTCACCGAATATGCTTGCTCTTGCCGAAGACAAGGCTCAGGCGAATCAAATATCCAACATCATATTCAAATTGGATAACTGCCAGGACTTATCTCTTGAGGGCCAAAGCTTTGATGCTGTTATCTGCGCCAACGCACTGCATCTGTTCCCAAACCCCTCTGACGCAATCAGTGAAATGCACCGTGTTTTGAGAGAAAGCGGAAAAATCATCGTCCCAACTTACTGCCACGGCCAGACATTTATTTCAAAATCCATTTCCGCAATGATGCGCATATCCGGCTTTAAGGCCAAAACCAGATGGTCGACAGCAGCGTTTAACCAATTCATTGAGCAGAATGGTTTTAAGATTACACACAGCGCTGTCTTCCCCGCGCCCATTCCCCTTGCGTATGTTTGCGCCGAGAAAATATAGGATTATATGATGCCGCAGTATAAAGCGCTTTCACTTCTCATTTTGTGCATTTCAGTAAGGCTATCGCATTAGCATTGGAAACCTCAACATGACGGTAATCCTTATTGAGTGCATTTTTCAGTTCCTCTTTTGTATAAAACGGCGGATTAAACCACGCTTTTTGCTTCAATACCAGATTAACTGCAATATCCGTCGGGCCGTATGCGCCCTTAATATAGGTGCATCCAATCAGCAGTCCGCCTCTCTTTAATACGCGTGCCATTTCCGACAATGCTTTTTCTTTATCCGGGAAGGCATGAAATCCGTTCATTGTCAGCACAATGTCCATGCTTTCTGTTTCAAACGGCAATTCCCCCACATCGCCCTGAACACAGGTTAAGTTTTTTATCTCCGTTTGATCAAAGCGCGCTAGCGCTTGCTCCAACATATCCGCTGAGTAATCCAACGCCAATATTTCGGCATGCGTCATTCTCTTGTATTTCTCCGCCGTAAACACCGCCGTCCCGACCGGCACGTCCAGCAGTCGGCCGCTTAAAGTATCGGGTATCCATCCCAGCAGCTTCCCCGCTATCTCAAGATCATCGACGCCCCAAAACAGCCTGATATAGAGCCTTGACCACCAATTACCTGCGGTCAGTACATCATCATATATATTCTTGCTTTTTTTATAAGCTGTGTTCGTGCGGCTTTTTATGTCGTTCATCACTTGTCATCCTATCCTTAAATGAATCATTTTAACCATATTAAGTGCATCCGACACCACCATTTTGATTTTTGTTTCTGCTTTCAGTTTGCTGGTAAACCGGTTGATTCGATAAAACTTTTTCGTTGGTAATACCATTGTTTGGTCTGATATTTGACGGGCAAAGCGATTTACCCGGTCAACAAAGAAATACATCTGGGCTGCCTGCTTGCCCATTTTTTTCACATAATACTGGGATATCCTTACACCAATACCGGTGACCGTATCAAACACAATCTGCACATCACCGAAAGCACGAAGCGCTTTTACAAATTCGATGACTTCTTCCGGCTTAAAATAGTGAAAGAGTCCGGACGCAATCGCCAGCACCGGCTTATCCCCCGCCTTCTTAACCTCATCTATCCATTGATAATCAAACATCGAGTAAGGCAGATACACGTCCCGCGGCTGCTCCGGGAAATACTGCGCCCTCAGTTCAAGCACCTCCGGCAGATCCAGTTCAAACCACACCGCTTTCCCGTTATCGTTGCGGTGATACAAGGTCTCAAGCCCGCAACCAATATTAACAATCATCCCATCCGGCGATGCTTCCAAAAACGCCTTAATATGCTCGTCTATATCCCGCGAACGAACCGCACTGGCCAGATAGGTATATTCGTTTTGCCCCGGCATTTCCAGTATCTTATGCGGAAGCTTCTTTTCAATCGCGAGCACTGTCTCATCTTTAAGAATATCCGGATGAAAAGCCGCTGCATATATTCGGCCAAGCAATGGGATATACAGGGTTTCTGATACTTCTGATAGCGTGTCCGTCATAATCTTTTATCCTCTATGCTGAAATCTTTTCTGTTTCCGGATTCAGCCGTCTCTCCTTTTCCCCGCGCCGCAGTTGCTTAAATGTAACCGCAAACATTAGAACGGAAACCAGTGCGATCATGATGTCTATCATGGTTGAACCGAGATAAACCCACTTCACCCCGAACAGTCTGGGGAGTATTAACATTACCGGGACATAGAAAACCAGCTGGCGTGCAATCACCATCAAGCTGGCTGCTTTTCCATGATTAATTGCAGGGAAAAAGGTCATCGCCATAAACACGACCGGCAATACCGGTAATAGCGCCATGTACACCCTAAAATTCATCAAATCAGCTACACTGAAAATTTTGCCCGGCAGCATAGACGAAAGGACTCCCTGCGGAAACAACATCATGAGCAGCCAAAACGGTAACATAAACAGAACACCGCCGAAGCTGAAAGCTTTTGCTGATTGAATCACCCGCTCGTGTTCACCCGCACCATAGTTTATTCCGGCCGCCGGCTGCAGTGCGCGCATAAGCCCGAACAGCGGCGTCAGCATTAGCATGAAAACGCGATATGTGGCACCAAAAAATGCAATATCATAGGTTGATCCATACCGCGCCAATGCGTTAAGCACAACAACTGCCTGAATCAGCGACATAATACTCATAATCATTGAAGGCATTCCCATAGAAACAATGGATTGAATGATCTTTTTATCACGCTGGACTATAAACGGGCGGGCGTCAAATGACGCTTTTTTGTTTTTAAAATACCAAAGCCCTGCGATCGTATAAACAAACATAGCTATATTTGTACCCCACGCCGCGCCTTTTACCCCGAATCCAAGCGCAGCAATCAGAATATAATTTGCAACAATATTAATTGTTAAACCTATGCCCATCATCAGGGCCGCCGCCTTCATCTTGCCTTCAGCACGCACAACCATATTGCAGGCTAATCCATGCATCCAAAAAACCGAGCCAATGACCGTTACTCTAAAATACTGCGTGCCCAATACTAACGCTTCCCCGGAACCGCCCATCATACGTACAAGCGGTTCTGCTGCAAACCATGCTGCTACGGTATAAATAATTCCAATAACGATAGACATGTAATTAACATTGCCAAGTATATGCTGTTGCATCCGCTTATCGTTTGCGCCTAACGCAATAGATAATGCCGAGCCCGCTCCCACGCCAATCAGCGATCCAACCCCTAGTGTAAATTGTGAAAGCGGATAGGCGATTGATACCCCAGCTAAGGCGGTTTCCCCGACAAACTGACCAACAAAAATTGCATCAAATACCGTATTCAACCCATACAACACCATCGCCAAAATTGCCGGCCAAGAAAGCCGAATCATTAATTTCCACATGCTCTCGTTTAATATCATCTGCTTTTGTTTTTCTCTGTTTGATAAACCATCCATAAAAAATTGCTCCTTGCATTTTGTTAGTTAGCATACGCTAACTTTTAGCTTATTTTTTTGGCCTGTTCTTTTCAGGCCATTTGTTATGATAATTCCTATTAGGTTTGCTATTGCTAACTTCTATCGCTTATCATACATTATTGTTTACCATTTAGCAATCTTTTTTTAACCTGAGTTATAAAAACCATTATTTCAACAATCGTATTTTCTCCACTACAGAATTCTACGGATCGTGAAAAACCTTCTGGGTTCAAAATTTACTTTGTACGATAAGTACTTTTGTATCACTATTAGGATAAAATGGCTCTACTATAGAATAACCGTTAATCCATATCAAATACAGCTAATTCTAACACTCTTCATATGTTTTTATGTCGGAATCATCGTGTACCCAATAAGTTTTTATAGCCCTATACTGGCTTTTCTTGTTTTTCATCTTCGTTATCAGGCGATGCTATCTCAGACTTTTTTATAGTCTTTAGTGTTAGCAGATGGATGCTGACTCCTGCTCCAACAAGGAATAAGATTCCCCTGATATACCAATTATTAATGATTAACGTTGAGATAATCAAACCCATCCATAAAAATATCATTGCACCGATCTTTGTGCTTCTCAGCACTGCCCTGTATGTCATGTAATTAAAAATATATGCACCGAATGCTTTATGGTGTATAAGCCATTCGTATAGTTTTTCTGAGCTATGCAGATAACAGAGCACAGCCAGAAGTATAAACGGTGTTGTCGGTAGGACGGGCACACATATCCCCACCACCCCTAACAACACTGAAAGGCTTCCCCCGATTATCAGTAAATAAGTCTTTGTCTTTTTTATCATTTTATTCTCTTAAATCAGCATAAAGGGGTAGCATCACTGCCCCTCTCCCTCTGCAAAGACAAACGTTAAGATCACCTATGACTTTTTTTAATTTTAATATAACCCTAAAACTATTTGAACTGCACCAAAAAAACTTCTACACAAATTGACCTGCCCTCCCCAAAAAAATGTTGTTCTAGTTTCAAATTTAAAATGTTGAACTTCTTCAGGTTTGGATTGTGTTGTGGACTTACCCCATAATATTGAGACCTCGGATATCATTAATGGACCAACATCTCTAATTAACTCCGTTATAAAGCGGGACCAAATTAATCTACAAATGTATATTCCAGATGACTTACCAGAAATCAAGTGTCGCAGCCAACAAATACAACAGGTTATTATGAGTCTCTTAACGAATGCCAGAGATGCGTTAAATAGCAAATATTTTGGATATGATCAGAATAAAATAATTACTGTTACATGTAGACAGTATTCTAAAAGTAATCGCCGCTGGGTTCAAATTATTGTCGAAGATCACGGAAACGGAATACCTAAAGAAATTCAGCAAAATATTTTCAATCCTTTCTACACGACAAAGAGGAGAGATAAGAGGTCTGGGTTAGGTTTATCCATTAGTTATGGTATTGTCAAAGATCATCATGGAAGTTTATCTTTTGAAACCGTATCCGGCCAGTATACAAAATTCCTTCTTGATTTACCTGTTGATAACGGTTGGTTTCATGATGTGAATGCCTAAGTTTATCATTTTTCTTTTATTGGCACTTAAAAAAGCAGAGTTCATGGGTTAAGCCGTTCAGAGTAATTTTTTAATATATCATATATATCCATATATTTTGATTGATATCGCGCATACACATATTTCTATATATTTCCTGTCATATTATGATATCATCTACCAATGTATGCATATTCATCTGTTGCCCAGCATAATACCATACATTCTTATTCTCTTTTTTAAGACTCTCTCTATCCGAATAAAAAACAGTTTACTCTAGCACTTTTAATCGAATAATTATTATACATACTTGCTGGCGGCTTTATGCTGTCATTTTTTATTATTTCTTCTTTTTTATACTATTTGTATCATTTAATTGCCGTTCACCTCCCTTTTGATTGACCTGAAATTTTATCAATCAAACCCTATGGAGGAAATATACAATGATATATAAAATCAGTTATTTATCGAATGGAACAAAAGTTAAAATCACAAACGAGCTGTTTAATCAATTAAAGACATGGGAGATGGAAGGGGTGATGCTGCCAATTGCGTTTGTCGATGAATTGAAAATACAGGATAACGCATGGATTAACAGCAACAGAAACTACTATATGCATATCAATCAGTATGAGCCTCAATCTTATCAGTTAAGTATGCATCCACCCCTTGTCTCTCATATCCTAAATCGAGAGAAACTGCATCAAATCTATCAAATACTAAAGACATGTTCAGGACGCCAGAAGAGGCGTTTTATTATGCACTTTTATTATGGTTACAGCTATTCCGATATTGCTGTTCAGGAAGGTGTTCATAAAAAACAATCAGTAAATCCATACAAAAGGTGCGCAAAATCATTGATAGTATGAACATTCAGTAAACAGATAGGAAAAGGGGGTAACTTTTGCCCTCTCCCACTGCTTTATTATGTAAGGGTTTTTTATAACCTAACGAACTTTGACAATTGCATACGGCCTTTTCAAGTACGAATTCTTCTTTATTAGCGACACAACGCACGCCAAGACTACCTGCATCATGGATGTCAAACGGATCAAATCCAAGGTACGAGCGATAAACGGCAGCGTGGGGGATATTATCCTTAACCCATTTGATTGATGGATTTTGCGAAAACCAAAGAAGAGCAGATACTTACTAACCGTTGGTCGGCCATACGATAGTGACAACACTTAAAAATGGGCGGGTTGAAATACCATGTGCTGTCTAATCAACAGCAGCTTGAAACGTTTATAAAACATATCATTTAAATCCAGTATTGGATTTAGGTATATACGATGCGACATTAGCTATTTGTTAATGTCGCATACATATATCTGAAAAGGGGGCTTTTTATGTCTAAGGAACATACACTCATTGATATACAGGATATTGACTTTAACTTTAATCAACCAAAAGTTTCTAGGTCAAAACAGTTCTTAGAATTCATCCAAAACCCATACCGGTATAAACATGGTAAGCACATGATAATCATTGAATTCAGTGACTCCGGCAATTTTGATGACTGCTTTGCACATGGATTAACCTCTTCAAATGAAAACTTCTTGCGCTCAAATTAGATTTAGCATCGTTGAACTGCTAAAGTAACGTCATAAAATTGGGTTTAAGGAGCAAGTCATGGCAAGAAACATATTTTATGAAGAAACACCAGATAATAAAGTTGGTCCAAAGTGGCAAGCCGGGTTATATATCCGGTTAAGTCAGGAGGATGATGGCGACAAGCAAGAAAGCAACAGCATCACGAATCAGCGACTTTTACTGTCAAATTATGCGAATGACCTTTCGGATGTATCGATTAAAGAAATCTACATTGATGACGGGTACTCCGGCATCAACTTTGACCGTCCGGGGTTTTTAAGATTAATTACTGATATCAAAGAAGGTGATATTAACTGTATCATCGTTAAAGATTTATCACGTTTCAGCCGGGATATGAGCGGAATCCGTGAATACCTTGAAGTGCTATTCCCTAGCCTTAACTGTCGCTTTATCTCCGTGATTGATCATTTAGATAGTTTTAAACGGCCGGAGGAAATAGGCAGCATCTTTGTCCAGTTTAAACACCTGATGAATGAGCACTACTGTCGAGAGATTTCACAGAAGACACGAGAAGCCTTTGACAGCCTAAGGCGGGATGGCAAACTCGTCTCTGCGTTTGCACCCTATGGGTACAAAAAGGATCCAAACAATAAGCATCATCTTATCATTGATGAGGCGGTTGTAGATAATGTTCGTTTAATCTTTAAACTATGTCTTTCAGGATTCGGCGTTGCTAGAATCGCTAAGCACATGAATACCTTTGGCATCACATCTCCAACAGAATACCGTGTACAAACCGGTGACTATACCAGCTATGGTACAAATGTTACTCCGCTTTGGTCACCAACTACAATCAGAAGTATGCTGAAGAACAAAGTATATATCGGTGTTATGGAGCAAAGGAAACACTCAACACAGGATTACCGCAGTAAACAACGAAAAAGTCTCCCCGAATCAAAGCACATCATCGTTAAAGACACACATGATGCGATTATATCCAAACATGATTTTACACTTGTTCAATCTCAATTTGAACGATGCGTATACACTCCAAGATATCAAGAGCAGCCCTATATGTTTTCTGGCTTCCTTCGATGCATGGACTGTGGTCGTGGGATGGGGCGTACACCTAAGCGTACCAAGAATAAAACCTATGTTTATTATAAATGCAGGACATATTATGATGTTTCAAAAGAAAAGTGTCCGCATTCTCATGCTATCAGCCATGATGATTTAACATCAATCGTCTTTCATGCAATTAACGCACAGCTTTATGCTGTAGCGAACTTAAGCAATATCTTAAATAAGATCAGCGTAGATGTATCAGCGAAAGAGCAGATAATAAGGTATAACCGCTTGATATCCGTCAAGAAGCGTACTATTGATTCGAAATACCATCATAAGTCTTCTATATATGAAGACTGGAAAACAGGCAATATCACAGAACAAGAATACTTCTTTATGAAGACTAAATATGATGATGGATTACTTCTCTTGAATCTGAAATAGCTACATTAGAAAAGAAACTATTGCATCTAAAGGATATTCAGCCAAAGGATATGCAATGGCTGAAGGCTTATGCATGCATTTTAATCGACTTGTTTAACCCGCCAGATGCTGCTGGCACTCGTTGATGTGATCTA
>CAXXNY010000010.1:0-7596 GCA_963674805.2 Christensenellaceae bacterium
AAGGGGTTGCGTGAAGATTAAGTGCCGTCCCCGAATCACCCAACATGGGGGCAGCACAAAAACTGCTGTTTCTGGAAAAGGGGAGGAATAGTATCCATAATTATGAGGATCAGGTTCGTCACTTTGTCTAAAAACCGGACCGGACAGGGGATTTGACGTATCGGCCAGATCAGTGGATTGTTGTCACTGCATCGGATATCCAGCATCTTGCAGATTTCATTAACAGACTTGGGGCTAGAATTCGTTCTGTGATGAGATGAAAGACCGTTCTTATTCATTGTTATGTGTGTCAACTCTTCAGGAATTTGTGCAGATTGAGGTACGCCTGAACTGCAGCTGGATAAGCTACAACTGCCAAACATCGTCGAGAAATGAATTTTCTTGTGTGGGTAAGTTGTTATGAATATAATTATCCGTAAATATTGTATTAATTGCGTTTGGCATTTTACAGACAGATCAAATTTGGAATCAGTAAAACAGCATGGTGGGCTGCTTTCGCTGAAGCTTCTTGAAGATAGAGGCATAAAAATTCCATCACCTGGGGGAAATAATTGGAGCCACGATGCTGACAAATCTAAAGGCATGGATGCTTTTGTCCACCTTTGTTTTTGTCATAATCACCCAATGTTATATGTAGCCCAGGAGGACGGAAGAATACCAAATCCTGTCTGGTTACAGATAGACAAGAGCATTATATTAAACCCAGATGTTAGATTCACACCCGATGTCTCAAACAAGACTGGTGTTCCAATTTTGGATCACGAGGCTGCCAAAAATGAAATAGACTTCGAGGTAATTTACAAATTTATGAATTGGAACGATCCACAAATTCAGCAAAGGAGACAGCTTGCCGAAAAAGCTGAAATACTCATACCGGATATTGTTCCGATAGAAAGCATTAAAAATTTATAATATGGCAAAAAGACCCGTTTTTATACCGATATGCAGACCTGACCACCTCGTTAAAGAGACAGAATTTGAATTTAAATGGAATCCTGGATTTGCGCCAGTCCAGAAGAAAAAGAATATAATTGCATTGCATGAAGCTGCTCGGAAATCCGGAGTATTTCCAATTTTGGAGGTTTCTTCAAAATCTGATGAAACAATTGGTCAACGACTAAGCGCCTTTAGCTTAAAAATTGAAACCGAAATAGGAAAAATTAGCATAGAATCTGCCTTCCAAGGTAGCAAGGTATTTGAAAATGGCGGGCCATATACTGATATTTACAGTAAGAGTAGCCGTGAGGCTAAAAAAGATTCAAGGATTAAAAGTTCAGGTAAATTGATTGCCTTTAATTATATGGGTGATCAGTGGCCGTTGTTCCCTAAAACTGCATTCTACGACTGGCTCTATTTAAATGCATTAGCACCTCATACGGATTATTTAGGAAGGCTTTTTGAGTTTAAAGGATTTACTGACATAGAATTTAATCCAAAGAAATCTATTAATTGCCAAGCAAGAACATGCGCATTATTAGTGTCTTTGTTAAAATTAGATTCCTTTAAGGACGCATTAAAATCGAAAGAGGCGTTTATCGATATTGTTCGGAGTGATTCAATTAAAAAGAAGCATTCATTGGACGCGCAACAACTCGATCTTTTCAATGAATAGTATGTGGATAAACCAGGGTTGACGGCCAATACAGGATACTTACTATTGGATTGAAGCCTAAAATAACTTCAAATCCCTTCCTAAACACGGGCAAGGTCCATTCGATGGATCTTGCCCGTTCCTCATGCATCATCCTCCTTCGAAGTCGTTAGGCAGATGTTGAATATCCTGCCCTGGCCCCATCTTAGACGTTGACCGTAAACCTGAACATGCTTGATCTTACCAAAACCTGCAGCCTGTAGATGGTCGTATTAAAGTGAGCCAAAAATGGTCGTTTAAAAGTGAGCCACCAGGGGATGCCCAGGGGGGTAAATAAAAAGGCCCCCCTGGGCAATCCCCGGGTCAGCGGCTCCCGTGGTGTTTATTATGGGGTTGGACAAACAACCATAATCAAAACACCACAGGAGGCCGCCTTCAAAACAAAGGAGACCATTTTGGACATACTCACATTGCATAGGCACGGGATCAAGCAGCGCGCCATTGCCAGAAAGCTGGGGATCAGCCGAAACACCGTAAAAAAGTATATCGACAATCCGGACCTGGCATTCGAACCCCGACCTCGGCATAGGAAAAGCCAGATCGATCCGTATATGGATAATATTAAGGCATGGATCGAAGAAGACAATGGGTACACAGCTACTTGGATCTATGATCGATTGACCAATATGGGATTTGCCGGCAGCTACGAGATCGTCAAACGAAAGGTTCGGCAACTAAAAGACAGCCATCAGAAAGTGGCCTATATGCGTTTTGAGACCGAACCCGGCTATCAGGCCCAGGTGGATTTTGCCGAGTTTAAGGTTGAACGTCCCAATGGACGGATCGAAACGCTTTACCTGTTTTCAATGATCCTGGGCTACTCGCGTAAAATCTATGCCGAGTTGATCCAGCGCTGCGATCTAACAACCTTTTTGGATTGTCATATCAACGCTTTTGATTTTTTTGGTGGCGTTCCAGCCCAGATTTTATATGACCGCATGAAAAAACGTCTATATCGGTCGTCTGGCAGGGCGCCATAGGTTTAACACCACATTAATCGGATTTAGCCTGCATTACGGGTTTACACCCCAGGTGGCGCCTGCTTATGCGGCCTGGGTAAAGGGCAAGGTCGAAAGACCCTATTCGTTTATTCGGGAAGGCTTCTGGCGTGGTTACGGTTACCTTTGTCTGGAAACCGCCAACTACGACTTGATGTCCTGGCTGGAACGTAAAGAACAACGAGTCCATGGGACCACCCATGAAGTGGTGGCCGAACGTTTTAATCGGGAACGCCCCCATCTGGGAGTATTGCCCCGGCTTCCCTTCGACACCTCCTACCGGATTTTTCGAAAGGTTTATAAAGATTGTACGATTCGGTTTGAGGGCAATGGCTTTGTTGTGCCGCATCCCCTGGTGGGCAAACAACTGGTATTAAGGGTTAAAGACCATATTATGCGGATCTATGATGATGACCGGTTTGTGGTCCTTTACCAGATCCCATCGACCAAGGGTAATCTCGTACAGGACAAACGATTTTATGAGGCGCTGAAAAACGATCGGGAAATGAACCGCCGCAAATACAACCATGGCAGGCGGGGAAAAGGTCGCGCCAAATATACCATCAGTCCTCGAAAACCCTTATATGACATCCCGGTGGATATCCGTCCCCTTGACGTTTACGATGATTATGTCAGGGAGGTGCGGATATGACCGAGACACTTGTCGTCGAACGAATCGAGTCGAACCTCACCCGGCTGCGGCTACCTCGGATACGGGATATCCTGGAACGTACCATCAAATCGGCGGAACAAACGGGTTCAAGCTATCTGAGCTTTCTGGACGAACTTCTTGAGGAAGAAGTCGCACACAAAGAACAACGACGAATCGAGACCGCGCTAAAGATCTCAGGGTTGCCTTTCATCAAGGGTATCGATGAATTTGATTTTACCTTCCAGCCCAAGCTGGACCGTCAAAAGGTGATGTCGCTGTTCGACCTTACGTTCGTCCGCCAGAATGGGAATGTGATCTTTCTTGGCCCTCCCGGGGTCGGCAAGACTCATCTGGCGGTGGCCCTGGCACTGAAGGCCTGCCAAGCCGGGTTGAGTATCTATTTTACGACCATGCCTGATCTGATCCTTAAATTGAAAAAGGATCATGAAGCCAGGCGACCCGGCAAGGGTCGCAGCTATTACAAATCTTCTTTAGTGATCGTCGATGAGGTAGGTTATACGCCAATCGATCGTGAGGAATGTAATTTATTCTTCCAGTTCATCGCCAAAAGGTACGAGAAGGCAAGCACCGTCATCACGTCAAATAAGGCCTTTTCGGATTGGGCGGAATTACTTCAGGATCCTATCATTGTAACCGCGGTGCTGGACAGGTTGCTTCATCACAGTGTGGTCATCAACATCAAGGGGAATAGTTATCGACTGAAAGGGAAACGATTAGATAATGGTAATAAAGCGGCCAAGGAAATAGATTGAGGTGGCTCAGTTTTCACGACCGAAAATGGCTCATTTTTAAACGACCGTTGACAACAATTTGTCTCTGTTTCTTTAGGAAATTGCATGAAGCCCGGGTAGGGTATTCTTTTTGGGCAGATATCATCGGAGCTATGATCACAGTGCGAAAGTTGCGGCTCATTTCATCAGGAGAGATAACCAGACAAGGTCGAGTATTTTGAATTTCTGGCCCAATAGTTGGATCAAGATTTACCAAGTTAACGTCAAAACGTTTTACTACCACTGCCATTCTTCCTCATAAAAGCGCCATTGACATATACATATAATATATGTATATGTCACCCATGAACATAACCTGGGCCCCAAACAAGGCTGGGGTCAACTTTAAAAAGCATGGAATACGTTTCTCCGATGCTGAAGTGGCCCTCTATGACTCCTTTGCCATGACCTTAGAAGAACATATTGTTGCAAATGAACAGCGTTATGTGACCATTGGAACAGACGCAGTTGGTCGAATTGTCACTGTTGTTTATTCATAAAGATCGGATACCATTCGCTTGATTTCAGCCAGAAAGGCGACTCGTAAGGAAATGAAGCAATATGAAGAAGGAATATAATTTCGAAAATGCAAAAAGAGGTCAGGTTGTACCCACCAAGGGTAAAACCAGAATTACAATGTATATCGATTCGGATATTATTGAGGATTTTCGCGAAAGAGCGGATAAGGCCGGTTACGGTTACCAGACGATGATCAATGAGGCTCTGAGAGAATATCTTCATAAAAGTGGAAAACCACTCGACGAAACGGTTATCCGTCAGGTAATTCGGGAAGAATTGGATCGAGTCTCCCATCATTGAAATATTGTATTCCTCAATCCTTGATTTCACGTTATTTTGCGGCCTTCGATATTTGCGAGGCCGCTTTTACTAGAGGCACAACGAAAAGTTTCACAGGCGACCGGCAGCGCGAAAGCGCGGTTTGTTGTCCTTGTGCAAACGCTTGTTATCGCAGTTTTTTATTTAAAAGAATCCCTGAACTATTTCTATTCACTACTGTAAATCCGAAGTTTTGATAACATCGCAATGCCTCGGGATATCTATCCTCGGTATCAACCCAAAATTCATGAGAGTCTTGATTTCTTACCCATTTTTCACATTCAATTAGCATACCTTTTGCAAATCCCTTCATGCGAAATTCTGCATCAACAAACAAGCTTTCAACATATCCGACTGGGCCACCTTGGGAAACCGGATCATGCTTTCGTAGAGAAGTTTCGCAAAATCCACACAGTTTCGATATTTCATTATCAACAACATAAACAACATAATCCAGTTCCCCAACCACATTTCTATCGAAATATATGGCACGTATTTCACGCATCAATTCTTCTGATTCACATTCCGTGAATAACAGTTTGCGAAGCCGAAGCCATTCTGCAAAGTCTGACTGTTCAACTTTTCGTATCTTCATGGTACTTCATTCGTCGATCTCGCGGTAGGAATGCCGATTACTCAGCACCCCCCGCACAGACCCGGACGTGCGGTTTTCCCGCATCCGGTTCCTCGGTTGTACTCGCTTCCGCGTAAGACGTCTGATTATGCAAATACACGATGTTTCCTGTGGACCATCACCATTTTGGGTTTGGCTATCCTGAGCCGTTCTATGGCTTGAATGAACACTTTCCAGGTAAAGCTTTTACGCTTTCCCCCTCGTCGGTTCAGCCATTTGAAGGAACATTCCACGGCCCATCTATAAAAGCGCCATAGGGAGTGCAGGTTACCAGGGACGTTATAATAATTGTAATGCCCTTGGAGCCTCCTGTTCAGCGCTTTTATAAAGCTCACTCCTTTCAGATGACGGTTTCGTTTAATCCATTCCTTGATGCGTCGGCAGGCGGCTTGAAGTTTCTTGCGCGCTGTTCGCAACTTCACCTTGACGGTCCCGCCCTTATCCTTTTCCCAGTATGCCTCAAAGCCTAAAAAGACAATTCGTCTTTGAATACCAGGATGGAAGCGGCTGAACCGCAATATCGCGGTCTTTTCAGGTGCAACCGACAGACTGAATTTGTTCAATCTTTCAGGCAGGTTGTGATAAAACCGTTCGGCTTCGTCGCGATATCGAAATGCGCAGATAAAGTCGTCTGCGTACCGTAAAAGAAATGTTTCTCCCTTACAGTTCGGTTTTACACGTTTTTCAAACCACAGGTCTAACGCAAAGTGCAGGTAAACGTTGGCCAGTATCGGTGAGATTATCCCGCCTTGCGGTGTCCCTGTTTCCGGGTTGATTATCTTGCCGTCCGTATCCAGGATACCGGCCTTCAACCATTTACGGATCAGGTTCAAAAAGGCGGCGTCATCGATTCGCAGCCGGAACATCCGCATCAGCCAGTCATGATCGATATTATCGAAGAACCCTTTGATATCGGCTTCGACGATGTACCCAAACTTGCCAAAGTGAAGGTTGAACTGCAAATCCTCGATTGCCTCTTTGGCGCTTCGGTTGGGTCTGTAACCATAGCTGGTTTCTGCGAAGTCGGCTTCGAATATCTCATTCAGGATCCTGGCACAGGCGAGTTGAACCAGCCTGTCCTCAAGGGCCGGAATGCCCAATGGCCTTTGTTTACCGTTCTCTTTGGGAATGTAACATCGCCGCACCAGTTTGGCGCGGTACCGCTTTTGCCTCAGTCGTTTTGCCAGTGCCTTTATATTGTCTGCCAGGTCTTTCTGGTAAACCGTTGCCGTCACTTCATCGACTCCGCTGGCCGCATTTTTGTTCAGCGCTTTCCAGCAGGTCATCAAAAGCTGGGCATTCAGGCACTGATAAAGGTTCTGAAAACGGTGTCTTGCAAGTACTTTCGCCTTAGTTGCTATTCCCTGCAGTGAGGTTGGCTCGTATTGCTCCAGCCCGACTCTGTCCGGTACGAGTTTCCTTTGCAGGCTGCGTACTTCCGTCAGGTCCTTCCCCGTGTAGTGGGCTTTCCCCACCTCTGAGTAGTATGCCTGATAAGACACCCCATCGGCTTGTAGAGATTTAGCCGGATTGGTCCAGCATGTCTCCCACCAGGGTTTTCGGTTCTGCGGATGTGATTGTTCTTGTATCATCAGCTCACACCATCGTCCTGGAACCTTTGGGGCTTCCCGAGTTCTGCGTCACATCTCTTCCTGCATGCCACGGCCTGATGACTCCGGCGGACCTCCACATCCTCGCCATATCGGATGTTTCTGTGTTGCCTTCGGTGCACGTTAAAACCCTCGGCGTCCGCAATTTGCGTTTCGAAGCTGTTCCAGCACTTCAGGGTGCGCGTCACCCCTACGGCCTACAGGATTCTCTGCCTACGCTTAGTCCATCTTGTTCGCTACCCTTAAACCTCAGGGCAACTCCGCCATGGACCCAAGGCTCGATACGGGTGGGTGGCTAACCCTTACAGAAAGCCATTACTGCCTTTCCTCCCGACAGGGACTTGCACCCTGCAAGATGTGCCGAGCTTTCCTCGGCGCGATAACGTTCTGCTCTGCGGCGAGGGAACCGAGTCTGCAGGAGCA
>CAXXNY010000011.1:0-5528 GCA_963674805.2 Christensenellaceae bacterium
CCGGCAATTCCACGGTCAAGCGCTCCCAAGTCTTCTTCGGGCTCCCGCCGGTTTCGTCGTATGCCGAGAGAATTGATTCCCGGTTGTCATAAAGCCAATCGAAAACGTTTTTATTCATTTCGCCTCTCTTAAACAAAAATTCATTAAACTTATTAAACGAAAAGGCTCTACGTGTCAACCATAAAGGTTTAATATGTTTAATAGATAAGAATCCAAAGGAAAGCCTGGGTTACTCTCTACAGATAAGGATGGATAAATTTTCATTCCCTTGCTCAATTGGTCATCCCAAGGAGTTTGGGAGGTACCGACCTTTTTCACGCCGAGTTGATGGGTTGTTTTTTGTGCGGGATATTTCACTTCTTATTGGAATGCTCGATCTCATTCGATCTTCACAATTGGCCAATCTTGATTTGAAAAATGATATGGGTTGTGATAATCAAACCTCCGGAAAATTGAGCGAATCAGGTTCCAATTATTGAAATTTTCCCAAGCGACCTGATTCATTGATTCGCTTCAAAAAACGGAGTTGCCGGTGTTTTTCGCATGCGAAATTTCGCGATGAAAACACCGGAGATTCCCGTCTTTGGTTCGAGGTGAGCATGGCGCAAATAGATTTCGACCGCCTTTTCAAGTTGCGTCTGGTTGTTGCGCGTTTCGGTGAGATGGACGCCGCCCGATGGTGGAATACGCAGGGCATATTGGGCAAGTATGGCGGCCTCGCATTGAGTCGCGGATTTCCGAAGACCCATCGATTCGCCCAGGCCAAAATAGCCTTTTCCGTTGCCGCGCAAAGGTGCGGGAAAATTTACGACCCTCCCGAGGCCTTCACCCTGTGGACCCTGCCAGCGGAAATCGAGGACCGGTTCCAGGAAAAATGGCACGACTGGCTGGAAGAAATCGATGTCTGGGAGGCCTTTTTCAAAGGCATCGAAGAAATCGCCGGCCGGGAGCTTCCGGACGTGCTTTCGCAACTGGACCTGATTTCTTCCGAACAGATGGAAACCGTCGGCAAATTGCGACGCTCCGCCGAGGGTCGGTCGGTGCAGATTCCCGGCGAGACCGAATTGGACGACACGGCGGTTGCGCTGCTCGCCGCCGGTTTTTCCAGAGGCGAGCCAGGCAAACCGGCCATTCCCTTTATCAACGAAAAAGACGTGACAAAGGCAAAATAAGTGCCTGCCAAAAAACGCAAAATTTCGCTCAGACTGCTTCGCAAAGGCGCGCTCATTCAAGAGACCTACGCCGCTTTCCGGGGATGGGATCTGTCTTTTTCCATAAGGGAAAACCTCCATGAAATACGAAAAGGAAATCTCATCGGGGCGGGAAACGACAGTTGGCTTCGCGAGGTGTTACTGACTATTTCGAGCCGATTCGAAAAAACGGAGGACCTGGAGCCCTTGGTCGATAATGGCAAAGGGCGATTTGAACATCGATGCCTGGAAAGCCTGTCTCCTATGGCACGTTGGAAACATCGACGAACTCTATTTTCGTTTCGCTTCGGACTGGCTGTTTAAACAGTACAAGGACGGCGCCTTTTTCCTTCGCACGGACGAGGCCGTTCCCTTTGTTCGAAAGACAACCGACGGGCGCATTGCTTCGGGAGGCAAATTATCCGAATACAGCGTGTTGCGAACCGCCCGAGATCTGTTCAAAACGGCTGTCGATTTCGGAATCCTGGAGGGCAGGGTGAAAAGAAAATTCGCCAACTACCATATTCCGGAAGAAGCGTTCGTATATGTGTTACACGGCCTTGCCGGCGAAGGCCGGAACACTGCGAAAATCGTTTCGTCCAAAAGCTGGCGTCTTTTCCTCATGGACGCCGACGACGTGGAGAGGGAGTTGCTCCGGCTTCACCAGTATAAAGTCCTGGAGTACCAGATTGCGGGAAGCATGGCGTCCTTGAAACTGCCGTGCGAATCGTTGACGGAATATGCGAGGAAACTCACATCATGAGCGACTGGAAAAAACGGCTGAAAGAAGATCTGGAACCACTGCTGACTCTTCCCGACCCCAGGCCCAAGATCAGCGTTTACGACAACATGCCCTACGCCATCTTCCGATATCCCCCGAAGGACGAGTTCGAAGTCAGGGCCGAAATTTCCATGCTGCGGACCCGGCTGGAACAGGCGGGCAAGAAGGTGACGACGATTTCTCTCGCTGAATGCATGGCGGCCGCGCTGAAAGCCGAAGACATCGACTCCAAGGAACTTGCCGAACACGAAAAATCCATCGGCCTGCGGCAAACCGTCGAAACGGTCGCCAATGTCCTGAGCGAATACCAACCCCTGGATCGCCTCGTACTGGACAGGATGCCGCCGTCGCCGGACCCGACCCGAGACGTGGTTTTCATCGTTCGTGCCGGGGCGCTTTTTCCGTTTTACAGGACTTCCTCCCTCCTGGAGCAACTGATGGGGACCGTCCAGGTTCCGGCGGTGCTTTTCTATCCCGGCGAACTGGACGGGGCCGCCGGCCTTCGTTTCATGGGCGTTCTGGATGCGGAACACAATTATAGACCCAAGATATTCTAAAGGTGGAAAGCGATGAGCAAAACGATAAAGGATTTGTTCGCGAACCAAATCGACCGCAATATCGAAGAAGTCATCAAAGTTGACCAGGCCGACGAGGAAATCGTCAGAAACGAAATCGGGGAATACGTGGTCACCGCCTCCATTTGCAAGCACTACCGGCAGATTCTGGATCGGTACTGGGAAACGCCAAACAAGCCCCACGAGGGTATCGGCATCTGGGTTTCCGGCTTTTTCGGCTCCGGAAAATCCAGCTTTGCCAAGAACTTGGGCTTCGCTCTGGAAAATCGCGACCTGAAAGGCGAGAATGCGGGGAAACTGTTCGGAGACCGAACTGGGGACGACGCCGTAAAGGTCCTTCTTTCGAACATCGGCGAACACATTCCCACCAAGGCGGTAATCTTCGATGTTTCCACCGACAGGGGCATTCGCTCCGGAAACCAGACTCTCACGGAAATCATGTACCGCCTTTTTCTGGACCGATTGGGTTACGCCAAGGACCTGGACCTTGCCGAACTGGAGATCACGCTGGAGGGCGAAAACAGGCTGGAAAGTTTCAAGGAGACCTTTCAAAAAATCTACGACAAGGATTGGGACCGGGAAAAAGGCAAGACGGCTTTGGCTATCGGGAAAGCCAGTCGTATCATGCACGAAATGGACCCGGAAACCTACCCCACGGCCGATTCGTGGTTTCAAGCCGCGAAAGACCGCGCCGACGTCACGCCCAACATGCTGGCCGACCGATGCCAGTTGCTCATGGGGAGAAAGCATCCGGGAAAAAGCCTCTCCTTTGTCATCGACGAAGTGGGCCAGTTCGTCGCAAGGGACATTCAGAAAATGCTCGACCTCCAGGCGGTGGTGCAAAGCCTGGGGCGCGTGGGACGGGGCAACATGTGGATCGTGGTCACATCCCAGGAAAGCCTCAGCGAGATCGTGGGCGGCCTGGACGACCGCCGGGTGGAACTTGCGCGACTAAAAGACCGTTTTCCGCTGCAAGTCCACCTGGAACCATCGGACATTTCCGAAGTCACCAGCAAGCGAATCCTGTCCAAGAACGCGGGAGCGGAGAAAACTCTCCGGGAGCTTTTCACCGCGCACCGGGGAAGACTCGGAGACAGCACCCGCCTCACCGCCGATATCAAACTTCCGGAACTGTCCACCGAAGCGTTCGTCGATCTCTACCCGCTTTTACCCTACCAGATCGATCTGATCATCCAGATCGTATCGGGCTTGAGGACCCAGGGCGGGGCCGCCCGGCATGTCGGGGGCGCCAACCGCACGATCATCAAGCTGGCCCAGCAGTTGCTCATCCACCCCGATGTCGCGCTGGCGGAAAAGCAAGTCGGCGCATTGGCCCGCCTGGACCAGATTTACGACCTGGTTTCGGGAAACATCGCCAGCGAGGTCCGGGGCAAGATCGCCGATATCGGAAAAACCGTCGAGCACCCCCTTGCCCAACCCGTCGCCAAGGCCATTTGCCTCTTGCAGTTCGTCAAAAGCGTACACCGCACGGCCGAAAACATCGCGGCGGTGCTGCACGAGGCTCTGGATGCCGACTCCAGGCTGCCCGATGTCAGAAACGCTTTGGAAGCACTCAAGAAAGCCCACATGGTGCGCGAGGGAGACGACGGCTACCGAATACCGACTCCCTCGGAGGACGATTGGGAGCGCACCAGGGTCAATCTCCCGTTGCCCAAGCCCGGAGACGCGAACCGGATTTTCGGAGACGTGATCCACGGATTCTGGCAGCCGCAGCCTTCCCATAAGCTCCAGGACACCAAGCTGTTCAAGGCAGGGCTCAATTTAAACGGCCGTCTTCTGGTGGATGGCGACATCATGGTCCACATGGCCCTGGCGGAAACCGGAAAGGAGTTCGACGACAAGGCCTCCGAAATGCGCAAGAGAAGCCAGAACGAGACCGCGAGCATATTCTGGGCGACTCCCGTCGATAACGCGATCGACAAGGAGATCGTGGAAATCTTCAAGTCCAGGGAAATGCTGTCCCGAAAGGAACGCGGGGCCAAAACCCGCGACGAATCCGCACTGGTTGCCGAGGAAAAAATCCGGCTGCGCCGCCACGAGGACGAACTCAAAAGACTTCTGAGGCAAGCCTGCCTTTCCGGAGAAGTCTACTTCCGGGGCAACGACAGAAGTCCCGGCGCGGGGGCGGACATGGTAAAGAAAGCGACGGAAAGCGTCCTTGCCCAGGCCCTTCCCGACGTATTCCACCGGTTCGCGGAAGCTGCCGCCTTGGTAAAAAAGCAGGACCTCGAAAGCCTCATGACCACCGAAAACCTCCTGGGACTGACCCCGGTGTTCGCGTCGTTGAAACTTCTCAAGGATGAAGGAGGCAAGACCGTTTTTAAAACGGATAGCGGCCCGCTGGCCGAGTTGCTTTCCCGGATCAAGAACCGGACGGACTATGGAGAAAACGCAAGCGGGAAATTTCTGGAAACAGAGTTCGGTAAAGAGCCTTTCGGGTGGGACTTCGACGCCGTGCGGTTGTTTGCGGTCTGCCTGGTGAGAGCGGGGGCCGTCGAAGCCACGAGCAAGGGGCAAACCATCGAGTCCGCCATGAGCGTCGAGGCCAAAACCACGTTTTCGGCGAACAATGCCTTTAGACAGGCTTCATTCCGGCCCAAGGCGAGCATCGATTTCCAGGAACTGATCAAGGCCAACGGTAACTTCCAGGATGTGTTCGGCGGGGACATTCCCGAACTCGAACAGTCCGCAGTAGCGAAGGCTATTCGCGAAGCTGCGGCGAGTCGAGAACAAGACGTGCAGGACATGAACAACCTTTTGGCGGCGAACAACCTTCCCGGCGCCGAAATCCTGGGGGAGGCCGCCGATCTCGTCCGGGCGATTCGCACCGGCACGGAAGAGCGGGCGATATCCACGTTCAACAGTTCGTTCAAACAGCTCAAAGAGGCCATAAAACGGTCTTCCGAGCTTGCCTCCGTTCTCACCGAGACCAAGCTCGCCGAACTGGCCGAAGCAAAAAGG
>CAXXNY010000012.1:0-16098 GCA_963674805.2 Christensenellaceae bacterium
TTAAATTTCTAAATTGAAAGAATGAAATCTTTTTCTGGTTATAAGACAATCTACTATGTTGGGATTGTCTTTATTGTTTTGGGAGGTATCCGCTTACTAAATCATTTGTCCTACGGCGAAATTTTATTTACAATTGGAGTACTGCTGTATTCAGGCGTTCAGATTAGGTTTTTGTTTTATAAAAGCATTACGGATTGGTGGACCTTTGATTATTTGAAATTATCGGTAAATCTTTTATTTCTGACTTCAATATTTCTTCTTTTTGTGATTGATTTTAAACTGTGGTATTATCCATTTGTTTTAGGGCTTCTAGTCGATTTTTTTGCTAATATACTTCGCCGGATAAAAAGGACATAGTTAAAATTGTTGTCTGTTTTGCATTTCAAATACAAGATCGCATTGGAATGCTGTGGTATCTGTCAAATAATTTGATAATTTTACAGCTCTAATAAAAATAACCAAAATAAAGACTTAAAAATGGCTCAAAAACCGTCTATTCCTAAAGGGACGAGAGATTTCTCTCCTGTTGAAATGGTAAAGAGAAACTATATTTTTGATACCATAAAAGAGGTGTTTCAGTTATATGGTTTTATGCCGATAGAAACACCATCAATGGAAAATTTGTCTACTCTAATTGGAAAATATGGAGAAGAGGGAGACAAACTATTGTTTAAAGTGCTGAATTCAGGCGATTTTCTATCCAAAATAAATGAAGATCAAATCCGGGAGAAGAATTCGGTAAAATTAACCACAAAAATAAGTGAAAAAGGACTTCGTTATGATCTGACAGTGCCTTTTGCGCGTTACGTTGTACAGCATCGCAACGAAATTGATTTCCCTTTTAAGCGTTATCAGATTCAACCGGTTTGGAGAGCAGACAGACCTCAGAAAGGGCGCTACCGTGAATTTTTTCAGTGCGATGTTGATGTGATTGGCAGCAATTCTCTTTTAAATGAAGTTGAATTAATTCAGATTGTTGATCAGGTTTACAAAAGACTTCAGTTGAATGTAGTTGTAAAGTTGAATAACCGAAAAATTTTGGCAGGAATTGCTGAGATTATTGGTGAGGCTGAAAAAATTGTTGATATCACTGTTGCAATCGACAAGTTGGATAAAATCGGTTTGGAGAATGTGAATAAGGAATTGGCTGACAAGGGAATTTCTCAGGAAGCTATTGATACTTTGCAGCCAATTATATTGTTGTCGGGTTCAAATTCGGAAAAACTGGCTCAGTTAAAGGAGCTTCTTTCTTCTTCAGAAATTGGAATGAAAGGGATTGAGGAACTGGAAACCGTTTTTACTTATTTATCGCAGCTTGATGTACAAACTGAAGTTGAATTGGATTTAACTTTAGCCAGAGGATTGAATTACTACACCGGAGCCATTTTCGAAGTGAAATCGAAAGACATGGAGTTTGGAAGTATCACGGGTGGCGGACGTTACGACGATTTAACCGGAATTTTTGGCTTGAAGGATGTTTCGGGAGTTGGTATTTCTTTTGGTGCCGATCGTATTTACGATGTATTGGAGCAAATGGATAAGTTCCCTTCAAATACGGGTATTACAACCAAAGTATTGTTCATCAATTTTGGCGAAAAAGAGGAAGCATTTTGTTTGCCAATACTGGCTAAGTTAAGAGCAAACGGAATTAATGCTGAGATTTATCCTGATTCTTCTAAAATGAAAAAGCAGATGACTTATGCCAACAATAAAAACATTCCTTTTGTAATTTTGGTAGGAGAATCGGAAGTAGAGGAAGGTGTTGTTAGTTTAAAGAATATGGAAAGCGGAGATCAGGAAAAATTAACTCCGGATCAGTTGATCGAAAGATTATCTTAAGAGTAAATTATTCAACTCAAATATAAAAGGGCTGTAAATTTTACATTTACAGCCCTTACTTTTAATTTTGTTTTTCGTGCGGATGTTTACCCCGTTCTTTTATTTGTTTTAAAAGCATGTTTTGAAATTGCCTTTCGGTATGATAAAGAGTAAGGATTTTTTTTGCGGGGAGTATCTTTTTATATTTTAGATGGTATTCTTTTTGAAGCTTTGCTTCCTGCAATTTAAGCTCAATCAGTTCGTCACTAAGATCGCCTAACTCTTTATCAGATAATTCTGCAGACTTGTTGCGTAGTTTCCTGAAAAGAATTCTGCCTTGGTCTCTGTTTTCTTTTCTCTTTTTCTCCAATTCATTGTAAAGTGGCCAAAACACTTGAGCTTCATCAGGTGTTAATTCTAATTTCTGAGTAATGAAGGAGATTTTTTCAGCTGCAATTCGTTCACTCATCTGCTCATGCATATTATGTTCTCTTTCCTGTGCAATGCCTAAGTAACTAAAGCTAACAACAAGTGTTAATAGGATTAAAATTTGTTTCATGTCTGGCCTGTTATAAGTTTGCTAATAAAGATTCAGAATCAATGTCAAAATCCGAAAGGTATTCAATTATTTCATCAGATGTAGCTTCAGAGCTTTCATCTGAGAACCAATTAAGTTCATCCAGACTTGTACTTTGAGTATCAACAGCCGTATTTTCTGTTTGCGAAAACTGTTGAATTTTGTAATCGGATGGAACAGAGTTGATCAGCACAATTTTGGCAATAAAAAGGATCCCAACAACACTGGCTGCCATCCAGAAGTATGGTTTTAATACTTGTATCAATCTTTTATTTGGATTTTCTTCCGTTATAATTCTTTCCTGAACCCGATCGCTTAGGTTTTCAAAGTAATCCTCAGGAACTCTAAATGGTTGATCGCTTTTCATGTTCGACAGATTATTCATGTTTTTTTATAGTATTTAGACTGTCTGAATAGTAATTGGTTTAATTTACACTTCGTTTAGTTTCAAAAGAGATTCGATTTTTTTAACGGCATGATGATAAGAAGCTTTTAAGGCTCCGACTGAAGTTTCTAAAATTTCAGACATTTCATTATATTTTAAATCATCGAAATATTTCATATTAAATACCAAACGTTGTTTTTCCGGCAACTGCAGGATTGCTTTTTGCAATTCCAATTGAGCCTTGTTTCCATCAAAATAAGGATCTGCCTCTAAGTTTGCTAAAAGTATATTTTCAACTTCGTTATTTGAGTATCCCAAATATTTTTTTTGCTTTTCTTTTATAAAAGTTAAGGCCTCATTTGTAGCAATCCGAAACATCCAGGTAAATAACTGAGAGTCGGATCTGAAGTTTTGTAAACCTTTCCATATTTTCACAAAAGTATTTTGCAAAACGTCATCAGAGTCGTCGTGCAAAAGAACAATTTTTCTGATTTGCCAATATAATCTTTCCTGGTATTTCTTCACCAAGAAGGAAAATGCCTGACTTTGTGTATTCTTATCACGAAAAAGTTCCAGTATTTCTTCGTCAGATTTGTGGTTCATCAATTTGCATTCAAGTAATGGATTTTAAAAATAGCTATTTCACATTTGTTATGCCTTAGGTAAGACTATTTTCTTTGCAAAAGGTTTAATTTGGGATAAAAAAATCCGGAATCGAAAAGATCCCGGATAATTTTTATTTGCATTGTATATTATTTTTGAAGCAGAGCTAATACTTCTTTTACAACATTTTCTGCAGTGTAACCAAATTTTTCATCTAAAATATTTGCCGGAGCTGAATAACCAAAATGATCCAATCCAATTGATTTACCAAGAGGGCCAACCAATCCAAGAAGAGTTACAGGTAAACCTGCAGTTAATCCAAGAACGGGAATTCCGGCAGGAATTACTTCGTTTTGATATGCTGCAGATTGAGTTCTGAATAATCCTTCTGAAGGAACAGATACAATTTGAACCTTTAATCCTTTTTCGGCACGTAAAATCTTAGCACCTTCAACTAAAGTTGCTACTTCCGATCCACTTGCTAAAAGAACAACATCAGGAGTTGTTTCAGGTTTCTCAACAATGTAAGCACCTTTTTGAGCCTGAAGAGCTTCCTGGTAACGATTTTCTTTCGATGGAAGTTCTTTAATGTTCTGACGGGAAAGAATCAAAGCAGTAGGAGTTTTTGTGTTCTCCATTGCCATTTTCCAAGCCACGGTGGTTTCATCAGCATCAGCAGGACGAAGAGCTAATAAACTCATTTGTCCGGAGTGATTTTTCAATTGCTCCAGTAAACGAATCTGAGCTTCCTGCTCAATTGGCTGATGAGTTGGGCCATCTTCTCCAACGCGGAATGCATCGTGAGTCCAGATATATTTTACCGGAACCTGCATTAAAGCCGCTAAACGAACTGCAGGTTTCATGTAATCAGAGAATACAAAGAAAGTTCCACAAGCAGCAATAACACCACCGTGAAGAGCAATACCGTTACAGATAGAAGCCATAGTTAATTCGGCAACACCAGCCTGAAGGAATGCACCTGAGAAATCACCTTTAGCAAGAGCTTTGGTGTTTTTCAAGAAACCATCAGTTTTATCAGAGTTACTTAAATCAGCCGACGACACAATCATGTTTTCAACATTTTTAGCCAGTTCGGCCAAAACTACAGACGAAGCAGAACGAGTTGCATCACCTGATTTCTGAACAATTGCTTCGTAATCAAGTTCCGGAGCTTCGTTGCTAAAGAACTTCTCTAATTTGGCAGCCAATTCAGGATTTGCTTTTGCCCATTCAGCTTGTTCCGCTTTTTTTGCAGAAGCATATGCCTGTTTTTTCTTTAGAACTTCGGCGTAATATTCTTGAACCTCAGGGAAAATCTGGAATGGATTTTCGGGGTTTCCGCCTAAGTTTTCAATTGTTTTTTCGATTGAGGCACCAGCAGCACCTAATGGTTGTCCGTGAGTAGAAACCATATTTTCGAAGCTGCAGCCATCAATATCAACAGCACCTTTACCCATTAGGGTTTTTCCGATGATAAGAGTTGGTCTTTCACTTTCGTTGTTAGCTGCTAATAAAGCTTCACGAATTGCTGCTGCATCGTTTCCTTTAATCGTAATAACATTCCAGTTCCATGCTTCGTATTTTTTAGCAGTATCTTCAACTGTAACTTCTTCAACTTTAGTTGAAAGTTGGATGTTATTGGAATCATAGAACATGATTAAATTGCTTAATCCTAAAGTACCTGCAATTCGACCAGCTCCCTGAGCAATTTCTTCCTGAATTCCACCATCAGAAATGAAAGTGTAAATTTTATGCGACATCCAGTCACCGAAACGGGCTGCTAAAAAACGCTCTGCAATTGCAGCACCAACAGCCATAGTATGACCTTGTCCTAAAGGACCGGAAGTGTTTTCAACACCTCTTGCAACTTCAACTTCAGGATGACCAGGAGTTGGACTTCCCCATTGTCTGAAATTTGCAAGTTCTTCCATTGTATAATTTCCGATTAAGGAAAGAATGGAATACAACATTGGAGACATGTGACCTGGGTCAAGGAAAAATCGATCGCGATTAATCCAGTTCATATCTGTTGGGTCAAAATTTAAAAATTCAGAATAAAGAACGTTGATAAAATCGGCTCCGCCCATAGCGCCACCCGGATGCCCGGATTTAGCTTTCTCTACCATTGCAGCAGATAGGATACGAACATTATTCGCAGCCATATCAGTTGCTGTCAGATCCACTTGGTTTTTCATTTCTTTTAGATCCATTTTTGAAAATGAGATTTTAGATGATAAAAACTTGGTAAGGTTTTATTAATGCATGCAAAGATAAACAAAAATGCCTTTTAGCATCATGTATATACTTAATAAAAGCTTTTAAATTGAGGTTTTTGCAATATTTAGAATATTGTAAATCAATATGATTACAAGCGTACAGGTATTGATTTGCCGGATGTTATAACAAAACTTGCTTTTTTGGAGCTTTGCGACAGATAGGCGTTTTTGTTACGGAATATGATATGATATATACCCGGTTGAAGAGTCAAAGTTTCCCGTAATGATTTTTCGGGGATGTTGTAAATCCATTCTAATTTGTTTCCTTTTTGAACAAACATGCTGCACGGGCCGGTAGTTGGTTTAAATATTGTGACCAATCCTGGTTGCGGAATCGTAATTGAGGTTGTTTTGCTTTGATTAATTTCAACATCAGGAATTAAAATCCGGGGAAGGCTTAAAACTTCCAAATTGTATTTGCCAGTCAGGTATTTAGTTACCTCATTGGGGGTTTGGATGTTAATAATTTCTGTGTTTTTTCGGATAAGAATTTGTAAATCTTTGTACATGGTTGTTCTCGGGCATTCAATTTTCAGCATTCCCTGAGGAGCATCAAATCCAATGGTTGTGTGCTTGCCGGCAATCAGTCTAATGCTGTCGCGATGCAATTCGGGTATGGTATGAATTGTAATATTATAAGTAAGCAGCGGATCTAAAAATAATGTATCAGGATTTCCTTTTGCATTCATGGTATGCATAAACTGATATCTTACTTTATCAGAAACAGAATTGTAAAATGTCATTGGAACATCAGTTTCTGTAGGGGAACCATTGGCATCAATTAAATTTATTTGCGCCGAAGTTTTATTCAAAACCTGCGAGATAACATACTCGAGAGTTCCTCCGAAGCGTTCTTCTTTTTTTACTTCAAGATAATTTCCAATGCACTCAAAACTGCTTTTTAAATCAACATTCAAGCCAATTCCTATAATAAATGGTTTTAAGTAGATGCCTTTTTTTTGGAGTTCCAGAGAAACAGCACAAGGATCACCATCGCAGGCTTCAACACCGTCTGTAATAAGAATAATTACATTTCTGATATCGGAATTTACTTCTGGGAAATCGCTGGCGGCCAATTCTAAAGAATGGGCTATTGGTGTTGTTCCTTTAGGATCAATATATCGTAAAGTTTGTCTTATTTCTCCGGCATTACCCGGCTTAAAAGGTACTTCCAGTTTGGTATCATTACAATCCTGTGGAGGAACAACGCTTTGATGACCGTATACTCTTAAAGCCATCTCAACATTATCTTGATACTCAAGGCTGTCAATCATCTGAATCAAAAATTTACGTGCTATATTTATTTTTTTTGATTCCTCCCAGTATCCATTCATGCTTTGAGAAGCATCGAAAATGAATAATATTCTTGTTTTTTCAGTTTTTTCAGGTGCCCCATGAGCTATATTTAATTTTGAACACAATAGCAGTAGTAAAAAGATTGAGAAGTATTTAAGATTTGATTTCAAGAGCAGGGAGTTATTTTGATTAGTAAGTAAAGATAGGGAATGTGTTAAAGAATTAAAATCGATAGTTCCTGTAATTTTAAATTTAATTAATGACAGGTGTATTATGGTTAATTATCAATTGTTTCCGCATACAAATTTTGGCGCATATTGAAATTCGATGCAAAGGTTAAGAGTTGCTTATTTGAGATGTTTAATATGCGGGTTTGCGGTATTTATAAGCCTGTCAACTTTCGATAGTTCATCTTTAATTTGCAACAGCATAATTTGTGAAGAGATATCAGAAGAGGATGTAAACAAATCAATTGCTAATTGCATTTTCTCTTTGGCTTTTATCAATCTAAAATAATTTAGAGTATCTATTTCACCATCGAAACTTATCATATTTCGGGCGTATCGATAATATTCGATAGCAAGATTGAATTTATTGTTTGGATTTGTTCTGTATATTTCCTGAGCTGTTTTCAATCTTTTCTTTGCGTCAGACAACAGTTTAAAATTTGATAAGGTGTCGGTATAGTTGTAATTGGCTGGGGCAGTCTTTAGATAGTTCTTTATTGATTCTTCTCCCGAATTAAATATTTGTAAGCTAATTGGAGTTTCTAAAAATTGCCACATTGGAATAATTGGTAAATGGCTTAGGATAAATTCTTCAGGAGAAACCATAAAATACTCGTTTGTTTTGCTTTTAATTCCAGAATGATAGAGTATTGCATTCGCCCAACTTAAATCAAAAAAACGCCATTCATTATTTATTTTAACAACATTCCACGAATGAGTAGCACGATCTTGCAGGGCTCCATTTTTAGTGATGTATCCTCCAATGCTATAGGATTCAAATCCGGAATGAGTACAGAAAAAATTCAAATAACTTAGAAAACCCTTCGCAAACCGCTTTCCTTTTCTGTAAAACACAAACCGGAGAAGAGCAATTGTTTGACCCCATATAAAACAACAGGTTCGGGTCGAATAGTAATTCTACCTGATCTTTATATTCTATATTAGAGATAATCCATAGGTAAAAAGCCCGTATTTTGTCCTCATCACTTTTTGCGGGAGCTGCTAAATAATTGTGCAATAAAACAATATTTCGGGATAAGCTGTCGGGTGCTTTTTTTACATGACGGTCAATACTTCCATATCTACCGAATGCTGGTTCCTGAGCCTGCACCAATTCAAGAGAAACCAATGTTAAAAAAATAAAGATTGCCAGTTTTTTATACATAGTAAAACGCGCTATGCTTAAAGCTAATGAAAATATAGATAGCCTATTTGCTGATTTTCATCCTTTAACATTTATTTAGGAGATAAAAGTTTAAAATTGGCACAACGAAAATTAAAATGTACTTTTGCACAGATTTTTAAAAATTGAATAGTAGCAAATCATATAATATATAAATAGCCATGGCTTTACAGTGTGGAATTGTAGGATTACCAAATGTAGGAAAATCCACCTTATTTAATTGTTTGTCGAATGCAAAAGCACAATCGGCAAATTTTCCTTTTTGTACCATTGAACCTAATGTTGGTGTAATTACTATACCTGATGAACGTTTAATCAGATTAACTGAATTGGTAAATCCGCAAAGAGTTCAGCCTTCGGTAATGGAAATTGTTGATATTGCCGGTTTGGTAAAAGGAGCAAGTAAAGGAGAAGGTTTAGGAAATAAATTTCTTTCAAACATACGTGAGACGAATGCGATTATACATGTTTTACGTTGTTTCGAAGATGACAATATTGTTCATGTTGATGGTTCTGTAAATCCTATCCGGGATAAAGAAACCATTGATATTGAATTGCAGTTGAAGGATTTGGAAACTGTTGAAGCAAGATTGCAAAAGGCGGCAAAATTGGCGAAAATTGGAAAAAATCCTGATGCGGTTCGTTTAACTGAGGTATTGGGAAGATATAAGGAAGCTTTAGAACAAGGAAAGTCTGGGCGCGTGGTTGAATTGAGCGAGGCTGATGAGAAAGTAGCAGGAGATCTTCATTTACTAACTACAAAACCTATTTTATACGTTTGTAATGTTGATGAAGCATCTGTAGTGAATGGCAATGTTCATGTTGATGCGGTTCGGGAAGCGGTTAAAGATGAAAATGCAGAGGTAATTGTAGTTGGTGCCGGTATCGAAGCTGATATTGCAGAACTGGAAACTTACGAAGAGAAACAAATGTTTTTGGAAGACTTAGGTCTAAAGGAACCAGGCGTTAATAAATTAATTAAAGCAGCATTTAGATTGCTTAATCTTGAAACTTATTTCACAGCAGGTGTAAAAGAGGTAAGATCATGGACCTATCCTAAAGGAGCGAAAGCACCTCAGGCAGCTGGTGTTATTCATACCGATTTTGAAAAAGGATTTATTCGTGCTGAGGTAATTAAATTCGAAGATTTTTCAACTTTAGGTTCAGAAGCAGCTTGTAAGGAAGCTGGTAAAATGAACGTGGAAGGAAAAGAATATGTTGTTCAGGATGGTGATATTATGCACTTCCGATTCAACGTATAATTGAATTTTCCAATGATACATGAATGGCTGTTCAATTTGAACGGTCATTTTTTTTTGCATTATTTATCTACATCAAGATTAGTATCTTTGTCATCGGGAATGATTTTGAATAGCCCATTACTAATTATTCATTATATAATTTTAATATCGCATGTTTCGTACAGTTTTATTGGTAGGAATAGGAGGATTTTTAGGAAGTGTCTCCCGGTTTTTGATAGGACAAGGTCTTCATCGTTATTTTGACACTATTTTTCCAATAGGAACCATGACGGTAAATATTGTAGGCAGCTTTATAATAGGAGTGATATATTCCATGGCGGAGCGGGGTAATTTGGTGAGTCCGGAAATGAGGATGTTTCTGGCTGTAGGATTTTGCGGTGGTTTTACGACTTTTTCATCTTTTGCATTCGATAATCTTAATCTTTTAAAAGACAGTGGATTTTTGTATCTTTCAGTATATGTGGCCGGAAGTGTATTTCTGGGATTACTGGCAGTTTACTTTGGCACACAAATTCATAAATTATTTTAAACGTAAATTGATATGAAACTGAAAGGCAAGGCCAAGTTACTTCGCGTATTTGTTGGTGAAGCCGATCGGGTTTATCAAAGACCTCTTTATGAGGCAATTGTTTACGGAGCAAAAAGATATGGTTTGGCAGGAGCAACAGTTCACCGGGGAATCATGTCTTATGGAGCAAATTCACGAGTTCATTCTTCAAAAATATTTACTTTGTCAGATGATTTGCCAATCATTATAGAATTGGTCGATTCTGAAGAAAAGGTGAATGGCTACCTTCACATTCTTGAATTACTAATTGAAAAATCGGGTGGAGGAGGAATGATTACGATGGAGCAAGTTGACGTAATCAGATATCAGCCTCAGAAAAAATAATTGTTTTGATATTTGAATTTCCAAATGTTAAAGATCCTGTAATATCAAAATCTATTCCTGTTTAATCAATTCGAATCCATTATATTTGTGGCGAATAGTTAATAACCACAACGAGAATGATAATGAGTAAGAGATTCGGCACCCTATTGTTTGCATTACTAGTATTTACAATTCAATTTTCAATTGCACAAAATACGCGGAAAATTCCATCAGAAAAACCAAAGCTTGTTGTAGGTATTGTGATTGATCATTTGCGTGCAGATTATTATTTTCGATATTCCAATTTGTTGGGTGACGGAGGATTCAAACGATTAATGAATCTGGGAACTTATTGTAAAAATTCAAGATTCAGCTATTTGTATTCTCAAGCAGGACCCGATCATGCTTCCATATTTACAGGTACACCGCCAGCTTTTCATGGTATTATTTCCAACGGATGGTACAACCGGTTATCGGGAGAACTTGAATTGGCGAAAGAGGATTCAGAAACCAAACTTGTGGGAATAGAATCCGAAGAGAAGGGGAGTTCTCCAAAAAAGATGCTGGCTTCAACATTAGGAGACGAAATTAAGTTGTTCAACTCTCGTTCGAGGGTGGTTGGTGTGGCTTTAAACTGCGAATCAGCTTTGTTTTCTGCTGGTCATGCCGCCGACGGAGCTTATTGGATGGATGATCTTTCAGGGAAATTTATAACATCATCTTATTATCAGGATACCTTATACAATTGGGTGAAGGAATTTAATGAGAAAAAGTTTGCTGATTTTTATCTAAATCGTGTTTGGACACCTTTTAATGATGGAAATGCACCGAGTGTGTCTGATAAATTACTTGGAAAAGTTGGTTTGAATAATCAGTTTTTCTACGATTTGAATAAGGAGAAGAGAGAGCACGGATACAAAGCGATTAAAACAACACCTTTTGGTAATATGTTGGTAAAGGATTTTGCGATATCTGCTATTATTAACGAGAATTTGGGTAAGGATGACGATGCTGATTTTTTATCTGTTACCTTTTCCTGTTTGGATGAGAAACATAGAGACTTGTCTCCTTTTGCTCCCGAAATGATCGATAATTTTGTCAGATTAGATCAGGAGTTGGAACATTTCCTTTCGTTTTTAGATGAGCAGATTGGAATGGGAGAATGTGTTGGTGTTTGTAACTGCTGATCAATCTGCTAATTATACGCCCGAGAATCTTTCCGAACAAAATATCCCGAACGGCTATTTTAGTACTTACAATGCAATTGCTTTATTAAAATCCTATTTTAATATATTATATGGTAATGGAGAATGGGTTTTAGGCTACGATTCGCAACAGGTTTATTTGAATCATCAGCTGATAGAAGATTCGAAACTGTCAATTATTGACCTGCAAATAAAGGCTGCAGAATTTTTAATTCAGTTTTCGGGAGTGGCAACTACTACTACTGCGAATAGTTTGGTGAAATCGAATTATACACATGGAATATTACAAAAAGTGCAGCGCTCTTTCAATCAAAAACGTTCGGGAGATGTAATGCTTACTTTGGAGCAAGGATGGATGCATAAAATAAAAGATGAACGTGATGAAATAGCGCAATATTCATATACCAATCAGGTACCTTTGTTTTGGTACGGATGGAAAATTAAACGGTCGGTAATTTCACGATCAGTTTATATTGAGGATATTGTTCCTACCGTTTCTAGTTTCTTAAATATTTCGATTCCTTCCCGGTTGTGATGGAAATCCGATTGAAGAGCTGGTGAACTAAATTTTTTCTTTTTTAGGTCCCAAGCCATAGTATTTGATAATTCAACTACTATGGCTTTTTTTTTATGGAATAAACCAGTAAATGATTATCGAACCGCAGATATTGAAATGTATAGGTTTCTGAAAAATCGGCTCTGCAAACCTGACCTGAGAAAGTAGAATCACCGGAAGAAAAAGGGTCAATCTTTAATTCATCAATTAAATGAACATCTTTTTTGCCATACATTTTAATTAGACATTCCTTGGCGCACCAGTGCTGATAAAGATGTAAGATCTTATTCCGATCATCAATATTATTCAGCTCGGTTTTTGAAAGAAACCGGCTGGCAATTCTATTTACCCGATCCGATAAATATTCCATATCCAATGCAATAGAATGCTTGTCTCCAATTAGAATTCCAACGTATGATTTCGTATGAGAAATACTAATATTCAAGTCTGAGTTGATAAGATGAGGCTTGCCGTGCTCATCATTTTCAATCTGAATATTTTCCCCCTAAGCTCAGTTGCAGCAGGCAGCGTGTTGCTGCAAATTCAATTTTACGGGATTGGCTCCCGAACGAGTTCAGTTTTGCTGTTTCGCTAGGTGTTAAGTGTACAATCTGCAGCAGTTCTTCTAAAGATTCAGTGGTTTTCCAAACAATTAGTCTGCAGAAATTATTAATTTGTATTTGGTTGCAAATTGGCATGAATTACAATATTAGCTTATTTCCACTTCAGACTTTCCATCAGGCGAACAATATCTTTGTCGATGAATTGAATAACCGGTGCCAAAGAATCTTGATTAGGATGTTCCCGAAAATACAAAGCACCTCTTAAAAAATGATTTGTACTATCGGTTGCAACAAACTGAACCGATGATGCAGCGTTGCCCTTAATCCGATAGATCATACCATATACCTTTTCTTCATCATTAATATAGATCTGCTCGGCAATAGCATCTGCCATAATGGAGTGTTTGTATGCCATTTTTCTAGAATCTTCAAGATATTCTTCCAGATTGTTATTAACATTTTTATAACTAAGATGAATGGTTGCATGGTATTCGGGATATTGAATATTGACCCAATATTTTTCAGCTCCTTTTTCAGCATCATTTTCAATTTTAGCCATCGATAAAAGATCGAAACTGTATGGAAAATTTGAATCCCAATTTTGATACTCTTTTGAAGGAAAATCAATTCGGAAATATGCTTTCGGTTTGGGAGTATATTTCTTTTTACACGAAATAGGAACCAAAACGAGAAGAATAAAAAGAAAGGGTAAAAGAATTCGATACAATTTCATGAGTTGCAGATGTAGATGCAAATGTTGGTTAAGAGCATTTGCTTGTTAAATGATACGAAATTACTTTTTCGCCGGGAGTTTTGGTAGTATAAAACGAATTTTTTTGATTCGTCGGTTATCTACAGCTTCCACAATAAAACGATAGTGTTTGTATTTGAATTCTTCTTTTTTCTGCGGAATTTCACCTTTTATTTCAAGAAGTAAACCGGCTAAAGTTTCAGCATCACCTTTTACCTTATCGAAAATAATCCGATTCAATATCTACAATTTTAAAGAAATCATTTAGCGATGTTTTTCCTTCAAATAAGTAGGAACCATCCTCTTCTTTTGTAAAAGTAGCTTTACTGTCATCCGATTCATCGGTAATATCCCCAACTATTTCTTCAATGATATCTTCCATGGTAATGATTCCTGAAGTTCCTCCATACTCATCAACAACAACCGCCATATGGTTTTTCTGGGTTTGAAATTCTTCCAGTAAATCATTTATTTTTTTTGTCTGTGGCACATAGTAGGGGGGGCGGATAATAGATTGCCAACGAAATGTACTTGGTTTATGATGATGAGGAAGTAAATCTTTCACATACAGTATTCCTTTTACATTGTCAAAGCTCTTATCAAAAACAGGAATTCGTGAAAAGCCTGATTCAATAATTACTGATTTTAATTTACTAAAGCTGGTTCTTACGTCTACAGCTACTGCATCCATTCTGGATATCATTATTTCTTCAACATTAATATTGCCAAAGTTTACGATTCCTTCCAAAATTTCCATTTCTTCAGATATTTCATCGGCAGTTAACTCCAATGCCTGAGAAAGATCTACCATCGAGATGTTCTGTTTTTTTAGAAATACGATTGTTGACGATAGATGTTGATTTAATAAGTGCGATAGAAAGAGGTTGAAATACTTTTTCTAAAAAAAATAACGGATAAGCAACAAATTTTGAAAAGTTCAAAGAAGTTTGCGCTGCATATACTTTGGGGATTATTTCACCAAAAAGTAAAAGTAAGAATGTAATGACTACTACCTGAACCACAAAGCCCCAGTGTTGGAGCATTTGAAAAATCGACCAGAGAATTAGTGATAAAGCTGGATAAGATTACAATTCCAATGTTAACAAAATTATTGCCAATTAAGATAGTCGCCAGTAATTTTTCAGGTTGGCTTACTAATTTTAAAAGCTTTTTGTTTTTTGGATTATCGTCGGCTTCCAAATCATTAATGTTTTGTGGAGAAAGAGAAAACAAAGCCACTTCTGATCCTGAAATCACCGCAGAACAAAACAAAAGAAGTACCATTATAAGCAAACTTATAATGGTACTTGTATTTATAGAATAAAAAGCAATATCAGTATTGCTTAAAAAAAGTTTAGTAAATTCTTCAGTTTCCAATTTTGTATGAAAATTAGTTTTAAATAGGATGCCTAAAATGGAAGATCATCCGTTTCTTCTGCGTCAGATGAGTCAGAAGTAGTTTGTTGCGCAACTTCAGGCCTTCCTTGTGGTTCAGAGCTGTTTTCTGCTTTGCGGCCTAACATTTGCATACTGGTTCCAAAAATTTCAGTAGTATATCTTTTTACACCGTCTTTGTCTTCCCAGTTACGCGTTCTAAGTTGTCCTTCAACGTAAATTTGCATTCCTTTTTTAACGTAAGTCTCTGCAATTTCGGCCAGTTTACGCCACAATACAATATTATGCCATTCTGTTTGGGTCACTTTTTCGCCACTTTTATTGTTGTACGTTTCGCTGGTTGCAAGTGAAAAGTTACAAACGGCTACACCATTGTCAAGATATTTCACTTCCGGATCTTTACCAACATTTCCAACAAGAATTACTTTGTTTACTGACATATTTTGATTTTTTAATTTAACAATAGTTTAAAGATACAAACTTATTATGAGATCATAATATTATTATGGGTTATTTTTATCCATTATATTTAAATGATCCTCAATTAGTTTTGGGAATGGATATTCCGATATCTCGGAATGGTTAATAATTATATATCCATATTCATTTTTCATTTTATCGATATCCATTTCGATGTGAATGAATTTTGTGTGCAGGTTCTGATGGCTTAATTTATGAATCACATTTTCGGATACCGAATGAATCACTAATTCATTGTTTCCAAATAACCCTTTCCATTCAGAAGTTTGTAACAATTCATTTGTTGAAATAGGTTTATCGTATTCAATCAAAGGATATTGGAACAAGTTCTCCCAAATGTCTTTTTTCTTTCTTTTTTCGATTAAAAACCGACTTTTACAAGATAGAAACAAATAGTAAAAATATCGATTTTTAGTCTTAATTTGTTTCGATTTAACAGGGAATTGATCAACTTGTGCATTATTGTGGGCAAAGCAATTTGCGAGGAGTGGACAAATATCACATTTAGGATTGCGGGGAATGCATTGAAGAGCTCCAAATTCAATAATTGCCTGGTTGTAGATTTCTGGTATGGCATTTCCCATTGTTTCGCTTGCTATTGTTTGAAAGTATTTTTTCCCTTCGGTACTGTCAATTGCTTTATTTATACC
>CAXXNY010000013.1:0-19831 GCA_963674805.2 Christensenellaceae bacterium
CCAGATCCGAGATGCCGTCCCCATCATAGTCGCCGGTCCCGTCGCGCTCCAGGGTTCCGAAATGTTCCAGTTCCCAGGCATCGGGCATGCCGTCGCCATCACTGTCCTCAAAGGAATAGATGTTAACTGCCACGCGCTGGGAATCTTCCAAAACGCCGTCAGATGCGGTGAAGGTGATCACGTACTCTCCTGCCTGACCCACGGCCGGGGTCCAGTCAAAAATTCCGGAGCCATCTTCCTGATCGATAAAATCGGCGCCGGCGGGCAGGGGCGATGCCGACAACATGGGAGTTGTGCCGTCGGGATCACTGGCCTGGACCATAAAGGAGACGTGTTGGCCTTCCGGTCGGCTTTGGTCAGCGATGAATTGAAGCACGGGTGCATGGTCCGCCGAGGACGCCTCAAAGCTTAGCGTATATGATGCGGTCGTATTGGTATCAAACAGATTGATGTAATAGTGCCAGTCGTTGTTCTCATCCCGGCTCTTGGAGAGCCAGGCATTGGATTCCGGGATGCGTTTGCCGTCGGAACGGATCACGTCGTACAGCTTCATTTCACCGTCAAAAGGGTCGGCGATCTTTACAACCATACACCCGGCAGTGGCCGTGGTGGTCAATGTGCAGGTATGGCCGGAACAGCTCAGGGTCCCCGTGGGGTTGGCCACGTTCGTAGTCAAATTGTCCGACTCATAAACCCGGTAAATGCCGCTCTCCGGCGTCTCCTTCGATAGAAAATCCAGAACCCCATCCCGGCCGGAAAGATCCACCCGTACATCGTGAACCAGGTAGTGGGTATCCGTCCCGGTAAGCAGGGAGGTCAGTGTCCCGCCCAGTTCGTCGGAGTGGGTAAAATCGGACGTAAATTCCGTAAATTTGCCGGACAGGCTGCACGCCATAATCCAGCGGGCCGTTCCCGAGGTATCAGGCACGATATTCCCGAAATCCACCAGCAGGCTGGATGATGTGGCTGATCCGTTCACCGTGGCCCGGTGATCTCAAAGCCGACAAGGAGACCCAATTCATTTTCCTTGATTTTGGGCTGGGCCGACTCGATTTTGAGATTGTATGCTGTGCCGAAACCGTTGTTGGAGACCCGCACCCCCAGGTTGAAGGGAACGGGCGCTTCGATTTCGGTGGTGAACGCATCATCCCCGTACACCTCGTAGGGGATGAAGTAATCGAGCATCAGTTCAGGCATGGGCTTGACATAGATATAATCGGGTGTCACCTCGGTGACGTTCTCTTCTCCGGCAATGGTATAGGTGAGGGTGGCGCCCACGTAGTATAAGGTGCCGTCCTGGACCTCATTGGCCGCCCCGGGCGCCGGGATGATGAGCCAGTGGATGTCCGCTTTGGTGGATGGGGCAACGGTGCCGAACCCGGACACATCGTCGATATTCTCCATGGTGTCGATGCGGATGTAGAAAAGGGCATCGGTATTTGAAGAATCCGAACTGGCCAGAACCGCCTCGCCATCCTCATTGGCAAAATTCACCTCAACAGCCACGTCTTCGAGGGAGATACCGGAAAGGCCATTGGTAATGGCTATATGGGCGTCAAAAGCCTGCCGTTCCAGGGTGAGTTCCTGGCCGATCGATATCTTTACCGTTGCACAGAGAGAATCGTCTGCGTTGGCTGGTTGATATATCAGAATGAAGCACCCATAGAGCAGCAAAGTAAACGCTCCATGAAATAGTCTTGCCGGCATCCTTTTATTGTCCATTTCTTCTAACCCTCGTTATATAAATCGTTCGATTTTCTATATCATGTTAATCCGAGCCCTCGTAGGTTGGGTTAAGCGCAGCGCAACCCAACATTGATTTGAACCATTCAAAAACCCGGAACGCTAGCGTAAAAATTCAATCCATATTGTCGAACGTCAATTATAGGTGTTCCGTCATTGTTGGGTTTCGTCCCTCAACCCAACCTACGCGGCTCCGTTGTTTTTGATTTTCAGTACAGCTCCAAACATGGTGTCTTTTCATCCATGCATATTGATGTTTTTTTATGATCTTAAACTTCTTATCGGCTAATCATCAAATATACTTCCTTTCTTATAATCATCTTTAAGTTTTTTATCGGCTATGTCGCCGAATATACTTTCTTCTGCATTGCTCTGACAGCCCTTTTGAGCCATCTTTTCTGCTGTCTCTTTTCCTACTTTTGTTTCCTTATATAAATCTTCCGCTTGTTGCGCTGCTTTTTTTAATATATCTGCAGTCCTATTGGTCTTTTTTATACCGCCAATATATGTACCAACAAATGGAGCAGCGGAGCCAAGACTCCAAAGTGCCTCCTCGCCTTTACCTCTTGCAGCATATACCCCCGCATTAATAAGGTCTAAGGGATCACCTAATCCAGGAATTAGCCCACCCAAAGATATAATATCCTGAACGGTATCAACTGGACATAAGCCAAAAGGATCTATTAGTATTAATGGATTCCCATTTGCATAACCATACAAATCCAAAACATCAAACAATGGATCAGATTGCATATACCGGCCAATTGATGCATCATAATGACGAAACCGATTATAGATTAGCCCCGTTTCTTCATCATAATATTGGCCAGGCAAACGCAGATTATTTATTATTTCTGATTTAGTTATTTGCGCATTTCCAAAAGAATCGTAATTCGCACTCCAAACTACTCCACCATTCATATCCGTCAGCTTTTGAGGTGCCCCCAACTGGTCATTCTGATACCAGTAATATGTCCCATTTTCTTTCAGAAACAACGGATCGGTTGTCCACACTGAATCGGACACATATCCATAGGTTTTGATTTCATTGCCGTCTGAATCATATTCACCCACAAGCCCTTCATCGCTGTACATGAAATATGTCCGAACACCACCGACTTCTTTCCAGAGTCTCCTGCCGAACGGATCATAATAGTATTCAGCAAGAACCGCACTATCGCCATCCTCCACGCGATTCAATCTGTTCAGAATATCATAGTGATATTTAGCAACTTCGCTTCCTGCGCTTTTCTGCTTCAAATTGCCATTTTCATCATATACAAAGCCGGCATCATCATAACCGGTCAACTCGTTGTTCAGGTTATATCCCCACGCGCCGGTAGTGTCTGCGGCAGTTAGCCGGTTGCCTAATGCATCATAGGTATAACTTTCATCATCGGCAATGGGATTGACGGCTTCGGTCAACCTGTAGAGCTGATCATACTGGTAGGCATAATTTCCATGTTCCGTATTTTTGGTACGGATATTGCTGGCCTGGGAATAGGTATAACCGCGGGTTAGTATGGTATTCTGGCCTGAATCTTTGCTTGATATAGAATTGATACGCATGAGCGGATCATAAACAAAATCCATCACTGAACCACCGGGCAAAGTGATTTTTGACGGACTGATCCAAGTATAGGTATTATAACTTATCTGGCCTTGTCCCGGGATGTTTATAGCGCTTAATCTATTGCCGCTATCATAATCATAGCTGATCTCCAAGTCATCCGGGCCGGTAAAAGATTTTTTCAAACCATTGCCAAAATAGGCATAACCGTAGCTCAAGCTGAAGGGTCCGTAATTAACTGTCTCAGCCGTCTTCCTCTGGAGATGGTCGTATGTATACTGCGCAGAAGTTGCACCATCATCATAGCTGACGAGACTGCCAAGTTCATTGTGAACAAAATCAACTGATTTTATGGGCGTATTATGGTCGTCCGCCACAAAATATTCAGTTCTCGTCCGCCGATTGGCCTGATCATAAGTATGGAATATCTTCTGACCTTTTGCATCATAAACGGTTGTAAGGTTTCCGTTTTCATCGTACTCAAAGTTCGATTGCTGCCCCATAGGTCGGATTATTTTTACCAAGCGGTTATTTCGATCATACTCATACTGGGTGGTGCCGCCATTAGAATCTGTTATGGCAACCAGGTTTCCCCTATCATCATATGTACGTTCCGTAACACCGTTCAAAGGATCTATAGTTTTGGTCAATCGGTTCAGCCCATCATATTCGAATTGGGTTGTATTCCCTTCTTCGTCTGTTGATGTGATCGGATTCCCGACTTCGTCATATACGTACTGTCTTGAGTGCCTTGTATTTTCATCCAACACATCGACTTCTTCTACAATTCTTTGACGGACGTCATAACCAAACTCCCTTGTGAATGTGGGATATTTGATGGTCACCGGCTTGTAGAAAGATACAGAAGTCGTTTCAGATTCGTCGTAATAATAGATAATTTCGTTCGCATTTCCGTCAATTGATTTTATGATTCTTGCTTCATTGTCATATTCATAAGTGTGTTCTTTTCCTTCTTGATCAATTGATCGGGTCATAAGATTATCTGTATTGTATATACTGGCAACGAATTTCTGATAAGGGTCAATGGTCTTTACCATATTATTATGATCATCATACTCGAATTCGAAGCGCTTGAGCATTGCATCAACAAGCGCCGTCTGGTTATTAGCGCCGTCATATTCATATGTGGTTTTGTGATTGAGCGGGTCTGTCTTAGACGCAAGCCGCCCCAGTTGATCATGCTCAAAAAGCCAGGTATTTCCACGTGGGTCCATCATTTCAAGCAGGTTGCCCATGTTGTCATAGGATGGGAACCGGCTCAGGTTGCTTTCCGGATCCGTGATTGTGGACAGATTGCCTTTTTCATCATAACTATATGAAATTGTGGCCGCCTCCGTATTCTCGTCCTGCTCGATCGTGACGCTCAGTATACGGCCATAGTCATCATAAGTGTACGTAGTGATCCTTTCGTCCTCGGCCCCGGCTGCTTCGGTCTTATTAACCATATTACCATTCTGGTCATATGCGAAAGTCGTGATGTTTCCCCTCGGATCGATAATTTTAGTGAGTTTGTTAAAGGTATGTTCATATTCGAATGTGTAGGTTGAATTATCCGGATAAACTATTTTCGTTAGATTGTCCCATTCATCATATTCTTTGCGAGTGACATTATTTTTCTCATCATAGACCATGTGGTCATTGCCGTCCTTAACGATTCTTCTGAGCATACGCCCATTTACACTCACTTTTTTTGTGTCTCCGTCCCGGTCGAACCAGACTTCCTTTATCCTGCCGGAAGATGATGTAATGCCGGCATACCGCTCTTTGGTACTTTCGTCATAGTTATACTCAAAGAATTTTCCATTTCCCTGACTATCAGTTACCGCAATTACATTTCCATACGAATCATAAGAGGCCAGGGTAGGTCTGCCCCCTGCATCTACTTTTCGGATCATTCTTCCATTGCTATCGTATTCGTATATGGTTTTATTTTCTAAAACATCGAAGACACTTGAAAGTCTATCATCCGTGTAAGAATAGGTTACTCTTCGATTCTCAGAATCATAAACGTCAGAAAGCCTTGCTTCACTATCGTATTCAAACCAAAGAACTTGGTTATCATTGACATCACTAATACCGAGCAGTTCCCCATTATCTCCTTCTTGGTAATTCAATTTTGCAATTATACCGTTTCTATTGCCGTATGCGATCATTCGGCCGTCTGAGCTGAACTCCCGCCACTTCCCATGCTTATTCTTCCATAGAAATCCATCCTGGGTTCTTGTAATTTGATAACTCCCGTTGATATAGACCGGATTTCCGTTTGCATCGCTGCCGCTCCTGGAATATTCGACACCGGCCTTAAATATGCTTTGAATCTCATCATCAATACTATCTACAACGAATTCCAAATCATGTCTCTCATGATTCCAATGCCACAGATTTTCATAAAAAAATCGTTTTACCGATATTCTTCCGTTTGGAACCTTTACACTTAAATCTGTTGCTTCATCATTAAATTCCCGTAGACGGTAATTGACTGAGCATCCAGTGTCTGTTTTCTGGTTATTTTTTTTATCATCGTCAGTATTTTGATCGTCATCATTATCACCTGGAGCACCATCGTCATGATCAGGGTCGTCATCATCGTTATCAGGATCACCATTACTACCAGGTCCATCCTCCGGATCGTCCTCCGGACCACGTGGTTCATCAGGTAAACATTTTGTACCTTCGATCGTTTCTGAACTCGGTGAATACTCGTCGCGAATAGGGGTGCCGCTGCTGTTTGTGTTATCAGGAGCTGTAACATCGATATTTATAATTAAATCTATAATTGTACCTGAATCGACAAGTTGGGGAGCTGTATCCCAAAATAAAATATGCCACCAACAGACTTCTTGCCAAGATTTTACCCAATAGCCATTTATACATTCATATTTATAAATTATTTTTGAGCATTTTTTATAAAACCAAGAGCCGCCACCATTGTCATCACCATCAGAAGCTGGAGATTTAAGGCAGGTAATTCGATATGATACGGTAATTCTCTCCTTGGCGCCCAAGGTGTCGGGCAGGGTATCCAACAGCTCGTAGGCGAAGTATTCGTCATCATCTGGAAGCTGAAATTCAAGTTCCTCGGCCTGGATAAGGCCGTAGTTGCTCAGGGTGAACTCGCCGTTGTAGACATCTCCGGCCTCCATCTCCGGAACATTGATGGCGGCCGGTTCCGCTATCACCACCGGTGCCGGTACATCGGTTTCATAGGTGGCATTGAGGTTGATTTCGTAGCGGTCCTCAATGGTAATCTCATTGACCTCCCACTCCACACTCACCAGATTGTAGCTTAAGAAAGCCTCGTGGGTGACGGTCACATCCGGTTTGATCCAGAGACGGCCGGTGTACTGCTGGTGGTTGGATGCGGTGACACGGCACTTGTAGGTGCCGGTGGGCAGATCAGAGAAGAGGGCTTCCCCGTAGCTGTCGGTGGACAGGGTCTGTTCAATGGTGGTGTCCGATTCGTTCTGCACCAGGATCCGGGCGCCCTTAAGCCCCTGAATCACGTTGCCGTTGCCATCCAGGGTGCCGGTGTAGATATCGCTGACCTTGAAAAGCGCGTTGCCGGTAATTACCCACCTCGGGGTCGTCGTCAGCCACTGCCACAAAGAGATTGATGTCTGTGGTGGTGTAATTGTCGCTTTGTACCCGGAGCATGTACTGATAATCCCCCACGGAAAGATCGATGGCGGGGCTGAAGGTCACCCCCACTTCCATGGATTCATCTTGGTCAATGTCCCCCAGGCTGCTCCCCGTGGTGAGGCTGAGCCAGTCCGGCGCGGGAGTGCCGTCTGTCTTCACTAGGGAGAGGGCAACATCGTTCATGGCGGCCAGGCCGGTGTTTTTCAGGGTGATGGTTTCGGTGACGGTATCCCCCTGGACCACGCCGGTCTCCACGTAATTGGGACTAAACCTCAGGACGGGATTGGCCTGGGAGAAACAGGTGTTGATGGTAACGGTTCCCCAGCCCTCGTCACCGCTCTCATCGCTTTTCACCCTGAGAACCAGTGTGCCGCTCTGGTCCGCCGTATTGTCGGCCCAGACCGTGCAGGTCAGGTTGGCCCGGCTGTCGGCATCCAGAAGAGAAACCCCGTCACCGAGGGTGACATGGACCCCTTCGGGGAAGGTACCGCCCGGCTGGTCGGCCGCGTCATAGACCAGTTCCAGGTTGTTGACCAGGGTGGCGCTGCCTGTTTTTACAGTAGTGCGGATGGCCTGCTCGTAATTTCTGGAGATGCTCAGGTTGACCCTGGTGGGCGATACCGACACCCGGGTGACGGTGAAGGTGCCGTGCACCGGCTTGTCAATACGTTCCGGGTGCATGGCCCGGACCTTGTAAACGCCGGATTCGTTGGCTCCCGGCTGGAAGGTGTATTCAAAGTTCCCCTCGGCATCGGTATAGATGGAATAGGTGCGCTCGAAACCGTTCAGGGTAATGACCAGATTCAAGGGCACACTCCCCAGGGGACTGCCTGTGGAGCGGTCCACGGCTTGGCCCGAGATGATGATATCCTCGTCGCCGCCGGAGGTCTCCGGCGAGATACTGGTAATTTCCCCGTAATAGGAGGTGTCCGCCAGGGAGATGTCCTGGGTGGTGGCCGGGCCGTCCATGATGACCTGACCGGTTTTTCCCAGATGATAGTAGACGCGGGTGATGAGTAACTTCAGAATCACCTCGTCCGGGGTATTGGCCGGAATGGTGATGTCCACGGGGGCGGAGGTAAAAATGCTTCCTGCCGCAATCCGGGCCACGGACCGGCCATCCGAAAGGGTAACAATGTCTTTCCCGAGGTTCTGCTTAAGGTTTGCGGTGGAGAGCACATTGCCGTCCTCATCAAGCAGCAGGAGTGTTACCTCGTTCGAGGCTGTGCCGCCCGACTTTTGGGCCGTGAGGATTTCGATCTCCTCTTCACCGGTGTTTTCCAGGGTAAAGGAAACGCTGCCGGTGGTACCCCGAAGCAGTTCGCCGTTCTCGATTCCCAGAACCATCATGCCGTCGAGCACATTGATTTCCGAGGTCCGTGTGATCTCCACTCTTTCGCCTTCGTTGGGCGTGACTTCGATGGTCAGGGTTATGGCGGCCAGGTCAGGAAGGTCTGCATAGCCGCCCACGATCACCGGCACGACCTGGGTGGCGCCGGGGGCGATGCTGAAGGTCTCGGATGTGTGGGTGTAAGATTCGACATCCAGGATCAGCCGGGCGTTTTCGATAGTATTGGCGGAGCTGTTTTCGACGGTGACATCCAGCCGGTTCATGATGCCGCGCCGGATCTCCTCGCCGTCGGCCAGCACGGCATGCAGCTTGGGCAGGGTGATGCTCCGGCCCAGGCTCTCGTGGCCTTCACTGTCCACGGCCAATACCGTGTACCGGCGTTCATCCCCGGAATAGCCCGTGTCCGTGTAAGAAGGTTCGGACATCAGTTCTTGATTAAGTTTTTCCAGGCCGCCGTCGGGGCCAAGATAAATATCATAGTTCATATTCGTGCCCGAATGGGTCCATGAAAGAGCGGGCAGGGCGTCATCGACCTGGATGACGGTCAGACTGGATACGGGCAGAAGATCGACATTGAGATACGCCGTATTGGAGGGCATGGACTCGTTGCCCACGGCATCCACGGCCGTCACCGTATAGTTGCGCTCCGCCTGGGAAGGATAGGCATCAATGAGCGTTGTACCACTGACATTTTCCTTAACGAGGGTGGCTTCTCCCATGTTGGTGATCGGCGACACGTCGTCCCGGTAGAGGATATAGGTGACCGGTTCGGTGGTAGCGGGATTGGCCTCCCAGGTGGCCTGGATGCCAGTAGATACAAGGATCAGGGCCAGGTTCAGGGGGGGCTGGGGCGGCATGGAATCGGAGAGCACCTGGATCTGGGCACTCATGCCGCTGATTGCCTCTTGGCTGTTCTCCTGCCGGATGCTGGCTACGGCATAGGTGTACAGCCCATCTGTGGGGGTTTGATCCGTATATTCAAGTTCCGTATCGAATCGGACCAATTCGGTCAGCGCAGTCTCATCCGGGGCCATGCGATAGAGCACGTAACCATCGGCGTTTTCCACCGCATTCCAGGAGAGATGAATCTCGCCGCCCGGAAGGGCCTGGCCGGTAAGTCCGTCAGGCGGTTCAAAGGGCGGCAGGTCTCCCTGGTAGATCTGGAAGAGATTGTCGCACAAAATGCTGCCGTTGGCATTGCCCAGGTCATCCACGCCTTCATAGATAAATTCCAGGGACTCGGCCTCGGATAGGCCCGCATCAGCCGGCAGCGTGAACACCGCCTCCCAGGTTTTGAACATGGCCATCCTGAACGGCAATTTCGGAAACATCGTCAATGGCCGTTATGCTGCGGCCCGTGCCGGATAGCAGGTAGGAAAGTGCCGGCGTTTGGCCGTCCGGGATCTCCTCGTTGAGTCCGATGGTGATGGTGATGGTTACCGGATTATCCGCATCGTTTTGGATGGGTGTCTGGGGTTGAATGGCCAGATCCGTGACCGCCGGGCCGTCGGTATCGATTTTAAGGGTACCGCCGGAATCGATTTCCGTGCCCCTATTGCCCACCGCGTCCCTGCAGGATAAATTGGCGTAGGCCGTGCCGGATAGGGTGGCATCGGAAATGGTCAGATAACCGGTGTAGGTCAACTCGGACGATTGGGTCAGCTCGATGGATTGGGACATGCCCCCTTCCGGCACGATGCCCAGGAAAGGCGTTGTCATCAAAGGCTCGCTGACGGTCAGGTCGATTTGGACCAGGCCCGGCCCCATCCGGCCGGTCTCCGCGTCATAGGGGCTGGAGGTGGGGGTGTATTGGATGGATACCGCCCGCGGCGGTTCGCTGTCCGATTCGGCAGATACCTGGTTGGACAATTCGCTTTCATTATCCGCTGGATCCACCGCCAGCACGCGGTAATAATAGGTGCCGTCTGTCATGGGCAAATCTTGGTAGCTGGTGCCGGTGATCACATTGGTATTGAGTTTTTCCGCCTCGGCCGTGGTGCTGAATGCCTCCTCCGACCGGTAGATATTGTAGCCCTTGACAGATGCCACACCGGAATTTGTCCATGAAAGGCGAATAAGACCTGCTTCTTTGGCATCTGCGCTGAACCCGGTTGGCGCGGTCAGGGCCGAGGGACTCATATTGACCACCATTGAGGTGCTCAATTCACTTTCTCCGCCACGGTTGGTCGCGGAAATCTGAATGCTGTTTTCACCCTGATTTAACTCGATGGTCACCTGAAATTGCCCATCCGTGTTGGTGTATATATTGGACGCAACGATTTCACCGTTGTTGTAGACCGTTATGGTGCTGTCCGGGTCGGCCGTACCGCTCACGTTAAGCGTATTCCAGCCGACCACCAACCCTTGATACGATTCGGTGAACACAGGAGATTCCGGGGGGGCCATGGCCACCTGAATATTCTCCAGGAGGACTTCAGTCATGTTTGCATTCGGGTGGTTATCAAAGGCCCTGATGGCAATATCATAACTGCCGTCGTTAATGTCAGCGATATCCCAATCAAAAGAATAATTTCCGGTATTGTTATAATCAATATGCTGCAACTCGCCGTTCACATAGAATTTAACGGATTGCATGCCGGAGAGTTCGTCCGTAGCGTGAACCGTCAGGATGCCGGATTGGGATACGGTATCATTGGATTGAATTTCGATGCCGTTGAAGCGGATATTTGAGACAATCGGCCCTTTGCTATCCGATGATTCGAATTGCCATGGATCGAAATTGACGGTAGCGCAATTACTGTTATCATTTGAGTCCCAAATCAATTCAGAAATTTCCAGCTCGTCCTGCGTTCCCCACCAGTTGTTTTGAGCATTTAGCGTCAAGCTTGAAGATGTGCCGGAAGTGGCCATATAATTGTACTCGGTATTTTCATATATGCTACTCTGATTGATGATTGGATTCCCGCCGGATGCCTCCACCCTAACACCTTGGGTGTTATATCGAATCGTGCAATCCGTAATCGTCTGGCTTCCGCTGCCGGTAACTCGTATTCCATATTGAGCATATTCGATCACCGCATGGAGCAAGGTCACGGTGCTATCGGGAAGAAAAACAATGCCATACCAGTCTCCTGTTGAAGGCGCGTCAGCCGAGGAAGTAAAGGTAACTGGATTATTTATCGTTCCCTGTACATCTAATCCGCCTTCTACTGTGAATCTTGCGTTTTCAGAGGACTTTACTATGACTCCGGGTTCGATAATCAAGGTTACACCGGCTGAAATGGTCGTATCACAAATGACCAAATACGGGCTGCCGCTTAAATCCCACACCGTATCCTCAAAAATATGACCACAAACATAGGTTCCACTTGAAATATCATTTGAAGCAGTGGCATAAACTCCCATATCGTATCCATCACCCTGGGGCCTGCTTACGTTCTCGATATCATGGTCAGGAGCGCCTTCAGCACTCGCTGAGTCAATACACGGAGAATTGGAGAGCAAATGAAAATCATTTTCACTGGCGAATTGAGGCGCACTACTAATATTACCTTCTCCGTCAACTAAATCCTGGATATCGCTGTAACTGACTGCTGCAGTTCCAGATAGTTGTGAATATGAAAGGGTCCCTTTTTTATTAATTTGGTTATAGTAAACAATGGAGTTGAGGATCGTCAGAGATCCTCCGGCTCTTCTGATGCCACCGCCACCGATATAGTATTGAGCATATGATGTTCCGTAGTTACCTATTTCCGCTAAATTGTTAATGATGGTGCAATTTGTTACAGTTGCGGACCCGCCATTAACATAAATTCCTCCACCATATGAATACGTTCTAGCACCAAGGGCGTAAGCTGTGTTAGAAAGGAGCAGGCAATTGGTCGCATTCAATTCACCGGCGTGCAGATAAATACCACCACCATAACTATAAACGTATTCATCCCCTCCGGAGCCACCTTCTACAGTATTTGCTATGTTTCCCGTTACAGTGCTTCTTTCTATATCAAGGTTTCCGTTGCTGAATATGCCTCCGCCTCTTCCGGTCACGCTGCAACTATCCCAATGGCAGCGGGAATAACAGGTGTTTGCTTTGACCAGGCAGTCTGTTAAATTTAGCTTTCCATCGTCGGTGACAGAATAAATGGCACCACCCACTATATTTCCATTGGATTTTGAGGGATTAGAAATGTTCTCGCTGATGGTGCAGTTCTCGAAGCTTAACATGGCTGATCCCAAATTGGCCCTGATACCACCGCCATGGCTGGAAGAGGTGTTGTCGGAAACAATGCAGTTCGTGATGGTTAATTCATCATCACCGGACAGGGAACTGAGATCTATATTCAGTCCGCCTCCTTGCACACCTTGGTTGTTGGTTATCGTACAGTCTCTAATGACCGGCAGGCTGTTTACAATGCGAATGCCGCTATTGTTGGCTTTTTCGATGGTACAATGGTTAAGTTCAGAGCCAGGATCGGTATTATACAAATATATTCCCTGCCAACCGTCAGCATTGGATTCTGCAGAGGTGAATACGATCGGTTCTTGCTCCGTGCCAATGGCGGTCAAGGTCCCCGAAACTTCAAAACTGTAGTCACCTAAAAATTCAATCCTTACGCCGGGTTCGATAATCAAGTCCTCTACGTAAATATTTCCCTCGACATAATAAGGAGAGTCGATCAATTTCCATGTTTCGTTAATAACTGCCCCTGAAACATATGTTTCGGTTTCTGTAACACCGCATCCTGATACACCAGGTTCAAATTTATCTGGATCATCAGGACAATTGTCACAAGCATTTCCATGACCATCTCCGTCCGTGTCATCTTGGTCTGGATTGGGAACAACAGGACAGTTGTCAACACCATCGGCAACTTTATCTAAATCTCTATCCATTGAGCATGCACCTGGGCCACCATGGACGCCGATATCATTTCTCTCTGTGCCAAGAGCCGGCGGCATACAGCTATCATTGTATTTAGGATCTGGATGACCAGCATCAATACATCGAGAAGGCGGTTCGATGATCAAATCTGTCTGGCTTTCAAAGACAGGATTAAAGTCTATATTTCCATCTCCGTCATATCCCCCTTGCACATCACTGTAAGATACGGTCGCAGTACCAGATATTTGTGAGTATGAGACAATCCCCTTTTTGCTAATTTGATTGTAATAGATAATCGAATTGAGCACTGTCAGAGTGCCCCCGGCTCTTCTGATACCGCCGCCATAGGCATAGACACTTCCATAGCCTGGTGCATTTGCTAAATTGTCGGTAATGGTACAATTGGTTACATTTGCCGAACCACCATTTAAATAGAGCCCTCCCCCGTAAGAGTATGCATTGGCGCCATGGGCATAGGTGCTATTGGAATAGATCAGACTATTGGTCGCATTTAATTCACCTGCATACTGATAAATGCCACCGCCATAGCTGTAGGTATATTCATTCCCGCCCGCACCATTTTCTACGGCATGTACCATATTCCCTGTAACGATGCATCTTTCCAAGTCAATGTTTCCGTTGCTGAATATGCCGCCTCCTCTTCCAGTCACGCTACAACCGTTATATCCACAGCGCGAATAAGAGGTGTTGGCATTAATCAGGCAATTTCTTAAATACAATCTTCCATCGCTGGTCACAGAATAAATGGCACCCCCCACTATGTTGCCGTTGGCTTGTGAAAAGTTGGAAATGTTATCGCTGATGGTACAGTTCTCGAAGCTTAACGTGGCTGATCCCAAATTGGCCTTGATACCGCCGCCATGGCTGGAAGAAGTGTTGTCGGAAACAGTGCAGTTCGTGATGGTTAGTTCATCATCACCAGACAGCAAACTAAGATCAATATTCAGCCCGCCCCCCTGAACACCTTGATTGTTGGTTATCGTACAATCTCTAATAATCGGCAGGCTGTTTATAATGCGAATGCCGCTATTGTTGGCTTTTTCGATGGTACAATATGCAAGTTCAGACCCCGGGATATTTTCATTGAAATGTATCCCTTGCCAGCCATCAGTATTAGATTCTGAAGCGGTGAATACGATCGGTTCTTGCTCCGTGCCAATGGCGGTTAACGTCCCCGATACTTCAAAACTGTAGTCGCCTAAAAATTCAATCCTTACGCCGGGTTCGATAGTTAAATTCTTAACATGCGCATCTTCAGTAATTTGATATGGAGAATTATCCTTGGACAATAAAGTTTCATTATCATCCACTTGAATATATGCGATACCGGGTCGATAGTATTCGGCTGTTGCTTTTAGAGACAGTGTTTGTGAAAAATCGAAATCTGCATCATCTTCAACAATAATATCAAATGAAGCAGTTGTATTGCCCGCAGGAATAACAACCGACTGTGGCAGGGATATTTCAGAGGTATCATCCGAAGTCAAAAACACTTCAACATCAATATACGGAGCGGGAGAAACAGTAATCAACCCTTGTTGTGACAGATTACCATCACCCTCTGTAACAATTTCAGGTACTGTTATACTAATGCTATTAGCGTCATACAGGTGTGATATTTCCTCCTCTGTTAACGCCCTATTATAAATTCTGATATCATCAAGTGTTCCGAAAAAACGAGAAAATGCGCTTGATGTCTCTTCAGTCCAACCAATTCTTAATTCATCGTCATTCGTGTTAAAGGAAGAGTAACTATCTGAAACTATCTGGTCCAATTGTCCGTTCAGAAATATACATGCCTGGTGATTCTTTCTATCAATAACAGCAGTGTAAAATGTCCATTCATCCACTTGGGCGGTGCTTGATTTAAGAGTGTATTGTCCACTGTTGTCATCACCAGCCGAAGTCAAGTGAAAATATGAAGAAGAATGCAACCAGACAGCATATTCTCGGTTTGAATAATTACTTGTTGTGACAGCTCCCTTATGAATTATTGGAGCATAGGTATTCAGAAAGCTGTCTTTTTTTATCCAAAATGACAAGCTTAACTGATCCTGCGGATTAAACAGGGGATCTGATGCAATGGATAGGTAGTCATCAACACCATCAAAATAGCATGCACTTCCAGCAGTATCGAATCTATCGGTGCCCACTGAGATCTCACCATTCCCGGTAAGGTGAAGGGCATTGCCGCTCTTGTCTTCAAACGAGGCATCGAACGGATAATAGGCCACCAGCCCATCAGACAGGTTTTTTGATTCTATTTTGAATATCTTAGAATTAATATTGCGCGTTGTGCCATTATGATAATTTGCTACTGCGATATAGATCTCGTTATCAATTGTGAAACTTTTCCAGTCAAAAGCCCCATTTGTTAAAATATTTTGTACCCTGTCAAATGAGGCGCCATTCCATTTATAGAGTCTCGATCCAATGTTATAGGTTGCGTCATTGTGGTGATTGGCCACGGCAAGGTATGTCGTTCCATTTACCTCGAAAGACTCCCAATCCAATGCACCATTTGTTGGGATGGATTGGATTTCATCAAATGAGGTGTTATTCCATTTGTAAATTTTGGAATCTATATTCCGTGTCGAGCCATTGTAGTAATTTGCAACGGACAGATACGTTTCCCCATCAATGGAAAAGTTTTCCCAATCATATGCACCATTGGTTAGTATTGCCTGTGCTTCAACAAATGAGGCTCCGTCCCATTTATAAATTTTGGATTCAATATTATATGAAGAGTTATTGCGTAAATTCGCTATGGCCAAATAAGTTTCATTCTCTATAATGAAACTTTCCCAATGGGTTGCGCCATTTGTAGCAAGCGTCTGTAACTCAACAAATGCGTCCGTGTTCCACTTATAAATTTTTGAATTTATATTGTATGAAGACCCATTATAGCGATTGGCAACAGCCAGATAGACTTCACCATTAATTTTGAAACTCTCGAAATCCCAGGCACCATTCGTAGGAATTGATTGCACTTCGCTGAATGTACTTCCATCCCATTGATAAACAACTGAATTTATGTTGTAGGATGAGCCATTGTAATAGTTTGCTACAGCTAAGTAGGTAACACCGTCAATTTCAAAACTTTCCCAATCTGCGGCAGCATGGGTGGTTATGGACTGAATCTCAATGAATTCTTGTCCATTCCATTTATAGATTTTGGACACATTATTGTAAGAGGAATCATTATGGTAATTTGCCACCGCCAGGTATGATTCGCCATCAATAATAAAAGATTCGAAATCCAAAGCACCGGATGTAGTTATCTCCTGATATAGGTCCAAAACCATCGTAGGTTCGCATATATCGCCTATCCCATTGCCATCCACATCACGTTGGTCGGGGTTGTAGGCACTGGAGCAATTGTCATCACAGTTTTCGGTTTGGCCGCCGATGCAGGGATTGTCGCCGACTATGCCACTATTATCTCCATCATTATTTATGCCGTCATTGTCATAATCAATACTGTCATGTACATTGATGGATCCCGTACCCAAAAGATAATGTTCGGCAGTCGCTTGAACCTCCACGGACTGTTGACCATCAACAAGGCTGTCTTCACCTATCACGATGTCAAATGAAGCTGAATTGGTTCCTGCGACAATGGTAACCGAATCGGGAACAGCTACTTTTGCAGTATCATCAGAGGTCAGATAGACTGTAAGATCACTTTCGGGAGCGGGAAAAACGGACACGGATCCCTGGTTGGGCAGGATGCCATCGCCTTCGGTAGCGCTTTGGGGTATAGAAAGATTGATTCTATCGATATTATATAGGTATGATATTTCTTCCTCTGAAAGGATGCGACTATAAATCCGGACATCGTCGATTATACCGTGAAAATGATAGGTTTCGCTAGAAGAATTTTTGCCTATAAAAAGTGCCGCTTGAGTCAACGAGTTCGGTGTTGGTATCTCGGATACTGTTTTATCCAATTCAGAGTTTATATATATTTTCGCTGTTTTGTCATTAAAGTTGTATACTAAAAGAACATGATTCCAAGAGTTTAGTGGAATTTTTTGGTTGGAGTTAGTAGAAGGATCGGTACCACCACTTACTTGGTAGTGTACAGCGCCTTCGTCTGTTGCCAGATTTCCCCGGACACCCCATATCCATCCAACAGCATTCCCAGATTCTCTTTTAGCTAAGATGGCATCCACATATGAAGCATTCCTATCAGTTTCATATATCCAAGTACTGATAGTAAAGTCAGTATTGCTCAATCGCAGCATTGTGTTGTCAGGAATTGTGATATAATCGCTTTCTCCATCGAAACCAAATGCTTTACCGGCATTCCCAAATCTGTCTTCCGTCAAACTTGCTCCATAAACAGCACCATCATTCGCGTTTCCGCTTTCGTCTTTGGCATCACCGTTAAACGGATAATAGGCCACAAGGCCGTCGTTAATACCGGCAAAACTTTGTGAGATGGACGTCAAACATAAAAACAAAGTGAATATGATTGCGGTCAACGTTTTCACGACTGTTCTCCAACGATATAGTTTCAAATCTATGGTCATTGTATATAAAATTTTTCCTTTTTTATGATAGGCAAAATCGAAAATTCAATTATTCAATTCATAAGCACCTTCAACCCCTCACCCTCAAACCGAAACCGATGATAATCCCCCATGGGATTGCTGGCGGTGTCGCCGAAAATCCTCATGGCAATGAACTGGGACGGATTTTCCTTGAACACCCGGTTTTGAGGGTCCACCGGTTGCCAAGTGCCGTTCTCATAAATCTCGGCCCAGTTGTGGTATTCGCCGGGTTTCAGAATTTCATTTTGCCGGCATATGTATCCGCCCATACACCGGGCCGGGATTTGATTTGCCCGGCACAGTGCCACGAACAGATACATGAATTCCGTGCAATCCCCTTCCCTGTTTTTAAAAGCGAACAACGCCCCGCGATCCTTTCCCGAAAAGCCGGAGTAGGTCACATGGTTGGCGACCCATTGGTAAATATTTTCCGAGCTTTGAATGGGTGACTGAGCCTTAAGGGACCGGGCTTGGGCTTTAATTAAAGGGTTACCGGCTTCGATATATTTTTCGGCACTGAGATAGTTATCCAAATTGTTGTCTTGTACGGGGGTGGGCATGTCCGCCAGCATGAGATCCGCCTTGATCGTGACAATGCGATGGGCATAAGGCGGCAGATTCTTGAATGTAAAATGAAGAATTTGATTGCCCCAATCATCCAAAATCAACTGAAAAGGATGGGAAGCCTCAAGATGAATGCATTTTTGTGTTGATGTCTGTTTTACAGGTGCATAGGTCCAAAATTCTGCATGCTTTAACAGCCGGTTCGTTGTATTCTGTAAAGTAAAACCGTATTTAATCTGCCTGGTTATAGAATAGTCAGGCTTGGATAAATTAAGGTCGTCCCTATATTTCTTGAAAATCATCCAAGACAGCACAATACATAGACTGATACCTGTAAAATACAGGATTTTCTTTTTTATGGACAATGGGCGCATTTTTTCAGCTTCTTTTTTGAATGATTGTTGGCTTGCCAAATAAGGGCCTGTCGTTGCAGAAACGTTTTGTATCCATTCAGTCCATCTTTTAAATAGAAGACATTCTTAGTTTCTGTTTTTTGAATCAAGGTTTCAACTTTTCCGTATTGTTCACCGCTTTGATTGAATATCAAAACAGACGAAAAGGGATCCCTTTGGGGGCTGTCTGTTGCTTTCCGGATTTTTGAAATGAATTCCTGGCTATTGCCTGCCAAGGGGATAGCCAGTGCCTGCGGCATTAAATATTGAACTTCTGAGTTTTTGGTTTGGGAAACATCAATCATCAAACAGTCTGCATCATTTTTTTCTTCAAAGAAAACGTGAGGGGGAATCTTATTCATCGCTTTTTGGGCAAATATATCACCATTAAGGGAGCCTCCGTTTTGTTTCCAAGCATTCAAACCGCCATTCAATATCCGGACGTCAGCAAAACCGGATTTTTTCAAGCGCCTGCACGCTTGTTCCAATCGAACATGGTTATATCCCTCGTTGACTAAAATCAGTGGTTTGGACTTGAGAAAGACTTTTGTTTTAATGGCAAAAAGAGGGATATTTATGGAACCTGGTATTCTGAACTTTTCAAATTTTTGATGGTTTCGAACATCAATCAGGATCGTTTCTTCTTTATTCTTTATCTTTCGCAGTACAGATGTCACGGAAATTACAAATTCAGGATCACGTTTTTTCAATTTCCTTGCAATCAATTCAGGAGGAATATTTAAATCTAAGGGGGCTGTTAGGGAATCAGAGGCCAATGAAATCAGTTCCGACCCAACGCCGTCTTCATTTTTTGAAAAATTTTCTGCGAAGGCAAGAAAATGGGTGGAAAATATGACAAGCATGCAAATCGAAATAGTGCAAATTAACTTGCGAACCATCTGAAACTATCCTTTTTAACGATTTGAAAAAATTGAATTTCCGCCTTAATCTTAGAGCAAAAAACATACCTGGGATTTTTAAATGGAAGAAGCTTGCTGTGTAATATTTATGGATATTTATGGAGTTTTATTTCATAGGAAAATAAAGTTAGTATATGAAAATAAATGCTTATAATCATGAAAAGTTTTACATATATATATTAACAAAGTTTATCGATGCTAATTTTTATAC
>CAXXNY010000014.1:0-2651 GCA_963674805.2 Christensenellaceae bacterium
CGCATGACGATATCTTCGAGGCCACCCTGGGTGGGGATGGTGGCGACGCGGAGTTCGATGTCGAGACCGCCGTATTTCTTGAACTGGATCTTGCCGTCCTGGGGCATCCGCCGTTCGGCGATATCCAGGCCCGCCATGATCTTGATTCGCGAAACAACGGCGCGCTTGTAGTTGTAGGGGATTGTCTGGTAGACTGAACAGGCGCCGTCGATACGGATCCTCACCAGGGTGTTCTGTTTTCCAGGATAGGGTTCGATATGAATATCCGATGCCTTGCGGGCAAAGGCGTCATGAATGATCTTGTTGACCAGCTTGACGACGGCGCTGTCGGATTCATCGAATTCTTCCTCGTTCTCTTCTTCGTTGTCTGCATCCCGCTGCAGTTCATGGAGGATGTCGTCGATATCTCCGACATTTCGAACCTCTTCGAAGGAGAAGAGTTTGATGAAGTCCAGAATATCCCCGGGAAGCGCCACCCGGAAATCCAGCGGGGTGTTGGGGTAGAGTGGCTTGATCAGATCGATCTTCTGGATGTCCTGGGGGTTGTCCACGGCGATCACAACCTTTCCGCCGTCGCTCTCCAGTGGAACCCACAGGTTTTTCTTCATGAAGGCCTCTTTCCCTTTTCGCATCAGCGCGCCGGGAATCGGCCAGTTGGCGTCGTATAGGACCGCCGGAACCTCGTAATATTTGGACAGAGATTCGATAACTTCCTTTTTCGGTATTTTAAGGACGCCGATCAGATAACTTTCGATGGACTCCCGTCGCTTTTTGGCTTCGATAATGGCATTTTTAAGCTCCTGCTGGGTCAGGTGGTGGTTCTGAAGAAGGTAGCTGAATTTATTGCTGGCCTGGCGGGCGGCCCGTTTGAGGTTGTACATGGCGATACCGAGAATCTTGGCGAGTTCCCGGATAAAGTGCTCGTCCATTTTGGTATAGGGCTGGCTGTCCTTTCGATTGACCAGTTGAATGGCACCCAGCAGATATTTGTGGAAATGGACGGGGCAGGCCAGCACCTGGCGTGTGGTGAATCCGGACTGTTCGTCCCAGCTCTTGTCAAAGGTGAGATTCGGATCGATCGCCTTCAGTTCTTCTTCATCATAGGCATTCTTGATATTCACCAGGCGCTGCTTGTAGGTCGCGAATCCGGCGATGCTGGTGGCGGTCACGGGAACCCGGATGTCGTGAATGTTTTTTCCGGCAACGACCCGTGACACCAGCTCACGTTTGACGCCATCAATGACATAGATGGTTATTCTCTCGGATTCGAACAGGTCGACAATTTCACCCTTGAGATTATTGAGAACCTGGTCCAGATTGTGCGCCATCTGGATTTTGTTGCTGATGATCTGAAATTTAATTCTGAAGGCAACCTCGGGGCTGACGCCGGGTTTACTGCCCTGGGAATGAGCGACGATCGACCTGCTCTTGTCCTTCGATTGGGCGGTGTCGACTTTCAGATGGCTGACGGGGAGTTCTACCTTGATGTGTGTCGGTGTCGCTTTGGCCATATCTTTTCTCCAACCTTCTATATCGGCGTTGTAAAATGGTTAAGGTTTGAGAGATGTTACATTCAAGCGCCGTTCGTTAATTTGCGAACATAGAAAACAATCTTTTTAATTCCGCCGCCGATGAGAAGTATTCCTATCAGATAGAAACTGAATTTTATAAACCATATAACCGATGAAAAATATTCGATCTGTTCAATATCGGGCATCACCTGAGGAATTCGGAAAAAGACGCCAATGCCCATGAGCACCAAGAGCATGCCCCAAACGAGTTGATAGATGATTTTTTCTTTCGTCATTGTATTTAAACGTTCAGTTTTTTAGCGTTCACGATAGTTAAGCGCATTCATGTGTCCCAAGCCGGGGGATTGGTGTCTGGCTCGCAACTCCATAAAATGATTAATTTAAAAATCGAATGAACTATACAAAAAGTTATAAGCTTACTGGATTATAACCGCTTTGGGTGGGTGTGTCAAATGATTAACGAAAATAAAACCAATAAATTGTGGCAAGAAAATCATCCGAGGACGGCACGGCGTCGAGGGTCATTATATGAGACCTGTTTCTATAAGTTTGACCCTTACGGGCACACCCAAATTTTCATACAGGCCATTTTCCAGCAGGTGAATTCGTCGTTCCAATACCTTTATTTCATCGGAAAACAGCCGGTCATCCATGGCGATGGATATCTTCAGATGCTTTTTTTCGCCCATCGCTTCTTGAACAGCGGCATGATATTTTGGAACAAACGAGAGCGCGGCTTCAATGTGCAGGGTGATCTGGTTTTGGTGCACCTTGACGCCGTTGATGTTTAGAATATCGTCGGTCCGCTGTTCAAACCATTCCATCTTCAGAAACGATGTCCCGCAGGCGCATGGATGATGAATCAGGCGGGCCTTTTCCCCGGTTCGGAAACGGATGAGGGGAAAGGCCCGGGTGGTCAGCGTTGTCAGCACCAGCTCTCCCGCATCTCCCAGAGCCAGGACGTCGCCGGTGGCGGGGTCGATGATTTCGGGGAAAAAATGATCTTCGTTGATATGGAGCCCCTGGTGATCGCCGCACTCAAAGGCAATGGCCGGGCCCGGAACTTCACTGAGCCCGAATTGATGCCACGCTTCCACGTGAAGCTGAGATTCAAGGTGA
>CAXXNY010000015.1:0-12771 GCA_963674805.2 Christensenellaceae bacterium
ATCGTTGTTATCTGACAGCCCTTCAGAAGATAGTAGCAGGCTTCATAGAAGTCTGTTGTTGAGACGTTTTCCATTCTCGTTCCTTTGTGAGGAGAACTTCTTTGACCTTGAGTAGGTAGTTGGTGTAAAATTGAGTCATGACGAGGTCTCCTCGTTCTATTAGTGAGGTCTGATTTTCAGTGCTTGGTCGTGCGGAAATCAGGCCTCTTTTTTCCCTCAACGAGGGTTTTTATTAAAAGTGTGTCAAGCGGTATTTGCCTACTAAATAACACTTTTTTACGGTATTGTACCGACTCTAATAATACGGCAATATACCGTATTAAGTCAAGTGTTTTATCGGTACAAAGCAAAAACACCCCTTATGATAGGGATATGGAAGAGAATAAGAACTATGGTGATATTATCTCACGTCTTAGAGTTGAACAGGGTTTGACTCAAAAAGAGCTAGCGGAAAAGATGGGGATTCCATCAACTTTGATTACAGATTATGAACGAGGACGACTGAGGCTTCATGCAGATATAATCAGTAAGTTAGCTACAGCCCTTCAGGTTTCTGCCGATGAACTTCTGGGTATAAGCCCTCAGCAAAAAAATAATAACTCAGCCAATCGTTTACGCATAATGAAAAGAGTTAAGAAAATAGAAACTCTCCCGCCCTTCAAACAGAAAACAGTTCTCCAGATAGTTGATGGATATATTAAAGGGGAAACATCTTAAAAAGATACAACTTTGCATCTTTTCAAGCTCTCACAAATAATACAATTACTGCCGAATGGCAGTAAAAAAATAACATTGAGTTGAGCTGCGCCCCCGGAGGCCGTCAGGCTGAGGAGGCGACAGTTCCAACTTCGTTGTTATATTTTCTTTTTGTTATTTGACTCGCTTAGCCGGGAAGCGGCTCCAGGTGCAGAGATTCCGTCCTTTCGGCCGGACCAATTCGGTTCCGATAATGCGCATTATCGAGAACCTCACCTATCTCCACACCTTACGCTCGCCCTTCGGGTAGACAGAACAAAACATTCTGTCTACTTTCGGCGTATAGTTTTCAAAAAAGCCTTTCTTAATCACATCCATCAGGGTAAATCAAGGACAGACCCGCAATACATGTATCCTCGTATCTTGTCCCTGGATAAACCTCTAATATCTCAAGTTCAACATTATGATTTGCAAAGCTCTCAAGCATAATATATTGCGGGTCAGGTTTATCTAACAGTTCCCACGTAACTTCATTACCGGTCTCAAGATCACGAATAATAAAACTCTTTACCCTTGAATTCTTAACATACAATTCCGGTTTATCAAATGAAATGAAGCCATTATAGATACATATTCCTTTCGCATTGAAACTCATAGGAAATGTTAACTTCTCACCAATACCTTGACCGGAAACACCTTCAACCCAAGGCAGTGACAATAGTTTTCCTCTTATGTTCCATGGTTCATATTTAATATCGTTTTCAACTAAAAAAGATGTCGCAGAAAGATCATCATAGCTCCAAAATGTTTCAAAACATCTATTTTCTAAATCTGCGAAAAATAATCGCTTATTAGAGTCTTTAGAATAAACGAGCAATAGGTCCTCATCGCCCAACAGCAATAGCTCCTTTTCACCCAATTCATTACATAGAAATGTTAACCCATATTCTGATATCAAACAGTAGTTGCTGATCTTAATTTCATTGGGATGATCCATCAAACCTGCAATATTAATATATTCAAAAGAATTGCAAGTAAAGGTTATTTTGTGCCATCGTCCATCATATTCTTTCTTAAGATCCAATTCAAAACTCCACAAGGGTTGAAGAGAAAAAATGACAGCAATGAAAAACAATGCTTTTTTACTACCTTGGCATATTGTGAACATCTACTTCCTTTCCTATAACTGAATTCTTCAATGTAGTTATTCCACTCGGATCATTGATGAAAACATCTATTGTGTTTCCATTGTATTGATATCCTGTTCCGAAACTAAAACCAGTATTTTCAAAATTGATGTAAAAATACCATATTCTTTAATTTGCCCCTGTGTAACTTGGCACCCTTGAGAGGAACCAGTATGTTCCCATCTTTTTGGGTCTTCCAATCTATCACTTTGTTCATTGGGGTGAATCATATGTCCAGAATCTCGATTTGCACCGAGAGCTTCATTTATTAAGATGATAGGATTATCATATTTTTTTGATATACCATAAAGTTGCCCCTCGTATTTCCCTGCAGGTAAAGTGAAATCACTTGGGTCATCAGGTTTATAATCAGCCCAACTCTGAACATCATTTCCATATAATGGGATTTCTTCTCCAGAACTTGTTTCAGTTACAACCTGCATTCTTGACAGGTAATGCCCTTTTGTATGACCTGAAGACCTGTCAATTCTGATAGAAGTTCTATCTTGAATTGAGCCAGATTCATTTGAAAAGATTCTCCCTGTTTCAGTCTCCTGAACAAGATCTTCAGCAATATGCATTGCTAACCCACTCGGATCCACATACCGAAGCGGATTGTTATTAACATAAACAAACCAATTCACCCCATCCTCGCATATCAAACCCTGTGGCGTTTCATATTTTATATTGCAGGTATTCATATAGGTAATTATTCCATCCTGAAGGCCTCAAAGTATTAAAAAGCCTAAAATAAAGTATTTTTATCTGTAAATTTCTTTTCTGTGACCAATATTGATTACGGATATTAATAGTCTATCATCTTCAATTCTATAAATGACACGATAGTTTCCTTCACGGATTCTATAAGCATCCCTGTTTTTCATCTTCTTACATCCGGAAGGACGAGGGTCTACTGCCAAAAACTTGATTTTTTCAATAATCTTTTTGACTTCCTGCTTTGGCAACTTTTTTAGATTCTTCTTCGCAATCGTTGAAATATCTATTCTATAGGCCAAGTTCTTTCTCCACTTTCGCAAGAGAAGTCCATTCTCCGGCTTTCATGGCGACATCATAAGCTTTTTCATCTTCGAGTTCTTCTATCAGATCCAACATCTTTTCATACTCATCAAGAGTTAAAAAAACACCAGTTTTATGTCCTCTATCATCGACAACATACTGTACACTCATATAGTTCTCCTGCTTTAAATATACCATAGAACCTATTGATTCATCCATTCTATTCCTCCTCAATATAGAGTTCGTTTTCCCTGGGATGATACATCCTATGGAGTTTTTTTAGCCCTGAAACAATATTTTCAGTGTAGGTAACGGTCGTCTCAAGGCTCTCATGGCCAAGTAGTTCCTGAACATACCGGATTTCAGCTCCATTTTCCAATAGGTGGGTGGCACAGGAGTGTCGGATGGAGTGAGGGGAAAAGCCCTGACTATCTAAATCAACCTTCTTAAGATACGTTTTCAACCTCGCCCTAATTGCACTAGCGGAGAGCCTGGCTCCATGTTCATTTAAAAATAGAGGTCCCTTGGATTCTGAACCGTAAAACCATTTCCGGCCATAATGAACCCATTTATCAAGATAGAGTTTGGCAACCGTTCCAAGAGGAACAAACCTGTCTTTTCGTCCCTTCCCCTGACGAATAAAAACTTCACAGGAAGATAAATCTACATCTTCAACATCCAGGCTACAAACTTCACTTATCCGGCATCCGGTAACATAGAGAAACTCAAAAATAGCCCGGTCTCTCTGACCATAGCCGGTTTTGGCATCAATCGAGTTTAAGAGCTTCTCAATCTGGCTCTGAGTGAATACTTTCCGAACACCGCTCTTTTCCCGTATAACAACCTCGGCTTTTAAGAAGGGATCAGTTAAGACCATCTTCTGCTTCTTCAGTAAGCGGTAGAACTCTTCAAGACTGCTTCTTACAATCAGCCTTGTTGAGGAAGAAAAACCCTTTTCTTTCAGCAAAAGGAAGTATTCCTCTAATTCCTGCCCTTTGATTTCTCTAAGGTCTTTTCCTTCAGTTTTTATGTAGTTCAAAAACCGTCTGACCTCTCTAGCTTTCCTTTTAATGGTAGCCTCTTTCAACCCCCGGCTTTCTTCATGTTCAAGAAATATCTGATACGCTCGCTCTATCATATTGTTACCTTACAAAAAGCTGCCTCACGAGGATGATAGGTAGTTACAAGTTCCTTTAAATCTTCGGTAATAATTCTTGTATAGATCTGGGTCGAACTGATTTTCCGATGACCGAGGAATGCCTGAACCTCCCGGATACCGGCCCCTTTCTTAAGCATATGGGTAGCAGCACAATGTCTGAATGAATGGCTGGTTATCAGAGGTAAACCAAGTCGCCGACACTCATCCTTTAATTTGCGGTTTAAATGTCCACGATGAGTCGTGAATCCTTTTTGAGGAAAAAGATAACCGTCGGCGATGTCCTTTTCGGTAAGGATATTAGTTCGAAAATGAGTACAGTAGTATTTCAGTCTTCTTAAAGCAACTTCCGAGGCCGGAACATTCCGGGCCTTCTGGTTCTTGTAATCCCATATATCCAGCATCCTTGTGGAATAGTCAATATCACTTAGTTTCAAGGAGACTACTTCACTAATCCTCAAGGCACTGCCATAAAGTAATTCAGAAAGAACCAGATAGAGCCAATCGGTTTCCGTTCTTATTGCAAACTCCGATAATAGTATTCCCACGTCATCAACAGAGAGAATGTTTTTGGGAAGGCAAACGCCCCCTTTTAATCCTTTTGTATCCTCAAACGGATCAAACAATATCCGTCCTCTCTTTAGAAGATGATGATAGAAATTCTTCACCTTATTCAATTTATTATTGATAGTATTCCTACTTAAGGGAGGTTCCTTATGGAGAAGGTAAGAACGATACTCATCACCATATTCTAAAGGAAGGTAAAGGGGGTCCTGTTGCTCTTCGATCACAAAGAGAAGGAATTCCTTTACCGTCACAAGATAGGACTGATAACTTCTAACCTCTCGAACCTTAAGACTCTTTTCATACTCTTCCAATAACTCTTTCATTTAATTCCTCCCTTTCTCTCCCTGAAAATATGTACCCCACTTTCTATTTTCATTCCTTATATACACTTATCCTTTAAAAGTGGGGAATACCCCGCTTTTATCCACTTGCCCCACTTTGGAGGTTTTCGAGTTTTGCTTTTACCTCCTCCGGAGCAGGGAGGCTGGATAGATCAACAAGATGCAAATCCTCATCCTTTACAAGGCTATAACTGTTCCGGCTGCCCCTGACTTTTAAACCTGAAACATGGAGGTATTCATAATCTACCAACAGTTTTAGGTACTTCTTTACCGTTCTTTGTCCGATACTGCTCTCCTCCCTTATCTCCCTCTGAGTGAGCCGGACTTCTTCGGTTTTCAGACTTTCACTCTTAGCCTTCCTGGATGCAAGAGTCCTCACCTGCTCATAAAGGGCCACGGCCGTATGGGGGACATTGGAAAAAGTCATGGGCAGGATTCCACACATAATTCGGTAAGCAACCTTATAGTCATCCAGATCACACTCAATGTAAAAAAGCCCATCCATCTGCTTCTCTTCCTTCTGAAACTGGCGCAGGTGACAGACACAGGCTATGAGATCAACAAACCTCTCATGATCCCGACGACTCCTCATAAGGTTATCGGGAAAGGTTAGAACTTCAGCAAAAGGGTTTACTATGATCTTTTGGGAAAGAAGCCTCTGGGCAGCCTGATGTGTGACGATAATTCGGGGGACTTGTTCCTCTTTCTGCCGATAGCGGGCAAGTGAATATTTTTGTCTTTGAGCCTGGTGTATACGCCTTGTCTGATCCGGTGATTCATCGGTATTAACCACAAAAAATCGGGAAAGGTTCTCATGGTTTATATCTAATCGAGTCGAACTCATAACCGCAGAAACAACAGCCTTTGTCCGCACCGTCCGGCTTATCATCTTGCCTGTCTTCTCATCCTTCACCGTCACAAGCCGGGATAACTCTCCGGCCGATAACATCTCCCGTACCTGATGTTCAACGACTTCCGAATGGACTGCTTCCCCCATAACAAGAAACTTGTTTTCAAGACCTCCTGCAGGAAGATAGTTTAAGGCCTGGTCAGACAGGCTAGTTAGAGAAACAACATCCTCATCAGGGATCAACTTCTTTATGGTATCAATAAGATAAGACTTTCCTGATGCCGATTGACTTACCACCATGACACTAATGGGACCCGATAACTTCCGGCTAGACGCTGCAATATATATCAAAAGCTTGTTTAACTCCTCTCCTACATAACCCAAGGCCTCGGTATCCTCGATGAGTCTTTCAAAAAGATTTTTGTCGGTTAAAAATTCAAGACCAAGGGCTCTTTCTTCATCTGTGAGACTGGTAACACCTAACTCATCATAAACTTCAGCCCTCGCTTTTTCTGCTTCCAAATGATCAAGGAGCCTTATAAGGTCTGCTCCGACTCTTGCTGACTCAAGGTCAAACATCCGTGATAGAGCTCCGGCGTAGGAGTTCCTTGAACGGGCGGAAAAAAGATCAACGTTATCGATGTATCGTTGTCCCGCCCTCTCAGCCCTGATATTAACCTTGAGACTGGTAGAAAAGGAGTCCTTTGCTCCTAATATCCTATAGGTCACCTGGGGAGTGGTTACAATATATTTACTATTATCTCTGACAACAAGAAAACCGACAGGTTCACTTTCCGGAAAATCAACAGGTGAAGAACTTAGAAGATTCCGAATCTCTTCTCTTTTTCCTCCTGATTTAAGAAAATCATTCCAGTCCTTTTCATTCGGGGGAAAGATAGTACGCACACAGAAACCTTCACCAAGGAGCGTCGCCTTGTGTTTCTCCGAAGCACTCCTGCCCGGTTCATCATTATCCAGGGCCAGGGTAACAAGTTTTACCCGAGAATTCCTCAAGGCTGTTATCATCTCATCAGTCAAACCGTTTGTGCCGTAAAGGCTGGATACATTCTCCATTCCCAACTGAAAAAGGGATAGACTATCGATAAGGCTTTCGGTTAAAAGAAGCTCTTCTTTATAAACGGAAAAAGCCTTCCGGTTTAAAATTCCCCGATGCGGGCCTTTTAGATAAAGGTGTTTGAGTCTGGACTTTCCAGCAATCTTACGGCCATAAAGTCCAGTGACAACGCCGTTCTCATCGTATAGGGGAATAACTACACACTCCTTAAAAGCCTCTCCACCCTTATCTGTAAGGATACCTAGTTCGGTTAAGGCATCTCTTTGTTCATGACTGATTGCTCCGGAAATATCGCCGGCACAGTATCCTATGGAGAAATGGTTTAAGACAGAATAGTCTATAATTCCCCGGCCTTTCAGATATTCAACCGCAGATATGTTTTCTCTTAACGCCCGCTGGTAATAGCCCATTACTCCCTGAAGAGTAACATCATTTGAAAAGCTTTCTTGTGTTGATGTCGTTGGAGCCGAAACCTTTATTGCATTTTGAGGTTCTTTCTTTTCCTTGGGAACTTCTTTCTTCTGAGGTGGAATAGATTTATTTCCAGCATAGTCTTTAAGGAAAGATAGGGCCTCCTTGAAACTCACTCCTTTCTGCTTCATCACCAGGTCAAAAATATCTCCCGACTCGCCGCATCCAAAACAGTTATATAATCCTTTCTCCCTGTCTATTGAAAGGCTCGGGGTAGAATCATCGTGCCAAGGGCACTGGGCCATATAGGACCGCCCCTTCTTTTTCGGATGCACTCCAAACTCTCGAAACAATGAAACGAGATCAATCCTGCTTTTAAGATCCCCCTTTTCGAACTCATCCAGGAAGCCGCCTACTTTCAAGGTTTTTACACCTCCCAACCGGGAACTCCCGGTACGGCTGTCACTCATACCATGGCTCCCAATCTGTTAAGGAGTTCTTCTCCAATCTTTAAAATAGCTTCTTGTACCTTAGCGGTCTGCCTGTCTTTACGGAGGGATAAGACACTTTGCTTTCCAGCAATGGCCTCCTCCACCTTTATGCTCTTGGGTAGTACTGTTCTAAATACCCTTTCGCCGAATGCTTCTTCTATCTCTCCCCTGATTTCCCTGGTTATTACAGGGACGGAGTCGTATCCGTTTATTATGACGCCGAGAATGCTTAAACGGGGATTCAGGGAGCTTCGCACCTTACTCACCGTATCAACAAGATCATTCGTCCCCTGCAGGGTGTAGAGTGACGGACTCATGGGAATAACAAGTTCATCACTTACCGTTAAGGCATTGATGGTAAGGGTTCCCAGTGAGGGCGGTGTGTCTATAAGGATGAAATCAAAACCATTAAAATCATCGGTGGCCAGCAGAGTTTTGAGCCGGATGAAGGCATCCAGTTCCCCTGTGAGTCTTTTCTCCAGGGCGGAAAGACGGGAATCGCCGGCCAGTAGGAAGAGGTTCTTTTCTACCTCATGAAAGCTTATACCTTCTCCCTCAAGGGCTTCATAGAGTCCGCCGGAAACATTAACGGAAACACCTTTGGAAAGGTTTCCCTGGCCGTCACAATCAACGAGAAGTACTTTTTTATCTTCGCCAGCCAGGTAAAACCCCATTTCTCGTGTCAGGGTTGTTTTACCTACACCGCCTTTCTGGTTTGAAAAAAGGATTACTTTAGCCATTGCAGACCTCCTTTTCCTCTTTTTGCCAGATGAGGGTCTGTACAGCTTCAAGCCCCTTTAAAACATGCTTCAGCGATGTTCCGCGGCTTGCAAGGAAACAGTTCCGGTCAAGATCTATGTTCTCGCCCTCAAAGGTGAAGACAACCTCCTCGGCGCCCATGTTCCCCAAGGATACGGTGATATCGATAATTTTATGGTGATCGCTTATAAGGCGGCCGACTTCAGCCAGGTTGCTTGTTACAAGTTTCATTTCGCAACCTCCTGCTTCATCCATTTGCTCTTCGCATGGTGGGTATAGGAATTTATCTGACCGTAGGCCCGACGGAACTCCAGGAGGTTTACCTCGGCCTTCCCCTGGAAATAGGTAATCTGATGAGCGGGAAGATTCTCCCCTTCAAAGAAGAAGGTACAGGTAGGTTTGTTGTTTACTTTTTCGCAAGCTATCGTTGTTATCTGACAGCCCTTCAGAAGATAGTAGCAGGCTTCATAGAAGTCTGTTGTTGAGACGTTTTCCATTCTCGTTCCTTTGTGAGGAGAACTTCTTTGACCTTGAGTAGGTAGTTGGTGTAAAATTGAGTCATGACGAGGTCTCCTCGTTCTATTAGTGAGGTCTGATTTTCAGTGCTTGGTCGTGCGGAAATCAGGCCTCTTTTTTCCCTCAACGAGGGTTTTTATTAAAAGTGTGTCAAGCGGTATTTGCCTACTAAATAACACTTTTTTACGGTATTGTACCGACTCTAATAATACGGCAATATACCGTATTAAGTCAAGTGTTTTATCGGTACAAAGCAAAAACACCCCTTATGATAGGGATATGGAAGAGAATAAGAACTATGGTGATATTATCTCACGTCTTAGAGTTGAACAGGGTTTGACTCAAAAAGAGCTAGCGGAAAAGATGGGGATTCCATCAACTTTGATTACAGATTATGAACGAGGACGACTGTAACCGTAAATTAAGACCGCCCCTTATGAACCACTTCAAAAAATGAAATAATTCCTCCTCACGGAGGAGTTATAATGGAAAATAAAATTGAACACTGGAAGAAGATCGCCGACCAATGGCGGCAGAGCGGGAAAACTCAGAAAGAATTCTGTATAGAACATGAAATAAAGTTTACAACCATTCACTTACTGGATGGGCCGGGTTAAAAAGGAGGAGATGGATTCTTCTCAGGTTAAAAACCTTGTTTGTATTTCTATGCCTTCATCCAGGGTTACAGAAGAGGATATTATCCTTGAAATAGACAGGCGGTACCGGATTAAATTGCCGCAAGGATTCGATTCCGATACGCTCCGGCAAATCTTGGTGGTGATTGGATGATCCTCGATCTGTCGAAAGTAAAAATATATATCCGCCCGGGGGTGACGGATATGCGAAAGCAGATCAACGGCCTGTCGGTTATTGTGGAAGAAGAGATGAACCGGCAGGCCATGTCCGGGGCGCTCTTCATTTTCTGCAACCGGGACCGGCGGCTTATCAAGAGTATTTACTGGGATCGCAACGGTTTCTGCCTGTGGCTGAAAAGGCTTGAGAAAGACCGTTTTCCCTGGCCGGACAATGAAGTGGAAGTCAGGGAGTTGACCCCGGATGAGCTTAAGATGCTGCTCGCCGGCATTGACTTCTGGAAAGCTCATAAGGAAATATATTATACCGATTGCAATTAGCACTTCCCACAAAAATTTCTGTGTGATAAAATTCCTACCATGTTGAGTGCGGCGGAGATTGAAAAACTACCAAAGGCTGTTCGAGAGCATATCGCGGCACTTAGTAATCAAATTTCTCAGCAAGGTTTTGAAATAGAAGATCTTCAGGAACAGCTGAAGCTGGCCCTCTTTCGCAAGTTTGGCCGGAAAACCGAAACAACGGCAGAGCTGCTGCAGAATCTGCTTTTTGAAGAACCGGATGAAGAGCCGGCTGTTGAAGAATCCTCGATAGATGATGAAGAAAAAGTCGAATCCTATTCCCGGAAAAAACGGGGGCGAAAACCTCTGTCAAAAGATCTTCCCCGGGTAGATGTTGTACATGATATCCCCGATGATGAAAAACAGTGTGCCTGCGGGCATGAGCTTTCCAGGATAGATGAAGAGGTTACCGAAAAGCTGAAAATCATCCCGGAACAGGTGTTTGTGGAACGGCATATCCGTCCCAAGTACGCCTGTCGAAAATGTGAGGGTTCCGGGGATGAAGAAAAACCCGTTTTCCGCATTGCCCCGGTGGAAGAATCTATCATACCGAAAAGTATTGTCACCCCGGAGCTTCTGGCCTTTATCATCGTGAACAAGTTTGTCGATCATCTGCCCTACTACCGGCAGGAAAAACGTTTTGAGCGGATCGGGAGTAAGAATCAGCCGTCAGGATATGTCGAATTGGCAAAACAAAGCCTACTAATTTCCTTGCCCCGTTATATGAGCTGATGAAATCCCATCTACTTTCCGGGGATGTGATCAATATGGATGAAACCACAGTCCAGGTCCTGGGAGAAGAGGGGAAAGAAAATACCAGCAAATCCTATATGTGGCTGGCACAGGGGAGGTCCCCCTGGTAAACCGATCGTTCATTATGAATACCATCGCAGCCGCGGCAGCGATTATGTTAAGGATTTTCTCTCAGGATTCAAAGGCTATCTCCAGACCGATGGGTATGTGGGGTACGAAACGGCACTGAAAGAGCGGAGCGATATTATTCGGGTCGGATGTATGGCTCATGTACGCCGCAAGTTTTTCGAGGTGGCTAAATCCTCGAAGAAAACCGGGTCCGCCCAGGAAGCTGTTTCCAAGATTCAGAGATTTTACCGTGTTGAGAAAGATTTAAGGGCAGAAGATCTGACTCCGGAGGATTTTCTGAAAAAACGTAAAGCTCTGATTACTCCAGTAGCTGAAGATTTCAAATCACTGGCTGGATAAAAAAGCTCTTACTCAGAGGCCGACCAGTAATCTCGGTAAAGCCATTAGTTATGCCCTTTCCCAATGGACGAATGTCATCCATTATCTGGAGCATCCGGATTTGACCCCCGACAACAATGCAGCCGAAAACGCCATCCGCCCTTTTGTGCTGGGCCGTAAAAACTGGCTCTTTTCCGGGAGTCCCGAAGGGGCAGCATCCTCCTGCTTTATGTTCTCCCTAATCGAAACAGCCAGGCAGAACGGGCTGAATCCATACGGGTATCTTAATTTTGTTTTTTTCCAAAGCCCCGGAGATTCAAAAATCAGGAAACTGGGATGAATTTCTCCCGTGGAACATCAAAGATGATTTATTGATGTTGAAAACCGTGAATCACGGGTTAAATTGACGCTTACAGTCTTACGCTATCCCCTCTTTTTATTTCTTTAGTATTCAAAGCGATATTCAATTTTAAATCCTGTTTCTTTCATCTGCCCTTATACTGATAACACAGGGTACAGCTCTGGAGCAGATTTTTCAATTCTTTTTTTCTCTGGTTTTTCCGATGGGAAAAACTGCTTCTTTAGATTTATTTCTTTTTTCTAGTTTTAAGGAAAGGAATTATACACTACTAATTTGAAATATTCCTCTTTCAACTTTTGGTGTAAGTTTATATTGAATCTCCTTTGTTTCTTCTGAATCTCCCCTTTTGACTCGAACTGATAAATTTATTGTAAGTATTTCATTTTTATTAAATTTTATACTGAAAGGCTTTTTATTAAAGTTTATAAGAGCTCTATTATATCTCTCAGATCCTTTTACGAATTCAACTTGTATTGGGAAATGAAATTCATCTAAATAAGTAATCTCATTACCCATGCTTGATGTAATCTCCATTTTATCAACTATAAATATATCTCCAATTTCCAATTCCCCCCATGCTTTTACATACAAATAATATGGACTATTGCTGCTATAATTTGTTGCATTTGTAGCCTTCATATAAACATCAATAAAAGCACCATTCAAAAAATATTTTTTATATATATTGAAATCTGGCAAACTTGAATATTCAGAAGTTAAAGGTATTTCATTGTTTACATATATTTCTCTTTTCCAAGGCGATATACTACAACTACAAAGAGTGATAAACGATAATAAAATTATTATATATCTACTCATTTTCATTCAGAATCTCCTGGAATTGGCCCGTTATAATTCCCTCTTATTCTTTCAATTGGTGTTGTTGGGTCATCAGGAGCATTCCCTTTTAGATAATATGGAATCATATCAAATAGAAAGTGGTGAACAATATCATTATTGGGATCACCATAGTTATAAGTACCTTTATTTACT